>NZ_PVYW01000005.1 GCF_003001675.1 Cohnella sp. SGD-V74 | reverse complement strand
CAATCGTTGCCGAACACGTGCCGAATGCATCAGTCTTAATACTTAGCCTACGCCAGCTCCCACTGATCTCAAGGTGGGGGCTATTTGACGCTTACTTATTTTGCGTATGAACTAAAAAACGCCCCCGTCCGCAAAGGGACGAGCGCGCTCGTGGTTCCACCCAAATTCAATCCGCCTCATGCTCTCGGCACGTCCGGCCAATCCTCGGTGCTCTGTAACGGGAGCTCCCGTCGACTCATACTCCTGCCCCGCATCGCTCACGGCGCAATTTCCGAATCGCAGCTACAAGGGGGTAAACGCATGCTTCTCTCCGAAGGGGGTCTCAGCCCGTGCCCCCTCTCTCTGTACGGTATCCGCAAACGCTCATGTCCTTGATCCAAGCCGTTATGCAAATAAAAAAAGCGCCGTCCGCAAAGGGACGAGCGCGCTCGTGGTTCCACCCAAATTCAACCCGCCCCATGCTCTCGGCACATCCGCGAATCCTTGGCGCTCTGTAACGGGAGCTCCCGTCGACTCATACTCCTGCCCCGCTCCTTACGCGGCGCAACTTCCGAATCGCAGCTACAAGGGGGTAAACGCATGCCTCTCTCCGAAGGGGGTTTCAGCCGTGCCCCCTCTCTCTGGGCGGTATCCGCAGGCGCTCATGTCCTTGATCATCGCTTGAACTTTGAAACCCATCTTAGGGGAAAACAATCCTCCTGTCAAGTCTCATCCTCGCCCAGATTTCATCTCGCACATTGACTAACCCAACCTTTCTATTTCTCTCTCTCCCTCGCCTGCCAGCCCCCAGTTCCCAGTTCCCAGCTCCCCCACTTCTATCTCCAATTCACGCCGCCTGAGTAATGTGCAGATACATTCCCACTCTTCGTCCTCTTCCTCAGACCTGCTCTCTATCTCAATTTCGCGTTGCCTGAGTAATGTGCAGATACCTTCCCGATCCACGCGCCATCTGCCCCGGCCCCGCTCTCTATCTCGATTTCGCGCTCCCTGAGTAATGTGCAGATACCTTTCCACTCGTCCTTCTTCCTCAGACCTGCTCTCTATCTCAATTTCGCGTTGCCTGAGTAATGTGCAGATACCTTCCCGATCCACGCGCCATCTGCCCCAGACCTGCTCTCTATCTCGATTTCGCGCTCCCTGAGTAATGTGCAGATTCCCGGTACTTTTTTTCGGAAATCTTCATTTTTTCGGTGTTCTCATCCCGAGACCTCCGTCAATAACCCCCATTTCACCCACGCCCGCCTCCAGCCTTAGCGTCTTCTCACGCCATCTCAATCCTGCACCTATCTGCACTTTACTCAGGTGTCATGAAACAGAGATATGAAACGGCTATCCACCAGCTAAAATATTCCATAAAATTATGGATTTATTTTCCATATTAACCTTTTGTGAATGCACACTATTTTGTTAAAACAACAGGAAGTATATGTTCAGCAACAGGTCAGAAGAGACGCTTTTCACGATGTCTTTTGGCATGTTTACGTTGGTGGACACAGTGATGTTTGCCCTATCTCTGCCCTGACACTTCACCCCCGGCGGCCATTTCCATCCTCAGCATCATCCCCATTCTCATCGTCAGCACCATCCCCATCCCCATCCCCGTACTCAGCGCCATCTCAAACCTGCGCCTATCTGCACTTTACTCAGGTGACACGGAATAGAGATAAACAAGCGTACGAAGTCACCCATAATATTCCATAAAATCAGGAATTTTTTCACATATCAACTTGGATAGGACGTTATTTAGCGCAGCAATTCGAGGACAAATGATCCAAAATGAATTTGGTCCGCCGGCGGGAATCGAATTAAAGCTTTCGGCTCATTCCGTAGAAGTTCGGGTACATCAGTTCGAAGCCGTGCTTCGCATACAGTTTCATCGCCTCCAGGTCGGAGATGACGACGAGGTTGGCGTCTTGCTCCGCATTGCGGTCGACGTAATCTATCAGCTCTTCCAGCAGCTCATGCACGACAGAACTATCCCGGCAATCCGAGCGCACGACAATATCCACGATCTGGAAATGATAAACTCCGTCTCCGATTACCCTTCCCGTTCCCAACAGCTTGTTGTGCTCATCTCTCGCGCAGGCGACGAACAACGAATGGTGAAGCGCCCTTTCGACGGCGGACGGACTTTGCGGGCTCAGACCCGCTTCAGCTCTTAAAACCACAACTTCTTCGGCTTCCGGCAGTTCATGAATGATCGGCAACTTAAATCCCTTCTTTCCGATGAATGGCTTGCACACACTCTTACTTTACTACATTCATGCAAGTGCTAAAGTTCCCGCTCCGTCCCGCCTCCTCCATTTCACTCGCTCGACAAACGTTGTCTTGCTCCTTTAAGCTTTCACTTCTAACTCCAAGCAACCTGCAGACGATTGCGAAGAGCGGAGCCTTTTGCTATAGTAAAGCAGCCAAAACAAGCTCTTCACCTGAAGGAGAGGGATATTCATAGAGTCCTACAAGCCGATCGAAATCGCGAGACAGCTTCATATCAGCACGAGCGCGCTGCGACATTACGAGTCCTGGGGAGTCGTCCCCGCGCCCGAGCGTGCGCCCAACGGTTACCGATTGTATACGGACGTTCACCTTGCCTACTTCCGCTGCTTGCGCGCCATGTTCCCCGGCTTCGGGGTCAAAACAACCTGCGACGTCCTTGTCATGATCCAAGGAGGACGAACCGACGAGGCCTTCTGGACGGTCAACAAGGAACAGGCCCTCCTCCGGCAGGAGAAGCAGGCGGCCGATAAAACGCTGGAGCTGCTGCATCCCCTTGAATCGGCTCCGTCCATCCATCCGAAAGCCAAGAAAAATATGACGATCGGAGAAGTCGCCCGGCTGGCCGGAGTAGCCACATCCGCAATCCGGCACTGGGAGAAGGAGGGGCTGCTCACCCCGGATCGAGAT
The DNA here is from genome assembly GCF_003001675.1 of Cohnella sp. SGD-V74. Taxonomy (GTDB): domain Bacteria; phylum Bacillota; class Bacilli; order Paenibacillales; family Paenibacillaceae; genus Cohnella. Next base: position 384,222 of record NZ_PVYW01000005.1, on the reverse strand, counting down.
CCGGACAACGGATACCGCGTCTTCACTCCCCAGCACCTGCGTAAAATTTTGCTCATTCGCACGCTTCGAAGCACGATCTACTTCCTGAAAAGCATGAAAGAAATCGTACATGCGCTGGATCATCATAGCCTGGAGCATGCCAAGAAAGTCACGCAAGATGCCCTGCGGAGCATAGACAACCGCAACCGCAGCCAGCTGCAGGGCATTCATCGGCTGATCGAGCTGTGCGAAACGCTGAAGCTGCTGTAAGACGAAAAGAAGGCCTTCCCGCCGCCATAATCGGGGGAAGACCTTCCGGAACATTACGCTATATTCTGTTTGTCTGCGGAAAAACCGGTTTGCCGGCCGCGAGCCCGGGCGAACACCGCGAGAATCGGAACGAGCAGCGCGGCGGAAGCGAGCAGCGACGCCCTGACGGACAGGCGGCTGCCAATCCAGCCGACGAACGGCCCTCCTCCGGTCTGGCCGAGCGCATCCGACTGGCTCAGCATGGACAGCACGGTCGCCCGCGAACGGCTCTCGATGTTCAGGTTCAGCCATGTGTCGTAGACCGGCCCGGTCAGCGCCATGATGACCTCGATCAGCAGCACGGCGGCCAGCGCGTACGCGAAGTTCGGAGACAAAGCCAGCCCCGCTATGCCCAACACCCGCGCGGCGGTCAGGACGATCAGGCTTCGGCGGGCGAATCTCTCGCTGATCTTATCCAGCCGCTTCTCCGCCGCCCAGACCGCCGCCAGACTCAGCAGCGTCGACGCAAGCGCGATCAAGCCGAACCAGGTGGCCATATTGAATCCGATCGCGGCGGGAAAGCCGATATCGCCAATAATGAAAGCCTGCCACAACCGGTCGTAGCCTTCCGAAGCCGCCCCGCTGAACAGGGTGACGATCAGGATCATCAGCAAGATCCGGTTCCCTCTGATGGTCCGCGCTCCGGTCACCCATGTCTCCTTCATGCTGCGAAAATGAGAGAACCGACCCTCCGTTTTCTCCGGCCTCGCGAAGTTCGTCTCCTTCATATAAACAATCAGAAACGCGCCCAAAGCCAAGTACATCAAGCCCCCGGCAATGTAGGGCAAGTTGTAGCCGACCGTGGAAATCGCTACGCTGAGCCCGATGCCCAGCAGCGTTCCGATCAAGCCGACTCTCTTCGCCTTCAAGAAAACGCGGCCCGCGCGTTCCTCTCCCACCTCATCGACCATCCAGGCGGAATCGGCGCCGCTGACGAACGTGAACCCGATGCCGAAGACAACCTGCGCCATAAGCAGCCATACGAACGCCGACATTGCAGTGCTGCCGTCTCCCAGCCACATCGCGCTTCCTTCCAGCACGAATCCGGCTCCGAGCACGAACATGCCGACGATGACGGACGCTTTGCGACTATACGTATCCGCCACGACTCCCGTCACGCCTTCGAACAGCAACACCGTGACTTCCAGCACCATCCCCACCAGCAGAAGCTGGAGAGGGTTAAACCCTAGCGCAACGACCTGGTAGATCGCATAGGTCGTAAACATCGTCGCATTAGCCAGCGACGTCATAAAACCCATAAACATATAAATCCGCGATGCGTCCAATTTCTTCAAAACGTCGAATCCGCCTCTCTATTTACGGCAGATCAACGCGTTCGTCCTATCCGTGCCGACAATGACAATCGTCTAACGCGATGAGATCGCGCGTTGTCTACCGCTTGCTCGTCACTTTCGTGTCGTTGGCTTCCGTCCGAGCGATTGTCTGGTTTTTTTGCATATTTTTACACCTCCGAGTGAATTGAGCCTATTATACACGATAATCGAATAGCCGCCTATCTCTAGACCTGGCGGACCTCCACTTTGCGAATGCGGTGCTTGTCCCTCTCCCGCACGGTAAAACGCAGCTCCCCGTAAGTCCATTCCCCGCCCTTGGCCAAATCCGGCTGCCTGTTGTACAGCCAGCCCCCGATCGTATCGACGCCGTCCTGCTCAAGCGAGGCGCCGAACAGCAAATTAATCTCGTCGATCGGCGTTAATCCGTCGAACAAGTAGTGGCCGGAGCCCAGCTGCTCGATCGGCTTTTTCTCGTCGTTATCGAATTCGTCGCGGATTTCCCCGACGATTTCTTCCAAAATATCCTCGATCGTCACAAGTCCGGAAGTCCCTCCGTACTCGTCGAGCAGAATGGCCAGATGAACTTGCTCCTCCTGCATTCGAAGCAGAAGCGACTTGACCGGAATCGCCTCCGGCACGGTCATCACGGGATGAATATGCTTCCGGAAATCGAATTCCGGATCGTTGTCGTATTTCAAGAATAGCCGCTTCGTATTAATAAATCCGACGATATGGTCCTTGTTCGCCCTGGCGACAGGGAAGCGCGTGTACTGCTCCTTCCTTACGACCGATATCAGTTCTTCCAAGGTCATGTCCTCGTACAGGCAGACCATATCGGTGCGGGGAACCATGATTTCCTTGGCCATCATTTCGTCGAATTGGAAAATCCGGTTTACGTAACCGTATTCGGTATTGTTGATTTTCCCGCTCTCGTAGCTCTCCGACAAAATAATGCGGATCTCCTCTTCCGAGTGCGCCTCCTCATGCTCGCTGGCCGGCTTCATTCCGAACACTCTGACGAGCGCGTTCGCCGAGCCGTTCAAGACCCAAATAAACGGATACATGATTTTGTAGAAAATAATGATCAGCGGAGCGGTAAACACCGAGATCGCTTCCGCTTTGTGGATGGCCATCGTCTTCGGCGCCAGCTCTCCCAGCACGACGTGCAGGAACGTAATGGATACGAAGGCGATACCGAACGACAGAATGTGGCCGGCCTTCTCTCCGATTGCCAGTTGCTCGAATAACGGGTACAGCATCTTCTCGACCGTCGGCTCGCCGAGCCAGCCGAGTCCCAGCGCGGTAATCGTAATGCCGAGCTGACAGGCGGACAAATAACCGTCCAGATTGTTCGTCACCTTCTGAACCGCCAGCGCATTTTTTCTCCCCTCTATCACCATCTGATCGACGCGGCTGGGGCGAAGCTTAATGACGGCAAATTCGGTTGCTACGAAAAAAGCGGTTAAAACGATAAGAATGGCGACGAGAAACAAGTTGAGTATCAATTCAGTCTTCCTTTCAGATTATTATCTTATTTCATACGGAGACAAAGCCCGGACGTCACAGTTTTTTTGGTAAAAACGGGCTGAACGACCGGATTTTTTTTAGGTTGTCCACCAAATCGTCATATTAACCCTATTGACAACGCACTCGAACGCTCCTTCCCTCGAATCGAATTTCGTCCGCGCGATCCGGCGTGCTACAATGAGTCACATATTGCGATATCGAATTCGAATGAGGGATGAGCATGGACATTATTAGCGCGATTATTATGGGAATCGTGGAAGGCTTGACGGAGTTTCTGCCGGTGTCGTCGACCGGGCACATGATCATGACGGCCGAACTGCTGAACTTGAGCGGGGACAAAATCAAAACGTTCGAAATCGTCGTCCAGCTTGGAGCGGTGCTTGCGGTGGCATTGATCTACTGGAGAAAATACGTGCAAATTTTGCGCCACTGGCGCGACGTCAAGACGGCGGGCCGGCTCAATATGATCCATCTGATGCTGGCGATGATTCCGGCCGTCGTCGTCGGACTGGCCTTGCACAGCGTCATTAAAGAGCATCTGTTCGGCTCCTCCACCGTACTCGTCGGCCTGATCGTCGGCGGCGTCCTCATCCTGATCGCCGACCGTTCGAAGCGGAAGGTGACCGCCGAGACGATGGACAACATCAGCTACAAGCAAGCGTTCGGCATCGGCCTGTTCCAGTGCCTCGCGCTGTGGCCGGGCTTCTCCCGCTCCGGATCGACGATCTCCGGCGGCATGCTGCTCGGCACGAGCCAGAAAGCGGCCGCAGACTTCACCTTCCTCGTATCGGTCCCGATCATGTTCGCCGCGTCCGGACTCGACTTGTACAAGAGCAGGGACTTGCTGGCCGCCGAGGACATCGGCTTTTTCCTGACCGGCCTTGCGGCCTCGTTCATCGTCGGGTTGATCGCGGTCGTGACGTTCCTCAGGCTGATCAAGAAGCTGAGACTGTCTTGGTTCGCGTATTATCGCTTCGCAATCGCCATTTTGTTCTTTTTCTTCGTCATCAACTAAACGTTCGTTTAATCCCCTCGTCTCCGGCGACCGTCCTTCGGGTTTGCTAGCGCCGCGCACCCCGGAGAGCGTCGTCAATAACCTTGCCGTCGTTGAACAGCAGCGGGGCGATAAACAGCACAAGAAAAAGCTCGGGATCGAGCGGCACATGATGAAGCCCGGGCATGTAGGCCGCCGCGACGCCGAGCGCGATCTGGATGATCGGGACCGGAACGAACGGAATAAAGCGATTGAGGACGTTGGAAGCGCCGATGAGCATGAGCAGCATCAACACCATGATAAGCAGTTCCATAGGGGCGCTCTCTCCTTGCGAAACGTTCCGAAAGCCGGAACCTTGGAATCGAAGATAGCTTGCCCTATTTCTGCGCCTTCTTGTAGAAATTACTTCGAGGAGCGGATAAGCGCGTACAGCTGCTCCGCATCGGTCAGCTGTCCGATGCCCGCATGGCTGATGCGCCCTTCCGCGTCGATCGCGAACGTGGCGGGAAGCGCGGATACACGGTAACGCTCCGCCGCTTTTCCGGCCGCATCGATCAGCACCGGGAACGAAATGCCGTGCTCCGCCATAAACTCGTTCACCGTTCCTTTCGTATCGCCGACGTTGATCGAGATCAGCTTGAACCGATCGGAGGCGCTGCGGTACACTTCGTCGATCAGAGGCATCTCCTTCACGCACGGCTGGCACCACGACGCCCAGAAATTGACGACGACCGGCAGCCCCCGCATTTGCTGCAAGTCGACCTGCGCCCCGGACGTATCCACGCCTTCGATCGGCGGAGCCTCCATTCCTGCCGCCAGTCCGCCCTTGCCCGCGGAATCGGAACGAAAAGCGGGAAAAGCAATCGCAAGTACGGCGGCCAGCGCCAGCAGCCCGATAATCCCGGCCAGAGGTCCCCGGTACGTCGATTCCCGCTTCATCCGAGCGCCTCCCGGAACGCCGCGTGCAACGGATGCTGTCCGTGAAGCTGCCGGTACGATTCAACCGAGCCTTCTCCGCATTTGCGGCCGTCGATCAGGAAGACGACCCGATCCGCGATCTCTTCGGCCGTCTGCAGCTGGTGCGTACTGAAGACGACCGCGTGGCCGCGCCGTTTCAACTCGCCCAGCAGGCGCACGAACTCGTCCATCCAGTAAGGGTCCAAGCCGTTGGTCGGCTCGTCCATCAGCAGCAGCGGCGGTTCGGCCAGAATCGCCTGGGCGAACAGCAGTCGCTGCCGCATCCCTTTGGAGAACGTCTGCACCTTGCCGCTTCGCTTCTGCTCCAGCCCGACCAGCTCCAGCGCTTCCAGCACGCGTTCTTTGCCAACGCCCCGAAGCGCCGCCCAGAAGCTCAACGCCTCCATCGCCGTCAGCCCAGGACTGAACGAATAATCGTCCGGCATGTAGCCAAGCTGCTTGGCGTACTGCGAACGGTCGCGGGTCCAGTCCCAGCCGTTCACGCGGACGCTGCCGCCGCTGGGCCGCATGATGCCGGCGATCATTCGCAGAATCGTGCTCTTGCCCGCGCCGTTGCCTCCGCACAGAGCCAGCACTTCCCCTTTGCCCAGCTTTACGTCGATCGGCTCCACCAAAACCTGCTTCTTGATCGTCTTGGAGATGCCGTCCGCAACGAGCAGCGGTTCAGCCATGCTGTCGCCTCCTCTCCCAAATCCAGCATACGAGCGCTCCGGACAAGCCGATCATCGCCGCGCAGCCTCCCAAGAAGCCGAGCGTTCCGGCCGCCCCTTGCACCCATTGCACCCAATCGTAGTACTCCGGACCGAGCACCGCGCCTCCGCCGAGCTTAACGACGACGAACAGGCGGACGAGCTCGGCCGGATTGAAGAACGTCAGGAAGACAAGCGCCGGCTTGATCCAGACGTAGGGCAGACTGCCCAGCAGCGCGATCAGAATCGTCGACCAGCCGATCACGAGGAAGAACCAGAGCGCGACGCTGATCGTCATCGCCTGCCACCGGTTGCGGGACAACGAGCCGACGATCATCGCCACCGCCAGAAACAAGAGCACGAGCCCGGCAGAGAAAGCGAGAAACAGCAGATAGGTTTGCAGCGCGAAGCCGGCTCCGGCAGCCAGGCCGACCGCCCCCATCAAGCCGTAGCCGAAGGCGACGATCGTCAGCAGCACGACCGACAAGCCCGCGTACTTGCCGGCAATATAGGAAACCGTGCCGAGCGGATACGTCGAGAGCAGCTGCCAGCTCCCTTCTTCCTTCTCCGCCGTCAGCGAGAACGATCCGAGAAACAGCGTCATCAGCGGCAGCAAATACAGAATCAAGCTGATCATCGAGCCGGTCGTTCCGGAATAGCCGTCCACGACGCCTCTGGCGTTCATGAGCAGCAGGCTCAAGCTGAATACGGAAAACAATGCCATGAAGGAGTAGGACCAAGGGTTGCGGAACCCGATCCGGATTTCTCGCGCGGCGACTTGCAGCATGTCCGCCATCGGTTACATCCCCGCGTGCTGCGTCGATTCCGTCTTCTCTTCTCCTTCGCCGTGCCCGTCCATGCCGCCTTCGGCCTCGTGGCCGTGCTCCATGTCCATTTCCATGCCTTGCTTATTTTGTGCCCAGGAATGGCCAGCCAACTCCTTCGCGCTCATCAGCTGTCCGACGCCTTGCTCGGCGATGAACGCCTCGGCCGACTTCTTGTCCATGAAGCTGACGATCCCGTAAGCCATCGGCGTGCGCAGAGAAGCGTCGTACACGTAGGTCGCTGACGAGAACTCGATCCATTCCTTGTCGTTGTAATCCCGTACGTAATCCATGCCGATGTTGTCCGTGCCGTTTTTGCTCTTCCATTCGTTCATGCAGCCGATGTCGTCGAATTTGTACGTTTTGCCGTCCTTCGTCGTCAGCTGCGTCGCGTAGGCGTCGTCCTTGACCTGCATTTTGCAGATCGCGCAGACGTCGACGTCTTCATTGATCGGCACTGCCTCGTACTTCTTCCCGCCGCAGCCCGCGAGCAACGCGACAGCCATAACCAGCAAACCAATCATCATCCGTTTTTTCATGTTTTCCTTACCCCCAAGTAGATGGTTAAAATCGCTCCGAGCGCAAGCGCCGCGCCGATCGCCCCGACGGCGGCGTCGCCCCCGTCCCGCGGTCTTTCATTCGATACTTCCGTTAGAGCCCCCGTGTCCTCCGGCAAGTTCATCAACGGCGCGGAATCCGAGGCCCATTCGCCCGCGTCGGCTGTAAACAGACCGCTGAGGAACGTCATGCCCGGCGATTGAAAAAATAGCTGATACGCAGGCGTACGATCGGCCGCCCGTTCGAAAAACGGGTTGATGGCATAGCGCAGGTCGCTGAGTCCGTCCCCGTTCTTGTCCAGCGCCTGGGCGGCGTCCCAATAATTGTTGGCGAGCCGATTGCCGATGCTGTCCGTCGCCTGCGCTTCGATGACGTTGGCCAGAAAGACGTTGCCTGAGAAGGCGTTGTCGGACGACTCCAGAAACTGAACGCCGACGAAGTTTCTCAGCACATCGTTGCCTTCCAGCGAATTGTTCGAGGAGAGCTCCATGTAGATGCCGACCCGGTTGCCTTCGAACGTGTTGCGCTCGACCCGCGAAGTCTGGACGTCGAACAGAAGCAGGCCCTGGGAATGGACGTTCTCGCTCTGCTTGCGGAACGAATTGTCCGTCACGACGGCGTCTCTGACGCCCATCACCATCGCTCCGGTCACGTTGAACTCGCCTTCGTTGCCTTTGATCAGCGTCCCGTCGGTGTACATGCAGTGAATGCCGTACCGCGACCGGTAGATCCGGTTCGCTTCGATGACCGCGCGATGGCTTTTCTCCAAGTAAATGCCGTCCTTCATGCCGTGGACTTCGTTGTCCCTGATCGCCGCATCGTGCGAATCGTAGAGGTCGATGCCGTTGCCGGTGCGCGCCGCCGGACCCGCAGCGGAGCCGGCCGCGTCCGTCGCCGGGTAGACGGCATTGCCCGCGACCGTCGCCCGGTCGGCATCGCGAAGCGAGATGCCGAGGCCGGACGACTCGATCGTCGTCCGCTCGACGACGACATCGTCCGCTTCCACGGCGATGGCGGCAACGTCGTTCGTTCCGTCGCTGACGATCTTGATCCCGCGCACCGCCGTCCTGTCCGCGCGGACGGTCAGGACGGTCTTCCCCTCTGTGCCGTACACCGTCGCTCCTTCCTCTCCCCGGATCGTCAGCGGCTTGTCGACGATCGCGGGGCCGGAATAGCTTCCCGCCGGGAGCACGATTTCGCTGCCCGACTTGGCCGCGTCGATGATCGGCTGCAGCGCGGTTGCCGCCAGCGAAGGCTCCACCCCGGCAATTCCGGGCGCGCCTAACGCCGCCAGCATCGAGCCGGCGAGCAGCAGCCTGCCTGCAGCTCCCCGCAAGCCTCGCCATCCGCCTGAGCTGCCTTGTTCTCCCGGGTAGCCTTGTCTCTTCCGACGGCGCGGTCTTTCCGTGTCCGCCTTGCGAGTCAGGAAGCTCATGGGCCCACTTCCACCGGTTTTTTCTTCGTAATGTGCAGCTCGCCGTTATAGATGTGGATGTACACGTCGTAAGCCGCGCTTTCCGCGAACTTGTAGCCGGCGGAATACGTTCCGCCTTCCCGTTCGACGTTCTCCAGCAGCTCGGGCAAACCGCTGTGGTCCGCTTTGCGGATCTCGTACTGCACGATCGTGTTTTTCTCGTCCACCAGCCCCGTCACGGTCGCAATCAGCTTGACGTCCGCTCCCGCCTGCGCTTGCGCCGGGTCCGTCCTGAGCTCCACCTTCACGTCTCTCGGATCTTGATCTCCCGGCTTCGCGGACGAGCACGCGGACAAGCCCATCGCCGCCAGCACGACCAACACCAGCAATCCCCGTCTCTTTTTGGTCATCCGGATCGCTCCTATCCTGTCGAATACTTCCTCCCTATTCTAGCCCGATATCCGAACGTTGACATAACTCGTTAGGGCTACATCCGTTGACATAATTGTGACAACTGCGCATAAGCGTGAATAAAGAACGAACGGACTGAGAAGGAAGGGGTAAAATGTCCAAAAAGCTCATCGCTTTGGCCTGTTCCGTCGGCTTGCTGATCGTCGGAGGCTGCGGGCGGATAAGCGGGGGAAGCGCCGGGGGAGAAGGAACGGAAACTTCGGCAAGCGGTTCGACGCTGCGGCTGGAGGTCCGATCCGAACGAAGCGGAGCGGCGGTCATGGAGGAAAACGTCATTCGGCTGACGCTGCGGGATGAAGAAGGAAACCCGGTCGAGCAGGCGAGCATCGAAGCCTACCTCGTCATGCCGGGCATGTTCTGCGGGAGAATTCCGGCGGAGGCGCGGGCGGTCGCGCCGGGTCAATACGAGCTGCTGGCGATTCCCGTCATGGCGGGCAAGTGGGAAGCGGAAATCGCCGTCTCCTCGGACGGCGATTCAGTGAAGGCGGCCCATCCCTTTAAGGCCATATAGTTAATGTCATTAATCGTCAATTGTCACCAGAGCCACGGATGCACGCTCGAAATCCAGCCGTTGGCGGCCATTCCTTTGAGGATCGCCAGTGCGCCCATCGTATAGGCCAGTGCGGTTCCGGCGGCGCGCATCGCCCTCTTGCGGCCTCTGCCCAGCTTGCCGGAGAACAGCGCAAGCAGGACGAACACCGGCAAGGTTGCCAGCCCGAAGGCGAGCAGCAGCGCCGCTCCCTCCGCCCAAGATCCGGAAGCGGCGGCGTTCATCAGCATGGCGTAGGTCAATCCGCATGGAAGGAAGCCGAGCAGAAGGCCCGAGGAATAGGTTCCCAGCCACCGGCCTCCCCGTTTGCCCGCCTCGCTCATGTCGGCCGCCCGCTTGCCGAACGGGACGAAGCGATGTGGGAAAGGCAGCGTATACCGCCAGTACGTCCAGGCGATAATCAGCGCCCCGCCGGCCATGCTCGCGATGCTTTGCAGACCGACGAACGTTCCGGCCGCGTTCAGGAAAGATCCGGCCAGCCCCATGAACGCGCCCGCGACGGCGTACGTCGTAATTCTGCCCGCATGGTAGGCGGCCGCGGCTATCAGCGGATTCCCCGGCGCGTTCAGCGCGAACGAGGACGTGATGCCGCCGCACATAATCAGACAATGCGGTGCGCCCATCAGTCCGGCCGCGGCCGCGAGCAGCAGGCTCTGCGCGAACATCATGCGCCTCCGCCGAAGCTCGCCGAGCGCTGAAGCCGCAGCGCGTTGGCGACGACGAGCAGCGAGCTGGCGGCCATCCCCGCGCAGGCGATCCGCGGGTCGAGATAGCCGAGCGCGGCGAGCGGCGCGGCCGCCGTATTGTAGACGATCGCGAAGCCGATGTTTTGGCGGATGTTCCGCAGCGCCGCCTTGCTGATGGAGATCGCGTCCGCAAGGCCCGACAGCCGGTCGCGCGTCAGCACGACGTCGCCCGTCTGCATCGCGGCTCCCGCCCCGCCGCCCATCGCGACGCCGACGTCCGCCGTGGCAAGCGCGGCTGCGTCGTTGTTGCCGTCGCCGACGAAGGCGACGACTTTGCCGCCGCGGCGCGCCTCCTCGACGATCGCCGCCTTGCGATCCGGCGAACATGCGGCCCGGACGTCGCCGATGCCCGCTTGGCGGGCGATCGCGTTCGCGGGCTCCGGCTGGTCGCCGGTCACCATGCCGAGCGAAGCCGTCGCTCCCAGCCGGCGCACGACTTCCGGCGCCTCGTCCCGGAGCGCGTCGGCGAACGTGAACGCGCCTTCGAAGCGGCCGTCGATCGTCGCGTACAGCACCGTCTCGCCCGGTCTGGCCGCCCCGTGCCTCGGCGCCGCCGGGCGTTCGAGCTTGCGCTCGCCCTCCAGCGTCCACGCGGGGTGGCCGATGCGGACAAGCCGGTCTTCCGCCCGCCCCTCTACCCCTCCGCCCGGCACTTCCCGCACGTCCGACGCGCCTGGAACGAGCACGCGCAGCCGGTCCGCCTCCCGGACGATCGCCTGGGCGAGCGGATGCGCGGAACTCCGCTCGACGGCGGCGGCCATTTTCAGCAAATAGGCGTTCGGATGACGAACGGAGCGCACCGAGATCAGCCGCGGTTTGCCTTCGGTCAGCGTGCCGGTTTTGTCGAACAAAATCCGGTCCGCCTTCGCCAACGTTTCCATCGCGCTCCCGTGCTTGAACAGAATGCCCCGTTTGGCGGCTTGCGCCGTGGCGATCACGATCGATACCGGCGCCGCCAGGCCAAGCGCGCACGGGCAAGCGATGAGCAGCACGGCCAGCGCGTACCGGATCGCCTCGTCCGATGACGAAGCGCCGCCCGCCCAGGTCCAGGCTGCGTACGTCGCCGCCGCGCACAGCGCCATGACCGGCACGAACACAGCGGCCGCCCTGTCCACCTTGCGCGCGATCGTCGGTTTAAGACTCTGCGCCTCCTCCACCATCGCGATCATGCGCGACAGCCGCGTCTCCCCGGCGTCGCACTCTGCCCGAATCCGCAAGGAGCCGTTCAGGCAGCGCGTGCCGCTGTAGGCGTAGTCGCCCGCCTGCCTCAGAGCGGGGACGCTCTCTCCCGTCAGCAGCGACTCGTCGATCTCGGCCGCGCCCGAAACGATGCGCCCGTCGGCCGAAATCCATTCCCCGGCCGCCACGACGACCTGCTCTCCCCGGCGCAGCTCGCTTGCCGGAATCCATTCCTCACCCTGCTCCCGCACGACGCGCACGAAACGGATCTGCAAGCCGTACAGCTCGTTCAGGTCCTTCAGCGCCCGCCCCTTGGCTTTGGCCTCCAGCAGCTTGCCGAGCAGAACGACGGTCAGGATCATCGCGATCGCATCGAAATAGAGCTGGTCGTGAGAGACCGTCCCCGGGTAACGCATCAGCTTGTAATGGCTGTAAAAGTAAGCGACGGAAGTGCTCAGCACGACAAGCGTGTCCATATTGGCGCTTCTCTGCTTTAACGCTTGGTAAGCGCCTCTGTAGAAGGAGTAGCCGACGTAAAATTGCAGCACCGTCGCGAGTCCCCATTGCAAATAAGGCTGGAAGAGCAGTTCGGGTATCCATACGAAAGACGACAGGAACGGAAGATGGGCAAGCATCGCCCAGAAAAGAGGGAGCGACACGGCAGCGGCGACCAGCACCTTGCCCCGGAGGAGACGCACTTCCGCTTCGTGCGCCTTCTGAGGGGAATCGACTTGCTCCGCGGCGCCGTAGCCGAGCTGCTCGATTTTCCGCCGGATATCCGCTTCTCCGGTTACCGTTGGATCGTACTGTACGAACGCTTGCGCCGTCGCCATGTTGACGGTCGCGCTGCGAACGCCGCCCATCCGGCCAAGCCCTTTCTCGATGCGGGCCGAGCATGCGGCGCACGTCATTCCCGTCACTTGCAAACGCAGCGTATCCATGCGGCATCCCATCCTGTCGGAAGATTCGGCGGCTTCGCCTGTCCTTCTCTACCCTATGAGGATGCGCAACGATTCAGAATTGGGATGTCCGTAAGGAGGCAAAGTCGTACAGTCTGATTATCCATGGATGAGTTGATGCTATTCACCCGAGGTCGCTCCGCCTCCGATCAGTCGCTTCAGCTTGTTTTCGGTCGTCGATTCCGGAGCCGGCGTGTAGATGCTGCATCGCAGGTCGACGCTGCCCTGAACCTGCAGCGACGTCAGGTGGAACAGCATCTTGCCGACTTTGGCGTGCCGGAACTCGATCAGCACCTCCGGAGCGGACTGGACTTCGCTGTCCTCCCACAGCGCTTCAAATTCGGGATGGGCCGCCTTCATTTCTCCCAGAAAGCGATCGTACCAATGATCTTCGACGTACTGTCCGTAATAAGCGCGGAAGATGGCCAGAAAGCCTTTCGTAAAATGCTCCCAGTTCACGGCAAGCCTGCGCAGCTCCTTCCTGGCGAACAGCAGCCGGATCATGTTGCGCTCTTCGGGCGGAATCCGCTCGAAGTCGAGGAAGACGTGAGCGGCGGCTTCGTTCCACCCGACGATCGCGTGGCGTCTGTCCGTTATAATCGTCGGGCAGTAGGTCAGCTCTTGCAAAATCCGCCTGAGCGACGGGCTGATCTCAGGCAGTTCCTCCTTCAGCGCCGTTCCGGGACTTGATTCCATCGCCAAGGAATACAGGTACTTGCGCTCGTCCACGCTAAGCTGCAGCGCCGACGCGATGCACTCCAGCACGGAGGCCGACACGCGAATATCCCTTCCTTGCTCGAACCACGTATACCAGGTCAGGCTGACTCCCGCCAGCTGGGCGACCTCCTCCCTGCGCAGCCCCGGCGTCCTTCTGCGGCTTCCCGTGCCGAACCCCGCCGATTCCGGCGAGATCTTCGCCCGTTTCGCCTTAAGGAAGGCCGACAAAGCGAGCAGCCTCGCTTCATGATTCATCGCTCATTCCCCCGATTCGCTATCCTAGTATTTATTATACTAGTATAAATGACAACTTGTAATAGGATAAGTGAAATGAGATGCTGGATGTACTTCGTAACGAACAAGGAGTGGAGTCGGCATGGAACAAGTCGTCATTACCGGAATGGGCGTCATTTCGCCGCTGGGCAATTCGGTGGAAAGCTTCTGGGAACGGTTGGCCCGCGGGGAGTCCGGAGTGTCCCGCATAGAAGCGTTCGACACTGCCCGGTTCAAGACCAGGATCGCGGGATCGGTTAGCGGCTTCGACGCGGAAGCGCTGTTCGGGCGCAAGGAGGCGCGGCGGATGGATCGCTTCTGCCAGTTCGCGATGGCCGCGGCCGGCGAAGCGTGGGAGGATGCGGGGCTGCATTCGGCGCAGATCGACGGGGAACGGCTCGGCGTCTACGTAGGCTCCGGAGTCGGCGGATTGCAGACGCTGCTGGACCAGGCTGCGGTGCTGCGCGACCGCGGCCCGGAGCGGATCAGCCCGACGCTCGTGCCGATGATCATCTCCAACATGGCCGCCGCACTGATCAGCATGAAGTTCGGCGCGCTCGGCCCGACCGTGTCGCCGGTGACGGCCTGCTCGATCGGCAATACGTCGATTGGCGAAGCGTTCCGGCTTATCCGCGGCGGAGGCGCCGACGTCGTCATCGCCGGCGGAGCGGAAGCGGCCTTAACCGACATCGCGCTCGCCAGCTTCGGCAACGCGACCGCCCTCTCCTCGCGCAACGACGAGCCGGCCCGGGCCAGCCGCCCGTTCGACGCGGACAGAGACGGCTTCGTCATGGCCGAGGGAGCAGGCATCGTCATTCTGGAATCGTTGGCTCACGCAAGGAAGCGCGGCGCACGGATCTATGCCGAAGTGCTCGGCTACGGCGCCAGCTCCGACGCGTACCATATGGTGGCGACGCATCCCGAAGGCGACGGGGCTTACCGGGCGATGAGAGCGGCGCTTGCGGAAGCCGGCCTGCGGCCAGAGCAGGTCGACGTCATTAGCGCCCACGCGACGAGCACCCCGATCGGAGACCGCTCGGAGACGCTGGCGATCAAGCGGCTGTTCGGGGAGCACGCCTATCGCGTGCCGGTGACCGCGAACAAGTCGATGACCGGCCATCTGCTCGGAGCCTCCAGCGCAGTCGAGGCGATCGCGCTCGTCAAGAGCCTGACGACCGGCCTCGTCCCGCCGACGATCAACTACGAGACGCCCGATCCCGATTGCGATCTGGACTGCGTGCCGAACGAAGCCAGGCGGGCCGAGCTGAGCGTCGGCCTCTCCAACTCGTTCGGCTTCGGCGGGCATAACGCCGTCATCGCGCTCAAGAAGCACGCCGATTCGTGACGGCAAAGACAATAACGTCGGAAAGCGATCCCGGGAATCCGGACGCTCTCCGACGTTATTCAGCTTACTTCCATTCTTCGGCCAAGACGGCGTAGACGTATTCGTCCCACCATACGCCGCCGCCCCTCGGGATGCACTTCTTGAACAAGCCCTCCCGCCGCATTCCGAGCTTCTCCATGACCCGGCTCGACGGCGCGTTCTCAGGCTGGCACGTCGCGATCACGCGATGCAGCTGCAGCTCCTCGAAGCCGAACCGCAGCACGGCCCGCGCGGCTTCCGTCGCAAAACCCCGGCGCTGCAAGCCGGGCGCCGTCACCCATCCGATCTCGTAGGTGTGATGCCCGAACCAGGGATGGAAGACGATATGTCCCGCGAGCCTTCCGCCGTCCTTCAGCTCCATCGCGAAGTTGCGGGCTTCCGGGGCTTCGTTGTCGCGAACGAAACGTTTGGCCGCCGCTTCGTCGAACACCCCTTCCGGCATATAAAACATCGTCTCTTCGTCCGATGCATACCCCAGCACTTCCGGCCAATCCGCCGGTTCGAAGGGGCGCACGATCAATCTATTCGTTGCAATGCGCATATTCGCTCACTCGCCTTTCGTCGTTTGTCGCATTTGTTGCCGCTTCACTACGACGAAGGCGGAAAGGCGCGCCCGGTCAACCGTTTGGCTGCATTTCTAAAACCGAATCCCCTCCCTTCCCACAACTAAAACTGCTTCCGCATTTTCAAATCAGGCTGGACCAGATGATCTGCCGCGTGCCGAGCACCGACCGTGGAACCCAGGAATGCACCGACGGCACGAGCAGCACGACAACCATCTTCTCCGCGGGATCGACGAACAGCCCGATCCGTCCCGCGCCTTCCAGCTGATAGGTGCCTTGGGTTTCGTAGGAAGCCGAGTGAATCGCCAGGTCGAAGCCCAGTGCGTGGCCCTTATCCTTGATCTGGCCGCCCCAGTGATAAGCGGGCACCTGGAACAGCTGTCTGCGCGTGAGCAGCTCGACCGACTTGCGGCCGAGAATTCTCCGGCCTTCGAACGTGCCTCCGTTCAGCAGCATCTGGCCGAATTTCCACAAGTCGTACAGCGTCGAATACAAGCCGCTGGCCGCGCGGGGAATGCCCTGCGAATAGTCGGCCGGACGGTCGAGCGAGTCGACGTCGTATTGATCGACGACGCACACTTGAGAGCGCAGCTCCGCCGGAACGTCGAACCACGTGCGCTCCAGACCGAGCGGCTGCACGATCCGGCTCATTACGTAATCCTCGAACGGCTCGCCGGATACGCGGGATACGATTTCTCCGAGCAGCGCGTAACCGGTCGACGTGTAGTTGTAGGCCTCGCCGGGCTTGCACACGGGCAGCCCCGTCAGCGCCTGGACGATCCAGCTCTTGGAGCTGCCGGGATCGTACCAGCCGCGCGGATACGGCTCATTGTAGTAGCCCTGAACCGGCTGGATGCCGGAAGTATGCGTCAGCAGGTGAAACAGCGTGATATCCCGGTGCGTGCCGTTGTTGAATTCTTCGAGCACCGCCGCGACCGGCTGATCCAGGTCCAGCTTGCCGTCCTCGATCAGCTTGACGACGGCGACCGTCGTGAAAGCCTTCGTCAGCGAGCTCAGCTTCCGGATCGAATCGGGCAGCAAGTCCCCTTCTCCCGTCACCCCGTTTAATCGTCCTGCCGTCGACCATGCCGCGATCTTGCCGTTGCGCGCCACCAAGTGGCCGCCTCCCTGGAGCAAGCCCTGCCCGATCAGCTCCTCGTAATGCGCGTCCAGCTTGCCCAGCTGCCTCGAATCGAACCCCACCTCTTCCGGTGCCGCATGCACGGCCCCCTCCTGCTTGATCCATCCTGCTGACGTCGTCTCCATCGTCATCCCCCGTATTCCTCTATAAGTTGAAAACAATGGAAACATTGTATCCAATCCGGATAGAGGCGGTCTACGACCCGCGGCGCATTCGGTGGTTAATTATCACAAATCGTGCGAATGTATCACGTTCACCCGGCCAAGCCGTCCCGGATGACATGCCCTTCCGCCAACTCGACTTCGGCGAGATCGGCCCCCGCGTCCCCGAAATCGGATGCGGCGTCGCTGGCGCAGAAGATCATGTTCCGCCTGTCCCGATTCCGTTCCGCGGGGAGCGAATAACAGCGCACGTCGGCGAACGCCCGCCGAAGCGTCGTGCCGATCGCTTCCGTCAGCCTGTCGTCCCGCGGCCTTCCCATCACGTTCATCACGAGCGCTCCTCCCGGGCGGAGCTTATCGGCGGCAAGCCGAAAAAACTGCTCCGTCGTAAAATGCGCAGGCGTGCCCTTGCTCGTAAAAGCGTCCAGAACGATATAATCCAGGGACCGGTCAGGCTCCTCCGCGAGCAGACGGCGCCCGTCTCCGATCGCGACGTTGTCGTCCCGGTAATCGAAATAGCGTCTGCTCAGCTCCACGACCATCTCGTCGATCTCCGCCACCTTGACCGTTTTGCCGCGAAAATGCCCCGCAATCGAACCGATGCCGTGCCCGATCACGAACAGACTCCGGAACGAGGGGTCGCGACGCTCCAGCAAGCGAACGAGCGCTTGCTGATAGCCCAGTACGAGGCGCTGCCGATTTTTCAAATCCATTGCTCCCTGCACGTCTTCGTCCGCGAAGCGCATGCATCTGAACTTGCCCGTCTCCCCGTCCAATTGCGTCGTTTCATAGACGGCAATGTCATTGTGCGGGGATCTGACCTCCGCTATCGGCTGCATCATGCCGTAATCCATCGTACGGACGTCACCGCGATCACCTCGTCAATGTTATCCTCCCTATCCTATCACGAACGCCGGGTCATTTCTCCATGAATTGGATTTTCGCTTGTGGAAATACTTAGGAGAAGAAAAAGGGGGATGAGCATGAACAACTTAAGCCGAGACATGCGAGAGACGCTCGAACTCATCCTGTCCCTGATGGGTCGCAGCCCCGACCTGATCGTCCGCGACCTCGAGCTGGCCAGCGGCCAGCGCCTCGTTCTGCTGTACTTGGACGGCATGGTCGACAAGCAGGCCGTGCAGAACAACGTCATCGGCTCCCTGCTCGACCGGGCTCCTGCGGAGCAAGTGCCGCTGCACGTGCTGCAACAATGCGTCATCGACGCGGGAGAAGTCGGCTTCGTCGACTCCGTGGACGAGCTGCTCGATCAGCTGCTGTCCGGCTGCCTGATCGTCTTGACGGACGGAACGGCGCGAGGGCTGTTCGTCGGACTGCCGGGCTGGGAAGACCGCAACATTACGGAATCGAAGACGCAATCGGTCGTTCGCGGCCCCCAGGACTCCTTCACGGAGACGCTCCGCACGAATACGACGCTCGTTCGCAGACGGGTCAAAGATCCTCGCATTCGCATGGTCAACTTCAAAGTCGGCTCGCGGACGAAGACGGACGTCACCCTGATGTATATCAGCGGTCTGGCGAACGAAAAGCTCGTCGAACAGATTTCCGGAAGACTGAACGCCGTGCGCATCGACCGCGTCCTCGAGGGCGAGTACATAGAGGAGCTGCTGCGCGAAAACAAGGGCAAAACCATCTTCCCCACTCTGTACAACACGGACAGGCCGGACGTCATCGCGGGCGGAATTCTCGAAGGCAGAATCGCCATATTCGTCGACAACACGCCATTCGTCCTGCTCGCGCCGACGCTGTTCGTCGACTATATGCAATCGGCGGAAGATTACTATCAATCGATGCTGTATTCGAATGCGATACGGCTGCTTCGCTATGTCTCCCTGTTCATCTGCATGCTCGCGCCTTCGGTCTACATCGCTCTGACGACGTTTCATCAGGACATGCTGCCTACGCAATTGCTGCTCAGTCTGGCGGCTCAGCGCGAAGGCATTCCGTTCCCGGCCTTTCTCGAAGCGCTGCTCATGGAAGTGACTTTCGAGATTTTGCGCGAAGCGGGCATCCGCATGCCGCGCACGATCGGGCAAGCGGTGTCGATCGTCGGCACGATCGTCATCGGCCAGGCCGCCGTCGACGCCAGCATCGTCTCGCCGGCGATGGTCATCATCGTCGCCATTACGGCCATTGCCAGCTTCGTCATCCCCTCTTACTCCATGTCGGTCCCGATCCGCTTCCTGCGCTTCGTCTTTATGGGACTTGCCGCCGTCATGGGCGTATACGGGCTGACGATCGGCTTTATTATTTTGACGATCCATCTGTGCCATCTGCAATCTTTCGGCATTCCCTATATGAGCCCAATGGCGCCGTTCCGCAAAGGCATGCAGAAGGACGCCGTGCTGCGCTTGCCCTATCACAGCTCCAAGTCGGCTGGTTCAGCGAGGGGAAAGCGATAATGCGCAGGAAGAACGGCGTCCGGGCGATTATGGTCGGCCTGGCGTTGGTCCTGCTGCTGACCGGATGCTGGAACCGCCGGGAATTGAACGCGCTGTCCGTCGTGCTGGCGATGGGCATCGACAAAGTCGGCGAACAGTACGTCGTCACCCTGCAGATCGTCGATCCGACCCAGATGTCGCAAAACCGCGTGGCCGAACGCTCTCCGGTCGTCACCTTCACGCAGCGGTCCGCAACGATCTTCGAAGCGCTGCGCAGAGTGACGACGAAGGCGTCCAGAAGGATGTACGTCGCCCATCTTCGCCTGCTCGTGTTCAACGAGAAGGCCGCGCGGGAAGGAATCAACGATATCGTCGATTTCGTCGCGAGGGATCACGAGTTTCGCCCGGACTTCTATATCGCGATCGCCAAGGGATCGACCGCGCAAGATTTGCTGGAGCTGACGACGCCGACCGAAGTTCTGCCCGCCATGGAGCTGTACAAGTCCCTTAAAGTTTCCCAGCGAGCGTGGGCGCCCACCGCGGCCGTCAACATCATCGATTTTCTTCAGAAAATCACGAAAACAGGCGTATAACCCGTATTGACGGGCGTGACGATTACCGGAAACATCCAGAAGGGCAAATCTCTCGCCAACGTCTCCCGTCCGAAATCGTTCGCCGAATTCAAGTACGTCGGCATAGGCGTCATGAAGGACGACCGCCTGATCGGCTGGCTGGACGAGAACGAGAGCAAAGCCTTCAACTATATCACGAACAATATCCGCAGCACGGTCGGAATTATCGATTGTCCCCGTTCCGACGGGAAGTTCAACGTGGAAGTGATCGAATCGAAGGTAAAAATCGTTCCTTCCGTGCGCAGCGGAGAGCCCTACGCTCTCGTCAAAACATCGATCGAAGCGAACGTGTCGGAAATCGGATGCAACGTCGACTTGACCAAGGAAGCGGAGCTCCTCAAGCTGCAAGCCGCCGCCTCCGATCGATTGAAGGAAATCTTGTTCGAGTCGATCGCCAAAGTGCAGCGGCAGTACGGCGCCGACATTTTCGGCTTCGGAGAAGCCTTTCACCGGAAATATCCTTCGCAATGGCACCGTTGGAGAACGGAATGGGACCAGCATTTCAAGACGATGCAAGTCGAAGTTTCCATGGACTACAAGCTTCGCAAAATCGGCAAAATCATCAATCCGTTCGACAACGTCAACAAGGAGTGAGCGAGTTGCTGCTGGCAATCATTATGGGGGTCGCGCTTGCGGGTTCGCTGATCGAATACCGCTTTCTGGCCCGCAGGAAGCAGAAGCGCGACCTTATCGTCGACGCCGCGCTGCTGGCCGTCGGTCTGACGCTCGGCGCGCTGAGTCTGTCCGACATCGACCTCCCAAGTCCGCTCACGTTCGTGGAGCAGCTGTTCGGACCGACGAGCCGGATGGTTGCCAAGCTGCTCTCATGAAGAGAAGGGGTTAAGCGCGTGAATGAATTAAGCGGAAGACAGGCGGCCATCTGGTTTATGCTGCATCAATTGGGAAGCTCCTTTCTCGTCCTTCCGTCCGTGCTGGCTGCAGCGGCCAAACAAGACGCATGGCTGGCCGTTCCCGCGGCGCTCGCCGTCCAACTGCTGCTCATCCCCTTGTACCTGGCCATCGCCAAGCGGATCGGAGAACGGTCGTTCGGCGACTATTTGGGCTCGCTGTGGGGACAAACGGCGGGCAGAATCGTTGTCGGACTGTTCAGCCTGCTGTGCCCTTTCCTGATCCTGACGATGACCTTGCGCAATTTGGGAGACTTCATCAACACTTCGCTCATGCCGGAGACGCCCGTCGAAATGCCGTACTTCCTCATGATGGCCGCTGTAGTATATATGATCCGCGCCGGCGTTGCCGTATGCGGCAGAACGGTGGAAATTCTGTCTCCCATCGCGCTGTCGCTGATGTTCATCGTGTTCGTCTCCTTGATCCCGAGCTTGGACGGAGCTCATCTGCTCCCGGTGTTCGAATACGGATGGAAGCCGATCGTGCGCGGCTCGTTCCCGTTATTGGCTTTCCCCTACCTGGAAAGCGTCCTCTTCCTCTTCTTTCTTCCATACATTCGCTATGCGCCCTGGAGGAAGGCCGTTTATGCCAGCCATGCGATCAGCGGCGGCATTTTTTTGCTGTTGACGCTGTTCACGGTAGCGGCGCTCAGCGATGCGATCGTCGCCAACGTCTCGTTCCCGAGCTACTTCGTCGTGAGAACGATCAGCGTCGGGGATTTCTACGAACGATTCGAAGTATTGATCACCATTCTGTGGTTTATTGCGATTTTCATACGCCTGTCGCTGCTGATGCACGTGTCGTCCGTCGGACTGGCGCACGCTTGTCAAATGAATTCTCCCCAAGCTTTGCTGATCCCGCTCGCGCTGATCGCCGTGATCGTCGCCAATCTTGTCTGGCCGAACATGACGGCCTTGCTCGAGCTGTTCAACATCTGGCCGTTCTACGCCCTGCTGTTCGGCGCGGCGTTCCCGCTTGCCGTCTGGCTGTCCGGCCGTCTATTCCGAAGCGCGGGAGGTGCGCCATGACGACGCATAAGGTGACGTCCAAGCAGCTTGCTCTTTGGTTTATTCTGCATCAGTTGGGCAGCGCATTTCTCCTGCTTCCCGGAATGCTCGCCTCCATGGCGAAGCAGGATGCCTGGATATCCGTAATTCTGGCCCTGTCCGGCTACATGCTGCTGGTGCCGATGTACGCGGCGCTTGCGAAGCGGCTGCGAGGGAGGACGTTCCATGAATATTTGGAGAAGGTGCTGGGAAAATGGTTCGGCGGCGCGCTGACGCTCGCATTCGTTGTCGGTTACCCGTTTTTCATCTTCGTGCTCGTATTGTCCGATTTAAGCGAATTCGTGACGACCGTTTTTTTCCCGGAAACGCCGGCGATCGTCATTCAGGCGGGCATGCTGCTGCCCGTTCTGTACGCGCTGAAGCTCGGGATCGCCTCGATCGGACGCGCGGCGGAACTGTTGTTCTTCGTCGTTCTGTTCCTTTTTTTCCTCGGTTACCTGTCGCTCATACCGGGCACGAATCCGGCCCAGCTGCTGCCGATCCTCGAATACGGCTGGAAGCCGCCGTTGCACGCTTCGATATCGCTGCTTGCCTTTCCTTACGTGGAGACGGCTTTCCTGCTCTTCCTTGCGCCCTATGCGAACAATATCCGAAAGTGGAAATCGCTGCTCGCCGGAAGCGCCCTCGTCAGCGGAAGCATGTTCCTGTTCATGACCCTGCTGTCGATCGGCGTATTGGGAGAAGCTCTCGTGGCGAATATGATCTTCCCCAGCTACACCGTCGTGACGACGATCAGCTACGGCGATTTCTACGAGCGCTTCGAAGTGATCGTCGGCGTATTATGGTATCTCACCATTTTCTTTCGGCTCACCTTGCTCCTGTTCGTCACCGCCGACGGTCTGGCCGGCGTGTTCCGGTTGAACGATTACCGCAGTCTGCTGATCGCCTTGTCGCTGATCGGCCTGGTGCTGGCCGGCTCGGCACAGCCGAACGCCGTCTTCTTCCTCAACACGCTGAAGCCTTGGCCTTACTACGGCATGACGTTCGGCATCGCGATTCCGCTCGCCGTTCTGCTGGCGGACATTGTCAAAAAAAACGGAAAACGTTCGTGAAATTTCGGGCGAATCGACTTGTTTTGCCTCTTGCTTTGGATTATTATATGAGCAAGTATTCATTTATTATTCGTCAGCGGGAGAGGATCGCCATGATCGAATACCGGGTTAAAGGGCTGTCGTGCGGGAATTGCGCCCGGACGCTTGAAGAGGAAATACAGCGGTTGGATCACGGAGAGTCGGCCACGCTGAGCTTCGCAAGCGGCAAGCTTAAGCTCGACGAACGGGTGCAGCTCGATCGCGTGAGGCAGATTCTGAAGAGCGACCGGGCTTATCTTGTCGAAGCTGCGGCTGACGCGGCGCAATCCGCAAGCGGAATGGCCGGCGAGAACAGTGGCGCGCATTCTCATGGACATAGCCGCGAGCAAGAGCACGGGCATCGCCGTAGTCACGGACACGAGCATAGCCACGGTCATGAGGCTGGCGATGCTCATGAACATAACCGCGCGAATGCTCACGAACACGATCATGCCCACGCACACGGCAACAAGCGGATGATCGTCCAACTGGCCGTTTCGGCCGCGATCTACGTCGCCGCGCTGGTCATGGACGGACGGGTCCCCTTCTCCGTCGCCGTCTCGTTCTATTTGATCGCCGCTGCGCTCAGCGGGTATGCCACTTTCGTCAAAGGCGCCAGAAACCTGCTCCGGCTCAAATTCAACATCGATACGCTGATGACGGTCGCGCTCGTCGGCGCCGTCTCGATCGGCGAATGGAAGGAAGCGACGCTCGTCGCCATCCTGTTCGGCGTCAACGAGCTGCTCGAAGGGCTCGGCATGGAGAAAGCCCGGCGCTCCATGGAGCGTCTTCTCAGCGTCGCGCCGAAACAGGCGACCAAGCTGGATGACGGCGTGGAGACGATCGTGCCGATCGCGGCGCTGCGGGCCGGCGATACGGTCGTCGTCAAGCCCGGCGAGAAGATTCCTTCGGACGGCGCGGTCGTCTTCGGAAGAAGCTCGGTGAACGAGGCGGCCATTACCGGCGAATCGCTGCCGCTGGAGAAAGCCGAAGGTGATCCGGTGTTCGGAGGAAGCATCAACAACGAAGGCGTCATTCGCGTACGCATCGGCAAAGCGTACAAAGATTCCTCGCTCGCCCGCATTTTGCACCTCGTCGAGGAAGCGCAGGAGACGAAGACGCCGACAGAGCTGTTCATCGACCGTTTCGCCAAATATTATACGCCGCTCATCATGATCGTTGCAGCGCTTGTCGTCCTCGTCCCTCCGCTGCTGCTGGACGGGGATTGGACGAAATGTCTGTACCAGGGATTGGCCGTCTTGATCGTAGGTTGTCCTTGCGCGCTTATTCTCTCTTCCCCGATCGCCATCCTGTCCGGCATCGCGCGCAGCGCCCGCAACGGCATTCTCGTTAAAGGAGGCGTACATCTCGAGCAGCTCGGCAAGCTGGATACGCTGGCGTTCGACAAGACGGGAACGCTGACCAAGGGCGAGCCGCACGTCGAGAGAATGACCGCGTATGACCAGAAGCGCTTCCTCTCCGTCGCCGGTGCGATCGAGAAGACGTCCTCCCATCCTCTGGCCAAGGCGATCATGAAAGAAGTCGAACGGGCCGGCGCGGCGATTCCGGAAGCGATCGATACGCGGGCGGTTCCCGGCCGCGGAGCCGTCGCCGAATGCGAAGGCGAGACGTACTGGCTCGGCAACGAGAACATCGTCGAGCATTTCGACATTCCCGCGCCTGTACGCGAGGAGATCGATAGTTACAAGCAGGACGGACTCACTATCGTGCTCGTCGCCGACCGCGCCTCCGTCCTGGGTCTGTTCGGCATCGCCGACGAAATCCGCGAGGAGAGCGCCTCCGTCCTCTCCGCCCTGCGCCGCCAAGGCATCCGGCGCGCCGTCATGCTGACCGGGGACCATGCGAAGACCGCGGAGAAAGTCGCCAAGGCAGTCGGGGTAGACGAAGCATACGGCAATCTGCTGCCGGAGGAGAAAGTCGCGAAGGTCAAACGTCTCTCCGAGGAAGGGATCGTGGGCATGATCGGGGACGGCATCAACGACGCTCCGGCGCTCGCGTCCGCGAGTCTGGGCATCGCAATGG
Source organism: Cohnella sp. SGD-V74 (assembly GCF_003001675.1). Taxonomy (GTDB): domain Bacteria; phylum Bacillota; class Bacilli; order Paenibacillales; family Paenibacillaceae; genus Cohnella. The sequence goes on along the minus strand of NZ_PVYW01000005.1, from coordinate 359,391 downwards.
GCAAAGGAACGGACAGCGCCATCGAAACCGCCGACGTCGTGCTTATGCAGGACCATCTCGGGAAACTGCCGGAGGCGATCCGCACGGCCAAGCGCGTCAACCGGACGATCCGCTTCAACATCGCGGTCTCGCTCGGGTTAAAGCTGGCCGCGCTGCTGCTCACCCTCCCCGGATGGCTTACGCTGTGGTTCGCCATCCTGTCCGATATGGGCGCGACCGTATTCGTCACTCTAGTCAGTCTCACGATTCTGATCGAACGAAAAAGATAGATAGACGAAAGTTTCTCAGCCGCCTCCGGGCGGCTTTGCCGCGGAACGAATCATCTCCGCCCCCGCCCTCAACCGCATCGCGCAGCTATGCATTCCTCCATTTTTCTTCGGGTCGGCCAAGGGTACAAGCGATGCGGACGGGTCCCTCATATACTCTAGTATTCTCCGGAGAATCGAGGTGAGCCCTATGAGTTGCGGATGTCGAGACAAGCACAAATCCCACGACAAGCATAAATCCTGCGACAAGCACAAATCCCATGACAAGCACAAGTCGCATGACAAACACAAGTCCTGCGACAAGCATAAGTCCCACGACAAGCACAAGTCTCACGACAAACACAAATCCTGCGACAAGAATAAGTCCCATGACAAGCACAAATCCTGCGACAAGCATAAGTCCCATGAGCACCATAAGTCTTGCGGCAAGCGCAGCGCAGGTCACGACCGCAAGGAGAAATCCTGCGGAGCCCCAGAGCGCGGTCACAGAAGCGATTCCAGAACGGAAAGCTATCACAAGGCCAGAAGCTGCGGCTGCTACTATCCGAGATCCTGGCTGTGAGCCGAACAGACCCGTCCCGGAGTCCGTACTCGTTACGGACTCTTTTTCCTATGGCGCGCCGTCACTTCACGACCAGCACCGGAATTTGGGCTTGCTGCACGACGGAGTGGCTGACGCTGCCGAGCATCCACTCCCGGATCGGTCCAAGCCCCCTGTTGCCGATGACGATCAGATCGCAGCAGTATTCCCTGGCATACTCCAGGATGGCCGCGGACGGCGCGCCGTCGAGAACGACCGCTTTCGCGTAAGGCAGCTCCTTAATCGCCTCCTCCGCTTGACGAACCAGGCCGTCCTGATATTCCTTCATCCGTTCCTCGTAACCGCTCGGCATCACCATCCCGAATCCCTCGAAAGCGTACGGCGGTCTCGCGATGACGTGGGCGACGGTAAGCTTGCTGCCCGGACGGCTCTCGACGAGCTTGACGGCGTGGCTGAGCGCCTTGTTCGACGCCTTGGATCCATCGTAAGCGGCCAATACGTGGTGGTAGGTCATGCGGATCCCCTCCTCGTGTGTTGCTTCTAGTATATTCCCGCTTTGTCCGGATTTCTGTAGCGATGCTCACATTTGGGCGAATTTTCGAACGATGCGCGGGATTATGACTTTCTTAACAGTCGGAAATCCGATTGTATGGTACATTAGGGAAGAAAACATACGCGACACAAGGAGGGGCTTGGCATGCGCTGCGATCTGCTTCATCCCGCGGATCAAATACTTCTTATGATGGACCGGATATACGGGTACGGCATGACGACGACCTCCGGGGGCAATCTGTCGATCCTGGACGAACAAAATCAAATATGGATTACGCCGGCGGGCGTCGATAAAGGCGCTCTGACGCGAAGCGATATCGTATGCGTCAAGCCGGACGGAACGGTCGTCGGGCATCATCGCCCTTCGAGCGAGTTTCCGTTCCACCGGCTCATCTACGATGCGCGGCCGGACCTGCGCGCGGTCGTGCACGCGCACCCTCCCGCTCTCGTCTCCTTCAGCATCGTCAGACGCATTCCCGATACGCGGCTGCTGCCTAACGAGCGGCAAATTTGCGGCGAGATCGGCATGGCGGAATACGCGCTTCCCGGCAGCCGCGAGCTGGGCGAGAACATCGCGGCCGTATTCAAGCGCGGCATCGATTCGGTGATGCTCGAAAACCATGGCGTCGTCGTCGGGGGAACGGATCTGTTCCAGGCGTTCCAACGCTTCGAGACGCTCGATTTCTGCGCGCGTCTGGAGATCAACGCCCGCAGAATCGGCGCCCCGGCGCTGCTGTCGGACGAACAATTCCGCGCCATCGAAGGCGGCGACGAACCGGAGCTCGGCGAGTTCGTCCCGGAATCGTACGGAACGGAAGAGCTCGCCATTCGCCGGGACATGTGCACGCTCATCAAGCGCTCCTACGACCAGCGCCTGTTCACGAGCACGCAGGGCACCTTCTCCCACAGGCTCGCGGACGGTTCGTTCGTCATCACCCCATACGGGGCCGATCGCAAATACCTGGAGCCGGAAGATCTCGTGCGCGTCGAAGGCGGGGCGGCCGAAGCCGGCAAGACGCCGAGCCGTTCCGTTCATCTGCACCGGCGCATCTACGAGCTGCATCCGCACATCGACAGCGTCATTATCGCCCATCCGCCCAACGTAATGGCTTTCGCCGTGACCGATCGCACCTTGGACTCGCGGACGATTCCGGAAAGCTACATTTTGATGCGGCAGACGCCCAAGCTGCCCTTCGACGCCGTCTATCGCGACACCGAAGGCACCGCGGCCCGTTTTACGAAAGATACCCCGATCGCCATCGTGGAGAACAACTGCGTCATCGTCACCGGCCAGAACCTGCTCAACGCCTTCGACCGGCTCGAGGTCGCCGAATACAGCGCCAAAGCGATCCTGTCGGCCGGCTGCCTCGGAGACATCGCGCACATCGGTCCGGAGCAAATCCGCGACCTGGAGATCGCGTTTAAGCTGTAAAGACAAAAGCCCGGAAGAGCCGGCGGCTTTCGCCGCCATGCTCCTCCGGGCTCTTTTTTCGGAATCAATCCGGGTACATGCGTTTCGTGAACTCCATCGATTGCTTGATCATCTCTTTCAAAACCTCGATGTCGATATCGTCCAGCTTGTTGACGTAGACGCACGACTTGCCGGTCGTATGCTTCCCCAGCCTCTGCAGCTGAGCTTCCCGCTCCGGCTCTTCCGGTGCAAAGTACAGGCTGAGCTTGGCTTTCCTCGGGGAGAAGCCGGCCAACGGAGCATCTCCTTCATGACCGCTGGCGTACTTGTAGTGGTACGAACCGAATCCGATAATGCTCGGTCCCCACATTTTCGCCGGATAGCCGGTTACCTCGGAGAAAATATCGAGCAGCTTGTACGCGTCCTCCCGCTTTTTGGGGTGATCCACGTTGTCGATAAACTCGATGACGCTGCTGTCGGTTTCTTTTGTTTTCAGTTCGTACGCGATGCGATCCACGGCTCCCTTGCATGCTCGGTTTTGCAAACAACGTATCACGTATCGCAACGTCTTGTCAAAATTCTGGCCTGCGCCAATTCGCCTCTTCGAATAACCGTACTTAAGTAGCTGTTCGACCGGGAGCCCTCCCTGTATGATGATCCCAAAAGCATCGTTTAGGAGGCTGTTTCGTGAGAGCGATCATATGCGGAAAATACGGACCGCCGGACGTGCTGGAGCTTAAAGAAGCCCCCAAGCCGGCGCCCAAGCCCAACGAGCTGCTGATCAGAGTTCGCGCGACTACGGTCACTTCGGGAGATTGCCGCATTCGCGGCTTTAGAAGCCCGCCTCTCTTCTGGCTCCCGATGCGGCTCATTCTCGGCGTGCGAAGACCGAGAAATCCGATTCTCGGCGTCGAGCTGGCGGGGGAGGTCGAAGCGGTCGGCCGGAACGTCAAGCGATTCAAGCCGGGGGATTCGGTGTTCGCGATGACGGGGTTCAAAATGGGCGCCTACGCGGAGTACGCCTGCGTAAGAGAAACCGGAGTCGTCGCCCCTATGCCGGCCAACGCGACTTACGAGGAAGCGGTCGCTCTGTCGTTCGGAGGGACGACGGCGCTGCACTTCTTCCGCAAAGCGCGTCTTCGGGCCGGGCAGAAAGCGCTCGTCTACGGAGCCTCCGGATCTGTAGGAACGTCTGCGGTACTGCTGGCCAAAGCGTTCGGAGCGGAGGTTACGGCCGTGTGCAGCGGCGCTAACGCGGAACTCGTGAAGTCTCTCGGCGCCGATAAGGTCGTCGATTATACCCGGGAAGATTTCACCCGGACGAAGGAACGTTATGACGTGGTGTTCGACGCGGTCGGACGAACGACCAAGTCGGCTGGCCGGAAGGTGCTGGCCAAGGACGGTCAATACATCACAGTCGAAGGACAAGGCGTCGCCAAGGAGCTTCCGGAGGATTTGCTGCTGCTCAAGGATCTCTATGAATCGGGGAAAATAAAAGCGGTAATCGATCGGCGCTATCCGCTCGAACGTATGGCGGAGGCGCATGCTTATGTGGACGGAGGCCGTAAAAAAGGAAACGTCGTGATCACGGTATAACCTCCGTTGCGGCGAATAGTACGCCGAAAAACCGTCGGACGGCTCGATTCGCTGCCTCGACGGTTTTTCGGCGCTTTTACTTAGCGACTAGGAGAGCCAGTTCCCGTTTGCCCTCCTCTATTCCTTGCCCGATCAGCCGGTTTGCTCTCGCGACTTCCTCGGGTCCCGGCTCCATCACGCCTTCCAGCGGATACGCTTTGCCGAGCTGATGCCACTTGTACACGCCCATTCGGTGATACGGCAGCACTTCGACTTTCTCCACTCCGTCGAGTCCGCCGATGAAGCGGCCGAGCTCCAGCAATTCGTCCGAGCCGTCGGTCCATCCGGGAATGAGCACTCTTCTGATCCACATTTTCGTCCCCCGCTCGGACAGATGCTTGGCGAATCTCAGAATGCGGTCGTTGGGCTGGCTCGTCAGTTCCCGATGCGCGTCGCGGTCCATGCGCTTCAGGTCGAGCAGCACGAGATCGGTCGCGTCCAGCAAAGCCTGGGCGTGGCTCGGCTCGCAGAAGCCGGACGAATCGAGCGCGGTGTGCAGCCCCCATCTTTCCTTGCAAGCCCGGAACAGCTCGTCCACGAACGGCGCCTGCAGCGTCGGCTCGCCTCCCGTCACCGTAATGCCCCCGCCGGAACGGCGGTAGTACTCGACGTAAGGCTCGATCTCCCGCAAAATATCGTCCACGCTCCGCAGCTCGCCGGCCTGCGTATCCCACGAATCCGGATTGTGGCAGTAGCGGCACTGCAGCGCGCAGCCTTGGAGGAACAGGACGAACCGGATTCCCGGTCCGTCCACCGTCCCGAACGTTTCAAGAGAGTGGATTCTCCCCGTATGCATCATGTTCTCCGCCTCCCTCTCTCTTGCTTGTCTATCGACCGACGATTGCCCGTTGTTACACCGATCCGTGGAACGTGCGGTTCAGCACGTCGAGCTGCTGCTCGCGGGTCAGCTTGATGAAGTTGACCGCATAGCCCGAGACGCGGATCGTCAGCTGCGGATAGTTCTCCGGATGCTCCATCGCGTCCAGCAGCTGCTCCCGGTTGAACACGTTGACGTTCAGGTGATGCCCTTTGCTTGCGGCGTAGCCGTCCAGCAGCGAGACGAGGTTGCGTACCCGCGTATCGGCCTCGCGGCCGAGCGCCTTCGGAACGATCGAGAACGTGTTCGAGATGCCGTCGAGGCAGCTGGCGTAAGGCAGCTTGGCTACCGAGCCGAGCGAGGCGAGCGCGCCCTTGCGATCCCGTCCGTGCATCGGGTTCGCGCCCGGAGCGAACGGCTCTCCCGCCTTGCGTCCGTCCGGCGTGCTGCCCGTCTTCTTGCCGTAGACGACGTTCGACGTAATCGTCAGCACCGACATCGTCGGCAGCGCGTTCCGGTACGTCGGATGCTTGCGCAGCTTGTTCATGAACGACTCGGTCACCGCGACGGCGATGTCGTCCACCCGCGCGTCGTTGTTGCCGTACTGCGGATATTCGCCTTCGATCTCGAAGTCGACGGCCAGCCCCTGCTCATTGCGAATCGGCTTCACCTTGGCGTACTTGATGGCGCTAAGCGAGTCGGCGACGACCGACAGCCCGGCGATGCCGCAAGCCATCGTGCGCAAAATCTCGCGGTCGTGCAGCGCCATCTCGATGCGTTCGTAGCAGTATTTGTCATGCATGTAGTGAATGACGTTCAGCGTGTTCATGTACAGTCTGGCGAGCCAATCCATGACGCGGTCGAAGCGCTCCATCACTTCCCCGTAGTCGAGCGTCTCTCCCGACAGCGGAGCGAGCGCGGGGCCGACCTGGATGCCGAGCTTCTCGTCCTTGCCGCCGTTGATCGCGTACAGGAGCGTCTTGCCCAGATTGGCGCGTGCTCCGAAAAACTGCATTTGCTTGCCGATCCGCATCGCGGACACGCAGCATGCGATGCCGTAGTCATCGCCGAATTCCGGCCGCATCAGATCGTCGTTCTCGTACTGGATGGAGCTCGTGTCTACCGACACTTTGGCGCAGTAGTTTTTGAACCCTTCCGGTAGACGCGTCGACCAGAGCACCGTCAAGTTCGGTTCGGGCGCCGGCCCGAGGTTGTACAGCGTGTGCAGGAAGCGGAACGAGTTGCGCGTCACCCTCGTGCGCCCGTCGTTGCCCATGCCGCCGATCGACTCGGTCACCCAGGTCGGGTCGCCGCTGAACAGCTCGTTGTAGTCGGGCGTGCGGAGGAACTTGACCATCCGCAGCTTCATGACGAGGTGGTCGATCAGCTCCTGCGCCTCCGCCTCGGTCAGCGTGCCTTCCCGTTTGTCCCGCTCGATGTAGACGTCGAGGAAGCTGGATACGCGGCCCAGGCTCATCGCCGCCCCGTTCTGCTCCTTGATCGCCGCCAGATAAGCGAAGTACAGCCACTGCACCGCTTCATGGGCGTTGGCCGCCGGACGGGAGACGTCGAAGCCGTAGGAAGCGGCCATCGTCTTCAGCTCGGCAAGGCTGCGGATTTGCTCGGACAGCTCCTCCCGCGCGCGGATGACGTCTTCCGAGATGACGTCCGTCTCCAGCTGCAGCAGGTCCTCCTTCTTCGCTTCGATCAGCCGGTCGACGCCGTACAGCGCCACTCTCCGGTAATCTCCGATGATGCGTCCGCGTCCGTACGCGTCCGGCAGTCCGGTAATGATGCCGGCTTTCCGCGCCAGCTTCATCTCGGTTGTGTAAGCGTCGAATACGCCCTGATTGTGCGTCTTGCGAATGTCGGTGAACAGCTTGCGCGTCGCTTCCGGCAGCTCGTAGCCGTACGCTTTGCAGGCGTCGTCCACCATGCGGATGCCGCCGAACGGCTGGATCGACCGCTTGAGCGGAGCGTCGGTCTGGAGGCCGACGATTTTCTCCAGCTCGCGCTTGATGTAGGCGGGACCGTGCGAGACGATCGTGGACACCGTCTCGGTGTCGATGTCGAGCACGCCGCCGTTCTGCCTCTCCTTCTTCATCAGCTCCAATACCGCGTCCCACAGCTCGAGCGTCGCATCCGTCGGTTCGGCCAGGAAGGATTCGTCTCCTTCGTACGGCGTCAAATTTAGCCCGATAAAATCGTTCACGTCGACGTGCCTTTGCCAGCGCCCGGAGCGGAACCCTCTCCAGCCGTCGGCAGGAGCGGCGGCAGCCGCCGCTCTGTTCAAGTCCTTTTCCGTAATCGCCATGTTCGTTCCCTCCCAGTTGATTTAAGTGAGCGTTTAATAAGTTCGGTTCTCAGCACCGAGAGAAGGTCGGACGTCTACAAAGCGAATTTTCCGTAAAACGCGTTGCGGTATACGTCGGCCAGCTCGGTAACGAGCGGCATGCGCGGGTTCGCGGTCGTGCATTGGTCCTCGAACGCCCGGTCGGCCAAGTAGTCGACTCTGCTCTCGAAATCGTTCGGATCGAAGCCGAGCGCCTGGAACGATTCCGGAATATCGAGCGAGCGGTTCAGCTTGCGGATCGCGTCGATCAGGCTGGCTACGCCTTCCTCGGTCGTGCCGCAAGGCAATCCGAGCACTCTGGCGATGTCCGCGTATCGCTTGTCGGCGACGAAGTGGTCGTATTTCGGGAACGAAGCGAACTTCGACGGCTTCTCCGCGTTGTAGCGGATGACGTGCGGCATCAGAATCGCGTTCGTGCGTCCGTGCGCCGTATGGTACTGTCCGCCCCACTTGTGCGCCAAGCTGTGGTTGATGCCGAGGAACGCGTTGGCGAACGCCATGCCCGCGATCGTCGAGGCGTTGTGCATTTTCTCCCGCGCTCTCGGATCTGCCTTATGGTACGAGGCTTCCAGGTTCTCGAACACGAGCTGGATCGCCTTGAGCGCCAAGCCGTCCGTATAGTCGTTGGCCATGACCGACACGTACGACTCGATCGCGTGCGTCAGCACGTCCATGCCGGTGTCGGCGACCGCCGTCTTCGGCAGGCTGTACACGTAATCCGGATCGATGATGGCGACGTCCGGAGTCAGCTCGTAATCGGCGAGCGGATATTTCGTATTGCCCTTGTTCTTGTCGGTGATGACGGCGAACGACGTCACTTCCGATCCGGTGCCCGAAGTCGTCGGAATGGCGACGAACTTCGCTTTGCGGCCGAGCCGCGGGTACTTGTAGATCCGCTTGCGGATGTCGAGGAACTTCATCTTCAGCGAGTCGAAGCTCGTCTCCGGATATTCGTAGAACAGCCACATCGCCTTCGCCGCGTCCATCGGCGAGCCGCCGCCGAGGGCGATGATGCAGTCCGGCTTGAACTGGGCCATCATCCGCCTGCCGCGCTCCACCGTATCCGTCGAAGGGTCTGGCTCGACTTCCGAGAACACTTCGATCGCGACCGGCGTCGCCCGTTTCCGCAAGTAGTATTCCACTTTCTCCACGTAGCCGAGGCTGACCATCGCAGCGTCGGTGACGATCATCACCCGCGCGATGTCCGGCATTTTCTCCAAATACTGCGTCGATCCGCGTTCGAAGTACACTTTCGGCGGCACCTTGAACCACTGCATATTCAGCGTGCGGTAAGCGACGCGCTTCAGGTTGATCAGGTTGACCGCAGTGACGTTCGACGTCGTCGAATTATGGCCGTACGAGCCGCAGCCGAGCGTCAGCGACGGCAGGTTCGTGTTGTAGATGTCGCCGATCGCGCCGTGCGTCGAAGGGGCGTTCACGATGATGCGGCCGGTTTGCAGACGAGCCGAGAATGCCGCGATGACGTCCTGATCGTTCGAGTGGATGACCGACGAGTGGCCCATGCCGCCGAAGGCGACGACCTGCACGGCCCGCTCGATGCCCTGCTCGGCGTTCTTGACCTTATAGCAAGCGAGCACGGGGCTCAGCTTCTCGGCCGACAGCGGATACTTGTCTCCGACTCCGGCCAATTCGGCGACCAGTATTTTCGTTCCGGCAGGTACCGCGACTCCGGCCATCTCCGCGATTTTCGCCGCCGGCTGGCCGACGATGACCGCGTTCACCGCGCATTTCTCGGAATTGATGACCAGTCCCGATACTTTCTCCGTCTCTTCCTTGTTCAGGAAGTAGCAGCCGAGCTGGATCATTTTCTTTTTGGCCGCCGCATAGATCGGTTCGTCGAGAATGACCGCCTGCTCCGAGGCGCAGATCATGCCGTTGTCGAACGTTTTCGACAAGATGAGGTCCGTGACCGCCTGATCCAGATCCGCCGTCCGCTCGATGAAGCACGGCACGTTGCCGGGACCGACGCCGAGCGCCGGCTTGCCGGTGCTGTACGCCGCCTTGACCATCGCCGAGCCGCCGGTCGCGAGCACGAGCGCCACGTCCTTATGGTTCATCAGCTGCTGCGTCGCCTCGACGGACGGGTGATCGATCCATTGGATGCAGTGCTCCGGAGCCCCCTCCGCCACCGCCGCTTCGAGCAGCGTCTTCGCCGCTTCGCGGCTGGATTTCTGCGCCGACGGGTGGAAGGCGAAGATGATCGGGTTGCGCGTCTTGGCCGCGATCAGCGCCTTGAACATCGTCGTGGACGTCGGATTGGTCACCGGCGTAATGCCGGCGATGACGCCGACCGGCTCGGCGACGACGCGGTAGTTCTCGTAAGGGTTGTCTTCGACGACGCCGACCGTCTTCTCTTTTTTGATGCTGTGGTAAATGTATTCGGTGGCGAAAATGTTTTTCGTGATTTTATCCTCGTATACGCCGCGCCCGGTTTCCTCGACCGCCATTTTCGCCAGCGGCATATGCTTGTCGAGCCCGGCCAGCGCCATTTTCTGCACGATCCGATCTACGGCGTCCTGATCCAGCTGCATGAATTGCTCCTGGGCTTGCCTAGCTCTCTCCGTCAACAGATTGACTTCTTTCTGCGCGGCGACGAAAGTTTCCTGAACTTGTTCTTTGGCTGCCATGGCATCTGCCTCCTTAAGTTGGTTAAGATCCGATGTACTCGATTTCTTCCAGCAGGCGTTCGGCCGCGGGGACTACCGTCTCGTTCTCTACCCGGAAATGCTCGGCGATAATCATGAGCACCTGAAGCAGCCTGGACAGGCAATCTTCGGGCGACTCCTCGGCCTTTACCGCCGCCAAGTACGCTTCGTAGAACTGGCCCGCGATGACGTCCTCCTGCTCGAGCACCGCCGCCGGTCCCATTCTTCCTCCGCAGATGGCGGACTTGGCGATCGGGTAGATGATCTCCTTTTCTCTCGCCAGATGGGCTTGCCAGTCGTTCATGAACGGGATGAACTTCTCATGCACGTTGCGATGGTGCGTCCCCCAGAACGGGTAGTCGAAGTTGCCGGGGTTCCACCGCATCAGCTTGCACAATTCGAGAAGTCTGCCGTACAGCGCGTCGTGCTCTTCCTTCCACTGGTCGTACCTCATATACAGTGCGTACAGCGGAGAATTGACCGCATGAGGCATCGAAATCTCTCCCTTCGTAAATGGGGATTGTCCGCTCAGGCTAGAAGCCGTAAGCGTTGGAACGGTCCGTCAAATCCATCATGATCTCGTCTTCTTCCCGGAAACGATTGTTCAGCACCGCGTAAGCCTGGATGAGATAGGCAGTCATCTTGCACGCCTCTTCCCGTCCGATCGGGTATTCGGCCTTCTCCAGCGTCCGCATGAACGTTCGCAAATACTGATCGGCCAGCTCGTACTCCTGCTCCATCAGCATGAACAGGTCGGGCTCGGCTCCGAGATAGGTCGCCGCTTGCGGGTACAGCTCGGAATCTTCCCACTTGGTGTGCGCGGCCCAATGCTTCATGAACAGCTTGACGCAGTCGTGGAGCTGCCGGATTTCGCGGTTCAGCCTCTTCTCTTCGCGGTCGTTGCGGACGTTGCACGCTTGATCGTAAATGCTTCTGAGCTCTTCCTTCAACGCTTCATGTTCCTGTCTTGCGCGGGCGACGGAGGATTCGAGCAACCATTCGCGCATCTCCTCGTTCGGTTCGATACTATTGATAGCGACGTGTAGTTTCACCATGGAATCACATCCCTTTCCTCTTCATGATCCCAGTATAATCCTGCGGTCGATTTTATCTTGTGAAATAAATCACATTGTAACGAACTATTCTTATATTAAAGCTCGTTTGACACATTTCTGTCGTAAATGGCGAGTTCGCGGGACCTGAGTGCGGCGGCTGGAGAAAATGCGGCTTTGCTCGGGGAGTTAGCGGGTTAGGAGCGCGATTGGGGACACGTTAGTCGATTCTTTAGAACATCGTCCTCCGTTCGAGCGCGATTGGGGACACGTTAGTCGATTCTTTAGAACATCGTCCTCCGTTCGAGCGCGATTGGGGGCACGTTAGTCGATTCTTTAGAACATCGCTCTCCATTTGAGCGCGATTCGGGACACGTTAGTCGATTCTTTAGAACATCGTCCTCCGTTCGAGCGCGATTGGGGACACGTTAGTCGATTCTTTAGAACATCGTCCTTCGTTTGCTCCTGCATGCGAATCGGGCAGCGACAGAAAGAAAAGGACGCATCCCCGAAAGAAGATGCATCCTTAACTTCATTGCCGTTTCCGCGATTCGCCGCTCATTCGCTCGCCAGCCGAACATGCGCGCTGTCCGGAGTTGTCGGAAGATCGCTGCCGCCCTTCGGCTCGATCGTAAAGCGCAGAGCCTCCAGCGCGGCCATCTCCCGAAAGCGCGAGTACAAATGCCCCTGTCCGCTGTGGAACTCCAGCAGGCCCAGATTCGAAAGCCGGCTTCTGCTGTCCGCCCACGCCTGCACGTCGCTCGCGTCGGATGCAAGCACGCCTTCCATCAGCACGAACAACTCCTCCGTATCGGCGTTGATCCAGACCGTCAGACTTCGCCGCGGCTTGATCGAGGACGGCGACGACGGCCACGCGGCCATATCCGGCGCGGAGATGACGCGGGTGCCCGGGAGCTCCATCAGCCTCGCCCCTTCCGGCACGTGCATCCGCGCGTAGTGCTCCGCTTCGAGGGCCGCGGCCGGTTGCTCGGAAGCTGCCGGGTATCGGAGCAACCCGACCGAGGCCGTCGCGAGCAGCGCCGCGCAGACGCAAGCGGCCGCCAGCCTGCCCGGTCTTCGCTTCGCCCGGCGCAAGAAAGCCCGCACCGCCATCCGCCGCCGCAGCGAACGGTACATCGCCGAAGCCGCCGGCTCCTCCGCGCGATCGGCTGCCACCGCTTGAACGCCAATGCCTTCGTCCGCACTCTCCGCCGCCGTTCCGAGCAGATCCGCCCAGCGCTTGCAGCAGCTGCGGCAGACGGAACAGCTCTCCGCGTGCCGCTCCAGCGCTTCGGAGGAGGCTCTGCCCAGCTTGCCGAGATGGTAGTCGATCCAGCGTTCGTCCGGGATGCCGCAATCTCTGCCCATCATCTTAGCCCCCTCCTTTCGGCCCGCTCGACCAGCCGAGCCGCTCCATCGCCTTGTGCAGATGGTTCAAACCGTATCGCACGCGCGACTTGACCGTCCCGACGGGAACTCGCCAAGCTTCCGCCAGCTCCGTGCGCGTGCGTTCGCCGTAATACACCTCGGACAGCGTTCGCCTCTGCTCGCCGTCCAGCTCGGCCAGCGCCTGCCGGAGCGCCTCCCCTTCCATTTTGGCCAGCACGCGCTGCTCCGGAAGCGCTGTCTCTCCCGCCCAAGCCAGCCGTCGCTCGAACGGCGCCTCGCGCTGCTCCAGCACGATCCGCCGGCGCTTGCGCAGCCGGTCCATACACCGGCTTTTCGTCAGCACCGCCAGCCACGCTTCCACCGAGCCCCTCTCCGGGCAATATTTCTCCGGCTGCGAAATGACGGTCAACAGCACATCGTGGCAGACGTCTTCGGTTTCCATCCGGTCTCCGCCGAGCAGCTTGCCGGCGATTCCCATTACGAAAGGGGCCGCTTGCCGATAGAAGCGGTCGAACGCCTCCATCGAGCCTTCCCGCATGAGCGCAAACTGCTCGAACAGATCCTCGCGCCCCGACCGGTCAGGGATCGTGCCCATGTTCATCGCACCTCCGCACCTGTATAGATTGAACCAATGCCAAGGAAGCCCATTGCATTCCGAAAGGGACGGCTTTGCCGCCTTCAGACAGGTTCTTTTCGACACTAAAATATCAAAAAGAAAGCGGCGAGAAAACCGGCCCGGCATTTTTTTATGTTCCTTTAAGCTTCTTCTAAGCAATTTTTTAACTTTCGGCTAAATCCGTTCGCGGAGGTCGCGCGTAGTAGGGGTGAAAATCACTTTTTTGGAGTCGAGGGGGAATTGTTGTCATGAAGAAACTGACCAAACCGTTATCCGGAGCGCTCGTCCTAACGCTGCTGCTGGGCGCTCTGCTGGGAGGCGCGTCGCTCGCCGCGGCGGCCCCGCTGCTGAAGCTGTTCACGCCGTACACGTACTTGTCGGTATCGCCGGGCGAGAAGCTCAACTATTCGATCGACGTCATCAACGATTCCGACGAAATCCGGACGGCCGACGTCTCGTTCGACACCGGGAGTCTCGGCTGGACTTACGAGCTGACGGCCGGCGGCAACCGCGTCCGGCAAATCTCGGTGAAGCCCGGGGAGTCCCAGATGCTCAGCCTGAGCCTGACCGTGCCGCTGGAAGTGAACAAAGGCGACTATTCGTTCAAGCTGAACGCCGGCGAATTCGGCTCGCTTCCGATCAAGGTGAACGTGGCGGAGCAAGGCTCCTACAAGTCCGAACTGTCCGTCGACCAGCCTAACCGCGAAGGCCATGCGGACTCCAAGTTCACGTACAGCCTGACGCTCGACAACCGCACCGCTTCCAAGCAGCAATACGCGCTGACCTCGGAAGCGCCCGCCGGCTGGTACGTCCGGTTCTCCGTGAGCGGAAGCAACGTCACGTCCGTCGACGTCGAGCCGGGCAGCTCGAAATCGATCAGCCTGGACGTCACTCCCGCCCAGAGCGCTCCCGCCGATACGTATCCGATCGTCGTCCACGCCGCAAGCGGAAGCACATCGGCGCAGGCGCAGGTGGAAGCCGCCATTACCGGATCGTACGGCCTTGAGCTCACGACGGCCGACGAGCGGCTCAGCGCCGACATTACCGCCGGCAAGACGCGCAATCTGGAGCTCGTCGTCAAAAATACGGGCTCTGCCGAAATTACCGACGTCAGCTTGAGCGGGCAGCTTCCCGCCAACTGGGAAGTGACGTTCGAGCCGAAGACGATCCGTTCCGTCGCGGCAGGCCAATCCGTTCCGGTCACGGCCACCGTCAAAGCTTCCGACAAAGCGCTGGCCGGCGATTACGTCGCCAATCTGACCGCCAGCTCTCCGGAGAAAACGGCTTCCGCCATGTTCCGCGTCACTGTTGAAACGTCGATGCTGTGGGGCTGGATCGGCGTGCTGATCGTCCTTGTCGTGGCGGCCGGCATTTACGGTCTGTTCCGGAAATACGGGAGGCGGTAAACGTGACTACGATCGAAGCGGCGGAACCGGTCATTCAGCTTAAAAACCTGTCGAAAACGTATGGAGAGTTTACCGCTGTCGACCGTCTGAACCTGAACATCTATCCGGGCGAAATTTTCGGTCTGCTCGGCCCCAACGGCGCCGGCAAGACGACGACCATTCTGATGATGCTGGGCTTGACGGAGCCTGTGTCGGGCGAAGCGATCGTATGCGGAGTCGACGCGACCCGCAACCCGATGCAGGTCAAGCGGAAAGTCGGCTACATGCCGGACGACGTCGGGTTCTACGAGGACCGCTCGGCGCTGGACAATCTCGTCTACACGGCAAGGCTGAACCGCATTCCCGAACCGGAGGCGAAGAGCCGGGCGATGACGCTGCTCGAGCGCGTCGGGCTGGCGGAAGCCGCGCACAAGCGGACCGGCACGTTCTCGCGGGGAATGCGTCAAAGGCTCGGTCTGGCGGACGTGCTGATCAAAAACCCGCGGGTAATCATTCTCGACGAGCCGACGCTCGGCATCGACCCCGAGGGGGTGCGCGAGCTGCTGGCGCTCATTCGCGACCTGAGCCGCAACGAAGGGCTCACCGTGCTGCTGTCGTCCCACCACCTGCATCAGGTGCAGCAAATTTGCGATCGCGTCGGCCTGTTCGTCCAAGGCAAGCTGATCGCTTCGGGGGACATCGATACGCTGTCCCGACAGCTCGACGGTTCGCCGGCGTATCGCATCGAGCTGGACGTCTCCCCGTGGAGCGAGTCGCTCTTAACGGCGCTGCGCGGCGTCGAAGGCGTCACGGACGTGCAGCTCAAAGACGGCGCGGAACCGGCGGAAGGCGCGCAGCAAGGCGCGGGCATCGTAACCGTCGCCGTGTCCGGCACGTCGGACGTCACCGCGGAACTGGCGCAAGCCGCCATCTCCTCCGGCGCGTCCCTGTTCGGCTTGCGCCCTCTCCGGTACGGACTGGACGACATCTACCACCGTTATTTCGAAGGAGGCGAGAAGCGTGAGCGCTTGGGTTAACAAATGGCGGGGCGCGCTGGGCAAGACATCGCGAAATACGGATGCGCCCTTCATCGCCATACGCGAGACGCGCGCTACAAGCCCGTTCTGGGTTATGGTGCAGAAGGAGTTCGGGGATCATATCCGCAGCTGGAGGTTCGTCATCCTGCTCGGCATCGTCACCCTGGCCTGCATCGGTTCGCTGTACACGGCCGTCACGGCGCTTAAAGACGGAGCGCAGACGGTCGGCGGTGACGCCAACTTCCTGTTTCTGAGCATGTTTACCGTATCGTCGAACGGCCTGCCGAACTTCCTGACGTTCCTCTCTTTCCTTGCTCCGCTGATCGGCATCGCCATCGGCTTCGACGCGGTCAATTCGGAGCGGAGCAAAGGCACGCTGAGCCGCGTCATGTCGCAGCCGGTGCATCGCGACGATTTCCTCGTCGCCAAGTTCGTCGCCGGACTGCTGCTGATCGCCGTCGTCGTCTTCTCGCTCGGCTTCCTCGTCATGGGCACGGGGCTGATCACGATCGGGTATCCGCCGACTCCGGAGGAGTTCGGGCGCGTTATCGTCATGCTGCTGATCACGACGGTCTACGTAGGGCTGTGGCTTAACCTGTCTCTCCTGTTCTCGGTGAGATTCAAGCAGGCGGCCACCTCCGCGCTCAGCGGCATCGCGGTGTGGATTTTCTTCCTCGTGTTCTACGGCATGATCGTCAACCTGGTCGGCAACGCGCTGATGCCAAGCGATCCGAGCGACGTGCAAGGGTATATGGACGCGCAAAACCTGCTTACGCTGCTGTCCCGGATTTCCCCCGCCCAGCTGTTCCAGGAGGCGGCGTCCACGCTGCTGCTGCCGGACGTGCGCACGCTTAATCCGTTCGTGACTCAGGAGCAGGCGTATCTCGCGATCTCGTCGCCGCTGTCCTTCGGCCAGAGCACGCTGCTCGTATGGCCGCACATCGTCGCTCTGATCGCCGAGACCTCGCTGTCGTTCGCCGCCACCTATCTGCTGTTCATGCGGCAGGAAATTCGCTCTCGTTCCTGATTTGTGCAACAAAGGGCAGTTCAAGACAACAACCCGTCAGCCAGGTTCCCTCTTGAACTGCCCTTCTCTTTTCCCCGCTCCGTTACCGGTATCCTTCGATTCCCCGCAGCACGAACCTGACGACCGACTCGGCCTCCTCCTCGTCGCTGACCGGAGGCTCTTCGGAAGCCAGCGCGAAACGAATGACGAACTGGCTGAACACGTACGGGAAGATCAGCTTCAGCAGCCGCTCGTTGGGCAGATCGGGCAAATCACCCTTCGCCTTGAAATAATCCATCGCCCTGAACATGTAGACGACGATATCGCGCTGGATATGCGCCATCAGCTCGTTGCGCAGCTCGTCCCGGTAGACGAACTCTTTGACGACGACGCGGAAAATCTCCTTGTTCTCCCGGAAAAACCGCAGCCGGTTCAAAAACAGCGCCCGAAGAAAATGGTCGAATCCCGCTTGCTTCGCGGGATTGACCTCCTCGAACACCTCCTGGGCCATCGCCGGGAGCGACTCCTTCAGAAAAGGCACGATCACCGCCAGCAGCAGGTTTTCCTTCGTGCCGTAATGGCGGAAGATCGTCCCTTCGGCGACTCCCGAGTGCTTGGCGATCTCGCTCGTCGACGTGTTGGCGTAGCCTTTCTCCGCGAACAGCGCGACAGCGCTCTGCAAAATGCGCTGCTGCCTGGCGGTCTCCTTCTTGGACTGCTTGGCGGAAGCCAGCATGCGATCCAGAATATTGTCGGACGACATGTTCTCATTCCTTCTTTATTTTCGATATTTCTTAAGCGCCCGTATGTTCAGTTCGATAAAGAGGCAGGCGAACGCAACCAGGAAGAGCAGGTTGGGCACAATGTCCCCGATGCCTTCACCCCGGTACATGACGCCGGTCAGCGCGTCGCCCGCGTAATACAGGGGCATGATCTTTCCTAATATTTGCAGCCAATTGGCCATGCCGTCAAGCGGCAGAATGCCCGCGAAGAACACTTGGGGAATGACGACAACCGGGATAAACTGCACCATCTGAAACTCCGACGAAGCGAACGTGGACAGCAAAATGCCGAGCGACAGCGCCACGAGCGCGACCAGCAAATTGATGAGCAGCACGTTCCAGATCGAGCCCGCCAGCGGAATGTCGAGCACATTCACGGCGTACATGACGACGATGATCGTCTGAACGACGGCGAAAATGCCGTATCCGGCCAAATAGCCGGTCAGCACCTCTCCCCTGCGGATCGGCGTGGACATCAGCCGCTCCAGCGTGCCGGTCGTGCGTTCCCTCAGCAGTCCGATTCCGGAGATGAGGAATACGAAAAAGAAGACGAAGAACCCGACGAGAATCGGACTAAGCACATCGAAAAAGGACGATTCTTCTCCGCCGTAGACGTAGCTCGTCTCGATGCCGGGAGAAGCCGAGACCGGAAGTCCGAGTCCGTCCAGCGTTTGGAAGGCCGCGATCTGCGAGATTTTCATCCGCAGCGCTTTCGCCTGCGCCGGATCCGCGTTCTCCAGCAGCAGCGCGGGGCGGCCGTCTTCGAACGTCAGGACGCCGTCCAGCTTGTGACGCTCGATCGTTGCGGCGGAAGCTTCGGACACCAGCATAGGGTCGATTCCGGCCTGCTGCAGCATGCCCGCAAGGGCTGCGTCCTCCTGAACGATGCCGATTCTCGGATTGTCCGCCTCTCCTCCGTTCAGTATATAATACATCAGAGTTAATACAAGCAGCGGCGCGGCAAGGAGCAGCGCCAGCGTCCTTTTGTCCCGGATCATCTGGCGGCAGATTCTGGCGATCAGCGCTCTCGTCCTCATCGGCTCGAACCTCCCGCCGCCAGAAACACGCTCTCCAGATTGTCCGTATCGTACTGAGCCATAAGCTCGCGCGGCGTTCCCGAAGTAAGGATGCGCCCGTCGCGAACCATCGCGAGATAATCGCATCTGGCCGCTTCGTCCATGACGTGGATATCTAAAAATAAGCGACGCACAAGATGGACGTTTCGTTTTACGAAGTCTTCTGGGATATAGGCGCAACACCAATTCAATCGTTGCACATAATCAAGAATTGCACAATTGAAAAAACGCACATAATAAAATTGCACAACATCCGTGAGTA
This sequence comes from Cohnella sp. SGD-V74, assembly GCF_003001675.1. Taxonomy (GTDB): domain Bacteria; phylum Bacillota; class Bacilli; order Paenibacillales; family Paenibacillaceae; genus Cohnella. The sequence continues at coordinate 340,545 of NZ_PVYW01000005.1, read as the reverse complement.
AACTCTTTTTAATGTTAAGGGGTTCCTTATGCAGTTTAAAGTGTTGATTGAATTTAAATGATCTGTCTTTTGGCATGACTAGCTTATATACTTTATTCTGTTAGGTGGAGAAAATGTGGATTCAATACCCCGGTGGATTGAAGATATTGAGATAATATATAAAGGTTTTGCAGAAACGATGATGGGTCCAAAAATATTAGTTATGTACCCAACTGTTAGGTGAAAATAAAGTATTAGTTTGGAGTCGTTGATTTAGCGCGGTTTTTTAATTGAAGAATCTTCAGCTTTTAAAAAACAAGTTTTAGATTGATCCATTAATAATAGCAGCGGCACTATAAGACTTGATAAATAAAGTCTTATAGTGCCGCTGTTGTCATTTAACTAACGTTCCCAGATAGTTTAATACACCCTAACAATCAAATATACGTTTGACTGAATAATATTGATGTGGTATGTTGATAATAATCAAACGAATATTTGATTATAGGGAGGTCCGGTATGAAAGATAATTGCGAAGTTTATTGTTATGATGAACCCAAAGTACGTAGAGTGCAGGATGCCATTCAGCAAGAGGATATTACGGGAATGGCCAAGATGTTTAAGGTATTGGCGGATGAGACCCGAATGAAAATTGCTTTTGCTTTATGTCAGGAGGACGAACTATGTGTCTGCGATGTTGCCAATATTATCGGCTCTTCATTGGCAACTGCATCACATCATCTTCGGTCACTGAAGCAACTTGGATTAGCTAAATATCGCAAGGAAGGAAAGTTGGCATTTTATTCCTTAGAAGATGAACACGTTCGTCTGCTTGTCCAACTGGCTTCAACCCACAGTAAGGAGCTGATATCATATGCAACAAACTGAAACTGATAACAACGAAAAGCAGGTTTATCGCGTACAGGGCTTTACTTGTACAAATTGCGCAGGCAAATTTGAAAATAACGTAAAAGCTCTACCCGGTGTGGCAGATGCGCAGGTTAACTTCGGAGCTTCAAAAATTACTGTTTTTGGGCAAACTACAGTTGACGATCTTGAAAAGGCTGGTGCATTCGAAAACTTAAAGGTTACACCCGAAAAGCAGCGGATTATCGAAAAAAGGGAACCTTTGTGGAAAGAGAATTGGAACGTAATCGTTTCGGTGTTGCTTATGGCCTCGGGATATCTTCTAAGTTCGGTTTATGGAGAAGAAGACCTTATCCCAGCATTGATGTTTGGCGCAGCCATTATTATCGGTGGCTATGAGTTATTTCTAAAAGGAATAAAGAATTTATTCAGGCTGCAATTTGATATGAACACGTTGATGACGGTCGCCATTATTGGAGCCGCTGCTATTGGAGAGTGGAGCGAGGGCGCTATCGTTGTTGTGTTGTTTGCGATCAGTGAGGCCTTAGAACGCTATTCTATGCATAAAGCTCGCCAGTCCATCCGCTCGCTTATGGACATTGCGCCTAAAGAAGCGCTTGTACGGCGCGGCTCCACTGAACTCATGGTGGATGTGGATGCTATTCAGGTGGGCGACATCATGATCGTAAAACCCGGACAGAAGCTAGCGATGGACGGCATGGTGGTAAAGGGAACGTCCACGATCAATCAGGCGGCTATCACGGGAGAATCGGTACCAGTCACAAAAACCATCGACGACGAAGTTTTTGCTGGTACGCTAAACGAAGAAGGACTACTTGAAGTTAAAGTAACGAAGCGAGTTGAAGACACGACAATCTCGAAAATCATTCATCTAGTTGAAGAAGCACAAGCTGAACGTGCACCTTCACAGGCGTTTGTTGACCGTTTTGCAAAGTACTATACGCCAGCAATCATGGCTATTGCCGTTGGTATTGCCGTCATTCCACCACTGTTTGGGGCGGACTGGGGCGACTGGATTTACCGAGGGCTATCTCTACTTGTGGTCGGCTGCCCTTGTGCACTGGTCATCTCAACACCAATTTCCATAGTGACGGCGATAGGGAATGCGGCTAAGAACGGTGTCCTCATCAAAGGCGGTATTCATCTCGAAGAGGCAGGACGAATCACAGCAGTTGCCTTTGATAAAACCGGTACGTTAACCAAAGGATTTCCTGAAGTTACGGACATTTCCGTTTTCGGTGGACGTAGTGAGCTTGAACTGCTTTCGATTGCTGCAGTTATTGAAAAAGGGTCGCAGCATCCTTTAGCGTCGTCTATTGTCCGCAAAGCGGAGCAAGTGGGTGCTGATCTTTCGCTTTCGGTGGACGATTTCCAGTCGATCACTGGTAAAGGGGTGAAAGCTTCGGTACGGGGTGAACTCTATTACATTGGAAGTCCAAATCTGTTCGAAGAGCTGCATTCCAACGTTTCGGATACGATGCGAGAGAATATCCTTGCACTACAAACCCAAGGTAAAACGGTCATGGTTCTGGGTACGAATCAAGATATTATCTCCCTAATCGCTGTGGCAGATGCGGTTCGCGATTCGAGCAAAGCCGTTATCGAGGAGCTCCATTCAATCGGGGTTCAAAAGACCATTATGCTTACAGGCGATAACCAAGCAACCGCTGATGCCATAGGTAAGCATGTTGGTGTTGCCGAAGTCAAAGCCGAGCTGCTTCCGCAAGATAAGCTTGAATATATCAAGCAGCTTAGGAAGAGTTATTCCAGCGTGGCAATGGTTGGAGATGGAGTAAATGATGCGCCTGCTCTTGCTGCCTCAACGGTCGGTATCGCTATGGGTGGCGCAGGTACCGATACGGCGTTAGAGACGGCTGACATAGCCTTAATGGCCGACGATTTACGCAAGCTGCCATATACGATTCGACTCAGCCAAAAAGCGCTGGCGATTATCAAGCAAAACGTCGCTTTTTCCTTAGGGATTAAACTGCTTGCGCTTGTGCTTATCGTTCCTGGGTGGTTGACTTTGTGGCTAGCCATCTTAGCTGATATGGGAGCAACATTACTTGTAACGCTCAATAGCCTACGGCTCCTGAAAATAAAGAATCAGAATGAGAATCGCTGATAAGGCGGTTCTTTTCATTCCCAAGATATGTTGTCGGTTTGAAGTATCCTGCCCGTTCGTTTAATCAGTCCTCACAACGCTTACCTGCCTTCAAAGCCACTCGAATAGGACAACCAGCATATCTGTTTTCCTTTACAATCGGACTGGAACACGCGCCTGCTAATCTTGAAACTCTTGAAATAGCAGGAAGGAGCTAGGCAAATAAACCATAGCTCCTTTTTTGTCTATTGGTATTTCACTGATTGCAGTACGAAATAGCAAGTTAATTAAAAAGTTGACAACCCTGTCTGTAGCAATGAGACTTGAAGACTTCGCAGATTTAAGGGACCCCGAGGGTGGCGTTAAAAATCAGGGTTTGTTAGTGCTCGGTACAACGTTAGATTTCCTTGTTTAAAAGCATCTCTTTCTTGTTGAAGTCTTTGGATTTCTTTACGGAGATTCTCGATGTATGCTTCCATCTCTTCAATTCCATCAAAGGACTGGCTGTAAAATATCAGTTTTAGTCATACAAGAGCTCCTTTACTTGTTTTGTTATCCCATCGTTTGCGAAATCTAAGGGATTCTCCTTCGAGGAGGGTGCGCGAATGGTTTATTTAGTGATCAATCGGTGCTGTTAACATACTAGAAACTGTACTCGTCTTCCAATTCCTTGATCTTTTTTTGTGAAAAGCTTTCCTCTGGTTTAGGAAAGTTTTTTTCTAAAGAATCAAGTTTTTCATAAAATTTCTTGTTTTCGTTGAAGTTGATGATATCAGAAGATATGCCCATTTCTTTGCGTAAATGGGGTTCTAAACTAGAGACTACGAGCTTGTTGTATAGGTTTTCGTAATGTGATTTCTGACTTTTTAAGTCTTGTATTTTTTTGTTTTGTTCTTCAAACGAATCTTTTATTTGTTCATATTTCTTCATTTGTTCCTTGTATTGTTGTTTCTCTTTATAAAGATCTTGTATCAACAACTCTAGTTCATGAAGAGCATTAACTAACTTGACATGACTCTCTACGTCATATCCGTGCCTGGTGAAAATGGCCTCAATACTGGGGAATAAAATCATATCATCCGTATTCGTTCCCATATCTCGAACCAGGGGTTTGTTTAACTCTCTGAGGTAATCGTCAATACGCCTCTTCCACGTCATGCGACCGATCCCGGTTTCTCGTTCTAATAAGGAAGGAGTTAATTCTTTACCTTTGTATTTTGCTTTGATTTCATCAGCTAAATCCATGAGCTGTTCATCTGTGAAATTAGACTTCCCTGCCATCATAATCACCTTCACTAATCTTTAAGTCTACTAATAATTTGTGGTCCATGTATTGCTGTAGTTGTCTTGAAGCGTTTGAGAAAGAGGTTTCGGTAATTGGGTTAGATAGCTTACTTAGGCTCTTACTTGTACTGATCATCAAATCGAGTGTTGTGTCGATCTTTTGTTTCAATTCTTTGGAGTAACTCTCTAACCAGGTTCCGGCTTGGCGTTCTTCATCTAGTCTTGGCTTGAAGATGAAATTAGTGAGACAAACACGGCAATCTTCTACGCAATCGTAAGGGAAGTTTTCACTCTTGCAGTATCCATACGTTACTTTGCGGTATTTTTCATTGAGTTCCTCATGTGAATACCTGATGAATCGCGCCGACTTATCTCGAAGTTTTTGTCTCCAACCAAATATACCGTTAGGGATATTTTCTCCCATTTTCTCACCCATGCCGGTACGCAATAAATTATATACATGCGATTGTGCAAATGTTTTTGCATGACTGTAATAATTATCCTGGGTTTTTAAGTCTAAATGACCAGCCATTCTTGCAATGGAAAGCATGTTATAACCTTGGAGGAACATATTGATAATCGCAAAATGTCTAGTGTGAGCAGGTATTATTTGCATGGAGGCGTACTCACTGTACATGCCTTCAACGACTTGTTTATAGAATCTTTTGAGTAAACCATGAAGTTGAGTGGATGTTACTCTATCTTGAAATGATTCAGATCCATCAGTAACTTTGCGCGGCCAACTTGGTTCATAAGAACGTTCGTGAAATTCCAAAGAACAAAGATAGGCTGATTCGATACCCAGTTGCTTTTGGCGAAGGATAAACTCTTGAATAAAGAAATAGATATCCTCAGTGATTTGAATGCTTTGGTAATGGACAGCTTCGCCCTCACCGTTTTTAATTCTTGGAACCTCAATATAATAGTTTCCGTTCTTGGTCTCTAAACAATTTGTTTTTAGTAAGGTGAATTCGGACGGTCGCAAAGGGATGATGTTTGTAACAACCCAGAAAATTTGGATGGGTTTAAACATCAAATGATCTTCTATGGGTGTTCTTCGAAAATAATCATTTACGATCCTGTCGAATTCGATAATATCATTTAGTTCAGGTAAATCTCTGTTTTTTGTGTCTATTCGAGAAATCGTGTAGCAGCGTTCTAAGAAGATATCTCTATTTTTTATAGGGTAGAAATTCAAATAGTTTATTATGTGGCGACTATATCGGTATGCTTGTCCAGGTGATGAAATCTCCAATTGAGATAAAAAAGAGTTGAGTTTATCGATTTTAAAGCCGTTTGTTTCAAGAATGATTGTTTTTAAACTTTCTAGAGTCATTTTTACAGTGCTCGATGCTTTTGACATGGCCAGTTGGCTAGCAATGAAACATTTGAGTGATATTTGTAATTCAGCGTAAACATCTAGTTCGAATCGTAAGGGGACAATCACATTTTTTATCTCGTCAAAAGTGTACCAGTGTCGATCACTAAAATCACCGTGTTCAATGATTCCTAGTGCTTTTAAACTATCAAAAATTTCTTTATACTTAGAGATTTCATCGGACTGGAACACCACATCTTCGATCAAAATAGTTTTTAATGTTCCGCTAGAATTGATCACTTGCTTTAACTCCATATATATTACACCTTCTTTGGTATTTCGAGATATTGTTTCACTTCATGCCACTCATTCGATATTGTTTCTAAGGAAATATATGCATTGACCTTCTCGCTACCGAATGCATTTACCGCTTCTCCAATAACAATATAAAGACGATACAAAAACATGGAGTCCCTCGATCGGAGAGCTTCAGAAACGTTGTTTCTAATGCTATCTGTTAGCCGTAAGAATTCAGAATGTGCTTCCTTGAGTAATTGATACTGAGGGATGAACTCAGGACAACCAATGCATGAGGAACGTTTAGTGAAGTGGCAATCAGGAAACGCGAAACATTGACCTAGACCGTCACGGCTTGGTTTTTCGCATTTGTAGATTTTTACGACCTCTTCTATTAATTCATCTCTTGACATTTTCATGAGTCGGAGTACCACAAATTCATTGCTTTTTTTATTTTGAAGTATGCCTTCCGCCCAATCTTCTAGTTCGCGCAAAGAAAATTCATCTCTTAATTCTTCGATCGAATCGGTTCTTTTTTCCATGCTTTGCTGAATGGATAAACTACTTTCAACGTGCGAAACCATTGTGTTATACAACCATCCAAAATGACCACGTCTGAATAAGTTGATAGATACGGTATCCATGGATCCGTCTTTATTTGAAAAGACTACATAAGGGATCACGGAGTTTCCATGCTGATGTGAACGCCCTTGCGATAGAAGCTTTTCCGCTTGATTACGGGTATCAATATCCCCGGCTTCACCTTTTTCGCTTACGTAAAAATAAACATATGTCATGGTGCTTTTACATAGTTTGTGAGAGCTGAATTTGGTTCGCTTTAATAATTCGTCTGTTGCGAAGTATTTCTTATGAACTGCTCTTCCTGAAGAACTAGTTTTTAATTTCTCAGGCGTGATTCCCTCAAAGAATGTGCCTAGCAGAAAGCTTTTCTGAAGCACGTTACTGCTTGGGACATCCCTGCTGTGTAATTCGCATATGACGGCAGCAGTTGCGATGGCTTCTTCCAATTCGGGAATCATTAAAAAAAGCAATTCGGCACCTGTTTTTCCTACATTCGCAAAATTCAACGATAAACGTAATTGATCTATTACAAGCTGGACCTGGTTTTGATTCAATTTTTCTGATTTGAACCATGAGTAATCAGGAATATTCAGTATGTCTATGTCGATACGCGGAATTTCGTAAAATAGATCCGTTGCTCTCCACATATCGGTTAGTAGCAAAGTCGAGAACAGCCACATATTAGCATACGTCCTCTGTTGAATGGCATGTTGAATATGGAGATCTACCTTTTTGGCATGAGTGTAAAACTGACCGTATATCGCAGGTGGATATATTTCATCCTCATTGGATTCGCTTATTGTGCTTTTCGTTCTGTTTCTTGTTATATAGACCTTGTGTGGGGTTGTGCGCTGCGTTCTACACGCATACTTGTAAAATCTCATGAAATCTTGTTTTACGTAATAAGGAATCTGTTCGTCATCTATCATAGCAACAAGGAAATCTTTGCTCAGTGTATGAATCAAACTTGGCAAATGGGTAATTGCTTTATCAAATGTATTACCCAACTCCCATTTTCTGTTCTGTAGACTCGTTTCTCGATCATTTAAATCATTCAGAATTTGAATGGTGAATTTGGAGAATAATTCCTTGTTCAAACGGAGTTCGATTGTGATAGGTTTATCTGATATCTCGTCGCTAAATTGTTTGATGAAACTGGCTTTATTAAACGGTTTTTGAACTTCATTTTCGTTTTTTGAATATTCAACTTGCAATTGATGAATTTCGTTCTTATCAAGGAAATATTTTCTTGTTTGTTTTACTTTATCGAGTTTAAAGTTCTTGAGAACGTCATCTTGAATGAGTTTATATACGTGGGTGCGAGATGTGCCTAATAATAATGCTGCATCAGGCACTGAATAATAATTTGCTTCCCGATCTGATACTTCTTGCAGTTGTTGTGGATCAACAAATGTTCTCTGTACCCCGTGTTTCGGGATAAATGTATTGATCACTTTGTCTTTTATTAGTGCTTGGATTAAGTTTTTATTAAGCCCTGTGTGTTTACAAGCTTCGTCTACGGGTAAGTATCCGGCGGGTGGTATTATCCAATTGATAATATCTATCACATCGTCCTTGTGTAGTAAATTTTGTTTGTTATTCTCGCTTTTTATTACCTTAGGATGAGTGTTCATTACGTTTCTAATAAACTCAGAGGTAGTCTTGAATCCGAGGGTTTGGATGTGCTCGTGTAGTTGCTGGTAAGTGATGAAATCTTTTTGTAGTTCGTCGAGTTTGGTGGAATCGACATAGACTCTCCAAAATCCATTAAGAAGACGAAAACATTTGTTTAATTTACCAGCTTCCGTTAATGAATTAATCTTACTCTCCGCGATGTTGTAGACTTTAAGAGCCTCAGTAGCCAGTATATAGCCTTCGGGGATTAATAGGTATTGTTCTACAAGCTCTTGTGCATGTTCTTTTGGAATCAAGATATTGGGATCCGTGATGACATGAGGGTGATTCTTCATCATGCTACATGCCGCTTTTTCTCCCACGATATAACCTTTTTCTTTGAAAAACTTACGTAATTGACCTGGCGTGAAATACATTATGTCCTCCTTTGGGAAGTTTGTTTATTGATTAAACTGGGCACATAATCTTCATGAGTTATTGAAATGTTTCTTTCAACTCGATCTCTTGCTCTTGTCGTCTTGGCCAAGTAGGGTAGACTTGACATTAGATTGGAATCGCCTCTTATAAAAGCAATTTCTGCGATGTTGTCGGTTTGTTCAGTAATCATGTTTGTAAATGTTCCTCTTCCGATATGAGTATTCCAATCTATGATTCGAAGATGATTAGCTACCAACTTTTCATCAGCATCTCCGTGCTTAAATAAGTGATCACAAAACTCCTGTTTAAGTTTTTTGAAATAATAACGATAGCTGGGTTCTGATAATGCTCTTCCTTGGGAGTTTACAAATAGGGCTCCCTTAGGGATGTAATCTGACAAGTTGTTTGACTCTTTGTATAGATCCAAATGTTGTCTATACAGGATATCTCCCCAATCTTTGATTTGAATAATAAGTTGTCTTCTTTGTTTCTTGGCATATCCTCCTCCAGAGCTTCCTTTCAAATCTGTCCTCATGTTCCTCGATTCGATGTTTAACAAGAAATCACCCTTATTAACGGTTCTGGCAAATTGAGTTCGTTTAATATTGACGACTTCGGAAACACGCAATCCTCCGAATAGCTGAAGATATAATCCTAACGTGATAGGATTTGTTTTAATGATGGCAACCTCCAAAAGCAATGGTAGGTATTTGATAGGGAAGCAGTGTTCTAACTTTCTAGCTTTTTCAGAGGGGTAAATCGGATCGAAAATAGATTCATAATAATACTCGCCGTTATGATGGTTTTTACGTTTGAATTCCTGCAGTAACTCTCCATCAACATTAGGAAGTAGTTCGTTATTATGCAACCATATATAGAAATAAGTAAGTGTTCTACCGATGCTTAATACTGTTTTCTTGTTGACGCTTATTTCCTTCTCAACAATTCCTTCCTCTGTCTGTACTTCTTGCTTTTTGAAACTTAAGTCGGATAGAAAGTCAGTGCCTATTTGTATGGTAAGGTCAGACAGTTTGGTAAGTTTTAATCTCTTCTTGTTCTTTATTAGGTAGTTTAAAAACTGAATGATATTGTTTACATGCTTCCGTTGTGTATTGTACTTTTTGGATCTCCATCTGCCGCCTTCCCCTAATATAAAAGCGGATAAACCGTGGATGGTATGAATGCCCTTTGAAACGTCTTTTAAACCAATTGCTGCAACTTGCTTTTCGATAATATTGCCATCGCGTCTGCGCATCCACTCTAACCACACAGGGACTAGCACAAAACGGATATTATCATTCTTTAATTGAATAATTTCTGCAATGTGAGATTTATCGTTCATCCAAATCCCCTCCATAACACTATCAATCTGTGCAATAATGAAATCTAATATTTCGAGATATCACAGAAGTTAAATGTTAACACAAAGAATAGTGTTGTGCATTAAAAAATCTGAACAAAACAAAAAAACCTTTGAACATAAAGGTTTGTGATCACGTTTTATATATGATGATGTGCAATATTATGATGTGCGATTTATTTTAGATAAACGTGCGTCGTAACGACGATCGTCTTGCCTTCTTCCTCTTTCAACCGCAGCAGCTCGTTCCAGATTGACACCCTGAGCGAGGGATCGATGCCGACCGTCGGCTCGTCGAGAATAAGCAGGCGCGGATTCTGAATCAAGGCGACGGCGAGCGACAGTCTCCGCTTCATGCCTCCCGAGTAGGCCGCCACTCTCTTGCCCAGCTCTCCGGACAGGTTAACGAGCTCGGACGCGTACGCGATTCGCTCTCTCTTCGCTTCCTTGCCCAGCTTGAACAAGGAGGCGAAGAACGTCAAATTTTCCTCTCCCGTCAACTCCGTGTAGAGAGCGTCGGACTGCGCCATGTAGCCGATATCCTGCAGCAGCTTCAGATTCGGCATTGCTTCGCCCAGCACGTTCACCTTGCCCGTATCCGCGCGTTCCATGCCGACCAGCATTTTGACCAGCGTCGTCTTGCCCGCTCCCGACGGCCCGATCAGGCCGTAAATCTGCCCTTGCCGCATCTGCAGCGTAACGTCTTGGAGCACCGTCTTCTTCCCGTAGCTCTTGCTGACCCGGTCGACCTGCACGGCTATGCCCATGGCCGCAACCTCCGTCTCTTGAAATAAAAGTGAGTATTTACTCACATTTTAGTTCAGGACAAGGCCGGATGTCAACCGGAGGTTGCGGCTAAGGCCGCACCTCCACCGTCGTTTTCTCGCCGAGCACTTCGATTCGCCACTTCCCGGGAGCGTCGAATTCAAGGCTGCCCGAATAATGGGTGACGGGCTCCATGCCCTGAATATATTCCTGCGCCCTGAGAAAAGTCAGCTTCCTCGCCTGTCCGGAAACGTCCGCTGGCTGAACGATCACATCGAGCGTCTCCGGCATATCGTGCCCTTGGACGATGAGCGACGTCTCCGTCGCGCCCGTCTCCGCATCATCCTTGGAGACAAGGAAGCTGGAAGATTCCGTATGAATGTATTCGTCCTTCACCCGGATGAAGATCGAACCGTACGGCTCCCCGTCCAGCTCGACGTCGATGCGCCATGCGCCTTTACTCGGAAACGGGTTGAAGCGCGTGACGGCATTCGCATCCGCGCCGTAAATCGGACCGTTCAGCCTCGTTTCGTTGAGCGCGAACTTCTTGCCGGTATCGAGGCTGACCGCTTTGGCAACAAGATACGCCCCGTTCAGCCTTTGCCGGTCCCCCCATAAGTACCAGAACACTTTGGACACCGTCGTTCCCGAATTCGCGACGAAGCCTCCCGGATATTCGCTAAAAGCGATTTTCCCTTCGATTCCTCTCAGCCGGTCCGGATAGACGACTTTCCCATCCTTGTCCAGCAGATCGAACAGCGGGCTGATTTCCGCGGCGTGGCCTGCGGGACGGGAACCGAACAAAGCCGCGCCCCATCTGCCTCCGTCCGCCCGTTCGATGATTCCCGATAACGACGCGACGACAATCAACGCGGCAGCGGCGACAATGGCGAGCAGCGACAGCCGCAGCGCTCCCCTGCCCCTGCCCCTGACCCTGACCTCCCTTCCCGAAGATGCTCCCGCCTGTCTTAAAGTCCGCAAAATTTCCTGCTCGGCGGTCGGATCAAGCGGCTTGGCGGGCAGCTCCTTCAGCAGCTCGATCCAACTATCCCCGTTCGGTTGTTTGCGCATAATCCGCGCCTCCTTCCAGCGCTTCGTGAATGCTTCTCGCTTGGCGAATCGCCCGATGCAGCGTTACATCGACCCGGGCGGAAGTCCATCCGAGCACCTCCGCCGTCTCGGCCGACGACAGCTGCTGCATGACGCGCAGAAGCAGCACGTCTCTGTACGATCTCTTCAGCTTCATGACCGCGCGGTATACGTCCGCAACGTCCTGGCGATGAATCGCCATCTCCTCGGGCGTCGCCGCGGAAGCTTCGCGTTCGCCAAACAGCCGCGACGGCAGCAGCAAGCTTCGCCGCCTCTTCCTCTCCGCGTCGATCGCGACCCTCCGCGCGATCGAGAACAGCCATGTTTTCGGGCTCGCCCGCCCTTGGAAATCCCGGCTTCCTTGCAGCGCCTTGACGAAGACGTCCTGCACCAGATCCTCGACCTGATTCCTCCCGGTGTAATACGCGAGAAAGCGATGAACATCCGAGCCGTAGGCCAGAAACCATTGCTCGATTGCGGAATTGTCGACGACGGTCCCCTCCCCTCTTGTTTGCGCTTTACTCCTATATTAGACGCGCGAGGCGCGATTTCCTTACAGATATAAATGGAACTGTCCCATAAGCAGAGACGTACATACAAGATTATCGATAAAAGAGAAGGGCATCTATCTCCTGGAGACTGCCTCATACGATCCTGAAATGACCCTGTTACGGGTCTATCCATTCCAAATTTCAGGGTCGTACAGCATCGGAAGGAGATAGATGCCCATTGCCTTGCATCCATCGATAATCGTTCGGTACGGCTCTATTAACTTATGAGACAGCCCCAGTGCTAGGGCGTGTATGCATACACGCCCTAGGATGACAATTCAATCAGTTGATGAAAATCGCGTTCCCGGAACAACGCCTCGAAGGCGTCGACGACTTGCGGATCGAAGTGGGCTCCCCGCTGGCGGGCAATCTCCTCCATCGTCTCCTCCGGCGTCCATGCCCTCTTGTACGGGCGCTCGTGCGTAAGCGCGTCGTAGAAGTCGGCCAGAGCGACGATTCTCGCTTCGATCGGGATTTCCTCTCCGGCCAAGCCTTGGGGATACCCCGAGCCGTCCCATTTCTCGTGGTGGGACAGCGCGATAACGCGAGCCAGCTGCAAAATATTGAAATAGCTGCCTTCGAGAATGTCGGCGCCGATCGTCGTGTGGGTTTTCATCCGCTCGAATTCTTGAGGCTCGAAGCGGCCGGGCTTAAGCAAAATTTCGTCCGGGATGCCGATCTTGCCGATATCGTGCAGCGGAGCCGCCTTGCGGATCAGGTCGACGTCCTTCTCCGGCAAGCCGAGCCGCTCGGCGATCAAGGCCGACAGCTCGCCGACTCTCTGCGTATGCTGCCCGGTCATGTCGTCGCGGTACTCCGCCGCCCGGCCGAGCAGCAGCATCATCTCCAGCTTGGCCTGGCTGAGCTCCATCGTCCGTTCCTGGACTTTGTCCTCCAGCGTCCGGTTGTGGTGCTGCAATTGCAAGTGCAGCTCCCTCGTCTTAAGCAGGTTGCGGATACGCAGTACGACCTCCGTCCGATCGTACGGCTTGGCCAGGAAATCGTTGACTCCGGCCTGAAGCCCCTGCTGCTTCACTTCCGCCGTCGTGTCCGCGGTCAGCATGAGAACCGGCAAGTAATTCTCTTGCCCGACCTGCTCGCGTATCCTCTTCAGCACCTCCAAACCGTCTATGCCGGGCATGTGCAAGTCGAGAAGGACGATGTCGGGCTCGACTTCGGCGACCATGCGCTGCACCTCGTGCGGATCGAGCGTGCTGTGAATGCGGCGGAATCCCGCGCGGGTCAAAATGCGCTCCAATAGGCTTACGTTGTATTCCTGATCGTCGACGATCAATATTTTCGCGTCTATGCTGGCGTCCATCGGCGCACGCACTCCATTCTATTCTGTCTTGAGCAGGGCCGCTTCGATCTTGCCGAGCAGCCGCGGGAGATCGACCGGCTTCGTATCGAAGTCGTCGCATCCGGCCTCGTAGGCTTTCTTCTCGTCGCCGGACATGGCATGGGCCGTCAGCGCGATCACCGGAACGGAACGCGTTCGGGGATCGCTCTTCAGCATCCGCGTCGCCTCCCAGCCATCCAGGACCGGCAGGCTCATATCCATGAGCACGAGGTCGGGAAGCGCCGAGGACGCAAGCTCGACTCCTTCGCGCCCGTCTTCGGCCGTCAAGACGCGGTACCCTTTGCGAACGAGCCTTCTGGATAACATGTCGCGGTTCAATTCGTTGTCCTCCACCAGAAGAATCGTGTGCATTAGCTCACCTCCCGTTTCTCGTTCATGTATCGGCGAACTTCCGCCAGCAGCTGCTTGGGCTCGAACGAGCCTTTTTGCAGCACTCCTTTGACATAGCCGTTAAGCCGCAAGCTCTCTTCCGCCGCCATCGACTTGGCCGTCACGACGACGACCGGGATGGAGCTCCATTCTTCCCTCTTCCTCAGCTCCGCCAGAAACTGATAGCCGTCCATCTCCGGCATCATCAGATCCAGCAAAATCAATCCCGGCTTCTCGAACGCCAGCTTCTCCAGCGCAAGTCTGCCGTTGCCCGCCGTCGCGACGGAGTAGCCGTCCTTGCCGAGCAGCTTGACCATCATCTCGCTCGTCGTGACGTCGTCTTCGACGACGAGCACGGTACGCTCCTCCGTATCCGGCAAGTACTTGTCGATGACCGCGACGAGCTGTTCCCGCTCCAGGGGCTTCGTCAGAAACTCGGAAGCGCCGAGCGAGTAGCCGAGCGGCTTGTCGTCCGTCATCGAGAGGATAACGACGGGAATGTCCCGCAGTTCGGGATCGCTCTTCAATTCCGACAGCACGCTCCACCCGTCCATGCTCGGCATCAGAATATCCAGGCAGATCAGCTTCGGCTTCAGCTGCCTCGTCATCAGCAGTCCTTCCGCCCCGTTCTCCGCGAACGCCAGCGTCCAGCCTTCGTCGGCCAAATAATTGCGCATCAGCTGCCGGTTGACCGGTTCGTCGTCGATCAGCAAGATGCTGACTTTCTCGCCTGCGGCGAATTCGGAACCGAGCTGCGAAGTCGGCGGCTTCTCCGCTTGCGGCCCCGTCCCTTGAACCTCTCCGACCTGCCCAAGCGGGAGCCAGCAAGTGAATGAGCTGCCTTCTCCGGTCCGGCTCTCCACCGAGATGTCTCCGCCCAGCAGTTCGCAGAAGCGCTGCGTAATTGTCAGCCCGAGTCCCGTCCCCCCGTATTTGCGCGTCGTGGAGGAATCCGCCTGGGTGAACGGCTGGAACAGCTTGCCGATCTGCTCGTCCGTCATCCCGATGCCGGAGTCCGCCACGCGAATCGAATAGCCGCTCGTCCCCTTTTTCTCCATTAGACGTCCTTCGATTCGAATCGCGCCGTCGCGGGTGAACTTGGCGGCGTTGCTGAGCAGATTAAGCATAATTTGCCTCAGCTTCGTGACGTCCGTCGTCATGACGGCGTCTTCCCACTTCGTCTCGAGCCGGTTGCCGTTGCTCTCGATCAGCGGCTTGACCGTGGACATCACTTCTTGGAGGACGCTTCCGAGGTCGCACGTTTCCAGATAGACGTCCATTTTCCCGGCCTCGATCTTGGAGATGTCGAGAATGTCGTTGATCAGCGCCAGCAGATGCTTGCCCGACTTGCTGATCTTCTCCAGATCGGCGGCGAAAGCCGGCTCGCCGAGCTCTTCCGCTTCTTCGACGAGCATCTCGCTGTAACCGATTATGGCGTTCAGCGGCGTTCTGAGCTCATGGCTCATATTGGCCAGAAACTGGCTCTTGATCCGGTTCGCCTGGATCGCTTCGTCGTGCGCCTTCTCCAGCTGAGCCGTACGCTCGCGGACGAGCTCCTCCAAATGGTCGTTCAACCGCTGAAGCTCCTGATTTTTCAGATAGATTTCCCGCGACTTCAATTCGATCTCCGAATCTTTGCGCGAGAATCGCTTCGACACGAAGATCCCGAGCAGCGAAAGGCCGAGGGTAAACAAGGTGCCGCCCGATATAAAATAAGCGAGCCACTTCTGATCGAGCAGCATGCCGGAGGCGATCTCCGAACGGGTGCCGATATGGAAGCTCGCGGCGAACATGCCCGTATAATGCATGCCGACGATCGCTCCGCCCATAATGAGGCCGCTGCCCAGCTTCTTCCACACTTCTCCCTTGCCGCTCTCCTTGCGAAAATAAAACGCGAGCCACAGCGCGGCGATCGACGCGACGACGGCGATCAATATCGATAGCGCGAACATGAGCGGATCGTACGTAATGTCGATCAGCATGGCCGCCATCCCGATATAGTGCATCGCCGAGATGCCGACGGCCAGCAGCAGCCCTCCGCCGAGCAGGTTCCCCTTCGTCGGCTGATTCTTGCCGACGACCGATAAAGCGACGTACGAGGCGATAATGGCCACGAAGACGGAGACGAGGACCAGCGTAAGATCGTAGGCTACGGGGACGTCCAGCTTAAAAGCCATCATCCCGACGAAATGCATCGACCAGATGCCCATGCCCATCCCGGCCGCGCCGAACACCAGCCACATGGCCCGGCTGAAGCCCGACGACTCGCTGACGCGCCCCGCCAAATCCAATACCGTATAGGATGCGACGACCGCAACGATGTAAGAGAAAACGACGAGAGCGGTGTCGTAGGAACCGTGAACGTGCTGCATGAATCAACCTGCCTTTGACTGGAAGTAGTATAAGTACAGAACGGCGGCCCGGGAGCTCGACGCTCTATGTATCTCTCATCGGTAAAGCTCGAGGCAGATTGAAGACCCGCCGGCGACAAATACGAGAAGGCTTACAGATTTTCGCTCGCCAAATAAGACCTTTCACCGATTTCGAGCCTATTCGGCTCGGCGGCTTTGTCGAATCGGTTCGACCTCTCGGAAGTCAATAGGCATAATAACCCAATCTATTCTATTATGCAAATCTGAAAGATTTCTGTACAGCGGTCGACCGGGACAAAAAAAGGGGAATGTATCTGCCGGAAAGCGAAGCCAGCGCCTGCCGCGCTTCGGAGATACATTCCCGTTTCATCGATGATTGTTCGGTTGCACTTTAACATCCAATGCGAAGCTCCGTGGGCCGGGCGGTTTGCTCACAGCCTCTAACTTTTCGCCTTGTCGATCTCGATGACCGCCGGTTTGTCCGCAAGCTCGTCGTCCACGATTCCTTTCGTGGAGTTTCTGAACTCGCGCAGCGTATCGCCGAAAGCTCTTCCGAGCTGCGGAAGCTTGGCTGGCCCGAACACGATCAGGGCGATGACCAGAATGATGATCAAGCCCGACACTCCGATATTGTTGAACATGGCTACACCTCCCTCCTGCGCGCTATGGACGCCGGGATCTTCCCTCCAATGTCACGCCTGACCGAGAGGGATAAGCGCCTTTCTCCGATAGTAGCGGACGGCGATCAAGGAGCTGATCTCGAACAGAGCGATCAGCGGAATCGTCACCGACAGATGCGAGGCGAAGTCCGGCGGCGAGATCAGCGACCCGAGGACGGCCAGTCCGACGTAAGCGTACTTGCGGGCCGGCTTGAGCTTATCCGGCGTCAGCAGGCCGATCCGCGTCAGGAACATCATCGCCAGCGGCATCTCGAACGCGATGCCCATCGGCAGCAGGAAGCTGACGAGGAAGCTGACGTAATGGTGGATGCCGTACACTTCCGCCGCGCCGATGCTTTGGTTCAGCTTCATCATAAAGCGGATCATCATCGGAACGGCGACGGTATATCCGAAGCCGGCGCCCGTCACGAACAGCGCGAACGATACCGGAACGTAGACGAGCGTGCCCTTCGCTTCCGCGTCGGTCATCCCGGGGCGGGCGAACGCCCATAGATGGTAGAGCAGCACCGGGAGCGTCAGCACGAAGCCGACGAGCAGCGCGCATTTCATGTACACGACCAAGCCGTCCGTAAGCGAAAATACGCTCCAATCCACCTCGACGGAACCGACATGGGTTTTCACGCAGCCGAGCACGCGGGGAGAGACGTACAGCCCAAAGCACAGCGAGGCGACGAACCAGGCCGCGACGTAGATGAGCCGCCTGCGCAGCTCCGTCAGATGGGCCACCCACTCGGATTCGGCGCCTCCCTTCTCCTCCCGGCTCCGATCGGCGTTCATACGAGAGAACCTCCCTTGCCGATATATTTCTCGATGCCCTCCGCCGTTCTGTAGGCAAGCGCGCCTACGGTCGCGGTCGGATTGTAGCCGCCGTTATGCGGGAAGTTGGACGCGCCGCAGATGAACACGTTCTCCGCGTCCCACATCTGCAAATAGTTGTTGACGACGGTCGTGTCCGGATCGTCGCCCATGATCGTCCCCCCGGTATTGTGCGTCGATTGGTACGGCACGATGTTGTACTGCTTGATCGTATCGTTCATCGTCGTCTTCGCAGCGCCCATCCCCTCGGCGATTTCCTTCGTCCTCTGCGCGATGAACTTGACGAGCTCGCGGTCCTGCTCGAGAAAATCGAACGTCAGCCGGATGAGAGGCAAGCCGAGAGAGTCCCTGTACTCCGGGTCGAGGTCCAAATAGTGGTACCGGTAAGGCATGCTGGCCCCTTGGCCGGAAACGCCGAGAATACGGTTGGCGTTATGGATCGTCTCCTGCTTGAACGCCTGGCCCCATCTGGGCGTGTCGGCCGAAGCGGGCTGATATTGGATCGGGCGCAGCCCGGTCTGCGTAAACCGGATGTTCGCTCCGTGGATAAACTTCAAGTCGCTGTGATCGAAGTTGTCCCCGTTAAAATCGTCAAGGCTGCTGCCCAGCGCTCCGGCGCCCATCGCCAGATTGAATTCCCGGTCCTCGTAGTAGACGGAGGTGCTGGCCCCGTTCACCTGATAGGCGTAATTGCGGCCGACAGAGCCCTCCTCCGTCTTCGGATCGTAAGGCTTGCCGAGCTTGGACAGCAGCAGCAGGCGGACGTTGGTGAACACGTATCCGGCCAGCACGACGACGTCGGCCGGCTGCACGGACTCCTGGCCCGTCAGCGTATTGACGTATTTTACGCCCGTCGCCTTCTTGCCGTCGTGCAAAATTTCCGTCACGTTCGAATGCGTCCGCAGCTCGAACTTGCCGCTCTTCTGCGCGACCGGGAGCACGGTGACGACGGGGTCCGCCTTCGAGCCGTATTCGCAGCCGAACCGTTCGCAGAAGCCGCAATATTGGCAGGCCGCCCGCTCGATGCCGTCGGGATTGGCGTAATCCTGGGACAGGTTGGCCGACGGGATGATGTACGGGTGGTAGCCAAGCTTGGTCGCCGCGTCCGTAAACAGTTTCATCGCCGGCGTCGTCTTCATCGGAGGAGTCGCGAACGGCTTGGACATGTGTCCCACGTGATCGGGAAGCTCGGGCGGGCCCGAAATGCCGGACATCTGCTCGTATTTCACGAAATACGGCTCGAGCTCGTCGTAGGTGATTCCCCAATCGCGAATCGTCATGTCCTTCGGAATCTTGTTTTTCCCGTAGCGCTCCACCGTCTTCGTGTAAATTTCGAAGTCGTACGGCAGGAAGCGATAATACTGTCCGTTCCAGTGCACGCCCGCCCCGCCAAGCCCGTCCCCCATCAGGAACGAACCGTAGGAACGCATCGGCAGCGCCCGCATTTTCTCCGTGTTGCGGAAGGTGACCGTCTCCTTGGACAAATCCTGCATCAGCTCGTATCGGGAAGCGTAGCGCAGCTCGTCGTGAACGTGGTAATAATCCTGCGTGCTGCGGCTCTTGCCCCGTTCCAGGCCGACCACGTTGATTCCCGCCTTGGTCAGCTCCGCCGCGATGATGCCGCCCACCCAGCCCATGCCGACGATGACGACGGGAACTTTAGGAAGCTTGTTCGCCATCATGTATTCTCCCTTAGCCCATTTGCAGATGATCGTGCAGGCTGAGCGGTTCCATTTTAATAAACTCTTCCTTCTCGATCTCGTTCGTATAGCTCATCTGGTTGCCTGGGTAATTGCGCATCCTCCAGCCGCCCATGTTGCGGTTGCCGCCGTACAGCGGGTCCGCGTACACGCCTTCGATCGCCAGATTGCGGAACATGGCGAAAAAGGCCGAAGCCGGGACATCCTTCAGGTCGACCTCGTCCTTCTCGAAAGCCGTCAGCACCGCGTCCTGCTCCTCCGGCGTCAGCTTGGGGAATTTCTTGGCGTGCTTCTGCTGGCTGTACTCGTTAAGGGCGTCCAGGCCGAGCGCCAGCAACTCCCGCCGCTTGAACGTGAGCTGGTACCCCTGGGAAGCTTCGGCTTTGTAAAAAGGAGGTGACATGTACTCCCGTGCGTTAAAGCCGTAAGCGCCAGCCATCTGATGGTCGATAAAAAAGGCGACGCCCAGCGCCTTCGCTCCGGGACCGTTGTTGTCCTGCGGATAAATCCGCTCGGCCGCCGCTTCCGCTGTCTGGAACTGCTCCTGCGAGAAAAACATCAGCGCCTGATTGTAATCCTGATCCCGCTGCACGGCGGGCGATTCCGTCGATTCCGGCGGAGCGGCCTCGTTCTTCCCGGCTTTGTTCAGGTTCCTGCCGACAAGGCCGCCGATGACGCCCCCGACGACCGCTCCGCCGATCGCCGCCCCCGAATATTTGAGAAACCGTCTGCGCGACTCGTCCTTCGGCTGCCGGGATTGCTGCTTGGTCAATGGAATCTCCCTCTCTCTCGAGACTGGCCGACTAGGGTATACGCGAATTATTCCCTGCATCAGGAAAATCATCCATAAAAAAAAGCCCCCCTGCCGTCATCTTCCGATGACGCCGGGAGGGCCCGACCAAGCGTTCCGTCAGCCGATATGAAACCGATAACCAACCCATTCATGATAGCGGTACGGCACGAATTGAACTTGATATTCCGATCCGGAGCGCTCGAAGTGCTCCTTGACGACTTTGTCCACGATCACCTGTCCGTCCGTCATGTTGGCGTATTCGACCGCGCTCGTCATCGCTTCGCCGTAATACAGGCTGTTCGCCGGGAGAGACAGCCCCGTATGGAAGCTGTATACGCGCCCCATGCTGACGCCGACGCCGCCGCGGAAGCGAAACGGAATGCCTTCCTCCGCAAGGGACGGATTGATGACGGCGTCGATCGCCTGCACGATCTGCACGCCGCACAGACAGCTCCGTCCGACCGCATCTGCCTCCGACATCGGAAAGATAGCCGTATACGACTGGTGGCTCGCTTCGATCAGCTGGCCTCCCCAGCCGGAGACGATCTGCGCGATGACGGTTACGAACCGCCTGACGCCGATCTGCGCCCGGCTCAAGTCGCGATCCCCGCCTTCCTGCCCGTCGGCTTCGACGGTCAAGTGAAGGACGGCGTACTGTTCCTCGGACGGAACGAACGCCTCCGTCTCCTCCTTGCGCTGCACGAGCTGCCTCGTTCGCTCCATCAAGCTTTCGTAAGTCGTTCTGACGGATTCCGCCTGCTGCATCGTTAACACCTCCTGTTCGGGTCATTAAGAGAACGCAAAAAGACCCTGAATAAGGGTCCGAAATGAAAATAAATATCGAATTCTCAGACCCATCTCTGCCGACGAGGTTAGCTGACGGACTCGGGTAGATGGTACCCTACGTTCTGCGCGAACGATTCGCCCCTGAATGATCGGTTCCCCCGTTTTCCCTCCGCAAGCGGACGGAAATTAAGCGTATATTTATAGTACGCCGATCGGCTAAGGATGTCAAACCGTTTTTGGCAACATAATAAACCTTTATGTTGACTATGTGAGGGCGAACGGCTACGATTAACGTATTACCGGCTACCTGCAATAGCCGACGGAAAGGTGTTAAAGATGTCTACAAAAGATTACCGCATTCTGCTGTTCTATAAATACGTTAAAGTTCCGAACGCCGAGGAGTTCACCGCCGAACATCTGCAATTTTGCAAAGATCTCGGCGTCAAGGGCCGAATTCTGATCGCGGATCAGGGAATCAACGGAACGCTCTCCGGCACGGTGGAGCAGACCGACGCCTACATGGCTGCGATGCACGCCCATCCGCTCTTCTCCGATCTGCTGTTCAAGATCGATGAGGCCGACGGCCACGCGTTCCAGAAAATATTCGTACGCTACAAGAAAGAACTCGTGACGCTGCGCTACGACAAGGAGCTCGATCCGAACGTCGACGGAGGCGCGCGGCTCACTCCGAAGCAGTTTCATGAGAAAATGCAGCAGGACGACGTCATCATCCTTGACGGCCGCAGCGACTACGAGTACGATCTTGGACACTTCCGGGGCGCGATCAAGCCTGATCTGAAGACGTTCCGCGAGTTCCCCGAGTGGATCCGCAATAATCTGACCGAGCACAAAGACAAGCCGATTCTCACTTACTGCACGGGAGGCATCCGCTGCGAGATGCTGACGGCCGTGCTGAAAAACGAAGGCTTCGGCGACGTCTACCAGCTCGACGGCGGCATTGTCACGTACGGGCAAGATCCGGAAGTGCAGGGCCGCGGCTTCGACGGCAATTGCTACGTGTTCGACGAACGCGTCTCGGTGCGCATCAATCAGACCGACGAGCATACGCTGGTCGGCGAGTGCCATCACTGCGGAACGAAGACGGATCGCTACATTAACTGCGCGGACGACACCTGCCATCTTCAGCACCTCGTATGCGACAAATGCGAAGAGGAGCACAGCGGGTACTGCTCGGCAGAGTGCGCCGAGCACGATCTGGCCGCGGCCGAATCGATCCGTTAATCCCGGGAGGTGACGTATTGAAGGAAGATTCGGATCTGTCCACGCGCAACAGAATTATGCAAATGCTGAAAACTTCGGGGGAGCTGACCGCCAAGGAGCTGACCGATCAGCTGGGCATTACCGGCATGGCCGTAAGGCGGCATATTTCCAATCTCGAGCGGGACGATCTGATCGAATCGACGACCGTCAGGCTGCCGATGGGCCGGCCTGCGGCCGTCTACCGTCTGACCGCCCGGGCGGACGACTATTTTCCGAAGAAATATCATGCCGTCGCCCTCGACCTGCTCACCGAATTGGAGGACGAAGCCGGCGAATCGATGGTCAATCTTCTCTTCGAGCGCCGCAAGGCGACTCTGCTGAAAAGGTACGAGGCGAAAATGGCCGGCAAAGAGCTTGAAGCGAAAGTCGCCGCATTGTCGGACATTCAGAACGAGAACGGCTACATGGCGTCCTGGGAGAAGGATTCCGACGACGACTACGTGCTGACCGAGTACAATTGTCCGATCTCGCAGGTCGCCAACAAGTACAATCAGGCTTGCGCCTGCGAGTTGAAGCTGTTCGAGACGCTGCTGGGCGCGGAAGTGACGCGTTCGGACTGCCTCGCGTCCGGCGATCGCAAGTGCGTCTACCATATTCGCCGTACGTAAACAACGCTCTTCCCCGTATCTCCGAGGAAGAGCGTTTGTCGTTTATTCCGCATGCCGCAGCAATCTGTCGCGTCTAACCGCGATCGCCGAGTTCATGGCCAGCCGGGCGAATTTCTCTCTCTGCGCCTCGGCCGGCAATCCGTGCAGCTCGCCGTCCCCTCCCGCCGCGAGCAGCGCGGCCCGCGTCGCTTCCACGGCCAGCTCCTCGCAGCGCAGTACGTAATAGGCGATCGAATAGCCGAGCTCCTCCAGCTTTCTGAGCAGCGCGATCCTCTCTTGTCGAAGCAACTCCTCGTGCGGATTACAGGCGATCGGCATTGACGTTGGTCAGCCACAGATTTTTGCGGAACTCGTCGGCTTTCTCGGCCGGTCCGTCGTATGCGGCTTCTCCTTTGTACAGCAGCTCTCCGCTGCCGGCATCCAGCACGACGGCCACAAGCTGTCTTCCGTCGGAAATGCGAGTCTTGTTAGAGCTCTCCGTAGTCAGCAGAACGTACACCCGATTTTGCGCCAAGCTCACGCTGTGGATCGACTGTCCTCCAAGCTGCTCGGCCGTCAAGGTCAGTTCCCCCTGCTCCTGCGCCCCTGTTGCGACGTTATAGCGGGCGATCGCCAGGCTTCCGCGATCGGAGTACAGAATGGTGAAAAGCTCCCCGCTAAGCTCGCTCTGGATGTTCGAATATGCGCTCAAGCCGGGCGACGGCTCGGGCAGCGGCGTCAGCTTGCCGGTTCGGTAAGAGAAAACGGCGAAATGGCGCGTTTGCTTCATCTCTTCCTTGCCGGCCTCGTTTACGAATTGCTCGCTCTTGCTCGTTGCCAGCACAACGTGCTCGGAGGGCTGTGAGCGTACCTCGCTCGAAATAGCGGAAAGGCTAATCTCGCTTGTCACGGACTGCGCCGCCAGAGCTCCTCCCGGTCCCGCCGAGTCGGAGACAGCCAGCTCCTCGGAGACGAGCACCGCCTCGCGCAGCAGCTCGCCGGTATGCAGATCGACGATATAATCGCGGAACTCCACTGCGGAGGGACCGTCTGCAGTTGGCCCCGTTCTATAGCGTACCTGGGACAGGACGTGCACTTCGTCACCGACGCGCTGAACGTCTCCCACCCTGAGCCAGCTTACCTGCTTCGCAACGTTCAGCGCAATTCTGATCTTGTTGACGCGCCCCGTCGCCTCTTCCAAGACGTCCATCTTCAGTTCCGTCCGCCAATCGTATTTCCCGCTAGGGCCGTAGAGGAAGATGTCCGCATAGATGAGCCACTCCGAATCCTTATAAAAGCTGTCCACATTGCTTCTCGCTCTCATAAAATCCCGATGCTCCCGTTTCAATGCTTTCATTTCCTCGTAACGCGACGTCAAATACCGGTTGTCCTTCAAATACTTCTCGTAAAACGATTGCGTCAATTGATATTTCGTTCCATCGACGGTAAGCTCAAGCGCCTTCGATCCGACGCCTCCGATATAGGAGCCGCTGAGCCGCATCTTGGCGGCTTCCCCGGCATCGCCTTGCAGCGTAGTCAGCTTGTACCTCGGCGCATCCCCTTCCGTGCCGGACGCATAATACGCTCCGATCGAGCAGACCGCGAATACGCCGAGCGCCATCGATAAAAGGTAACGTTTCATCGTTCGCCGTCTCCTCCCTTACACCGACACTTTTTTCTTCAATAGATATAATCCCAGCCAGACGGACGCGACGACGATCAGCGCGTCGATCGCCATTTGAATCGCATACGCTTCCTCGGTATAGAAATAGCCCGTGGAATAATTCAGGCCAAGCGCAAGCAGCGGGTAAACCATCAGCAGCGCGCAGAAGCCGGCATACGCCAGTCCGTACACGATGCCGAGCCAGCGGTAGCTTCGCTCCAGCAGAATCGACGCGAACAGGACGAGCAGCGAGATGATTCCCAAGCCGTAGTTGACGAAGAATTCCGCGAATGAGCGCGGCAGCAAAATTTTGAATACTTGGTTGGCGAAAATCGCGTCCGCGATATAGGATGGCTGCAGTTGATCGGCCGGCGCAATCATCGCGAAGATCGCTCTTCCGATCGGCATAAGCAGCAGTTGAAATCCGACCAGGACGAACACGAACGTTAAGATGGCGGTCAGCTTGGCGAAATAAATGTTCCTTCGTTCGGACGGAAGCGAGAGCAGCCGATACGCGAACGTGCCTCTTCCGAACCAATCGCGATACCAGATCAGGAACGCGTAGATCACGAGAACCGCGATGCTGAGCCCGACGGGGACGGCAAACCAGAATTGCGTCTCCTGCACCGCGCGGGTGTACGACATGGCAGCGAAAAACTCCTCGGGAGCCCGGCCCGTTTGCTCAAAATAGACGTTTCTTTCGTTAATCTCTCCCATCGCGTTGAATGCGATCGCACACATCTGCACGAGCGCCGTCAGTCCCATCAACACGAACAGGATATATCGGAAACGATGGATTTCCATATGCAGAAGCTTCAGGTAGTTTCTCAACGCGAATACACCTCTCTCATCACGTCGACGATCGACTTGCCCTCTTCGCTGCGCATCGTCTCGCAATCGAATTCCATCTCCGCTTTTCCGTTCTGCAGAATGACCGCTTTGTCGATCAGATGCTCCACCTCGCCGATCTCATGCGTCGTCAGCAGAACGCCGCGCTCTTCGATCAGCTCGCTGGAAAACACGTCCGCGATCATCTCCCGGCTGAACAGGTCAATTCCGGAAAACGGTTCGTCCATCAGCACGTAGTCGGAATTCGGAGCCAGTCCGAGCACCAGGTTGTATTTGGCGGCCGTCCCCTTCGACAGATTGCCGATCTTCTCGCCGGGCTCCAGCCGGAAGAAGCGCATCAGCTCGGCTGCCCGCTCCGCGTTCCAGCTCGCGTAGAAATCCGCCATAAAGGTCAGTCCCTCGGACATCTTCATACTCAGAGGCATCGTCAGATGATCCGGAACGAAGCTGATTTTCTCGTACATCCATCTCCCGCGCGGCTTGCCGTCCACGAGAATTTGCCCCTCCTTGACGGGCACGAGCCCCATGATCGCCTTCATGACAGTCGACTTGCCCGCTCCGTTCATGCCGATCAAGCAGGTGATGTTGCCTTTCTCCGCCGTAAAAGACAATCCGTTCAGCACGTAACGCCCGCGATACCGCTTGCGAACCCCTTTCAACTCGATCATGGCCGCTCCGCGCCCCCTTCCGCCGCGATGTCGGCAGGGCTGGAGGACAGCGCCTCTATGTATTTGCTCTTCACCAAATCAAGCAGTTCTTCGACCGGAACGTCGACCTTCCTGACCGCCGAGACGAAGGCGTCGACAGCTTCCCCGAGCAGCTCCGCGCGAATCGCCCGCAGCACGGCGTCGTCCTGGGTGATTCGGCTTGGCGAATTTCCTTCCGTTACGATCAATTTCCGTTCCTCCATCTCCTTATAAGATCTCTGCGCCGTATTCGGGTTGATTTTCAGCAGCGTTCCCAGCTCTCTCCGCGAAGGGATCACCTGACCCGCCTCCAGCTTCCCGGCGACGATCATCTCTTTGAAATGCCGAACTACCTGCAGATAGACCGGTTCCCGGCTGTTGAACTCGACTTCTTCCCAGCCTCCGCCTGTTCTCATACCGCTACCTCGCAATCGCCATAAGTGTGTGTACTAAGTAGTTCATACACCACAAGCGTATTATGCCCTTAATACACACGACTGTCAACCCCTTTTTACGCAAGCAAAAAACGCCTTCGGCGTCCTCTGGACGATGAAGGCATTTTGTCGGAGACAATTCAGATGAAAAGAGGCTGCCTCAGCGGCAGCCTCCCCCTGACGGATTAGGCGTCGATTCCCGTATAGATTCGTACGGCGTCCCGCAGAAACTCCGCTATGCCCGGCTGATCCTTGTCGTAATAGGCTCTGAACCGTTCGTCGTCCACGTACATTTGGGCTACTCCCGCATGGGCTTCCTTCGTATATTGGTCCCAGTAGAAAGTAAGCCAGCGGCGATGCAGATCGGCAGCCTTCTGAGCCAATTCGCCCGCCGGATCTCCCGTCGCGAACGCCTGGGCGAGTGTCGCGTGAATGTCTTCCGACAAGCGCTCGATCTCCTCGTGCTGTTCCTTCGTCATGTTTTTGATTTTCGCGTTGGATTTGTTCACTCGCTCGTTGCCGTATTTGGCGCGGATCTCCTCGCCGTATTTGGCCTCGTTATCGTCGATGAGCTGCTGTTTAAAGCCTTCGAATTTCTGTTGGTCGCTCATGTTCGTCATCCCCTCTTGATGGGCTAAGGTCAGATCGATGTTGGCGATCAGCGCGTCGAGCTGCTGCCGCTTGGCCAGAAGCTGCTCGCGGTGCTTCGCCAGCGCGCTCCGGGCGTCGAATTCGGGAGCGCCCACGATCTCCTTGATCTCCTCGAGGCCGACGTCAAGCTCCCGATAGAACAAAATTTGCTGCAGGCGATCCACCTCCGGCTGCCCGTAGATCCGATACCCCGACGAATTGATTCTCGCCGGCTTGAGAAGTCCGATTTCGTCGTAGTATCGGAGCGTGCGCGTGCTGATTCCGGCCAACCGGCCGAGCTTCTGAACCGTATATTCCATCTCGATCCCTCCTCGCACACTGATCGTACACCTTTACGTTACGGCAATGTCAAGCGTATCAGTTCTAGCAGCAAATGCCAAAGCCCGAACCGGGCGCGCCAAGCAAAAACGTCTTCGGCGTCCTCTGGACGATGAATGCGTTTTGTCGGAGACGATCCCCTTTCACGTTATCCCCTTCCGTCAGTTCGTCCGCTTCTTCCCGTTCCGCTTTCCGCTTCTTTTGTCGCTATCCCCTTCCGTCAGTCCGTCCACTTCTTCCCGTTCCGCTTTCCGCTTCTTTTGTCGCTATCCCCTTCCGTCAGTCATTCCCGGCATCGCACCTCCCTTTCACGCCTTTTACCGATATCCCTGTCGATCAGTTCGTTCTAACTCTCCCCTTTCTTTCTCTGCGTCTTGTCGCTGTCGGCTTCATTCCGTTCACGCCATACTTGTTCTACCGCCTTTTTCTCCCCTTTTGCCGCTATCCCTTCCGGTCAGTTCACGCTGCACCTCGCCTACCGCTTTTGCCCCCTTTTGCCGCTATCCAGCCATGAGAATGATCAACTGATTAAACGGAATAGCTTATCGATAAACGCTGTAACCAGATTTCTGAGCTGTCGGGATACCGACAAATGGAGGAGATAGGTCATGCCCGATCTCGCAGGAGGCGTACGACCAACCTGATTGGACGGGATACCGACAAAAGAGCGGAAAAGGCGCTGCAAGCCTGCCTATTCAAAATAACGCGCAGAAAAGCCGAGTGAACGGGAAAACAGCCGTCGCGGCGGATCGCCGAACGGCTGTCTCTCATTGCTTACAATTCGAACGAAGGATCGTCGAACGGATGCATGACCGAACCGATCTCTCCGGAGAACAGCCGGACGACGACCGCTTTGCGCTGCGGCCCGAGCTTGAAGGCGTGAGGCCGATTGGCCGGCAGCGCGAACACGTCCCCTTCCTCGACGTGCAGCTCGAAGTATCCGTCCCCGTTGACGTTGCGGATGACGAAGGCGAATCCACCATCCGCCAGAACGCGAACTTCTTCCTCATGGTGCGTGTGCAGCGTGCCGAATTTCGCCAGCAGCTCCGGCGCGGCATCCGACATGAGCACCGCGTCCCAGTTCAAGTAGGCGCGCCGCTCGGCCAGCCGTTTGATCTCTTCTTCGTAAGCGGATATAATCCGCGCTTGTTCGGACTCCGACAGCTTAGGACCGGGATCGCGCTCCCAACCGGCCAACCGGTCCGCATCCCAACGCTCGTAGTAGATGTCCTGCCTCCGGCAAAAATCCGCAACCTGCCGTTCGTCCTCCAGCCGGATTCCGGCTTCTCTTACAAGTACGATCGCCAATCGATTCCCCTCCGTTTCGCCTTAAGGCGTCCAAGTGACGGCCGCGCCGTCGACTTCCTGCAAATACGAAGAGTCGATGAACTCTTGCAGATTCGGAAGCGCCTTGATCTTGCCGTTGTCCAGCAGAAACTGCGAGATTTCCTCCAACGTCGCGGCCAATTCCGGCGTAATGTCCAATGCGTAGACGTTAAGCGGCAAAACCTGCTTCACGAGCTCCTCCTCCAACCCGATCGCCTTGCCGACATGCGCGGCCGCCCGATCCGGATTCGCCCGAATGAATTCCGCCGACTGGCCGAGCGCTCGCAGCACGGCTTTGACGGTATTCGGATTCGCATCGAGAAAATCGCGATGTCCTCCGAGCAGGCCGTAGGAGCCGATCAGCTTTTGCGGTCCTTCCTGTCCCGGCACGAACGATTGTTTGGCAGTCAGCAGCTTGACTCCTCCGACTCCTTCTCCCTTCAGCGCGAGCGGCTGCCAAATAATGAACGCGTCGACGTTGCCGTTCTGGAAAGCAGGCAGCAGCTCGGCCGGTCCGGACTTCACGGAAGTGATCGATTGAGCATCGAGCTTGTACTGCTCCACCACTTTCAGGAACAGCGCCTCCGTCACCGTGCCGGGAACGTAAGCGATCTTCTTGCCGTTCAGATCTTCGGGCTTCTTGATCTTGTCCGGGTTGACGATCAACGTCTGCACGCCGGAAATATCGGCCTGCTGCGCCACCGTCTCGATCGGAGCTCCGGCGCCGCTGGCGATCAGGAACGGAATGTCCCCGGAGGCGCCGAACTGGATGCTCTTGCTCGCGAGCGCGGCGGTAACGTCCGTTCCCGACGCGAACAGCTCCAGCTTGACGGTAAGCCCTTCGGCCGCGAAGTAGCCTTCCTCCTGCGCGATGACGATAAGCGGCGACAGCTGCGGGTCGCGGCCCGAACCGATCGACAGCTCCTTCGTCTCGGGAGTCGTATCGGGAGCGGCGGCAGCCGGACTTGCGGACGCTTCCGGGCTGCTGGCGCTTGCTTGCGGGCTGACCGGAGCTGAGCTGCCGGCGCTCTCCTTGGCCGGGCTCGAATTGCTGCCCGAGCTGCTGCCGCATGCGGCGATAAATACGAGAAGCAGGATCAGAAATGCGCTTGCCGCGAATTTGAACGATGGTTTGAGCGATTGTTCGAATGAGTTCATAGAGTATTCCTCCCGAGTTGAGTTATTTCCAGCGAACCAGCCAAGCTTCAAGAGCGGCCAGCAGGCCGTTTAATGCCGCCCCAAGCATTCCGATGGCGATCATGCCTGCGATGACCTGCTCCGTATTGAACAGCGACCGCCCCTCCTGAATAAGAAAGCCGAGCCCGTTGCTGGACGCGACGATTTCCGCCGCCACGAGCGAGACGAACGCCATGCCGATGCCCGCTTTCATGCCGGTAATGATCAGAGGCAGCGCGGAATGAATCGTCACGTGGCGGAACGTTCGCCACTTGCCCGCTCCAAGCGAGCTGACCACTTTCAGATGCACCGGATCCACTTGCTTGATGCCGGCCGAGACGTTCAGCACGGCGGGGAAAAAGGTCGCGTAAGCGATAATCGACGTCTTCGACCATTCGCCGATGCCGAACCAGAGAATCGCGATCGGAATGACGGCGAACGGAGGAATCGGCCGGAACAACTCGATGACCGGTCCGATGATACGCCTCGCCGTCCCCCACGTCCCCATCAGGCAGCCGACGGCCAGCGCCGCCAGAAATCCGAGCGAAAAGCCGGCTCCGGCTCGCACCAGACTCGCCCACATGTGGGCGATCAGAGTGCCCTCCTCGAGCATGCGTCCCATCAGCTTCGCTACGGCAATCGGGCTGGGAAGCAAGGCGCTGTTCGCCAGCCCCGAGCGGCTTGCGTATTCCCACGCCGCGAACAAAGCTGCGATTCCCGTCGATCCGAGCAGCACTCTCCGCAAGCGCCCCCGCAGTTGCAGTCGGCGGATGCGCAGCGTCGGCCCAGGCGAGGGCTTCGCGAGCGCGGTCGTCTTTTCCATCTAGGACACCGCCCCTCTCATCGCTTGCCGGATCTGCTGCACATAGCGCCCGAACCGAATATCGTCGCGGTCTCTGGCCGAGCGAGGCAGCTCGACCGACACGTCCAGCGCGACGCCGGCCGGAGCCGGCAGCAGCACGACGACGCGATCGGCCAAGTAGACGGCTTCCGACAGGCTGTGGGTAATGAACAGGCAAGTCAGCAGGGATTGCTCCCGGATGCGCAGCAGCTCATCCTGCAGCGTCTCCCGGTTCTGCTCGTCGAGAGCGGCGAACGGTTCGTCGAGCAAGGCGATTGCCGGTTCGTTGATCAGCATCCGGGCCAGGCTGACGCGCTGCTTCATGCCGCCCGACAGCCGGTTCGGATAAGCGCGCTCGAAGCCGGACAGCCCGACCAGCCGAATATAGTCCCGCGCCAGCTTAGCCCGTTCGCGTCTTCCCATCCCCGACAGCGCCGGTCCCAACGCCACATTTTCCTCCACCGTATACCACGGAAACAAAGCATACTCCTGGAACATCACGCCCCGTTCCCTGTCAGGTCGTGTGACCTGCTTTCCCCTGAACAGCAATTGTCCCTCGTAAGGCTGGAAGCCGGCGATGCTGTTCAGCAGAGTCGTTTTGCCGCAGCCGCTCGGTCCGACGATACAGACGAACTCCCCTTTCGATACGGTCAAGCTAAGGCGGTCCAGAACGTAACGTTTGCTCTGGGTGCCGTCGTGTCGAGGAACTGTCTAAGCTGGGAAGCCGGGCTGCCGAATCGGGTCGGCGTGCCGAACAGAATTGCGTCGGCCCAATCCAAATCTTCCGGCCTCGCCACCGGAATGCCGGACGTCGCTTCCTGATGGGCTTTCCACGCCGGATTCGCAGCAATTGCCTCGGCGGGGGCCAGCTCGGCCGCGCGAACGAGACGCACTTCCGCTCCGCGAGCGGCGGCGACCTCTTGCGCGGCTTGAGCCAGCTTGTAATTCGTGCCTGTGGAGCTGTAATACACGATGGCTAATTTTACGCTCAATGGAATTCCTCCTTGCCTAACGACGGCTATTATCGTTGCAAGCCAAGTATACCGAGCGCCTTCGCCGAACTTCCAATACGAAATACGTTATGTAATCGATCGCTTGAAAACTATGAGTGACGGGAAATGCCTGTATCTGGTAAACTAATGCTAAGAAAGCGGGGGGATTTAGTTGGACTTTCTGCAATTAACGTATTTTCAGCACGTTGCCCGTTTGGAGCATATGACGAAAGCAGCCGACGAGCTCAGAATTTCTCAGCCATCCCTAAGCCAATCCATCGCCCGCCTGGAAGATGAGCTCGGCTTTCCTCTCTTCGACCGCAGCGGCAGGAACATCAGACTTAACGAATCCGGCAAAGCCTTCCTCGTTCGGGTGAACAAGGCGTTCGCCGAGCTGAAGGAAGGCAAGCGGGAAGGCGCGCTTAAGGCCGGCGTCGTCAAGCAATCGATCTCGCTCGGCATGATTCATCTCGAAGCGATGCCGGATTTTCTCGGAGCCTATCTGTCTCAGGCGGACAACACGCAGATCAAGGTGCACTACGGCTGCAACAATTCGATGACGGCGCAGCTTGAGCGAGGCGATCTCGACCTGTTCCTCTGCTCTCCGCTCATTCGTCAGCCGGGCATGGAGACGATCGCGCTGCGCGAAGAGGAAATCTTCTTGGCCGTTCCCGCGGGGCACCGCTTGGCCGGCCAGAGAGAGGCCAAGCTCGCGGACGTCGCGGGCGATCCGTTCGTCGCCCTGGAAGACGGCTCCGGTCTGAGGCAGGCTTGCGACGAGTTTTGCCGGTTGGCCGGATTCTCTCCCGACGTCGCCTTGGAGATTGCCGATCCGTCGCGTCTGCAGATGCTCGTCGAAGCCGGCATCGGCGTCGCCCTCATTCCGGCCATGCAGGTGAAGAGCACGGACGCGGCCCGGTGCAGCATCCTGCGCGTCACGGACCCGGTCTGCGCGCGTACGATCGGCCTGACGTGGGAGAAAGGCACCCTGCTGCCCGAATCCGTTCAGCAGCTGCGAAGCTTCCTGATCGACTACTTCGGAGCGGCGGAGTACCGCACGGCAAACTGAATGAGCGAAAATGAGCTTCCCGGATGCGGGAAGCTCATTTTCATGTCGGGCTATGTTGTTTTCATTATTGAATAACAATCTTCGAAGGATTGTTCACCTTATACAAAATTTCTTTGTTGAATTTCTTGTCCACGACTTTACCTTCGAATGAGATGACGTTGCCCACTTCGAGTCCCAAGCCTTTCAACGTGTTGCTGTAGCCGCACCACGCGTCTCCGATGGCAAGCGGAGAATCGCCGACCACGGCAACCTCTTCCAGCAGCACCACTTCGTCGTCGCGGTCCGAGAACGGGTTCGGCTTCGTCGTGAATTCCTTGACCTTGGCGGTGAATTTTACTTTGTCGACGGGCAGCTCGAGCTTCTCCTTCTTCTCTTTCGTCCGCTTCTGCGCCTTTGCCGCTTTAGCCGGCTTGCCGCCCTCTTCCGCGCTTCCCGAAACGTCCGGATCCGCAGCGGACGGCACGCCGCCCTCCGCGTCCTCCGCCTCTCCGCCGATCGGCTCCTTGCCGAACGTGCCGCTCTGCATCTCCTTCAGATAGGAAGGGTGGATGCTCGTCAGCCGCCCGTCCTCGAATTCGACGATGAGCACGCTCATGCTTCCGTATTCCTGATAGCCCTTGATCGAGACCTGATGCTGCGCGGCCGCGCTCTTGTACCAGAAATGCGCCTTCGGCGTCTTGGCGAACAATCCCCAAGCCCGCCCTTTCTCCGCGTAGTCTTCCTCGTTGTCGAAGGCGATGTAATCTTCCTGCGGCGGATAATACTTAATGCCATTAATCTTAGTCGCTTCCATGTTCGCTGTCCCATCCCTTCTATATCAAGCTTAGAAATTTGCGGATTCTCTCCAACGCTTCTTCTAATTGTACCTGGGACGAGGCGTAAGAACAACGGATAAATCCTTCGCCGCCCGACCCGAACACGTGGCCGGGAACCGTCACGACCTTCGCTTCCTGCAGAAGCCGATGAGCGAACTGCTCCGAGGTGAGCCCCGTATGGGCGATCGAAGGAAAAGCGTAGAACGCGCCTTGCGGTTCGTGGCACGGAAGTCCGATCTGCCGCAGCCCCTGGACGAAAACTCTGCGCCGCTGATTGTAAGACTCGATCATCCTGTCCTTCTCCTCCATGCCGACTTGCAGCGAAGCCAGAGCCGCGACCTGCCCCATGATCGGCGCGCACATGACGGTATACTGATGGATCTTCAGCATGGCCGCGATCAACTCGCGAGGTCCGCAGGCATATCCGACGCGCCAGCCGGTCATCGCGAACGCCTTGGAGAAGCCGTTCACGACCAGCGTCCGCTCCTTCATGCCCGGCAGCGACGCGAAGCTTACATGCTTATCCCCGTAACTCAGCTCGGAATAGATTTCGTCCGAGATGACGACCAAATTGCGCTCCTCCGCCAGCCGCGCGATCGGCAGCCAATCCTCGTACGTCATAATTCCACCGGTCGGATTGTTCGGATAACAGAGCACGAGCACCTTGGAGCGCGGCGTCAGCTTCTCTCTCAGCGCGTCCGCTTTCAGCTTGAACTGGTGCTTGGCGAACGTTTCGACGCCGACCGGCTTGCCCCCGCCGAGAAACACGATCGGCGAGTAGGAAATATAGCAAGGCTCCGGAATGACGATCTCGTCTCCTTCCGTGATCAGCGCGCGGAGCGCCAGATCGATCGCTTCGCTGCTGCCGACCGTGACCAGCACTTCGTTGTCGGGATCGTAGCTTACGCCGCAGCTGTCGGACAAGTATCCGGAGATCGCTTCCCGCAGCTCGGGCATGCCGGCGTTGGACGTATAGGTCGTTCTCCCTTTGTCCAGCGCGGCGACGCATGCGTCGCGAACGATCTGGGGCGTAACGAAATCCGGCTCCCCTACGCCAAGCGAGATGACGTCCTTCATTCCCGACGTGTAATCGAAAAACTTCCGTATGCCCGACGGCGGCATTTCACGGACTTGCGGCGACAGCAGCCGTTCCATCGGCGTTAAGGTTTGATAAGGCATCTTAGCGGCTCTCCCTTCGGATATGACGAAATTTAAAAACAAAAAAACCCGTCCGCAAGGGACGAGTCTGCACCCGTGTTACCACCCTAGTTCCGCTCTTCGTTCGCACGAATTACAGCGGCACTCCGCAACGTATCCATCAATACGCGGTCCCGTTAACGCTGGACATGCGGCAGAGCTTACTCGAATTTCAGTCTGCGTCTCGGAGACGGCTTTCCGTTATCGCCCGAACGTTGGCTTTCACCTGACCCAACTCTCTGCGGAACTGACGACTAACGTACTCTTTCTCTTCATCGACTTTAGATAAACCTATTAAGTTGAAGTTATTATACTCACTGCCTCGGCAAAATGCAATCACAAAAAATCAAACGCGTCTCCCCCATCGACCTGATCTTGGGATGAACGGAGCCCTTCAAGGCAATACTTCACATATTCCTATCGCAAACGGAGGGAACGATTCTTGAGCTCGGAAGAGAACGCGCTGTCGGTCGTCGCATTGGGCGGCGTCAACGAAATCGGCAAAAACATGTACGTTATCCGCTACGCGGACGACATTCTCGTCATCGACTGCGGTTCCAAATTTCCCGACGAAAGCCTGCTTGGCATCGACGTCATCGTGCCGGACATTACATATTTGCTTGAAAACAGGGACAAGATCCGGGCTCTTATCGTCACGCACGGCCACGAGGATCATATCGGAGGCATCCCCTACGTGCTGAAGCAGCTCAACATGCCGATCTATGCCACCCGGCTGACGCTCGGGCTGATCGAGATCAAGCTGCGCGAGCACGGCTTGCTCGGCAACTCCCGGCTCAAGACGATCACCGCCGACTCGGTGCTCCGCTTCGGGAGCTTCAAGGTAAGCTTCTTCAGCACGAACCACAGCATCCCCGACTGCCTCGGCATCGCGTTGAATACACCCGAGGGCACCGTCGTTCATACCGGGGATTTCAAATTCGATCTGACGCCCGTCAACAATCATTATCCGGACATCCACAAGATGGCCGCGCTCGGCCACAAGGGCGTGCTGCTTCTGCTCTCGGAGAGCACGAACGCGGAGCGGCCGGGCTTTACGCCTTCGGAGAGGCTTGTCGGCGAGCACATCGAAGAAGCGTTCGCCAGAGCGGAGCAAAAAATATTCATCTCCACGTTCGCCTCCAACGTGCACCGGCTGCAGCAGATCGTCGACGCGGCGCAGCGCGCGAACCGAAAGCTCGCGCTGCTCGGCAGAAGCATGGTCAACGTCGTGAGCGTTGCGGCGGAGCTGGGCTATCTCCACCTGCCCGAGGGAATGCTGATCGAGCCGTCCGACGTCAACCGACTCTCTCCGAATGAGGTCGTCGTGCTGTGCACGGGCTCGCAAGGGGAGCCGATGGCCGCGCTCTCCCGCCTGGCCAGCTCCAGTCACCGCCAGGTGGAGGTGCATCGCGGAGACACGGTCATTCTGGCCGCGACGCCGATTCCCGGCAACGAACGCAACGTCGCCCGCATCGTCGACAACCTGTACGAGCTCGGAGCGAAGGTGATCTACGGCTCTGGCTCGGTGACCGGCATGCACGTCTCCGGGCATGCCAGCCAGGAGGAGCTGAAGCTGATGCTCACCCTGATGAAGCCGAAGTATTTCGTTCCGATTCACGGCGAGTATCGGATGCTGTGCCAGCATCGCATGCTGGCGGAGTCGGTCGGCGTCGAATGGGACAACGTCTTCATCGTCAAGAACGGAGACGTCGTCGACATCGAAGGAGGCATTGCCAGCCAGCGCCGAAAAATTCCTACAGGCAATACGCTCGTGGACGGCCTCGGCATCGGGGACGTCGGCCACGTCGTGCTGCGCGACCGCAAGCATATGTCCGAGGACGGCATTCTCATCGTCGTCATTACGCTGAGCCGCGCCGACAGCAAAATTATATCGGGTCCGGATACGATATCCAGGGGGTTCGTGTATGTTCGCGAATCTGAAGGA
Source organism: Cohnella sp. SGD-V74 (assembly GCF_003001675.1). Taxonomy (GTDB): domain Bacteria; phylum Bacillota; class Bacilli; order Paenibacillales; family Paenibacillaceae; genus Cohnella. The sequence goes on along the minus strand of NZ_PVYW01000005.1, from coordinate 303,570 downwards.
TTGCTCGAGGAAGTGAATCGGATCGCCGCCGCCTCTATGGGCAAGCTGCTGGAGGAAAAAGTGAACCAGTGGAGCGCGTACAAACAGACGATCAAAGAGGAGGTCGGCAAGTTTCTGTGGACGAAGACGAAACGCCGGCCGATGATTTTGCCGATTCTGATCCAAATCTAAAAGCCGCCTTCACGGCTCCCGAGAGCTGGCTGCAGCGGCTAGCGGACTTTTAGCGGTCGGCCTGCGCCAGCTCCCGCTCGACTTCGTCCAGTTGATCTTCTCCGTACACTTTGATTCCGTTGCGGCGAAGAAGCTCGGTCGTCGTTCCTTCGCCCGGCACTATCGTATCGGTGAAGGTTCCGTCGTAGATGAACAGGCTGCCGCACGACGGACTGTCCTGCTTCAAAATGGCCAGCTCCGCCTCGTGTTCGAGAGCCAGCTTCAGCGCGGCTTCGGCTCCCTTCCGGAACGGCTCGGTTACGTCGGCTCCCGCGCCCGTAACGACTCGGTCTCCTTGCCTTTGGGCGTCGGGACGGGGAGTCGGGAGACCGCCGACGACTTCCGGGCAGATCGAGACGAGCCGCCCTTCCTCGTACCAGCTCAGAAACCTCGGGCCCAGACAAGGCACGTCTCCGTTGTCGTATCGCACCTTATGTCCGAGCAAGCAAGCGCTGACCAGAATTTTTTTGGCCAACTCGGATGTTCCTCCTCTCTTAGTTCACTATTCTCATTTATTTACTTTGAATTACAATTCTCATTATAGTGCATGGGACCCGTTCGGAAAAGCCGATTTTTTCCGCAATCTGCCCAACAGCTCGGGCAGTGCAACGCCTATAAGCACGAGCGCAACGCCCGCCCACTGCAGAACGCTCACTTGTTCATGCAGCACGGCAGCGGCGAGAAGCACGGCGACGGGCAGCTCGGACGCTCCCAGAATGCCGGTCAAGCCTTCGCCGATGCGAGGCACTCCGATCGCATACAGCACCGGAGGCAGGAACGCGCCGAACAACCCCAGCATGAGTCCGAACGGAAGCAAGCCGGCCCATAACGTGCCGTCGAACAGAAATGCCGGCGGGAACAGGGCGAATACGAGCAGCATGCCGCCGGTGATCATCCACGCGCTGCGATAGGTCGGATGAACGGACGGAACCGCCTTGCCGCTGAACAGAATAAACAGCGAATAGCTGAACGCGGACGCCAGCCCGTACGCCACGCCGAGCCAGTTCAACCCGGCCAGGCCTTGATCGGCGATGCCCGCGGCCATCAGCGTTCCTCCGAGCAGAACGGCCAGCGTAAACAGCATGCCGCCTCCGGGGCGCTGCCTGCGGGCGATCGCCTGCATCAGCACTCCGATCCAGGTGAATTGGAACAGCAGCACGATGGCCAGCGAATTCGGAATGTAGCGAAGCGACTCGTAGTACAGCAGTCCCGTGACAGCGGTCGGCGTGCCCGCGGCCATCAGCAGCACGCGCTGCTTCCAGTTTAACTTCCCGTACCGCCGCGGCTCGGCTCCGTCTGCGGATTGCGTGCGCCCCTTCCACCCTTTTCGGACCAGAACAAGCGCCCATGCCAGCACGAACCCCGTCAGCAGTTGGCTGCCGACGACTTCGCCGAGCGAGTAGCCGTGTTCGTAAGCTTTTGTGACTATAGTAGACAGAATACCGTAACAGATCGCTCCCAACAAAACGGACAATTTGTATTTCATCTTGATGTTATTCCTCCTTGTACGAATGCAATAAAAAACTTCCTTGCCCGGAATACGGAACGCGCGAAGCGATCCGATATTCGTAGCAAGGAAGTTAAGGCTTCCCGTAGAGACCCCCACCCTATAACTATGGGGTTATACGAACGTATGAAGTAAGATTATATGCAAGTCAACAGGTTGAATGATACTGCCGCAGCCACAGAATGTCAATAGGCGGTTGATTGGCAGACGGTCGGCCGGCCTCCCCTGCGCTTGGCAAAGCGAGGCGGAATCGACATGGATCAAAAAAACATTTTCATTACGGGCACAAGCTCGGGTCTCGGGAAGCTGACGGCCATGGACACCTGTCATTGAAATTCTTCGCTACTTGGCCCCTAATTCCTTTGTCAGCATCGACGCATAAAACTCCGCGCCTTGACGCTTCAGGTGAACGCCGTCCTTATAGAAAAAGTCGTCCTGACCTTTACTTGCGGAATACCAGTCGACCAGTTTGACGTTGCCGTATTCGGCCGCAGCCTTGTTCAAGGCGGAATTGACGGTGTTCTGCCATTTGCGCGGCACTCTGACGTTCACCAGCCACACTTCCCTCTTGTCTCCGATCGTCTCGATCAGCTTGGCGAGCTGCTTCGAGTTAAACGATCCGTTCGTTCCGAGTTCGATGACGACCCGATTCCCGAGCGTACCGGATGCGATCATCGCCTCGACGACTTCCTGCGCATGCGTCATCTGGCGTCCTACTTGGCCGTCGATGACAATGCCCGGCAGAAGCTTCTCCAGGTAGGGAGCCGCATCCAGCAGGACGGAATCTCCGATCGCCGTTATTCCTTTGCCCGCGCCTTGCGCCGGCTTCGGTTTGCCGGGCTTATCCGCCGGCTTCGACGGCTTAGCGCCTTCCGCTCCCCCGACTGCCGATTGTCCCGATGGCTCAGTCGGCTTAGAGCCTTCCGCTCCTCCGGCTCCCGTTTGTCCCGACGGCTCAGTCGGCTTAGAAACTTCCGCTCCTCCGGCTCCCGGTTGTCCCGACGGTTCAGCAGACTTAAATCCTTCCACGCTCCCAGTTCCTGACTGTCCCGACGGCTCAGCAGACTTAGATCCTTCCTCGCCCCCGGCACCCGATTGTCCCGACGACTCAGACGGCTTAGCGCCTTCCACGCTCCCGGCTCCCGATTGTCCCGGGGGCTCAGTCGCCTTGGTGCCTTCCGCGGCTCCGCTGTCCGGTTTCTCCGAAGCCGGCTTATCCCCTTCAGTCGCTCCCGGCTTCTGCTCCAGCGGAGTCCGTTCGGGAACGCTCTCCCCGGATGGGCTGTGGGAATCGGCATATACCGGCATTGTGGCGGCGGATTTGATGAGCGCCCCATTAAACGATACGGCCAGCAAGCACAGCGCGCAAAGCGCAACGCCCGATGCAATCCTCCTCCCTCGCGCCGGAGCGGCTCCCAACCAAGTCCGCCAGTTCTTCAGTGCGCCTCTGCGAATCGGCTCTTCGACGAACTTCCACGACAGAGAGGCCAGAGCGAAGCTGGCGACAAGCTGAAGGAGCATGCGAACCGGCTGAACGTCTCCCGTATCGCCGGCCGGACTCGTTAACGCGATAACCGGGTAATGCCAGATGTACAGACTGTACGAGCGCACGCCAATCCATCTGAGCGGCCGGCTTCCCAGCGCCCGGGCCAGCAGGCCGGACGGATGGGCAAGCGCCGCGATCGCCAGCGCGGATAACACAGAGAGCAGCGCCAGCCCGCCGTAGTACAGAAATTGCCCGTACTCGTCGGCCGTCCCGATCATCCAGAGAATCAGCGCGAGGCTAACCGCGCCCGTCGCGTCCAGCCAAGTCCGGGAACGCCGCGACATCCGCTCTCCAAGCCCCTCGCTCGGCCAAGCTGCCGCAAGAGCCGCTCCGATCAGCAGGGCGAACACCCTCGTGTCGGTTCCGTAATAGACGCGGCTCGGATCAAGGCCGGGAACATAGATCCAAGCCATCGCCAATGCCGAGATCAACGCTCCTCCCAGAAGAAGCAGCATCAGCCTCCCTCTTCGCGGCGCGATTTTCACGCCGACCACGAGCAGCAGCGGCCAGAGCAGGTAAAACTGTTCTTCGATCGCCAGCGACCACAGATGACCGAGCGGCGACGGCGGCCCGAAGCTCTCGAAATACGAAACCTCATGATAGATCAGCCACCAATTGTTGAAATAAAGCACCGCCGAAGCAAAATCGCCTTGAAGCTCCGCCAGACGGGACCGATCGAACAGCAGCAGCCACAGCGCCGTGCAAGCGAGCATAAGAAACATAGCCGGCAGCAGCCTGCGCGCGCGCCTGATCCAGAACCCGGCCAGATCGACGCTTCTGGAGCGCCGCCATTCCGACAACAATTGATCCGTAATCAAATAGCCGGACAGAACGAAAAAGATGCCGACTCCGAGAAGTCCGCCCGGAGCCCAATTCAGGTTCAAATGGTAAGCGATAACGGCCAGAACGGATAACGCTCTCAATCCGTCCAGACCCGGCATGTAACGTCTGCTGCGGGGAATCGGTCCAGGCATGGGGGTTGCCCCCTGATGCGGGTTCGGGGAATGGCTCGCGGTGTCTTTCATGCTCTCATACCTTCTTCTCTCTGTGGGTGTTTTTTCGCGATATGGGCTAGACGTTTGAGCCTACGAAAAAGTTCGATCGGTTATTCAAGTTTTTTGTCCGCGCAACGCAAAAAAACCGCCCGATAAGCGGTCAGATTCAGCTATGGCGCGATTTGGCGAGTGTGCGTCTTCCAGCATTTAGCTAGTCTCGGGAATTCCGTTCCGGCCCTTCCGGCAGCGCCCTCCGACCGACGAAGCCGTCGTGCCAACCATGGTAATGGCCGACCCGGTCCTCCCCTTCCTTCCAGCAAAGCAGCGCCGGCTCTCCGTCGATCATCGCCGGAAAATCGACCAATCCGGGATCGATCATTTTCAGCAGCACGCCCTTGCGAGAGAAATTCCCGATCATCATATCCATCTCGAGCCGCAGGAAATCCAGACTGCTCTCCAGTTCGAAGAACGGATCGTTATCGTGCGGCAGATCGGGGAAGGCATGTTTGTGGATCGCTTTGAACTTCAGCAAATCCCTGTGCTGGCTCTCTATTTTGCCCGCCAGCTCCTTAAGCGCCGCCAGCTCCGCCCGGATTCGCGGCAGCAGCTCGTTCGCTTCTTCGGCCGTAAACAGCTTATGCTCCACAACGTATCTACTCCTAACATGATTGCTGATAATGCGATTAGCTTCTAGCAAGCCGAACGATATCCTTCACTTCGATGATGGGCTTTCCGTACCCCGACCTGGAGACGCGGATCATGGCAGCGCCCAGCTCGCGAAGCGTAGAGACGTGGTTCGGAAGCAAACGCCTGAAAATAGGATAAATCCAGGACAGCACCCGATAATAACGATGCGTATTCTCCGCTCCCGGCGTAGGATGCAAGTACCCCGCCCGGAACATGTAGGCCGCTTTGAAAGGCAGCTTAAGCAGATCGTTTTCGGTTTTCCCCTTCACCCTTGCCCACATGCTTCTGCCCTTTTCCGTGCTGTCCGTTCCGGATCCGGACACGTAGCAGAACGTCATTCCCGGATTGTTTTCGGCCAGAAGCTTGGCCATAGTCAGAGTCAGATCGTACGTTTTGCGCCTGTAGTCGTCCTCGCTCATGCCGACCGACGACACGCCCAAGCAGAAGAAACAGGCATCAAAGTCGACCAGCCGTTCGGCGATCGGCGACAGGTCGAAGAAATCCGCGTGAACGATCTCCGTCAGCTTGGCATGCTCGATTCCGCAAGGTTTGCGGCCCACGACCAGCACCCGCTCCACGCCGGGGTCTCCCAAACATTCGAGAACGACTCCTTCGCCTACCATGCCAGTAACGCCCGTTACAAGCACTTTCATGGACGATCCTCCCCCTTTTCCCGATGCGAACCCATTCAATCCCATTATAGACAGACTGCGGCCCGCGCACAAATCCGAAACCTCGCCAACGCGAAAAGCCGCCTCGCAAAACCGGCGCGCGGGGCGCCGGCTAACGGGCGGATTCTCGAAACGAATTCAGGACGATTAGAAGCCTGCTGCCGCTTTGTGCGCTTGCTCCACGCCTTGAGAAATGATCTCTTGGGCTTTGTCCGGCAGCTGGTTGTGGCCTTCGACGATGATGTTCTCGAACTGGGTGACGCCGAAGAACGCCATGATGTTGCGAATGTAGTTGAAGGACATTTCCGCAGCAGCGGCAGGGCCTTCGGAATAGATGCCGCCGCGAGCGTTCAGCAGGGCGACCTTCTTGTCCGGAATGAGGCCGACCGGGCCTTGCTCCGTATATTTGAACGTTTTGCCTGCTTCGTAGATGTAGTCGATGTACGTGTGCAGCACGGCCGGAATCGTCAGGTTCCACAGCGGGAAGCCGAATACGACTTTGTCCGCGGCCAGAAACTGATCCAGGTACTTATGCTTGACGGCGACCGCTTCTTGCTCTTCCGGCGTCAGTTCGATGCCGCGAGCCGCTTTGAAGCTGCCGTTGATCATGTTCGCGTTCAGGTAAGGCAGGTTTTCCTTGAACAGGTCGAGCTCGACGACTTCGTCCTCCGGATGATTCTTCTTGTAGCTTTCCAGGAACGCTTCATACAGCTTTACGCTGACCGCTTGATCTCCGCGGTCGTTGGCCTTGACGAACAGTACAGTGCTCATATTTGTATAGCCTCCACTTTATTTAATTAAGTAACTACAGTAACTATAATCATATTTCCGATCGCGCACATCGGCATTAAGACCGAATTCAACGCATGAAAAAATCCTCCGAAGACGGAGGACCGGTCTTAAGACTATAGTCGTAGAAATAGAAAAAGGGCTTACTCCGCGGGAGGAAAAACGGACACCGCGTACAGGGCCGCTTGCGTCCGGTCGGTCAGATGCAGCTTGCTCAAAATGCTGCTGACGTGCGTCTTGACCGTCTTCTCGGCAACGACGAGCGTCTGCGCGATTTCCTTGTTGCTGAGCCCCTTGGTCAGCTGCTCCAGCACTTCCAGCTCCCTTGGCGTCAGCGAATCGAGCGCCTCCTTGGCGGGCGCGGCTTTCGGCTCGCTCGCCGTCGGCGACAGCTGGGACAGAATGACGCCGGAAATGTCCGGATGCAGCTGGACGTTGCCTTTGTATGCGCTGCGGATCGCCTCGACGAGCTGATCGGGCTCCACTTCCTTCAGCATGTAACCGATCGCTCCGGTCCGCAGCGCCGGAACGACATGGCTGCGGTCGGAGAAGCTCGTCAGCACGAGCACTTTCACTTCGGGATGACTCTCCGCGATCAAGCGGCTTGCCTCGATCCCGTCCATGACGGGCATGTTCAAATCCATGAGAACAATATCCGGCTTAAGGCTCGCCGTCATCTCCACCGCTTCTTGTCCGTTGTGAGCCTCGCCCACGATTTCGAAATCCGGCTGCATGGAGAGAAAAAACGAAATTCCTTTTAATACGATCTGATGGTCGTCCGCCAGCAATAATTTAATCTTCACAGCCGTTGCTTCTCCTCCGCGCATTTCTCTTCCTCGCACTTCTTCTCTATGACGTGCACCGGGATTCTCACTTTGACGGTCGAGGGCGTTCCTCTGCCTCCGTAAATCGCGATTTCGCCGCCGAGCGCCTCCGCTCTCTCGCGCATCGACATCAACCCCATCGATCTTCTTCCCTTTTTGCCGCCTCGTCCGAATCCTTTGCCTCTGTCGATGATCTCCAGCACCGCTTCCGTCTCGGTCTTCGTCAACCGGACATAGGCAGCGTTCGTTCCGGCGTGCTTCTTCACGTTGTTGAGCGCCTCCTGCCCGATCCGCCACAGCGCCTCCTCGATCGCTCTCGGCAAATCCATGACGCCTTCCGCCTGCTCGAACACGGTCAAGCCGATTCGCTGGCCGTACTCCTTCAGAGCCGGAAGCAACCCGTTCTCAAGTCCGGCGGGCCTAAGCTGCCAGATGAGCGCGCGCATTTCCTTAAGCACCTCTTGGGACAGCGTTCCGATCTCCCTCAACGAGTCCGCAACGACCGGCTCCTTGCCCGCGATCATCGCCTCCGCGCCCTTGGCCAGGAACGACAGCGAGAATACTTTCTGCATGACCGAATCGTGCAGATCGCGAGCCATTCGGTTGCGCTCCTCAACCAGAGCCAGCTCGTTGCGCTGTTCGTTCAGGCGCATGTTCTCGAAGCACAGCGTCAGATGGTCGCCAAGCGAATACATGAAATCTTCCGGATAGTCCTCGAACAGCTTGTTGCGGGGACTGCTGAGAAGCAGCACGCCGAAAGGCCGTCCTCGCAATCTGAGCGGAATGGCAGCGGCGGAACCGCTCGGCGGCAGGCCGAGACTGTTCAGCACTTCCTTGCAGGCGGCTCCGTCGCGCGCTTCGATGACCAATCGGTTGTCGCGGAAGGCGGTCCAGACGATGCCGGCCTGCTCCATCTCCAGTTCCTGCCATCGTTCATGGATCCGATTGTCCTTGTACTGCGCCCACAGGGACAGCTCCTCGTTCTTGCTCGTGAACAAGGCGACGTTCGGCCATTCGAACGCATCTCCGATCATCCGTACCGCCTTCACAGGCAATTGGCCGGGCTCCAGGACGGAGTTCATCTGCTGAATGACGTTGCCCAGCTTCGCGTAGAGCAGCGCGTTGCGCTCCTGCGCCTGATACAGACGGATGCGCTTGATCGCCATGCCGATCTGAAGCGCGACGGCGTGAAGCAGCGCCAACTCGTCTTCGCTGAACCGCTCCTTGCCCGCCTCGGCCACGTTAAGCAGCCCGAATCTCTCGCTGCCGGCTTTAAGCGGCACGGTGGCGTGATGCGTAAAGTTGCCCGTATCGCCGATTCCGTGCTTGATCGCGTAGTTGATTCGTTTGCATTCAATAATGTTGACCGCGCGTTCAAGCCTGTGATGCTTGTAGCTCTCGATACAGTAGCATTCTTCCCCGCACATGAGGGCGTAATTGCCGGCGGTCAGCGCGGACGGCACGTTCAGCGCGGCCGGACATTCGTAGCCTTTCTCGTCGTCGGCCATCAGGAAAATCCAGCCGGTCGTAAATCCGGTCACCTGCAGCAGCTTCTTCAAGACGCCGTTCAGGATCGTGTCCATCTCGTTGCTCGAATTGAGCGCCTCCGCGATTTCCTTCAACGCGATCAGCTCGTTCGCGCGAATTACCCGACTCATCCCGCTCGCTTCCTTCCGGAAATCTGATTGTACAGATGAGTATAACCAATTCGTTCTGCATGCGAAAGGGGCTGGGTTATAAGTCAGGCAACTTGGGATCATCGAGATAGAGGTAGGGGTATGTATCTCCTGTAGAGCGAAGCGCCTGCCTCATACGGTCATGAAATTACCCTGTTACGGGTTTACCATTCCGATTTCATGACCGTATAAGCAGCGAAAGGAGATACATACCCCGGACTTACTCATCGATGATTCCATGCGTTGCACCCTAACGACTTATAACCCAGCCCCGCATGGAGACTACGGAACGATGATATGGTTGACGTCCCGATCGGCAGGAACTTCCGCGGGCAGCTTCTTGGATGCGCTCGGCACTTCGCGGGGACGGTTGTGGATTTCGTCGGCGGAATAGATCAGCACCGTCGTCTGTCCCGCTCCGGCGAACGAGCGGATAAGAACGGGATGGTCGTAAGGGTTGCTGAACACGAAGTCCGGTCCGTACCAGCTCACCGTCGCATCTCGCCCCGGCGGCACGTAGGGTACGTTGCGGCTGTGGGAATAGCGCTGAACGATCGTGAGTCCGGCCCGGTCCACCGCGTTGAACAGCGTCGAAGACACTTGGCAGATGCCGCCTCCGATCCCTTCCGACACTTCTCCTCTTACGATCACTTTGGCCCGGCGATAGCCCCGGCTTGCCGTGCGCTCTCCGAGCGACTCGTTGAACGAGAACGATTCGCCGGGGAATACGTAACGGTTGTTCAACGCCTTGGCCGCCAAGTCGATGTTGTGGGATCGGCTCTTGTTGTTCGAATTGTAGTAGGTCGTATAGTAGCCGATCATCTTCTCTTTGATGGAGCTCAGAAGCTCGCTGTCCACTCTCGGGTATACGGCTCTGCGCGGCGCGTCCAGGGAGTCGCTTCCGCCTTCGACCATGTAGCGATAGAAGCTCCGCTCCCAGGCCGGCCGATCGAGCCTGTAGCCGACTTTCTCCGCGACGATCGCTCCGGATGCGTCCAACACGGCGTTCGTCGGCGGACGATTCGCCAGCTTCTCGACCCGGTTCGTAAGCTCCGACAATTTAACGTCGTTAACGATAGGCAGTCCCGGTAAAGGAAATTCATAGTCCGAGCGGCGTACGACGGCGATCTCCCTTCCGTCGGACGTCACCGCAAGTTGATCCGGCAACGTTGCCGTTTGCGCGAGCACCAGCATGCCGACGATCCATTTCCAAGCCAAGTCGATCCCTCGATTCGATGAAGTCAACGATTCACGCTCGTCTGCGCCGGACGGCGCGTTCTTCATTACGTTGCGCGAAACTCGCCGGCCTTATGCCACATAATCATTCCATCGTTCGCCGAAAATAACGCCGAAAGACTCGGACACGGACCAGAAAGGAAGAAACAGGATGACCCGACTAATGCGGCTGCAGGCATGGCGCCGGATCGGCGCAATCTTAACCGCCGCGCTTGGTCTGGCGTGCGTCTGCGGCTTGCCGGCGTTAGCCAAGGCTCCGACAGCCCCTGAGCGGCCTCGGATAGAGATGTCCGTGCGCGCCAGTCAAGCCGCCGACATGTTCAGCGAGCTGACAATCGACAGTCCGGCGCTCGCTGCGCGGATCGCCCGGGCGGAGCGCTTGCCGGCGGAGCGCACGGACTGCTATACGGACTTGGAAGTTGCGGTCCAGGACGCCCAAGGACGTAACAAACAGTACCGCCTGGAACGAAAGGGCAACCTGTGGGACGAAGCGGCGCAGCAGATGCTGCGGCTCTCCCCCGATGCGTCGCAGCGCCTGCTCGCCTACGCGGAGACGCTGCGAAGGAGGCATTACGGGAAGCTGATGGACTGGAACGAAGCCCGGAACGTCGTTACGCGCAAAAGCATGTTCACCATCGTCGATCTGGAGAGCGGGCTCAGCTTTCGCGTGCAGCGCCGCGCCGGCAGCGATCATGCCGACGTGCAGCCGATCTCGCGGGAAGATTCGAAAGTCATGAAGCAGATTTACGGGGGGAAGTGGAGCTGGCAGCGCAGAGCGATCGTCGTCTCCAAAGACGGCGCGCGAATAGCCGCTTCCATGAACGGCATGCCCCACGGAGGGGACGGCATTCCGGATAACGGCTTTAACGGCCACTTCTGCGTGCATTTCCTCGGCAGCAGCTCTCACCGCTCCGACACGCCCGACCCTGCGCATCAGCTGATGGTGCACAAGGCAAGCGGGAGCCTGCGCAGCTACTTCGATTCCGCCTCTCCGCAAGTGCTGGCGGCCAGCTTCGTCGAAGCGCTGAACCAGAAGGACGGCGAGATGCTGCGGTTGATCTGGTCCGATGCGTCCGCCGACCGCATCGCAGCGATGGATCGGCTGATCGGGCGGTTGGAGTCGATCTACGTCAAGCGAACCCGCACCGCGGAACGCGACGACGTTCAGGACGACAAGCTGTCCGCCGCGGTCGCGCTCCCCCTGCTCGTTCGCCTGCAGGACCGGGGAACGCTCCATTGCGAGCTGCGTTTCGAGTTCGCCCGAAGCTCCCCGCATTTGCCGTGGCGAATCGCCGAAGTCGCCTCCGATCATTCCAGCTTGATTCCATAAAGCTTGCCGCCTCGCGAAGCGACGACCGCATAATCGCCGAACACCGCCGGGGACGCTTCGACGTTGGCGCCGAGCGCCAAGCTTCCGCGAACCCGTCCGTCTCTGGCCGAGACGACGGAGACGATCCCGCCGGAATCCGCTTGAAGCAGATGGGCGTTGCCTTGCGAATCGTAGACGTCGGTCGGAGACGACCAGGCGTAGCGCTTCATCGGCAGCCGCCAGACTTCTTTGCCGGTCTTTTTGTCCAAGGCGACCATCAGACCGGCGCCGAGCGTCCCGTAACGCGCGATCGTGAACACGACGAGATCGGAGATGTTCCCTTTGCCGACGACGGGGGTCGCAAGCACGCCGCCGTTCACGGGGTGATCCCCTCCGACGATGGAGAGGCATTCGTATTTCGCCTGCCAGACGACTTGACCGGTCAGGCCGTTGATTTTGCGCAAATAGGCGTAGCCTTTGTTCCCTTGCTTGTCGACCTCAGTCCCCGTGTACAAGTACGGAATGTCGTTTTCGGCCTCGACGACGATCGTCGCATCCGTGTCGTCCAGCGGCTGGAGCGCCCAGAGCGGCTCGTTCGTTCGCACGTTCATCGCCAGCAGGCTGCCGCCGTTATCCGCAAAATAGGCGAAGTCCCCGTAGGCGGCGACGGAATTTTCGATGCCCTGGTAGGCGTTTCCGCTTATTTTATAACGGAATTTGCTGACGAGCGGCTTGATCGACAGCGTCTTCCGCTGCGGATCGAACGACGTATTGAGCTTCACGCGGTAAAACAATCCGTTCTCCCCGCCCACGGTCAGCGTATCGTCCAGCCGGTTGAACAAAGCCGAACCGTCGAACGCGCCCCATCTCCGATAAGCGAACGTATCGATGCCGTTCACGCGGAGCAGCCTTGTCTGATCGATCAAGCTGTACAGATTGAATCCGATCGTTCCGTTCTCGGGAATGCCTTCCCCAACGTACAGCAGCGGATAACCTCTCGCATCGACGGACACGCTGCCTTTGATCGGATTGCCGACTTTGATCGGGTTTCTCGTCTCCTCGCCCGTCTCCAGCTCCAGGAAGTAGACGTAACCGTCCAAGGAAGCGTAGATTACTTCCGTAAAATCCGGCTTGGAGCGAAACTTCGCCTTTACGTTCATCGCCTGCAGCACTTCCGGCTTCCATCTGACGATCGCCGGCTGTCCCGTCCAACCCGCGCCGCCGCCCCATGAGCTGCTCTTCGTCTTTTTCTCCCAGACGACCTTGGGCCGGTACGTCCGCATCTCCGCGGTGCCGTAGGACGGAGCGTTCCTTGCTCCCCCGCCGCGAAACCCGAGCACTCCCTCGATCTCCGTGTACGCTTCGGGAAAAGGCCGGGAGCCCGCCGGCTTGCCGCTCCATTGTCCGGAACGAACGCCCGCCGCATCCGCGATTCCTTGCGCCGCGAGCAGGATGATCAGCATGAATACGACCGTTTTGCTCCCCTTCGACACGCCCATTCATTCCTCCATATATTGGAATGAATAGATTTTACCTTCCTGCGGGCAAGAAGCATGTCAAACGGTCGGCGGGAAACCGCGGAACCTTTGTCGCATTGGGTTGCATTCGAGCGGAACGCGCGAAAAAGGACCGACTCGCAAGCTGCCGGGGAGCGACCGTTGTCGTCGCCCGGCTTGCGGGTCGGCCCTTCGGCAGGGCGGATCTATTTCGGAACGGCCCGAAGGCTCGCTTCGACCCGGGCACAGCTCGCGCCCAGCTTCGGCTCGTCCGTCAGCTCGGAACTTCCGCTCTTCTCTCCCGCTTGCGCGGGACATCCGGGAGCTCGTTCACGGATACGACTTCCTTCGTCCGCTTCGCCGGCTTCTTCCAATAGCGCTCGCTTCCCGGAAGATCGTCGAACCAAGCGGCGTCGTCGGGACAATCCAGCGTCATGAACTTGCCGTAATTGCCGTCTCGGGACTGATGGTACTTCAGGTAGGCTTTGCCGTTCTCGATCGCCAAAATTTCGATTTTCCCCGACGTGTGGCTCATCGACAGGCGCACCCTTTTCCCCAGACCGGAAGTGCGCGCCTTCGCCTTCTCCACGATGTCGTACACCCGGGCCAGCGGCAGCACGAAATCGTTATTGCCCGCCACCGGACGATTGATGAAGAAATAGTAGGGCGTCACGCCCGCCCAGCTCAGCCGGTCGAGCAGCTCGCCGAGCACTTGGGGATCGTCGTTGATGCCTCGGAGCACCGGAGTCTGGTTGACGACGATCGCGCCGGCGTCGTGCAGCGCCTGGAAGCCGCGCACCGCTTCGGGCGTAATCTCGCGCGGATGGTTGATGTGGGCCATGACGTAGATTCGCTTGTTCGCGTCGGAAAACTCGCGGATCGTCTCCAGCAGCTCCTCGTCCTCGTAGATCCGCATCGGGTTGAAGACGGGAATTTTCGAACCGAGCCGGATAATCTTCACATGCTCGATTTCGCGCAATCTATGCAAAATGGCGCGCAGTTTAGGCGTGGCGAGAATGAGGCTGTCCCCTCCGGTCAGCAGCACGTTGCTGATCTCGGGATGGTTCGCGATGTATTGCAAGCCCGGCTCGATGTCCGAGGTCGCCTCCTTGACGTCGTTGCGGAACAGCCGCTTGCGAAAGCAATATCTGCAGTAAGCCCCGCAAACCTCGGAGACGATCAGCAGCGCGGTCGACGAATACTTATGCTGGCAGCCTTTGACGACGTAGTTCGTATCCTCGTCCGAAGCGTCCCAGCGTCCGTACTCCTCCAGCTCCCCCTCGTTCGGGATGACCAACTTGCGAATCGGATCGTGCGGATCGTCCCAATCGATCAGATTCAAATAATACTCGTTCACCCTAAACACGAACTTATCGGTAATCTTCTTCAGTTTCTCACGTTGTTCCTCGGGGATGCGAGAGATTTTTCCGATATCGGTGATATACTTTGGTTGCGGCATTCGGCCTTCCTCCTCCAGGTATATTCAGTCGAATTCGAGAACGAATCCGTTCCAAGCCCCGCTATACCCCCTCTCGTCCCAAGACAAAAATAAACCCCGTCCGCGGCAGACCATCTCCTGCTGCGTACAAGGGCCGAAAAAGACAGAAAAAGACCCTTAGCGGGTCAAAAGAATGAGCAACTTATGACCCATCCAGTGCAAACGAGGTTAGCTGACGGGCTCGGGATAGATGGTTCCCTACATTCTCGCTGAATGATTCGCCCCAAAAACTTGGTTCCCCCGCTTTCCGGAAGTTTCCGGAAACTAAGCTTAAATTCACTATAATTTAATCCCTCCGCCCTGTCAACCTTTGATAGCGCCCGGGTTTCGACGATTTGTACGACGGGATTCGCGTCGGTTACAATGGAAGAAAGAAGGAGGAACATTCATGCACAGCGCTCGCAAACTATCGGACGGAATCAAAGGGCTGATCGACCGGAAGTTCGTTCTGTTTCTGTTCGTCATTCTGCTCATCGGCCTGAACATTTTCATTCTGGAGAAAATTTCGTACATCTTCCATCCGTTTATCGTCGTTCTGGAGACCGTATTCCTGCCGTTCCTGCTGACCGGAGTCGCCTATTATTTGCTCAACCCGATCGTCGACTTCCTGGAGCACCGGAAAGTCAAACGCGTATACTCCATCTTCGGACTTTATCTCGTTATTCTGACCGTGCTTACGCTCATCATCATGAAGGTCGTTCCCTTGCTGAGCGAGCAAATTGCCAGTCTGATCTCGCAGTTCCCTACATACACGCACAACGCGCAGCAGAAGTTCGAGGAACTGATCGGCAACGAGTACTTCAACGAGCTGCAGAGCATGCTCGGCATCGACACGGCCAAGCTGGCCGACGAGTTCTCCTCGCGCGTATCGACGATTCTGAGCAACGCCTGGTCCGGAATCGGCGGAGTGGTAGGCAAAATCACCGAGACGGTGCTGGCGATCATTACGGTGCCGTTCGTCCTGTTCTACCTGCTCAAGGACCGCAAGAAGCTTGTCCCGTTCGTGCTCGGCTTCGTGCCGACCCGCCTGAGAGGCCGTTCCTTCGGCGTCATGCTGGAGATGAACCACCAGATCAGCTCGTACATCCGCGGACAAATCATCGTCAGCGCCTGCATCGGCGTGCTTCTCTATATCGGTTATCTCATTATCGGCCTCGACTACTCCCTCGTGCTCGCGGTTATCGCCGCCTGTACGAGCATCGTGCCCTACCTCGGCCCGGCGATCGCGATTACGCCGGCGCTCATCGTCGCCATGATGACCTCCCCGATCATGCTGATCAAAATGATCGTCATCTGGACGATCGTGCAGTTGATCGAAGGCAAGTTCATCTCGCCGCAAATTATGGGCAAGACGATGCGCGTCCATCCGATCACGATCATCTTCGTCATTATCGCGGCCGGCAACCTGTTCGGCATGATCGGCATCATTCTGGCCGTTCCGGGCTACGCGATTCTGAAGGTCATCTCGACCCATCTGTTCCGCTGGTTCAAGGGGCGCACGGGGCTGTACGATGCGGCTTCTCCCGCTCCCGCCCCTGGTGACGATCCTGCGCCGTCTGCGGAACCTGCCGAACCTGCCGCTCCAGCCTCGCGGGGAACGACCGATTCGGCGGAATAACCGATTCAGCGCCGCTTGTCGCCAATACTATGGCATCCAGGCTTCTCTACAAGCGATTTCGTTTTTAAGGGGCTGTCCCATTAAGCAGAGTTGCTTGAGATGATCGATACACAAAGTAGGGGTATGTACCTCCTGGAGAAGCCTCATACGCTCCTGAAACCACCGATTAACGGGTTTACCCATTCAGGTTTCAGGAGCGTATAGCATCGGAAGGAGGTACATACCCCTTGCACTTTTATCATCGATTATCTTTCACAGCAACTTAAAATGCTTATGGAACAGCCCCTTGCCTGATCGCTTATTAGGACGATATCGAGATCGACTCAAGCGTGCTGATACTGAGCCTGATGAAGCCGGCTGTAGATGCCGCCGGACGCGATCAGATCGCTGTGGCTGCCCTGCTCGGCGATGCCGTTCTCGTCGACGACGATGATGCGGTCGGCGTTCTTGATCGTCGCCAGCCGGTGCGCGATGACGAGCGTCGTGCGGCCAACAGACAGCTCGGACAGCGACTGCTGGATCGCGGCTTCGGTCTCGGTGTCGAGCGCCGACGTCGCTTCGTCGAGGATGAGGATCGGCGGGTTCTTCAGGAACATCCGCGCAATCGCCATCCGCTGCTTCTGGCCGCCGGACAGCTTGACGCCGCGCTCGCCGATGATCGTGTTCATTCCTTCCGGAAGCTGCTTGATCATGTCCTCAAGCGAAGCCCGTCTGGCCGCCTCCCAGATCTGCTCGTCGGTCGCCTTCAGATCGCCGTAAGCGATATTCTCGCGGATCGAGCCCGAGAACAGGAAGACGTCCTGCTGGACGATGCCGATGTTGCGGCGCAGCGACTTCAGCGTCAGGTTGCGAATGTCCATGCCGTCAACGGTAATGCTTCCCCCCGTGACGTCATAGAATCGCGGCAGCAGGCTGCAGATCGTCGTCTTGCCGGCGCCCGAAGGTCCGACGAAGGCGATCGTCTCCCCCGCGCGGATGGACAGGTCGACTCCCTTGAGCACGTCCCGCCCTTCCTCGTAGCCGAACGACACGTTCTCGAAGCGGATGTCGCCGCGCAGCGTATCGACCTCTACGGCGTCCTTGGCGTCCACGATGTCCGGCTCCGTGTCGATGACCTCGACATAGCGCTTAAAGCCGGCAATTCCTTTCGGATAACTCTCGATCACGGCGTTGATCTTCTCGATCGGCCGGAAGAAAATGTTAGACAGCAGCAGGAACGCCATAAATTCCCCAAGCTCGATCCGACCGTCGATGAAAAACCAAGCTCCGCACACCATCACGAATATCGTAATCAGCCGCATCAGCATGTAAGAAACCGAGAAGCTCTTGGCCATCGTCTTGTAGGCGAGCAGCTTCGTCTCGCGGAAATTGCGGTTGTCGACGGAGAACAGCTTCTTCTCGTGCTCTTCGTTGGCGAACGACTGCACGACGCGAATGCCGCCTACGTTCTCCTCGATCCGGGCGTTAAAGCTGCCGACGTTGCCGAACAGCCGCTGGTACGTGCTCGTCATCTTGCCTCCGAACACGATAATCAGCCAAGCCATGATCGGAATGATGATGAACGTAAGCAGCGCCAGCTCCAGGTTGATGTAAGCCATCAGCGTGAAGGAGCCCGCCAGCGTCATGATCGCGATGAAAATGTCCTCGGGGCCGTGATGGGCGATCTCCCCGATGTCGTTCAGATCGTTCGTCACCCGGCCGACGAGATGCCCGGTCTTGTGATTGTCGAAAAACCGGAACGACAGCTTCTGGATGTGATCGAACATTTTCCGGCGCATGTCGGTCTCGATGTTGATGCCCAGCATGTGCCCCCAATAGGTGACGATATAGTTCAGCACCGTGTTGAGCGCATAGACTCCGAGCAAGCCGACGCTGGCCAGTACGATCATCTGCCAATCGCCGTTCGGCAGCAGATCGTCGATGAAGGCGCGGACCGCCAGCGGAAAGCCCAGCTCGAGCAGCCCCGCGATCACCGCGCAAGTAAAATCGAGAATGAATAAACCTTTATAAGGACGATAATACGAGAAAAACCTGCGAAGCATCGTTAATTGTTCCCCTCTCCTTCGTCAGCCGGACCTCGCGGCGCCGGCTCCTCTCCGACCTCTTGAAGATCGAACAGATGGACGTACTCTTCGATAACCTGATCCAACGCTTTCAGCTCTCCCGACAGCACCGGCCGAATGGCCTCGAACTCCGGCTGCGCGAGCTGTCTGGCCAGCGTCGCGCGCTTGACTCTCAACTGCTCCAGAAACATCAGAACGCGGCCCCTCCTGAACGTCTGCGCGCCCCGGGCCTCATGTCCGCCCTGAAAGCCCCGCGAACCGCGATGCCCATGTCCGTGTCCGTGAGACTCCCCTCGGTGCCCGCGGCCGCCGCCCTCTTCGCGATGTCCCATTCTCATTGGCTGTCCCTCCTTCGTATACAAATGTATACAGTTCGTTATGTATACAAATGTATACGAAAATCAGGCGGTCGTCAACTTATTTTAAAGGGCATGCCCTTCCCGCCGTTGCGCTCGCGGAATAAGCATGCCCTTCGTCTCTCCGGTCCGTCCGGGACTATTGTCCGAATTTCCCCGTCCTGACTTTGTTCACGTCGTACATGTTGACGGTCGTGCTGATGACGTAGTCTGGAGGAGTTTGACCTTTGCTATTGCGGTGCCCTTGAATGTGCTCGGGGCTCTTCTCCCAGTTTTTCCAGGCTTCCTCGGACTCCCAGCGAATGATGACGACGACTTCGTCGATGTCCTTGCTCCGCTTGTTCGTCATAACGGTAATGTCGATCAGACCTTCCCGTTCATCGAGAACGCCTTCCTGGCTGAATCTCTCGACAACTTTGTCTGCGTTCCCCTTCTGCACCGCGATCGTTCTCGTCTGAATAAGCATCGGCTACTCCTCCTTGTAATCCTTTTTATTGTACAGCCTGGGCCGCCTCTTTGACCATCTCCAATTCCGTATTCAGGCCGCCGCCGGACAAATACCAGAAGTTCGGGTTAAGATAGACGATTTTGCCGTTTTTGTAGGCGTTCGTTTTCTTCACGAGGTCGTTCTCGATCACTTCTTTGGCCGGAGAAGCGCCGTCGCCGCTGACGACCGCGTCGCGGTCGACGACAAACAGGACGTCCGGGTTTTTCTCGGCGATGTATTCGTTGGAGATGCTGTTGCCGTGCGTATCGACCTTGATATCGGCGTCAACCGGAGCAAAGCCGAAAATATCGTGGATGCTGCCGAAGCGCGAGCCCGGTCCGTAAGCGCTGATTTTGCCGCCCGTCGTCAGCACGATCAAGGCTTTGCCCGCGCCGGACGCCTTGCCTTGCAAATCCGCCACGGCCGCGTCGTACTCCGCGATTGCCGCGGAAACTTCGGCTTCCTTGCCGAAAATTTGTCCGATAATGTTGGCGTTGTTTTTGAAAGAATCCAAATAGTTGGAGAAGTCGACCGACATCTGGATCGTCGGAGCGATTTTGTTCAGCTCTTCGTAGGCTTCGCCGGTTCTGCCGCCGATGAAGATGACGTCCGGCTTCAGCTTGTTCAGCTTCTCGAAGTCCGGCTCGAACAAGGTGCCCGCATCTTCGTATTTCGCGTCGTCGTATTGAGACAGATTGCCCGGGATCGACGCCTTGGGCAGCGCCAGCACTTCGATGCCCAGCTTGCCGAGCGTATCGAGCGTGCCGTAGTCGAACACGACGACCTTCTCCGGATTCGTCTTGACGACGGCCGTGCCGAGGGCGTGCGTAATCGTCACTTCGGCCGGAGCCGCGGACTCGGAAGGGCTGGCGGATTCGGACGCAGACGCGGATGCGCTCGGAGACGCGGCCGGGCTGGCCGAAGGGCTCGCGGCGCCTTCGTTATTGTTTTTGGATCCGCATGCGGCGAGAATCGCGATCGCCATGACGGACATCAGAATGAGGGAGAATGCTTTCTTCACAATAGACCACTCCTAAGAAATATATTTTTATATAGTCATTCGGCTTGCAAGAGCAAACCAATATAACTCAAGAGAAATAGACGCACACTTTTTTCCCGTCCACGACGTGGATCGGAATGTGCATATCGTAAATGTCCTTCAGCACCGCCGTATCGATCATCTCGTCCGTCGGTCCCGATCTGACGATCGTTCCTTCTCTCATCGCGACGATATAGTCGGAATAAGCCGAAGCGAAGTTGATGTCGTGAAGGACGAGCACGATCGTCTTGCCCAGCTCGTCGGTCAAGCGGCGCAGCACCTTCATAATCTGGACGGAATGCTTCATGTCCAGGTTGTTCAGCGGCTCGTCGAGCAAAATGTATTCGGTATCCTGCGCGAGCACCATCGCGATGAACGCCCGCTGCTTCTGCCCGCCGCTGAGCTGGTCCAAATATTTGTCCTGCAGCTCTTCGAGCTCCATGTAACGGATCGAGGCTTCGACGTGCTTACGATCCTCGGCGTTCAGCCTGCCCTTGCTGTGAGGAAAGCGGCCGAACTGGACGAGGTCCAGCACGGTCAGACGGACGTTGATCGTGTTCGCCTGCTTCAGGATCGAGATTTTGCGGGCCAGCTCCGCGCTGTCCGTCTTGCCGACATCCAAGCCGTCGATCCGCACCTCCCCCGCGTCGGGGGCCAGCAGCCTGCTGATGACGGACAGCAGCGTGCTCTTGCCCGCGCCGTTCGGTCCGATGAAGGACGTAATTTTGCCTTTCGCGATCGAGGCCGTAACCTCGTGTATGCCGTGCTTGTCCCCGTAGCGCTTCGTAATGCCTTTTGCTTCAATCACGTTGCCTTGCTCTCCTTCAACAACAAGTATAGGAAGTAGATTCCGCCGATGAAATTGAGAATGACGCTAAGCGTCGTAGAGAAAGTGAACACCCTCTCGACGATCAGTTGGCCGCCTACCAAGGCGACGATGCTGATCAATACGGTGCCCGCGATCACGACTTGGTGACGGAACGTGCTCAGCAGCCGATACGCGACGTTCGAGACGAGCAGGCCGAGAAAAGTGACCGGACCGACGAGCGCCGTCGACACCGCGACGAGCAGCGCGACCGCGACGAGCAGCCGCTTCGTGATGCGGTCGTGCGGAACGCCCAGATTGACCGAGTGTTCCTTGCCCAGCGCCATGACGTCCAAATACTTGAAGTCCCGGTAGAAGATCAGCAGCACCAGCAGCACGAGAACGACGGACACGATCAGCACGTCGGTATTCATGTTGTTGAAGCTGGCGAACATTTTATCCTGAACGACCATGAAGTCGTTCGGGTCGAGCAGCATCTGCATAAAGCTGGCGATGCTCGAGAAGAACGTCCCGCAAATAATGCCGACGAGCAGCAGGAAGTAGAGATGGTTGCCTTCTCTCTTGAAGAGAAGCTTGTAGAGCACCCCCGCGAACAGCATCATCAAGCCGACGGCCAGAGCGAACTGCACGTTTTTCGCCATCGACGTAAGCACGGTGGAGCCGAAGAGGAACACGATCGCCGTCTGCAGCAGCAAGTACATGGAGTCGAGACCCATGAGCGTCGGCGTCAGGATTTTGTTGTTCGTCAGCGTCTGGAAGACGACGGTCGAGATCGAGATGGCCGCTCCGGTCAGAATAATGGCCGCTATTTTCTTCGCGCGCCGCGGCAGTATGTAGTCCCAGTTGCCGCTGCCGTCGATCGTCATGAACAGGGCGATCAGGCCGATCGCAAGCGCCGCGAGCGCGGCCAGCTTCCATGAATCACGCATGGTTCTTCCTCCTTAACAGCAAGTAGAGGAAGATGCCGCTGCCGATCACGCCGACCATCAGGCCGATCGAAATCTCGTACGGATAGATGATAATCCGGCCGAGAATATCGCAGGCGAGCACGAATACCGCTCCCAGCAATGCCGTATGCGGAAGACTGCTTCGCAGGTTGTCGCCCTTGTACAGAGAAACGATGTTGGGGATGATCAGTCCCAGGAAAGGCAGGGAGCCGACCGTCAGCAGGATGACCGCGGCCACGAGGGCGACGATGCCGAGCCCGAGATGGACGACCTGGCGATACTTCAGCCCCAGATTCACCGCGAACTCCTCCCCCATCCCCGCGATCGTAAATCGGTTCGCGTACAGATAGGCCAGCGCGATGAGCGGCAGGCTGACGTAGAGCATTTCGTATTTTCCCTTCAGGATGGAAGAGAAGTCGCCGAACAGCCAGCTGTTCACGCTTTGCAGCAGATTGTACTTGAGCGCCAGGAAAGTGGTGATCGATCCGACGATGCCGCCGAACATCAAGCCTACGAGCGCGATCAGGATCGGATCGCGGAATTGAATCCGGTTCAGAATCCGCATGAACAGCATCGTGCCGCCGAGCGCGAACGCGAACGCAACGACGATCTTAAACAGCGGCGAAGCTCCCGGGAACAGCAAAATCGCGATCAGCACGCCCAGGCTTGCGGAATCCGTCGTTCCCGCCGTCGTCGGCGAGACGAATTTGTTCCGCGCGAGCTGCTGCATGATCAGGCCGATGACGCTCATCCCCACTCCGGCGATCAGAATGCTGACCAGTCTCGGAATGCGGCTGATCCACATAATCTCCCACTGATAATCCGTCATTCGGAACAGATCGAGCGGGGTCAGGCTGGATACGCCGACGAACAAGGAAGTAAACGAAAGTACGATAAGCGCGACCCATAAATAACCGATTTTCATTGCGACTCTCTCTTCGTGATAATGATTCTCATTTGCATGTACTTTTCCCATTTTACATAAAAAAAGAGAAACCGGAATGGACATTTCGATTTCTCCATGGACATTTCTATTTGGTTCGATCGTCGGAAAACAAGTAGTCGACGATCTGATCGACGAGCCGCTCGTGCATCTCGGCATTGTACAGAAACGGCTCTCCCAGCCGGATGAACATGCAGCGCCTTTCCCCTGGCTTGCTCTTCCATTGCCTCTCCAGCCCGGCGCAGAACTCGTCGTCCGCCGGAAATTCGATCAGGAACAGCACGTGCTCGCTGTTCAGCTCCATCACCTCGCGCACGTCCGGCTTGTCCAGAAATCCGATCTCGTCCGCCGCCGGAGGCGCCTGAAAATGCAGTTCGTCGTAGAGCAAGTCGGTGAACTTGCGCCTGAGCTTGCCGTACACCCGAAAATTGCCTTGACGAACGCCGACAATCAGAAATGGCGTATCCTGCAGCCGCTCCTCGACGTGCTGCCTCGCGTTGTCCGACTTGCTCTCGAAGTCGGCGAGCCAGCGCCGCGCCACGCTCTCCAGTCCGAGCAGCTCCGCGAAATCCGCCAACCGCTTCTTCCAGGAATGGTCGTGCCAACGATACACGGTCAGCGGCGCGATCGTCCGCAGCTCGGCGATCAAGTCGTCCGCCAGCGGGCCGGACAAAATACGGTCCGGCCTGGCCTCCCGGATCTCTTGCAAATACTGCTCCAGATTGTCCGTCTCCAGATCCCAGTCTCTCGTCAGCGTAACGCGAGGCGTAATGCCGAGCACGGCCAAGTCGCCCCGGAAAATTGCGCAGAGGGCCGCGACGGACACCTGCGCCCGCGAGGCGTAGTCCGTCGGCGTCAGCCCCATCTGCTTCTTGAACAGTCTGCTGAAATAATATTCGTCCGGATACCCGACCGAGTGCGCCGCTTCCGTGACGCTGACGTTCGGATCGGCCAACAGGCGAAGTGAAGCGGACAGCCTTCTCGTGGTCAAATACTTCAGCGGGCTTAAGCCCGTCATCTTGCGGAACATTTTGTAGAAACGGGTCGAGCTGACGCCCGAATTTCTAGCCAGCTCTTCCATATCCAGCGCCGCGTCGTAGTTGTCGCGGATTCTCTGGCGCGTCTGCTCCAGGCAATCGGTCAGCTCCGCCTCGTCGCGCGCCGGATGCAGGCGAGCGTTCGTATAGGCGGACGCGATCGCGTACAGGCGAGATTGGGCCTGGTAGTAGTCCGGCAGGCTCCAATCCGCGGCCAGCGTTCCAGTGAATTCGGACACCCAATTCTTCATCTGGGGAACGCGAAAACGCTGGATGCCCCCGGGAGCCATTCGACCTCCCTCCTTCTCTTCGCGCGACAGTCCGCTGAAAGAGACAAGCAGCAGAGAGGCCCGTCCCGACGAGAGCTGCTCGATCGCGGCCGCCCGGCCTGCCGGCAGATGGAACATTTCTCCGGCCGGGATTCGGACCGCCCGTCCCCTGGGGTCGTCCAATGCCGCCCTGAGATCGGCATGGAGACAGATGCCGAACCGGTCGCTCGCATGCGCCGGCAGACCGACCCGATCCCCTCCGGCAAGCTGCAGCTCGTCGGAGCCTTGGTATTGAAGCGGCGCGAAGCCCGCGGTATGCATGTCTGAATCTCTCCCGTGCTCAAGATTATCCCCTATTGTATCCGACAGTTCTTTCCCTCAGCAACACGACGCATTGAATCGCAACGGAGATCAGCACGAGACCGGCGGGAATATAGAAGATGTCCGCGGAGATGCCCGGGACGACAAGCGGCAGCATGTAGCCGACGAGCGACGCGGTCTGGGTGATGAAGACGTACAGGCTGGCTCCGAAGCCTGCGCGATGAATGAACATGCGCTGCACGTACCCCATCGCCACTCCGAGCAGAACGGATACGAAGAAGGAATACACCGGCTGCATCGTAAAATACACCGCAAGCGAATCCGTCTGCGCATAAACGATATAGGTGACGAAAGCGCCGATGGCCGCGTACAGGATAAGCCGCTTGCTGCCGTATTTCGCCGCCCAATACCCTGCCATTGTCATAAACAGCAGCTCGAACACCGCCTGGGCGCTCCACAGATAGGAGGCGTAACGGGGATCTCCGAACTTCCCGCTGACGACAAGCGGCAAGTAAAGCCCGCGGATCGCGTCGGCGCAGGAGAGCAGCAGCAGCGCGATCAGCATGGCCAGGGAATACGGTTCTCCTCCCGCCGCCCGCTTCGCTCCCGGCTCCGTCTCGACCTCGCGGTACAACAGCAGCAGCGAGAACAACGCGACATAACCAAGCAGATTGCCCCACAGCACGCCGCGGAAAGACGCGAACAGATAGACGTTCGCCCCGACGAGCAGGCCCGAGAAGAAGCCGACGCTGAACGTCGCCCGCAGCCACAACTGCGAGATCTCCACGATGTCCGGCGCCCAACGGGTATAATGGTTGCGGGCCATCGCGAACATCTGGCCCATGATCATGCCGGACGGCGCGCTCGCAAGCGCCATGCCGATCAGAGCCGGCGCGAAGCCGTCCGCCCGCATGTAGACGAGCAGGCCGCAGGCGCACAAGGCCGCCGCAACCATCGGAATCGCCTTCCGCCTTCTCAACCGGTCGCTGAACAATCCCGCAGCCACGGTCAGCAGCATGTTCAGCAGCAGCGAGCTGCTGAACACCCAGGTGATCTGCGCCTTCGTCAAGCCGATGCCGTCCTTCATATAGATGGCGTTCATCGGCGCGAGAACCCCGACGCCGATGCCGTACAGGAACATCGCCGCCACGAGCGCCCATGCCCAGCGAATTCGTATAAATCGCCGAAAATCGGATGCAACTCTCAAGAATCGTTAACTCCCACCCTAAAGTTAAACCGCTCTAACTTTTATCTCGCGTCCAGCCGTACCGGACGCTGCAACGGCTCAGGCCGGAAGCAGCGCCGAACCCGGCAGCCGGATCTCCACGCACGTCCCGACCCCGGGCTTGCTGCGGAAGCTCATCGTGCCTTTGTGATTGGCGATGATGTGCTGGCTGACCATGAGGCCCAGCCCGTTGCCGGAAGATTTGCTGGTGAAGAACGGCTCCCCGAGTCTGTCCATATGCTCTTCCGCGATGCCCCTGCCCTGATCGGTCACCCGAACGGTCGCGGTCTCCTCTTCGCGGAACAGCTCGATCCCGATTTCTCCACCGCTCTCCTCCATCGCTTCCAGGCTATTCTTGATCACGTTGATGAACACCTGCTTCAACTGATTCCCGTCGCATACGATCGGGCCAACGTTGTCCGCGATGCTCGTCCGGAAGTGGACGTTCACGAGACTTGCCTGCGGTTCGAGCAGCGAGATCAGGTCGTTCAGCAGCTCCGACAGATCGGTCGGCTTGAATTGGATGATCTGCGGCTTGGCCAGCACGAGAAATTCGCTGACGATCAAGTTGATCCGGTCCAGCTCGGGAAGCATGATGTCCAAGTACGAGGCAGGCAGCGCCCCCTGCTTCTGGCCCAGCTGGACGAAGCCGCTCAGCGTCGTCAGCGGATTGCGGATTTCGTGGGCCACGCCCGCGGCGAGCTGCCCGATGACCGACAGCTTCTCGGTGCGCCGGATCGCCTCCTCCGCCTGCTTCCTCGCCGTGATGTTCCGTGAGATTTCCGCGATCGCCACGACCTCTTCCCGTTCGTCCCTGATCGGCGATACCGTGATGCTGACGTCGATGCGCTCCCCTGCCTTCGTCAGGCGAACCGTCTCGAAGTCCGTGACCGATTCGCCGGTCGCCACGCGGGCGCGGATCGCCTCGTACTCCGCCTTCAGATCGTCCGGGACGATCGACGGCTCCCGACCGAGCACGTCTTCGGGACACCAGCCGTAGATCGTTTCGAACGCCTTGTTCGCCTGGATCGCCGCTCCGTGCAAATCCGTGACGTGAATGGCGTCCGAAGTATGGTTGACGAACGATTCCAAGTATTCCTTCGTGCTCCGGAGCTCCTCCGCCGAATCCCTCAGCTTGCCCATATACGTCTGCAAGTTGTCCGCCATCGCGTTCACCCGCGAAGACAGCGTGCCAAGCTCGTCGCGGCTGCGCACCTCGATTCGGCTTCCGAATCGGCCGACCGCGATTTCGTTGACGTAATCGACGATATGCCGCAGCGGCCGAATCATCGCTCCCGAGATGAAATAGCTGGTTATCCAGACGAGAATGAGAAGTCCGGCGGAGATGGCCGCGAGCAGAAACAGCTGATGGTCCAACGCCTCCCTGATCGATCCGTAGTCGAAAATGACGCTGACGACGTAGCGTTTCTCATCCTGCAGCGGAATGAAGCTCTTGAACACTTCCCTGCCTTCGGCCTTGAACTTGGCCGTTGCCACTTCTCCGGTCTCCGCCGCCTGCTTGACGAAAGCAACATCCTTCTCCTTGTCCGCGTAGGCGTATTCGCCGAACGGCACGTCCAGGACGTCGAGATTGCGAACGGGCTTGCCCTTCTTCATCTTGACGATCTGAGGCTTGCCGAAAAATTCGGGATCGAAGCCCGTAATCGCCAAAATGTCCTCGTTGCCGGACATGACGCTGCGAATAAGCGCGTTCGTCCCGATCTTGTTCTCGTAGTCAAGAAACACTTGCGCGTTCACGTAAGGGTTAATGATGTAATCGGTCGTTCCGTCGTAGTAGTACCCCCACTTGTGAATCCGGTCCGGATCGGAGGAAGCATACTGGTACGGGCCCGACCAATAATGGTTCAGCTTCTGTCCTTGCTCGATCGTCACCTGGCCGTCGTCCAACAGCTGGTTAAACGCCGCGTACCAGTAATCCATCGTCTTCGAGCCCATGTTCAGTTCCTTCGGATCGGAGGAACGGAGCACCTTGATGTCGTCCTCCGTCCGCTTCCACAGCGAAATATGCTCGACGCCGAACTTGCCGCTCAGTTCCGCCAGCTGTTCGTTCCGAACCCGGTCGAGCCGCGGATCGAGCTCGTTCTTGGCCGCGATCGCCACCGTCCGCAGCTTCTCCCCGATCATGGCCTCCATCAGCCGCTTCGACTTCTCCGCGGCGTCCAGGTTGGTGCCGATCTGCTTGGCGATCGTCAGCATTTCCTGCCGCAGGCCGTTCTCCATCTCATGCTTGGACGAGTAATAGTAAATCGATATATTCAGCGACAAAATAATCGTTGCGATCAGTGAAATCAGCAGCGACAGCTTGACTTTAATGGACACGAACCTTGCCTCCGGATCTGGTTGATCCTATTACATTTAGACATCGTTCGACGGATTTCCTCTTTCCTGCGGCAAAATCCTTCGACATGACATTTGTCATGTCCGATTGCTGACACTTATGACTAACGGCGGACCTCGGCTTCCCCTACAATGAGAATATCACTTTTGCGCAAGGAGGATCTTAATGGCCGCTTCGAACACCGCGCAATTAAAGAAGAGCGTTTCCCCCTATGAAAAAGCGAACACGAAAGCCAGCGTCATGCAACTGGTAAATACGATCCCGCCGTTCGTCCTGCTATGGGCCGCGGCTTATTGGAGTCTGTCCGTATCGTACTGGCTTGCCGTGCCGTTTATCGTGCTGGCATCCGGATTCCTGATCCGCACCTTCATCGTGTTTCACGACTGCTGCCACCAATCGTTCTTCAAGAGCCGCAAGGCGAACGAAATCGTCGGCACGCTCACGGGAATATTGACGTTGTTCCCTTACCACCAATGGAAACACAGCCACTCTATCCACCACTCCACCAGCAGCAATCTCGACAAGCGCGGAGTAGGCGACATGTGGCTGCTGACGGTAGACGAATACGTGGCCGCATCCCTGTGGACGAGAATTCGGTACCGCGTCTACCGCAATCCGCTCGTCATGTTCGGAATCGGTCCGTTCGCCGTATTCTTGCTCGAATACCGGTTTAATCGCAAAGACGCCCGACGCGCCGAACGTTGGAACACCCGGATCACGAACGTCGGCATTATCGTCCTGTACAGCCTGCTCATCTGGGCGCTCGGCTGGCAATCGTTCCTGCTCGTTCAGCTTCCGATCTTCTGGCTGTCCGGAGCCGCCGGCATCTGGCTGTTCTACGTGCAGCATCAATTCGAGGAAACCTATTACGAGCACGATGCGGAATGGAGCTATGTGAAAGCCGCCGTCGAAGGCAGCTCGTACTACAAGCTGCCGAAGGCGCTTCAGTGGCTGACCGGCAACATCGGCTTCCACCACGTTCACCATCTGAGCCCGAGAGTGCCCAACTACTTGCTCGAAGAAGCGCACAATTCCGTCCCTCCGCTTCAGCATGCGACGACCGTAACGCTGAAATCCAGCTTCGCCTCGCTGAAGTTCAAGCTGTGGGATGAACAGAAAAAGGATTTCGTCACGTTCGGACAAATCAAGCATTTGCTGGGGGGCGCCAAAACGAACGTCCGCTCCGCGGAACCGGCACCGGAACCCGCGCCTGACAACGAAGTCGCATAATCGTCGCCGATCGGCCTTCTTATGGTAAAATAACCGTGAGAAGGCCATTGTCGACATTGGGAGCGTTATAGATGTACAAGAGACTCAGACGAATTCAGATTTTCCCGAAAACGACCGGAATCAGTCCTTACGTCTGGCTGATGTTCTGCATTTTGCCGTTTTATTTTATTTTCCGCTCCTCATCGAACATAGAGATCGCCGCGGGCATTCTGATGATCGTGCTGTTCTTCTTCTGCTACCGGCTGACCTTGAATGCCAAAGGTTGGCCGGTTTACGTTGGGATGGGCGTGCAGATCGCCATCTCGATCGCGATGACGCTGCTGTTCAGCTACGCTTACTTCGCTTTCTTCCTGGCGTTCTTCATCGGCAACGTCCAGAACAAAGCCGGCTTCATTACGCTGTATACGATCCATATCGCCACGAGCCTGATCGCCGTGAACGTCGGATTCATTATGCAGGACAAGTTTTTCATCACGCAGACGCCGTTCATTCTGATCAGCCTGCTCGGGGCCATCCTGCTCCCTCTCGGCAGCTACAACCGCAACAAGCAGGGCGAGCTGCAGGAGCAGCTCAAAGACGCCAACCAGCGCATCTCCGAGCTCGTCAAGCTGGAGGAACGCCAGCGCATCGCCCGCGATCTTCACGATACGCTCGGACAGAAGCTGTCGCTGATCGGTCTCAAGAGCGATCTGGCGCACAAGCTGATCGCCGCCAATCCCGAACGCGCGCGCGCCGAGATCAAAGACGTTCAGCACACGGCCAGAACCGCGCTGCAAGAAGTCCGCTTGCTCGTCTCGGAGATGAGAGGCACGCGCCTGGAGGACGAGTTGGATCGGATCAAGCAGATTCTGCTCGCGGCGCAGATTGAATTCAAACTGGAGGGCAATCCCGCGCTGCAAGGCGTCCCCTTGCTGACCGAGAACGTGCTCAGCATGTGCCTGAAGGAAGCCGTCAATAATGTAGTCAAGCACAGCGGAGCGTCGGAGTGCGCGGTTTCCTTCAGCCAGAACGATACCGAAGTCGTCATGAAAGTTCACGATAACGGCGCCAGCCGTCCCGAACGGCTCAACTTCAGGCAGGGCCACGGCCTGCAAGGCATGAAGGAGCGGCTCGAATTCGTTAACGGGACGTTGGGACTCGCGACCGGCGAAGGCACGACCGTCGTCGCCACGATCCCGCTCATTGCGCAGCGCCCCAATAAGGAGGATTCGCCATGATTCGAATCGTCATCGCCGAAGATCAACGAATGCTGCTCGGAGCCCTGGGTTCCCTGCTCGATCTCGAGGAAGACATGGAGGTCGTCGGCAAGGCGTCCGACGGCGCATCCGCGGTCGAGCTCGTGCGCCAGCTCCGACCGGACGTCTGCATCATGGACATCGAGATGCCCGGGCTCAGCGGTCTCGAAGCCGCCGAACAATTAAAGGAAACGGACTGCAAAGTCATCATCCTGACGACGTTCGCCCGCACCGGTTATTTCGAGCGCGCCGTCAAGGCCGGCGTGGGCGGATACTTGCTTAAGGACAGCCCCAGCGAGGAGCTCGCGAGCACGATCCGCAGCGTGCTGGCAGGCCGCCGCGTCTATGCCCCGGAGCTGGTCGACGAGGCTTACCGCGGAGACCAGGGCAACCCGCTGACCGATCGGGAGAAGGAAGTGCTCGGGCTGATCGCCGACGGCAAAAACACGAAGGAAATCGCGACCGAGCTGTTCCTGACGACCGGAACGATACGGAACTATATCTCCGTGATCCTCGACAAGCTCGACGTCAGCAACCGGGTCGAGGCGATCAAAAGATTCAACGAGAAAGGCTGGTTCAAATAACGTTCAGCTTCTTGTAGTCCTTCTTCATAATGTTCTTCACCAGACTCGGCCATTTGGAATTCGCGGGACAATACTTGGTCGCGATCTTCTCGATCGTCGTATACCCTTTATCCACGTATTTGTCGGCCAGCAGCTGCCCGAACTTCTTGACGCTGTCCCCTTTCGTCTCGAACGCGAACGCTTTGCGGTGAGGGTCCGGGCCTGTCGCGTTCAAGCCGAACAGGTTGTTTTTGTTTTTCGCCAATCTGCTGCTGCCGTTGCCGCTCTCCAGCTTCATGACGGCGATCGTGAACAAGGCGTTGATCCCGTACGTCTCCTCCACTTCCAGAATCGCTTCCTCCAGCCCGTGTCCGGCCAGATCCGTCCCTTTGAAAATAAGAGCGATATCCTCCTCGGTCAGCCCCGATTCGGTCTCCACTTTGGAGCTCGGCTGCACGGGAGCCTTCGACGGCTCTTCGGCCTTCGGCTGCTCCGTCTTCGCATCTTCCGCTTTGGGCTCTTCCGCCTTCGGCTCCGCTTCCGGGGCGTTCGGCTCGGTGTCCGGCAGCGCCGTCCACAGCATGGCGGCGGCAGCGACAGCCCCCGCATCCTCTACGGGTTGCGCATAATCCCCGTGCACATAGCCTCCCCCTTTGATTCTCAGCCAACCGCCCGGCGTCTCCGACACGATTTCCAGACGGGTTCCTTTTTGCACCACGGATTTGATTTTCGATTTCGAATAAGCGTTTGTCCTGACGTTAAGAAAGTAGGCCGTAACCTCGTAGATTTGCGTTTGCGGCGCTCTGGATACTGCGATATGTACTTCCTTATCGGGATTTTTGGCGATATCTCCGGTTGTCGCGGCGACCGCAGCGGACTGGAAACGGTCCAGCGAGGCGATCGTTTCGTACTCGAAAGTAAGCTCTCGGGGGTCGGCCTGCGCTTCGCCGGCCGCCGCGGTCTCCGGTTCGGAGTCGGCATTCCCGGCTGCTTCCGCGGCATGCAATTTCTCCGCGGCGGGGAGAACGAACGGGGAGTTTTGGCCGATCGGCCAAACCGGGGAATGGAACGTGAAGCTTGTATTCGCGTTCGTATGATTGGCGTCCGTAGTTAACCAACTGATTCCCAAAGTCATCGTCAATGCCGCGCTAACGATGTACGCGACCCACTTGCGAAAGGTGTTCCTACGCATCCAAATGCACCTCTTCCGTCAAAATTGGTGATGGCTGCCCGCAGTTATTTGGTTTGATTGTACATATATGCGAATGAAAAGCTTGTCATTCTTTATGCGAATATTAATTGTTAATTTGTCGATTAAAAAATTTTCATAATCGGCGGACTGCAAGCCTCAGTCTGGAAGCCGCGGCAACCTCTGTCATAGAAAGCGCCCCCTCCGCGCATAATAACTTTGTTGCAAACATTACCAACTGTTTAGGTGGTCTTGAAGTGAAGGCTTCGAACGGAACGATCAACTTTTTCCAGGCATGCACGATTCTGATGCTGACGAACGGACTGACCAATCACGTCATCGTCAATCCGATGCTTCTGGATGCGGCCGGACGGGATTCATGGATCTCCGCCATCGCCGCCGGTCTGCTGTTCATGCCGTATTGCCTGCTGCTTGCTTTGTTTATGAGAAAATCCGGGCAGAGGGCGCTGCAGCCGTGGCTTGCCGAGAAGACGAACCAGGTTGTCGCCTGGGCGCTGACGATTCCGCTCTTAATTCAGCTCTACCTCATCGGCGCGATGACCGTCATTCATTCGGCGACTTGGACGATTACGAACTACCTTCCGGGGACCCCCAAAGTGGTTCTGGCAGTGATCTTAACCGGATTGTGCGCTCTCTATGCAAGCTGGGGCATCCGCGTGATCGCGATCATGTCCGGCATTCTGCTGCCGCTCGTGATCATTCTGGGATCGTTCGCGGGCATATCGAATTATCCGCAGAAAGACTTCAACCTGCTCAAGCCGTATATGGAGTTCGGAGTCGATCCGGTGTTGCAGGGCATGATCTACGCCGGAGGAGGCTTCATCGAGCTTGTCGCCCTGATCGCCATGCAGCAGCATCTGAAAAAAAAGGTCAAGGCGTGGAAATTGATGCTGTACGGCGCGCTGATGGTATACATCATGATCGGGCCGCTGGTCGGGGCGATTACAGAATTCGGCCCCAGCGAAGCCGCGAAGCAGATGGTCTCCCCTTACGAGCAGTGGCGCTTGGTCAAGCTGGGCTCTTACGTGGAGCACGTCGATTTTTTCTCCATCTACCAGTGGCTGGCCGGCGCGTGCGTGCGAATCAGCCTGTCCATTTTCCTCGTGCTTGATCTGCTGCGAATCGAGCGGAACGAGCTGCGGAACCGATTCATTATGCTGATCGCGCTCAGCTACGTCGCTCTGTCCGTATTTCCGATCAACGAGTACGCCTTCTATTTGTGGATGTACCGCTATTACTTCCCGATCTCGCTGATTACGGGATTTGCCGTTTCCGTTTGTTGGATGTCCATTTCATGGTTCGCCAAACCGACCAAAGGAGGAGCAGCATGAGGCGGAAAACGCAGAAAAACTCGTCCAGGTGGGATAAAGAGACCTTGCAGGAGCTGTTCGCCAAATCCGCGGACGTGCAGATTATGCCCTGTAAGCTGACGGAGCAGCCGGATTCCGAGGTTCTGCTCGTTTATGCGGAAGGCTTGTGCGATACGGTTCAATTCGGGCAAGTCCTCCTCCCTCAGCTGAAACAGTTTTATTCGCAGGGCGGGGCTTTCGCGATAAAGACGCAGGGCTATTCCGGAGGACTTCCTCTGATCGGCGTGGAACCCGACGAATCGGACGATACCTTGGCCGAGTATTTGTTCCAGGGGGACGTGCTGCTGCTGTTCACGGATAGCGGGCGCATGTACAAAATGAACATCTGCCATCGCCCGCAGCGCACCCCCGAGGAATCCAATACGGAAATCTCGATCAAGGGACCCAAGGACGGATTCACGGAAGATCTCGTCGTGAACATGGCGCTCATTCGCAAGCGGGTAAGGAGTCCCAGCTTGAACTATGAGACGTTCACGCTTGGCAGAAGGACGAAGACGAAGGTCGGGTTGATTTATTTCAAGGACATTTTGTCTCCGGAAATTTTGCGCGAAGTGCATAAGCGGATCAGCAAGATCGATATCGACGGACTGTACAGCATTAACCAGTTGGAGGAGAAAATGGCCGACTCCAAATATTCGGTGTTCCCTTCTTTCGCGATAACCGGAAGACCGGACTACGTGGTCAGCAGCCTGCTCGCCGGTCGTTTCATCCTGATCGTGGACGGCATTCCGATGGTCCTGATCGGTCCCGCGGGCTTGTCGCTGCTGAT
The DNA here is from genome assembly GCF_003001675.1 of Cohnella sp. SGD-V74. Lineage (GTDB taxonomy): Bacteria > Bacillota > Bacilli > Paenibacillales > Paenibacillaceae > Cohnella. Next base: position 269,259 of record NZ_PVYW01000005.1, on the reverse strand, counting down.
GAAGTCCCCGGAGGACGTCCACTTCAATTACACCTATATTTCATTCGCCCGCGTCGTTCGGCATATCAGCCTGTTCCTCTCCATCTCGCTGCCGGGCTTATGGGTATCGCTGGTCGCGTTCCATCAGGACCAGATTCCTTTTCGAATGATGGCGACGATCGCCGGAGCGCGCCTCGGATTGCCGATGTCGGCGCAGATCGAGATGTTCATCCTGCTTATGCTGATCGAAATCTTCCGCGAGGCGGGCGTGCGGCTTCCCAGCTCAATCGGACAAACGTTGACGGTCGTAGGCGGTCTCGTTATCGGCGACGCCTCGATCCGGGCCGGACTTGTCTCCCCTTCCGTCGTCGTCGTAGGCGCGATTACCGCAGTCACTTCCGTTACGCTCGTCAACCAGTCGCTCAGCACCATCGTCAGCGTCATCCGCCTGGGTATTTTTCTCGTCTCGTCGTTCATCGGAATGTACGGCTTGATCCTGTGTCTGATTCTGTTCATCGCCTACTTGTCGAGATTGCACTCGTTCGGGGTACCGTATCTGTCGCCGTTGTCGCCGCTTAATCTGAAAGATTTGGTTACCTCTTACTTGCGCATTCCTTGGACGCGGATGAGAACCCGGCCGGGCGCCATTAATCCGATCGATCCCGACCACCACGGTGACGAGAAATGAGCGGCAGATGGGGCAAGTCAGCCGCTGCCGCGCTTCTCCTTCTGTCGCTGACCGGCTGCTGGAACTCGAAGGACATTCAGACGATGGACTACGCCACGGCAATCGGACTCGACTACGAAAACAACAAATATATCACTTACGTTCAATTTCTGAACTTCGGCAACGTCGGCCGGAACGAAACGATGCAAATCGGCAAAGCTCTGCCGGTATGGATCGGCAAAGGCGAAGGCGCCACGCTCAGCGAGTCGCTGTCATCCATCTACGCCACCTCGCAAATGCGAATTTTCTGGGGACATGTCAAAACGATCGTGTGCTCGGAGAGAATGCTGCGAAGGGGAGTCGAGGAAGCTTACAATGCGGCCAACCGTTTCGGAGAAATCCGTTACAACATTCTCGTATTCGGCACGAAGGAAAGCCTGCCCGACCTGTTCACGCAGAAGTCGATTTTTAATCTGTCTCCGCTCGACACGATCATGTTCACGCCGGAGCAAACATTCGCGCAGCGCTCGTTTATCGTGCCGAAGACGAGCAACCGGGTCATCGCCAACATTACGGAACCGGCCGAAGCCGCCATGCTGCCGTCGATCGCGATCAATCGGGAAGTATGGAAAGAGGACAAAAAGCCGCGGCCTATGCTGACGATCGACGGCGCCTTCTTCTTCAAGGATCAGCAAGCGACCGCCTGGCTGTCGGAGGATGAGCTTGCCGGAACGAGGTGGACGCAGAAGGAGCTGAAGCGTTCGCTGATCCGGGTGCCGGCGGAAGGCAAACCGAAAGCGTCCCTCGTGCTCATCAATCCGAGCTACTACGTCCAGAGCGAGGTCCAGAACGGGCGAGCCGTGTTCGATCTGAGCCTGAAGCTGGACGCGACCGTGGACGAACTGAACGAGAACGTGAGCACGGAAGAGCTCGAGCGGCTTGGCGCGGAAGTCGTGCGCGACGAGATTATGATGAGCTTCCGCAACGGACTGGCCAAGCAGGTTGACGTACTCAAGCTGGAGGAGACGCTGTATCGCGACCATCCGAAGCAATGGCACGCGCTGCGCAAAGGCAATCAGCCGCTCCTGTCCGACGAGTGCATCCGCAAAATCATCGTCAAAATCGACATTCGCAACACGGGCAAGTATAAGGGAAGATTCCGCTGAGCGGGACGTTCGGATCGGCCAAATACAAAGGAAGATTCCTCTGAGCGCGACGTTCGGATCGGCCAAATGCAGGGGAAGATTCCTCTGAGCGCGACGTTCGGATCGGCCAAATGCAGGGGAAGATTCCTCTGGGCGCGACGTTCGGATCGGCCAAATACAGAGGAAGATTCCTCTGGGCGCGACGTTCGGATCGGCCAAATTGCAGGGGAAGATTAGTCTGAGCGGTACAGGACGGCGGCAAAACTGCCGCGGGGATTCGTTAAGGCGACGTTCGATTCTCATCGAACGTCGTCTTTGTCTGCGTTGCGCGTCCCTTGGGTTGCGGGGAGCTTGGCAAGCTTGTATAATAGGCAGGCAAACATATGTTTGCCCAGGCGTATGGCGAGCTATTCGGCATAGGCTTACAACAAGATCAATCAGCGGAGGAACGAATGAAGGGGACGACACATTTGGCCATCGGCTGCGCGATCGGCGCGGTGGCCTGCGCTTATTATCCTTTTAGTCTGAACAACGCCGCTCTGTACATGTCCGTTGCCGGACTATCCGCCTTGAGCGCGGATCTTGACGGCCCAAGCATTCTCAGCCGGAAAATATCCAAGCTCTCCAAATGGTTGAGGAACGCCATGCTCGGCGCCGGGCTGCTGCTCATCGCCGGACTGGCGTACCAGCTCGTCGTTCCGGGCCGATTCGATCCTGCATACGCCGCTTGCGCGGTATCGGCCCTCCTCCTCGGCCTCGTGGCCAGACAAGGAGCGATCCGGAACGCGCTCGTCAGCTTGGTCGGCGGCGTTTTGCTCTACTACGGGGCGTCAAAAGGCTACACGTGGCTTGTGGGCCTTGGCGCATTTGTCGTCTGGGTTCCGTGGCTGAAGCATCGGGGAATGACCCATACGCTATGGGCACTGATCGGCTGGGGAGCGATCGGCTGGGGATTGGAGCAGCAGTCGGGCATCGACGGCGTCACCGCCGTCGCGGTGGCGGGCTACGCCTCGCACCTGCTCGCGGATACGATGACCCCAAGCGGCGTCAAGTGGCTCTACCCGCTGTACAAGAAATCGATCAAGCTGCACTAGAACTTGCGGGAGGCGGGGCGTTGGAGGCATCGGCTAGTGCCGCGGAGCGCGCTTATCACATTCGCCCCGAGCCGGACGCTGGCTTTAGTACCGCGCGGCGCGCTTATCTCGTCTGCCCCGGGCCGGACGCCGGCTTTAGTACCGCGCGGCGCGCTTATCTCGTCTGCCCTGGGCCGGACGCCAGCTTTAGTACCGTGTGACGCGCTTATCACTCCTGCCTCGAGCCGGACGCCGGCTTTAGTACCGTGCGGCGTGCTTATCCCACTTGCCTCGGGCCGGACGCCGACTTTAGTACCGTGCGGCGTGCTTATCCTACCTGCCTCGGGCCGGACGCCGGCTTTAGTACCGTGCGGCGCGCTTATCACTCCTGCCCCGGGCCGGACGCCGGCTTTAGTACCGTGCGGCGCGCTTATCACTCCTGCCCCGGGCCGGACGCCGGCTTTAGTACCGTGCGGCGCGCTTATCTCGCCTGCCCAGTGCCGGACGCCGGCTTTAGTACCGTGCGGCGTGCTTATCCCACTTGCCTCGGGCCGAACACCGGCTTAGTACCGTGCGGGCGCGTATTGCGCCGATAGCAGCATGAAACGGACAAACCAGTGTGCATAAAACAGCGGCTGCCCCGATCATCTTCCGATGAGATGGGCAGCCGCCTGCATTTTTACTGGATTTGGATTTCGGTGAGCTCTTGAGCCCTGTATTTCAAGCGCGCGCTCTCTGCGGCCTGGCCCAACAGATCGGATACTCTGACGCTGTCCCGTACGTTGCGCAGCAAATAACTCGGCGCGGTCGTGTCCGTGGAAAGGACGGTGATGTCCCCGATTTTCAGCATTCTCTCGAGCAGGTTGCGCTTTAAGGTAATGTCCCTGATGCGGTACAGTTGGATTTCTTCGCGGCGCTTCGTGAAGATCCCCTTCTCCACGATAATTCTGCGCTCGGTGATCTTATAATGCGTAAAGCTGGGAAAACCGAAGTTGAAAGGCTTCCCTTCCCATAGCACGCTTTCGTTCAGCAAGGCCATCTCTCCCATGAATTTGGATGAACGCTCCATTTTATTGTACACGATGCGAGCCGTCTTGGCTTCCCCCAACCGCTCCCTCGCCTGAACGCTATTGCGACCAGAACACGAGCGAACGCATGTCCCGCTCTCCCCCTAAAGCGGCAAGGCGTTGTCCGATCTCCGTCTCCAGAATCGGCCGGCCGGCCCAACTGTCTACTTTGATCTTCACCAACTTGCGGCTGCGGATGACCGCCTGGAAAGCATACAGCAGCAGAGCCGCCTTCCTCTCGACATCCATCTCTCCCGGCAACTCTCCGTCACGTGGTGCCTCGAACGCTCTCTTCCCGTTGTTTTCGATCCAGAACAGCCAACGGTCCCCCTGCATGACGAGGAAGTTGCCCGGCTTGCGCGAATAGCTCGCTCCGTTCCCCTCGCCCGGCCAATCCATGAGCAGACCGAACGGATTCGCGGGGTCCGCCGACGACAATACCGACAGCCCGGGCTCGGCGGAGTCCGGCAGCGGCTGACGAATGGAATCGCTCAGTTCGCGCGTCGTGAACTGCAGCGTGGAAGCGCCTTTGACGAACGAGCCCCGCGTCAGCGCCCCCCATTCCTCCAATCTCTTAAGCGTCGGATAAAACAGGTCCCACGAGTATGGAGCCGTTTTCGCCACCAACTCCTTGTTAATCAGTCCGTAGACGTTCAGGAGATGGTGCGCCCATACGAGCACGGGCGATTGTTCCTGTTCGGCGGGTTTGCCCTGAACCTCCGGGCTGACGGCGGAAGAAGTTCGGTCCTCTTCATTGCCGATCAACGAGCTTGTCGCGTACCACCGCCCTTGACCCGATCCCGCTCTCTCCCATTGCTTCGGCTTGACCGTCCCGATCTGCAGCCGCAGCGGAGCGAACTGATCGTTGGACACGCGTCCTTCCCACGCCAAATCGACCAGATCGGGCAGCAGCTCCGAAGGAGCCTTGCCCTCCTCCCGGCTGAGCCTTGTAAGGAAGCTCGCGCCCCCCTGTTCGATGCGGCGCAGCAGCTCGGGATGCTTGGACGGCTTGGCGGCCGCCTCCTCAAGAAACGCGGAGTAGAGAGGCTTCGACTCGGCGAGGAAAAACGCCACCTTCCCTTCCTTGTCGCCCTCATCCTTGCGCCCGATCCAGATCACATCTCCCGAAGCGCATAACAGATCAAGGTACTCTTTGCGATAAGAGGCTACGCGAATCGGAAGCACGATCGTCTCCCAATGCGAAAGGGGAAGAAACAGCCCTTGCAGCCGCCCCAGCACCGCAAGCAGCCCTTCGCTTCCCTGCAGCTGCGTTCCTTGCCAAGCATATTGGCGCAGCGCGATCTGCCCGCACCATTTCGCCGGCTCGATCGGCTCGGCTTTGCTGCGGGCGTTGCGAATCGAGAGCCGGACGAGCCGGGAGGCGACCTTCGAGCTCGTCCACAGCCGTTCTTCCTCGCTGGCGGCGTGGGGCGCTCGTTCTATTAATCCATTGCCCAGCAGCGCCTCGACCGCTTCCCTGGCTTTCGGAAGCGAGAGAGAAGGATAACGATCGCACAATTCCGCTTCCGTGAAGGAGATGACATGATCGGCGTATCTTCCCAGCACGAACAGAACCGATTCCGGCGTCTCCGGAAAAGCCTCGTACGTATCTGCCTCGTCCGCGGCGATCCAGCGGTATTCCCCATCCCCGGACAGGTCGATCGCCGACACCTTTCGTTGCTCCTGCAATTGACCCAGCCAGCTCAAGCCTTCTTCTCCCGCCAACCGTACGATCTCCTTGGAGGTCAGGTCCCCCCTGAGCTTGAGCAGAGCCGCCAGACCCGCAGCGTCCGTCGGCGCCTGATCCGGATCGCTCAGCCTGCTTTTCTCGGCTTCGATGACCTCGGGGCTGACCGCTTGACCGATAACGCTCTCGTCGAAAATTTGCGACGCCATCTCTTTGCTGATGCTCAGAAGCCGCAGACGGGTCGACTCGTCGAGTCCGTCCCCTTCGTACACTTGCATCGATACGTAATCGGCGATGAACTGGGCCGCGAGCGGAGATGGATAAGCGGTCTCCTTCACGACGATTCCAATCTCTCCCGATACAAGCTTCTCCAGCAGCTCCCTCAGCTGATCGATGCGCAGATGTTCGTTCAGACACTCGGACATCGCCTCGCGCAAGTACGGAAAGCTCTCGGCGTAAGGAAGAGAACTCCTCAGCAGCTCTTCGCTGCGCAGCCGTTTCTGCCACAGCGGCGTACGGGTGAAGCTGCGCGATAGCAGCAGACTGTTTTCTGCGATTTTGCGGAACGCGCTGCCGAGCAAAGGAGAACCGGTTACGGCTTCTGTCAGCAGCAGTTCGACGTTGCCCGGGGTCACTTGACGAATCGCTTGCAGCCAGGAGGAATCCCATTCGGGCAGCACGAATTCGATGCCGTTGTCCTTCGCATTGCCGTACAGGCGATAGGGCAGAAGCTGCTCGAACTGCCTCTTGATCGCCAGCAGCCAAGCGCGGTTGACCGTCCTTCCGAACAGACTGTGCACGATGACATGCGTCTGGTTCATGACGTCGCGGTAATGCTCGATCACGATCTGCCGGTCGGTCGGCAGCGAGCAGAAGCGATGCTGCGAGCGAAGGAGATCAATGAGCTGCTCGGCTGAGGTGCGATCCATCCCGTAATGCTCGCGAAGCCATTCGCAGGCTGTGTCCTCGATCGCCTGATCCTGCAGATCTGCCTCGTCCCGCAGCTCCAGCAAATCCGCCAGCTCGCGAATGAAGACGCCGACCTTCAAGCCAAGCTCGTAGGGACGGCTGCCCGCTTCGTTGCGCCAGAACGGGATTTCGCTGAACCGGTTGCCGGCTTCGGCGACATACACGCGGTCGTTGCGAATTTCCCGGATCATCCAGGAGCTCGTCCCAAGCTGAAAAACGTCGCCGATCTGGCTCTCCTGGATGAACTCCTCGTCGAGTTCTCCGAGATGGGCCCGGCTGTCGAGATGGTGCACCGGATAATTGCCGCTCTGCGGAATCGTGCCGACTCCGGTAATCGCCGCCATAGCCGTATTGCTTCTCTTCCTCAGCCGGTTCGAAGCGCGCTCCCAATCGAGCAGCGGCCTCGCGAACGGATAATAGCCCGACAGCACCTGAAGCGCGCTCTCCAGCCGATGCCGCGGATAATCCCTGTAGCTGTCGCTGCGCCGAATGACATCGAGCAGGTCGCCAAGCTCCCAATCTTCGACCGCAACCATCGCGACGATGTGCTGAGTGAGCACGTCGAGCGGCGCTTCGGGAATGCGGATCTCTTCAATCTCGCGGCGGGCGATCAGCCTGCCGAGCACGGCCAGCTCCGGCAGCACCGACTTCTGCCTCGCCAGCAGCAGGCCGCGGCTCGCCTCTCCGACGGCATGTCCGGCCCGGCCGATACGCTGAATGCCGCTGGAAGCCTCCAGCGGAGAATCGATCTGAATGACCAGATCGATATGGCCGACGTCGATGCCGAGCTCCAGGGAAGAAGTCGCCACGATGCAGCGCAAGCTCCCCTCCTTGAGCATCGACTCGACTTCAAGCCTTCGCTCCCGCGATATGCTGCCGTGGTGGGAACGGGCCATCTCGAAGCCTACGAAATCGTTAAGCCGCAAGCACAACCGCTCGCACAGCCTTCGGCTGTTGACGAACAGCAGTACCGAACGGCTGCCCTCCATCGCTTTCATGATGCGTTCGAGCAGCGGCTGCCAGACCGCCTCCCGGGTCGCTGCCGGCAAGCTCTGATCGGGCATCGTAATCGACACGCTCATTCGCTTGCTCATCCGGCTCTCCACGATCGCCACCGGACGGGGCCTCATCTCCCCTTCTCGCGCAGCGGCTTCAAGAGCTTGTCCCGCGGCTTGAATTCCGGTCTGGCTGACAGTTCCGCCAGACGCCTCCCCCCCGATTTGGCTGACAGTTTCGCCAGTCGCTCCTCTCCCGGTTTCAGCGTCTAGTCCATCCTGTGCTTGACCCTCGGCTCGGTTGCCATTCAGAATGCCTGCCCCATCGGATGCATAAGCTTCATTCGGCAAAGCTTGCTCCCAACCGCCCAGAAATCTCGCAACCCGCTCCAGCGGATTCTGGGTCGCGGACACTCCGATACGCTGTATCGGTCGGCCGCGAAGCCGTTCCAGCCGTTCCAGCGACAGCGAGAGATGAGCGCCCCGCTTGTCCGCCGCGACGTCGTGGATCTCGTCGACGATGACCTGCTCGACCGTCGCCAGAATCGACCTCCCCTTGTCGGACGTCAGCATCAGGTAGAGAGATTCGGGCGTCGTTACGAGCAATTCCGGCGGTCTTCTTAGAATGGCGGCGCGCTTGCTTGCGCTCGTATCGCCGGTGCGCACTTCGCTGCGAATGCCGGGCCACTCCGTCCCGCTCGCTTCAGCCCGCGCCTGAAGCTGTTCAACGAATCCGAGCGCATGGTGATGGATGTCGTTGTTGAGCGCTTTAAGCGGCGTAATATATAAAATACGGACGCCTGATGCCGCAGGTTCCTTCCGGGACGATTGCGACTTGTCGCGCACGACCCGGTCGAGACAAGGCAGCAGCGCGGCCAGCGTCTTGCCCGAGCCGGTCGGCGCCGCGATCAGCGTGTGCCGGCCTTCCACGATAGCCTGCCATGCATGCTTCTGCACGTCGGTCGGCTCTCCGAACGCATCCGAGAACCAGCCGGAAAGCAAAGGATGAAACGGAATTTTCGCCTTAATGCCCGCCAACCGCCACGCCCTCCTTAAAAAAACGTCCCGGCCGCATTTAATCCTGCCGCGGTCGGGAGTGTCCGTTTCTTATACTCTTTTCTCGTACTTGCTGTAGGTTCCCGCGGAGTTGACGCCTTCTCCCACGAACTCGTAGTTCAAATTGCGATAAAAATCGTTAAGCGCCGGAATGGCAGCCAGGCAGTCCAGTCGGATGATCCTCTTATGTAACTGTTCCGGAACGGCCTTCTCGGCCCATAGCATAATCTGTCTGCCGACGTCCCGTCCCGCGTATTTGCGGTTGACGGCCAAACGGTGCAAATAGATAGCCGACCCGTCGCCAGCCTTCTGGCCCCACAGATGGCGATCCCACGCATTGGGCTCCTCCATCAGAATGACCATTCCCGCGATATCGCTGTCGTTTCTGAAAATGTACACTTCCCCGCGGTTAACCGCCTCGGGCGTATTGTGGGAGTCCTCTCCCCGCAGCAGGGCGTTCCATTGGGTGGAGCCTTTTCTCAGCAGCCACTCCGCCGTATTCACCAGCAAGCGCATAATTTCTGTCGTGTCTTCCGGTTCCGCCCGTTCAACGCTTGTAAAAATGGACATATCACGCCTCCCGATCGTCTAGAACTAGAATTAGAATTCCCGCGCAGCAGAAGGATAAACCCGCCCACAATGTTATTCGACGTCAAAATCGAAATACTTCTTGGGGTGCGGTTCGTCCTTCAGCGTATAGTGCCACCACTCTTTATTATACGGTTTAAAGCCGTGCTTCACCATAGCGTTCTTCAGAAGCTCGCGATTGGCGGTCTGCTCGGGCGTGATCTCCTTCGTTCCGTGGCCGGACACATCCCCGAAAAAATCATAAGGACTGCCCATGTCCGCCGGAATTCCGGTCGCCGCGTCCGCGATCGTCAAGTCGACGGTGCTACCCCGGGAATGGCCCGATTTCGAAGCTACGTATCCGAGCTTGAACACTTGCGACTTGTCGACGTTCGGATAGAACGCGTCTTTCATCGATGTATCCGACATATCTTGCGCCCAGCGCTTAAAATGGTCCACCGCCTTCGTTGGCCGGTAGGCGTCGTAGACGAGCAGCACGTATCCGGACTGCTTCAGCTCTTCGTTCACCTTTTTCAGCGCTTGCGCCGCCTCTTCGGTCATTATCGCGAGCGGCGCTTTGTAGCCGTCGATGACCGCTCCGACGAAGTTGTAATCCGATGCGTACCGAATCTCGAACAGGGCGTCCGGAATCAGCTCGTCCAGATAGACGAATCCTTTGGGCAATTCCCCTCGTCTCTCAACGGATACCGGATCTGAAGAAGGAATACCTTGTCCCGCTCCATCGTCCGCATCCTCTCCCTGAGCCCCCGGGATACCGGCAGAAGGAGCTGACTCCGCATCCCCCTCCTGAGCGCCCGGGATACCGGCAGAAGGAGCCGTTTCCCCTTGCCCGCCCAATGCTTGCGAAGCCGACGAAGCGCTTCCCCCGCCGGAGCCCGCGCTCCCGCAGGCGGCCAGAAGCAGCGCCAGACCAAGCGCCGCCATCCACCCGGCTCGTCTTCGTATGCGAATCGGCATAGCTCCTCCTCCTCTCTCGACCGATGGCCGTTCTCGCAGTTATAATCGTAGTAGACCAGAGAAACGGAGGGAGTCCGTTGTCCGAACCCCGTCGCGTCGACTGTACGAAATGCCGTCACTACTATATTACATGGGATCCGAACTTCCCGAGAGGCTGCCGGTCGTTCGGCTTCAAATCTCCTGCGATGCCCAGCCTCACGGTGCTGTATTCCTCGGGCAAGCCGTGCATGAGCTTCGAGCCGAAGCCCCTGAAAGCCAAGGACCGCCCCTAGGGCGTGTATGCTACTTATATTTCTTCCAATCGAGCGAGGACTCGTTCAGCAAATATTCGAAATCCTGCTCGCGCCTCTTCCGCTCGGCCTCCTTGGCCGCTTCGGCTTCTTGACGCTTCGCTTCCTTAAGCTTCGCTTCCTCCTGCTTAAGCGTCTCCGCCTGCTGCTTCAGCTTGGCCAGCGTATCCGCCCCGAGCATGTCCTTCAGCGTCACCGGCTTCTCGCCGCCCTGCTCTTGGGGAGCTCCATGGGCTCTTGAAGCCTGGTGCCCCGCGTGCCGCTTTTTCCCTTTGGCCATCCGCCATTCCTCCTTGCCGCGATCATTCGACGTAAATCATTTTCCTCGTCATGCCGCCGTCGATCGTCATATTCGTTCCGGTAACGAAATCGTTGCCGAGGTCGGTCAAATACAGGCAGGCCCGCACGATATCCTCCGGCCGGCCGACCCTTCCGGATAGATGCTGGGCGTGGTCGGCCTCTGTCAGCTTGCCGTAATCGCCGGTTTCGATCCATCCCGGGCTGATCGCGTTAACCGTGATCTTGTCCGGGCCTAGCGAAGCGGCCAGCGCGTGGGTCAGCGACAAGATGCCTCCCTTGGAAGCCGCATACGCCTCCGAATGGGGCTCGGACATGAAGGCGCGGGTCGAAGCAATGTTCACGATCGCGCCTCCGCCGCCAGCCCTCATGCTCTTCGCGCATTCGCGCGAGCAGAGGAACGTTCCGCGCAAATTCGTGTTCAGCACGTAATCCCACTCATCGAGCTCCAGATCGTACGGCGATTTGCCGATGCCCAGCCCCGCGTTGTTAACGAGAATATCGATCCGTCCGAAGTCGGCGGCGATTCGTTCGATCGTCGGGGGAATGGCTCCCCCATCGCTCAGATCGAGTACGTACTCCTTGGAGAAACCGCCGGCTTCGCGGACAAGCGCCGCCGTCTCGCCCAGCGCCGCTTCATTGCGGTCGATCAGCGCCGCGCGGACGCCGATGCGCGCGTAACCGAGCGCGATTGCCCGGCCGATGCCGGAGCCCGCTCCCGTTATGACCGCCGCGCGGCCGTCTTCCTGCATGCTCATTCGTTCCGCCCTCCTCGTCAGGCCTCCGGGTCGTCCAACTCTTCGATCACTTCGAGCAAACGGTCGGGAAAGTCCGTATGGACGCCGTCGACTCCCCATTTTACCGCGTTCTCCATATTGACTTGATAGTTGACCGTATACGGGTAGATGAGCAACCCCGCCTCTTTGACTTTATCCACGTAACTCTCGTCGATTCTCAAATAATTCGCTCCGATACCGTTCGCGTAAGCCCCGATCTCGGTCAGTGTCCGTTCGGAGATCCGCGCGGGCCGATTGTACCAGAGCAGCTGGAATAACGGCACGTCCTTGTCCCACTCTCGGATCTTCTTCAGGCTGATCTCGCTGAACGATTGGACCGCCACATGTTTGCGCAAATCGAACTCCTCGACGAGCGCCCACATTTTCTCTTCCATGCCGGGGTAATCTTCCGGATCTTTGGTCTCCAGCATGTACCGGGTGTCCTTGCCGAACGCCTCGAAAATTTCGCGAAGCGTCGGAACCTTCTCATTCGCATAGTCGTCCCTGGCATAGATCGGATGCTTCTCGTTGAACCACGAGCCCGCGTCGAGCGTCTTGATCTGCGCCAGCGTCATGCTCTTCACCCGGCCCGTGCCGTTCGTCGTGCGGTCGACCGTCTTGTCGTGCATCGCGATCAATTCCCCATCCGCCGTCATCTGAACGTCGATCTCGATGTAATCGGCCTTCATCTTGACGCCCAGCCGATAGGAAGCGAGCGTGCTTTCGGGCGCATAGCCGGAGGAGCCGCGATGGGCGATCGTCATGATTTTCTCATCCGGCAGAAAGAGGCCCGGAAAGTCGAGCCTGAGGCTGAACAAAAAGTAGATCGATCCCGCGAGAGCGGCCAGCAGCATCAGATGCAGCGCGTAAAAGTACCCTCTGGAAATTTTCATTGGCTCTCGCAACTTCTTGAACATGGATGCCTCCCTGCGATGTCCGGTTCCTTGATACTACCATGTTTGGACGCCGGCTAAAAGAGAGCAGGGCCAATTCCCTCCCGGGAATCGGCCCTGACTGCGCGGCTGCCTCGCGGGCCGCCCGATTAGTTCGCTTGCTTCTGAAGCTGCGCGGAAGCGATCGGCTCCTCGTGCGGCTTCACTTTGCGGATGAAGAAGGCCAGCACCAGCGCCGCCACGGTCATCCAGGTCGCAATGATGAACGAATAGTTGATGCCGTAGATCGTTCCTTGCTGAGTGACCTCGAGCATGGCCGCCTGGTTCGTCGGATCGACGTTGTTCTGGACGATCAGCTCCTTAACGCGGCTGGAGGCCGAATTCGACATGATCGTGACGAGGAACGCCGTTCCGAGCGCGCCCGCAACGTTCCGCAGCGTCTGCGACATCGCCGAGCCGTGCGAGTTCAATCTTTGCGGCAGTTGGTTCAAGCCGGCGGTCTGAATCGGCATCATCAGCATCGACATGCCGAACATCCGCAGCGAGTACATGACGATCAGATGCGTGTAGGTCGTATCCGCCGTCAACTGGCTGAATTCGTAAGTCGTGAACACCGTGATGAGCAAGCCGACGACGGCCAGCCAACGAGCTCCGATCTTATCGAAAATAATGCCGGTAATCGGGGACATGATGCCCATCAGGATGGCGCCGGGAAGCAGGAGCAGGCCCGCGTCCATCGGCGAGAAGCCGCGAATCGTCTGCAAATAAATCGGAAGCAGGATCATGCCGGAGAACATCGACATCGTGATAATCACGTTAATGACCGTAGTCAGGGAAAACATATTGTACTTGAACACGCGGAACTCGAGAATCGGCTTGTCGATCGTCCACTCTCTCCAGAAGAACAGAGCGAGCGAGACGGCGCCGACGACCAGACTGGCGATAACGCGCGCGCTGCCCCATCCGTCTTGCCCAGCGTCGCTGAAGCCGTACAGAAGTCCGCCGAAGCCAAGCGTCGAGAAAATGATTCCCAGCATATCGAGCTTGGGCATCGAGTTTTTGGTGACGTTCTTCATCGAGAACGCCCCGAAGATCAGCGAAAAGATCGAAATCGGCAGGACGATGTAGAACAGCACCCGCCAGTCGTAATGCTCGACGATCCAGCCGGACAGCGTCGGACCGACCGCCGGGGCGAAGATCATCGCCAGTCCCATCATCCCCATCGCTTTGCCGCGCTCCTGGATCGGGAAGATCGTCAGGAAAATGACCGTCATGAGCGGCATCAGAATGCCCGCTCCGGCGGCTTGAATCAGACGGCCGGTCAGCACGAACTCGAAGTTCGGCGCTACTGCGCATATGATCGTACCTAGCGTGAACAATCCGACGGCGGCCATAAACAATTTTCTGGTCGTAAACCGGTCGATCAAATAGGCGCTGACGGGCACGAGCACCCCATTCACGAGCAGGTAGCCCGTGGACAGCCATTGCACCGTGTTGGCGTTAATTCCCAGGTCCTCCATCATGACCGGCAAAGCCACGTTCAGCAGCGTCTGCGACAAGATCGCGACGAACGCGGCGATAATAAGCGCGGCGACGATCGGACCTCTCCTTAAATTACTTGTACTCATGGTTCTCTTCCTCTCTCTGTCTCTGTATGATGTTCACAATCTGTTTGTGTATGCGCTGCAGATGCAGGACGTCTTCCGGGGAAATCTGTGAAAATGCCGACGTCAGCTGCGAATGCCGCAGCTTGCTGACTTTGCTCCACAGCTCTTCTCCCTTGGGCGTAAGCGTGAGCCGAATCGACCGTCTGTTCGTCGGCGGCCGCTCGCGGGACAGCCAGCCGGCCCGCACCATTCTCTCCACGATACCGCTGGCCGTGCTCGTGACGGAATAAATTTTCTCGGCGAGCTCATTCAGCCCGATCCCCGGGTTCTCGGAGACGATTTTCATGACAAAATACTGAATGGAGGTAATGCCGAGCCGCTGCGTCGTCGCCGTCATCGACTGGTGGAACGCTTGGTTGACTTCGCGGAACGACTGGAAAATAGTTTGTATTCCCTCGGTTTCATGCAACGGGAACTCTCCTTTCTGGTTACTCCTTTCTTGGATAAGGTCGCAAAGTTCGCAAAGGAATATTTCGCATACGAAATAAAATACGCCCTTTTTGTTCGTATGTCAATGTTTACATATGTAAAAATGATCATAAAGATGCCAACGCCGGCTCCAGCTCCGGCTCAACCTTCTTCTACAAGGCATTCTGGCGGGATAGCAAAAAGGAGCCTCTCCCGCTAAAGCGAAAGAGACTCCTTGAATGTCCGGCTATCCGTTAACCGTCACCGGGCAAACTCGATAAACTTGTCCACGACGCGGTCGATATGGCGCAGCGTCGATTCGTCGACGAGCCGATTCGTCGTTTCGTCGAACTTCAGGGCGGCCGAGCTGATGATGATCTCGTTGCCCGCCGGCGGCAGCAGATTGGCCTGAATGCCGGGGCTTGCCAATATTTCCCTGAGATGAAGCTGGGCGCGAATCGTTCCCATCATTCCGGGCGATACGCCCGCCGTCATAACCGGCTTGCCGATCAGCACTTTGTCGACGCGCGACAGCCAATCAATCGCGTTCTTGAGCACGCCGGGGACGGACCAGTTGTATTCCGGCGTGACGATGAGCACGCCGTCCGCGGCCGCGATTTTGCGCAGCAGCGTCTGGACCTCATAGGGAGGATTCAGCTCGATGTCTTGATCGAAGAACGGAAGAGATCGAATGTCCGCGATTTCCAGATCCATCTTGTTAATGTAGCGTTCCTTCATCGTGAGCGCCAACTGCATGTTGTAGGAACCCTGTCTCAGACTTCCGATTAGTACGGCGATTTTCAACATTCGATCGCAACCCCCTTTAATTAGGATTTTTGTTCCTTCTTTCCTTATATTAGCACCACCGGCACGAAAGACAATCCTTATTTTCGCCGAGCGTCGATTAAGCGAACCGCAGCTCGACCCCGTCGGGCAGCAGATCGTTCACGAGCTCAGCGAGCCGGGAGTCCATGCGCAGCTCCTCCGCGACGATCGCCACCACGCCCGAATCGTCCCGCGAACGGATCAGCCGGCCGATTCCCTGCTTGAGACGCAGCAGCATGTAAGGCAAATCCACTTCGTCGTACGGGGACTCGGCGTCAAGACGCTTGGCGGCGAATACCGGATCGTTCGGGGGAAAAGGCAGAGACCAGACGATGACGTTGGACAGCGACGGACCCGGAACGTCCAGCCCTTCCCACAGCGTTACGGCGCACAGCACCTTGGTCTCGTTCGCCTCGAATTCCGCGATGAGCCGGCTGATCTCGCCCTCCCCTTCGAAAGCGAATTCGAGGTGCGAGATCGCCTCGCAGCCGGGAACGGCGGCTTGAAATTCGGCCAGCTCCTCCCGGGACGGGAACAGCATAAGCGCCCTCCCCCCGGTACGGAGCAGCATGCGAACAGCCGCCTCCATCTTGCCGGAGAAGCCCGATTCGCCGCCTTGGAGCGGACAGAGCGCCTCCATCTTGTCCTCGTATTCGTATGGAGAAGCCACGCTGAACGACAAGTAGCGGTCGATTCCGAGCGCGTCGGCCAAGTAGTCGAAGCTGCCGTTCACCGACAGCGTCGCGGAGGAGAAGACGATCGGCATCGCGCGGGAGAAGACGCCTTCGCGCAGCACTTCCTTGACCGCCTTAGGCATGACGACAAGCGTCAGCCCGGTCGGGCTGTCGGTCGCCCAGCAGATGAGCGAGCCAGAGCTCTGGAACAGTCCGAGCGCCTTCTGCATCATCTCCAGATGCTCCTCGACGATCCGCAGCTGATACCCGTCGAGATTGTACAGCTCGCTCTCGAACACGAGGTCTTCTTCTATGGCATCCAGTGTCGCTCGAAGCCTTGCGACCGCCCCGTACAGCTCGCCGTTGAGCCGGACTTCGCGCCGGTCTGAGCCGGGAACGGCGCGGCTGTAACGATCCAGCAGCCGGAACAGCTCTTCGCTTCCGTCGATCGCTTCGTCGATCCGCACGGCCAGCGACTCGCGGATCTCGTTCTTCAGCAGCCGCGTCACGAGCTGCTCGAAGTTCTCGTGCTTGATCCGGTACGTCAGCGCTTTCTGCGCCGCCGATTCCAGCAGGTGGCCTTCGTCGAACACGACGGCGCAATGGTCGGGGAGCAGCGGAAGCTGCCCTTCTCTCTTCCTGCCTTCGTAAGTCCAGACGTGCTCCATGTAGAAATCGTGAGAACAAATGATCAGATCGGCCGACTTGCGGTAATGCTCGCGGGACAGCGTCTGTCCGCAGCGGTGCCGCTTCTCGCAGACGAAGCAGTCCTGGAACGGGTCCCAATTGATCTTGTCCCACTGGCGGTCGTTCAGATAGGGGTACATTTTGCGATCCCCGTACGCATGGAACGCCTGCAGCCCTTCGCTCTTGTGCACGAAAGCCGGAAGCGCTTCGTACAGCTCGCGGTACAGCTCCGGCTCCTCGTACTCGGTCCTTGCTTGGTCGAGCTTGTTCAGGCACAGATAGCGATCCTGAGACTTGGCCAATCGGGCGTCGATCGACAAGCCCAGATGCTTCGTCAGCTTGGCGATATCCCCTTCCGGCTTGACGAGCTGCTCGATCAGGGACTCGTCCGCGCACGCGATGACCGCCGGCTTCCGGTGATAGCGGGCATAGCTGACCGCGTACAGCAAATAAGCGAGCGTCTTTCCGGTTCCGACGCCCGCTTCCGCAAATATCGTCCGCTTCTCCGCGAACGCTTTTTCCAATTGAAATGCCATGTAAATCTGTTCGTCGCGAACTTCAAAACCGGCCTCCGGCAGCGCGTCGTAGAAGACGTCGGCGACCCACTCCCCAACCTGCTGCACATACGGCCTGCCCGGCTCTACTGTAAAAGGATAACGATTCAATGAATAAAGCCTCCACCATACTATTATCGAGACATTATCACACTTTCGGCCGGCAATTGCAAAGGTTGAATTGAGGCTGGGAGACGCGGTTGTGCGGTCCGCTTGCTCGACCCGTGGCCCACCTCCATCCGCCGCCAGTTGTCAAGCGCTTCCGGATGTGAAAACTCTCATCGTTTTATAAGAAAGGCCGCCAATCCCTTGAAAGCCGCTTTTTCCGCCTGTTACTAGAAAATGATGGGCCGAAACGATGTGGTAAAGTGGGTTGCAGACGAGATCGGACGCGTTAACGCCGATCCAAATTCAATCTATTTCGCATAAGGGGGCATTTCAACATGAAATATCCGATTGCTAAATATAAGTTCAACAAAGCTGTGCTGGGCGCGACGCTCGGTCTGACGATCGCTTTCTCCGCAGGAACGATGTTCGCGGAGGGCCATACCGCCCATGCCGCGACGGCCGCCGCTCAGACGACAGCCGCCAACGGCGCGGCGCATTCGATCGCGGACGACGTCATCGCCGCAGGAGAGAAGTTCATGGGCATCCGCTATGTGTACGGGGCCGAATCCAATCGCACCGATGCGTTCGATTGCTCTTCGTTTACCCAGTACATCTTCAAACAGAACGGAATCAGTATTCCCCGTTCTTCGCGACAACAAGCGCAAGTCGGCGAATACGTTCCGAAGAGCCAGCTGCAGGCGGGCGACCTGATCTTCTCCGACACGAACCGGGACGGCGTCATCAACCACGTCAGCCTCTATATCGGAGACGGCAAAATTCTTCACACGTACAGAGTCGGCATCGGCGTCACGATCTCCGAGTTCGAAGGCAGCACTTGGGATAAAACGTACGTGACGGCGCGCCGCGTCATTCCGGCGGATGCGACGACGGATAACGGCCAATCCCAGACGGGTAATGAGGCGACGGACGGCAACGATACGGCGGCGGGGGATAGCGGGAACGGCGGAGCCGCGAACGGCAACGACGGTTCCGACAAGAGCGGCGAGCGCTTCCCGGACAAACGCCCTTCGCACGACCTGTCCGATCGAGACGACGACTAAGAGTCCCCAAAGCCATATACCCGCTCAAATTGCAATCCGCTTCCGGAGCAACTCCGGAAGCGGATTGTTCGGCATGCGGGACAGCCGGGCCGTGTGCTATAATCGATGGAACTCTGTGGAAAAGAGGCTGAACGGATGACCTCCGACCAATCTGCCGCTTATCGGCTCGCATACCTCGTATCTTTCCTGCTCCACCCTTTCGTGCTTATCGTTCCGTTATTTATGATCGTCTCGATCCGCTTCGCGCCGCACGTCTACGAAGGCGTGCTGTGCGGCATCGTCGTAAGCCTCGGAGCGGCCGGCGCTCCGTTCGCGTTCATTCGCCGCGGCGTCGCGCGCGGGCGCTGGAGCGATCACGACATCAGCCGCCGCGAACAGCGCCTCGTCCCATTCCTGTATACGATCGCGTGCATGGTCTGCGTGTTCGCCTTCCTGCTCCTGCTGGAAGCGCCGATCGAGCTGTTGGCCACGTTCGCCGGCATGGTCTGCGCCGTTGCCGCCGCGCTGCTCGTCACGCAGCTCGCCCGGTGGAAGATCAGCCTGCATCTGATCGGCATTACCGGCACGGTGCTGACGCTCGCGCTGCTCGTCTCTCCGATCTTCTATTGGTGCGCCCCGCTCATCGTCCTTGTCGGCTGGGCGAGATGGCGCGTCGGCGCCCACACGCCATGGCAGGCGCTGGCGGGAGCCTCCATGGCCGCGGCCGTCACCTTCCTCGTCTACCGACTGTTCGGGCTGTAGCCCTCCTCGACCGCACGACTCTTTCTTCCGCCGAGCAGCGGAAAGAGCGCGGCCGCTCCCGTCAGAAACAGAATTCCGGAGATCGAGTAGACGATCTGAAGCGACAGCGTCATTTTCAGCCCGCCGGCCAGCGACATGCCGACAACCATCATCCCCATGAACAGAGGAGTCATGACTCCTCCCACTCTTCCGATGTAAGCTCCCTCCGTATTTCGCATGATCATCGTTTGAATCCCGATCATAATCAGCGGGTAACACAGCCCCGTGGCGATCTGCAGCAGCAGAACGGCAGCCAAGCTGTGAGCCCAGCCTATCCCGACCGTTCCGGCCGCGCTGACGAGCAATCCGAAAGCGAGCAGCCGCTGCGGCTTGACTTTCTTGGCGGCGGTCATGACGAACGCGCCGCCAACCAGCGTCGCGGCTCCGTTAGTCGCAAGCAGCCACTGGACGAAATCGCGATCCCGCCCCAAGTTCTCTATGGCGACGAACAGCAGCAGCGGTTGAATCAGACCGGCGGCAAGCCCGGCCGCCATGAACGTGCCGCCGAGCGAGCGGAGCGTCCGGTTCGCGACGACGTAACGCAAGCCGGCCTTCAGCTCAAGCCAAAATCGCGATTGAGCCCGGGTCTGGCCGGGTTCTTCGTCATCCTTGGGAAGTCTCAGCAGGAGAAGTCCCGAGCCGAGAATCAATACCCCCATCGCGGCCAAAGAAGTCTCGATCCCGAACTTGGCGTAGACGAAAGCGCCGGCCATCGGACCGATGATCATAAACAGCGACGAGATCGACTGGTGAAGCGCCATGACGCCTTGCAGCCGGTCTTCGGGGACGTGCCGTTTGAACAGCTTCATCGCCGACGGCTGCGAAAATTGCGACAGCACCGAAGAGACGAACGCGGCGAAAAACAGCGCGTGCCAACTCCCGTACACTAACGCCAACAGCACGGCGAATACGGATGCCGAAGTCAGCAGATCGCTCCCTATCATCGTGCGGCGCGGCTTCCAACGGTCCGCGAACGTTCCCCCGATGATGGAGAAAATAAAGATCGGCGCAAATTCGGCTACGGAGATTAACGAGACGTAATAGGAATCGTTGTCGGTCATTTCGCTTACGTACAGCAAAACGGCGAAGTTTCGGATCCACACGCCCATATTCAGCAAGATTCTTGACGATAAAATGACGCGGACGTGACGATTGTTCCACATGATGATTTCCCTTTCTTTTATCATGGACAAAATTTAATTACGTTTATTAATATACAAACAAATTATTTAAATGTCTATAAAAATATAGAGAGATAGATGGCGATTGATCTTTCGTCGATTCGGCCTTACAATGATAAGATTGCATGAACGAGGAAGGGATCACGTCAACTATGAATCACAAACCGCCATCATCGCCTATTCCTACTCTCATTCCGCTCGTCGTGGGGATGATAGCCATCTCCTTCGCGCCGATTCTCGTCCGGTATTCGGATGCGCCGGTGTCCGTGCAGGGCATGTACCGCATGCTGTTCACGGTGCTGCTGATGCTGCCTTTCGGCATGCGGCAGCTGCGGGCGACAGCCTCGATCTCCCGCAAAGACTGGGGCTTGCTCGGGCTGGCCGGATTTTTCCTGGCGCTGCACTTCCTGCTCTGGATGGCTTCGCTCACCTACACGTCCATCGCCAGCTCCACGATCATTCTGACGCTGGAGCCCGTCTTCGTCATGATCGGCGCTTATTTCGTCTTCCGCGACAGGATCGGCAAGCTCCCGCTGCTTGGGCTCACTCTCGCCCTTGCCGGCGCCTTCGTCGTCGGTTCAGGGGACTTCCGCATCTCGGGAGAAGCGTTTAAGGGAGATATGCTGAGCTTCCTTGGCATGCTGGCCGTCGTCGTGAACATGCTGCTGGCCAAAGTCATCCTCCGGCGCGTGTCGTCTTATTTGTACAGTCTGATCGTGTTCGCCATCGCTTTCGTCTGCTTCGCGATCTATAATGCCGCGCTCGGAATTAATGTCGTGGACTACGTGCCGCGGGAATGGCTCATTTTCGTCCTGCTCGCCATCGTCCCTACGGTGCTTGGACATATGATCTTTAACTGGCTGCTGCAGTACGTCAGCCCGACGACGATCTCCATGTCCGTGCTGGCCGAACCCGTGGGCGCCAGCTTGCTGGGGCTGATGCTGTTCGGCGAAATGCTGACAACCTCCCAGCTGATCGGAGGCGCGTTCATCATCGCCGGCTTGCTGCTCTACATGCGTACGGAATCGTCCGGTTCGTCCGTCTCCGCCGAGAAAGTCGAAGCGGCCTGAATTCGCGGCAAAAGGAGCCTCTCCGAATCCGGAAAGGCTCCTTTTGTTTTTTGTTTCCGCTATAGGTTGATTTGCCGCGACGGCTCGTCCTTCACGAACAGCTTCAGGAGCGGCGGAGTGACGAGCGTGGTGACGATGACCGCGATGACGATCGAAGTAAAATAATCCGGCATGAGCAGCCCGCCCTGCAGTCCCGCTGCGGCGATGATCAGCGCGACTTCTCCCCGGGAGATCATGCCCGCCCCGATCGCGAGCGAGGAACGGCCGTTGAACCCCGTCGCACGGGCGCCGAGCCATCCGCCGACCAGCTTCGTCACGCAGGCGACGACCGTGATCGCGATCATGAACAGCCATTGCTCGCTCAATCCGACAAAAGAAACGTTCAGGCCGATGCTGACGAAAAAGACCGGAACGAACAGCGAGTAGGCGATCGGCTCGATTTTCTCCTCAACCGTCTGCTTGAACCCGGTCTGCGCGATGGCGATTCCCGCGGCGAAGGCTCCGATAATGCCGGCCATCTGGAGCGACTCTGCGAAATAGGCGAATGCCAAGCAGATGACCAGGGCGGCGCTGACGACCGCCTCCGTTACCCTCAGCGGCGCCAGCCATTTCATGACCTTCGGAACGACGAACCAGCCTGCGACGATCGTCACGGCGAAAAACAGCGCCTTCTTCCCGATCAGCGCGCCGATCGAGACGTCCGCTCCGGTGCCGAGCGCGCTCATCATGACCGCCAGCAAAATAACGACGAGCACGTCGTCGAGCACGGCCGCACCGAGAATCGTCGTCCCTTCGCGCGAGTTCAGCTTGTTCATATCCTTGAGCACCTGCACCGAGATGCTGACCGACGTCGCCGACAGCACCACCCCCAGGAACAGCGAGAAACTGTCGCTTAATCCGAACGCGATGCCCGTGCCGTACCCTCCGGCAAAAGGAAGAATAATGCCGGCGACAGCCACCGCGAAAGCCGACTGCCAGTTGCGCTTCATCTGGTCCAGATCGGTCTCGAGCCCGGCGATGAACATAAGCAGCAGCACGCCGATTTCCGCCGCATCTTCGATGAAGCCGCCTTGGGCGACCCAACCGAGCACGGCCGGTCCGAGCGCGATTCCGGCGATCAGCTTGCCCAGAACGGCCGGCTGTCCCAGCCGTACGGACAGATCCCCCGCAAGCTTCGTAAACAGAATGATCAACATAAGTTCGAAAATAAATTGCACGCCATTCCCTCCGATGTCTCGTTACCGTACCGCCAAAAAAGACAAAAAGAAGCCTGCCGATGACAGACTCCTCCAGGCAACGCTTTATTTTGTTGACGAATAACGAATATTATACCCGGTATCCGCCCATTACTCAATACCGAGCCGATTGTAGAAGCGTCCGACGCAGGTCGTTTACAGCTCCACCATCGCCTTGATGACCCCGGATGCCGGGTTAAGCCAGCTTCCGAACGAGTCGATCATGTCCCCGAACGCCGCCCGGTGCGTCACGTACCGCTCGATATCGACGCCGCCGCTCTTCACCGCCGAATACACGAGTTCGAAATCTTCTCTCGTCGCGTTGCGGCTGCCCATCAGCGTCAGCTCGCGGCTGTGGAAGAGCGGATCGTGGAAGGCGATGTCCGTCTTGACGAGACCGACGTAGACGAGCGTGCCTCCGTGCGCGGTCAATTCGAACGCGGCGGCCATCGACTTCGCGTTGCCCGTCGCATCGAACACGACCGTCGGCAGATCGCCGCCGGTCAGCTTCGCCAGTTCGGCCGGCGCGTCGCCGAGCGCGTTTACCGTCGCATCGACTCGCGCCCACGACCGGCAGAACGTCAGCCGGTCTTCGTTCACGTCCATCGCGATCACCTTCGCTCCGGCATGCCGGGCAAACGCCATGACGCCGAGGCCGATCGGACCGCCTCCGATGACAAGGGCCGTCTCCCCTGCCCGCAATCCGGTTCTTCTAACCGCGTGCGCTCCGATGCTGAGCGGCTCCAGCACGGCGGCTTGGTCGAGCGTCAGATCGTTCGCGCGAACCAGATGGGATACCGGAACGGCGATGCGCTCCCTCATGCCACCGTCGATATGGACGCCGAGCACCTTCATGGAGACGCAGCAATTCGTTTTGCCTCGGCGGCAGGCGACGCATTGCCCGCAGTGCATATACGGGATGACGCCGACCCGGTCTCCGACGGCCAAGCCCGCTTCATTGTCTCCGACTTGCTCGACGATTCCCGAAAGCTCGTGCCCGAGCACCCGCGGATAGGTGAAGAAGGGCTGGTTGCCCATGAACGCATGCAAATCCGTACCGCAGATGCCGACCCTTTTGACGCTGACGATCGCTTCGCCTTCCCCGAGCACGGGTTCCGGAAGCTCGATTCGCTCGAAGCGGCCGACTTCCGCGCACACAATTCCCAGCATAGTCTCCGCTCCCCTTATACTTTAATGCCTTCGTTGTATTCCGGCCTGCCGCTTGTCCACGTCCAGTCGCGCACCGGCTCCAGAATGTCCAGAACTTCCTTCAGCAGCGCCGCGTCCATCGGCTCTTCCGCCCATTTCGCGTTGTCGCGGATATTGTCCGGGCTGGCCGTGCTGACGAGCGTCGTCGGAACGCGCTCGTTGGCCGTCGAGAACTGCACGGCGAGCTTGGCGATGTTCTCCCCTTGGCTTGCGCAATGCTCTGCGGCTTTGCGGCACACGGCTTTCAACTCTTGACTCGCGGGGTGCCAATCCGGCGTTCCCCGCAGGCTGAGCAATCCCATCGACAGCGGAGAGGCGTTCACCAATCCGACGTCCTTGCTCTCCAGCAGCGGCAGCAGGCCGAGCAACGACGTATCGTTAAGCGAATAGTGGCAATAAGAAATGATCGCGTCCGCGTCGATCTGCGGCAGCAGCTTCTCGAACAACGGGAGCGGAAGGCCGCATATGCCATAGTTGCGGATTTTGCCCTCCCGCTTCAGCTCCCGCAGCGTCGGCACGGCTTCCTCGAGAATGATGTCCGCAGGAACGAATTCGATATCGTGCAGAAACAAAATGTCCGCGTAGTCGGTATGCAGCCTGCCGAAGCTCTCTTCAAGACTCTCCCGAATGCGGCGTCCGCTGAAGTCGAACTGGTCCGCACCGTATCTGCCCGCCTTGGTCGATAGAAGATAACGGTCGCGCGGGACGTCCTTGAGCGCTTGGCCGAGCACCGTCTCGGCTTTCGTCAGCCCATAATACGGCGATACGTCGATATAATTGATGCCGCTGTCGAGCGCGGCGTGCACCGCGCGAATCGCTTCGGCGTCGTCCGTCTCGCGGAACACGGAGCCGAGCGAGGAAGCCCCGAAGCTCAGCACCGACACATCCAATCCCGTTCTGCCCAGCTTGCGCTTCTTCATTAAAGGATCACCCCGTCTTTGAAAATCGCGATCTCGCGGAAGCCGTTCTCTTCGTTGTGGGTACGCGCTTCGCCGGAAGCGATGTCCAGCATCCGATCCCACAGCTCGTCGGTCAACTCGTCCATGCTCTTGTCCTGCAGCAGGCGGCCCGCGTCGAAGTCGATCCAGTTTTTCTTGCGCCGGGCCAGCTCGCTGTTCGTCGACAGCTTCACGGTAGGCGCCGGGCCGCCGAACGGCGTTCCCCTGCCAGTCGTGAAGAACACGATGTGCGCGCCTCCCGCGGTCAGCGCGGTGACGGACACGAGATCGTTGCCGGGCGCTTCCAGCAGATTCAGGCCCGTGCCGCGCACCCGTTCTCCGTAAGGCACGACGTCGGTCACGGTGGAATGTCCGCCCTTCTGCGTGCAGCCGAGCGACTTCTCCTCCAGCGTCGTAATGCCGCCGGCCTTGTTGCCCGGAGAAGGGTTCTCGTAGATTTCCTGATTATGACGGATAAAATACTGTTTGAAATCGTTGATAAGCGACACGATTTGCCCGAATACCGCTTCGTCGGCGGCGCGGTTCATCAGAATCGTCTCCGCGCCGAACATTTCCGGCACCTCGGTCAAGATCGCCGTGCCTCCGAGTCCGATCAACCGATCCGACAGCGAGCCGACGAGCGGGTTGGCCGTGAGACCCGAGAAGCCGTCCGAGCCGCCGCACTTCAGGCCGATCTTCAGCTTCGATACCGGCACCGTCTCCCGTTCGAACGTCTCCGCGTACTCGACCAGCTGTTCGACGAGCGCCAGCCCTTCCTCCAATTCGTCCTCGGCTTCCTGGGACTTCATGAACTTGATTCTGCGCGAGTCCGCCTCTCCGATCGCTTCCTTGAACTGCTCGATCTGATTGTTCTCGCAGCCGAGCCCGATGACGAGCACGCCGGCGGCGTTCGGATGATTGGCGAGCGACGCCAGCAGCTTCTGCGTAAACCGCAGATCGTCGCCAAGCTGCGAGCAGCCGAACGGATGCGAGAAATGATAGACGCCGTCTATGCGGCCGCGATACATCGCGTTCGCCCGATTGGCGATGATCTCGCACGTCTTGTTAATGCAGCCGACCGTGTTGATGACCCAAATCTCGTTGCGGATGCCGACTTCGCCGCTGGGCCGGACATAGCCTTGGAACGTCTGCCTCCGCGGCGTCTTGGCGCTTGCCGTCTGCTGGACGGGCTCGTACCGGTAGTCGAGCAGCCCTTTCAACCCCGTCCGCAAATTGTGCGTATGAATCCAGACTCCCGGCTGCAAGGCGGCTTTCGCCTTGCCGATGGAATAGCCGAACTTGAGCACGTCGTCCCCTTCCGCGACCGGTCTCGTCAATATTTTGTGCCCTGCGGGCACGTCTTCGGTTAACGCAAGCTGCGTTCCGTCTTCCAGAACGATCGTCTCTCCCGCCGTAAAAGCTCTCAAAGCGATTACCACCTGGTCCCGCTCCGAGACGCGAAGCCATTCTCTCATGTTCGTTCCTCCTCCGTCCATTCTGCCCAGGCTTGCGCCACCTGCGCCGCCAGTCCCGGCCATTGCGACAGATCCTGGCCCCACAGCTTCTCGCTGGCCAACAACCTCCGCGCCGTCTCCTCCGGCGATTCTCCGGTCCGCTCGGCTTCGCCCCATGCGGCGGCAAGCGTCTCCAGCGCCTCCGCATCGTCGCGAACCGCATAAGATCGTCCGTCGAACGCCGTTCCTCTATATTCCGTTCCTTCTTTTTTGACTCGATAGTAACGAAGCAGAGCCGCCAATCCCTTCGCCAAGCCGTCCGGTATCCGCTCGCCCTTCCGCGCGTAATGCTCTAGCGAAGGAAGCAGCCGAACCTTGAACTTGCTGACGCTGTTCATCGCGATATCGTACAGCCGATGGCGGACGAACGGGTTCAAATACCGGTCGAACACCTCGTTCGCATACGCCTCCATTTCTTCCTGCGGATAAGGCAGCGATGGTATGATCTCATCGCGTACGGTCGACTTGACGAACGCTCCGAGCGTCTCGTGCTCCATCAGTTCGCGCACATGCTCAACCCCGCTTAAAATGCCGAGCGGCGTCATCAACGTGTGCGCTCCGTTCAGGATGCGCACCTTGCGCTCCCGATAAGGCTCCAGACTGTCCGTCCAGACGACGTTCAGGCCAGCGCTTGCGAAGGGCAGCAGCTCGTCAAGCTCCGGTTCTCCCTCGATCGCCCATAGATGGTATGGCTCCGCCACGCATAACAGATCGTCTCGGTAGCCCCATTCGGTGAACCACGCCTCGGCCTGCTCCTGATCCGGATAGCCGGCGACGATTCGGTCCACGAGCGAATTGAGGAAACGATTGGCCGTCGTCACCCATTCCCGGAACGCTTCCGGAAGTCCCCAATCCGCCGCGTATTTCAGTACGCTCTCTTGCAGCGCGTCGCCGTTGCGCTCCAGCAGCTCGCACGGAAGGAACAGCAGACCGCGATCGGCGGCCCCGTCGAACGCCAAATATCTGCGGTACAGCAGATAGGCGATTTTGCCCGGGAAGGAAACGATCGGCTCGCCTTCCGTCAGCGCCTCCGGACGATAGACGATGCCGGCTTCCGTCGTATTCGAGACAACGAACCTCAGGTCCGGGCTGACCGCAAGCCCGATCATTCTCTCCCACTCCCCGTACGGATCGAACGCTTCCGCGAATACGGAGACGATCTCTCTGCGCTCCACCGGCTCCCCGTTGTCGAGGCCCCGAATAACTAGCGTATACAGCCGATCCTGCCCGTTCAGGGCATCGATCTTCGGCTTGCCGGACGGCCTAGGCTGCGTTACCGCCACTCCGCCGCGAAACAGCCCCTGCTTGCGGCTCTCGTGCACCATCCAGTCGAAAAATCCGCGCAGAAAGTTGCCTTCCCCGATCTGCAGCACCGTTACCGGCGCGTCGTTCTGGTTCGGGTCGTTTGCGGCGTCCGCGTCATGCTTATACGGGCTTTGGCCTGAAGCCGCTCCCGCAATTTGCAATTGTTGTCGATTCAGCTTGTTCATAGTTTATAGAACTCCTTCGCATTAAGTCCGTATAGACGAGCACGTTCCGCTTCTCCCCAGCCTTCGGGCAGATTGCGCTCGATCGCTTCGACGACTTGATCGTAGCTCGCCGCCAGCAGGCAGACCGGCCAATCGCTTCCGAAGAGGACGCGGTCGGAACCGAACAGCTCGCTCGCATGGCGAACGTACGGCTGGAACTGATCGTACTTCCATGCCGCGTGATCGGCTTCCGTCATCATGCCCGACAGCTTGCAGGTGATGCCGGGATGTCCAGCGATCTCTCTCATCTGAGAAAGCCATGGCTCCAGACTGCCGGCGGCGATAGCGGGCTTGGCGAGATGGTCCACCACTCCGCGCAAATTCGGCACGAGCTCCAATAGGCGTGTCAGCGGTTCCAACTGATCCGAGCGAAGAAGCAAATCGACCGGAACGTCCTCGTCGGCGTACGAGCGGAGCGCTTCCACGAAAGCCGGCTCCAGGATGCGCGAAGCGTCCGGCATTTCCTGGATCATGATCCGGAAGCCGACGAATTTCGGATGGGACGCCCTTGTCCGGTAATGGTCCCGATGATTCGGATCGTGCAAGTCGAGCCATCCGACCACGCCAACGATCGAATCGTCCGCATCGGCAAGACTCAGCAAATAATCCGTCTCCGCCAACGTAGGCGCCGCCTGAACGGCAATCGTGCCGTCTAAGCGGTGCTTGTCGAGCGAGGGCTTCAGATGCTCGGGAAGAAAGTCGCGATATAACGCGGGCAGCTCCGGCGTAATCCAGCCGTAATCGCCCCGATCTATTTTCCAAAAATGCTGATGCGCGTCGATTCTCATCTCGTGCCGTCTCTCCCTTGCGCGCAAAAGCGGTCCCCCGATTCCGGGACTGCTTGGCGTCGTCCTATTGCTTTTATTTTATCAGCTGCAATCGTTGTAAAAAGGCTTAATCCTTGCGAAATTATACTCTATTTTGATATTTTATAAGTATGCTGCATCCGAGGGAGACGCATCCGATGAAAATCTACCGCAAACCGTTCTCGAGCGAGCCGTTGTTCCCGTTCGAATTCGTCTATAGAGACCAAAAAAGCCCGGAGCGGGAGCTGCCGGACCATCTGCACGATCAGTATGAGTTTTTCTATGTGTACTCGGGCAAGGCGACGTTCTTCATCGACCAGAAGCTGTACGACATCAAAGCGGGCGACCTGCTGCTCGTGCCGGGCAATTCGATCCACCGCTCATTCCAGGACCCGCAGGAACCGGTAACGTCGACGGCCGTGTTCTTCGCCCCGGGCTTCGTCTCCGCCGACGGCATCGGCGAGCCGTACAGCAGCCTGCGCTGCTTCGACCTCGCCCGCAAGCGCAAGCGCTACCGGCTGGAGCTCGACGAGCCGCTTCGAGCAGCTACGGAAGATGCGCTCGAGCGTATGCGCGAGGAGTTGGAAAATAAAGCGATCGGCTACCGCCATGCCGTCGGCTTGCTGCTCCAGCAATGGCTGCTGCTGATCAACCGCCACGTGAACAGCGCGACGGCCGACGACGCGGACGAATCCGGCATCGGCCCGCAGTGGATGAAAGACGTCCTTCATTATATCGCGGCGCATCCCGGCGCCGATCTCAGCCTCGCCGCGCTGGCGAAGCACGCTTCCGTCACCGGCGCGCACTTCTCGCGGGTGTTCAAGCAGATTACCGGGATGAACGTCACCGACTACGTCAACGCCAAACGCATCGTACTCGCCAAAGAGCAGTTGCTCGGCAGCGACGACAACGTCAGCCTGATCGCCGAACGCTGCGGCTTCGAGAGCCTGCCCCATTTTCATCGCGTGTTCAAGAAATTGACCGGCACGACTCCGGCGAGCTATCGGCGGGGCTAGTCCAATTCGTCTTTCTCATCGTCCCATACGAGCTTTAATCTTGAATAAAGACGGGAGTCGATGCGCCGTGCCCGCACCTCGGGCACTTGTTCGTTCCGTATCCGTCGCAGTGGAAGCACCACTTCTTGCCGCAATCGGTGCACTCGTTCACCATTAACGGATTTTCGTTGTTCGGATTCTGGTTGCAGCTTGGGCATGTTGCCATTGAAATCTCTCCTCTTCGATATTATTCATCGGCGTCGTAGACAAACCTTCCGCCATAAGCGCCTTCCTGACGCATGAAATACTCGACGAAAACGTCCGTGTCGGCATTGCCGACGGCGATCTCGGCCAGACGCTTCAGCTTGAACAGTTCCGGGATATGACTGACGACGTTGATATCCTTGAAATACAACCTCTCGATATTCTCTAGCCGGGCAATTCCCGTAGCATCGAATTCCACGTCGTTATAGATTCTAAGCTCGGTTATCGAAGCCGCATCGGAGCGCCCGGCCACGCCTTCAACGTCGCTGACGGGGTAATCGATGCGCAGCGCGATCGGATTCTCGGCCCCGCTCGCAGCAGCGCCGCCGTTTCCGTCCCCGGCCGAACTCCCCTTCCCGGACACCTCCTCCATATTCTCCGTCCCCCGTCCGAAAGCGAAGATGTAGGAGAAGTTTTTCATATCGGGCCCGACCTTCATCTCCCTATAGTCGATCATGCTTAGCGCAACCGTCCACCCTTCCACGGTAAACTGAGCGGCATACACATTGTTGACTTTCTCAGCCGCTTCCCAGCGGCCTATAATTTCGTCGAACACGTATTTCGGGTTCAGCGAAGGAGCTGCGGCGGCAATGACCGCCATCGCGATTCCGACAAATTCGCTCGTTACGGCAGCATCGTTCAACTCTGTAACGGAGATGAAATCTACCTCTCCCCCTCCGACATGCACATCGACGGAATGAGGACCGGATTTGGAGAAATAGCCGGAGGGAACCGTATCGCCGTACGGCGTCCATTGTTGAACCCGGAATTCGCTGTCGGTATCCAGGAGATTATCGTTCATCTTCTCCCCGAATGCCGCCAATATCGCTTGTTCTTCAACAGCGGGGAAGTCGGACACTTCCGCCGACGGCGATGCGGAGGGCGTATCCAAGCTTTGGGCCTCTGCCGCTTTGTTTTTGTTGGAAGCCGAATCTTTCATAGAAGCGGCCCGATCGCGCCACCGCTCCGCCTCCTTGTCGTTCGGTTTGTAGCTCAATGCCAGATCGAAGAAAAAGTAGGCATCGTCAAAAAAGCTGTTGTCGTAACGCTCCTGCCCATTGTCCATGTAGTATTGGTACGATTCCTCGTCAGGATCGGCATTGCTGCCGTTCGAATTCGAGTCTTGTCCGCACGCCGCGGTCGATAGGATGATCGCCGCCGCTAATACGATGCTGCCTAGCCGCCTGAACATGTTAGTTTCCTTTTCCCCTTTCGTGTCGATTACTATCGAATAAACGTTATGATTTTAACAACGGAGCGCAGTGCAATACACTGTTTTAAAAAGAAAAAACCACTCTATAGATAGAGTGGCAGCCTGAAGTACACCCCTTAGAATGAACATTTGGAATAGACCCCCTGGTTCCAAGTATCTTTCCCCCCACCTTTCCCTTTAAATATCAAAAAGTCACTTCTGAGATGAAGTGACTTTATAAATTTCTATTAAGCTTCTTCCTGAACTATACCTATATTTTCAAGTCTCCTGCTGACTTCCATTTCGATCATGCCTTGAATTGTTTCATTGAGTCTAAGAGTAGAAATCAGTTGGATATCAAGTTTAATCATGTCTTTTGGCTTTATTTCGCCAACTTTTCTTTCCAATCTACTTCTAGTAACGGAAGTAATTTGATTTGTCATAATAAAACTGTCTTCAGTTATAAAAGCATCTGGATATTCAGCAGATTTTAGTTCAACATCTGAAGAAATCGTTTCCTTTCTTTCTCCACTTTCATCATATAGTGATGAAATGGGAACAACCACAACAGTATTACGGGGATGAGTACTTTCAAATAAAACGACAGCTCTATGCGGCCCTCTAATAAGTCTTGATGGTCTTCCCGTCATTGGGGTTTCATTTCGAAAATCCACAAAAAAACTTGTCCCCGGACAAACTCCCTATCATCATTCCAATCAGAGGGTGCAGGTCTGCTCAAGAAAAATCTTCTCCCCATATAATTATTTATTAGCCTTCTAGAAGTTTCTCTTGATAGTGCTTGAATTTGAGTCGTTTATTCTCTTTTTCATCGCCGGTAATGACTTTATAAAAGTCAATTCCGGTTTCATCTTTTAGTTCATTTAAAGCTTCACTTAAAAGTGAAGTTTTTTTATGAGCATTTGCAACTGTGCGATGCATTACACCAGTCATTCTTAATACTTTGCCCATAAAACCACTCCTTTTAGGCGAGGTAAATAAAATATGGGGGGAATTAGCTAACAGTATTCCCCATGAAAAAAAATTATTACCTATCCCATCAATTGAATGAATACATGCACGATCTGAAATGATAGATCATATATCAGAAAAGCAATTTTTGAAATGGATTTCCTAGTATCAATTTAATATTACGTATGTTCATATTATGCCATATATAATTCCAATTGTATATCCTCAGAGTATACCTCGAGGACCGAGAAATACTACATGAAAGAAACAAAGTACGCCTCAATCCCGGTACATCTCGATCATCTCCGTCAGCGTGTCCCTCACCTTGTCCCTGAGCCAGAGCGGAGACAGCACCTCCACCCACTGGCGCTCGGAGAAGATCCAGAACAAGGCGCTCTCGGCGTGAGCGACGGTGCATTCGTACGTCAGCCACTCCTCGTCGCCCGCTATCCATTCATGGACCGGAAACTTCGCCAAAAAGTAGGATTCGATGTACGGTCTCATCCTAAGCCGAATGACGGTCAGCGTTTCTCCGTAATGCATGTAGAAGCTGTTGTTGGCGAATTCTCCCGGCTTGAAGAAATCGCTGCCGCTCTGGACGACGGTGAACGGCTCACTTAACGCCTCGTAACGTTCGATCTGATCGATCCGGAAAATGTTGCCTTCCACCCGCCGGGCGTCCTTCGGCTCCGCAATCATGTAATAATACCCTTCGTTAAAAATCAACGTAAACGGGTGCACGTCAAAGCTCTGCGTCTCCTTCAAAATGTTGACGTACCGGATGCGAAGCGTTTGCTGGCGGACGATGCATTCGAAAATCGTCTCGACCAATCCGAAAATCGGCTTCTTCAAAATCGGCTTGTAATGATAACGAAAGCTGCCCGCGAATTTCTTTAATCGTTGCTGCACCTGGGGCGAGAAGCCGACGACGATGAAACCCTCCGCCTGCTTGACCTCTTCCTCGCTCAGTCCGCGGCAGCCATACATCGTCATCAGCAGAACAAGCGCGCTGGCGAACTTATTGTCCGCGCTGCCCTCGCCGAGTCCGACCAGTCTGTAGCTCCGCTCGCTCCGGCTGTACCGAATCTCCACCGGCTTGTGAAGCAGTTCGCCTCGGATCGTGGCAATATCCTTTTTAATCGTTTCCGCATGTTTGCCGTACGTCGATACCAGCTCTTGAACCGACAATTCTTCCCCGTCCAGCAGCCGAAGCATGATTTGCACGACGCGACTTAACGAATTTAGAGCGTCCATCCGATCTCTCCGCCTATCGTTTATTTTCCTGCGCAGCCAAGGCGGCCAGCTTGGCGTTAATCGCTTTATCGGCGTCCGCCAGCCCGGCTTCGACCGATTTGAAGCCGAGCAGCATGGCCTCCATCTCCTTGATCAGCACGGGGTCCATCACGTCGGCCAGCGGCACGGTCGACAGCCGCGCATCCGCCTGCAGTTGCAGCGACGCCGCTTCGACTTCCGGATGCGACTTGGCGTAATCCCGATAACGATCAGACGCGAGCGCGCTGGCCCGAATCGGCAAATATCCCGTCTGCTCCGCCCAGTAAGCGCTATTCTCCGCTTCGAGCAAATAGGTCATGAACTGCCAAGCCCCTTGCCTCTGCTCCTCCGTTCCCGTATCGAACATCGACACGTTCGTGCCCTGAATGAACGCGACCTGTCGATTGCCCTTCGGAACGACGGCCGTCGACCACTCGAATTTGCCGCCGACCGCCTCTCTGACGAAGGCGATTCCGGCCGAAGATCCGACGTACATCGCCACGTCACCCCGGCCGAAAGGAACGGACATGTATTGGTCCTCTCCGGCCAATCTCGCGATTCCATCCCGGAGCATTCCCTGAACGAAGGAGATTCCGTCTCTCGTTTCCGGCGTGTTGAACGTGCTTCTCCCGCTCTCTGGGTCGAAGAAACGTCCTCCCGCCTGCAAGGCGTAATAGTAAGCCTCGCGATACACGGCGTTCTCGAAACCGGTTCCGACGATCGTTCCTTTGCCTTCCGGCTTCGCCATCGTCAGCTTGGCTGAAGCCTCCTTCCATTCCTCCCAAGTCGTCGGCACGCCGACTCCGTACCGGTCAAGCAGCGTCTTGTTGTAGAACAACACTTGGACGCTCTTGTTGAAAGGCAGGCTATAGTAGTCTCCGTCCCGCTCGTTCTCTTCCAGGAATACGGGGAAAATGTCCGTCAACCCATCGTTCTCCCATCCGATCTCGGGATCCGACAGATAGGGAGTCAGCTTGCGGATCAGTCCCGCCCGAATGAATTCATCATTCCAGTCGGAATACGTCTGGGCCAACACCGGAGATTGTCCCGCTTTCGCTGCGGCGACCAATTTGTCATGAAGGGAAGTATAGTTGCCTTGGTTGACGAGCTTGACGCGAACCCTCGGGAATCGCTCGTTAAAATCCGCGGCGACGCGCTCCAGCGCCTGCTCCAGACTGCCGCCCATAGCATGCCAAAATTCGAATTCCGCCGCCCCGCCTTTCTCCGTTCCCGCACCGTCCGATTTGCCGGAACAAGCCGTCGCCAGGCAGAGCAGCGCCGTCAAGACCGCAGCCCATCTTGCTTTCACTCGAAGTCCTCCTGCTGTTTTCACGATTCGTTTTTCAAGTTTTCGGCCGAAGGGACGGCCTGAACAAGATGTTTCTGCACAATAAAATAAAGAAAAACCATCGGAACGACGAGAATGACCGACATGGCCATCAGCAGCTCGTAGGACGTGCCCGCCTCGGTACTGAACGCCAGCAGCCCAACCGGAAGCGTCCGCATCTCCTTGCTGTTCGTCACGATGAGAGGCCACAGGTAGGCGTTCCAGTTGGCGATCGATTTCAGCAGGGCGAGCGTCAGGATCGAGGGCTTGCACAGCGGCACGACCACTTTCCATAAGAAAGCCGAGGGCTTCGCCCCGTCTGCGCGCGCGGCGAACCGATACTCGCGGGGAACGGCCGAGAAAACCTGCACGAGATAAAACACGGCGAAAGCGTTCGTCATCCAAGGAACGGCGAGCGCCGCGTACCGATCCGTCCAGCCCAGCCCGGCGACGGTCATGTAATTCGGAATCAGCAGCAGTTGTTCGGGAATCATGAGCGTCCCGAGCAGCGCGGCGAGCAGTATTTTCCGTCCGTAAAAAGAAAAATGCGTAAACGCGAACGCCGCGCAGATCGTCACAATCGTCCCGAACAATACGCTCGTCGCCATAACCAGCAAGCTGTTCTCGAAGTAACGCAGCAGCGGCAGCGTCTCCCATACGGTGCGGTAATTGCTCCATTCGAGGGGAAAGGATGAGAGCAACTGCGGAGACATCGTTTGGTCCCCGGGCCGAAGAGAGATCGCCGCCATCCACAAAAACGGAAACAGCATGGCGGCGCCCAGCGCGCATACGAAAATGTCCAGCAGCAGTCCCGCCCAGCGGCCGGTTGGTTTGGAAAAGCCCTTAATCCACATATTCTCGTTCGTTCCTCTCATCCGCCGCGCCTGTCGCTCATTTTCAGCTGGACGAGCGTAAGCGCAAAAACAAGCAGAAATCCCGCATACGCCGCCGCGGACGCGATGCCGTACTCCGATTCAGAATAAAACTTGCGAAAGACGTAGTAGACGACCGTCAGCGCCCGATCCATCGGACCCGCCCGTTCTCCGCCGAACAGAGCGAACACCTCGTCGAACGTCATGAATGCGTGAACGACGGATACGATGGACACGTAATAAAGGACGCGGCGGAGCATCGGCAGCGTGATTCGCCTGAATCGCGGCCACCGCGACGCGCCGTCGATTCTGGCCGCTCTATCGTACTGGGGCGGAATGGCCTGCAATCCGACCAGAAAAAGAAGAACGTTGTAGCCCAAGCTGTGCCAGACGGAGAACAAAACGAGAGACGGCATCGCCCACTCCGGCGAGGTCAGCCAGCCGACCGCAGGCAGACCGAGCCCGGCGAACGTCGCGTTCGCCAATCCGTATTCCGTGTGGAACAGCCAGCGCCATGCCAAAGCCGCCGCCAGAACGGAAGCGACGAGCGGCAGGAAAAAGGCCGGCTGCAACCAGCGGCTCAGCAACCGTCTCGTATGCAAGAAATAGGCGATGGCCAGGGAGGCGACCATCGATGCCGGGACGACGGAGACGATCAGCAGCAGCGTGTTTCGTAGCGCCAGACGGAATTCCGGATCTTGAAAGACGAAGGAGAAATTGTCCCAACCGCGCTCAAAAACGAGGTTCCGGTAGTAGTCGTAGCGGACGTGCAAGCTGAGATCGAACGCTTGAATGACCGGATACAACCCGAATACCGCCACGATCATCATGGCGGGCATGAGATATGGCCACGCCTGATGCGTGCCGCGCCAACTCTTCTTGTCGTTCACCCTATGCCCCCGTCCATCTCAGCTCGGATAGTTCCGGTCCGGCCTCGAGGCGGCTGCCCGTTCGGGAATCGAACCAATGCGCGCGGCCGGGACGAATCTGAAGCCCGATCTCCTGTCCGACCGCGACCGGCCACTCCGCAGAAGCGTAGACGCGCAGCAACGCGGATGGAGCCCGCACCTTCAACAGCGTGTCCTTGCCCGTCTTCTCAATCACCGCGATTCGGCCCCGAACGAGCGCTGTGTCCCCGTCCGCCATCAGCCAGTCCTCTGCTCGCGCTCCGAGCGTCCAAGGCTGCCCTTCCGCTTCGAGAAAATTCATCGGAGGATGCCCCGCGATCTCGGCGGCCCTCCGGCTCGACGGGCGATGGTACACCTGCTCCGGCGTATCGTATTGCAGCATTCTCCCGTCCGCCATCACCATGATCCGATCAGACAGGGACAGCGCTTCTTCCTGATCGTGGGTCACGAACAGCGTCGTGATGCCGAACCGCTGCTGAAGAAAGCGAAACTCCTCCCGCAGCTCGAGGCGCAGGGAGGAATCCAGGTGGGAGAACGGTTCGTCCATCAGCAGCAGCTTGGGACGCTTGGCCAACGCCCGAGCGATCGCCGCTCTCTGCTGTTGGCCTCCAGACAGTCGATCGGGCCTGCGGGCCAGCAACTCCCCGATACGGAGCAGCTCGGCCAACTCGTCGACTCGTCGCCGGATATCGGATTTGGGCCATTTCTTCATCGTCAAAGGAAATGCGATATTGTCGTACACCGTCATGTGAGGATACAAGGAATACTGTTGAAAAACCATGCCGACGTCCCGCTGTTCAGTCGGAATCTCGTTCATGATCCGGCCGTCGAACCGGACGCTGCCGGCCGAAGAGTTCAGCAGCCCCGCCACCGCCAGCAGCGTCGTGCTCTTCCCGCAGCCGCTTGGCCCGAGCAGAGCGACCAGCTCGCCGCTTGCGATCGTCGCCGTCAAATCGGCGACGGCCGTCTTCTCTCCGTAGGCGACGGACAGCCCGTTCAAGCTGACCTCCAAAGCCGACCACCTCTAAGCTGCCGATTTATTTCATACGATATCGATCATATCATAGAGAGGTAGATTTAGGAACGAGAGAGCCGCTCCTCCGCGGCAGACTTCGCCGAAGCTTTGCCCTTAACGGACAGCAGCACCGGAGCAACGGCTGCGGTCAGCGCGATAATGAGCCAGAACGGCAGGCTCCTGCCCGCTTGGTAGAGTGTTGTCGCGACGATCGGCGTCACGATAGCGGTCACGCCCTGCACGGAGGCGACCAGGCCGGCCACGCCGCCCTGCTGCTCCTTCGATACGGAGAGCGAAGCCGCCGCCATAAAGCCCGGCATCGACAGGCCCGCGCCGATTCCGAACAGGAAGAACGCGAAATAATAGAAAGCCGTGCTCCCCGAATAGAGAAAGACCAGCATGCCGAGCAGAATGAACAACGAACCCGCCAGCATCATCGCCTTGGGCTGAAGCTTCATCCAATTCACCTGGGCGACCTGTACGAGCAGCATCGCGATTCCCGCCAGCATCAGCCCGACGGACAACATACGCGCCGTCTCCTGTCCGCTCAGATGCAGCATGTCCTGAAAATAAAATCCGCCCACCACCTGGATGCCGATAATCGCGGTCATCGTCGCGAAGCCCGCCAGCAAATAAACGCGCAGCCCGGACCGGAACGGATTGACCTTGGGCGGCTTCTCCCGCACGATCGGCTTGGCCGGGGGAATGAGCAGCAGCGCCGCGGCGAATGCCGCGAAGGACAATGCCGTGCCGAAATAAAGCGGCCACAGCAGCCCGATGCCGGTGAACGCCCCTGCGATCGCCGGCCCGAACACGAGTCCCATTCCGTTCGCCGCGCTGATGAGGGCCATGCCGGCCGTACGTTCCCGTCCTTCGGTGACGTCACCTATATAAGCCTGCGCCGAAGAAAGCACTGCCGGGATGAACAGTCCGATCATGCTGCGCGTCACGATGAGCAGCGCGACCAGCAGCCCTCCGCCGATCCAGCCGCTTAACCCGGAATACAGCGTCAGAGCGAACAGCAGACAGCTCGCCCCCATACCGATGAAGCCCGCTAAAATGATCGGCTTCCGACCTCTGGTGTCGCTCCACCGGCCCCAGACCGGGGCCATGATCGCCATCGAGACGGAGCCCAGCGAAATGATCCAGCCGGAATGACTCTCGGTCAGGCCAAGCTCCCGGATAAGCGGCGGCATGATCGGCGAGATCAGCATCAAGCTGAGCATGGCCACGAATACGCTGAAAAAGATGCTTGCTTTGATTCTGAGCATATTGAGCTTCTCCTCTCCTTCTCTGGTCTCGAAACCAAACGATACAGGAGGGGAGGTGACGTTCGCCGCCTCCGTACGGATTTTCTTGCCGCTGCGCGGATTATTCAAGCGCCGGCTCCGTCTTTAATAGAACCGCTTGACCTCCGAAGGCTTGATGCCGAACGTTTTGCCGAATTGCTCGGAAAAAGCGCTCATATTGCTGTAGCCCGTCTCGACCGCCGCTTCCGTCACATTGCAGTGCCCGCCGCGCAGCAGCTGCATGGCGTGCTCCATCCGAATTTGGCGCAAATAATCGAACGCGGTCGAACGATATATCGCCTTGAATCCTTTCTTAAGCTTGTAATCGTTGATTCCGACCCGCTTGGCCAGCGAGAGCAGCGATGGCGGCTGCCGCATCTCCGCCTGGAGAATTTCCGCCGCCCGCCGCACCCGGCGCATATCTTCCCGCGACAGCCCCTCGCAGACGGGAACGGGATCGAATAGCTGCGTCAAATACAGATTAAGCAGCTCGTAGGCGGCCGCTTCCATCAGGAGGGGAGACATAGCCCTTCCTTCCAGCTCTTCGATAAGCCGGTTCGCCAGCTTCATCCCCCGCTCGTCCGGCACGAAGTCAAGCTGTCTGAACGCACAGCCCTTCGTCAGCCGTTCGAAATGCCTGCCGCCGGAACGATCCGGCCCCGGAAGAGCGTACTCGAACAATTCGACCGGAATGCCAAGCGCAAACGAACGGATCGGCTCCTCGCAGCCAATGTCGAACCGGACGTCGAAGTCCTGCATCAGGAGCAGCGCCCCTTGGCCCCTCTTCAGCGTGAATTCCCGGCCCGATACGCAAGCGGAACGGCAGCCGGACAAGGCGAATTGCAGCTCAACCATCCGCTCGCGCGTCGCGAAGCGATTCATCTGCCGCGAATGCAGCCGATACTCGGAATAGACGATCTCAATTCCGCTGTATGTGCTCAAACGATGGATCGTCCCCTCTCCCACGGACGGCGCGATGGCATACGTCGTCGGACCGATTCGGGAAAACAGGGCGGTGTCGAAATAAAGCTGATAAATGGAATCCAAGGAGGCGTTCATCGCTATTCCCCCGCATCATATGAGAATTATTCTCAATAGAGTGTATCTCATTCCCCTCTCTTTATCCACTATGGAAATTTCAATCCTTTATTGCCAATTTCTCTTTACTTGTTCATAATCTTAACTGAGAATTCCTAGTATTTTTCTCAAATTTATAGAGCAGGAGCTGCAGCACATGACGCTTACGAACGCCGCCTCGCCCCATTCCTTCGGGGAGTCGCACTACTTGACCTTACCGGATGGTCGCAAACTGCACTATATGACGAACGGTACGGGAGAACCGACCGTCGTCTTCGAATCTGGCCTGGGGTTCTCCCGTTCGACTTGGGGACTCGTGCAGCCCCTGATCGCCAAGCACGCAAGAGCGGTCGTATACGATCGCGCAGGCACCGGACGCAGCGACGACGACGCAAGCCCGAGAACGCTGAAGCGAATCGTGGACGATCTGCTGTTGCTGTTGGACGAACTCGGTCCGGGTCCATTCATTCTGGTCGGACACAGCTGGGGAGGCCCGATCGTTCGCGCGGCGGCGGCTGCCGACCCTTCGCGAATCCGCGGCATCGTGCTGGTCGATCCGAGCGACGAGAACTTCGAGCATTATTTCACGCCCGGCACGGCCAAGCAGTTTGCCATGTCGCGTTGGCTGTATCCGCCTCTGGCGCGATTGGGTCTGTACCGCATGTTCGGAGGTAAGTTCGGCAAGGGTCAGCCGCCCGACGTCTACAAAGATCATCTCGCAGAAGATTTCACCCCAAGAGCCGCGCGCACGGTAGTAGCCGAGATGAATACGTTCCTGAACGACATGGCGGAGCTGCGCAACCGTTCACCGGAACTGGGAGAGCTGGAAGTGAGCCTCATCTCCGGAACGAAAGTCAGCAGGCAAGATCGTAAAATCCGCCTCGGCGTCATCCAAGCCCACAAAAAAACGGTCGCCTCGTTAAAGCGCGCCCGTTGGGTCGAAGCCGCGAAATCCGCTCACCTGGTCATATTTACCGAACCCGACATCATCGTCGGGGAGATTATGGGGATGCTCTCGGTCAACCGAGAAGCTGAATTCCGGACAGCACAAGGCCGATAAGGAAGCCGCATAAAGCCCCGTTGACGCGTATCCATTGGAGATCTCCGCCGATTTTCTCCTCCAGCATGTTGACAAGCTCCTTGTCGTTCATCTTGTCGATGTTGTCCTTGATCAGCAGCCCGATGCGATAATGATTCGCTTCCACCGTGTCCGCGACGAAGTTGAGCACTCTGCGCTCCACGCCTTCGATCGTCTCGGGCTCGGCTTGAAGTCTGCGCACGACGTAGCGGAGAACGGAGACGACCTGGCGTCCGCCACGCTCCATCTCCCGCTCCAGCGCCGAGAGAACCGACTGCCGCAGCGACTCCATGCGCTCAAGCAGAAAGCGGCCGCTGTCCGGATGCTCGATTTTGTCCACGACCCAGCTTTTGCCCCGCTCCAGCAGTTCCTCGTTCTCCGCGGCCAAGCTCAACTGGCGCCGGATCTCCGCCAGCAGCTTGTCCCGGTTTGCGTTGCCCGGCACGAGCAAATCTCGAATACCCGACAGCAGCAGCTGTTGAATCATGCCGCCGAGCTTGTCCTCGCTCATGAATCCCGTGAACGCCTGCACCGCAAAGCCCATAAATCCGCCGACTTTGGCCTCGGACATTTTTTGCATGGCGATCGATCCGAGCATGTAAGCCGTCTCCGGCTTGCTCACCCATGCCCCGCCTTGACGCAGCGCGTAGTCAAGCGCCCGCTCGTCCATTCGTTCCCGGACGACGGCCTCCGCAGCCTTGCCTGCCAAAGGCTGAAGATCGACCTGCTTAACCGCCTCGGCGATCGCGCGCTGCGCGTAAGGCGCGAACGTGTCCACCGGAAGCCGGGCGACGAAGGCGTGCGCCAGCTTAAGGACGCCGACGCGGTTGCTCCTCTTCGCCGCCAGGCGGGTCAGCGCCGCCCCCGCCGTCCTCATCAGCTGAAACTGTTTCAGCTTCTCCTTGATGCTTTCCTTGTTCAGCAGCTCGTTCTCCAGCGCGGAAATGAGCGATCTGGCGATTTTGTCCCGGTTTTTGAGCAGCAGCGACGTATGGGGAATCGGAATGCCCAGCGGATGGCGGAACAGCGCCGTCACGGCGAACCAGTCCGCGAAGCCTCCTACCAATCCCGCTTCGAAGCCTCCCTTCAGCAACTCGGTGACGGGATGGTACGGCAGAAGCAGCGTCACGACGAACCCGACTCCCATCGCGACCAGCGACAAGGCGGCAACATATCTCGTTCTCATTGTTTTCATGATGAATACCTCGTATGGAAAGATTAGGCGTTATGTTCTAGTATAACCGAAAGCGGCGGCCAACCTGAAACTTGTCGAACGGTTCCGGCGAAGAGCCGCTCGGCGATTGTTTCGGAACACAGCAGAAAACCGCGCGTTGCCGCGCGGTTCTCGCTGTATGGATGACTTATCTATCCGCTAAAGCGGCTTTCTGCTGGGCTTCCGCTTCCGGAGCTTTCGTCTTCTTGAGGAACAGCGCCAGAACGACCGCGACGATCGCGAAGATCATGCCGATCTTGAACGAGTTGTGGATGCCCGCGTTAAGCGCGAGCGCCGGAAGCTGTTCGGGAGCGGCATCGGCCGGCGGATTGGCGAAGTAGTCCTTCGTTCCGTTGGTCATAATGCTGATGAAGAACGCTACGCCGATCGCTCCGGACACTTGCTGCAGCGTGTTGAGGATCGCCGTTCCGTGCGGGTAGTAAGCGCGCGGCAGCTGATTCAGACCGTTCGTCTGCACCGGCATCATGATCATCGAGATGGCGACCATCATAATGCAGTGGTACAGGATGATCAAGCCCTTCGTCGTCTCCAGGTCGATCGTCGTGAACAGATACATGACGACGGCAAGAATGATCGCGCCCGGAATCGCGAGCACGCGCGGACCGAACTTGTCGAACAGCTTGCCCGTCACCGGGGACAGGAAGCCGTTCAGAATGCCCCCCGGAAGAAGCACGAGTCCCGCCGCGAACGCGGTCATCAACAGCCCTTGCTGCAGGAAGATCGGCAGCAGCATCAGCGTCGAGAACAGAGACATCATGACGATGATAAGCAGAACGGTGCTAAGCGAGA
Source organism: Cohnella sp. SGD-V74 (assembly GCF_003001675.1). Lineage (GTDB taxonomy): Bacteria > Bacillota > Bacilli > Paenibacillales > Paenibacillaceae > Cohnella. The sequence continues at coordinate 226,293 of NZ_PVYW01000005.1, read as the reverse complement.
ACATCGGCGACAGGAACGCGCGCAAGTCGAGCATCGGCTGCTTGGACACGATCTGTCTCCAGACGAACAGAACGAGGGCAAGCCCTCCGACGATGAGCGTCCAGTACACTTTCGGCTCGGACCAGCCGCCTCCTTCGGTTTCGCCGACGCTGCTGAAGCCGTAGACGATGCCGCCGAAGCCGACCGTGGACAGAACGATCGACAGAACGTCGACCTTCGGCTTCGTGACGTCCGTTACGTTCTTCAGATAGATCGAAGCGATGACGACGGACAAAATGGCGAACGGCAGCACCAGGTAGAACAGCCAGCGCCAGTCGAGCGACTCCAGAATAAGACCCGACAGCGTCGGTCCGATCGCCGGAGCGAACATGATGACGAGACCCATGCTTCCCATCGCCGCTCCGCGCTTCTCAGGCGGATACAGCACGAGAATCGTGTTCATCATAACGGGCAGCATCAGGCCGGTGCCGAACGCTTGAATGATCCGGCCTACCAGCAGGACGGAAAAACCCGGAGCGATGGCGCATACGAGCGTTCCGATGGAGAAGAGCACCATCGCGCCGATAAACATCTGCCTTGTCGTGAACCATTGCACCAGCAAAGCAGATACCGGGATAAGTATGCCGACGACGAGCATGTAGCTGGTGGACAGCCATTGAATGGTCGTATAGGGCACTTCAAGATCTTTTACCAGGTCGACGAATGCGATATTGAGCAGAGTTTCGTTCAGGATGGAGAAGAACGCTCCGATGATCAGCGTGATCAGGATCGGCAGGCGCTTGACGTTCTCGAGATCCTTGTACTGAGACCCCGCTGTGTTGTCTGCGGTATTCACTTTTCTCTGTTTCCTCCATATCCAATGATGGATTATTATGTCCAGCTTTCATACTATACCATCCGATTGACAAATCTTCAAACACGGTTTTTTATCTGTTTGCAGCTTGACAAGGAAAATAAAGGACGCCTATAATAGCACCATATTACACGCAAGGAGGCTGAGGAATATGGTTAACTTCACGAATGGATCGGTTGTCGAGTCGGTTGTTCGCGGGCATAGTCCCCGGTCTCTACGGAATGTTGCGCTGTAATGCCGTTCGATTGAGCAAGCGGATTTGACGTTTGCTTGGCCGCGTTGCAGATGCAGACCGCCAGAGACCATCCGGTTTCTGAGCGGTTTTTTTGCGTGCCGATCCGTTCGGCACTCTCTGAACAGCCGCAGGGAATCCCTGCGGCTGTTCGCGTTGTTACGCAAAATTCAATTATGAGGAGTTAACTTAACCTATGAATCCTATAATCAACGATCAACTGACGGCTTACGGCTGGAACGATGGCTGGCAGCAAACGCTCGCGGAGATGGAACAGCCGCTGCGCCAGTATTCGCCCGCCCGAGTCGTCGCCCAATTTTCCCATTCGTATAACCTGATGACCGCGGACGGACTGCACAGCGCGGCCGTCACCGGGAAGTTCGAGTTTCTGGCCGCGAAGCGCGGCGATTACCCCGCCGTCGGCGACTGGGTGCTGACCGAGCCGCTGCCCGGGGAGAAACGCTCCGTCATCCACGCAGTTCTGCCCCGCCGGTCGGCGATGGTTCGCAAAGTCGCGGGGTCGGTTATCGAAGACCAGATCGTCGGAGCCAATCTCGATTATTTGTTTATCGTGAACGCCCTGAACCAGGACTTCAATCTGCGCAAAATTGAGCGCTACATGATCGCAGCCTGGGAAAGCGGCGCCTCCCCGGTCGTGCTGCTGACGAAAGCGGATCTGTGCCCGGACCCCGAAGCGTTCGCCGCCCTGGTCGAGGATGCCGCGCCGGGCGTACCGGTTCATTGCGTCAGCGCATTGAACGGGTCCGGCAAGGAAGCGCTCGGCGCCTATCTGAAGCCCGGAGCGACGATTGGGATCACGGGCTCGTCCGGCGTCGGCAAGTCGACGCTGCTGAACTGGCTGGCCGGGCACGACCTGCAGCTTACGCAGGGCATCCGGGAAGACGATGCGCGCGGCCGCCATACGACGACTCACCGCGAGCTGTTCCTGCTCGCCGGCGGATCGCTCGTCATGGATACGCCGGGCATGCGCGAGCTGCAGCTGTGGGATGCGCAAGAAGGCTGGCAGCTGGCTTTCTCCGACATCGAGCAGCTCGCTTCGGGCTGCCGCTTCCGGGATTGCAAGCACGACGGCGAAGCCGGATGCGCGGTGCTCGAAGCGCTGAGCTCCGGCGAGCTCGATCCGAAGCGATTCGCCAATTACCGGAAAACGGAGAAGGAGCTCGCCCACCTGGCGCGCAAAGAACGGTCGGCCGCCAAAGGGAACTCCAAAGGCAAACGGCCGCGATCCGCGGGAAGGGCGGATCGGCGGCCGAATAGACTGCTCGAATATATGGACGACGAATAGGACGGCGATTCTGCTTGGGCGTGTATGCAAACCCGCTCAAATTCGGCAACATCTGCTATCCTCGGAGGTTGCATACACGCCCTAAGCCAAATACTTGTCTTTCACGATGCGAATATGGTGCAGTCCGTGACCGGCGACGACGTAGGCAAGCGCCTTCGCGCTCATGACGGTGTTGCTCGCCGTTCCCGTTCTCGCCCACGCTTCGTCCGTCAATCCCCGAACGAGCGACAGCGTCGCTTTGCGCACGGAGATGTAGTTCTCGATCAGGTCGGACAACGTGTAAGCATCGAAATCGACGTACTTCATGTATTCGTCCTGATCGAAGCCCGGCAGCGGCGTGTTGTCTCCCCGCGCGATGCGGAGCAGTCTGTAGCTCATGATCCGCTCGGTGTCGGCGATGTGTCCGATGACTTCCTTGATGCTCCATTTGCCCGGCGCGTAGCGGTGCTCCGCTTTTTCCAGCGGAAGATCGGACAGAAACTCGGACGTCGCTTTCAAATCGTCCGCCAAGATATCGACAATGTTTCCCTCGGGGACGATGTCGATATACGTTCCGAAATGTCCGCCGTATTCTTCCTTCGTCGGGCGTTCAGTCAAGCTGCTCATCTGTCATCTTCTCCCTTGTCCATAATGTAGGCAATCAGCAGCGAGGCGGTGTTCGCGACGGCGTCCGCATGCGTTCGCTCCATTCCGTGCGAGGCATGCACGCCGGGACCGATCAGCGCCGCGCGAATGTTGCTGCCTCCGCGAAGAGCGGCGGATGCGTCCGAGCCGTAATACGGATAGATGTCGACGGCATGCGGAAGGCTCTCCCGGCGGGCGAGCTCGATCAGCCTGGAAGTCATGCCGTAGTCGTAAGGGCCTGACGAGTCTTTGGCACAGATCGAGACGTCCCGCTCCGTCGTCGACAGGTCGTCTCCGATCGCGCCCATGTCGACGGCGATCAATTCCGTAATATCCGGCGGAATGTGGGAGCTGCCGTGTCCGACCTCCTCGTAGGTCGACAGGACGACCTTAACGGTTCTGGCCGGGCGAACGCCTTCGCGCTTCAGCCAATGCATGACGCCGAACAGGGCGGCGACGCTCGCTTTGTCGTCCAGATGCCGCGACTTGATCCATCCGTTCGGCAAAATCCGGGTACGGGGATCCCAAGAGATGAAGTCGCCCGGAGCGATGCCGAGCTTCTCCGTCTCTTCCTTCGTCCGGACGAGCTCGTCGATCCGGATTTCCATGTTCGCCTCTTCCCGCTTCTGGTCGCGCACGTCGGCGTAGACGTGAACGGAAGGCTGCGTCGACAGCACCGTGCCTTCGTACGTTCTGCCGTCCCGGGTATGCACGAGGCAGTATTCGCCTTCCACCGTCTGCATCGCGTATCCGCCAATGGGCGTAAACCGCAGCATGCCGTTCGGCTTGATCGAACGAACCATCGCGCCTAGCGTATCCACATGCGCAGTCAGCGCGAGCGTACCGCCCGCATCTTCTTCCGCTCCGGGCAGCGTGATGACGGCATTGCCCTTCGGCGTCATCTCCAGCGCGAAGCCCAGCTTCTCCGTCTCGGCGCGCACCCGCTTCATGATCTCCATGCAGAAGCCGCTCGGGCTCGGCGTCGCGAGCAAAGCTTCGAGTATTCTCATTATATATTCCTTGTCCGGCGCAGGCTGTAGTGCTTTTGTCATGTTTTTCCACTCCTTGTATGTGTAAAAAGCCGCGTTTCCGCGACTTCTATATGCGACTTTAGAGGCTGAATCTTTGACGGTAACCGCACTTGCGGCATAGCTCCTCGACGACTTCCCTGCGGGAGAAGCCTTCGTACAGCCGGTTCGCGCGCTCGCCTTCGATGATTTCCGAGAACGGCTTGGCATGCAGGTTGCCCAGGTTGATGACGCCCTCCCCGTCCAGGCAGCACGGGATGACGGTACCGTCCACAAGGACGCCCGCCTGGTTGCGCAGCGCGTGGCAGAAGCCTCGCCCCTCGTCTTCCTTCTCCTTCAGATCCGGCCACTTGAACTCTTCCTCGTGATTCAGGTAGACGCGGTCGGCGATTTTGATCCCTTGCCCCCTTACGAAGCGTTCCTCGATCCGGAAGTCCAGTTGAAACGCCTGCTGAATCTGTTCCAAAATCTCGCGATTGCGGTCGTTCTGCACGTTCGTCTCGTTATCCGGCGTCAAATTCCACAAGCGCAAAGACACGATCATGTCGGAGGTTGCGACCGCTTCCTTGGCGAATTCGAGCACGCTGCCGACGTAGCCCTCCTTGTCGACCGAGCCCTCATGCCCGTCGAAGCTGTGCAGCGAGAAATTCATCTGCCTAAGCGCCGGCTTGCCCAGCAGCTTGTGCCGGTTCTTGCCCAGAAGCGTGCCGTTCGTCGTCAGGTTGACTTTGAATCCTTTCTCATGGCTGATATCGAGCAGCTCGTCGATCTTCGGATGCAGCAGGGGTTCGCCTTTTACGTGAAAATAAATATGCTCGGCATGGCCCTGAATCTGGTCGAGCGTATGCTTAAAAGCATCGATTTTAATGAAATTCGCCTGCCGCTTCGTCGGAGGACAGAAGCTGCAGGCCAAGTTGCAGATGCTCGTAATTTCGATGTAGAACTTTTTGAATTTCTTCAAGTCCGGTGCTCCAATCTGGTTTGCCCATTCGATCGCTTCCTATTATAGCATACCTAGCGACGCCTCTCAGGCCTTATCCTCGTAGAAAACGTGCTTCGCCCTCAGCGCGCTCTCGGAGATATCGAAAATACCGAACGAATACTTCGGCTGCCGCCTTTTGTCCGTCGGAGACCCGGGGTTGAATACGAGCAGCCCTGCGACCGTCTTGCGTACGGGAATATGGGAGTGTCCGTACACGAGCGCGTCCAGCTTCGTCCCCTTGAACGCTTCGATCGCGTGCGCTTCGGTCGACGAGCGCTTGGCCGCGCCGTGCCCGTGGACGACGCCGATCCGGCATTCCTCGAACTTCAACAGCTTGCGCAGCCCGAACTTGGCCTGCAGCTCGGCTCCGTCGTTATTGCCTGCCACTCCGTAGACCGGACCGAACGCGGCCAACTGCTCATACACCGACAGCTTCGTCCAGTCTCCGGCATGCACGATCGCATCCGCCCTCTCCAGCTCTTTAAGCAATCTGTCCGGCAGCTTTTTGGCCATTCTCGGCATATGCGTATCGGATACGACGACGATTCTCATCCGCTCCGACCTCTTTTCGCTCGCGATATTATAGTTTCATCATATCGGGAGGAACGGTTTCGGGCAACCGCATCCGCAAGGAAGCGGCAAAAAAAGCCGGCAAGCGGGCAACGGATGCCGCAAAGCCGACCTTCACTTTATTAGTGCCCACGATAATCGTCGTGCTCGACGCCCAGCGCTTTGTTCTTCTCCTTGAAGCGGATATTGTGAGAGGACACATAAGCGGCTTCGGACGCTTCCGGCTCCAAGTAGCGCTTGGCGCTGTTGACCGCCAGAGCCGCATCGGTGAACGCGCCGGCGATCAGCCACAGCTTGCTGTCGTAGCTGGCGAAATCCCCCGCGGCGTATACGCCAGGCAAGTTCGTCTCCAGCTTGCTGCCCGCGTTGACGTTCCATTCTCCCATGTCGAGGCCCCATTCGGTCAACATGCCGAAGTCGTATTTCAGGCCGTGGTTGACGATGACGGCGTCCACTTCGATTCGCTCGGTCTCCTCCGTGTCGACGTGGTAGACCGTCACCGAAGTGATGTTCTCACCGTCATCGCTATGAAGCGCCTGGACAGCATAAGGCGTACGAACGTCCGCCGAAGACTCCTTCATGCGGATGACGTTCTTCTCGTGGCCTCCGAACTTGTCGCGGCGATGGACGACCGTCACCTGCTCGGCAACCGGCTCCAACTCATTCGCCCAGTCGACCGCGGAATTGCCGCCGCCGGAGATCAGCACCTTTTTCCCCTTGAAGGCGTCCAGCTCTTGAACGGTATAATGAAGGTTCGAGACCTCGTAGCGTTCTGCTCCTTCGATCTCCAGCTTCGCCATTTTCAGAATGCCGTAGCCGATCGCCAGAATAAGCGTCCGCGTCCAATGCTTCTCCCCTGTCGCGGAGGTCAGCAGCAGCGTCCCGTCCTCCTGCCGCTCGCAGCCGCTGATCTGCTGTCCCAGCACGACCGTCGGGTCGAACGTCGTCGCCTGCTTGCGAAGCTCCTCGATCAGCTTGGAGCAGCGGATCGGTGCCGCCCCTCCGACGTCCCAGATCATTTTCTCGGTGTAGCTGAGCAGACGTCCGCCCAGTTCCTCCTTCGCCTCGATCAGCTTCGTCTTCATGTCCCGCATGCCGCTATAGAAAGACGCGTACATCCCCGCAGGGCCGCCTCCGATAATCGTCACGTCGTATAATTCCATGGATGGCTGCATGTTCTCGCGTGTCCTCCCGCCGATGTCCGGCCAGCCGCGAACGCACAAATCGTCTTCGTTCGATGCAGGCCTTCACAATTGATATTGATTCTCAATTACGCCTGCATCTATGATAGAATGTTGCTTCTGTTCGCGCAATGGACAAAAAGGACAGTTTTGTTGGACAAAAATCACCGATGCCTGCGATGCCTGTATCCAATGACAGCGAAGACGACGGCTGCAGCCCCGAGCAGCCAGCCCTTCAGCCCCCCTAATCTGTCGGACAAGCTTTCCTCGTACTCTCCCCCACTCTCCTGCTCCTCGCTCATTCCTTCGCTTGCATACAAACTTCCCCCGTACTTTCCCCCGTACTCGGAGAGCACATATCGGCCATCTTCCGTCCGAACGGCAATCCCCTGCTTCTCGCTCATTCCTTCGATCGCATAGCAGCGCGTTCCCTTCGGAAACGCATTGGAGAAATTGCCGCTATACGTCCCTTCTCGATCCGAATAACGGGTAACTTTGCCGAGGAGATTGCCGATCCTCTCCGGCTCGACGACCGTATCGGTCACGACGTATATGCTGCCGGAATACACGACGAACGGGTATGCCCAATCGGCCGAAACCGCAGCGGGCCGGATCAGCAGCGCAATCGCCAACATAAAACCGCATAGCTTCACAATACGCATGACGCTATCCTCCTCCCGCGCACGGTAATCTCAAAGCCTCAGCTGCGTCGCAAGATACCCTTCCAGTCTCGTTTTAACGACGGGCCATTCTTCTGCGACAATGCTATAGAAGACGTAATCGAGCCCGTAATACTTTTTGCGCAAAATACCTTCCCGGACGGCTCCCAATCTCTCGATCGCGCGCTGCGAGCGGATATTGTCGGTGCTCGTGATGATCTCCACCCGCACGGCCAGGATACCCTCGAACGCATGGCGCAGCAGCAAATATTTCGTCTCGGTGTTCACTCTCGTGCGCCACACCTCCGAACTGTACCAGGTAGAGCCGATGTTCAGGTTGCGATGCTCCTCTGCGATACGGAGATATCGCGTCGAGCCGACATAAGCGCCAAGCGTCTTGTCATACACCGCGTAAGGATACTGCTCGCCGCGGTCTCGCCCGTCCAGCGCTTTCCGGACGAACTGCTCCATCTGCTCGATACGCTCGATGCGAATCGGATAGGCGTCCCAGATCGCCGGATCGCGGGAGCAATCGAACAACGGCCGAACATGATCCAGAGACAGCGGAACCAGCTTCACCCGCTCGCCTTCCATAGCTTCAAACGCGAACATGCCCGCTAGCCTCCCTTCCCAGGAACGATTCGATCTGCGCGCGATGATGCCGATTGTGCCAGACGAACCGCTGCAGGGCAATATCCAGCGTCACGCTTCCCAGCGCCTGCGTGCGCAGCTTGCGCTCGAAAGCCGCAGGCTCCAATTCGGTCAGCAGCGCGGCGAATCGGGCATGCAGCGTCTCCAGAAGCAGCAGCGAATGCTCGGGCGGCAATGCGGCGTAATCCGGCAATTCCGCCCATAGATCCTCGCGATACGAGCTGGCCAGCGGCTCTTCTTCCGTTAGCGCCCGCTTGAAGCGAAGATAAGCGTTCATGTCGTTGTCCGCCAGATGATGAACGATCTGCGCGATCGTCCATCCTCCTTCCCGGTAAGGAACGAGCAGCCGCTCCGGCGGCAGGCCGACGATCAGCTCGCGAAGCCGGTTCGCAAGCCCGGGAATTTCTGCGATCAGAGCGCGGCGTCCGGCACCGGTCTGATCGTCAATCGGCTCGAAACGTCCGAGCGGAAAACGAATATCGTCCATTCTTCTATTCCTCCTGTAATTTGGCGATCGGCAACCTCAAATCCATTTGACCACCATGCCGATAAAATAAGCCGCCGGAACGAGCACCAACTGGGCGAGCATCGTGCCGAAAAACCGGGTCGTCATCATCAGTACGTAAATTTTGCCGAGCTGCTCCCGCCGCTGCGAGTCGGTTAACGCTTTGTCCGTGATCAAGCCGAGCTGAGGGTCGATGAATACGGTGAGCAAAATGGTCGCGATCCCGTTGATGATGCCCGAAGCCTGCGACGCGGTCGTGCTGAACTGCGGCAGAAGATGGGCGGCGTAGAGCGAAGCGAGAACTCCGACGGTGTAGAAGGAGGTGACGACCATATTGAGCAAAATGAACTTCTTGGATATGCCCAAATACCGGTACTGGCTGATCCGCAGCCGCGGCGCCCGCAAGTAGCGCTTGGTGTTGCGCAGCTGGCCGAGCGTTACGCTGGAGATGAGCTTCGGAATCGAGCCGGTCACTTCCAATCTACGGATGATAATGGCGAACAGGCCGACAAAGCTCGGAAAAAGAACGATCGCGATGAGAGTGCCGACGGACGAAGCCAACAAAATGACGCGTAAATAATGCAGCAGATCGAACGAAACGTGGTCTCTCGCGAAATCTACGAATTTCGCGGTCAGCGGCGCCTGTACGAGGTTCGCCGTCCGGGATACGAGCACGATAATGCCGGTCAACGACAAAGCGACGGCGATCTTGTTCAGCCTCACGCCGGCCAATCGGATCGAGTAGGACAACGTCTCGGCAGCGTGTATAATCATCGTCATCGCGAATACGATCAGCAGCTGTTGTTCCATTCGCTCAGATCAACTCCGAATCCGGTAATCGTCTTCCCTCGGCTCTAGCTTTTTGCCTACAACTCTTTAGTCAAATACAACAGCAAATCGTCGTCCACAGTCACCGTCTGACCCGGCCGAACGGCTTCGTTGGCGTACACCAGCCCTCTGCCGTCCATCACGTAACCGCGCTTGCCGTAGAGGCGCTGAGCGTTTCCGTAATCGGCATAGAGCCCTACGCCGAGACCGACGCTCTTGGACGTTCGCGCCGCAATCTCCTCCAGCTCGTCCAGCAGCGCTCCCGCGATTCCCTTGCCCCGCATGTCGGGGAACACGTTCAGATCGTTAATTTCCGGAATCCCGTTTTCACGGAAATAGGGATAGTAGGATCTGTAGAGCAAGTGACAGCATCCGGCCAACTCCTCTCCCAGAAACGCCATCAGCGTCACCCGGCCGCCTTCCCGGTTCTCTTCCAGACACTGCGCAAAATAATTCCCCGGCTTATACCAGGCATAGTTCCGCGCAAAGCGCTCGTCCAACAGCCGCGTTTCTTCTATTGTATGCAGCCGCCGTACCGAAATCTCTCTCGACAACAAAGCCCCCTCCTTCCAAACATTGGACATGCATACTATTATAGCAAAGCGATTCATAGGCGAGTACCCGTTGGTTGGATTGGTTGGCAAAAAAACTGCGATAACCCCACCATTCACCTGCATGACGCTCTTTCGATCAGTTCGTTCTCTCTCTCCTTCATTCTCTGTGCCTTTTGCCGCTATCCCTTCCCTCATCCTCAAAATCTCGTTTTTTTCAAACGCTGTTTTCTTAAATATTGTTGCTTTCTGGGAGAATACAAAATAAAATAGGAACATTAGTTCGTGTTTAATCTTAAAAACATGGAGGTTTCCGATATGATTAGCTTAGGCAAAGAGACGATTCATCGGTATAACGAATTTATAGAATGGACGGATACATTGCGGGATTTGGACGATAACATTTGGTTAACTCCAATCGCTGAAGGGAAAGCAACAGTCGCGGAAATCATTTCGCATCTTCAAAATTGGGATCATTACCTCACCAATACGATTATCCCGGCAATTAAAAATGGCGAAGGAATGGTCTTTCCAGATTTCGATTCGTTCAACCAAAAAGCTTACGAATATGCTCGTTCGGGCGTTTCTAAAGAAAGCATGCTCGACGAATTCAAGCAAACTCGTCTTCAGTTGATTGAGATACTGCTGACAGAGCCAGACGTTACCGCCAAGCATGTGACTGCCAACGGCGTAGAGAATTGCCCTCATACAGGTACTCCGTACTCGTTGCTCTACATCATTCATGAATTTATTGAACATGACATTCATCACAAGAATCAGATTTTATCGGTTATCTGATTTTTTCGTGAATAACGAAATTTAGCCGTCCCTTATATTCTAAAGAACAGGCCAACCGGAATGCTGCATTCCGATTGACCTGTTCACGAAAGAATGATTTGCGTCTCTACTATTCCCCCACCCGAACGGAATGAGTCCGTCCCGCTTCGACCCGAATGAGCGCATAGGTCGTTACGGCGCCGTCCGGTGATGTCTCGATGCTGACCGGAACGGGAACGCCGTCGTGCAGAAGCGCGTCATGCCGTCCACTGAAGCCTGCCTTCCACTCCACCGGCTCGCCGCCGCGCAGCGTCAGCCTGGATTCTCGTCCTCCGACGTGCTCCAGATCGAGTACCCGGTTCAGCACCGGAACGCGGCGCAGGCTGGCATGCGCCAGCTCGTCCGGCAGCTGGCCGAGCGACGATACCGTAGAACGACCGTCGGCGGACAGGCCCATCAGACCGGAGGCGATCGCTCCGACGACGCAGAAGGATACCTCCGGGTACTCTCTTCTCTTCAGCGCGGGATCGACCAGCTCCAGCAGCTCGCGATAGGCGTTGTCCCGATCCCCGCTGCGATAGTACAAATCGGGCATGTACGTCTTCGCTTCGACGATGGCCGCGCCGTGCCGTGCGACTTCGGCCAAGGCACCGCGCAGCTTGCGCGGGTCCTTCACGATGCCGAAATACAGAGGCAAATAGTTGCCCTCGGCATAATAACGGTCGTAGAACGTTCCCCCGTGCAGCAAAGCTCCGAAGAAAGCGCCCCGCTCTTCGTCCCACCATCCGCTCTCGTACAGTGTCCGCAACCGCTCGGCCTCCGCTTCGTAACGGGCCGCTCCCGCCGCGTCCCCGGCTTCGGCGAGCAGCTTCGCGTATGCCCGGCTGCCGGCGAATTGGGCCGCGACCAGATCGCCGCCGACAAGCGGCTGCAGACCGTCTTCGTTGTACGAAGCGATGCCTCGCCTGCCGTATTCCGGCCAATGCTCCGGCACGCCGTCGCCGTCCTTGTCCCACGTTCGAATGTAGTCCTCGAACGTGCGCCGGTAGAAACTCGCAAACGCCGGATGCCGCACGTAATCGGTGTCCCCCGTCCACAGCCACTGCCGGTAGCAGGCGTCCACCAGGTCGAAGTTCGCGGGCAGGTTGTACCAGAAGTCGGCATCGTCGGTATAGTCGACCGGCGCGGGCTCGTTGTCGCCCGTGATCTCCCAGTAGGTGCACCAATCCCGCGATTCGGCGATGTTCTCGGCAAAGCGCAGCAGCATATTGCGCGTATGGGCGGACAAGCCCAGCACGGAGGCGCCTGCGCTGTGATGCGCGACGTCTCTCATGCAGAAGGCGTTGCGGCCGGGCAGCGCCGCCTCGTACCATAAGCCGACAGGATCGAGTCCGCTGTGCGCGTATGCGAGCGCCTGCGCCTTCGCCCAGCGGAAGCCCGCGTCCAGCTTCGGCTCGGAAGAGGCAAACTCCGCCTCCCCTACGTTCAACCGTTCGTTCTTCATCATTAAGCGTACCTCCCTTATCCTTTGACCGACCCCAGCATAATGCCGCCGATAAAATACTTTTGCACGAACGGGTACACGAGCAGGATCGGCACCGTCACGACGATCGTCGTCGCCGCCCTCAGCGTCAGCGGGGACAAGTCCCGGTACCGGTTGTACAACACCTGCTGATCGCGAATTTGCTGCAGGCCTTCCATCTCGAGCAGCAGCCGCCGCAAATACACTTGAAGCGTATCGAACTTGCCGCTCGGATTGTACAGCACGACGTCGAACCACGAATTCCAGTGCGATACCGCCAAATAGACGGATACCGCCGCGAATACGGGCACGCAGATCGGAATGACGATTTTCCAGTAAATGCGGAACTCGCCGGCTCCGTCGATTCTGGCCGATTCGAACAGCGCGTCCGGCTGGTTCTGGATGTACGAGGAGATGAGCAGCATGAAGTACACGTTGAATAAGGCCGGCAGCCAATACACGTGGAAGCTGTTGGTCAAGCCGAGATTAACGATGAGCAGATACACCGGGAAGAAGCCCCCGTTGAAGTACATTGTAATGAAAAACAAAATCCGCATAAACTTCCTTCCGGAAAAATGGCGGATGTTCACCAGATACGCCAGCAGCCCCGTCGCGAGCAGGCAGGCGACCGTGCCGACGACGACGCGGAGAATCGACCACATGAAGCCGTTCAGCATTTTCTTGTTCTGGAACAGCAGCTCGTAAGCGGAAAAAGAAAGCTTGCGCGGGAACAGATAGATGCCGCCGCGCGCCGCGTCGACGCCGTCGTTCAGAGAGATGGCGAGCAAATTCAGGAACGGATAGATCATGAGCGCGCAGAAGACGAGCATAAAGACGACGTTGGCCGTATCGAATACCCGGCTGCCGAGCGTTGGTTTCAAATAGTCGCGCATTCTCGTTCCCTCCTTACAAGATCGAAGTATCGAAAAACTTTTTGGCGATCCGGTTCATGCCGATGACAAGCAGTACGCTGACGACGGCTTTCATCAAATTGACGGCGGCTGCGAACGAATAGTAGCCGAGCTGAACGCCGTACTTGTAGACGTAAGTGTCGATGACTTCGGAATATTCCGCCGTCGTCGGCGAGCCGATCAGCAGCTGCTGCTCGAAGCCGGCGTTCAAGATGCCGCCGAGGCCGAGAATCCACAGCAAAATGATCGTCGTCCGAATGCCCGGCAAGTAGATATGCCAGACGGTGCCGAACCGGCCGATGCCGTCCACCTTGCCCGCCTCGATCTGCTCGCGGTCGATGCTGGCCAGGGCGGACAAGTAAATGATCGAGTTGAAGCCGACGTCCTTCCAGACGTTCGAGGTCGTCAAAATGCTCCAAAAGTATTTGCCTTCCCCAAGGAAGGAGATCGGCTCGCGAATGAAACCGAAGTCGATCAGCAGCTTGTTGAGCAGGCCGTCGCTGCCGAGCAGCGTGAACAGAATGCTGGCCACGACGACCCACGAGATGAAATAGGGAATATAGGAAAGCGTCTGGGTAAACCGCTTGAACGCTTTGTTCTTCAGCTCGTTAAGCAGCAGCGCGAGAATGAGCGGGGCCGGCAGGCCGAACAAGATGTTCAATCCGCTGATCGCAAACGTATTCCTCATGATTGTGCCGAAATCGGGAGAGTTGAAAAACCGCTCGAAGTGCGCAAAGCCCACCCAATCCCCCGAGAAAAAAGAATTGCCCGGCACGTAGTTCTGGAAAGCGATAATCATGCCGTACATCGGATAATAGGAAAAGACGAGCACCCAGACGATCATGGGCACGGTCATGATCCAGATTTGCCGTTCCTTCGCGATCCGCCGTCGCCAAGTGTTCATGCCAAGTTGCCTCCTACGGCCTTTAACGAAGCGAAGAGGAAGCGGCGCGGTTCAGGCACCCTTCCTCTTCGTTTCGGACGGCCTATTGATTCAGGATTTCCAATTGTTTCTTGTACTCTTCGGTTCTGTATTTCTCCAGGTCCTGCAAGCCCAGCTTGTTCGCTTTGTCCCTCAGCTCGTTAAACGTGCTCACGAATTCGTCCTCCGTCTTGCGGGTGACCGCTTGCGCGAAGCCGTTCTTCACGAGGTCTTCGATCTGCTGGTTGACGAGCGTGTACGGATTGTCGACGGAGAAGACGACCCGGCGAGCGGTATTGTCATAGACCGTGTCCTTCGTATTGTCGTACATGAGCTTCTTCCATTTGTCTTCATCGACAAAGTTCTGGTCGTACCAGGCCGTGCTCTTGTTGTCGTCTTCCAGCAAGCCTTGACCGTGGACGAGCCAGAAGCGGTTGCCGCCGAGCTGGTCGGATTTCTCGTAATCAAACGTGCCGTCCAGCAGCGCAGTCTTCTGCGCCTCGTTAAAGCTCCACTTGTCGTCTCCTTCGTAATTCCAGAGCGAGTCCTCTTCATTCGGAACTCCCCAGCCGAGCAGACGCGTTCCGATCGGAGACATCGTGAAATCGAGGAATTTGATAATCGCTTCCGGATTCTTCGCTTTGTCGGTCAGTACCGTGTAGTTCCATCCTCTGGCATCCTTCGGCGACAAATACGCATTCTCCGCACCCGCCGCTTTGATTGCGATCTGAACGTAGCGCATGTCCTCCTGGTAATCCGGCACCGAGTTCCGCCAAATCTCGTGACCGGCGTTCCACGAATGCCACCACGATCCGATATGGCCGACGATTCTTTCGTTGGCGAACTTCGTTTTCCAGTCGTCGAATTTGTTGATGAACAGATCCGGATCGAGCAGGCCGTCGCGGTAGATCTTGTTGTAGAAACGGGCCGCCTCCAAGCCTTCGGAAGTGTTGAGCCAGTGGACGAGATTGTGATCCGCGTCCTCCTTGTAGCCGTCCTTCAGTCCCCAGATGCCCATCACGTTGTTGATGTTGACCTGGTCGTTCCAGGACAGCGCGTACACTTTCTCGCCCTGGGCGTTCGTCGGATGGGCGGCGACCATCTGCTTCAGCACCTCGTAATAGTCCTCCGGCGTTTCGATCTTCGGCGATCCCATCTCTTCGTACCAATCCATGCGGATATGGGCCGTAAAGTCGGGTCCCGGAAGATAGCCCCAGCCGCGGGGCAGCCCCCACAGCTTGCCGTCCTCGTCCAAGTACGTCTTGTACTTGTCGCCGAGCGCTTTCTTGATGTTCTGACCGTACTGATCCACGTACGGGGTCAGGTCGATGATCTTGCGCTGGGCTTTCCACTTGTCCACCGTATCGTCGTCCATGGCGGCGATGACTTCCGGATACTCGCCGGATGCGAGCATCAGATTGAGCCGTTCCTTCGGATCGACGTCGTATACGGTTTTCTTCAGGTCCACGTTGAAGTTGTTCAGCAAATAATCGTGCAGTCGAACCGTATCTCTGGCTACCTTGTCCGGATTATCCCGATCCGCCTGGTAGAAGTCGATGACCGTCGTCTGCGCGGGCTTGATCCAGCCGAAGGCGTTAGGCTCTCCCGCCGACTCCGCTCCGGAAGACGACGGTTGCGCCGGGGACGCCGCCGGTCCCTCCTCCTGCCCGGACGAACAACCTGCCAACAACCCGACTGCAAGTGCTGCCGCTATGATGGTGCTAGATGTCTTTTTCACTCGCGTGAACTCCCCTCTTCTGTGATGGCCTCGGCAAGCCGGCAGTCGCCGTCCGCCTCGTCAATTGTCATTGTAGACGGCGCGGGACGATCGGAACATGTCGTTACCTTCGCAAAGTTGCGGTTTTCGCTACCCGTCGTGAAGCGTTTTCAGTAGCTGCCCATATTTTTGCGGAACTCGCTCGGAGACAGTCCGACGTACTTTTTGAACAGCTTGGTGAAGTGCGGGTAGTCCGGATAGCCGACCCGTTCGGCGATTTCGTACGTTTTCAGGTCGCCCTCGCGCAGCATCTCGCAGGCTTTGGCGATCCGGTATTCGATCAGATAGGTTTTGAAATTGCGGCCCGTCTCTTCTTTCATCATCTTGTAGAAATAAGCCGGAGACACGTCGGTCAGCGCGACGAGCTCCTCGAGCGACAGCCCGGGATCGGGGTAACGTTCGTGAATGTACGCCAGCGCGGTACGGATCGCTGCCCGCTGGCCCCAGTTGCGCTCGGAGCGGATCGCGTCCGAATAGAAGTCTGCAAGACGCCGAAGCCCCGCAGCTCCGCCTTCGAACGGAATCGCCGGCTCTTGAACGCCGAGTCCGCGCTCCCGGATCAATCTTCGCAGACAGGCGGCCAGATCCCCGTAAAGCTGGGCCTGTTCGCCGTCCGTCAGGCGAGCTTCGCCGATTCGTTCCGCGACGGCCGCGAGGCTGCTCATCTTGCCCGCTTCGTCCAACAGCCACAGCTGCTCCGCGAGCCGCTCGACGATCGCCGTGCACTCCCACAGGCAGCTTCTGTATCGCTCCAGATCGGCCATGCGCCGTAGCCGGGAATCCCGCAGCCCGTTCAGCAGCTTGCTGACCGCCTCGACGTTCATCGGCTTGAGCAAATACTCTCTGACTCCATAGCGCAGCGCCTCCTGCGCGTATTTGAAATCGTCGTAGCCGGACATGACGATCAATTCGGTCGACTCACTTCGCTGCCGGATGTTCGCGATCAGCTCGAGTCCGCTCATCACCGGCATCATGATGTCCGTGATGACGACGTCAGGATCATGCCGGGATACGAGTTCCAACGCCTCCTGGCCGTCCTCGGCCTCGCCTACGACCGTAAAGCCCGGACAATATGTCTCGATAATTTTCCGCAGCCCCTGCTTGACGGCGCGTTCATCGTCTACCGTAATGACTTTAAGCATAGGAGTTCACCTTTTCTTCGTGGTCTTCGCCGTCGGGCATCGAGAACGGCAGACGGATGGCGATCACCGTGCCGGCCTTGTCCGAACGAACGATATGCAAACCGTACGACTCGCCGAAGGTCATGCGGATCCGGTTGTGGACGTTCCACATGCCGATATGGTTTTCCACCTCCGCAGCTTCCTTCTCGGAGCGGCCGAACAGCTCGTTGTACCGTTCCATCGTCTCCGGGCTCATGCCGCCGCCCCGATCGGTAACGAGCAGCTCATAGCCAAGCGTCGTGGCCCGTCCGAACAAACCGATATAAACCGGTTTAAGCCGATGGCGCTCATAGCCGTGCTTAAAGCAATTCTCGACGATCGGCTGGAGCATCAGCCGAATGGCCGGCACCGCGGACAAGCCCGGCTCGTCGATGAGCACGTCCGTCTGCAGACTGCCGAACCGCTCCATCTGGATTTCCAGATAAAAGCGGGTATGCCGGACTTCCTGCCGCAAGGAGACGCGTTCTCCGGGATTGCCGACGCTGTAACGGAAAATTTCGCTAAGCGAGACGATCATTTTGCTGATCTTGAAGTTGCCTTCGACGATCGCGTTGGAATTGACCACCTCCAGCGTGTTGTACAGAAAATGCGGATTGATCTGCGATTGCATGTAGCGCAGCTGCGATTCCTTCTGCTTGACCTCCATCTCCTTCTCCTTAAGCCGAGCATTCTGCACGATGTTGATCAAATGCTTGATCTCGCTGACCATCCGGTTATAGCTCAAATACAGGCTGCCGATCTCATTCTTGCGATTCTCCGGCGCGAGCGCGTCGAGGTCGCCCCTCTCGGCCCGGAACATCAGCTTCTTGAGCAGCAGCAGCGAGCTCGTAAGCGGGTGGACGATGACACCCAGGATGACGAGGGATAGAACGAGCATGAGGACGATGACGATCAGAATGGACATCCGGCTGAACCGGACGAGAGGCGCGTTCAACTCGCGGAAAGGAACTTCCGAGACGAGCACGAGATTCGTCTTGTCCGAGTAGTTGAACAGCACGAGCTTCTTGCCCTCGGGCGAATCGATCAGCTTGGAGCCGCTCTCTTTGTTGAACACTTCGGAGACGTAATCCGGCAGCTTCCGCCCCTTCATCAGCACCTCGTCGGGATGATAGAGAATGTTGCCCTGCTCGTCGGCGATCCACATGAAGCCGGTCCGGCCGAGCGTGACGCTGCGGCAGATGCGGATAATCTCGCTCAGCTTCAGGTCGACGATCAGCAGCCCGCTGGCCTGCTCCCGCTTAATGTCCAGAAACCGGATCGCCATGGCGATGACGTTCGTGTTGATCATCGTTTCCTGTCCCATGATCTGATACTTGCCCGTCTCGGCGATCCGCGACATGTAATCCGCGTATCGCTCCTGAGCGGACAGAAAGCTCGTGCTGGAGCTGGCGATCGCCTTGTCCGACACGAGCGAAATGCTGTGAATATTCTCGCGGTTGATCAGAATCGGAGTCAGCAGTTCCTTATCGATCGCGTTGGACAGCTCGTAGCGAACGTACGGGTCGTCGAACGTCGAGCTTAGAAACCGCTGGGTGAGCGGAGCGGCCAACAGCGGGAACGTCAGCTCCTGGATGTTCTCGAAATACGTGTCCAGATGTGAATTCACCTGTTCGACGATCTGGTTGGTGTAATCGATCGCGTTCTTCTCGATCGCTTTCGCGGACGTCGTATACCACAGCATGCCCATGATCACCACGATGAGGAAAATCGCCAGCATGAGCAAATAAACTTTCAGCTTAAGGGACAGGTCCCGGAAATAAGCCATTGCCAATCTCCTTCCAAGCAGCGCCAAGATGCACAGTTTTGCCGAGATAACGCTTACAGTATAACACGGCGTTCGACGCCCGGTATGGGCCCCTCCCCTCAGGGATTGTCTCTTTCTCTACTAACTTGTGTTTTCCTTTCCTAAAATAAATGCAGGCTGTCTCTTATAACATCAAAAAGGCAACAGGTACAATTATCGAAGAATAAGTCGGGGGTATGTATCCCCTATCCTATCTCGATAATGCCTGTTGCCCTTGGGACAGCCTTCCGTCTGAGGCCAAGCCCGAATGAAGAGCCTCGTCAAGCTGAGAGGTTCTCGTTCTCATCAAATCTTTTCCTGCCAATAAGCCGACGCTCCGACACAACAAGGCCAACAAGGGTCAGCAGCGCTCCCGCCAGAGCCGTCGCGGTAATCGTCTCCTCCAGCAGCAAGTAAGCGGCAATGACCGTAATGACCGGCACCAGGTAGATGTAGGTGCTCGTCCGGATTGCGCCCAGAACGCCGACGCTCCAATTCCAGGCGACGAAGCACATCGCGGAGGCGCCCAAGCCGAGGAACAGCAGATTAAACAGGTTGGCCCCTTCGGCAATGCGATGCAGATCCCAGCGAAAATCAAGCAGCGCCGTCGCCGGAAGCATGAACAGCATCCCGTAGAAAAAAACTCGCCGGGTGCTCCCGAGAGCCGGGCGGTCAAGACGGCTGACGATGCGCATCAGGACGGAATAGAACGCCCAGCAGACGCAAGCCAGAACGGCCAGACCGTCCCCCAGCGGATTCAGCTTCAGAACGTAGCTGCCGTTGAACGAGATCAGAGCAATGCCCGCAAGCGCGATCAGAAATCCGATCAAGAACGACAAGTGCAGCCCTTCGTCCTTCAATATCAGATGAGCGGCCGCTGCGGTAAAGAACGGAGCGACAGACACAATAATCCCTACGTTGGAAGCGTAAGTGTACGTCAATGCGATATTTTCCAGCAGAAAATACAAAGTGACCCCGCACAGCCCGGCCGCCGCGAACAGCAGCTCCTCTCTCCATCGCCGAACAGGGACGAAGCGAGGATAGACGGCCCATAGCGCCGCATAGCCGATCAGAAATCGAAACACCAAAATTTCCAGCGGGCTGAAGTCGTCTAACAGCACTTTGGTCGAAATAAACGTCGTGCCCCAAATGACGATCGTCAGCAGCGTGGCGGCATGCGCGGAAGCCCTTAAGCGCTTATCCGTCATCTCGCCTCCCGAACCGGAGATTGCCGTTCGGAACGATCCCGCACAAAAATCCGCATGTACTGCCCCGGCGTCAAACCGATGTAGCGTTTGAAAAAATTCGTAAAATGGCTCTGATCGCTGAAACCGGTCCGATGGGCCGCATCCGCCGGGGAGACTCCGTCCTCCAGCAGCTTCTTGGCGTTGCCGATCCGAACCGTCTCCAAATAGCTGTAAGGAGACAGCCCCCTCTGGCGGGCGAAGGAGCGGAGAAAGTGATACTTGCTGAGACCGGCCAGCTCGCTCAGTTCATCCAACGTAATTTTGTCCGCGTAACGGGCTTCCATATATTCGCATACCGCCTCGAAGCCAGACAGGGACTCGCCGCCCGGTCCTTCCTGCTGCTCGGAAGCGTCCGAATGCTCCTGAAGCAGTTGGCCAATCAGGAAGAAGCTCAGCTCCTCCTTGACGAAATCCGTCTCCCCCTGCAGAATCATCTCGTGCAGCTGCTGCAAAGGCGCCGCCAGCTCGCTGCCAGGAACGACATTGCGCGAAAATCTCGGCAATTCGTCGTTGCCGGCAATCTCGCGCACGATTCTTCGCATGCCCTCTGTACCGATATTGAGACTGCGATAATCCATCGGCCTGCCGTCGACCTGCTCGCAGGAGTGAACGTCCCTCGGGTTGAACAGGATGATGTCGCCGGGGTTAATGATATAGCTCTTGTTGTTGCACTGCATGTACCGTCTGCCGCTCTCTATGAATCCAATGACATAATAATCATGGAAATGATTCGGAAACTTCTGCATCAATCCTTGAAAACGATAGGCTTCGATACGCAAATCCGCATCGTAGCATACGGTTCTGAGCTCGTCCGGCACTTCTTATCCCTCCTAAGCGTTTCCTCTGTAACTATACCAGAAAAGCCGCTTCGGGAGATTGGACGATATTGCTCAGGGCTTCGCTCCGGCTCTATTCGAGACGATGCGCAAGGATGTTGACCAGCTTGCCGAACGGGTCGCGAACGTAGAAGCGGCGGACGCCCCACGGCTCGTCGACCGGTCCGTACTCGATCGCAAAGCCGGCTTCCTTCATTCTCTCATGCGCCTCGTCCACGTCGTCGACCTCAATCGACAGGTCGGGCGTTGGCGTCTGCGACCCGCCTTGCGCTGCGAAGCTGATTTGGACATCCATTCGCTCGCCCGATCCGTACGTGGCGATCCAGCCGTGGTCCATGAGCAGCTCCAGCCCCAACACGTCCTGGTAAAAGCTGCGCGCCGCCTCGATTCGCTGCGTCTCTATGTTGGCTACAATTCGTTTGACTCGCATCGTTCATTCCCCCTCCTTCGATCGATCGTTGTTTCTCAGTCTCCCACGTGCGCCAGCTTGTCGGGATTCCGGACAACGTACAAGTTGCGAATCGCTCCGTCTTCGACGTGAAGCATCCCGACGGTATGAACGCCTTCGCTTGAACGGAACAGAATGCCGTACTGACCGTTCAGACGGCGCACTTCCATGCTGGAATGGCCTTCGTCCGATACGAATCGGGCCAGCGTCGCCAGAAGGAACCGCGCGACGAGCTCCCCCGTCCTGATCGGCTTGACGGCCGCCGTAGCTTTGCCGCCTCCGTCGGCCACGAGCACCGCGTCCGGATCGAGCAAGGCCAGCATTCGGTCCATGCTCCCCTGCTTGAGCGCGTCCATAAAGCTGTAAGCCCATTCGGGATTAGCCGCTTCGGTTGAGACGCCGCTCTTGTCGTCTTCCCGTCCAAGCTTGGCGCTAGCGCGGCTGAACAGCTTGCGGCAGTTCACCTCGCTCTTGTCGATCAACTCGGCAATCTCCCGATATTCAAAGCCGAGTGCCTCGCGAAGGACGAAAACGACGCGTTCCGTCGGAGACAGCCGCTCCAGCAAGACGAGCATGGCATAGGACAAGAGATCGTCGCGGGCGACCGCCTCCGACAAATCCTCGTCCGAACTCAAGAGCGGCTCGGGAAGCCATTCTCCGAAATACTCTTCCCGCTTCTTGCGCGCCGATTTATTTAAATCCCTGCAGCGGTTCGCGACCATTTTGCACAGATAAGCTTTCGGTTCGGCCAGTCGTTCCGGAGGCACGTCGTATACTTTCAGAAAAACGTCCTGCACCACGTCTTCCGCGTCGGATACCGATCCGGTCAATTGATAAGCGAGCTTGAACAGCAGCCCCTTATACTGCATATATAACTCTTGCGCGTGTCCCTCCTGCATTTCCCTACCTACTCCCTTTTCTTTTTTCGCCTATAGATAGCCTTATGAATTAAACGAAACAGAGACCGTTTCTGTGACATCGCCCGCCGGCACGGCTCCTCTTCGCGTATCATAACCTCTCCAACTTCCAACCGAATATGTCTTCGTTCCCCTGCGAAAATCCGAAATCCGCATACTGTTTTTGGCATTGTACATACTACCAGCAAGCAATACGATGATGCCGGAGTGATCGTTCATGGGTGCCGTAAGCCAAAGCGCTGAAATCAATGAAGCTTATTTGCGGGCTCAGTTCCAACGCTGCTCGGACTTCGTGCTGCGTTCTTTTACGTTAAGGGACGAAACCCGGCTTATGCTCGTCTATCTCGATGGAATGATTCGATCCGAAAGCGTAGAAGACAACTTCCTCAAGCCCCTCCTGTTCGACGGATTGCCGCAAGGCATAGACCGAATATCGTCTCTCGTCGAGATGTTCCGGCGCGAATGGCTTCCGTTAACGAGCATAAAGACGGAGGATTCCTTGGACGGTTTGGTCACCTGCGTTCTGCAGGGCTGTCTGGGAATATTGGTCGACGGAGAAGCTTCCGCGCTCGTCGCTCAAGTGCAAGGCTATGAGAAGCGAGGCATCGAAGAACCGCAGAAGGAATCGACCTTGCGCGGCTCCAAGGAAGGCTTCGTCGAGCATCTTCGCACCAATACGTCGTTAATTAGACGGAGAATCGTTCACCCGCAGTTGAAAATGGAGTCGTACACGGTCGGCAAATATACGCAAACGGAAGTCGTCCTGTCCTACATGCAAGGAATCGCGGATGAGCAAGTGCTGTCGGTCGTCCGCGACAAGCTCGATAAGATCGACACCGACGGCGTCATCGATTCCGCTTATATTGAAGAATGGCTCGAAAACAACTCGTTCTCCATCTTCCCGCAAGTGCAAAATACCGAACGTCCCGACGTCGTGGTCGCGAGCTTATTGGAGGGCAAAGTCGCTCTGATCGCGAACGGAACGCCTTCCGTCCTCATCCTGCCGATCACTCTATGGTCGGGTCTTCAGTCGGCGGACGACTATTTCGAGAGATTCGTCTTCGTCCTGCTGATCCGAACGATCCGATACATCATGACCTTCATCTCCTTCGCCCTGCCCGCCATCTATGTCGCGCTTTCGACTTTCCATCCGGAGATGATCCCCAGCTATCTCATGATCAGCATCGCGACGGCCAGAGAGAGCTCGCCGTTCCCCACCGTCGTCGAAGTGTTCCTCATGATGTTCATCTTCGACGGCTTGCAGGAAGCCGGCGTCCATCTTCCCAATCAGCTCGGCCCCGTCGTCAGCATTATCGGAGCGCTCGTCATCGGACAAGCCGCCGTCGAAGCCGGCATCATCTCGACTCCGATCATTATCGTCATTTCCTTGACGGGCGTTGCGACTTACACGATTCCAAGATACAGCGCGACGCTGCCGTTCCGCCTGATTCGCTACCTCCTGCTGTTCGTTACGGGCATGCTCGGATTCGTCGGCTTCGCGTTCGGCATCATCTTTCTGCTGATTCACCTGGTCATGCTGGAATCCTTCGGAACGCCTTACTTAAGCCCGGTGGCCCCGTTCGACGGCAAACGGATCAAAGACATTCTGATCCGCTACCCTTTCGCCCTGAAGAGCGGGCGGAACAAGAAAGGAATGGGCAGATGATTCGCTTCCTTCTCCGCACGAGCGTCTTGATGCTTCTTGCTGGCGCCGCCTCCGGCTGCACCGATTTTATCGAGCCGAATCAATTGGCCTTCGTCATGGGGACGGCCGTCGACCATGCCGACGACGGAGAAATCGAAGTCAGCCATCAGATCGTCATCCCCACGCAGAAGAGCGGGCCATTTGGGGGCTCGGGGGATTCGGACAGCTTCGTCGTGATGTCGGCCAAAGGGAAAAACGTATTCGAAGCCATTCACAAAGTCCAGAAGAAGATGACCCGCAGATTGATGCCGAGTCACCGCCAACTGATCGCCATCAGCGAACAGTATTTTCAAAAAGATGACGTAAGTACGTTATTCGATAAACTCAACCGAGACCCTGCCAACAATTTAAGAGATATTACCGTTCTGGTCAAAGGCGATCTCGCCAAAAACTTTCTCCTGCTCGACCATCCGATGGAGCATCTGTCCAGCATAGCCACTGGAAAAGAGATGGAGATCAACGGGATGAACCGCTTCTCGACCAGGCAATTCATCATCGACAGTCTGTCCGAAGGGACCCGCCCTCTCGTGCCGGTGCTGCAAATCGAACAGGTCAAAGTGCGCAGCAAGGAGACAGGGCCGATTGCCGCGTTATCGGGCTTCGCCGCCTTGAACAAGAAGCTGAAAATCGCGGGCTTCCTGAACGATGCCGAAGGGGCCGGAGCCGTCTGGATGTCGGGGAAAGGCACTTTCCATGCCATTACGCTTCCTTGGAAAAACGGCAAAGATACCCTGTCGTTCCGGCTCACTCATCTTCGACGCCGGATCGACTCGGCGGACGACCATGATCCACAGCGCATCGTACTCACCGTTATGGCGCAAGCTTATCTTCTTGAAAACACGACCTCGCTCGATTTATCCGAGACGCATTACATGCTGGAAGTCCAGAAATACATGAATGATAAAATTCGGGAGGACTTGCAGCTTACGATGGATAAAGTCCAGGAGTGGGGATCAGACGTCTTCGGAATCGGCGAATACTTGCACCGCAGCTCCCCCTATTGGTGGAAATCGCAAAAGGACGATTGGGATCATAAATTCAAAGCTCTCGACGTTACCGTCCGGTCGAACGTTCAACTAAGATCCGTCGGAGCAAGCGGAACGTCGTTTAATTGATAGAGGGAAGGAATGGCGGCAAAGCATGAAAGTGAGCGGTTATCAGATGTTCTGGCTGATCAGCATCTCCTCCTTGATCGTGTTCTCATTCCTTCCCATGCATCTGGCCGTAGAGCAGGCGCGCCAGGACGGCTGGATCTCCATTCTGCTTGGCGGCATGATTATGCTGGCGGCTACCTGGATCACCCTGCGGGTCTGCATGCAGAACAAGGACAAAACCTTGGTCGGCTTCGTCAATGATCTCCTGGGCACCGTGCTGGGTAAAATCGTCGTTGTGTTCTATTTCCTGCTCTGGTTTACGCAAATGGCCACGATCGTAAGAGGAATGGCGGAATTTCAAAATCTGGTCATGCTCCACAACACGCCGATGGTCTTGATCTTGCTGTGCATGCTGTTTCTCGTTGCTTATGCGGTTTATCGCGGGGGTATTATCGCCGTCAGCCGCTGCGCGGAAATCATCGGCCCCCTGTTCGTACTCCTGCTGTACGTGCAGCTGTTTCTGAATCCGCAGGATATGGACGTCAAAAGGGTGCTGCCGATCTATGCCGACTCGGGCTGGCTCGCCATTCTGACGGGTACGCTGCATTCGTTCAACTACATGGTGGACCCTTCGATCGTCCTGATGCTGTTCTTCTTCGCCGAGAACAAACGAACCGCCTCCCGCGCGATTATGTGGGGAACGGCGGTCGCGATGCTGTGGGGCGTATTGGCCACTCTCGTTCTCGTATTCGTGACCGGCCCACGTATCGCGGCCGAATTGGTCGTTCCCGTCTATTCGCTCACCAAGTTCGTATCCATTCTCAATTTCGTGCAAAATATCGATGCCTTTTACATCCCGTTCTGGTTGTTCGGCGCTTTTATTAAATTATCGGTAGGCTTGTTCATTCTCAGCTATGGGATATCGGAATGGACCGGCTTCAAAAACTGGCGGCTGATCGCTTGGCTGGCGGCTGTCGCCTGTCTGGCGTTCGTGCTGTTCAGCGCGCACCGTATCGAACTTTCCAATACGCTTAAGAACGCGTATCTGATCGGACTCGTGTATCCCGCTCTCTACATCGTCCTCCCCTTGATCTTATGGATGCTGGGAAGCCTGCGGCGACGGCGCAAGACGACTAACGCCGCCTGAGCCGGATCGTCCCGTGTCACAGAACAAATCCGGTCATCGTTATATGTACGAAGGGAGAAATACGGAGCGGCGTATTCGAACTTCAAACCAAAGCAAAGAGAGGTAATTAACGATGGCACAACGGATCAACTATATGCAGCAGTCCCCCGAGTTCTTCAAGAAATTGCTGGAATTCAGCAACACGGAACAGGCGGGAGCAATCGAAGAGAGCATTCTTCATCTGGTTCATATTCGCGCTTCGCAAATTAACGGATGCGGCTTCTGCCTGGACATGCACATCAAGCAAGCCAAAATCCATGGAGAGCGGGAGCTTCGCCTCTATCATCTGCCGATTTGGCGGGAATCGACTCTGTTCGAACCGCGTGAACGGGCCGCCCTGGCCTGGACCGAAATTTTGACCAAGCTGCCTGAGCACGGCGTTCCCGACGATGTCTATCAACGCGTTCGCGAGCAGTTCTCCGAGAAGGAGCTCTCGGACCTGACCTTCTCAGTCATGGCCATCAATGCCTGGAATCGCGTTAACGTCGCCTTCAAGACCGTACCCGGTTCCGCCGACGCGGCGTTCGGCTTGACGAAAGCGGGATTGAACTAATATGAAAATCGTAGTGATAGGCGGCAGCGGGCTTATCGGAGCGAAACTCGTCAAAAACCTTCGCGGGCTCGGTCATGAAGTCGTGGCGGCGTCGCCTTCTCTGGGCATTAACGCCGTCACCGGCGAAGGGCTGGAAGAAGCGCTTCACGGCGCGCAAGTCGTCGTTGACGTTGCCAATTCTCCTTCGTTCGAGGATCAGGCTGTAATGGAGTTTTTCGAGAAGTCCAGCCGAAATCTTCTTGCTGCCGAGGCCGCGGCCGGAGTGGGCCATCACGTCGCGTTGTCGGTCGTCGGTACTGATCGCCTTCTCCAGAGCGGTTATTTCCGGGCGAAATTGGCTCAGGAAGAACTCATTAAAGGTTCGAAAGTTCCTTACACGATCGTTCGGGCGACGCAGTTTTTTGAGTTCGTCCCCAGCATTGCCTACGTGGCGACCGAGGGAGGCGCCGTTCGACTGCCGTCCGCATCCATTCAGCCTATCGGATCTGACGACGTGGCCTCCGCTCTGGCGGACTTCGCGCTTGGCGCTCCCGTTAACGGCACCGTCGAGTTGGCCGGTCCGGAACGGCTTCGTCTCGATGAGCTCGTACGTCATTTTCTGAACGCAACCATCGACGCGCGCCAAGTTGTCACGGACGACAAAGCCTTATATTTCGGAGCGGAACTGAACGATCTGTCTCTCGTCCCGGGCGATCAAGCTCGCCTTGCCCAGACTCGTTACGAGGATTGGCTATCGTAATCAGCAAATATGCCGGAGCTGTCTTATAAGTTACTTATAAGACAGCTTCTTTATCTCTATTCTGCCCGCTATCCCAGTCCAATCGAGAATAAGAGGTTGAAAGAGATGTATAGAGTTCTGATCGTGGATGACGAACCGCAAATCGTTTACGGGTTAAGCAAACAGATCCATTGGGAAGAATTCAACATGATCGTCGCTGCCACGGCTACGAACGGAGTCGATGCGCTCTCTATCATGGAAAGCGGCCCTATCGATCTGCTGATTGCCGACGTGTGCATGCCTCAGATGGACGGCTTGAAGCTGATCCTGGAAGTCAAACGCAAATTCCCTTCTATGCGATGCATCCTTATAAGCGCATTCAACGAATTCGAATTCGTGAAGTCGGCGCTCCAATTAGGAGTCGAAAACTATTTGCTCAAACCCATCAACGGAGACGAGCTTAGCGATACGCTGGTTAAAACGCAAGCTAACCTGGACAGGGACAGATCGGCGGCGGATGCGCATTCCCCCGCGGTTCATGTGTTTCGCGCCAACATTCTCGAACGCTGGGCGAACGGCTCCATTCAGGATTTCGAACTCTACGAACGCGCGGAATTGCTGCACATCCAGCTGACGGAACCGGAGTACCGGGTCATCGTGCTGGGCTTCTACCGGTTCCCGGAATCGGCGGATCGAATTCGGGAGGCTTCCCGATGGCTTGATCTATGCACGAACACGATGTCTGCCGAATATCGCGGAGAGTTCTTCATAGATTCGTCGCTGCGCGTCGTCTGCATCCTGCACGGCGATGATTTGGCCGGAAAGGACGATCGGCTTGTTGCCGCAATCAGGAGAATTGCGA
Organism: Cohnella sp. SGD-V74; assembly: GCF_003001675.1. Lineage (GTDB taxonomy): Bacteria > Bacillota > Bacilli > Paenibacillales > Paenibacillaceae > Cohnella. The sequence continues at coordinate 197,884 of NZ_PVYW01000005.1, read as the reverse complement.
CGCAAGCCTCGTCACGCGATACCCGCGTCTTCGCTTCCATCGGTCCGGTAACCCCGTCCTTCACGGGCGTTAACGCCAGCTATTCCGCAGCTCTCTTCCATCTTGGCTATCGGTTGGTCGATCCGCCTGCCCATTACATCTTCAGCGGACGCTTAAGCGATCCGCGGCAAGGCATTCCGAACGAACGGCAGCTGCTTGCCCTGCAATTCGAGAATGCCCTGCGAGACGGCGAGCAGCAGGCGGCGATGCAATGGGCCCGGAACTACATGAAGGCGTCGACCGCCGTTACTCTGACGGAAATGCGGAAAGCGATGCTGCCGCTGGTTCTGTCTCTTGTTCGCATGCTCGGCGAATCGGGCCGGGTATCCGACGAGCTGCCCGAATCCATTACTCTGCAGCTGGCGGAATTCACTTCGGCGCAGTCAAGCGACAAGCTGACCCACTGGCTGGCAACGACTCTTAACGAAGCTTTCCTTGTCATTCACGGCCGCCGGATTTCGTACCATATGCTGGTGCACCTTGCGTTGGAGCAACTGCGGCAAAATTACGATACGGGCTTATCGCTTAAGACGCTGGCCTCGGACTTCAACGTAAGTCCGGCTTATCTCGGCCAACTATTCAAGGAAGAGACCGGGAGATATTTCCATGATTATCTGCTGCAAATTCGTCTGCAAGCGTCTCAAGCGCTCTTGATCGATACGGATCTCAAGGTCGGAGAAATCTCCAATCGGGTCGGCATTCCCAATCAAAGCTACTTTAATCGGATCTTCAAAAAAGTGCACGGGATCTCTCCCGTGGAATTCCGTCGGCATGCTCAAATGCGTTGAAGCTTGCGTTCAGCTCCCCGCACGTCATCGCCGGAATTCGTACGATCACGCGCGTCTGGCGGTTTGCTTCGCTGTCAATGCGTATGCCGTAATCGTTGCCGTACACGAGTTGAATTCTCTCGTTCGCGCTATAGAGGCCATAGCTGGACCTTGCGACAGGAACGCTCGATTCCAGACCGCCGCGAACTTCGCGCAGGCGATCTGAATCGAGCCCTTTGCCGTTATCCTCGAAGTGAAAATAAAGATCCCCCTCCCTCAGAAATCCTCGGATCGCGAACCGGTTGTCATCGCCTTGCTCCCGAATGCCGTGAACGAAGTAATTCTCGATTACGGGCTGCAGCAGATTTTTGGGAATTCCGTATTCCATCGCCCGCGGATCGACGTCCACTTCGAAATCGAACCGGCTCGCATAGCGCAGCGCGAAGAGCTCCATGTACATGCCGCACATGCCGATTTCCTTACGGACGGGAATGAACGTGTTATCCCGAACGATATTGCGGTACAGATTCGCCAAAAAGACGATCATTTCGGCTACGTCGGCATTGCCGTCATCGAGCGCTTTGATCCGGATTGTTTCCAGCGTGTTGTATAGGAAATGGGGGTTGAGCCCCGCCTGAAGAGCCTTTAATTCGGCATTCTTTTTGCGGATTTCGCTCGCGTACTCCCGATGGATTCTGTGCTCCAGTTCATCGCACATCGAATTGAAGCGCTTGGCCAATTCCTCGAATTCATCCGTTCTTGCGCCCAGCGGAATGCGGTAGGACAGATTGTTCGCGCCTACGACTTTCATTGCCCCGATCAGTTCTCTCACGCGGCGGAACGCCAGCGAACCGGCCAAAGAATACAGCAGCGCGCAGACCAGCGCCATTGCCGTCACAACTCCGAAAATCAAATAAGGCAGATGAGCGGCGTTCCGGTCAAGCAACTCCTGCGGCACAAAATTCGCCGCAATGTAGTTGCGGTTGTTCGCTTTGATCGACTGGACATAGTAACGTTTGCCCGCGAGGGTAATGTGAGCCGCTCCGGACTTCAACGCATCCATCTCGGAGAAGTCGCCCTGCCCATACCGGTTCTCGGAATCGTACACGAGCTCGCCGTCCTCCGTCGCGATCACGAACCGGCCAAGCGTCTTGTCTCTGGAGCCCTCGTATAGGCGCTGCAGCGCCTGAACGCCGTAGGCGATCAGGATTTGCCCGGCATTCTGGCGAATGTTCGCCGTTCCCAGCGTCCCCGCGATTCCGTATACGGGGATGTCCGATACGCTGGACGAGCCGCTGGCAATCGCGGTCGTTCCGAATAATGTACGCCCGACTCCCTTAAGCCCCAGCTTGGCGAAGAAGGGATAATCGTCCGGGACGAGCGACAGCGTACGGCTTCGGGAGTTGTACACGTATTGGGCGCCGGTCAAGTTTTTGCGGAGCAGGACGGCGGCAATATCGGAATCGCGGGTTGCGATGCTCTGCGCCAGATCGACGATTTCCCGTTTGTGGAATGGATCGTTCTCGTAATCGGAGTCGGACGACGATTCCAGCAACCGGCTCATGGCAGAGTAATTTTGCTGGATTTCGTATAGGGGAAACAACAGATTCAAAAATTCATCCTGCTTGATATCGTAATAATTGTACAAGGTATGAAGCACTTCGCGGCTCTGCTGCAATTGAGAGACTCTGCTCAGCTTCAGCGCGTAGTGGGTCGAAATGCCGGCGAGCGAATATGCGACGATCAAAAAGATCAACGTATTGTAGAGCATCAGCCGGTTGTGCATGCGCATGCGAAACAGGCTTCGAAATTGCCGCCATCGACCGCTTACTGCTCCCATGACGTCCCCCCCCCCCTCTTCATCAACGTTCCCGTTTCTCCGGTATTGCCCCCCGCGATAAAACAAGGAAAAGACTGCCCATGGATCGCCATGTACGCAGTCTCCGCCTTTATTGGAAGTCCGCATGCCGCACATACGAATTCTCCGTTTTCTCTACTTGTACCGCTCAGCTTCTTCCTGCGCCTGCTTCCATGCGGAGGCATCCCACTCCAGCACTTCTTGCAGGCCGAGCGCATCGGCTTTGCTTGCCATCTCGTCCACGAACTTGTCGAAATCCGCATCGTTCTTCGCGAATACGGCAAGCCAGGAATTCGTCTTCACGACGTCCCCGATACGAGCCGCCTTCGCGTTAATCTCTTCCGGAATCGTCGGAACGAGCTTCATGGCGAGCGTTGAGAGCGTATACATGTTTTTGGCCTTAAGCATCTCCGTCTGCGTCTTGAAGCCGGTCGTGCTCTGCCAGTCCTGACTTAGTTTCGAAGGATTGCGACTGATCGTCGTCGGCCATAACGCGTAATTCAACGGGGCATTCGTCTCCGGGTGGACGACGGCTCCCGACAGCCCTTGCGCGTTCACCGCGTTGACGGCGCTGCCCAGCACGCCGCCTCCCGGCAGCTCCTTGCCGTTCTCGATCAAATCCCAACCTTGATCCGTGATATAGGGCTCTCCCTTCTCGTTCATCTCCCAGATGACGCCCTCAGGTCCATTCATGAGCACCTGCAAGCCTTCCGTAGAGTACATGAAATCGATATACTTGAGCGCCGCGTCCAGATGCTTGGTCGAAGCGCTGATCGCGAACGCCCAAGAGTTGCCGATCGGATTGTCGCCGAACCAGGTTCCCTTGTACGCATCGAACGGCACGAATTCGAAACCCGTTGGCGGATCTGCGTCCACAAGCTCTTTCTTATTGTTGTTGTACCACGGCCAGATCGAGAACAGCACCCGGCCCTGGTTCATTTTCTCGACTGCCGTGTCCCAGCGCTGCGTCAGCGAATCCGGATCGACCAGGCCCATGCGGTTCGCTTCATAATAAAACCTTAAAGCCCGGATATATTGGCTGTCCCGTTCCAGAATGCTCATCGTCTCCCCCGACGCGACGTCCACCTGCATGAAGGGAAGAGAGCCGCCCATCTGGTCTCCCGTATCCACGCCCATGAAATTCGAAGGCTGGGCGGCCAGCATCATCTGCATCGAATCCCAATCCTGCCACAGCGAGAATGCGTATACCTTTTGACCGTCTTTGTTCTTCGGTTCGAGTTCCTGCATCTGCTTAAGTACCGGCAAATAATCTTCCAGATCCTTGATCTGCGGCATGCCCAGCTTCTTGTAGAGGTCCCAGCGGATAAGAGGGCCGTAATTGATCGTGGCTCCCACCTCGCTCGGTCCGACTTGATTCGGAATCGCATAGGCTTTGCCCGAGCCGTTGCTCGCTGCGTCCCGGTAGTACTGCAAGGCTGCCGGAGCGTTCTTGACGACGTTCGGGAGCTTGTCGATATGGTCGTCCAGATTGACCAGCATTCCTGCGCGAACCGCGTCTTCAACCTGTCTCTTCGTCTTGAACACGACGATATCCGGCAATTCCCCGCCTGCCATGAGCGCTTGCAGCTTCTGCTCGCCCTGGTCTCCGGCCGGCAGCAGCTCCAGATTCACGCCGACTTGGTCCCGTAAGACCTCGGCAAACCATCCTTGCTGCAAACCGGAAGTGTTCGATGGCAGAGAGAACACCTGCAGCGTTACGGCCTCTGCGGGTTTTGAACCTTCCGAGCCTTTCGACGAATCGGCGGAATCGCTCCCGTTGCGGGAGCTGCCGCTGCAGCCGCCGAGAATCGCGGTCAGAACGACCGCCATGAGCAATGCCGCAACCTGAAACTTTCTAATCCTATTGTGCATCGACCTGTCTCCTTTTCCTTCTCTCGAATGATATATGGCATAAAAGAACTTCCGGCTGCGCGCGCTGCATCCGGTTATCCCTTTACTGCGCCCAGCAATAATCCCTTCACGAAATAACGCTGAAGGAACGGGTACACGCACAGAATCGGCAGGACGACGACGATCGAGATCGTCATGCGAATGGAAGTGGCCGTCAGCAATCGGGATGGATCGACCAATTGTCCCTGCGGGGAACTCCTCAGCGAAGCCGCCACCGCGTTCACTTCATTCAAATACTGATAGAGCAAAAACTGGAGCGTATACAGCTTGGAATCTCGAATCAGAAACAACGTATCCATGAAGCTGTTCCATTGCCCGACGCTGGTGAACACGACGATGGTCGCCAGAATCGGCGCCGACAGCGGAAAGACGATCCGGAAGAAGCGCGTACCGTACCCTGCTCCGTCGATCTGCGCGGATTCTTCCAGCGAAGCCGGAATTTGCTCCACGTAGGTTTTGAACAGCACGACGAAAAAAGGAGCGACGATCGAGGGCAGCACGTATGCCCAGAAATTGTTGACCATGCCCAGGTTTTTCATCGTGACGAACCAGGGAATGATGCCGGCGTTGAAGTACATCGTAACGATGACGAAACGGTACCACAGCTTGCGCCGCCAGTACTCTGGCCTGCTGAACGCATAGCCGAGAAACGAAGTTCCGACGAGCGTAAGCGCCGTTCCAATCGCGGTTCTGGAAATGGAGACAAAGGCGGCGCTCCCTAACCCCCGCACCCTGAACACCTCGGCATAGTTATTGAAATGGATGCCTTGCGGCAATAGTAAAATCTGACCCGACGAAGATAGCGAATTGTCGCTGATCGTATTGATGAAAATATAGTAGAACGGAAAAACGCAGGCTATCGTAAAAATCGCAAACACGCCGTAGTTGATCAGATGGAATGCAATCGATCCGATAGTTTTGGGGTTCTCGACCACTGACGTTTACCTCCGGACGCTAAATGATAGATTCCTTGCGTACTGCTTTGGACAGGGTATTCGCGACAAACAGCAACGCCACGCTGACCAGGGACTTAAGCATGCTGACGACCGTGGCGTACGAAATGCTCTGTCCCACCATCCCCTGGTTGTACACGTATAGATCGAGCACTTCGATCTTGTCTTTGTTGAGCGGATTCTGAAAAATAAAATATTGCTCCATGCCGCTGTTGATGAAATTGGCAATGGATAACAGCAGCAGGACAAAGAAGGTCGGCAGGATGCCGGGAATCGTCACGTGCCGCATTTTCTGAAATCGTCCCGCTCCGTCCACCGTAGCCGCTTCGTATTGCTCATGATCGATCGAGGCGATCGCGGCGAGGAAAATAATCGCCCCCCACCCCAGCCCCTTCCACAAGGAATAGCCGAGCATGGTCAACCAGACGTGATCGGAGGAGGCGAGAAAATTGATTTCCGTCTCGATCCACCCGAGTTCGAGGAGCAATCGGTTCAAGAAACCGTCGCCTACCGAGAAGACGGACCAGGCTACCGCGTAGACGAGAATCCAGCTGATAAAATTCGGCAAAGTCGTCAACGTCTGCACAAGCTTGCGAAAGGTTCTCGAGCGAACCTCCAGCAAGAAGATCGCGAACAGCGCCGGCAGAGGCGAAGTCGCAATGCCAAGAAGGCTCATCGCGAACGTATTTCGAAGCACTCTCACGATTTCGTTCGCAATCACGGGATTGTCTATCAGTTCCGTAAAATGCCGAAAGCCTACGAACTCGGTGTCGGACAGCTTCATTCCGGCGTGATAATCGTAGAATGCGTAGATCCACCCGTATAAGGGCAGATAAGAAAACAAAAAGACGACCAGCAACAATGGCAGCGAAAGTCCGAACAGGCGCAAACCCGCCGCTTTTAATCCAGAGCCTTCCCTCAATCCTTCCCACTCCTATTCTGTGAAGCCGTTCTAAAGCGTTGTGCCAGCTCAGATTGCTAACGCTTTCATCCTTGGCTACGCTTAATTGTAAAGGTCGGAGAAAATGCCGGATATAATAAAAACTTCGGCTTTTTGCACTAATTATTGCTTATCTTTTCGAATCCATTCGGCATAACGCGAGTTCCCGCACAATAGCAAGAGGAGCCGTGCAATCAGCACGACTCCTCCGGTTCAACCGATATTTTCAACCAACATTTTTGCTCCACAAAGGGCTCTGAGCTCTCTGACTAGAATAATAAGCGAGACCACAAGGCAGATGACGGCGGGTATGGTCGTCATGAGCGACTGACCGGCCCGGAACAGATGAGCGTGGATGGCTCCGACCATCAGCACCGAGAACAGCGCTCCCGCCGCGAGCGCCAGATAACGGTTCCAGCCCCCGGCGATCATGCCAAGCGCTCCGGCAATTTCAAGTATTCCCGTAACGGTGAGGAACCACAGCGGGTACTGATATTGATGCCAGTGCTCCACCTGAAAAGGCACGCGAAACACTTTGATCCCTCCGCCAATAAGCATAAAGATTGCCAAACCCATTTTCATAACGAGCATAGTTGCTCTCTCACTCCTTATCCTGCTTGATCGTTGCCTCGCTCTCCTGCTTTGCGTCCTTTCTCGTTCACCGCTTCCTTCCCTTCTCTCTTGTTTGAGTTACTTATTAGTAATATTACTTTAAAGTATTATTTATCAATTGGAATTCGTTGTCAATCCCCTGTGGAGCGCAGCAGCCCGATCCAGTAGGGCTTAGTGGCGCTTCATCTGGTTTAGTCGACCGCTCCCAAGCGCACAAAAGCCCGGTCGCTATGGACCGGGCTTGTTGGTTTTTCCGTTCTACTTATTGATATTGCTTGTTTGGCGATTTTTAATAAATTGCTCGCCCCATTCGCACAATTGATCGAGGATCGACTTCAGCGAATTCCCTAATTCGCTAATCTCGTAGACGACCTTCGGCGGCACCTGATTGTAGACGGTTCGCTTGACGATCCCGTCCGCTTCCAGCTCTCGAAGCTGCTGTGTCAACACTTTTTGCGAAATATCCGGGATTTCCTTCCTGATTTCGCTCGTTCTCATCGGCCCGCTGTTCAGGTAACACAGGATCAACAATTTCCACTTGCCTCCTATGACCTCCAAAGTCGCTTCCGCCGGGTTATTGTAAAATCGCTGTATTTCTTTTTCCATAACTATCCACCCTTGCACGTTACTTGTTGGTACCTATAGCACCTTCCGGTTACAGAGGAACAAAAAAGTGCGTTCTTCCCTGATCGGTCTGCCTGCTGCATAATCCAATAGTACCACAATTTATGAAAACGAAAGGGGATTAAAATGAAAGTATTGACCGTAGTGTCGCACCCGAGAGTGGATTCCTTGACCTTTGCCGTTGCCGCTCGATTCGTCGAGGGTCTTGTTGATGCAGGTCACGAAACCGAGGTGCTGGATCTGCATCGCATCGGGTTTAATCCCGTCCTATGGGAAGCGGACGAGCCTGACTGGGCGGGGGAAAAAATATATTCGGCTGAGGTTCGGACGGAAATGGAACGCATGAGCCGTCACGACGCGCTTGCCTATGTTTTTCCGGTGTGGTGGTACAGTGTGCCGGCTATGCTGAAAGGGTATATCGACCGGGTGTGGAACAAAGACTTCGCATACGGAGGGAATAAGCTGCGGCATAAGCAAGTGCTGTGGTTGGGTCTGGCGGCAGATTCGAAGGAACATATGGCGAAGAGACAATACGAGCAGATGATGAACCAGCATCTGAATATCTCCATCGCCGATTATTGCGGAATTTCGAACAGCAGGGTCGAGTTGCTGTACGACACGCTTAGTTCAAAGCCGGAAATCCGCGAAGAGCTGCTGTCGCATGCTTATCGGCTCGGACTTGACTATGAAAATCGGCTGTGAGAAGAGGATTTGGCTAGGGGAAATCAAGTAGATCTGGGAGCCCTCTCGCTTCCCGACAGGAAATTCGGGAGGGCGCTGTTCCCATTGCTTGGACATTCCGTCTGAAACGGGGCGCGGATTCTTAGTGGCTCTTGGCCGCAGCTTCATTAATAATAGCGATGACTTCGTCTCTTCCCCACAGCACGAACTTATGCTGCTTCCCGGATCGATCGGTCACCTTCATTCCGTTAGGCACCACCAGCAGCGAGTTTCTCTTGTCGGCGCGCTCGATCTCGCCAAGCGGAAGCTCCAGCGGCGCAGATTGAATATTAACGGCGTGCGGCTGAAAGATCAGCTTGTCCGAGGTGACCGTCAGCGTGCCTCCGACGGCTTCAATGCCCCGGAACAGATTGGCTTTCTTTTCTACCAGTACCTTCTGAGTGTTCACTGCGCTCATTGAAATCTCTCCTTGCTTCGATTTAAAAAGCCTTCTTCCCGCTCCTGTTCGTCCGATCTCATCGCTGTCACCCGGTTCGGCGAAACGTCAGTCGATGTCGGCAATCTGCCATCCTTCATCGGTTTCCTTGGGCTTGAGAAAAACATATTGGCTGTTGAACATTTCGCCTGTTTCCATAATGTCTTCGGCTTGAACGACCGCGATATAGAAGCGTCTCTGCTCCCGAATCTCGATGTCGCTTGTCAACTTCACCCTTTGGAGTTTATAGCGCGGCAGTCCGTTGATCGGGCTTTCCTCGTAGAACAGCTCCAGGTACTTGCTTTCGTTCCCTTCCTGGACATACTTGATTCTTTGATTGATCAACCGCACGATGTCCAGCTCGTCTCCCTCGTACTTATCCTCGGAGATATATCCGGTTCCTCCGTCTTTAGCCGAACAGGCAGACAGCAGAAATACAAGACAGATCGCAAACAGTATCTTTTTCACGACGGGTCCCCTTTATGGCAATGTTCTCCCGGGCGGTTGTCTCGCCTGCATTATTCGCATCTGACAGCTTTCGACCCTTTTCGATCCATTGTACCACAAAAGGGAATATGTGGATATAAATCCGCACTTAAACATCATAAAGAGCCCGAAGCAAGCTTCAGGCTCTGCGGCACATCCTCATCCATTCATCCAACCTAATCATTCAAACTATGAAAATACTCTCTGACTTCCCGCCAATTGTTGACGCGGACGAAGCCTGTCTCGTACACGTTGAGAGGAGAAGTGTACAAAATTCCTTGCCCCTTGAAGCGCTTGAAGTGCCGGCTGTTGTCGTCGATCAAATAATCGGCGTCGATGATGCTCTTGTCCCCGCAGAACACGAAGTTCATCTCGTTCAGGAACGGGAAGTGCTCCTTAAGCCACCTGTACTTCGCGGTGAACGAGGCGGGCACCTCCATGGCGGCCGTCGCGATGAAAATTTCGTAACGCTCGCTGAGCTCCCGAATGACTTCCTGACTGTCCGGCATAACGGGCAGATCCCCGAAGAACAGAGGGTCCTCCAAACATTCGTGGAGATAGACCTCCATCTGGGGGTCCAGCTCTTGGAACCGCGTCCCATGAAGCTGTTCCACCGTAACGCTGCCGTTGAAGCTGCGATTGAAATGGAGCAGATACTTCCCGATAAAGTCGGCGATGACTTCATCCATATCGATTGCGATTCTTTTCATTCAAAGGCCTCCGCTATATATCTGTAGGAGCGAACCCGCTTCTCGAAATCGTGAATATGCGAGACGATCATCAGCTCGTCCAGATGAAGCCGATCCGCGTAGCGCTTGAGCGCCTCCTTCACTTGCCCCGGCGTGCCGATAAAACGGCGAGTCCGCATCTGCTCAAGCACCTGCTGCTCGGCGAGCGAGTAAGGATATTCCGAAGCGGTCTTCACCGAGGGCATCGAACCAAGCTCCTGCCCGGTAAGCAGCTTAAGGAAGAACAGCTCGTTGCTTCTCGCGAGCTGTCTCGCCTCCTCTTCCGTGTCGGCGCACACCGCCATGACGGCGGCCAGCGCCTTCGGCCGAGCGCAGTAGGACGAGGGCTGGAAGTAGGAGTTATAGTGCTGGAGGGGCTCGTCCCCCGCCGCTCCGAAAAACTGCGCGAACGCGTACGGCGTGCCCAGCTGAGCGGCGATCTTGGCGGTGCCTTCGCTGGAGCCGAGCAGCCACAGCTCGGGCATGCCCTCCGTCTCCGGAAACGCCCGCAGTCCGGCAAACCTGTGATTGGCCGGATTATCGTCCCGCAAGTAATGATACAGATCGACGATCTGCTGAGGGTACGGATCGACCTCGTGCCGCTTATGCTCCTGCAGCGCTCTGGTCGAGAGCGGACTCCCGCCCGGAGCCCGCCCGAGGCCCATGTCGATCCGGCCCGGATGCAGCGCCTCCAGCAGCCTGAAGTTCTCGGCAACCTTGTAGGCGCTATAGTGAGGGAGCATGATGCCGCCAGATCCGATGCGGATCGTCTTCGTGTGCGCGGCCACATGCGCCATCAGAATTTCCGGACTTGAGGAAGCGAGGGCGGCGCTTCCGTGATGCTCGGATACCCAGAAGCGGCAATATCCGAGCTTCTCCGTCTCCTGCGCCAGCGCCACCGTCTCGTCCAGTGCGTCCCTCGCGGACCTGCCTTCGTTCACGTGAGAATGTTCGAGTACGCTTAGTTTCATGATGTTTCGAAGCCTCCATGCTTCTTGTTCGTGCGTCCATGCACAAAAGAGCCCGCGATTCCGCGGGCTCCTCTCGTAGCCGTTAGCGTTTGTTGAAGATGTCGGTCAGAACGGGAACGATCTGCGACTTCCGGGAAACAACGCCCTTCAACAACGCGCGGTTGTTCTCGATCTTCACATTGTAAGCCGCTTCGACCGCGTCTGCCGCTTTGCCAAGAGCAAGGCCGACGGAATCGTTGTTCAAGATGTCGGTTACGACGAACAGGAACAGGTCGAGACCCTTCTCGTTAATGATGTTCGTCAGCGCGTCTTCGAGTTCGGCCTGCTTGGACAGAACGTCGTTGACGTCGACCGCGTTGACTTGGGCGATCTCGACTTTCGCTTGGCCCATGCTGAACTCCTTGGCGTCCAGGGAAATGAGCTGCGCGATCGTCTTGTCGCTCAGGTCCGCGCCGGCTTTCAGCATGTCGAGGCCGTAGCTCTCCGCGTCGACTCCGGCGATAGCGGCGAGTTCCTTGGCGGCGGCAACGTCCTGAGCGGTGCAAGTCGGGGACTTGAACAGCAAGGAATCCGAGATGATTGCGGACAGCATCAAGCCGGCAACGTTCGCAGGAACGGTCTTGCCGTTCTCCTTGTACAGCTTGAGCAGAATCGTCGCGGTGCAGCCTACCGGCTCGGCGCGGTAGTACAGAGGGGCGCTCGTCTCGAAGTTGGCGATCCGGTGGTGGTCGATAACCTCGAGCACCGTTACTTGATCGATGTCGGAGGCGCTTTGCTGGCGTTCGTTATGATCGACGAGAATGACGCCTTTCGCTTCGCCGGCAACCGTCTCGACAAGGCGCGGAGCCGCGAAACCGAACTTGTCCAGCGCGTATTGGGTTTCGCCGCTGACGGCGCCCAAGCGAACCGCTTCGACTTCTTCTCCCAGTTGGGTTTTCAAATCCGCATAAGCAATGGCAGAACAAATCGTATCCGTATCCGGATTTTTGTGACCGAAAATCAATACTTTGCTCATTTTCTTGCTCCTCATCTATGATATTGGCGAGAAAAGTATACCGCAAAAGCGACATCGGAATCAAGACAAACCCCGCTCTATTCCGATAGACTTACCTCGTCATTGCTCCGATAAAACCGCAAGATAACGTAATTCGCCGTCTCCCGATTTGTGGTACAACTAAGAGATCAAACCTTAATGGCAAGGAGAGCCGTTCATGAACCGCACGATTCGCATCCCCGTTCCCGCCGAATTCGACTTTTCCGTTAATCTCAATTACTTGTCGCGATCCCCGGATGAAAGCTTATACCGCATCCGCGACGGTCGGCTGTACAAGACGATTCCCGTCGGTTCGAGCGCCGCTTTCTTCGAAGTCGGCGCCGAGCCGGGCTTCCTGCTCGTTCGTCCGCTGGATGACGAGCCGTGGAGCGACGAAACCGAACGTGAGGTCGCCGCTTATACGAGAGAGTGGTTCGACCTCGATAACGATCTTTCGCCTTTTTACGAGTTGGCAAGCCGCGACCCGATTCTGCACGGCGTCGTCCCCAGGCTGCACGGCCTGCGCAACATGGGCATTCCGGACTTGTTCGAAGCGCTCTGTTGGGGCATTATCGGGCAGCAGATCAATCTGGCGTTCGCCTACACGCTCAAGCGCCGGTTCGTGGAGACGTTCGGGCGGCAAGTCCGGCGCGGAGACGTCGACTGCTGGCTGTTCCCCGAGCCTCGCGACATTGCCGGGCTGGACGTTGGCGACATTACGGCGCTGAAGATGACGACGAAGAAGGCCGAGTATTTGATCGGCGTCGCCCGCCTGATCGCGGACGGAGAGCTTGGCAGAGAGAGGCTGCTGGAAGGCGACATCCGCTCCGCGGAAAAAAAGCTCGTCTCGATTCGCGGCATCGGGCCTTGGACGGCCAACTATGTGCTGATGAGATGTCTGCGCTATCCGTCCGCCTTCCCGATCGACGACGTCGGTCTGCACAATGCGATCAAAGCGGTGCTGCAAGAAGAGCAAAAGCCGACCGTAGCCCGGATCAAGGAGCTGGCGGTCGGCTGGCAAGGCTGGGAGGCGTATGCGACGTTCTACTTATGGCGGGTGCTCTACTAAGAAGGGCAGGAGCGGAGGCCGGACTGCGGCGGTTTACAGCTCCGACAAGTAGCTGCCGTAGCCTTCCTCCTCCATCCGATCCTTCGGAATAAACCGCAAGGAAGCGGAGTTAATGCAATAACGCAGCCCGCCCGGCTTCGGCCCGTCGTCGAACACGTGGCCAAGATGCGAGTCGGCTTCCCGGCTTCTGACTTCGATGCGGTACATGCCGTGCGTGAAGTCCTGACGCTCCTGAATGCTGCCTCCGTGCAGCGGCTGGGAGAAGCTCGGCCAGCCGCATCCCGCGTCGAACTGATCGCGGGAGCTGAACAGCGGCTCTCCGGAGACGATGTCGACGTAAATGCCGGGCTCCGTGTTATTGTAAAATTCGTTGCGGAACGGAGGCTCGGTGGCGTTGTTCTGCGTCACCTCGAACTGCATCGGCGTCAGCCGCTGGCGCAGCTCCTTGTGCAGCGCTTCCTTATCCTTCGACGTATTCCAGTGCCGCTCGATGAACGAATCCCGGCCCGAGCCGTGGCGATAGTACTTGTATCTGAGCGGATTTTTGAGATGGTAGTCCTGATGGTACTCCTCCGCGGCGTAGAACTCGACCGCCGGTTCGATCGCGACCGCGATCGGCTTGTCGAACCTTCCGCTCGCTTGAAGCTCCGCCTTGGAAGCTTCGGCCTCCCGATGCTGCTCCTCGTCGTGATAGAAAATAACGGGACGATAGGACGAGCCCCGATCGTGAAATTGACCTTCCCCGTCGGTCGGATCGACCGAACGCCAGTAGATGTCGAGCAGCTTGCGGTACGGGAACAGTCCCGGATCGAACGTAATCTGCACCGCCTCGGTATGCCCGGTCGTCTCCGAGCACACTTCCTCATAGGTCGGATTGACGGTATGTCCTCCCGTATAGCCGGATACGATGCCGTGAATGCCGGGCAGCTCCTCGAACGGCGTCACCATGCACCAGAAGCATCCTCCGGCGAAAGTCGCTTTGTGAAGCGACGGTTGAGCGTTGTTTTCCATGTCGAATCTCTCCCTCCCGTTTCCTTAATCGCTTGTATTCTGCTTCTATCTCTATTGTAATCAATATCGATGTCCGATTCCAATCCCTCCCCCCGCGCGCGTTCCCCTCGCTCATTTGCTCGTTTTCGGATATGATAAATGTATAAGAAAAACGTTCTCTTGGACGGGGAGGAATGGCCGATGGGCATGAACGCTTTGGAATGGCGGTGCAAGGACGAGACACTTATGCACGCTTGCGAGTGGAGCCCGGATTCCTTCGGCGGCAGCCCCCGGGCGGTCGTCGGGCTCGTCCATGGCATGGGCGAGCATATGGGACGCTACGCCCATCTGGCGGAGATGCTGAACGCCGAAGGCTACGCCGTGCTGGGGTTCGATCAGCGGGGACACGGCAAGACCGCGGGCAAGCGCGGCCATGTGCCGGCGTACGAGTCGCTGCTCGAAGGCGTGGATCTGCTGCTCGACGAGGCGCAGCGGAAATACTCCGGACTGCCTGTGTTTCTGTACGGTCACAGCATGGGCGGCAACGTCACGCTGAATTACTTGCTGCGGCGGCAGCCCGCCATCCGCGGGGCGGTCGTGACGGGACCTTGGCTGAAGCTGGCGTTTAAGCCTCCTTCGCTGCAATCGATCGTGGGCAAAGTCGTCGAGCGGATATATCCGGCCTACACGAACAACCGGCCGATGGTCGCCGAGCATCTGACGTCAGACCCGGCGATGATCGAGCGGTACGTGAACGATCCGCTCGGACACGGGCAGATTACGGCACGCTTCTTCTTCGGCGTGCAGAGAGCCGGGCTGTGGGCGCTTGGCCATGCGTATATGCTGCAGGTTCCGCTGCTGCTGATGCATGGCGGTGACGACAAAGTGACGTCGATCCACGCGAGCAAGGCGTTCGCCGGCAAGGCCGGCAGGCGCGTCGATTGGCGGGAATGGCCGGAGTTCAAGCACGAGCTGCACAACGAGTCGCGGCGGGAGGAAGTGTTCTCCGTCATTCGCGACTGGCTCTCGGTCCAGTTAAACAGATGAATGCGAAGAGGCTGCTCCGGGATCTATGCGATCTCGGGCAGCCTCTTCGATTAGTCGGGCGCTCTATTGCTGATAATACTGACGAAGAAGCGGAATGAGTCCGAGCGGATTTCTCCGCAAATCCTTGGCGCTGAAGAAGATGTCTCCCTGCACCTCGAGGACGTTCTTGTTGTAGTTCAATTGGTTGATAATTTCCTGGGCGCTGCTCCAGCCGGCTTCCTTCGTGCCGAGCTTGTAAGGCGCGTGGCCGATCAGCAGTTCGACGTTCGTCCCCCGCACCTCGTTGGCCCACCAGTCGACCAGTTTGTCATAGCGGGCGACCTCGAACGATAGGCTCCAATAAATTTGCGGAGCGACATAGTCGATCCAGCCTTGCCTGATCCACGTACGAACGTCGGCGTACATGCTGTCGTACGTCGTCACGCCGGCCCGCGTATCCGATCCGGTCGGATCGTCGGCAATGTTGCGCCATACGCCGAACGGGCTGATGCCGTACTGCAGCTGAGGCTTCGCCCGGTGGATCGATTCGCCCAGCTCCTTGACGAACCGGTTGATGTTGTCCCGCCGCCAATCGGCTTTGTTGCCCAGCTTGCCCGGATTGTAAGCCGCATAAGCGGCGTCGTCCGGGAACGTGCCGCCGGATGGATAGAAGTAGTCGTCCAGATGGACGCCGTCGATGTCGTAGCCACGAACGACTTCCATAATCGCGTCGATAATGTGCTGCCGTGCTTCAGGAATGCCCGGATTGATATAATGCTTGCCTCCGGACAGGACAATCCACTCCGGATGGGCAATCGCGACATGATTCGCCGCCAAGCTGTCCGTCTTCCCGTCGACCGTCGCGCGGAACGGGTTAAACCAGGCATGGAATTCCATCCCCCGCTTGTGCGTCTCCTCGATCATGAACGCCAGCGGATCGTAACCCGGATCCACTCCCTGCTTGCCGGACAAATAGCGCGACCACGGCACAAGCGCGGAAGGATAGATGCTGTCGGCGGACGGACGCACCTGCACGAACGCGGCGTTCAGCCCCATTCCCTGCAATTCGTCCAGCAGCTGCACATATTCCTGCTTCTGCTTCTCCGCTTGCCCGTACGACTTGTCGGACGGCCAATCCAGATTGTACACAGTGGATACCCATGCGCCCTTCAGCGATTCGCGTTCGGACGATCCGTCGCGCGTCTGAAGCAAGATCGTGCGCGAAGCCTGCTGCCAGGTCACGAGCAGCTGCAGCTGCGTTCCGACGAAGCGAAGCGGCACCATGACGCGACCGTTCACGACCTGTACGGTCGTCTCCAGCTCCGTGCGCTGTCCGTTGACGAGCGCGAACTTCTGCCCCATCGTCATCTCGAGCACTTGGCCTTCATGGCGAATGGTCGCCGTCTTCGTCGCTTGCGACCAGCCGACGTTCGCTCCCAAGCTCTTGCTGATGACGCTCAGCGGCACCATCGTCACGTTCGCCTTCGGAATGATGAACGGCGGAACGTCCGTCACGATCTTCTTCCCGTCGAGATAGATGCCGATCTGCGGCTGGGAAGCCGCGCGGGCATCCGACTGGCCGAAGAGCGGCGCCAGCAGCGCGACGATCAGCGCGGCGCACAGCAGCTTCGTACCTCGATTCCTCCACATGCTCATTGCTGCAAAGCCTCCGAATCTCTTATTCTCTTGTCCCGCCGCCAAGCGGGTACAATCATTAGACGAGCGAATCTCCCGGGAGTTGCAGTCAATTGAAGTGATAAAGGCAAAAAAAGTGCAATTGACCGACAGACTCGCAGTAGTTCTTCAGGCTCTTTTAGAGTAAAAGCTTTTCGTCACGGCCTCCCCCGTGTACCGAGGTGCGATTCTCTCGAGCAACAATTTTCGTTTGAGCGCCATTTGGGTGACGATAACCGAATCTTTAGAACATCGCCCTCCGTTTGAGCGCAATTCGGGAGACGATGACCGATTATTTAGAACATCACCCTCCGTTTGAGCGCAATTCGGGAGACGATAACCGAATCTTTAGAACATCGTCCTTCGTTCGCCTTGCACAACCTTCGCCATCGGGCGTTTCATTTGCTCAAGTATGCAAATGGGTCAATTGTACAAAAAAGAGAAACCGATCCTCAGCCGCTATGGCCTACTCGGATCGGTTTCTCTCCAAGACGTGTTCGCGAATACAAGAGGTTATGGGAGAAACTGCTGCGTAATTTTGACGACGACCCCGTTCACGATCGACAGATGGTAAGGATAATCCCGCAAATTCATGGCCGAATCGTCCGCCAGCAGCGCCAGGAACTTGTCGAGAGAAATCTGCTCGTTCCATACGGTGTCCGCTTCGGCGATGTCGCCCGTCCGGTCGTAAATCTGCATGAACACCTGAGCGTCCGGCGCCAGCTTCAGCCTCTCGACCGTCGTGTCGTCGTTAACGATGTAATAGCCGTCCGGAGCTTCGTCCATGCCGGAGTCGGCTTCCCTCTCGCGGAAAATCGCGTTAGCCGCTTCCCCTTCGTACCACTCTATGAAATCCGCATCCGCATAATAGCCTTCATCTTCCTGATAGATTGCGCCAACGTAAGCGACGCGCGTGTTCTCGTCTTTGGGAACCGGCGTGTATTCGTAAGTATTGGCTTGAATCGACCCGAACGACATGAACCCGAACAACACGGCGACTAAGCTGATGAGCATTTTGTTGACCATTACCGCATTCTCTCCTTCAGAGGCCCGTGACAGCAGCCTTCGCTTTCCTATTACCCATTAGACGGATTAGGCAAACGGAAAGTTACATGTCCGCGTCGGAAAAATTAAAATTTTCTCATCCCAAATTGTGCCTATACGTCAGGTTATTGCGGGGATACGGATTTTAGTCTGCGTGGACTCGTCGCCGTGGAAGAAAATTGCGCTCGGGTTGTACCGACCGGGGCTACTCGAAAGACCTGCGGGCCGGCCAGGAGCCTTGCAGCTTGCGCAGCAAAATGATCTGTCCGACATGGTAGCCGTCGTGAGCTAGCAGGTTATGCGCCCACTTGCCGATCGGAGTATGAGGCAGCATGTCGTCCAGCCGCTCCTCCGCAAGCGCGGCAAGGCGGTCCCGAATGTCGAAATGCACTTTCTCCAGATTCGATATCGTATTCCGCCAGCCATCCTCCGTTGCGTCTCCGATCGCGAAAGTGTCGTCGTTGGTTATGGGCGGACAAGCTGCCCCTTGCCGCGGGTGGAATGCCGGGCGGAGAGCAGCTTGATTCGCTGAAGCGGCTTCGCTTGCTGCTTCACCGCATGGCGCGGGCGTTCGTGGACGGCCAAGCGCCCGAAGCCGCGGATTTCGAGCGGTTGAACGCGCTCATGGCGCGCGGACAAGTCGCGCGCAGACTGTCCGCTTCCGCCGAAGCCGAGGGCCGCCGTTACCAGGTTGAGCTCATTCCGCTCGAAAGCGGCTGGCCGGCCGTGGAAGCGGAGATCGCCGCCTCCTTCGCCGCCATGCTCTCGGAAGGGGAACCGTCCCGCATCCGCTTCTGCGACAATCCGAGCTGTCTGTGGGTGTATTACGACGATACGCGCAACCGGTCGAAGCGTTATTGCGACGACAAGCTGTGCGGCAACCTGATGAAGGTTCGCCGTTTCCGCGCACGCAAAAAAGCCGAGGCCGCCGCAGCCTCGGGCTCCGGCCATGCCTCGGATGATTCTCAATCCTGAATCGCCATCGCGGCGCGATCGACGGGGTTATCGTCTCGCTTCGCGCTGCCTCTCGTTCCACGAGGCTCTGACATAACCGATGCGCATGCCGACCCGCTCCATGTTCCGATGGCTCGGGGACAGGAATGCGCACTGGCCGACGACGAGCCCGCAGCCTTCGGCGAACGCGTCTCCGATTCTTCTTCGCAGCAGCGCCGTCTGAATGCCGCGGCCGCGATATTCCGGCAGCGTCGCGGCGAACGTTAGGGACGCTGTCCCCTTGCTCGTATGCGACACGGCGACTCCGGCCGGAACACCTTCCCACAGCGCAACGTAGAAGCGCCACCCCGGACGGCCGTACAGCACCCCATTATTCGCCGCTACCGGGGCAATGCCGCTGTCCGGCAAGCCGGTGCCTCGGCAATGGACGGTCGCGTACAGCTCGAATTCATCTTCCCTCAGCAGCCGTACCTCCAACTTGTCCGCATACGACTCCAGAGGAAGCGCCTCTGCGTCAGATGCCGTCATCACCATCGACGTATGGAAACCCGTCTGATAGAAGCCTAGCTCGTCCAGCCGCTTCATCAGCTCCTGATTGGCCAATCCCGGCACGAGCTCGAACTGCGGCTTGCGTCCGCGGGACCGATAAAAATCGACGATGGCCGCAAGCGCGTCTCCATCGCCGCTTTTTAAGCCCTTGACCGTGTTGAACGTCGCCCAAGGCATCGTCTTGCTATAGAAACATGCCGCACCTCCAAAGCGCGCGATCTCGATCCCTTCCGGGTTGCCCGGCCGACTCCGAATCGCTTCCATGCGGTCCAGCACGTAGCCGATCTCCGAGCTTTCGATCGCTTCGGTCCGATCCGATAACCGGTTCGCCTCCCTCATGCCGATCCCTCCACAATCCAATTTGTTCCCTCCAAGATTGCTTCGACCGCCTCTTCGACCGTCATCTCCGTCGTATCCAGCACATGGCGGTCGTCCGGCCGCGACTCCCGGATTTCCCGCAGTCCGGCGAGACACCGCTCTCCCATTCTGTATTCGGGCGCTCGCAGAGCGTCTCTGCGCAGCAGCTCGTCCTCTTTCATGACCAAAACAACGTATTTCACCGCGACGTCCTGACCTCGCAATGCCTCCGCTATCGCCCTCGCATTGTGCGGAAAAGCGACATAGTCGATGACGACGTCATGCCGCTCCCGAACGAAGTTGCGGGTCAGCGACTCGATATTGCGCCAGATCAAACCGGTATGATAGTCGCTGAGCCAAGGCATCTCGTAGCCGCCCACCACCATCCGGTCGACCAAATCCCCTTCGATGTGCGCGCTTCGGGGCAGCTTGGCGGCGATCGTCTTGGAGGTCGTCGATTTGCCCGCTCCCGCAGGTCCGGAAATCACGTAAACCGTAATCGCCATACAGCCTTCGCTCCTGTCTGAACAATGGCGACAGCCCCCTGACGCCGCTGAGGGCCGGGGGCTGTCCGCACGATTCTCTTACTTCAAAATCTCGTATTTCCCGATGAGGGGAAGCGGCTTCGCCTGGCCGTTCGCCGCGGCAAGAATGCCGATAATGACGAGGCAGAGAATGCCGATATTGGCCAACGGAAGCAGCAGCCAGCCGATAATTGGAATGATGCCCAGCACTACGTTCGTCGCCAGCGCGAGCAAGAAGAGGTTGAAGCCTTGTCTCGCGTGGTACTGAGCGTACGGCGATTCCTTAGCGGCAAGCAGGGGAATGAAAAATAAAATATAAGCGACCATGGCCATGCCTTTGTTCTGCTGAACGTCCGATTCCGTAGGAACCATCGATCAAACACCTCTCCCGTTGGATTAATCTGCATTAAATGTAAACGAATTCGTTCCCCGTGCGCTAGTTACTTTAGTCGCGTTTTTTGCTTATGGAACGGAAAGCCATGCGCGATCGTTCCGCCAATCGATTCTGACTCCGGTCTCGAAAAAAGCCGACAACGTCTCCGTGGTCAGCGTCTCGCGAGTCGTCCCCTGCTCGAATATGGTCCCGCGACGGATCAGCAAGGATCGGCCGAATACGGGCAGCACCTCCTCGATGTGGTGCGTCACGAACAGCATCGTCGGCGCGTCGGGCCTGCGGGCCAGTTCGTCGATGCTCCCAAGCAGATTTTCCCGGGACAGAAAATCGAGTCCGTTCGTCGCCTCGTCCAAGATCAGCAGATCGGGGGAAGCCATCAATGCGCGGGCGATGAGCAGCTTCTGCTTCTCTCCTTGAGAGCAGGATTGATAGGTCCTGTCGTATAAATGTATGCAGGAAAGCTGCTCCATAAGCCTGCGAGCCGTCTCGAAATCTTCTTCCGTAGGAGTCTCGTAAAGACCGATCGAAGCATGCTTGCCGCTGATGACGACGTACTGAGTCTTATCCGAAGCGTACAGCTTCTCCTGAAGGGAGGAGCTGACCCATCCGATCCGCTTGCGAAGGTCCCGCAGATCCACTTCACCGAATGTGTGTCCGAGCACCGAAATCCGCCCGGAGGTCGGCCAAATATAACCGTTGATCATGTTGAGCAGCGTCGTCTTGCCCGATCCGTTCAATCCGAGCAGCGCCCAATGTTCGCCCTTGCGAACGGTCCAATCGACCTGCTCGAGAATCGTCTTCTTCTCGCGTCTCCAGCTTACGTCTCTGAGTTCAATGATATTCGTCTCCATACTAGGCATCATAGCATGTGGAAGAACCTGGTTCAATCGGCGGATTGCTCCACGAGAACGCGACAGAGCCGCCGGGACGGCCCCCGACGGCTCTCTGTATGACCGAATCTTTATTCTCTCGTCTTCCAAACGGGGCTCGAAGCCGCCAGCTCGCCCGGAACGCTTCCATCGGACGAGACCGTCTTCCGGCCCAAGCGAGCACGGTCCGCGTTAGCCATCGCGGCGAACAAGCAGAGCGCGCCAAGCGCGATCAGCAGCACGGTCACGATCGGAAACAGCGCGTTCATCTTCGAATCTCCTCCGCTTCGCAATAACGAGAATCATTATCATCATTATAGCCCATTCGGATGCAAAATCAAGGGGCATGAAGCAGCGGAACCGCGAGCGATTCGCGGACGCTGCTGCTTCATACCCCTTGGTCAAATCCATCATTCGCCCGCCCGATAGCCGAGCAGCCGTAACCCGTTGAGGATAACCAGAATCGTGCTTCCCTCGTGGCCGACGACGCCGAGCGGAAGCGCGATCCCCTGCGCGAAGTTGGCGGCGATCAGCAGCACGATGACGCTCAGCGCGAACGTCATGTTCTGCTTGATAATCGTTCTGGCGCGCTTGCCGAGCACGATCGCGTCCGCGATCCGGCCGATGTCGTCGTTCATCAGCACGACGTCCGCCGTCTCCAAGGCCGCGTCGCTGCCGGCCGCCCCCATCGCGATGCCGACGCCGGCCGTCGCCAGCGCCGGAGCGTCGTTCACGCCGTCGCCGACCATGGCGATCGCGCCATACACTTCCTTCAGCTCCCTGATCCTCGCGACTTTGTCCTCGGGCAGCAGATCGGCGTACACCCGGTCGATGCCCAGCTCGCCGGCGATTGCCCGCGCGGTTTTCTCCTGATCTCCGGTCAGCATGGCGGTCTGCACGCCCAGCTTCTTCAGCCTGGCAATCGCGCGTCCGGCTTCCGGCCGAATCCGGTCCCGCAGAGCGAACACGGCGATCGCTCCCCGCTCGTTCATCAGCACGGATACCGTCTTGCCTTCGTCCTCCAGCCGATCGATCGTCTCCGCGATCCGCCCCTGCCGGTCGCGCTCTTCCAGCATGGACGCCTTGCCGATCGTCCACGATTCGCCGCCGAGCTTCGCCTGAATACCGCGGCCCGTCAGTGCGCCGAATTCGGTGGGACGTTCTGCGGTCAAGCCCCGCTCCCGCGCAGCGCGAACGATCGCTTTGGCCAGCGGATGTCCGGACAGGCTCTCGAGCGAGGCCGCGACAGAAAGCGCCTCGGCCTCTCCGTAATCCTGGAAGGAGACGATGTCGGTCACGACGGGCTGGCCTTGCGTCAGAGTGCCGGTCTTGTCGAAGGCGACGACCCGCACGTTCGCGAGATTTTCCAGGTGCGCTCCCCCTTTGAAGAGCACGCCCTTCCTTGCGCTGCTGGAGATCGCCGACAGCATCGCCGGCATGATCGACGCAACGAGCGCGCACGGTGACGCTACGACCAGGAACACCATCGCCTTGTAGAAAGCCTGCTCCCAGGAGACCTGCATCGCGAGCGGCGGAACCGCTACGAGCAGCGCCGAGATAAGCACAATCGCCCGCGCGTAGAGGCGCTCGAACCGTTCCATGAACCGCTGTGACGCCGGCTTCTCGCTCTGCGCCTCCTGTACGAGCCGGATGATTTTCGCGAACAGCGTCGATTCGCTCGTCTGGCTTACCTCCACGTACAGCGCGCCTTCGCCGTTCAGCGTCCCTGCATACACGGCGTCTCCCGGGCCTTTGTCGACCGGAATCGATTCCCCCGTAATGGACGCTTGATTCACGTCCGACGCCCCCTCGGTCACGACCCCGTCGGACGGAATCCGTTCGCCCGGCTTAACGAGAACAAGATCTCCGGCCTTCAGCTCGTCGATCGGAACGATGCGTTCTGCGCCGTCCTGAATCAGCGTGCCCGTCTCCGGCTTCTGGTCCATCAAAGACGAGATGTCCTTGCTGCTGCGGTCCATCGTATAGGTTTCCAGCGCCCCGCTCAGCGAGAAAATAAAGATCAGAACGGCGCCCTCCGTCCAGTAGCCGATGCTCGCGGCCCCGATCGCCGCGACGATCATCAGCAGATTGACGTCAAGATCGCGTTCCCGCACGAGCGTGAGCACGCCTTCCTTCGCCTTGACGAATCCGCCTATCGCGAATGCCGCAATATAGACGGCAACCGCCCAAGGATAGGACACTTGCTCCAGCATATAAGCGATTGCCAGCAGCAGGCCGCTCGCCAGAGCGGCCATCCCTTCCCCGTAACGGCTCAGCCAATCGGCCGTTGTCGCGGAGCGGCCCTGCCGGAGACCGTTCCGTTCGGTATGTTCCTTCATCGAATGTATCGCTTGGCTCATTGTAATCTCTCCCTCTCCATTGAGAATGACTCCCATTATTACACCCCTTAAAACGACACATGCTGCTCCCGGAAGGGAGCAGCATGTCAAGCGAGTCAAGACCTCGCCATGGATATTCGTTTGTGGGAGATGCAGCGCATCTTATTTAAAATTATTATAATATAGGAATTAATAAAAATAAAGAGGAGAATGGAGCCGTCCGCTGCAATCGGGTCGAAAACCGCGAATGTTCGTCCTCCGCTACTCGTTCGCCTGCACGACATAGACGCATTTGAACCGTTCCACGCCCGGATACAATTCGCCCAAGCTTTCGATCTCGAAGCCGATATTGCGATAGAAATCCACCGCGTCTTCGTCCGTCTCGGCGACCAGGACGGTCGGGCTCTTCTTGTCGATCGCTTCGAGAACGAGCCCGCGCCCGTAACCCAACCCCCGATAATCCGGGGACACCGCGAGATGCTCGATCTTCATTTCTCCGCCTTCGTTCATGCGCAGACCGATAATGCCGATGCATTCTCCTTCGGCTTCGTATCCGTACAGCTCGAGTCCGCTGTCCGACTTGTAAGCTTCAATCGTCTTCTCCAGCTTGTCGGGATCGGGATAGACGCTGACTCCTACAATCTCGCGTATGGACGGATCGTCCAACCTGTCTTTGACTTCAACCAGCATGTCCCGCCACTTCCGTTCTCTTAATTTACCGTAATTCTATTCTTAATCTTACCATATCCGTCACTCGAAGTCCGTTCTCGTAGATCGGCTCGGGGTAATGACGGACGAAGAAATCGGCATCCACGCCGACTATTCGAAACCCGCAGCTCTGATACAATCTGAGCTGGTCGAAGCTCGAATTGGCCGTGCCGATCTCCAGCGCCGCGGCGCCCGACGCTCTGGCCGTCTCGATCGCCTTCAACACGAGCGCCTTGCCGATGCCTTGGCCTTGCCAGGATTCCCGGACGGCGATGTTGACGATCTCGATCGTCCGCGGATGCGTCGCGACGAGCACGAATTCTCCGACCAACTCGCCGTCCGCGTACGCCAAGTAACAGTCCCCTCTGCCGACGTAATCGTCGACCATCTCCCGAGAAGGATCGGCGAGCAGCAGCAGATCGTAGGGGAAGGCTTCCTCGTTCGTCTTTTTCCTGAAGCTCAGCGTACGAACCGGATAGGGGAAGCGCAGCACCTGCGATTCGCCCGTCTCTCCCGTGAGAACGGTTATTTCCATCGGAAAAATCCGCACCGGCTTGTTCGAACCGAGCCAATTACGTCGAAGCGAAGAAAGAATGACCAGCCCTTCCTCGTCCCCGATCGGAGTGAACAGCTCGTCTCCCTCCAGATAGACCGACTCGCGCAGCCGCTTGCGGAGCAACAGTGACAATTCGTTCACGTCGTCCGTCCCGCAGCCGATCTCGCTAATATTGACGACGTTCTCGGCGGAGAAGCCCGGCGTATCCGCCCTATTCGACAGACGGTGCCTGGCGATGAATTCGACGATATTGCCTGCGGGATCGATAAAATAGACGGAATCGGAATCCCACGACTCGGAACGGACGACCGTCCGGCCGTTGACCGGGCTGATCGCAACTCCCTTCCGCTCCAGCCACTCGACCGCCTCCGCGATCTTGTTCTCGCTAATGTTAAAAGCAAAATGATAATACGGAGGCTCATCGGAACTGGAACTGGAATCGGAATCGGGAAGCCCCTGATCGAAAGTCAGCAGGGACTGTCCGGCCCGCACCGTAAAGGAGCCTTCCCCGTCCTCGCACAGCGGAAGCTCCAGCGTATCGCGATAGAAGCGCCGAAGAGGCTCCAGCTCTAGTGCGTACAGTTTAATTCTGGCAATGCGCATTCGCGCCCCTCCTTACTAGATGTTCCGTCAAGTCAGGCGCAGGCCGCAATCCGGACAAACGAGATGGTGCGCTTGAACGGCATGGCCGCAGCCCGGGCAGCGGTCGTATACTTTCCGCAGCTCCGCGATGTCCCTCGGGGCGGGCGGGGCAGCCGTGGAACGGCCCGCGGCCTGCTCTCTCAGAAGGCGCTTGATCTCGGACAAATCCTTTGCCATCTCCGAAGTGTTCAGCGCGTGTTGAATGACGTTGAACAGAATGAAAAAGAAAATAACCATGCCGATCAACCAAACGACGATAGCAATCATCTTCTATCCCTCCTCGCGAAGATTTGAACTACTTGCGTCTCTTGAACACGACGATCACGTCGCGGGACGCGCCCTGGCCCATGCTCGTATCGAAGCAGGAAACCAGCTCCCAGCCTTGGCCGCCGTATTCGTTAAGCTGAGCTTCGAACTCTTCCGGGTCTAATTTGCCGCCCATGAAGCCGCCCGTCTTGTACTTGATTGTTTTGTATTCCCAACGTTCCATTACCGTTTCACCTCTCCTCGCCGGAATGCCGCCGTCCCGCTTACTTGCGTCCGTCCAGCTTCCGGGAAATCTCCTTGAGCACCTTAACACGTTATTCAGAGCGATCAAAATAAATCGTTATTTCTCCTGTATTTGCTTTCGATGAGGGAAACCAAATAGTCGATCGTAAAGTAGCCGTACAGCAAGACCAAGCCGTACAGCGCCAGCCTGCTGCCTTCCTTCGAACCGAACAGGATCAGAGCTCCGATCCCCGTCGCGAGCGCCGCCCCGCTCACCAGAGCGTTGCGGGTCGTGGGCGCCGTGACGCGGCGAACGGACTTCGCCATTTTATCGGCGAGCAGGGAGACCGGAAAAGCGATAATCGTAACGAAGGCGAACGCGATGAAAAAAGCCGGGAGGAACAGAGAACCGTAGTCTCCGCCCGAATCCGGATACATGACTTCGATATAGACGGCGAACAGTATGGACGTCGCGAAGGCGCTGATCAGTTTGCTCGCGAAGCTTCTCTGCACTCGGAACATGGCAATTTCTCCCTGATTCGGCCGGATACAAGGTTAGACGAATCCGTCTCATTCAAAGTTCCAAGCGCGTGCTACTCCATCTCTTCGTTAATCAAGGTCATATGGATGTGGTCTTCCCACTTGCCGTTGATTTTCAAGTATTGGCGCGCCAAACCTTCGGGCTGGAAACCGAGCTTCTCGACCAGTCGGAGCGACGCCGCGTTGCGCGGCATAATGTTCGCCTCTATCCGGTGGAGCTTCAGCTCCCCGAAGGCGACCGACACGACGGCTTGCAGCGCCTCCGCCATGTAGCCCCGGTTCGCCTCTTCCCCGTCCAGCCGATAACCCAGATGGCACGATTGGAAGACGCCCCGGACAATGTTGCTCAAGGCGATCGATCCGATGATCCGGTCCGGCTCATCTTTTTTGCACAGCCAGACTTTGAACAGCTGATCCAGCGCCATGCTCGACTGATCGAAGCGGAGCAGCTCCCGCTGTCTCTCCAGCGTGAAGAAATCCGGCGTTCTCGACGGTTCCCAAGGTTGAAGGAAACTTTCGTTCCGCGTCACGTAATCCAACACTTGCGGCGCGCCCCTCTCGTCCAGCGTTCTCAGCTTTAAACGAGGAGTGGCGTATTGTTTTCTAATCATCGCTTCTTCCCGCTTTCCGCAAAAGCAAGACCGATCTGCTCGAGCGCCGGTCGAAGGATGCGAATCGATTTCGGCCCGAAGCCGTGCAGCTTCAGCAATTCCGCTTCGCTGTGTCGGGCAATGTCCTCCAACGACGTAATTCCGGCAACCTCCAGCGCCTGAAGAGCCGGTCTCGACATGCCCGGCGGAAACGGATGTCCCGAGTTCGCTTCCGTCATCGTCACCGCTCCTTTCCATGCTTGTTTTCCCATGTCTGAGAACAGGATTCCCATGCATATATTGTACCACAGCTAAATAAAGGAATGGTCTTGCGCCTTACGGACCCATTCGAAGCTTCACCGATTGTTTCGTCTCCACGACCACAGCAGCGCGATCAGTATCAGCAGGGCCGCCGCGCCCGTCTCCGGACCTGCCCAAGTTGGCAGCATGCCGTTCGAGAAGAGGTTTGCGCCCCCTGTCTTCTCGATCTTCGTGCCGTCGCCCAGCAATGCTATCGCGGATGCGGCTTCGTTGATCTGAAGATTTCCGGCGCACAGGTTTGTCTTCCAATTGCCCTCTTCTTCGTAGGCGAATACGAGATAGGTCTTGCCGCGCGAGAAGGAATAGCCGCAAGAAGCTTCTCCGGTGTCAAAGCTGTAGACGGTCGCGCGAGGTTCGGCTATCCCCTTCCATGCCGTATCGACTTCGAACGTATATTTTCTCGATGTATCGTGTACAAAACGCTTCCTGCCGCCGACGCCGACCACTTTGCCTGTAAACACGGCATCGAAGAGCTCCAGCTTCTCCGCTGCGCTGCCGGCCGCGCAGCTGCAGGCATAGGCTCTCTGCTCAGGAACGAGCATCGTCGCAAGCAGTATCAATCCGATCATCATCACCCATGTCGTCTTCTTCATCCGTCTCCCCCCTCTCTCTGATCTTTTTTATATGACGGACCAATTCACACACCTGAGCGCACACACACACCGAAAGAATTAGTATAAAGCTACTCGAATTAACCGCCTCTAACGGTCTGGTAGACCGTTACGTGGGCGAATCCGAGCGGATGACTGCCTTTAACGGTCTGGTAGACCGTTAATCCGTCGACTCCCCGCTACAAGGGACCGCTAACGGTCCGACAGACCGTTACGTGGGCAAATCCGAGCGGATGACCACCTCTAACGGTCTGGTAGACCGTTAATCCGCCGATTCCCCGCTACAAGGGACCGCTAACGGTCCGACAGACCGTTACGTGGGCAAATCCGAGCGGATGACCACCTCTAACGGTCTGGTAGACCGTTAATCCGCCGATTCCCCGCTACAAGGGACCGCTAACGGTCCGACAGACCGTTACGTGGGCGAATCCTGACCGATGACCGCCTCTAGCGGTCTGGTAGACCATTGCGCAAGTTTCTTCGACCGAATCGGGTGTCTAAACGGCGGAATCGGCTCGAAAGAATCGCACATCGACGCTCGGGTGAAGCCTGGATGGCAAAGATTAATCGATCATTCCGTACATTCTT
Organism: Cohnella sp. SGD-V74; assembly: GCF_003001675.1. GTDB lineage: Bacteria > Bacillota > Bacilli > Paenibacillales > Paenibacillaceae > Cohnella. Next base: position 168,972 of record NZ_PVYW01000005.1, on the reverse strand, counting down.
TATCCCGAGAGATCTAGCAAGCTATTTGCAAAATCAATTGGTCAGCCGTTTTTTCTAAAAATAATGGCGACCCGAAAGGAAATATCTTCTAATCATAGAAGCTATTATAATCGATTATGCATTCGATAGATATCGACAAATCAGGGAGGAAATTCAAATGGCGCTGTTCGGGGGTCTGCTGGGCAATTACTCGGAAGTATCGGTGCAAGAGCTGCAAAATCAGTACGGGGCTTATCTCATGCCGGACGAGCACATCCACATGGGCTTCAAGCTCGTTCGCGACGCGTTTATTTTCACCGACGATCGCTTGATCCTGATTGATCACCAAGGCGTGACCGGCCGAAAAACGAGGGTTGTGTCCATCCACTTGAGCTCGATCTACGAGGTGACGATGGAGACGGCCGGAACCGGCTTCGACGACAGCGAGATCGTCATCCACTATATTACGTCGCCTTATTATAGAGCCAATAACGTCCAAACCGCGAGCTACAAGTTCGAATTCGGCAAAAAGATGACCGTGCAGCCGATTTACGTTGCCCTGATGGCTATCGCCACCCAGAACAGCAAACGTTTGAACTCTTAACGGCGGCTGTTCTGGGTGGCGAACTATCCTGATTATCCTTAAGACGGCTCTCACCAAGAAAATGTTCCGCAACGCAAAAAGAATCGTCCCATAAGTCATCGGAGTGCAACAGACAGCATCATCGGCGAATACTTGCGAGGCAGTATCTCGAGGATGCTAAGTTGCCTGACTTACGGGACGATTCCTTGCTTCCAGACTGCAATAACGGCGGCTTGCCTGGCAACCCCCGCGCTTCAAGCGCCGGTCAGGCTTCTTCTGATCCGACCGGCGTCTTGAAGCGTAATCCGCATCTCCCTCTCCGCAACGCTCAGCAGGCTGTCGCACCCGCTCCGATCTCCGCTGCGCAGCGCCGCCTGCAGCTCGTCCATAAGATCCGCCAATCCGGTCGCGCCGATATTCGCGGCAACTCCTTTTAACGAATGAACGTGACGTTCGGCCCTGCCTTCGGCTCCGTCCGCCATCGCCGAGCGGATCAGCTCGATCCCGTTCGCGTGATCCGCGACGAACAGCTCCAGGATATGCTCGTACAGCTTGTCATTGCCTCCCAATCGCTTCAGGGCGCCCTCGATGTCGAGTCTGGCGCCGCCATCGGCGGACGCCGCAGCTTGAGCGGAAGCGCTCGCCTCCTGCTCCCCGGAAGGGGCCGCGAATTGATGCAGCATTTTGTAAAGCTCCAGCGGGTCGAACGGCTTCGTCAGATAGGCGTCCATCCCGACCGCCAGCACCTGCTCTTCCACACCTTTCATCGCGTCCGCCGTCATGGCGATGATCGGCACGTTCCTTCCCGCTTCGGTCTGGCGAATTTGACGAACGGCTTCGTAGCCGTCCATCTCCGGCATCTGCAAATCCATGAGGATGACGTCGTAACGATTGCGGGTCGCAAGCTCGACGGCCTCGAACCCGTCATCCGCCACATCCACCCTCGACACGACTGCCTTGAGAAGCTCCACCGCTACGAGCTGGTTAATCTCGTTATCCTCTGCGAGAAGCACGACGGCGTCTTTAAGCGAGGATGACGGCTCGGGACGGCTGCGGCCCGTCGACGGCTGCTGCTTGTACATCGTTTTCCATTGCACCAGGCCGATGAGCTCGTTATACAGCTGCGATTGGCTGATCGGATACAGCAGCGCCCGGGAGACGCAGCCGGACTGCAATGCCTGCTGCAGCTCCGATTCGTGGCAGGAGCTGACGAGAACGACCGAGGGCTGTTCAGATAACCCTCTGCCGCGTATGGCCTGGGCAAGCGTCAGAGGGTCCTCCCCCTTCAGCTTCCAATCCACAATAACCATATCGTACGACTCTCCGCGATCGAGCTTGTCCAACACGTCGACCGCTCCGTTAGCCACATTCACGACGAATTTGAACTGAGTCAGCTGCCTGCGCAGCACCCACTGCATCTGCAGATCGGAGCAGACAAGAAGCACGCGGACGAAGCTCAGCGCTTGGTCGAATTCCTCCCCGTAAACGGAAGCGTCCGCCGAAGCGAGAGGCAGCGCGATCTCGAACGTGCTTCCCTGCCCCGGCCGACTTTCCGCTCGAATCGCTCCTCCCATCATTTCCGCCAATCTCTTGCTGATGACCAGCCCCAGCCCCGTTCCTCCGAACCGGCGAGTCGTCGTCATGTCCGCTTGCGTAAATTCGCGGAACAATCCTTCGAGCTGCTCCTTGGTCATTCCGATGCCCGTATCGCGAACGACAAATTTCACCTGCGTCATCCCGTGAACCTGCTCGCCGCAATGAACCGAAATCGCCAGCTCGCCGCTGTTCGTGAATTTCACGGCGTTATTGGTGATGTTCAAGAGAATCTGCTGAAGCCTGTAGGGATCGCCGATCAGCATCTGGGGAACTTGGGGATCGATCGAGAAGCGGAACTTCAGGCCTTTCTCATAAGCTTTGAAGCTGACCATATTGGATAGGTTGTGAAGCACTTCGTAGAGGTCGAATTCAATATTCTCCAGCACGACCTTGTTGGCCTCGATCTTGGAGAAGTCCAGCACGTCGTTGACGATCGCCAACAAGCTCTTGGCCGCCGTAATCGACTTATTGACGTAATCGAGCTGCTTCTCGCTCAGATCGGATTGCTGGAGAATGTAGTTCAATCCGATAATGGCATTGATTGGCGTGCGGATTTCGTGGCTCATCTGCGCCAGGAACCGGCTCTTCGCTTTATTCGATTCGTCCGCTTCCAGCCGTCTTTTCTCTTCCGTAATATCGATTCCGGTCCCGATCACCTCGGTCACGACGCCGTCCGTCCGAATCGGATGCAGATTGACATGAAGGATCAGATCGTTGAACAGGCGCTCGTGGGAAACCTCCGTTCCCTCCCACGCTTCGTCGTACTGATTGTTGAGAAGCTCAATGTAGTCGCGCGGGAAGAGCCCGACTTCTTCGACCGATCTGCCGATGAAATCCGCCGGCGCGGCCCCGATCCGCTGCAGCAGTCGTCCCTCGATCATCGTATAGTAATATTTGCCGCCGCGCTTCTGAAAGCGGAAGGTAAATCCGGGCTGCATCCGCAGCATGGAGCTCATGTCCCGTTCCGTCTGTATCGCCTTGCTCTTATTCGCCTCGTTGCGCTCAAGATAGTAGAGGAAGACCGAGATCAACGCGGAGAAGCCGGTCTGGTAGACCAGATAATATTCCACGGTGCCCCACGAGATCTGTCCCGCAAGCCACAGTCCGCCGTAGTAGAAATATAGCAGAAACAACGTGCCGCACAGCCATTTCAGGAAATAGGGCCTGATCTTCTGAAACAGCAGCCCCGTCCCGACGGCGGCCGCCATGCCGATGCCGACCTGCGCAGCGTCCAAATAGCCGTTCTCGGCCAGCCGCCACGAATAGACGACGGCCAGATCGGCGAGCGCGCCGGCCGGCCCGGCAAAATAAGCGGCCAGCATCAAGGCGATGCCTCGCAAGTTCAACTGCGCCGATCCGTTGATGTCGATGCCGAAAAATGTCAATATGATTCCGAGTACGCCGAATACGCCCCCGATAATAAGCCGGTGGACGAGCTTGTTCGTCCGTCGGGTGCGCCCGCGGATGAACAGCGGAGAGACGAGAAACAGAAATACGCCCAAAATCGCAAAGTTAAGCACGAGATCCTTCAGCATTGCGATCACCGCCTCTTATCCGCCATTTATTATTAATGTACATGAAAACTAGGCGAATGGATAGCGGTTTCACGATTAATTCGTCATAATTCGAGCTTGAGAATAGGTCTCAAGACCTTCGTCCCTCAGGGTACACATAGTCCGACAAAAAGGCGAATTCGTCTCCGAGCTCGGATTTGTCCTCGGCGAACAGCATGCCCCCGAAGCCGATTAATATCATACGCTCCCCGCGGCTTAATAGGTAGGCGGGAAACTGGTCCGACGGTATGCCGTGATCCGTAAATTTTAACGCCTCCAAGATGACGTCCTTGGGCAGCAGCACGGATCGTTTGTTCACGCAGATCGCTCTCCAATCCCGCGGAGCGTCGATCATCGCCGGATTCAGCGTTCTTAAAGGAACTCCCGCCATCGTCATGCAAGGGTCAAGATAGATGTGCGCGGTCTTCTCCCGATTATCCCAATCGACGAAGTGGTTGAACGTGTCCACGAGAAACCGCAAGGGGACGTACGTCGTTCCGCCGCTCATGAACATGTTGTCCCCCATCTCGTAACTCTTCGTCTCGTAACTGTTCCCGCTGATCACCAGCTTGCGGACGTTGCGGGTGATCTCGATCGTCTCCTGCTGCGTAGCGGCATACGCTCCGATCCCTCCGAACAGCAGCGCTCCCAGCACGAAACCGGCTATAAACTTTTTCACTCCCGATCCCCCCTTATTTTCCGCAGCAGCTTCGCGAACCCTTGCGCCTTCAAGATCAGTACAATGCCCAGCAGCAGACGAATGACTTGCTCCGCAAGAGCGATATAGAAGCTTCGATGGTCGATATACAGACGTTGGCCTTCCATATTCGCGTAGTTTAGCAGTATTCTCGCCAAGCTCGAGAACGACAAGATTGCCAGCACAAGTCCGACAACCGCCAGCACGAACGCTTCGATTCCGCGGAAGGACGGAGAACTTGCTTCCTCTTCGGAATTCGAAGAAACGAGGAACCTGGACAGTTTACCGGCCGACAGCCACAACGCGACGCTGATGAGCAGCAATAAGATCGACGGTATGCCTACGAGCAGGAATACCTCTCCATACGAGGCATCGTCCCCGAGCACTTGCAAGTAGGCCGGCAAGGAATAGTCCAAATATGCGACCAGATGGTTCAGACCGAGCGCGAAAAAATAAACCGCCAGCACCCTGATCACCAGAAACGCCAACTCTCTAATTTTCATCACAGTTCCCTCCGCTTAGGAATTTTCGAGCTTCCTCCTCATAAACAGCGCGATTTCCTCCTTGCCCGTATCCCGGTTCGAATAGAGCGACAGATCGATTCCTTCTATCGTGAAGCCGCAGCGCATGTAAAATCGGATAGCCGCGACGTTCGTATTTTGCGTTTCCAACGTTACCGCCCGGAATCCTCCCCTTCGCGCCATTTCTACGACTTGCCCCATCAGCCTTGTGCCGCAGCCTTGCCGCTTGTAATTTTCATGCACTTGAAAATGCCATATCATTAACGTGTTGTTCCATCTCTGCGGCTCCGATATCGCCAGAGCGATCAGCTTGCCGCCATCATACATTCCTAACGAATAGCCCAGTTTGGCCATCTTCCCGTAGTCTACGGCGTCATCTCCGTCGTTCGATTCTTGCTTGACGAACGGCTCGTTCAGTTGAACCAGGTTTAACCGAATGCTGAACGCTTCGGCCGTCGACTCCGCGATCGCTTCGTATTGGTGCATCGACGTATATCCGAACTCTCCCAGGGAAAGAAGTTCGTCTTCGGTTAGAGCTGCGAGTCGCTTGATTTCCATGAGCCATTCCCCTCAATACTGTCTGTCTCTCAAGTCTTTGTCGTTGAAGCCTACGTAAATAGAGTCGATCTCCAATTGCCCGCGGAGCATGATCGTGAATTCTCCCGAAGCCCATATCGAGGCATCGTGCTCTGTGGGACGGAATCCTTGGGCATGGAGCGTTTCCTCCGCTGCCGCGACGGCATCCCCCGGGCTGATGCCGAATATGCCGTACTGCGGATTCGAAATCTCCAGCTGCCCGACGTCTCCGTACAGGTCGTTGTCCGGATCGCCGGGAATGCCGATATGGCATTGCCTGTCCGGATAGAGACGGAAGTGGCCCCCGAACCCTTCTTGATATTGTCCGAGCCCCCACAGCTTCACCAACTCCTGCTCGCGCATCCCGAGCTGAACGCCGTCCGCCTGCAGCCCCGCGTTAACGAACGCCAGCGACACGCCCTCGTCCTTGTCGTCGCCGCTGAACAGCACCGCCGCCGCGATAAAAACGATTGCCGCGCAGCAGACGGCCGCCGCGGCCCCTATGGCCGTCCGTTTGGTCATTTTTCTCCGCCCCTTTCGCTCATCCTCCGCCCCCTAAGACCTGTTTTTCTTGATGAACGCTCCCAGATACATCAGCACCAGCGGAATAAAGTTAACCAGCAACACTCCCCCCGCCGCTTCATATCCCTGCAGCTTCCATTCCCCCTTCAACGAGAGGAAGTCCAGCACAATCAGAGGTACGTAGAGAAGCAGATTGTACGCCCCGTAGAAAATCCAAACGATTTCGGAAGGCAGAACCAAGAAAGCGCTCTCGGCGCGGGCTGCGGCGTCGTCCATCACATAGAAGTACAAGCAAACGGTCCACACCGCGATTCCGATCAAGCTAACGAGTGACAGACTCATCATCCTTGACCTGAACGAGGCTTCGGCCGGTACGTATCGGTAGCCTAGAAAGATGTACGCCAGCGGCAGGACAATCAGAACATAGATTTTGGCTAGCGCAAAGACTGCCCCATTCTTATTCAACAACAAAAATAAGAGTAATGCTCCTGTGTTCAAGAAGACGTGAAAACCTGCGATTTTCAGATTTCTTGCGAGACCCAAGCGGCTTTGCTCCTCTCCAGATGCGCCTTGGCCGATCAGATACTGGTATTATAACCCATACTTTCTAGTTGTGTCCTCAAAATAAAAGCAGCGTATCCGCCCGGATTGTGCATCCTTTGGCGAATACGCGGCTGCGCAAACGTTATGCGCTCCACACGGAGCTTGGAATTTCCGTCTAAGCACGGGCGCGACTTCGGCGGCGAAGCGCTCGATCTGTTCCGCCTGTTCCGACTCGGTAAGTCCGTCCACGCTGATGGCGAGTACCTGGTGGCCGAACGCCTCGTAATAATTCAAAATTTTCTCCGCCACGCTCTCCGGGCTTCCTACGAGCATGGAGCCTCTGGCGATCGTATCTTCCAATCCGGTGAAAGGCGACTGGTTATGCTTGGCGGCATCCGTGGAGAAGAAGGCGTCGTAATACGGGCGAAAGCGCCGGATCGCCTCTTCCTTCGTACCGGCCAAGTAGAGACTTCCCGCTCCCGCTCCGACGAGCGCATGGGCGGGATCGTGCCCGTAATAGGCCGATCAACGCCTTGTACTTCTCTTGCGGATGGAACGTATTCGACGAGAACAACGGATCGCCGTATCTCGCCGCCAGCTCGGTCGATCTGGGGCTGGATGCGCTGCCGTGCCAGATGGGAATTCGCCGCTGCAGCGGCCTCGGGAATGTCGTCACGTCGTTCAGAGGCGGACGAAACTTGCCCTGCCAAGTAACTCCCTCTTCGTCCCACAGCTTCCTTAACAGCGCATAGCGCTCTTCGAGCGAATCCCACTGCTCCTCTTCCTGTATGCCGAACAGAGGATAGTGCCGGGGATCGTTGCCCTTGCCGATGATAATCTCAAGTCTGCCGTCGGAGAGATGATCGAGCGTCGCGTAGTCTTCGGCCACCCGCACGGGGTCAAGGACGCTAAGTACGGTGACGGTCGTCAGCAGCCGAATGCGGGAAGTGCGGGCGGCGATCGCAGCCAGCAAAACCGGTGGAGACGAGGACAGGAAAGGCGCTCCGTGCCGTTCCCCGATGCCGTACGCCTCGAACCCGAGCTTCTCGGCAAGAGCGGCCTGGTTCAGGACGCTCTCGATTTTCCGGTGTTCGGTCAAAGTCTCGCCGGTTACGGCGTTTGGAACGTTCATCAATAGGCTGAATAACGCGAATTTCATCTGCGGCCATCCCTTCGCTCGACTGCTTCGCGAAGCGCCGAACGGAACCGATGCCTCAAGCAGGGCGACTGTCCCGGATCGGGCATCCGACAAACTTTTCCGATTGGAATTGTTTATCCACTATATCACCCGTCCGCCCAAGGGTCTAATTCACATTTTCTATTCGACGATTAAATCGTTCTATGGAAGTCCTCATAACCTTTCATCCGAAATTTCATCATGCACGGCGATATTCTCAAAGATAGTTCAACAGCTCTTGCAGCTCGTCGATTTTATATTTGGGTCTGTGCGAATCCGCCAGCCTCATCTTCTCGCGATTATAGTAACAGAAGTCGATGCCCGCATTGGCCGCGCCCTGATAGTCGTCCGTCAGCGAATCCCCGACAAACAGAACGTCGGACGGCGCCAATCTCAGCTCCGCCAGAGCGTGATCGAAAATCTCTCTTCTCGGCTTGCGGATGCCTACCTCGTCCGAGACGACGACGGAATGGAAAAGGTCGGAGATGGCTCCCGCCGCCAATCTCTTGCGCTGCGCCTCGCCGATTCCGTTGGAGATGATGCCCAGCTTGTAGCGGTCCCTGGCGAAATCAAGCACGCCTTGCGCGCCGTTCTCGAAATGACAATTGTTGCAGAAATAGTCCCAATAAGATGCCGTAAGCCGTTCGTGCCGGGCCGAGTCGGCGTCCAGCGAATCGCGGAAGGAGCTGATCAGCACGTCCTGAATCGTTCTGTGGGGACCTCTCTTGTTAACGAAATCCATCCAATGCCTGAAATTATGCTGCGAGAAAACGGGCCAGAACGACTCCCACCACGCCTCCTCGTCCTCCCAAATCCCATGGTCCCTGAGCGTCTTCTTCATGGCGTCGACCTCGCTGTGCGAGTAGTCGAGCAGCGTATTGTCCAGATCGAATAGGATGGCCTTGTACATCTTCTTCCCCCCGTTAAAAGACGAACCCCGCCCTAGATAGCTCTCCTATCTTAGGCGGGGTCTTGTGCGTTTCGAGTTATCTTTCAAAATTATACACGGAATCGGTCCGAATGTCCCGATACAGATTCAACGGGGAAGTCGAACAGGAGTAGCTCAGCCGCTCGCCGACGTCCAGCAAGGTCAGGCGCTGGCCGTGCTTCGCGCCGGTATCGATGCCGATGCGTCCGTCGCCGCACCAGATTCGTCCGATCTCGGCTCCCAGCTTGTAGGTCGGCGTGTGCCCGAAGACGACGGTATACGGAACTTCGACCTTCTCCTTCCAGAACGCTTCGCGAATTTCCGTCAGGTCGCGAAGCGGCTGCCGGTCGAGCGGGATTCCGGGGCGTATGCCGGCGTGCACGAACAGGTAGCCGTCCGCGATCCAATAAGGCGGAAGCGACTTCAGCCATCCGAGCAGCGGCACCAGATGAGTCGGCGCTTCTCCCAGATTGGCGACCGTGAGGTCGGTATTGCCCGGAAGCGCGACGGCTCCCTGGTCGGCCAAGCGCTTAATCGTTCTCAAGGTGTCCCAGGAGTTCGGTTCCTCGTTCACGTAATCTCCCAGCAGCACCAGTCGATCCTTCCCCGCTTTATAGCCGGCAGCGTCGAGCAGCTGCAGCAGCCCGTCTTCGTGTCCGTGTATATCCGATATGGCTAATAAACGGGGACTTGCGGAATTGCTCAACAGACTAGCTCCCTTCCTGCGTCTTGTCGTAAATGTAGGCGGCTGATCTGGGCAACGAGACGGCAATGGGCGTACCCGGAGGCAGTGGCCGCTCGCCCAGCAGATAGAGCTTCTGACCGGCAGCCGTCTTGGCGACGATGCGCCATCTCTTGCCTTCGAAGGTGCTGTGCAGCACGTCGAGCTCGAACGTCGTTCGTTCGCCGTCCGGGCGCCGGCCGTCTTGAGAAGCGGCGGCCGTCTCGGCGACGGCGGCGGAAGGCGCGCCTCCCGAGCCCACATAGACGACGTCGTCCGGGCGGAACAGCAGCTCCGCTTCGCTGCCTTCCGCGGAGTCCTCCGCCCCTATTCCTTCGATCAGGACGGAGCCGCTTCTTAACGCGACGCCGCGAGCCGTGCGGACGATCGTCCCTTCGATCCGGTTGATCGCGCCGAGCAGCGCGGCGGCCCATCGGCTGGCGGGCCGCGCGTAGCAATCGGACGGAGTGCCGATCTGATCGACCGCGCCGCTGCGCATAATGAGCAGGCGGTCGGCCATGGCGAACGCCTCCTCCGGATCGTGCGTGACGTGGAACACGCTCGTGCCGAGCTGGCGGAACAGGTACGCCATCTCGGTGCGCATCTCGATCCGCAGCCGCATATCCAGATTGGACAGCGGCTCGTCGAGCAGCAGCAGCCGGGGCTGCGTCGCCAGCGCCCGCGCGATCGCGACCCGCTGCTGCTGCCCGCCGGACAGCTGCGGCGGAAGCCGCTTCTCCAGTCCGGCAAGCTGCAGCATCTCCAGCAATTCGCCGACGCGCTTGCGCATGTCGGCGCGATCCATGCGCCGGTTCTTCAGCCCATACGCGATGTTGTCGAACACGCTCAAGTGCGGCCAGAGCGCGTAATCTTGGAACACCATGTTGACGCCGCGTTTCTCGGGCGGCAGCATGCCGCGAGAGGAGGAGATCACTTCGCCGTCCAGCCGGATCTCTCCGCTGTCGGGCAGGGCGAGTCCGGCAATGAGCTGCAGCAGCGTAGACTTGCCGCAGCCGGACGGCCCGAGGACGCTGATGATTTCTCCTTTGCGCATATCGAGAGAGACGCTTCGCAACGCTTGATGGGATTCGTAGCGCTTGGCGACGTCTTTGATTTCCAGAAGCGGTCGTTCGAGAGAAGCGCCGTTCATGTGCGGGCCACCTTTCGCCGCAGGAGCATCTCCAGCAGCAGGATAATCAGAATAACGGTTCCTCCGCCCAGCATTGTGGCGGCGGACGCGTAGCCGAAGTTCAAATCTTCGAAGGCTTTGTTGATCGAAACCGGAAGCGTGAAGAAGTTAGGCGGGAACAAAATCGCATTGACCGCCAAGTCGAACACACTGGAGCCGAAAGCGGCCAGCGCCGCTGACAGCAGTGCGCCGCGGATGAGCGGAGCCAGGATGAGCCGCACGCGGTTGAGCAAGGAGCCTCCCTGCATCTGCGCCGCGTCGAGCAGCGTGTTAGGCACCTTCGCCATCGCGCCTACCATAATTCTGGTGATGACGGGGACGGCGCCCGCGACGGAAGCGAGGACGAGAATGGCCGGCTTGCCGTACAGCAGCAGTCCGATCTTCTCGAGCCAGGCCTGGTTCCAGACGAAAATGTAGCCGATGCCGAGCACGACGCCCGGCACGGCCAGCGTCACGAGCGACATTACTTCAATCCAGCGCTTGAAGCGGAACCGGGAATACGTGAGCACGAACGACACCGCCACGCCCAACGCAAGCCCTGCCAGCGCGGAGACGGAAGCGATGAGCAAGGAGCGGCCCAATCCCGCCAGCAGCTGGCTGTGGTCCGCGAACAGCGAGACGTAATGCGCGAACGTCAGATTGTCGAGCGTGAACCCGCCGGATTGCGTGCGGAACAGCGACATGAGCACGTTCGTGCCGATCGGAATGCCGACTACGACGAGCAGGAACAGCAGGTTGCCGATCGTCAGAAGCGGCGTCAACCGGCCTGCCGGCTTCGGCTCTGCAGGTATGGCGCGCGCCGACAGAAAATCAAAGCGAGACTTCCGCATCACGTAAAATTGCAGCAGCATAGCCAAGGAAATCAGCAGAACGAGGTAAAACGACAGCACCCCGGCCATATCGAAGCGGATTGGCGACGTGTACAGCGCGGAGTAGATGGAGTACGGGAGCGTCGGGAACCGATAGACGGCGGCGATGGAAGCCGGCAGTCCGAAATCCCCGACCGTGTCCATGAATACGAGCGCCGCGCCAGCCAGAAAAGCGGGCAGCAGAAGCGGCGCCTGCACGGTGCGCCAGACGCGCCAGGCGGACGCGCCGCACAGCCGGGCCGCTTCGGCAAGCTGCTCTACCTTCCACTCCATCGCCGCATACACGCTCAAGTAGGCGAGCGGAAATTTGCTCAGCGTCATGACGACGACCAGCCCGGCAGGCTGAAATACGGCAGGCGTCACCCAGCTCCAGCCGAGCAGCTTGACGGCCAAGCCGCCGCCCGCGGCGAACATGACCCAGCCCTGCGCTAAAATAAATGAGGGGGTGATCAGCAATCCCCAGACAGCCGCATCGAGCAAGCGCGCGGTCGGAAAGCGCCATGTCGCGCGCGCCATGGCCAGCGAGCCGCCGAGCAGCGCCGCCAGCAGCGTCGTTCCGCTTGCCAGCAGCACGGAATTTTCCAACGACTTCAGCCATAACGGACGGTTAAACAGCTCCAGCAGCAGCCGCAAGTCGCCCAGCTTCCAATCTCCGAAGAAAACCCCCGGCAGCAGCACCTGAACGATGACCGCCGCCAAGGGAAACAGGACCAGAATGCATAGGGCGAGGCTTACGAACCATCCGAGGCGATTCTGATTCAGCCTCAACATCGGCTTACTTCACCGCTTTGTCGGCGAACCATTGCTTGATCTCGGCTTCGTGCTCGAACGCCCATGCAGCATCCGCAGCGACCAGGTTGGCGTCGGCGGCGCGATCGGCCTTCGGATTAACTCCCGGCACGGAAGGCTCGAAGTAGCTCTCGTCGCCTTGATCGATCAACTGCTGCTGCGTAGCCGGGTCGAGCAGGAAGTTGACGAACGCTTTGGCCGCGTTCGGGTTTTTCGTGTTTTTCTGGATCGCCGCTACCCGCACGGATGCCGGAGCGCCGTCTTCCGGCCAGATGATGCCGATCGGCTCGCCGGAGTTAACCAAGCCGTAGGCGTTGGATTCCTGCAGCGCCGCCGCTTTGATCTCGCCGGAGCTGAGCGCGGCCGCTACGTTCGGGTTTTTCGGATACACCTTCAAGCCGTTCGCGAACAGGGAATCGAAGAAGGCTTGGCCGCCGTCGAGCTGCTTCTCGCTGAAGAAGCGGGCAACGAACGGGAACGCGGGAGCCGCGATCGCCGGATCGGCCATGCCGACCGCATTTTTGAACTCCGGCTTGGCGAAGTCGTCCCACGAATTCGGAGCCTGGTCGGCCGTATAGGCGTTCGTGTTGTAGACGATGACTCCCGCCGCGTGCGCGCCGGTCGGATAGAACGATTTGTTCGCCGGTACGTACGCTTGGTAAGAATCTTTCAGATTGGCCGCATTGTCCGGCGTCCAGTCCGTCAGCAGCTGATTATCCTCTCCCATGCCGTAGATGGAAGGCATCGCGTCGAGCCAGACGACGTCCCAGTGCGGATTGCCTTTCTCCGCTTGAATACGGGACATGATCTCGGCGCCGTTACCCTTGACGAGTTCGACCTTGTACCCGGTCGCCGCTTCGAACATCGGACCGATAATATCGTCGAAGTCGTTCAGATACACGGTCAACGTGCCTTCGTCTTGCACCTCGGGGGACGGCGTCTCGCTTGCCGGCGTCGTCTCGGACGGGGAAGCCGATTCCGTCGACGGAGATGCCGACGGTTGAGCTCCTCCGTTCGCCGCATTGTTGCCGCTTGCTCCGCATGCGGACACGATCATCATCGTCGTGGCCAGCAGCAGTGAAATTCCCGTCAGCTTCGTTTTCGTTTTTTTCATGATCCCTTGTACCCTCCACCAATCTAGTATGAAATGCTCTACTAAAAAGGTAACATCGGTTTGTACAAGAGATGTTAATTCCACCCGTTAGTTTTGTTAAATAAATCTATCATTATTGATATGAATATAGATTATATCTATAATCAGCTCGAACGAGGAGAAGCGGAGGGATACGGATGAACGTACAGCAGTTGAAAGTGTTCTTGTCGGTGTGCGATGGCCATACGCTGATCGAGACGGCCGAGAAGCTGGGGCTGAAACAGCCGACCGTGAGCTTCCATCTGCGGAAGCTGGAGGAGACGCTGGGTCTGGCGCTATGGCGCAAAAACGCGCGGGGGTTCCAGCCGACGAGCGACGCCTTCGAGCTTCTGCCTTATGCGCGCAGGATTGTAATGCTGGTGGACGAAGCGGAAGAACGGATGAACGAGCTGCGGAGCCGCCAAGGTGGAAGGTTGAGAATCGGGGCGAGCCATACGCCGGCGACGTACTTCATCCCGCGGCATTTGGCGGAGTTCCGCGTCCAGCATCCCGGCGTGCAGCTGCTGCTGACCGTCAAGAAGGCGCGATCGACGCTGGCGATGCTGCGCAACTACGAGATCGACGCGGCGATCGTGTCGCTGCCCGAGAAAGTCACGGACGACGAAGGGCTGGTTGTGCATCGATTGGCGGAGGACGGACTCCGGCTGTTCCTGTGCCCCGACCATCCGCTGGCCTCCTCGGAGGAGATTACGCTAGAGCAGCTGCAACAGGAAACGTTCTTGCTGCACGAGTCCGGCACGACTTCGAGACAGCTCACCGACGAATGGGCGGAACAGGTCGGGCTGAAGTTGGATTCAGCCATGGAAATGGGAGCGATCGAGACGATCAAAGAGGGATTGAAGTGCAACATGGGCGTCGGGGTGCTGCCGTGGAGAAGCGCGATCCGGGAAACGCAGTCCGGAGAGCTGATCCAGCGCTCGCTTCCCCGCTACCGCAACAATCGGTTTATCTGTCTGGCGCTGCGCGACGAGGAGGCGTTGTCTCCCCATCTGCGCCAGTTTCTGAGCTTCGCCCGGTCGAGCATGTCCGTTCTGTCGGACTAGAGGCCTGCCCGGCACGGGGAGCTCGGATCGTCTATCGCCTACAAGTTTTTCTTGTAGAAATAAAGTTTGTGCCCGATCGGGGCGTCCTCAATGATCGCGATGACTTCGTAGCCGTATTTCTTGTAAAATTCGGGAGCCTGGAAGCTGAACGTGTTTAATTTGATGAAGGTGCACGCCTTCGACCGAGCGAAAAGCTCGGCTTCCTCCAGCAGCGTTCGCCCCATTCCCCGGCCGCGGCAGTCGTCCGCCACCCAGAGAATATCGACGTCCAGCCAGTTCCATCGCATAACGCCGTTGAGGCCGGCGATGATGTCGCCTTCATCGTTTTTCAACGTCAGGCAGAGTTCTTCATACGTTCCATTCGGAGTGTGCTTGGAATTGAATTCGATCAGTTTGTTTCGCACGTAGACGGCTTCTTCGTTCGTCCCTCTCGTCGGTTTAAGCGATTCCGGCATGCGCGTTGCCTCCTTATTTTCCGATCGCCAGCACTCCCCGGTGCTTATCTCGCAGGTAAGTTTCCCTGAGCGGACGGTCCGTTTCCGTTAGCGGGTCTATTCGGTTGGAGCTTAGTGTTACGAGTTCGTCGTTCCGGTAATAGCAGTGATGCTCGTAGCACTCCGGATCGTTCAGCGCCGTCTCCAGAAATCTCGGAATGTTCGATACGACCCCGCCGTTATTGCCGTCCATAATCCAGCCGACCGTCTTCCATTGCAGAATGCCTTCGTCTGTCTGAAGAGGAGTCGAATAGGAGAAGCTTGCCGGCACCTCCGCCACGTAGAGGTACATGCCTCCGAAGCTGGTATCGTCGTCGTTCCAGGTGATCATCCCTTTGTAATGCAAGCGATACTGATCGCATTCGATGTTCGTCTCCTCGGCGATTTCCCGGATCATCGCTTCGCGAGGCTCCTCGCCCTTCTCCAGCTTGCCTCCTACTCCGTTCCAACTCCCCATCCACGGGGCGAACTCGCGGTTCAGCAGCAAAATCTCGTCGCCTCGTCTAACGAAACAAATATTGTATTTGATTATGATGTCAGCCAAATCATTCTCCATCCTTCCAGCCGGACCGATTACTCATTCTCATGTTGGACACGTAGGGCGCGAATCCGGCTTTTAACCAGAAGCTCTTGCCGATCCGGTTCGCAAGTAAGCTTCCCGAACTTCCGGCCGATAGACGTTGCTTCGGAATTGATAGAGCGCGTACCCGACGACGTCCTCGCCGCTCACCAGAAGATCGACCTTCCAATCGGACGTCAGCCAGTCTCGCATTCGTTGCTTTAACTGTTCGCGATTCATCGGATTGGAGCTGCCCTCGTCTTCGATCAATTGCCGGTTCATATCCGTCAGCAGCTCCAGATCGTCTATCGTCGCGTCTCTTAAATGAAGTTGCATGTCGCGGCAGCGCCTCCTATGTACTCTGAATGACCCGCGTCAGCTCTGCGAGATGCGCGATGCTGTCGTCGGGAACCGCTCCCGCTATTCGCATCTTCTCCATGTCGGCACGGTAGGCGATAAAGCGGACGCCCGCATCCTGCGACGCAATGCAATCAATCCATGCGTCTCCGACGGAGATCCAATCGCGAGAGGTCAGCCGGGGATAGAGATTCAGAATGAGCCGAACCCCGTCCGGCGAAGGCTTCAGCTCGCCTGCGTCCTCCCGGCCGACGACCAGGTCGAAAACGTGCAAAATGCGGTTCTCTTCCAAGGCGGCCCTTGCCGCGAGGATCGAATTATTGGTCAGAACGGTGAGCGCGGCTTTGCCCTGCAGCTCCGCGAGCAGCTCCCGCACGCCCGGCTCCAGGTCCGCCCCCGCCATTCCTTCGGTTTCGTGCTTGGCGGCGATCGCCCACACCTCGTTCACTTGTCTCGGCGTCATTCTGTTCGCCGCCAACGCTTGCCGAATGAGCGTGGAAGACGTCTCCCGGTCGATTGGCGCCTGCTCCGGCAGCAGGTCGCGCTCCCGCAAGTACGCATAAATCTCCTGCTTCATCCGCCCGAAGTCGATGTTTGAACGAAGCAGCGTATTATCCATATCGAAAATGATTCCTTTAACGGGGTACTCTCCCATGCGCGCCGCCCCCTCGCTTAACGATTCAGTACTAGCAGTACGATGCCCGCACCCGCGATGTTTCTCATTATATAATGCCGGTGTAACGCGAACAACCGCCGAACCAGGCCCGGCAGCTGTTCATGGGGATTATTCGGCTTGCTCGACGAACTCGGTTCCGTTCCAAGTAAAGACGGTCTCTACCTGTTTTCCTATCGAGTTGTCGTAGGCGGATTTCTTGAAGGAGCCTTCCCCGATCTTCTCCAATCTCGTCGAATACCTGCCGTCCGTCGCGCTAATGAACAGCTCGCGATGCCCTCGAACCTTCAACTCTTCCAGTTCGTCGTCCGCGCCGAGTGTAAACAGCTTGTAGAAGTTGCCGTTGCTCGAACCGTACTGTCCGATCGTGAAGTCCGCGTTGCCGTCTCCGTTGTAATCTTCGAACTCGATTTCGAACAAGGAGTTGAACACGAGCGGTTCGTCGAAATAGCCTTGCAGCGAAAACTCTTTCTTGATCTGCCCGCCCTCGTCTGCAAGCACCAGACGGAACTCCCCGGTCCAGGTTCTTCCCATGAGCGGTCCCGGAGTCCAATCCTCGTAATATCTTCCCGTCACCAATTGTAGATTTAATTGTTCGTTCTCATGACTGAACGGATACAAGCCGTTGCTGGAAATCGTCATCGGTCCGTCGATCGCGATGTGCCCGCTCTCCAGACCGCTATCGGAAGCGGCCGGGGATTCGGCCGGCTCCTTGGCGCAGCCAGTCAAGCAGAGTATCAATATGATGGCGGTAAGTTTCTTCATGATGGCAATTCCCTTTCTTGGGTGCTTAACTCTTTCTTGCCGACAAGCGATTGCTTAACCAGGCTCGTGCGAAATAATAGAGAGCGGCGAGCGCGATGAAGCCTCCCGCCAATATCGACCAGTGAACGTTGTAGACCACACCGAAGGATACTTCGCTCTGCAAATGTTCTACACTGCTATAGCTTTCCACAATATCCGGAACGTAGCTGCGAGTCAGCATCATCCCGGACACGACTGCCCAGGCGACCCATCCCCCGATCACGACCAGGCTGAACAGCAGCGCTTCGATAACATATCGGACCCTCATTTCCCGTGCATCCCATCCCTTCGTCCCTGATCTTCCAGAGCCTGCCATCATCCGTATCGGTCATGCGCCCTCCTTGATCTCCTTGCGAAAATAAACCAAAGAAAGGTGCTCGTTAACTTGCACTTCCTTAAATTTCTCGTAGCCCAGCTTGCCGTAAAACCTGATATTCCGTTCGCTCTTATGCCCGGTAAACAGCTCGATCGCCCTCACATGAGGGAAGGCGTCTTCGACGGCTTTCATCAGCCGCTTGCCGATTCCCCGGTTCTGATAATCGGGATGCACGATCAGCTTGCCGATCGTACACTGCCCGTCCGCCACCAGCACCCTGACCGAGCCCGCTATTTTCCTGTCTTCCACCGCCTTGAACACAATCCAATCTTCCGCTTCCCTCTCCAAATCTTCCAAAGTTTGCGTGAGCGGCTGAATGTTGTAATCGTCGTAGATCGCGGCCTCGCTCTGATAGGCGGCATACTGCAACTCCAGTATTTCCGGCAAATCCTCTCTGTCAGCTCTTGCAATCGACATCCCAAGCATCCTCTCCAACTCCGAAGCCTGCGTCTTCGTTCATTTTTCTAACATTTATTTTACCAGAAAATACATCAATTGTCGGAGGCCTTTCGGACGATTTCTTGTTTTCTGTCGTTTACGATTAGTTGGAAGACGTCCGGACGGCTGTAGTGGCCGACGACGTCGAAGTCGAACCGGCTCTGCACGACTTTGGAGAGATCGAGCGTGGCAACCAGAAGCCCCTCCCGGTCGTACAGCGGCTCTGCGACATAATTGCCGAGCGGATCGACAATGGCGCTGCCTCCCCTGCTGAGCACTTCTTCGTCCTTGAGAAGATCCTCATGACGCGCCAGATCTTCGGGATAAGAGGCTTTCGTCGCATACTGGTTGCTGGAAAGCACGAAGCAGCGGCCTTCGCAGGCGATATGGCGAATCGTCGATTGCCATGAGTCGCGGGCGTCTGCCGTAGGGGCTACATAGATGTCGATTCCTTGGGCATAGATGGCGGCGCGGGCGAGCGGCATGTAATTTTCCCAACAGATCAATCCGCCGACCCGGCCGAAGGGGGTATCGATCACGGTCAGCGTACTGCCGTCTCCTTGCCCCCACAAGAGGCGCTCGGAGCCGGTAGGTACGAGCTTGCGGTGCTTGCCCAGAAGCTCTCCGTCGGGACCGATGTACACAATCGAGTTGTACAAGGTGCCCCGGCTGAATTCCCGATCCCGCTCCACCGCCCCGACAATCAGATATACGCCGAATTCCTTGGCCAGCTCGCCCAACTTGTCCGTCTCTGCGCCGGGAACGTCGATCGAGCTTTCCCAATACCGCTGCCAGATCCGTCTTCCCTCCTCCGTCCGGCTGCCGACGCGGGCGCCGAATGCCAGCCCTCGGGGATATCCGGACAGAAATACTTCGGGAAACACGATCAGCTTAGCCCCTTGCACCGCGGCTTTCCGCGTCAAGCTCTCGATCGCTTCCATGGCGGAGGATTTATCGAACAGAATGGGCGCGGCTTGTACGACGGCGACTTTGACATAACGGTTTCTCATGACGGTTCCTCTCTCCTCATTTCGAAATTGACGGCTTTGACCCTATGATATCGGATTCGGGTCGTTAACAGACCCTCCATTTCCCCGTTCTTTTCCCCATCCAAGTTCAACGAATCGTTACGGAATCTTCGGGATTTGCGCGAATTCGGGTTTCTTGTTTTCAGGAAAACAGTGGTATGATAATAAGCGCATCAGGTTCGATAGCACGACGGGAGAGTATATTCATGTGGAAGCCGGACCGGCACAGTCGACAACCTCTATACGAGCAAATCGCCGATCATCTCGAACAGAGAATATCCTACGGCGAATTTCCGCCGGGCAGCTTGCTGCCGTCGGAACGCAAATTGGCCGCTCAGCTTGGAGTCAATAGAAGCACCGTCATTATGGCCTTCGACGAGCTTCGGGCAACGGGACTCATCGAAAGCCGGACGGGCAGCGGGACCCGCGTCAGCACATCCAAATGGGAAGTGGCGCCCAAGCATACGCCCAATTGGAAACGCTATTCCGAAGGCGGCCACTTCCTTCCCAATCTGCCCTTCATGCGCAAAATTCGGGAGGCTCTGGCCTCGGACCCGGCCCTCATCGATTTCGCCAGCGGTGAATTGGCCGCGGATCTGGCCCCGATCGACGAGATCGCCGCGCTCATGAGCGAGCATCGGTATACTTCGTATTTGGGCTACGATAATCCTCAGGGCTACGTTCCGCTCAGACAAGCGCTGGTTGCCTACCTGGAGAAGCATCGGGGCGTTCGCGCAACCGAAGCCTCGATCCTGATTACTTCCGGCTCGCAGCAGTCGCTGTATCTCATTACGCAATGCTTGCTGTCGCCGGGAGACGCCGTCGCGATCGAAGATCCTTCATACTGTTACTCCCTGCCGATGTTCCAATCCGCGGGCTTGCGGCTGTTCCGGCTTCCGGTCGACGAGCACGGCGTTCGTCCCGAGGACGTTCGGGCATTATACAAGAAGCACCGCATCAAAATGGTGTTCACGAATCCGAATTTTCAAAACCCGACGGGATCCGTTCTGGCCGCAGAGAGACGCAAGCAGCTGCTGGAGGCGGCGAGCGAACTGGCGCTGCCGATCGTGGAGGACGATCCGTTCAGCTTAACCGCTTACGATGGAATGGCTCCCGCGCCTCTTAAATCGATGGACGAGGTCGGTTCCGTCCTGCACATCGGCTCTTTCTCCAAGATCGCTGCCTCCGGTCTGCGAATCGGCTGGATGGTCGCTCCCCGCGCCATCGCGGAGAGGCTGGCCGACGCGAGACAGCAGATGGACTTCGGACTGAGCGTCATTCCGCAGCAGGTGGCCGCGCAGTTTCTGAATTCGCCTTATTTCGTTCCACATCTGGAGCGGCTGCGCGCGCAGTTGCTGTTTAAGCGGGACTTGTTGATCGAAGCGCTGAACAGGGAGCTTCCGGGTTTGATTCGGTTCACGGTTCCCAGCGGGGGACTGCATCTGTGGTGCAAGCTGGTTCCCGAGATTCACGACGGCAAGCTGCTGGAGGAGGGAATTCGGAGGGGAGTCGTCTTCGTGCCGGGCAGCGTGTACGGTTCGGATTCGGGCTTCGTCCGCTTTACGTTCGCCAGAGCCCGAACGGAGGACATCGCGGAGGGGATCGCCAAGTTTGCCGAAGCTCTGCGGGCTTCGATCGGCGGTTAACCGGAAGCAACCGCGGAGCTTTCGCTCGGCGGTTGTCAGCGCATGAGGATGGGAAAACGGCGTCTAGTCGTTCAACGCGATCACGATGACGATTACCGCGATAATGCCGACTACGTAAATTCCGCCGAGACGCAGCCACTTTTTGCCTGTATTTTGAGTATAGCGGGGGTCCGATTCTCGATTGCTCTTCGATTGACCGATGATCAGCGTCGCTGCCAATCCTGCAACCATAACGACAACGACAATCGCCAGCAGCCATTCCATGCTCATCACCTGCCTAATGGATTGTGAATAGGCCAATCTTGTTATCTCCGTCTCACAACCCATTATAATGAACCGCCCGCAGAAGTAAACCAACCATTTCCGATCTTTTTTGCCCGTCCAGTTGTTCCTCCCTTCAAGATTGGACCGTCAAGCGGCTGCGCATCGCTAACCCGAATGGAACGAAGGACGCCAGACACGTTCAAGCGACATCACGATCAAGGTAGCGGCCAGCAAGCCGTTACCCAATACGTACTGGACGGCTGCGGGAAGCGCTGCGGGCGCGGATGCGGACGCTATCGTAAAGCCGATTCCGATCAGAAGCCCGATTCCCGCGATCTTGAGCTCCCTCTCCCCTGTCGCTGCGCGCGACAACGACTGAAGCGAATTCGCGGTCATCTGCACGAAAGCGGCAAGAGAAACTGCGCTCGCGACGGAGGTCGGCAGGTGAGCCAGATGATGGACGATGCCAGGGACAAGCGATATGCCCGCCAACGCGGCGCAAGCGACGAGAAACGATTTTCTGCCCGTCTGACCGGTCATCCGGATGAAGCCGGCCGTTATCGGCAGCGGAACGACGCCGACGGAGCTGAAGGCGGACGCCAATCCGTGCGAGATTCCTCCCACGACGCTGCCTCGGTTATAGTCGCTCGGCCCGACCGATTGACGGCGCGGCACCTCTTGCTCCGCGGCCGCGATCGCCGCGAACAGATTCGAGATGAGAATCAAAGTGAACAGCACCGCCGTCGCCGCCATTCCGGCATTCAAGCTCGGACTTCCCCACGCCCAAAGCTCCGGAAGCCGAATCCACTCGGACGACGGCACCGCCGCCTTCGGTTCGCCGCCAATCCACGCATGTGCCCCCCATCCGCACGCGATTCCGATCAGTATCGCATAGTTGCGGGTCCAGCCTCTGCCCCTGACGGTAAGAAACACCACTCCGGCAAATACGGCGACAGCGACAAGTGTTTCTTCGAGACGAATGCTGCCCCCCTCCCCGTTGACGCCGAGCATCCCTTTCAGCAAAACGCCGCTAAGCTGCAGAGAAAGAATAAATAAAAACGTGTGCGTAACGAGCGGAGTAAACCAATTCAGCAGCCGGTAAAAAAGCTGGGTCACGCCGAGCAGCAGCAACAGCGCTCCCGCGATCAGCATACCGCCCTCCAACAGACGCAGCGCGTCTTCCCCGCTCATTCCTTGCCGTTCCGCCATTCCCGCCATCATAATAAACACGCTGACCCAAGAGCCGGCCGGACCGTCGATGACCGGGAACCGATGCCCCGCTATCGCCTGCAGCATCGAACTGACTCCGACGACGAAGAACGTACGCTGCATCAGCGAAGTAATCTCCTCCTGAGCCAGCCCGAAGACGCCGCCGATCACGATCGGCAGCGCTATGGAGCTCGCCGCGATGAAGATGAACCACTGCAGCGCGCTCAACCCTTCTTTTCCTAGCGATAATCGCTTCACTCTCTTTCCCTCGTTTCCATGGCAGTCGAAATCCCCGGCCGTCGCGGCAGGGGATTTCGACTCGTTAACGCTATGATGTTGTTGATGTTTGTTGATGTTACTGATGTTATTGACGGTATTGGAGGTACAACATCGGAAACAGCTTTCTCTTCTCTTCCTCGTCGGGCGTTCGGCCGTAATCCGCCACCTCGAAGGGCTCCGCGTATCGAACGCGGGAGGCGGCTTCCTTGCCGTAGAACGTTTCAAGCGGGGACTTCATTTCCTCTGAGACGTCCAGAAACGCGCTCCAGTTGTCCAGAATGTACTGCCGCCTGTCCTCCCACCCGGACGGAACGGAATCCAGGAATCCCCGCTGCCAAGGCGCGAATTCGTAAAATTGGGAAGCATGGGCGTCGCAGCCCAGCAGCTTCTTCTCGATCGCGGAATCGACGGCCACGACGATGTCCGGCCGGTACGCGCTCCTCTTGGCGTAATCCGGCATAAGGAGGAACAGCGGGGATTTCAGCAAATGCGGCGCATCGGGCACGGCATTGGGCACCATCGCGATGAAATCCGCGCAGTCGCGAACGATTTTGCCCGCTCCGCGATTGTCGACATGGCCGGGTCCGTCCGGATGAAACGTCAGGACGACGTCCGCTTTCCAATTGCGGACGAGGCGGATGACTTCCGAACGCACCTCGTGCGTCGAGGAGAGCTGGCCGTCCGGAATGTCCAGAATCGTATATTCTTTCACGCCGAGCCTGCGGGCGGCTTCGTAGGCTTCCTGCGTTCTTCTCTCGATCAGTTCCTTGCCCTTCATGCTGTAATGACCGCAGTCTCCGTTCGTCAACGAGACGAACTTGACGTTATGGCCGAGCTCGGCGTACAGAGCGGCCGTGCCTCCGGCATAAATCTCGGCCTCGTCGGGATGCGCGGCGATGACGATAATTTGCAATGCTTCGTTCATTGTGTAGAATCCTCCAAGCGATTTAACCTTTGACCGCTCCCGCGGTCAAGCCTTTAATAACGGTCTCCTGCGAGATCATGTAGAGGACGAGCAGCGGCGCGATCGAGATGGCGATCGCCGCCATCATCGCCCCGTAGTCGGTTCCGTATGCATTCGAGACGAGCGAGAGCAGCACGGAGATCGGCTGCATGTCCCGTACCGGCAAGTAAACGAGCGGCATAAGCAGTTCATTGTATGACCAGAGGAAAATCATGATCGACACAGTGGCGAAAATCGGCACGCAGAGCGGCAGCAGAATGCGCCAGAAGATTTTCCAGATGGACGCTCCGTCCACGACGGCCGCCTCTTCGAGCTCTCCGGGCAGCGCCGCCATGAAGCCGGTCATCATGAGAATGGCAAAGCTCAGATTGCCTGCGATCTGAGGCAAAATGACGGACCAGTAGGTGCCGTTCAGGTGCAGTTCCTTAATGATCATGAAGTTCGGTATGATGACCGCGAACTGCGGCAGCAGCATGCAGACGACGAACAGAACGTTAAACAGGCTCTTGCCCCTGAATTGAAACCGGGACAGAACGAACGAGGCCAGGCCCCCGAAGAACGCAACGCCGAGCACGACGGAGCCGGAGATGAGCAGGCTGTTCGCGAAGCCGCGCAAAATGTTAAGGTTGCCGTACTCGTTCAGCTTGACGTAATTGACGAAGCTGAAGGTGTCCGGCAGGCCGAACGCGTTGGTCAAAATTTCGTCGGACGACTTAAGGCTGCTCAGCAGCACCCATAGCAGCGGAACGATGGTCGTGCACGCCCACGCGATCAGCACCGCATAAACGACCGTTCTGCCGGCGTAGCGGCCGGGGCCGCGCCTTTGCCCGATATTTTCCGCGACGGTAGACATCGCTGTTCCCTCCCGATCAGTAGCTAATCGTATCTTTCTTGACGGCTTTGTTAAGCAGCACGGTGATCAGAATGCCGAGCAGCATCATGGCGATGACGATCGTGCTGGCATATCCGGCGTTCTGGCCGTTGAAGGCTTTGTCGTACATATACGTGCTGAGCAACTCGCTGGAGTTCATCGGGCCGCCCTTAGTCACGATGTAGACGACGTCGAACACCTTGAGCGCCCCCGCGGTCGCAAGCGTCAAGCAGGAAGCGATCACGTCGCGAAGCAGCGGAATCGTAATTTTGAACGCTTTCTGTATGCCTGTAATTCCGTCCAATTGCGCCGATTCGTAGATGTCCTCCGGAATTTTCGAAATGCCGGTCAGGAAAATGACGAAGTAAAAACCGACGTATTGCCACAGAATCGGAATCAGCACGAGATAGATCGAGCTGTGCTCCGTCAGCCAGACTTGCTCGGGTAGACCGAGGGCGCGCATAATCGCGTTCAGCAATCCGTAGTCGTAGTTGTAAATAATCGAGAACATCAGGCCGATGGCCGTCCCCGAAATAACGATCGGGAAGAAGTAGACGGTCCGGAAAAACTTGAAGCCCCGCTTCACGCTGGCCGTCAGCAACGCCAGCGCGAGTCCGCCCCCGGCCTGCAGCACGATCGCGCCGACGATAAGGATAAGGGTGTTTCTCAAGGCGATGCCGACGACCGGGTCCTGAACGAGCTGCCGGTAATTGTCCAACCCGATGAACGTCTTCTTGTTCGAGAAGTTGTACCAATCCGTGAAGCTGTAATAGACCGATTGGATCAAGGGATAGAGCAAAAACGCGAACAAAAGGATGACCGTCGGCGACAGGAAAAGCACGATGTAGCGTTTGTCTTTGAAATTCACTTCCGTTCCTCCTTAGGAGGCAAGCTCCCGGGCTCATCCGACGAGTCGCGACCGGCCTTGCGTGCCGATCTCCGGGAGCGCCTGCCCGCTTGCCTAACCTTGATTGCGATCGCTGAGCTTCTTCGCCTGGGCAAGCACTTCTTCCGCCGTTTTCTTGCCGTACGCCAGGTAGCCCAAGCCTTTCAGGAAATCGGTATACGACTCGCGGGAAACGAAAGAGTCGATCGGCATGACGAAATCCTTCGCCTGGGCGACCATCTCGTTGCCGGCTGTGAGCAGCGGCGCCGTAGTGCCCGTATCCGTCGTTTTAACCGCGTAGGTTCCTCCGACGGCGGCGAATTTGCCGGCCACGTCCGGCGACGTCATATACTTGACGAAGGAGAGAGCGGCGTCGTACTGGGCTTGATCGTCGTTTTTCTTCATGTACCAGCCCGAGCCGAAGCCCGACACGATCATGTTCTCGCCTTTGCCGCCGGGAACGAGCGGGAACGGCGTGATCTGGATCGCCGGGTTGGAGGACAAGCCGACGGCCGTCCAGGAGCCGTTGAACATCATTGCCGCCTTGCCGCCGGAGAACAGCGCTTGCGCCTTGTCGTCGTCCAGCGTCAGCGCATCGCGAGGGAAAGCGTTGCGGTCGCTCAGCTCTTTGATCAAGTTCAGCGCCGGGGCCCAAGACGGATCGTACGCCAGCTTCTGGCCTTCGGGGCCGACTTGGGACAGAACAAGCGCCTCTTGGATGTAAGGCGTTGTCAGCGACGTGGCGATCGGAATGATGTCGTTGGCGGCGAGCGTATCAACCGCTTTCATAAAGGCTTCGAACGTCGTCGGGGCTTCGAGCTGATGCTTGTCGAACAACTCCTTGTTCCAGAACAATCCTTCGTAGAAGCCGATATACGGCAGGGAATATTGCTTGTCTTCGTACTTCACCTTGTCAAGAATAGCCGCGTTGAACGTGCTCGCCCACTCGGGATCTTTGGCCAACTCGTCTTCCCAAGACACGATCTCGTTCGTCTCCTGCAAAATCTTCGTCTCGCTGCCGTTGAAGTAGAACAGAACGTCGGCCAGGTTACCCGTCGCCGCGTCGGCTTTCACCTTCGTGCGCAGCGCCTCTTGGTTAACCGGGGTCGACTCGTCGACGATCGCAATGTTAGGATTGGCCGCCTGAAAAGATTGGACCGCATCGGTCCATGCCGACACCCACGGATCCGATCCGGCAAATGACGTCGCTACGCGCAGCTTGACCTGCTTGCCGCTATTCGGCGAGGAAGCGCCTTGGGTAGAAGAAGCGGCGTTGTCTTTGTTGCCGCCGCATCCGGCCAGCAATCCTCCCGCGAGCGCGGCGAGCAGCAGTGAAACGGTCATCTTACGGCTTGCTTTTCTGATCTGCATTCCTGGACTCTCCCTTTGATAAAAGTTATATATTGAACTCGGACACACCGGTTTGCCCGAGAATCAACCTTTGTTCATAATGGCGGGGAATTTAGTTAATTAAGTTTCCTAATTATATAGAGAGGAGAAAGCCGCTTTACACGGACTTCTCCAGCAGCAGTTCGTCGAATACCGAATCCAGCGCCAAGCTGATGCCGCCCAGGACGACCGCCTTGCTTCTCAACGCCGTCGTCCTGATCGTCGGAGGCGCAGGAATCCGCCTCCTCACTTCCTCCGCCAGCGTCTCCGTATACGTATCGCCCAGCGTCGCAAATCCCCCGCCGAGGATAATGCAGTCCAAATCCAGCAGCAATTGCATGTTGGAGACGGCGATGCCCATCATGCGCGCGCTCTCGCGCACGTGCTTGACGCAGAGCGCATCGCCCGATAGAGTCGCGCGGATGACGGCGTTAAAGTCGATGCGGTCCGGCTTGCCCCCCGCTTCATCCAGAACGGAGCTCTTGGCTCCGAGCTCAACCTCATCTCGCACGGCCTGTACGAGCGCTTTGACGGAAACCAGGTCGCCTAGAAGGGGCAAAGCGGCCCCGTCGGTCGGCGGCTGCCGGTCCATGACGAATCGGCTCAGCTCGCCGGCTCCGTATTTACTCCCCTTGAACAGCGTCCCGCCGAGCACGATGCCGGTTCCTACTCCGACGTCCGCGCTTACGAAAGCCGCATTGTCGCTGTCCTTCGCCGCGCCGAAGTTTCTTTCCGCGATAATGGCTGCGTCGATATCCTTGTGCAGCAGCACCGGGACGTCGAAGCGGCGTTGAAACAGCTCGCGGAAAGGCACCTTGCCCAGCGGAGCCAAGTAAGAGCCGCATTCGACGATGCCCTTCACGCTGTCGACGATGCCCGGGACGGACACCGAGATCGTCAGCAGTTGGCTTGGAGCGATGCCGCCCTGCTTAAGCAGTTCACCGATTTTCTCCGTCAGCAGTTCCATTAATTGTTCGGTACGATACAGCTCCAGGTCGAATTTCAATTCGCTCACTACGACCGGTTCCAGATCGCTGAGAGCCAGCGTGATGCATGGGTTGCTTAAGTCGATGGAGATCAAGTAGCCGAACCGGGTATTGAGCTTCAACAGCTTGGCTTTGCGGCCGACGCTCGACGTCTCTTCCCCCGTCTCCCGCACGATGCCGAGCTCGATGAGCTGGTCGACGTTCGCGCATACGCTCGGCACGCTTAATTGCAGCGTCTTGGACAAGACGCTTCGGGTGGCGCTCTCTTTTTCGCGTATTGTCGAGAGAATCAGATTTTGATTGGTCATGCGAACCAGCGTCTGGTCCGCCGAACGTTTAGCCATTCTTTATTCCTCATTTCCGGGCGTAACCTTGCCAATACATTAATTAGGTTTATTAATTAATAGATTAAGCGTTTTCTGCCGGGCTGTCAATACGTTATTGCTTGGATCCGGGCAGCTTAAGCGTCATAAAATCTTCGTCGTAATACTGATCGTTGTATTTTAAGGCGTTCTTCTCCACCCCGTACGTGTCGAAGCCAAGCGAGCGGTAGAGCTTCTTGGCGGGCGCGTTGTCCGATACGACGGCCAGATTGATCTGCTCCAGTCCGTCGTACTCCTTTGCCTTTTCGATCAACTCGACGAGAAGCCGTCTGCCGATCCCCTTGCCCCGAGCAGAGGGCGCCACATACATCCCGTATACGTTTGCTTTGTGCGAGGTTTTAACGCCGCTTTCGCGCACGAACGTCACGATTCCCGTCAATGATGAACCGTCCTCCGCAAACGCCCCTAACACAAACTTGTCCTTGCTGGGCGTAATTCGATTGATCATCGTCTCCAGCGTAAACTGCGCCTCCTGCTCGTAGGTAGAGCCGAACGCTTCCGGATTCGTCTGCAGCCCGGCGAGGCGCAATTGCCTGTACGATTCAGCGTCAGAATGTTGTAAAATCCGTATATTCATCGAAGTGTAATCTCCTTCGGGTCGTTCAGATTTCGATTCCATTTTTGTTGTTGCGGTCCTCGGCCAGCTTTTTCAATTCAAGGTTGCGGTGCTCCAAAAACTTCCTCATGTAATCCTTCAGGACAAGCTTCTCGACCCATCTTCCGATAATCCCGAGCGGAGCTTCGAAAGTTAACGTATCCGTCATGACGGTCTTGCCGTTCGCCTCTTCGAATTCATGGACGTGCCTCAGCCGCTTGAACGCGCCCTTCTGCATCTCATCCACGAACAAGTAAGGCTCGCGGTACTCGGTAATCAAGGAGGTGAGCCGCTGCCTGACTCCCAAATGCGTCGCTTCGAAAGTCACCGTCTGTCCCGGTCCGATCGGGCCGCTCGTAACGCCCCGAATCGCCTTTTCCTTCGTATGCTTCCACACCGTTCGGGTATGTACGTCTATGTCTCTCGCCAAGTCGAAGCAGTGCCGGATCGGCGCATTGATCTCTACTCGCGTTGTAACGGTCACCATGCGTTGTCGTCTCTCCTATTGCCCTAGCAGGTTTTCGATCAGTTCGATTTTTTCGTTATCCTTTTTGTTTCTTGTACCGATTCTGTAGCCGTCGAGCACGGATCGATTATAGACGGCGTAGTATTGGCGAAGATTCAGCAGTTTATATTTCGCTGCGCCGTCCTCTCTTTCCTCTATCTCCTCCGGCCTGATCCCGGCAAAGGCTTCAAGATCCTCGATATCCGCAAAAGCGATTTTGTGCTGTCCGTTATCGAATTCGCGTTCCCGAAGGTCGACGAGGGTATAGCCTCGGCTCTCGATCAGCTGCCGTAACTCATCCCAGCGATCTTGAAGAAACGCAAGCGGAACCAGGACGTCAATGTCCTCCGGATAGGTGTCAGCTCCCGTTAAAACTTCCAGTCCTAACGATCCGTACAATAGCGGCACGATATCCGATTGGCGATTGAAATCCTCGGCGAGCAGCAGAAAGCGTTCGTATAAAGTATTGTTGCTCACGGTGTTTCCCCTTTCACGCTTACGATTCTTCCCGTTCTTTTCGTTAACCGACGATCAAGTCTCGATCTGAAATATCGTGTCGACGATAATCGGCAGGTTGTCCCTTACCGAGACCGCGCCGAAGACGGAACGGGCATGAAGCCCCCTATCCCCGAACACCTCAAGCAGCAAATCCGAAAAGCCGTTAAGCACCTTATGATGCTCCTCGAAAGCTGCGCTTGCGTTGACGAAGCCTTGAACCTTTACCGCCCTCTTCACCTTATCCAACGAACCAAGCGCCGATTGCAGGACGGCAAGCACTTCGAGCGCCGTCTCTCGTGCGAATGCGTATCCCTGCTCCGTCGTATAATCGATTCCGAGTTTTCCTTTCGGATTGCCGGACGGACCTTTGCCCGAGACGTACATCAAGTCGCCCACGATAACGAAATTCGCGTATTTTGCGGCGGGCTGGCTTGCTGCGGGAAGGGTAATGTTAAGCTCATGCAGCCGATCCTCGATCCTATGTCCGGACATGTAAAAACCCCCAATATTATAAATATTGGAAAGAGTGTACCCCGATTCAACGGATTGGTCAATATGAACGGTCCGATTTCAAGCCACATTCGATGAAGGATCGTCGACCGAACGCGGCTTGATCCTGCCCTTATTCAACGGCTTCTTGCTTATCCGCTCTGGGCATGCGCACTGTTAAAACAAACATAAGGACGCCGAGTCCCGCGCAAACCCATGCCATGCTGTGCAGATGCGGGGTGGTGATATTTTTGCCGAAGAGCGCCGCCAGCAGGCTGGAAGAGAGGATCGTCCCGATAAAGCGGGACGTCATGAACAGACCGGAGGCGATGCCGGTCTCCGACTTCTTCACATAATCGTACAGCGCCGTCTGCATGCCCAGATTGTTAAAGCCGTTGGCAATCCCCAGGACGCACAGCACAAGGAAAATTGTCACAACGCTGGCCTGATCCCG
Organism: Cohnella sp. SGD-V74; assembly: GCF_003001675.1. Classification (GTDB taxonomy): domain Bacteria; phylum Bacillota; class Bacilli; order Paenibacillales; family Paenibacillaceae; genus Cohnella. Next base: position 138,386 of record NZ_PVYW01000005.1, on the reverse strand, counting down.
AATCAACAGCAGGAGCAGACTTCCCGCAACGACGGAGAGTGTTCCGAACAGCAGCGAGGGCCTGGAACCGCTTCGGTCGATCCAGCGGCTGACCAACGGCGTGACGATGACGCTGAACCCGGCGATCGACAGCATGACGAGCCCCGCTTGCTGCGCATCCATCATTTGGACACGTTGAAGGTAAGACGGGATGCCGAACATAATCGAATAAAACGCCATATTGGTTAAAATAAACTGTACGTAGATCACCGTCACATTTCTGTTGCTCCTTAAGAAAGCGACGTTGATGAACGGCTTGCTATGGCCGATTTCATAACGGTATAACGCATACGTCAGTCCGGCGCTGACCGCAAGCATCCACAGACTGACCTCGCCGGCGAGCGACAGGAAGAAGAGCAGCCACATGAAGATCGTCGCGGAAAACAGAGCGACGCCCGGCCAGTCCATGTCGGAGGCGCGTCCTGACGTTTTCGGGTCTCTGGGGAACACTTTCCACGCCAGCAGGAAGGAAGCGATAATAAACGGAAAATTGCACAGGAAGATGAGCGGCCAATCTCCGTAGTGAAGCAGGAACCCGCCGATCGAAGGCCCGAACGCCGCCGATGTGCCGGAGAAGATCGACACGATGCCGAGCGCCTTCGCCTGGTTGGCGGTAATTTGGCTGCGAATCATCGCCATGCCCGACGGGAACAGTGCCGAGCTTCCCAGCGCCTGAATGATCCGAAATCCGATCAGCCAACCGAAGCTCGGGGCCAGCGGAGCAAGGCATGACGACACGGTGACGAGCAGCAGCCCGATCATGAACACCTTTTTACGACCGAATAAATCGCTCCACTTGCCCATAAGCGGCTGACCGATCGCACTTGCCAAGTAGTAGGTGGAAATGAGCCAAGACACGTCGGCAAACGTCAGCTGGAAATCCTCTTGAAGACGCGCCAGCGCAACCGAAATCATCGTCGTGTTCAGCGGATTCAGCAAGGTCCCGAGAGCTACGGCGGTAATGAGCAGCATTTCTTTTCGTTTAATCGCGTTCTGTTGGAGGGCCATGGTGTCTCCTTATCGTATCTCTTGCAGAGCCAGCTTATCCTTCGCTGCCTCTGATGGATTTCGCTTCATCGCAAGTGATTTTCGTCATAGTGATTTTTATCACATTAATCCGCGGCGCGGCGCTTTAATATAGGAGTCAGAAAGAATCTTCTTATTTGGAGGTTATGCTCATGAGCATTCCATTTCTGTCCAACCTGCCCCCTGTCGGCGAAAGCGTAGCGAAGCTGGCTGCGGAAGGCGGTCAACTCGCCGCGGACTATATCAGCGTATACGGATTTTTCGCTTTCTGTCTTGTGCTCGTACTCTTCTGCCTGACCGTTCCGGCCCATATGTATGAGAAACATTACAAGGTCGGGGACGATGCGCCTGTGGAGCCTGCCGTGGAATTGAACGTTAATTCGCATCAACAGAAATCGACCGATCCAGCCGCATGAGCCGGCAACGGTCGGATAATCGATATACTCCCGGGTTCCCGGCGCGGACGCCTCCTTGATCTATCGATCAGGAGGCGTCTTCATTTTCACGAAAATCCTCATACTGAACGTTGGAGCTTGGCGACCGTTAACACTTGCAGACCATCAGAAGGTTGCCGTCAGGATCTTTGAAATTAAACCACTGGCCATGCTCGATTCCGGTGACGAGGTTGACGTTCTTCCGTTTCATATAGCGATACGCCTCTTCGATATCGTTCGTGTTGAAGTGGAACGCCGCCACTTTGTAGACGCTGTCCTCGGAATAGATTTTGCTGTCCAGAACAAGGTTGGTTCCCTGCAAGGGGATGATATAGAGATGGCCGAACAGAATTTCTCCGTCAGCCGGGATGCCCAGAATATCGCAATACCAGTCGCGAGCTTGCTCGATGCTGCTTACCGGAATAAACACGGCTCCTATTTGGTTTAAAATCGGGGACGCCATGGCGGTTGCCTCCTATACGGATGATGATCGATTAGAGCAATGCCGGCAATTCGCTTAGATGCTTGATCGTATGCAGCGGCGCAGCGGTAATATGGTCTCTCCAAGGCTGATTGACCTTGAACCAGATTGTCCGCATTCCGGCGTTGGTCGCGCCTTCGATATCGTTCACCGGATGATCCCCGATGTAGAGACATTGTTCCGGTTGAAGCTCCAGCTTGGCGGTTGCCATTTCGTATATCGCACGATCCGGCTTTTTGACGCCTGCTTCTTCCGACACGAGAATGACGTCGAACATGTCTCTGATGCCCAGTCGATCGATTTTCCCATGCTGTATCGCCGTCTTGCCGTTCGTGATCAGACCGAGTCGATATTTCTCCCTCAAGCCGAGAACGACTTCTCGGGCTTGCTCCATTAGCAGGGCATGATTCACGTATTCACGCTTATAGAACGCCAACAATTCGGAATGCTCCGGCGGAATCCTCCATGGCAATTCATCGAGGAGCTCTGCGAACAATTCTTCCTTGTCCTTGTACCCGTCCTGGTCGAGCTCGATGATCCTGTCGAAAATTTCCCGAGTTTCATCGAGATGGCTGAAATACGTTGCGATGAAACCGTTCGTGAATTGCTCGAATGTTCTCGTCCGGTCAAGCAGCGTGTTATCCAGGTCGAACAAGATTGCTTGGATGGACACAAGGGTTTCCTCCTTAGTCTATCAACTTAAGTCGCGGCCACAGGTTCAACCAATTTTTACTTTTCACCCTGGATCTGTAATAATCGGCATCTTCGAAAAACGGACTGCGCTTGATTTGCAGACTGAACAGATCTTCCAAGCCTAGAGGGGCAATAACTTTTAACTTGCCGGCGTAGTCCAGCGCGACTCCGACGGCAGTTGCGGTTTCCGGCCAACGCTTCATGGCATCTTCGACAGAGCGATAAGGCTGCTCATCGTTTCTTTGATGCATTCTGGCTTGGTTTTTAACCGACCAATTGTACTCGGGCTGCCGCTTGGTCAATCGTTCTTCATAGCGCTTCTCGGTCTCTTCCCGAAGATCGGCTGTATCGTAATAAAGAACGTCGATATCGTTCAACGGCGTAAACCTGCTCTTCCCGTGAAAATGATCCCACACAAAATTTCTTACGTACCCCGCCGCTATGCATCCGTTCGGCAAGCCTAAGGAATGGACGAGCTTCAGGTCTCTCATAAGGAAGGGATGAGTTCGTAATAAGTCTATAAGTTCATCTTCATGCTTCATTAAGGTCCCCTTGCTCCCCGTTGATTCGCTGTTAAGCACCTTTCGATCTGCTTCTCGATGTCTTTCCTCGATTTGGCAAGATAAGGTTGTTTGCCGTAATCCTGTACGACTTCAATGGCGCTTCGGTAGTCGTAGCGATGATTCCAATGCACGAGCATCTTGTATAGATTACTAAACGATTGCGTGTAATTCCATGGACGAATTCCTGTTCGAGACAAAATAAACCTCTTGAGGATCCGGTAGTCCCGTATGTACACGTTCGGGGCAAGTATAAAAACCAGATCCGCTTGCTCGATCGAACTCAGCGTCCACTCTTTATATTGGACTCCTTCTATGATCCACGAGTCCGAGCGAAGAATCGAGGCTAACGTTGCATCTCTGACTTCTTCCGGAAATTTCAAGTTGCCCTCACTTCTATCCCAGATCATATTATCGACCTCGAAGCAAGGAATGCCGTACTTTTCCGACAGTTGTTTCGCCGCCGTAGACTTACCGCCCCCGCACGAACCGATAATCCGAATTTTCATTGTGGGAAATGCGGCTTAAGCATGTATTTAATCGCGGGATAGGAAACGACGTTTCTATCTCTATAAGTTGCCGCGATGACGTCGTCGAATCGGCTCAAAATTCCGTTTTGCAACATAACAGGGCTGAATCCCCTCTCTAGCGCTCCATTATAGGTAAACAGGACGCAGTGCTCCGCGGCATCGCCCGCGATGACTAAAAACTCAACGCCTTGATCCCGTAGAATTTGCTCCAGCTCGGTTTTCCAAAACGAATTCGAATACTCTTTGGTCAACGTCCGATCCGCTGCTTCGACTTGAATTTCCGGAATCGTATCGTAGACTTCTCTGTTCTCTTCGGTCAGCCCTTCGGTGTCGCGAATATGGATAACGACATGACCGTTCGAGCGGATCATATTCGCTGCGTAATTGATATATTCGCAGGCTCTGTCTACGTTTTTCTTCTCTATCCCTTCCAAGTGAACGCTCTGCATATCGATAACTAGAAATCCTAATAAAAGGCTAACGGCAATATTCTCATTAGAGAGCCGTTTCCATTACTGTATTCGTCCTGCCCTCCAGCAAAATCAGGTCTAACGAACTCTTCGGTTAATTTCTCGATAGCTTTCTTCGTGGCGATCCCTACATCGAATACCTCTCCGTGCGAAGTCCAATATCCTTCCCATAACCAGGAAGAAAACTTATCCGCTATATCATATAAATCAATCTGCCTGCACTGACAAATACTTTCCATTAAACAGAATGTCAATGAGCTATCGTCGGACCATGTGCCAGGAGGTTGATTATAGGTTCCGTACCCTATCATTTCCGAGACCGGTTGTCTCTCAAGCACTTCTCGTGATCTAAATTCAACAGGAACGCCAAGTGCATCGCCTAGGCAAAGCCCTACCACACCATTGATTATTTTAGATTTCAAGAAATACCCTCCAAGCCCGGATTAGTCCGATTTTAAGTACTTCGATTATCGAGCGGAGATTCTATCGAAATTTCTTAATACCTGCAAGATGCTCAAAGTAAGCTAACCTTTCCACTCCCGATCTGACGAAGCTCCACGAGTTTCCGTCCTTTCGATTATCGGAGCGGTACGTTAAAAGGTAAAAATACCATTTACGATTTCAATGCCTTTATTGTTCATTTCGGTCGGATTATCTTTATACTCTTGTTGAACGTATTCGTAGGAGTTCCATTCATAATTCTCCAGTCTGAGCAGTTCCGCAATTTGATTAACGGGATCCCTCTCCATGGCTTCTTCAAAATCGGATATGTAAAATATCTTTGTAATATCCAGAGGCGTGACCGATCTCGGTTTATTGGGATTCAGATTTATTAGATCTACAAGCCTTTCTCTATGATACTCGTCTTGATTCACCTCAATCTCTTCCTCCCATGTACATTCGAAATGAAAGGTTCTCCGGCTTCCATCATAGACACTTAAAGACCAACCGTGATCTTCGGCATGAATTAAATGAACCAGAATCCCCTTATTACGATTAATGAGTCTTTTGTTCGGTTGGAAGCTTTTTCCGCTTGGCAGTATCGTTACCCAATTATGACTTGCCGGATATACGTATCCTCGAAGCCATGCACTTTTTAGAAGCTTTATCCCTTCGTTCTGTTCCGTTGAAAACAGATGGTAGCTCTCGCTGAACTCGCTCACTCTAACACTCCCTTGAATGCCAAGCTTTGATTCCATTCCTCGACGAGAATGCTGTATTGCAGCTCGTTGTCCCACCCGCCATTTTTGTACCTTACTTTTCGAAATTCGCCTTCTCTTTTCATCCCGGTTTTGATCATGACTTTTTCGGAGTTTGCATTATTCGCGTTGCAGCGCGCAAATACGCGATGGACGCCCAATTGATTAAAGCAAAATTTAATGAGGCAATTGGCTATTTCGGTTGCATATCCTTTCCCCCAGAATTCCGGGTGCAGAAAGTATCCGATTTCCGCGCTTCCGCCGTCCCTATTTTTCTTTATGATCCCGGCATCGGCAAAACCGATGAATTGACGGCCGGTCTGGTCGAACACGGCGTATTCGAAAGTTAAGCGATTATTGGTCGTTCCATTATTTTTCAAGATGTTCTGAAAGTAGGGAAGCAAATCTTCTTCGCTATCCGCCTTATCCATAAGCGCATATTTCATGATGGTTTCGTTAGAGAAAATGGAATAAAACAAGGAGAAATCCTCTTCTCCGAATTCTCTGAAATATAAACGATCACTTCTCATCTGCGTAAGTCCCCTTCATCAGCTGCTGCTTCCCCTCGCCACCTTAAGCGGTTGGTTCCCGGCGGTTAGAGTATCTTTTCATAAAACACAATGGTCATCTTATCGTTTATGACTTCCGTCTTACCGGTTCTCTTATAACCTAGCTTCTCGTAAAGATAGCAATTGCCCCGTTCCTGCAATATTGTATCCAACTCCCACGCGCTCGCCTCGCTATACAATTGTTCGACGATGGCGAATACTTGTTGAGCGATTCCTCTTCCTTGATGTTCCGGCAAAATAAATATAGGGCTTACCCGATAGATGCTGTTGTCTTTCCGGAGAATTCTAATCGCGCCCACGGCAATGTTTGAATCTTTAATGATGTAATAGTCCGAAAAGGGTTGGTTCATTCTCGCTATAATCCGCTCGACTGACTCGTTAGCAGGGCTTGTTTCGAAGTCCCGGTACTTGTCCAACAACGGCATGAACGCCTTGATCTGCATCTCATGAATGGCGGACGCTTCGCTGTTTCCGGATTTATGTAATGAAATATCCATAGAATTTACTCCTCAACAATGCCTTGCATTTCATAAGGGTAATCGATTTGCTTTTTGATCAGTTCCACGGCTTCCGCATTAACGAAAAGCCCGACCATATACAGAGCAAGATCGATGGAAGTCGCTACTCCTCCGGCCGTAATGAGATTGCCGTCCCGCACGATTCGGCATTTGACAACTTCCTTGCAGTACGGCTCCAGCAATTCGTATACATTGGGGTGCGTTGTCGCTTTCTTATTCTTAAGAAATCCGGCTGCTCCGAATAATAGAGAGCCGGTACATACGGATACCAAAAATTTTACGTTTTCAGCTTGTTTGATCCAACTCACGAATTCCTCGTCGTGCCTCAGATTTCGGGTCCCCATGCCGCCTGGAACGAAAACCAGATCGTATTGGGACAAATCCGGCTTCACCCGGCCTACCCGAACGGTCAAGCCCAGTTCATCGGATATTTCCTCCGACAGCCCGCAAATGTCCCACGTCGTGCCTTTGGTCTCTTCGAAGAGATTCAGGCGGTAAATAACGTCGTAAAAGCCGATAAAATCCAAAAACGTAACTCCGTTAAAAAGAACGAACGCAATCTTCATGGGATCATCTCCTAGGGCGTGTATGCAACCTCCGAGGATAGCAACGGAAAACTAAGCCTGGCGACGTGAACGGTCAGGATACCAAATAGGCGATTAACAAGGAAATCAGTCCGGAAATGATCATTACAAACGGCTTAAATCTGAAAATCAAAATCCGGTTTTCCATTGCATATTTAAGAGACCCTTGACTTGTCATCTCTCGAATTTCCCGCTCTGCCTCCAACGACGCTTCCGCTGCATTATACTGGCTATTGGGCATGAAGCGATTGCCGAACGCTCTGCCTTGCATCGAAAAATAAAGCCCTGAAATCAGGACCAACAACCCAATGACAAATGTCGTATCCGACAAAGAAAAATCATAGAACCTGCTTATCCCGTAGGCAAGCAAACAAATCACTCCGACTGATATTACAGAGACAATCGCCAACCATTTAAGTTTGTGGACGATGTTAGTCCCGCCTATTTTTGAATTTTGAACGTAAATTTCCAATCCGCCGTGTTGCCGGAATACCTTCCGCGATTTTCTTTGACCGTTACCTTCAGCGCTTTATTCACAGCTTTGGAAACGGAGGACGCCTTGATCGAGGCGGTGGATGTTCCTACATCCGGGATCTTATCCTGCTCCTCGGCGTAGGCTTTTAGCTTAATACTTTCAGTTGGTTTTAGGTTTAACGTAACCGTCGAACCTTTTTTAATTTCTTTGCCGTTAACATAGGCGGCCGTGTACCACTCATTGCCGACATGATTGTTTTCTACCAATTCGATGCTTACCAGGGTCACTTTTATTTTTACCGTTTTCGCAGCCGCGGCAGTCGCCGGCTGTACGAGCAAAATAGAAAGCAGAGAAAGGATAAGCAAAGACTTTATGCCTTTATACATCAAGTTGGCCTCCCTATGAACGAAATACATGCTTTATTTACCTATTTCTACAAAATACAGCCTATCCCTTCTTTACTGAATGAATTGAAATAGGAAAAGACGACGCCTGCCAGACTTGCTGACAAGGTGTCGTCTTTTTCACTGCTCAGGTGCGTATTCATTCCAATCTTCTGCTGCAAATGCTCTTTGGTCTGCTGCACTTTCAGATCGTAGTCCGCCAGCTTCTCGTACATTATTATCTTATCCGCTTCAGTCTGAGCAGGATAAGAGTCATTCGACACATGAAACCAAACCTTCACCTGATCTCCGGCTTTATAGCGCTTGGAATTACGGACCTTTACCCAATATACTTCCTTAAACTTACCGGAAGATAGGATAGATTCTACCGATTCGCCAGCTTCCTCTCTTGTGATGCCTCCGACTACTAATATTCTGCTTCCCTCCGTTGCAACCACTCTGCCTGTCAACTGGGGATCTCCGAGCGCAACTCTGTTGCACGCATTCAACGACATAAGCAGTAATGCGGTAAGGACAAGAATGAATGATTTCTTTATCGCATTCTTCTCCCTTCATTTATTCTTCTGAATGCGCGACTAATTTTCCGGCTTCAATCTTGCTATGAATAATGTTGAGTAAGTGCTTCCCCAGATTTTCTGTGGATTGTAGTTGACCGGATTGATGTGCTCGTTTGAAGAAATTCGCCATTTCATACTGCTCTTCGCTTTTCTCGCGTGCGACTGCCTGCATTTCAGTGTCAACCATTCCGGGATCAACGGCAATGATCTCTACTGGATGCTCTCGCCTTCTTTGCTCTTCCCCGACGCATCGGGTGAACATGTTCATCCCGGCCTTTGCCGTACAATACACGCTCATTCCTGGCGCCGGGTACGACCCTGATCCCGAAGATATATTCATGATCTTTCGCCTCGCTGAAACGTGGTTAAATTGCTTAATGAAACAAGCTGTCAAGACCGTTGGAGCAATTAAGCTTACCTGCAGGTTTGTATTTATCTCTTCGGGACTGCACTGATCTATTGACTTCAAAGGCTCAAGCATCGCGGCATTGTTTATCAGACAAATCATCTCCGTACGTATGCTGTTGCCGTTAATTCGTCCGGCAATCTCGCTCACCAAGCGCTCAATACCCAGTACATTGCCTAAATCAAAATTGAAATGTTCGTATTTCGTATAGCTGCTTAACAGCGCAGAAGCCCCTCGTGAAATCCCATAGACAAAATAACCTTCCTCTAGAAGCAGTTGGGCTAACTTCTCTCCGATTCCCTTCGACGTTCCGGTAATAATGAAATGGTTCATGTTCACTTCCTCCTGGAACTGCAACCATTCTCCACTTCCCACAAAAGAATGTGCTAGTCGCTTCTTCTTCAACTCTTATGCACCATTATTGTCGTGATCAAGATGCTTTGTACAGTTATGAAGCTCGCATGTCCATCGATTATCTTGTTTCTTCAAAATCGTTAACGACGTATTATCAAAATGCGTTGAAGGAAAATCAGCCACCAAATGAATAAAACTAAATTGAATTAGCGCGCCATGAGAAACAACCAGAACATTTTCTCCTGGATGCCTCAAGTAGATTTCTTCCAGAAAATCTTTACCTCTCTTTTGGACTTCTTCAATGGACTCGATGCCAAGGTCTACGTCTCTCCAGCCTGTTCCCCATTTTTCGATTCTTTCCGCTTCCGTTGTCCCCTCGATCTGCCCTCCTGATCTCTCCTTAAGGCGATCGTCAAAATGAACATTTAACCCTGTAGCATCCGCTATAAGAAGTGCGGTTTGTTTGGCTCTTTCAAGTCCACTTGAATAAATGTGATTCCACTGCCCCGACTTAAGTCTGCCGGCTAACAGCTTGGCTTGGTTAATTCCGTCTTGATCAAGAGGAATATTAGAGCTGCCTTGCGCTCTCCCCTCTTTGTTCCAACTGGTACTGCCATGCCTGATTAAAGCTATAGTTGCCATGCTGTGATTCCTTTCCGGATTAAAATTTACCGATCTCACATTCGTGTTCATTGCGTCAGGACCACAAAACCTAACCAACCAATAACGCAATATACCGGCACGCTTACCAAGAATGACATTATATATCTGTTCTTCTTTATGAGTAATCCGGAGCCGACGTATAACAAGGGGAATATTAATCCCCCTATCAGAAACCCCGGCCATCCTGCAAGATACAAAGACATCGGAATGATTAATAGGGCCGCGGCATACAGACTTCGATGGCTCTTGAATAATATTCCGAGGACAGAACAAATGATCGATGCAAGCATGCATGGCCAGAACAATAAAGTAATCATACCTAGTCACGCCTTTGTCGTTTGTGTGCAGCTTAGGAAGCTGATAGCTGCTAACATTTCTGTGTTCTCATACCATCCTAATTGAGGTTAGTGCTCAAGCTGCTCCAGCCGGAACCACAGAGGTTCTCTCATAAATACATAAACTTAAGACTTTGTATTCCCTATATCTCCCTCGGAACGATTCATTATCCTTCTGCCCTTACTTTTCCTTGTCGCAATAAAATAAATCAGAATCGTTAATTGAACTACAGCAAATATAAACGGTAAAAACAGCTCCCATAATCCCCAATCCCATGTTAACGGCATTATCCCTCTGGAATTACCTTGTATTTTTGCATAAGTCATAAATAATAATCCAGGAATAGCAGAAAAAACGACCCACTTAATTAAAGTATTCTTGTTTTCCGACCTTACCGCAAAAACCCCATTCGGTATACTAATACATATTAGAACGGTATATACAGGAACATAAGGGAAATTCGATTCCGCAAAAATAGAGCTGTTATATACCACGCCTAATACATAGTGAGCAGCAATAATCATCAAAAATCCAAGAGTTAATTTCAACGCCATTCCCCCTGAACTAATGGTCGAACTGAGAGATGACACATTTCTCAAGAGAGGCTACGGCTGTTTTCCTACAGCTTTTTTAATATATTCATAATCAATTTGATTTCCTTTTGCTTTATAGAAAAAGCCCTTGTATCGAATTGTATCCGATGAATTTATGATTAATTTTTTCGCCGGTTTTCCCTGATGATTGTAGATCGTTGTTCTGTAGCTATAGCCCATATAAAAGAAAGCCCATTTATCTTTCTGAAATGTAACTTCATTTAGGTTGTTGATGATGTACTGGATCGCTGCTGTATCGGTTATTTCCGTCTCGTAGCCTGTGTTCCCATCAAAAATCTTAATACTGGAAACCTTGTCCGGCTTGATGTTGACGATTGTATGCGGAATATAAGTAAGTCCATAAAGCAGAGCTAATGCAGCCAGGATCCCGACAAAAATCAGCGTTTTTTTATATTTTCTCATCTAATCATCCTAGAATAGCACTTTTATATCATGCAATGCTCTTTATGAATCTCTCGATTTGTTTTTTATGATGTTTGTCATGAGGAATAAATCCTCTCAGATACTTCCGAATGCTAAATTTCTTTTTGTCGCCGTCCACATATTCCCTTGTATACTCCATTTCATCAAGTCCGGAAATATCGTTAATGATCTTCATTCGGTATTCTACAAATTGTTCAAGGATGGTTTTCTTCGGATGCAGCTTCGAATACTCAATTGCTTTAGCGTTAAACTCATTAAAGTTCACATGTCTTACGGTCAGCGGTTGATTCTTTAATTTTTTCAATACCTTCCTCATAGAAGAATTTATCCCACAGCATAATATGCGTGATTACATCCTTCAAAGTCCATTTCCCTTCAGCTATTGGCGAATTCCAATATTCTTCAGTCAAACCATCCAAACTCAGTACATAAGAAATAAACGACTTAAATTCCTCAACCATTTCTGTTGTCGTTTTCGCCATTTAGCATCCCCCTAGAAATTAGTAGAAATCCCTTTCACTAATTCCATATTCACCTTACATATTCCTTTAATTCCCTTGCATTATTTTACAAAATTCAACAAAAGAAGAATACTTCTTTGATCCGTTGTGCAACCTCTTCTGCACTTAGACTTGTATTATTAATTCTCAAATAGTTTTGTCTTGTAATTTCTCCAGGGTAGGAATTCAGCCGGTGTTTATTCATAGTGCTGAGCAAATCGTTTTCGGATTGTTCAAGGTTCCGTTTTGTCGGTTTTTGTTTAAGCCTGAACGGCGTTGCATTTCGGTTTAATCTTTCTTCTATGTTCGCTTCCAGTTCAACAAAATAGATGTCTGCACCTTTTGATTCGAAAATATCACAGGTTTGCTGTACAAAATCCCAATCTCCCTGAAGATCAAAGCCCCATACATAAGTAAAAATAAGCCCATACTGGTTGCTATTAGAAAATGATTCAAAAAACTCTTTGCGCAGTAAGTTAGCCAATCGCCATGTTTCGTGTCCAAAACCAAAGAACGGATGGAACAGTTCAATCGACATGTGATTATGGAACAATTTCAAATCAGTAATCTTTGTTAGTTCATGACCCACCGTCATTTTACCAACGGCCTGCGGACCGAATATTAAAACGAATTTGATATCGCTCACTCCTTCATCTCATCTGTCAGAGCCATGAAGCAATGTATGTAGACTACCGAATGCGAATCGATTAATGCTCCCTATCTCCCGACTTGTTATTTAAGATACTTAGTTCTTTAATGATTAAATCCAACCGATTGATTATTCTTTCATCATTCTTCAACTGTAATTTTAAGGTGTAGTGTATGCTTCCAAGTCCCATGACGACCAGTAACAAAAATAAAGCATAGAGAAAAATCAACATATCACCTTCTCCTGGGGTTGGTATAAGCTCCTTCGAACGCTTCGCATAAGCAGTCGACACAAGCATCTTTTACAAATTCTGTATACCACTCAAAAACTCCATCTCAATCCGAGAAGGAGCCTGTCGATCTTCTTAAGCAGGTGACTGGTACCATCAGCTAATCCAGAAAATACTGTTTTCATCGATTTCTCTTAATTGTTTTTCAAAGTCTTTATCGGGCTCAATGTCATCTACAAAATGCCATTTCTTCTTGCTATCTTGCCAATATACCTTCCATTGCGCTTCCTCATATCTCAATTGAGCAATGGGGTATTCAAAACGTCTTCCCATATACCCTGGTCTTTCTTGGCTTAATGTGACAGTTTTGCCCCTAAATTTATAAAAGATTTGAATTTCATTTTTTAGATGTTTCGGGATTTTCTTGTCTATATAGTTTTGGAGTATTTTTTCTATTCTCTTCTTCGTAAAATCATCCAACACATCTATCACCTCATAGTATTTAAGTCATTCTCGCATGGTCTCACAGATTAGGATTCAAACTAATGGTTTAATTTGAAATCTCTTTACTATAACCGGCTTTATAAAATCGACATCTTCAATGTTCCTGTTCTTAAACTCATTCAATATTCTCAAGAAAATTCGAGCTATCAAGATGCTGTCTCCCAGTGCATCATGCCTCTTGAGATCCTTATCGTTAACATTGTAATGCTTAATTAAATAATCCGTCCAAATAATATCTTCTATCTCTGGATGTAGGTATGAGAATAAAGCTTTTGTGTCAACGCAAGGAGCCGTGATCATGGATAAATTGCTTCTTTTGCATTCGTTCTTTAATAAAGGCAGATCAAACTCATAACCCGCATGAGTCACTAAAATGCAGCCCTCGGTAAACTTGACGAATTGGTCATATACAGCTGCTAAACTCGGAGCCCCGATTAGGTCCGTATTATAAATTCCAGTAAACCGCTCCACCGATTCCGGAATCGGCTTTAATGGCTTAACATAGGTTTTAACTGTTCTACTCTCTACGATTTCATTGTTCTCAACAATAACTGCTCCGATCTGCGTAATATGTTCTGTTTCATGATTGATTCCTGTTGCTTCAAAATCAAATACACAAAATCTCTTTGTATGAATGTTCTTTATCAATAAATCGGATACGGTATACTCTTTGTCCGAAAGCAAAGTAATCTCCAATGGAGTTCTCCCCCTTTTTTCTAGTTATCTTTGTTCTTATACTTCTTTTCCAGTTCATTCATAAATACATCAATCGGATACTTATAATCAATTGGTTTATAGATAAATCTGTTGTTCCATTTATGCCTTTGGTCCAAATCTTCGTATCCCTGTTTATCGTACTCCAGAGATTTCATTACTAACATAATTTCATTAAGTGTACTTCTTACGCTTCTGCTGTCTGTCTTTGTAATTACCATTTCATCGCAATTTTCTATGTAATACCTAAGAAGATGTTCTGGTACTTGCTCCGTGACCAGATACTGCTTTAAATTATCTATAAAAATATCTTTCAATTTGGCGGATTGATTGCTTCTAATTCCTGATATGGTTAAGCTTAATCGGGACAAATCGTTCATGAATACGTAATGTTTCTTCCTGTACAAGGTAAATATATTAACGTGCCAACTGTAAAGCAGGTCCGTAGCTTCAACTGCAACTGGAGTAGTATTGAGATCTTTTAAGGTATCTTTCGTTGCTTTAATAAACAGCATGGATTTTACGTCCTTTCTTATGGGTATACCGACTCGTCTATTTCTCTCCCTTGATCATCATACAACACTGTTCCAGAAGGAAACTTACTTTCTGTCTCTTGGATTATTGGAACAAGCGAAATAAAAAACTCTCCCTCCGTTACCGGCAAACTGTATTTCTCTCCATCTACAAAAGTGAGAATTTCAGAGATTCCTCCTATATTCCTGCCTACAAATCGGATGTACTGTCCTTGATTAGTTTCCATTATTCTATACCTTACTTCATTTGTTCCATGTCCGACAGAATCGAGCCTGTATTTGCTGTTGGAACCCCTAGTAAGCACTGACTCGCCAAGCTCAGACCCTGAAGTGAAAAGAACAATCCGCTTATTATCTATATCTTCCATTAGTTTAATCTCAATCGGTTGATTTACCATCTTACTTATTGATTGATTAATATCTCGCTCGTTGTCTTTAATTTTGAACAGGTAGTGCGGCTTGATGTACTGTGTTGAAACAAATACGAAGAGTAAAATTAGGAGTATTGAGCACAACACCTTATATTTCTTTAAGTAACTCACTTGCTCCTCCGCCCCCTCTCCCTATGCTTGATTTTGCTATCCTTATCTGGAGATTCAGATTCAGCCACCTAGTTACTCTCTTTCTGTGTTCCTATCTCGCTTTAATGCTCTTTTAACGGCTTCCTTTCCTGGATCCCGTTTCGGTAACTTACTATTTATTTCGAACAATAAAATTACAATAATAAGTAACAGGATTACGATTACAATCCCCATAACCTACTCCCTTCAATACATCACGTTATCCATTTATTTGGTATTATAACCCATACCTTCTAAATGTGCTTATCATTTATACGCTCTCATGTATCAAAAAAGTCGCATAAACCGACGAATGTTGTACCTTCATCGGATTCATACGACTAACTAATTTCGGGACGGGGGCACTCCTCGCGTTATTGAATTGCTTTTAAATATCCTTCTTATCATTAAACTCAATACAAAAAGGCTGTATCTCAGATCTTAAACAGTACTCTATTCTTTGTCTGAAATCTTTCCATTCCACTTTTTCTAATGCTTCTTTTATTGGAAAAAAATCAGACTCCAGGCTTTCTGATGATTGAATTAGTTCGCCACCAATAGGCTTTGCTAAGAAGAGCGTGTTACAAATCGAATTTCCAACATTCTGAAATATTCCGCAGAACCTAACAATCTCGATGTCAATTCCTGATTCTTCTTTGGTTTCCCTTATTGCAGCATCACTTAATGACTCCCCTTCCTCTACTTGTCCGCCGGGCATCTCCCAGCCTCTCCTCGGGCCTTTAATAAGCAATAATTCGTTTTTGTCATTTAATACGATCGCAGCTGCTGAAACAATGTGCTTTGGGGGATTCATTGCTTACTCCTTTCATGAATATGGGATTTGACAAACTTCTTCGGACGACCTAAAGATCAGATTTACTTGGTTTCCAGCCGAAGTCTTGGCTCCACTTATTTGCCTTCAACATGATGTCCCATACGACTTTAGTTTTGCCTTCTACATACTTCTCTCTTTGATCTCTGTATAGATTGGCAAGTTGATATTTGACCTTAGAATATTCATTTCTTGCTAGCTCATGTTCCCTTAAATAATCTCTGAATAACAAATTGAATTGTTCCGACCAACTTCCAGAATGCCTTACATGAATATGAGTTCTTTTCATTCCAGCTCTTTCTCTAAAGTATCTCTTGGTTAAATCCGGATTGTCTTTACGAAATTCAAATCCAATCTCACTAAGACCGGATGCGACTTCTTCGATATTGTCCAAATCTGATACTGATATTTGAATATCTATAATAGGCTTAGCCGATAATCCAGTTACAGCTGTTGAGCCAATATGATCAATCCTTTGAATTAAAGATCCTATTTGATTTACGATTTGAGATCGAATTTCACTATATAATTTAGGCCAATTCTCATTGTAAGGCTCAATAACTACAGGTTCCTTCAATTGAAAATCACCGTCCATCAAAATGTCTCTACTACTTTTCAGATAGTTCAAGTCGGTTTCGCAACTTTGCAATTCCTCTTGAAAGTTCTTCGCGATTTTTTCCGCTTTTGATCCAATCCGGAAGTCCGCTTGCTAAACTTTGATTTTTATTGGGCTGTCTTTGACGCAAAGTGGCATTCACATAACTGTCCAGAAAATCCAAATGCTCTTTATTATAAGCCCATAGCAATTTTCCGCAACAATTCGTTCTTAACCAAAGATTCAGTCCCATAAAAGTTCCGTTCCCCCACGTGCCAACAAGCGAATCACTTAATGGTCCACAGTGTTTACATTGCAGCATATAGCCGGACTTACCATTTCTTCTCATCCCTTCAGCACACCTCTTACAATAAGGGCATTCAATGAGAATGTTATAGTTGAATAAAAAATCGTAAATTCTCTCACCACTATCTTTAAACCTTGAATCATTCATAGAATAAATTCCTTTTGAATGAAGTGAGGCAATGTCATTTGGGCTCCTCCCACAACTCTTCTAATTCTCTATCCGTCCATCTGCTTAACTTTAAAAGTTCTAAGTAAGGATCACCTTCGAGCTTTAATGCCTTTGCAAATGCCGGTTCTGTTTTCAACCCATTTGTTTTTAATTGAACGATGTAATCTTTAAATCGCTCCCCGTATAGCCTTAGCAGCCGATCCTCGATAACCATATGTAAAAAGCCATTCTGCATGTGAGTCGGTTTATTTTGGCCGAAAATTTCGATTGGCCATCTCCCAAGCGTAAAGTTGATCTTGATTCTCTCAATCCCTTCAACCATTCGTCTAATCACAGAAAATCCTTCATAATCTTCAAAATTAGCTTTATTGAACCTTTCAAATTCATCAAAGTCCTGCACACAACAGATCACATCTAAATCACTTGTTTCAACAGCAATCCCTATAGGAATGGTCCCTACTAAGATGGGTTGGTAATTCTCCAGGATCTGAAAAATCCTATAATCCGTCAACAACTGGAATACTTCAACCTGCTCCTTGGTCCCGGATCGCAAATAGTCTAAACTGAACCACCGAGTATTGACGATTTCTCTTCTCCTCCATTCTGCTGGATGCGCATAACGTTAGTCGATTTGAGTGTCCACGAATCCACTCTAGGATGTTTTTTCATTTTTAGCAGTCCTCTCATTCGGTATGAGCTGCACTTAAATTATAATCACTTGCCTTGTTTCAAAATTTAAAATTCTTGTTCGAGTATCATTTCTAGATATAAAAACTTCTTTACCGTCTCCATCTATACAATAGGCAATTGGAATTGAAATATCGCTGTCTCTGAATGAGCCATCTGCATGACTCGTCCCAATTATCATCGTCTTATATTGCATTGCATACTTTCTTGCTTCCTCTATCCATTCATCAAATTGATCGTCACTGAACATTCCAACTCCAATAGGATGAACAACAAAATGAATTTTTGTAGCCTTTAAATTACTCATGCCTTGAATAACAATCTCATCACACAGCATAAACCCAATTATTTTTCCTTCAGACTCCACTAGAATGGATTCATCATATTTTGCACGATCAAGAAGGATTTGACCTTCCCGATCAATGATAAGCGCTCTGTCCTTTGGCTGCTTGTGCCCCGAAATAATTATCTTCGAGAACTTTCTGGCGAGATCACAAGCGAGTTCTACATTGTTGTTTACATAACCCTCTGGAAAGATAAGAACATCAACATCAGGGTAGCTTTGGATTTCTCGTTCTAGCTGCTTAAGTTCTTTCTCAAGCAGAGGCTGTGCAATTAGAATATTCATAGAATCTCTCCGTTGGTTTAATGTGACGCCCCGCTTCCTTAAGCCACCTACAATAACCGGATTTCATCCTTCAACTCTTCATAAGCCTCTCTTAACCAAGAATGAATTACCTTTAAGGTATCCCTTCGTTCCCATAAGTAATTGATATATGCAAATGCCCCGTGCGTTAATGATTCCTGCAAATTTCGATTTAGAGCATCTATATACGGCGGGGCCCCGTTCTGGTCCCAGGATATCTTATCCGCAACAAACAATACTTGATCCATTGGGGTCGAGTTTTTCCTCAATGTTGTATGACAACCGACTGCATTTAATATTTCCTTATCTGTAATATTAAAGATATCTTCAGCCATCACTTTGGATATCTTTTGGTGGATGATCATCGGAAATCGTTCTTCTTCTGGTAGAATTTCTATTTGTAATTGTCTTGCCACTTCTATTCTTTCACTATTTGGAATTACAACGCTGATATCATGAAGCCAACCTGCTATTTCAGCGGCTTGCGGATCAATGTTATACATCAAAGCGATTCTCTTCGATTCTCTCCCAACATCAAAACAATGCTTAGCAGTCTTTGATGACTGATTGGTCGATAAGAACAATAAAATGTCCGTCTTTAATTCACCTGTAAAAACGATATTATCCGTTAAAGATTCGAAAATAGAATGCATCATTGGTTCCTCGTCTCTACTATTGTTCGTTAGATAGCGCCTATCTTTGATTTTGTGTTCGAAAGCTCAATAGATGTATCCACTGAAATCCCTACTTCTTTGGAGATTCCCTTAATTTGATCTCCTTAGAACTTGCTTCAATTAATTTATTGCTTTCTAAGTCGTTAATTTGCCACATGAAATCATCGAATGGATCTACAACAAATGTGTGAATAAAAAATTTATCAATTTGTATTGAAATGTCATTGGTTATTTTGTTTATATCAATTCTGCCTATTTGTTTCGAGATAAGTTCCTGAAGGGGTTCTCCTAATTGGTCCATCTCCTCCTTACTATCTACCTGTA
This sequence comes from Cohnella sp. SGD-V74, assembly GCF_003001675.1. Lineage (GTDB taxonomy): Bacteria > Bacillota > Bacilli > Paenibacillales > Paenibacillaceae > Cohnella. The sequence goes on along the minus strand of NZ_PVYW01000005.1, from coordinate 119,129 downwards.
GTTGTCTCGATCCAATTAAGACTCTTTGATCATCGTGCATATGCCAAGTTGGTTCTAACCAAATAGAGTGAGTGGATTCGATATACAAAATTAAAGAATTTCCTGCAAGTCGTGTTTGTTGAATTCTCTTACCGATTAATTTATTGATGATGTTATGTGGCATCTACAATAATCCTTTCCAGAACTAGGTAAAGTGAATGTTATTATTGAGAGACTCTTAGATCACTTCTTTAATTGTCTCTACTACCTTTAGGATTTATCAATATGTATATAGGTCAAGTCGGTTTCTCAACTTTGCAATTCCTCTTGAAGGGTTGACTTGTTCCATGATCAAACTGCGGAATCATCTCTATATGTCTTTCTTCAAATAATAGTGCGTATGTCCTCCTGCATTCTCAATTGTTCCATAGATCTGAAAGTCTTCTTTTAAATAGAACTCTAGCGCTTGAAAACTCAATGTATCTAGCTTGATAAAATCACATTTTTTCTTCCTAGCCATCTTCTCTGCTTCTCTCATTAGCGCTTTTCCATATCCTGATTTACGGTATTCTGTCTCAACAAATAGATATTGAATCTCAAGCCAATTCCAACAAAATTCTCCGACAATTCCTCCAAAGATCTGGCCAGCATTGTTGACTAGGTGCAAACTTAATTCTTCATAACGCCCCTTCAATTCATCAGAAAAATGCATTAAATTAAATGCTATCATCCTGTCTCTTACATAATCTTTGTTTTGAGAATCTATTGTACTGACGATCATTAATGACAAATTTATTCACCATCCCTGGTCAGGGTTTCTCCTTTTATTAACAACTCCAAAAGGAACATGAACTGATGGAAATGTTCTTGCAACTCCCTCAATATGCCCTGCTTGATCGTCAAAGAAAATGTGCGGCTTAAAGACGCTCAGCACCCTTATCTTCTCAATCCCTCCAAGAAAAAAAGCCTCGTCAACCCTAATATCCAGTTTTCTTAGCGTAGTTATCACCCTTTCGTGGGCGGGCGCATTCCTGGCTGTGGCAATTGCTAATCTAATTCTTGATTTATAATCAGGGTCATTTTCGTTCTTCTGAATCTCTCTTTGTTGTAACTTAGATATTTCCTGAAAGAATTTAAGTAATGGACCTGCCGGCAAAGGTTGATTGGCTAATTCCCTTTCATGGGAATGAAATTTATCTAAAGTCCCTCCTTGAAAAATGGATTCTGCTGAATCATCCGCTATGATTCCGTCGAAATCAAATGCCAAACGTATTTCGTTATCATCATCGTTATCAATATAATCTGACGGATAGATGCATCCTGCAGGAAACCCATGCTCAACAGCTTCTTTTACATCATCCGGGTTTCCTGATAAGAAGAGACAAGCATTGAACGCAGCCATGTACTTAAATGGATTATTGCCCGTTACAAATGCCGCTCTACTGATTGATAATCCGTAATGTTCAATGGACTTAAAAACCCTCAACCCGGTATCAGGGTCATTCCTTGACATTAACACGACTTCGACTATTTGATCTTGAGGTGTGTTTATGCTCAACAATCTTTTGATTAGCGGATAGGCAACGCCCGGCGCCAATATTTCATTTTCGTTTTCTCTCTGATAATTACGATAAACTTCTTCTCCATTTTCTCTGAATACTTGATCGGATTCTTTCAGATCAAATAGTGCGCTAGAAGCTACTGCGATGACAAATTTACTATCAATATCAAATGGCATTTTAGTTTTTTCCTTTCTTATAACGCTCAAGCAGGGGAACCGTCCAGAAGCTCGCGCCACACTTTCTACGAATTCCTTACACAGATGTTGTTTTATATTCGTCTTTCTTGCATTGCTTGGTGATATAGAAGATTTGCCCCATGTGCTCCGAATAGTGTGCAGCGCACTGATGCAGCATATCTAAGTTGGATCGTTCCTTTCCTCTTACGATTTGTTTCTCGTCGAATTTCTCTTCTGGTAAGCTCTTTATCACTCCAACTACATACTCTAAGTTCTTAGTGATTAGCATTTCGGCTTCTGATTTCGTCATTAACGTCTTTAAAAATTCCTTATCGCGATCCCTATCTATCTCTTCTTTACAAATTCCCTTTCTGATCCTTTCCACAATATTTCCTTCAATATGTCTTAGCAACGTCGGAATGTTATGACTTACAGGGTCTGGCGACCAGTTCAATTGTTCTTCGTCCAGTTGACTTATTGCCTTTAGCGTTCGGCTTTTGATTTCTTCAAATTTCTTCACGAGCCACTCTCGATTAAAATCACTCTTCATCGTTGCACCCCTTAATCCCTAATCGTGAACATGATGTTAAAGAACCTTCCTTACTTCACCTTGGCAAATATAAAAGTATCCCTTAACCTACTTCCATCTGCAGAAACATCATCGTTTCTGAATGTACCCTCCAGTGTAAATCCCAATCTTTCAGGGATAGCTTTGCTTTTAACATTTAAGCTGTCGCAACGAATTTCAACCCTTCTTGCTTTCAGCTCTGAGAAGGCAAAATCAGCTATTCCTTGTACTGCTTCCGTCATGTAGCCTCTACCACTGAATCGTGAATCTATCCAATATCCAATTTCAAACTTGGGAATACGCCAATTGGGATTATGAAGCCCGGAAGAACCAATAAACTGGTTTGTTTTTTTATCGAAAATCAATAACCTAAGATCTTCTCTCAGAATAAACTTGGAATGTGCCTCTCTTAGATTTGCTTCAATACTCTGCTCCGATTGTTCGTGTTGTGCAAAGGGTAGCCATTGTTTTAATTCATTGATCGAAGACAGTATACTCTCGTATACCACTGTACCATCACCAGGATAGGGCATTCTGATTAGCAACCTTTCGGTTGTAAATTGATTCGGAAAGTCTATTAAAATAGGATTCATATTAAACCTCCTCTATCGACAGGGCAGCTCAAATTACTTCCAAATGCGATTTATATTTGGTTTTACTCCGTCTTTGTCCACGACGATTTCATACACGTCTGGATTCGTCAGCCCTCTCCATTCATCGAATCCATATTGATCATCATAATACTTCAGTATTAACGACATCAGATTTCCATGTGTAACGACAACAACATTTCTCTCTGTCCGTACAAGTAACTCTTCAATTGCTGATACTCCGCGATTCATGGCTTCTCGAGATGATTCACCGCCAGGCAATGCAATATCCAGATCCTCAAATGTTTCCTTTAGCCTTTCCATCCAATTGTCTAATTCACAAGCAGATAAAACTCTCTCCCGAAGCCGGTCATCAACATTTATTTTCAGCTTATGCTTCTGTGCCAATGGTTGAATCGTCGAGATTGCTCTATCATATGGACTTGAAGCGATGTAATCTATTTGCTTTTCGGTCAGAAAGTTAGCTAGCAGCTCAGCTTCTGCATGCCCCTCAGCCGTTAATTGAGCACCTGGCTCTTGACCCGCAGCCTTACAATGCCTTATGAGATATATGTGCTTCAACGATATCCCCCTTCCTGTAATTGCACATAAGTGTGCCGAATTATGATTAACCGCTAGTTTATCCCCGTATGACTATCTTTCCTACTTTATGTCCCAACATGACCAAAGGAATTAATATCAATCCCGACGGCGAATACAATAAAATCTCTTTCATAGACACCAGTTCTTCATTTAACATTCTGTAGAACAGATACAACGAATACGGCAAAACAACAATTAACCCTGTTATAACTCCTGGAGTATACGATTTAAGATATATGGATTGACCTAGGTGCGTAAAAACATGGATGAGTAACACAGCATTTACACCCACGAACAAAATATAATTATGATGTTCTACCGCCAAATACGTAACCGGGATAAAGAAAATAAATTCGATAAATACCGCAACTGCGAACTGAGAAGATTTGATATCGGACATACCGCTCATTATTCTGCCTATTGGACCTGGAACTAATTTATGAATTCTTTGATAGTTTTTCTTCATCCAAGATTCCACAACTATAATTTCTTCAAAATCATGGATCATAAAGGCGGCCAGGAACAGCCATATTAAAGAACTCATCGTTATTATCGAATCATCAATGGTCATCGTTGATCACCTATTTAATAGTTTTGCTCAAGCATTTATTTAAAGAACTCTAGACCTCCGATCTTTTGAAAACGTCTTGTCTCCTTAACTTCTTCTATATATCCAACGATTTCTACATTGAAATTCTCTGTATCCAATGTCTGATTTTCTCCAAACCCCTCAATTGGCGCAAAAGCATTTAAAGTAACCTCTTCATTGGGGTCGATTTGCAGTCTATTGTTTTTAGCTTCTATTTTATATTCGTTGCTCCTAGATCCTGTTGACGTTTTTATCGGATAGCTTATGTATACATTGTTTTGAGCAATTGTGAATTTTGATAAGTTCTTTAACTTGAACGTATATGCTATTCCATAAGGCATTTCGGACTTTTCTATGAGCTCAATTTTTATTTGATCCATATCAGTCGGTCTAACCTGGGGCTCCGGGTAACATCCTGTTAGTAGAATAAACATAAGTGGCACAAAAATAAAACTTAAAAGTGTTCGCCTCATTTCTATCCATCTCCTTTCTTCTTCAGCATTGGTTCCATTTCAGCTCACGTCTGCCGTATTAACGACACGACCCAGCCCTAGATAACTCCTATTCTAGGCTGGGTCATGTGGTGTCTGAGCTTCTTCCATGATTATACATCTGGCATCCAGGAGGCGAAAGTCCCGATGCTGCGAGAAGTTCCATTTTCCTGAACTAAGATCATTCAGGTTCATCTATCTTTCCGAATTGTATTTTCTTTGGTAGATTATCTATTCTCATAGACTGATATGGGGCCATATTGTCCCATATATTGATTAAGATTCAATGTCTAACCTCCTTCTTCGACTACAATCAGGCTTTCTTCTTAGCAATGATATGAGTAAATATCGCAATGTCTTTGTATGGACTTATCTTGCCTAATTCCATTTCTAGTTTCGATACTTTCTTATGCCATTCTGTATCTTGCTTAACTTCATTGTCCGCGATATAGCCGTAAATATTATGTATTCCGTATCTTTCCTGAATTTCATAACCAGACTTTTCGAGCATCTCTTGAAGCTGTTCAAATGTATAAACCGTAATATCCGTTTGAATAACTCCACTATATTCTAATTGGTTGCCCAGACTATTTAACGCGTCTTCAGGGTTCTTGTTTATAACGGCCTTCTTCATAACCTTGGCTGGAGGATTATGTGCAATAAGCGATAGATAGCCCCCTGGATCTTGACACATGCTTATCGATTCAATAAATTTCCCAGGCTCCTCAACATATTCAAGAATGTTATGACAAAAGATCCAATTGAATTTCCCCAGTAAACCAGCAACCATCTGAAAATCGGTTACAACAAAATCAAGGTCAAGTTTCTCTTCCCCTTTTTGTGTCATTGCAACTTCAATCATTGCGTATGTCGGGTCAATCCCTTTTACTTTATTTCCCCGGCGAGCAAACTCCAGACTTGTTATACCGAATCCACAGCCAATATCCAATATCGTTTGATTCCGTTCCTGCAGATAATCTTCAATTTGATTCCAAGAGGTCGAATAAAATAGCTTCCCCCAGGGCATTTCGGTAAAATTCAAGTACTGGTTTAACGATTTCGAAAATGCTTCTGTTATGGATGACATATTCCTTGTTCCTCTCCTTTGGGGCCGGATCGAAGGGATTTCCTTCACTATACATCTACTTCACCAGACGGTCTCAGCCTGAGTTGCTATAGAAATTCGCTTTTATTCTGCGTAATTGATGTTATGAACGTTGCACCATTCAACTGCAATTTGTTTGTATCGTCCACAATGTATCTTGCTAATTTATTCTGCGTACACTTACTTATCCTAACTAGAGGTGTATGTAATGAATCAGGAGGAAGAAAACGCTATGAGTATTATTGAAAAAAACCTTAGCGCTCACTTGCAAAGAATTAAAAAGATTGCTCAATCGATACCAAAAATCCCTAATAACAAAAATAACACCATGCTTGGACTTGCACATGATGTCACTTAAACTCTTGTTTGATGAGTCTTCTAGATTGATGCAAAAATGTTACAATTTCAATATGATCCGTTTGAATCCTGTAGATAATTCTGTAACTCTTGTATATCTTCTCTCTTACCTTTTCATTCATAAATTCCGGTACTTTTCTACCTTTATGCGGAAAATTACTAATCGTTGTAGTTTCCATTATGAGTTCATTGACGAACGTTCGTGCTGCTTCGATAGAATCTTCTTTGATGTAATCGTAAATAAGCTCAAGATCCTTAAGGGATCTTGGGGACCAAACTAATTCATCCATGACCTGATTTTCTCCATGGCTTCAGAGTGACTAACCCCTTGTCCCGCATCCAATTCATGGATTCCTTCTTCGATTTTTGCTCGTGCGTATAGTCTATATAGAATTTCTTCCACGGTTACATTATCCGGAAGGTCCTGGATGATTTTTATCACTTCATCTTTTACACTCATGAGATCACCCCATTGATATCATTATGTTATTATAATACACATCAAAACGCGTTAGTCAATTTCATGATTTTGATCTTGCTTCCTGTTTCGTATAGCGTTCGTGGATTCACGACATCCATCCTCTTAGCTAGCCCTTACCTTAGGGGATCAATATGAATCCGTTACATTAAGAGAGAGTTCAAGCGACAACCGTCACGCACTTCGTAAAAATAACCCTATCCAGGAGGACTTCCACAACGATGCACCCGACATCCGAGTTGACGCAACAGTTACGGCAGCGACAAGGCGAACCGTCCGTCCGGAGCAAGCACATTATCTTCGCGGCTGCGACGATCCTGTATTGGACGACGCTTTATATTTACGTGCCGATCCTGAGCCCCTATCTCCACGACCGAGGATTGTCGATGGGCTGGATCGGCTTTATTCTTGGCAGCTACGGCATTACGCAGGTCATTACCCGCTTCCCCCTCGGCGTCTACTCGGATGCGATGACCCGGAGAAAACCGTTTCTCATCATCGGCATGTTGGCCGGGCTCATCAGCTGCCTTTTATTTCTGCTGCCCGGAACATGGGGAGGTCCGCTGGCAGGCCGTCTAATGGCGGGCGTATGCGCGGCGGCATGGGTTCCTTTTACCGTGCTGTACGCCTCCTACTATCCGGCGAACCGAACACATCAAGCAATGGGTACACTCAGCTTCCTGACCGTGTTCGGTCAGCTTGCCGGCATGAGCGCCAGCGGATGGCTCGCTTCCTCGGGAGGGTGGAACAACGCCTTTCTCGCCGGAGTCGGCGTCGCGGCAGTCGGTACCCTGATCGCTTTCTTCGTCTATGAACCGCAGTCCAAACAGTCCAAAAAGGTCCCCGTCGCCATAGACCGAACGATCGTCGCCCGGGTGCTGCGCTCCCGGCTGCTCTGGCTCGTATCGACGCTGTCCGTTTTGGCGCACGGCATTTTATTCGTTACGATGTTCGGATTTACACCGCTTCAAGCGGTCGAGCTTGGCGCCAGCGAAGCCCAGCTTACGGGGATCGTCATCGCCTTCATGGTGCCGCACGCGCTCGTCTCCCTCTGGAGCGGACGCTACTTGGCTCCCCGCTTCGGCACTCGACCTACCATGATCGCGGGCTTCCTGCTCGCCGCCGCTTGTACGGCCATTATCCCCTTCACTCAGAGCTTGGGCGTACTGGCGCTTACCCAAGCAATCAACGGCTTTGCCCAGGCGATGTACTTTCCGCTCCTGCTCAGCCTGTCCATTCGCAGCTTCGCTGCCGCCGAACGCGCAACCGCCATGGGACTGTACCAATCCGTTTATGCCTTGGGCATGTTCCTTGGTCCCTATGTTGCCGGAGGTCTCAACTCCCTCGGCGGCCTGCAAGCCGGCTTCCTGTTCGGGGCTTCGCTGGGTCTATTAGGCGCACTCATCGTGCTCGTAAGCAAGAGACTCGAAGATTAACTTCAAGTCTCTTGCCCCTCTTCACCAATCCTTGAACTCCTCTTCGCCTACATTCATCCTGAATGCTCCATCCGCGTACAGCACCGGGCTTCTCTCGAAATGCCGACGCGAATATCGCTCCACATGACTCACCTTCATTTCCGAAGGGGACGTAAAATCGATATGTGCGATCGCCACCCAGTAAGCATAATCGTTCTTTTCATATAAAGCATGCCAACTTAATTCGAACGTGATCGCGTTAACGTTTCTTCCCTTGGTGAGGTCTATCTTTTGCCCTTTAGATAGATTCAACATTCTCCCACCCCTCTCGGATAAATCATGACTTCACTTCCAAATTATATCATAATCAGCTCCACTCTCCTCATTCCCTATTTTCGATTCGTATGGATAGAAAGAATAAGCCCGCGACTCTGTCGCGAGCTTGGCATTCGAAGCAATGCATTACCACAGCCACACTTTACCGTGGCGCAGGCGTCCGGAATCTCTCGTAGCAAAACGATCTATCGCTCAGAATAAAGCCGGACGGCGCCCCCGTGCTAGCCGCTGCGAAAACCAATCCACAACCCCAGCGCCAGCAGCAGCGCACCCGACGCCAATGCATAATCCCGACCGCGCCACCTCAACCGTTGCGCCCGGGTGGCGGTCCGTATCCCGCCCACCCCTCTGCTTTCCAGCGCCAGCACCACCTCATCCCCTAATCGGAATAACGCCAACAGGAAAGGCAGCGCAGTGTCGCGTAGCTTACGGCCGAAGGCGATGGGACCGCGGGCCAGCATTTTTCCCCGAGCACGAATAATCTTCGCGAAACGTTCCCACAACTCCAGCAGCACCGGCACAAAACGCATAATCAGCGCGACTGCGAGAATTCCCCTTTGCGCCCACATCGGGCTCTTGCCTTTAATAGAGGTCATCTGCTCCAGAGACCTTCTCAGCGACAAAGGCGACATGACGAGAGGAATAGCCAACCCCAACAGTAAAATAAGCATCGTCCTCGTAAAAGTGAGCAACGTATCCGTGAAAGCCTCGCCCCGCACCGCCCATTCACTCCCGGCTCCCGAAGCAAAGATGGCCGATGTCATCACGGAAAACACCGCATAATTCACGATCAGTCCGCGCCAGCGCCGCAGCGAGATTCGTCCGGCCAACAACAGCCCTATGACGATCGCGGCTCCGACAGCCAGCCCCAGCCAATCCCTCAAAGCAAACAGACCGAAACTCACTAACGCATAAGCCAGCCATACCGATCGGGGATCGAACCCCGCGAGACGATGCCGTGCTGCCCCCAACTGCCTGTGCTTCTTGAGCTCTGTACCCGCCTTCCGCTCTACTGCCTCTCGTTCTCGAAGCGACTTCTGCTCTTCTTCTGCCTCTCGTTCCCTGCTCGTCTCCTGCGCCTCTCTTGCTTGGCGCGCTTCTGACGCCTTCCGCTCTCCAACTGTCTCCTGATCCTCTCCTACTTGTCGATCCAGTTCAGCCTGCTTCTCCCCGTTCGCCTCTTTTCCGCTATCTACCACCGCACCCGCCAGGACCCGGGCCGCGCTCTCGCTCCGTTGCTCGACCCTCCAAGCCGCGGCCGCTGCTGCCGGATCCATCGTCAGCTCAGCGGGAACGCCGCTCTTCCACAGCCGATGGGCCGACTGAAGCCACTCGGGCACCCGCATGCCCGCTTCCGCCAGCCATTCAGGATGCCGGACCAGTTGCTCCCGACTGCACAGCCTTACCGTACCGTCCGTAGCCAGCAGCAGCGTCTCGTCCGCAAGCGGCAGCGCCCAGTCGGAATCGTGCGAGACGAGCACGATTCCCGTACCCTCTGACCGCTGCTTCTTCAGCTTACGCGCGATCATTCGATGTCCGGCTCCGTCCAGCCCCGCCGTCGGTTCGTCCAGCAGCAGCCACGGAGCAGGCGCCGCGAATACAGCCGCCAGCGCCGTGCGGCGACGCTCGCCTCCGCTCATCAAATAAGGATCGCGCTCCAGCCACTCCTCGCTGTTCCACCCCACCGCGCTCAGCGCCTCCTGACGCCGCAGCTTTGCGGTTTCCTCCGTCAAGCCATATGGCCGCAACGAATAGGCAAGTTCATCGCTTACGCTTCTTGCGAACAATCCCTCTTCCGGCGCTTGGCTCGCGTAGCTGTAGCTCAGCAGAGAATGCCCGTTTAAGCGGAGGCCACTCCGGCCAAGTCGGCTTCTCCGCCAGACCGCATCCGGTCCGTACGCAGCCAGCACGTCTTCCGGAGGACGCAGGCCGGCGATCTTCTCGAGAAGCGTCGATTTACCTGCTCCGTTTGCGCCCATCAGCAGAATGATCGAGCCCGGAGTGAACACCAAGCCTTCCGTCCGAAAAGCCTCGCTCTCCTCTTCCCCTCTCCTCCATCTGATGCCGTCCAACCGCAGCGGAACTCCTTCGCGCATAGCGAATTCTGAAGCTTGATTACTCATTTTCCCGCGTTCCCCCATACAATCTGCCATTCCCGTTCCGTAACCGGCAGCGGGTCGCGTAGCTTCCCCAGTCTCCTTAATTCCAGAGCAAGCTCCATCAAATAAGACAACCTAAGCCCCGCCCTGAGGCACGGGGATAATGGCCATACGCCGCCGTCGGAGACTTCCTCACCGCCCCCAGCCCCCGCTTCAAGCCTGCCCACGGTTCCAGGTCCAATAGCACCGCTGTCCGCCTGCCCAGACACAGACCCACTGTCGCCATCAGCAGACCCGTACAGAAACTCCCGGCCCCTGCCGTCGTAAATAATCCGGCCTTCCCCGACCGCCACCACGCGATCGTCAGGGCCGAGCTCATCCAGCCGCTGCGTCACCCAGACAACCGCAGTGCCGTCCGCATGCAGCTCTCTTGCCCTGGTCATAACCACGTCCCGATTGTCCTCGTCCAGCATAGACGTCGCTTCGTCCATGACGAGCAGCGGCGATGGATAGGCGGTCGCCGCAGCGAACGCAGCCATCTGCTGCTGTCCCCCGGACAATCGCTCCCACGGCTCATCCGCCAAAGCCGCCAAGCCCGCTCTATGTAAAGCTTCCTCCGTCACATCGGAGATTCGTTCCGCCGGAACGCCGCGCCACTCCAGCGCGAACACAACCTCCTCGCGCGGCGTTTCGCCGAATAGCTGCGCTCTCGGCTGCTGCAGTACGATCGGGCTGACCCCGTCGCCCGCAAAGCCTCGCCGCACGACGCCGCTCATGCTCTCCGGCATTAATCCGGCTAACAGCCTGGACAGCGTCGACTTGCCGCTTCCGTTTACGCCGACGACGGTCAGCCACTCCCCGGCCGCCAGCGTTAACGTCGCTTGTTGCAGCCTGACCGCGGTTTCGTCCTCTCCTTCTCCTCCATGGACGGTAACGCAATCTACTTCAAGAGGAGCTCCGCCCCGATCCGATCGATCGAAAACGGCCGCGCCGGGCCCCGATTCCTTATCCACATCTGCCGCTTCCATCAACGAACGATTCCCTCTCACGCAAAAATCCCTCTTTTCAACCGGAACATCCCATGCTACAATCTCAATTGTTAACCATTAACTAAAATAAAGGTTAACATTTAGGAGGCTTTTTGACAATGTCGAATTCATCTACACCCGCTTCAACCGTCACACGCCGATCCAACCACTGGGTACGGGGCATCGTCTACATCGCCCTGTTCGGCGCGCTGTTCATTGCCGGCAGCTTCATCAAGATCCATCTCGGCTTCACGCCGGTTCCGATTTCCTTGCAGCAGTTCGCCATCATGCTGGCGGGAGGGCTGCTTGGCGCCGTTTACGGATTCTGGAGCATTTTTCTCGTCGTCGGCTTGACCGCCCTCGGCCTGCCCCTGATGAACGGCTCCGGGGGCATCGCCCAGATGACCGGACCTACTGGGGGCTTTATCTGGATGTTCCCGGTATCGGCATTCCTGATCGGCTGGGTGACCGATCGGATCTACGGTTCCGCCAGAAAAATTAATCGCTCTCGCCAGCTTCTGCTGCTGATCGCCGTGTTCGTCTTCGGTTCCTTGATCGTGTACATAACCGGCGTACCTTGGCTCGCACATGTCGTAGACAGCGAGAAGTACGATACGCTCACCGGCGCGCTGCGCGCGGGCATGTACCCTTATTTGCCCGGAGACGCGATCAAAGCAATCGCAGCCACGCTCATCATCGTCGCGCTTCGTCCCGTTTTGCCGCTCGTACGTCCGGCCGGCAGAACCAAACGCTAAATCACGCCGCTGCTCTATCACCACGCAAGCACAAACGCCTTCGGCGTCCAACTACGAACTCCCATCGCCATGCGTGACGGGAGTTCATTTCCTTTCGTTCAGGACGATGGTACAAACAGACCGCCTCTCCTTCGCATACAGTGGAAAGATTTATTAGTTTTCTTGTCCTGAAGGAGAGTGCCTCATCCTATGGCAAGCGGTCGACTCGATTTATTTATCGCCAAGCTGCCCCCTCATACCGTCGTGCTCACCTTGAACTGCGCGGAGATGGCATCCGAGCTGCTGTCGATTCCCCGGAACGCGAAGCTCACGTTAAAACGCGGCAACATCAAGCAGCAGATCCAGCTGCAATTTCTCGAAGGGCGGGAATGTTTCGCCGACTTCATGGAGATGAGCTTCGCGCTCGCTCGCCAGTTCCAGCTTACCGCCCTGCGCAGATACACGCTTACTTACAATGCGAGCGACCAATCGCTGACGATTAGCCCATCTCCCCTTAGCGAAACAGTCGCCTTGATCGCTTCCGGCCCGATCGCCGCCGGAACGTTGTCCGTCGGTTATGAATTGCTGTCACGACTCGGCATCCCCGAGCGGCAAGGGTCGATCATTAAAGTCCGCAGCGGCAAACATCTCGCCAAGCTCCATCTGCACGTTCCGGCCAATCTATCGGATGACCGCCTCCGCTTATCTTCGCAATGGCTGCAGAGGTGGAAGCTCGCTCCCAATCAGAAACATCTGATCCAATTCGATCAACGCAACTTTACGCTTAGCATCGCTCCCTCGCCAAGCTCCAGCCGCTGACTGCAACGGCGAGAACAAGTCTTCCCCCGCACGGAACGGCAACGAAAGAAACGGCGGCGAAGGGATATCCACCCCAACGCCGCCGTTTTCGTCACTTCGATTTTTTCTTCGCCGCAGATCGTCCCTGCTTCTTCGGATCGTCCGGTTTGGGCGCGCGGGTCTGCGAGTTCGGAATGCCTTCCGTCATCGGCCTGTCCTCCTTCGTCATGCAAGCATGAGATAAAGCCTGTCTCTGCTCCGCCTGTAGGTTATGGACAAACCCGGCCTCTTATGCACAGCCCAACGCCACCGCCAAACTCGCCCCTCCGAACCGAATTAGTCGCAAGTCTCCGGAGCTTCCGCCGGTTTCGCCGCTTCCACATCGATCTTCTCCGCCACCGTATCGCGAATAATCGTAATGATCGACTGGAGCATATAATTAACGTCCACCTGGCTCTGCTGGAACTGTTGAACGATCGGAATGCCGTCGAGCTCGTCCTGAAGCTCGTTGATTTCCGCTTCGATCTTCTCCGCCATCGCCTGGTTTTTGAACGTGTTCTGGAACGCGACGAGCTCCTTCTGTTTTTTCTTGATTTGGGCGATCAGTCCTTGAACCCGTTCATGGGTCTGGATCCGCTTCTCCGCCTGCTGGTAGACGCCGACTTCCTCGGTCGTCGTAATCAGATTGGCCAACTCGCGCGCTCTGCTTAGAATATCGTCGCGAACGATCAATTCCCGATTATCGAACGATGGGATCGAGCAAGCTCCCCCATGATGATCGTGGTCGTGGTCATGGTCGTGACCGTGTGCATGTGCTGACATTAACCTATTCCTCCCGGCTCTCGTCTCGTATCTCTGTTTCAACTGTTGCTATATCCCGCTGGATCCGCTTCCCGTTTACCCCGCTTGACTCGACGCCGCCGGCTCCCCGACAACTTCCGCCTTCAAGTACCAGGACTGCGCGGCCGTCACCTTTACCTGCACGAACTGCCCGATCCATTCCTTCTGCCCTTCAAAATGAATCAGCTTGTTCGAACGGCTGCGGCCGGACAACACGTTTGCCCTGTTCTTGCTTTCACCCTCTACGAGCACCTCGATCATTTGGCCCACAAGCGATTGGTGATGCTCGAGCGACAGCTCGCCGATAACTTCGTTCAGACGCGCGAGCCGCTTCTGCTTCACCTCGTAAGGCACATTGTCCGGCATATCGAACGCCGGCGTGCCTTCCCGCGGAGAATAGATGTACGTGTACGCGGACGTGATGCCCGCTTCGCGCACGAGCGACAGCGTCTCTTCGAATTGTTCCTCCGTCTCGCCGGGGAAGCCCACGATAATGTCCGTCGTCAGCACCGCGTTCGGAATTTCTCCCCGAATCCGCAGCGCCAAGTCCAGGAAGCGCTCCCTCGTATACTTGCGACTCATCCGCTTGAGCACTTCCGTGCTTCCCGACTGCATCGGCAAGTGGATATGCTCGACCAGATTACCGCCCTTGGCCAGCACCTCGATCAGATGATCGTCGAAATCGCGAGGGTGTGAAGTCGTAAACCGGACGCGGGGAATATCGATTTTCCGAATGTCGTCCATCAAGTCCCCGAAGCGGTAGTCGCGATCCGCAAAATCTTTGCCGTAAGCGTTCACGTTCTGCCCCAGCAGCGTAATCTCCTTGAACCCTTGGCGGGCAAGATCGCGAACCTCCGCAATCACGTCCTCCGGCAGCCGGCTCCGCTCCTTGCCCCGCGTGTACGGCACGATGCAGTACGTGCAGAACTTGTCGCAGCCGTACATGATGTTCACCCAAGCGCGCAGCCCTTCGGTCCGCTTCTTAGGAAGATTCTCGATGATGTCGCCTTCCTTGGACCAGACGTCGATCACCATCTCTTTGCCGAAGTGGGCTTCCTGCAGAAGATGTGGAAGACGATGAATATTGTGCGTTCCGAAAATGAGATCCACATGCGCGTGCTTCTGCATCAGCCTGTTCACGACCGACGCTTCCTGCGACATGCAGCCGCATACGCCGAGAATGAGCTCGGGGCGCTGCTGCTTCAGCACCTTCAGATGCCCGAGCTCGCCGAACACCTTGTCCTCCGCGTTCTCGCGCACCGCGCACGTATTGAGCAGAATGACGTCGGCATCCGCCCGTTCTTCCGTCGGCTCGTAGCCCATCTCCTCGAACAGGCCGCGCATCACTTCCGTGTCGTGCTCGTTCATCTGGCAGCCGTACGTATAGATCAAGTATTTCCTTCCGAGGCCAAGCGACTTCAACTCGTCGGGGATGGCGTTCTCGTAGTGAACCTGGACCTCTTCCTTGCCGCGCTGCTTCTCCTGACGGTAGTTCGGCTCGGAGACGATGTGGATATCCCGTCCGTTCAGGCGGATCGTGCGACCACTCTCATCTTCGGAAATGACTTTGGCGCCGGAGAAGTCAAAGTATTTGCTGTAATCTTTGGCCTGGCCTGCCGGCTTAGACCCGTTCGAGGCCCCCTGCGTCATGTGCGATCCCACTTCCTTTTATGATCAATTCCACGATTGAATCGATAATTTAACATAAAGGCATCAATAAAAAATTATAGCACAACGAATCACTTGAATCCATCACGACTCGCAAGAAGACCTTCACCCTGATTGTAGAAGGGGGAAGGTCTTCAGCCGGGGTTATTTCCACGAATCTACTGTGGGCTACTCCACGATTTCCCCGAAGTCGCCGGTATTCACGCCGGCCGCGTTGCCTTCGTCCGTATCGATGTGCATATCGAGCGCGAAGTCCGCGGACACTCGGGCAACGACCTGCTCGAATACGACGCCGCGGTCGCCCCCGACCCTAACCTTGAGCAGCTGCTTGTCCTGAATCCCCCAGCGTTCGGCATCCGACGTGTGAAAATGAATATGCCGAGCCGCCACGATTACGCCTTTGTCTACAGTCACTTCGCCCGCGGGACCGACGATGCGAATGCCCGGCGTGCCCTCGATGTTGCCGGACTCGCGCACAGGCGGATTCAATCCGAGCGAGAACGCGTCCGTGCGGGACACTTCCAGCTGCGTCGCCCTGCGAGCCGGGCCAAGAATACGTACTTTAGGAAAAGAACCTTTCGGTCCGAATACGGCTACCGTCTCGTTCGCGGCGAATTGCCCGGGCTGCGACAGCGGCTTGAATTCCGTCAGCTTCGCTCCCGCTCCGAACAAAGCCTCCACATGCTCCTGGGATAGATGAATATGGCGGGCCGATACGCCTACGGGGACTTTCTTGCTCTCCGCTCCACTCATGAACAACCCAACCTTTCTCCAAATCTGTTGTCTATCCCAGTATAACGCAAGAAACGCGCGGGACAAACCCGCGCGCCTCGTCTGTACGGCCCGAATCGGGCCTTATTTGAATTCCGCCAACAATTTGTCAAAGTCTTGGCGAGCCAACGTCAAATCCTGCTTCGTGAGCGCTTCTTCCTTGAAGCCGGTCAACAGATCCTCGTACGACTTGCGCTCCTTGTTCTGATAAATCAGACCGGTCAGCATACCGTTGGTCTCCATGATTTTGTTCATCGCGGCGACACGGTTGGAAGGATCATAATCCGGGAACTGGTCCAGGTTCACGATGTTCTCCTTGAACCAATCGTACGTATTGATTTTATTGAACGTCACGCACGGGCTGAACACATTGATGAGCGAGAAGCCTTTATGGGCGAGCCCTTGCTCGATCAAGGAAGTGAGCTGCTTCAGATCGCTCGAGAACGACTGGGCGACGAACGTCGCGCCGGCCGACAGGGCGATCTCCAGCGGAGACAGCGTCGATTCGATCGAGCCTTCCGGCGTCGACTTCGTCTTGAAGCCTTCCGCGCTCCGCGGGGAAGTCTGTCCCTTCGTCAAGCCGTAAATTTGGTTATCCATAACGATGTACGTAATGTCCAGGTTACGGCGGATAGCGTGAACCGTATGGCCCATGCCGATCGCGAAGCCGTCTCCGTCGCCGCCGGAGGCGATGACCGTCAGCTCGCGATTCGCGAGCTTAACGCCTTGGGCGATCGGCAGCGCGCGCCCGTGGATGCCGTGCAGACCGTAAGCGTTAATATAGCCGGAAATCCGGCCCGAACAGCCGATTCCCGAGATGACCGCAAGCTGTTCCGGCTCCAGGCCGACGTTCGCCGCAGCGCGCTGGATCGCGGCTTGAACGGAGAAGTCGCCGCAGCCCGGGCACCAATTCGGCTTCACATTGTTGCGAAATTCCTTAAATGTGGCCATCTTAGATCAGCTCCTTGCACGCTTTGTGGATTTCCGAAGGCAGGAACGGCGTTCCGTCGTACTTCAGCAAATTGCGGATTTTATCGTGATAGCCGAGATTCAGCTTGATCAGATTCGCAAGCTGACCCGTCGCGTTGTTCTCCAGAACGACGACTTGCTTGGCCGCATCGAGATGCGGCTTCACCAGCTCGCTCGGGAACGGATGCATCTGGCGCACCATCATCTGGTTTGTCGTAATGCCGTTCTCCGTCAAGCGGGTGCGGGCTTCTTCGATCGTTCCGCCCAGCGACCCCATCGACACGATGAGCAGATCCGGGTTGGCGTGAGGCGCGTCGACTTTCACCGCGTCCGTAACGCGCAGATTATCGATTTTGCCGAGGCGTTTGTCCATCATTTTCTCGCGGTTCAGCGCGTTCTCCGAAGGACGCCCTTCCTGGTCGTGCTCGACGCCCGTGACGTGATGGATGCCGTGCTTGGCTCCCGGAAGCACGCGAGGGGAAATCCCGTCCTCGGTGAACTCGTAGCGCTTGAACAGACGGTTATCCTCGTTCGGAGGCAGCTCTTCGGTGACCAGCTTGCCGCGCTTGATCACGATTTTGTCGTAATCGAGCGGCTCCGACGTCTGCTTGCCGAGCGACAGCTGCAGATCCGTCGCGACGATGACGGGAATTTGGTACTCTTCCGACAGGTTAAAAGCTTCGATCATATCGTAGAAGCATTCCTCGATCGTGCTCGGGGCGACGACCAGCTTCGGAATTTCGCCGTGCGTGCCGTTGATCAGCGCGTTGATGTCGGATTGCTCCTGCTTCGTCGGCAAGCCCGTGGAAGGACCGCCGCGCTGCGTATCGACGATGACCAGAGGCGTCTCCGTCATGCCGGCCAGGCCGATCGCTTCCATCATCAGCGACAATCCCGGTCCCGCGGAAGCCGTCATCGTGCGGACGCCCGCGTAGTTGGCGCCGATCGCCATCGTCACCGCAGCAATCTCGTCCTCCGTCTGCACGACCGTGCCGCCGAACTTCGGCAGCTTCTTGATCAAATATTCCATAATTTCGGACGCCGGAGTAATCGGATACGCCGACATGAGACGGCAGCCGCCCGCAATCGAACCGAGCGCCAGCGCTTCGTTCCCGATCATGAACAGCTTCATCTTGCCGTCCGCGTCCTCCAGCTTGAACTCGTCAAGCGGACCGCCCGCCTGCTCCAGAATAAACTCAGCACCGCGCCGCACCGCTTCCACGTTCTTTTCCACGATGGCCGGGCCTTTACGTCCGAATTCTTCTTCAACCGCTTTATTGAATACTTCCATGGGCAGACCAAGCAGCCCCCAAGATGCCCCGGAAGCGACCATGTTTTTCATGAGGGAAGTGCCAAGTTCTTCTGCGATGGCCGTAATCGGTACTGCGAACAGGCGCGCCTGCACGCCTTCCGGAATCGTCGGCGAGAACTTCGCATCCGCGACAACGACGCCGCCGGGCCGAAGCTCGCCCGCGTTCAGATCGATGGTCTCCTGGTCGAAAGCGACCAGAATGTCCAGATCGTCGGATATCGCCCGAATCGGCTTCGTGCTGATACGGATTTTGTTGTTCGTGTGTCCGCCCTTGATCCGCGAGGAAAAGTGCCGGTACCCATACAGGTAATAACCCAGACGGTTGAGGGCAGTAGAGAAGATTCGGTCCGTGCTTTCCACGCCTTCCCCTTGCTGGCCGCCAATTTTCCATGACAGTTGACTGATCACAGTGCCCATCTCCTCTTAATCTCTGGTTCGTCCAATTTCGACAGATTTACCCAATGATATTTTATTACCCGTATAAATCTTATGTTTAACGAACGTAAAATGCAAGACATATTCGCTTAACGAACGCATAACAGTTTGCGATGAAAACGTTCCCAAATTGAGAACGATTTTCCTCGAACAGTTCAATTAGGTAGATTTGTCTTCAAAAAGCGGAAGGCGTTGTCCCCCATAATATCGTGTACGAAAGTTTCCGGATAACGTTTCAGCATCTCTTCTATTAGATCCGGATAACGTCCCGGATGCTCAAGCCCTTGGACATGCCTGGAGATGCCGTCGAAATCGGAGCCCAGCGCGAGATGTTTCTCCCCGCCAAGCGCGCACACGTGATCGACATGCCGAAGAACGTCCTCGATCCGGGCCGGTTCCGCAACCGACGCGAACCAAGGGACGAACGTGATGCCGACGAGCCCGTCCGACGCGATCACGGCCCGAATCTGCTCGTCCGTCAAATTCCGCGGATGATCGACGATCGAACGCGCGTTGGAGTGCGAAGCGATGAACGGGCGAGTCGCCCGCTCGGACAGCTCCCAGAACCCCCGATCGGACAGATGGGACACATCTAATAGGATACCCAGTTTTTCACATTCCGTAACCAGCTGCCTCCCGGCTTTCGTAAACCCGCCGCCTCTCGGCTCCGTCGCTCCGTCGCAAGCCCAGTTCGCATGGTTCCAGGTCGGCCCGAGCAGACGCAGCCCCAACCGATGAAGCAAGCGGAGCCCCCACAGTTCTCCGTCCAGAGCGCCCGCGCCTTCGAGGGAAAACAGAGCGCCGATCCGCCCTTCCTTCCGGGCCGTCTCGAGATCGGCGGAGGTGCGAATCAGCTTAAATCCAGGCGCCGTCAACACTTCGCTCCAGAACAGCTCAGCCCCTCGGAACAACGTCTCCGGATTTTGCGGCAGCTCCTCCGGCAAGAACAGAGGAAAGACTTG
Source organism: Cohnella sp. SGD-V74 (assembly GCF_003001675.1). GTDB lineage: Bacteria > Bacillota > Bacilli > Paenibacillales > Paenibacillaceae > Cohnella. Next base: position 99,264 of record NZ_PVYW01000005.1, on the reverse strand, counting down.
AAGCGCGACTCCCGCTTCCCGCAGCCTTCCCGGCGTCGCGTCGAACGGTGCGGCTTCTCCGGCCTTCGGCTCCCTCCAGCGTACGCCCGGGTTCTCAAGCAGCTTGCACAGCACGTCGGCGTGCAAATCGACGATTTTCATTCGTTTTCCCTCCCGAATGATTCCTTTTTCCTATCCCCTTGGCTCATGCAGGCACAAAAAAACCTGTCGCATCGATCATGCGCCGTCTCCGGCGCTTCGCGCCGAACCGCTCGCATCATCAAACAACAGGTCAACAGCTTCTCTCCGGCGGATTATCTCGGCTCTACGATCAGCTTAATCGCCGTCCGGTCTTCTCCGTCGATCACAATATCCGTGAATGCCGGGATGCAGATCAAGTCCACGCCGCTCGGCGCCACGAATCCACGGGCGATCGCCACCGCTTTGACGGCTTGGTTCAACGCCCCGGCCCCGATCGCTTGCAATTCGGCGGCGCCCCGCTCGCGAAGCACGCCTGCCAGTGCGCCTGCTACGGAATTTGGATTGGACTTTGCGGAAACCTTTAATACTTCCATGACCAGTACCTCCTCTTATGACAACCCGCCTATCCGGCTCATCGGTTGCATCGGGAATTCATCGGAAATCGAAGGATGGGCCCACTAAGGCATACTTATTCGGTAACTCGCCCGATAATTCCTTCTTTTCCCGAGAGGTACGGTCATGAAATTGTCCGACAATTCAGACAACGCTCACACGGCGATCCAGGAGTCCTCGTCGACGCTAATATTTTGTACTTTAACCGCCTTGCCCGTCGCTTCGTCGATGTCCACGAATACGCCGTTCAGCGTCCATTTGCCCTCGGCTACCGTAAACCGCGCCGGCATACCGGTAATGAAACGGCGAAGCACCGTCTCCTTCTCCATGCCGAGCACGCCGTCGCGCGGTCCCGTCATGCCCGCATCCGTCAAGTAAGCGGTCCCTTCCGGCAGGATGCGCGCATCGTTCGTCTGCACGTGCGTATGCGTCCCCACGACCAGCGACGCATAGCCGTCCAGATGCCAGCCCATCGCGATCTTCTCGCTCGTCGCCTCCGCATGGAAATCGACCAGCACACACTTCGTCTGACGGCGAAGCGCCTCGATCTCTTCGTCCGCCGTTCGGAACGGGCATTCCGCCGGCGGCAGGAACGTGCGCCCGATCAAATTGACGACGCCGAGCTCCTTGTTTCCGACTTTGACGATCATGCTGCCGCGGCCCGGCGTTCCGGGCGGCAGATTGGACGGACGGACCATGCGCGGTTCGTCGTCGATAAACTCGAAGATGTCGCGATTATCCCACGTATGGTTGCCCATCGTAATGCCGTGCACGCCCCATTCGAACAGCTCGCGGGCGATCGACGCGTTGATGCCGCGTCCTCCCGCCGCGTTTTCCCCGTTGGCGATCACGATATGCGGCTGATATTTGTCCTTGATCCACGGCAGCAGCCGCTTGACCGTATCTCTCCCTACATTGCCGACGATATCGCCGATAAAAACGACCTTCATCTGTTTCACGCTCTCTTTCCATAGCCCCGTATAAAAGGGAAAAAGCGGCTGCGTGTTGCCGCAGCCACTTCTCAGCCTTCCCTGCATTCCGCGCCTTATTTGGCGTATTCGACCGCACGGGTTTCGCGAATGACCGTAACTTTAATGTGCCCCGGATAATCCAGTTCACCCTCGATCTTCTTCGTAATATCCCGAGCGAGACGGAACGCCTCCGTATCGTCGATCTTCTCCGGTTGAACCATGACGCGCACCTCGCGTCCGGCTTGGATCGCGTAGGACTTCTCGACGCCTTCGAACGACTCCGAGATCGCCTCCAGCTTCTCGAGCCGGCGGATGTACGTCTCCAGCGTTTCGCGGCGAGCGCCTGGGCGGGCTGCGCTGAGCGCATCCGCGGCCCCTACGAGCATCGCGATAACCGAAGTCGCTTCCTCGTCCCCGTGGTGAGATGCGATACTGTTAATGACAACGGGATGTTCCTTGTATTTCTTGCCCAATTCCACGCCGATCTCGACATGCGAGCCTTCCACTTCGTGGTCGAGCGCTTTGCCGATATCATGAAGCAAACCCGCGCGCTTGGCAAGCGTGATGTCTTCTCCCAGCTCTCCGGCCATCAGACCGGTCAAATAGGCGACTTCCATCGAATGCTTCAGCACGTTCTGTCCGTAGCTCGTCCGGAACTTCAGACGGCCGAGAATTTTGATCAAATCCGGATGCAGGCCGTGTACGCCCACTTCGAACGTCGCTTGCTCGCCGTACTCCCGAATCCGTTCGTCCACTTCCTTGCGGGACTTCTCGACCATTTCCTCGATCCGGGCCGGATGAATCCGTCCGTCCGCCACCAGCTTCTCGAGAGCGGTTCTGGCGATCTCCCGGCGAATCGGATCGAAGCCCGACAGGATTACCGCTTCCGGCGTATCGTCGATAATGAGATCGATACCCGTCAACGTCTCCAGGGCACGAATGTTGCGGCCTTCGCGACCGATAATCCGTCCCTTCATCTCCTCGTTAGGCAGCGCAACGACGGATACCGTCGTCTCCGCCACGTGATCCGCGGCACAACGCTGAATCGCGAGCGAGATGACGTCGCGCGCCTTCTTGTCGCCTTCTTCCTTCGCCTGCTGCTCGATTTCCTTGATCATCTGTGCCGTCTCGTGGCGCACTTCCTGCTCCACGCTCGACAAGATGAGCTGCTTGGCGTCTTCCGTCGTCAGATTGGAAATCCGCTCCAACTCGGCAATTTGCTGCTTATGCAGCACTTCGATCTGGTCTTGAATCTCTTCGACTCGCTTCTCTTTGTTGGCGACTTGCTCCTCTTTGCGCTCCAACGCTTCGAGCTTGCGATCCAGCGACTCTTCCTTCTGCAACAGCCGCCTTTCCAGGCGTTGAATTTCGTTGCGGCGCTCGCGAATATCGCGTTCCGCTTCGTTACGGAGTTTGTGCACCTCGTCTTTGGCTTCCAGCACCGTTTCCTTGCGTACCGCTTCAGCTTCTTTTTTAGCCGCTTCCACGATCTGTACCGCAGCCGCTTCGGCGCTGGAGATTTTGGCTTCCGCAATGGATTTGCGTACGACATAACCGATCCCAAAGCAAAGGACGCCAACAACGAGAACGATCAAGATCCAGATCCATGGCTCCATCATGGTCTCTCACCTCCTCGTTGCATCACCAAGGCAACCGCTTGGGGATACTTATTCAATTGATCTTCCGGTTTCCAAACCGTTTGATTACGTGTGAACAAAGCAAAAAGTGTCGTAAAAACGCGCTCCGAATCGCTTCTTGGAAGGAAAAAACGGCCGGAGTGGGAAAATGGAATACAAAATCATTTTATCTTTTGCGAAATTGGATTGTCAAGCAACGTCCGAAAGCGGATTCGCGATTGTTGCGAACCCGCCCCTTAATTATCCATATCGTAATCCTCGTGGAAACCTTCTTCCTCGGCTTCCTCCCACTCCGGCTCGGCCGACTCGGCCGCTGCTTGCTGTACCGCCGTCCTCGCGATGCCGCTTGGAAAGCCTCTTCGCAGCAGCATTCCCATCAGCTTCATTTTGCGTTCCCTGTCGTTCCCTTTCGTTGAAGGCCACCGTTTGCGAGCCAATGCAAGCGCGGATTCCTGCTCGACGTCGCTGTCCAATTCGCCGATCGCCCGCTCCACATCTTGCCTGTCGACGCCCCGCTGCAGCAGCTCCTGCCGAATCAACATCCTCCCCTTGCGCTGTCCGGCCGCCCGCTGCTCCGTAAACCTCTTGGCATAGGCCGAGTCGTCCAGCATCTTCCTCGCCCGTAGCCGCTCTACGCACGCCTCGACGATGTCCACGCCATACCCTTTGCGCTTCAGTGCCAGAGACAACTCCGCCGTCGTCCGCGGTTTCCTCTCCAGCATTAGCAGCGCCGACCGGTACGCTTCCTCCTTCTGTTCATCCTGCCTAAGCGTCTCTACCTCCTCCGCCGTCAGCCTGCGCCCGCTCAGCAACCGCCAACTCACCAGCGTATCCTCGTGCACCGTAAGCACCGTCTCCTCCGAACGCTTCACCGTCTTCGCTCCGGCAATCAGCTCGTCCACTTCGGAGTTCCAATTCTTCGGTCCGGCATCCCTTTCGCCTTCCTCTAACCCCTCACCTCTTGCTCCGGCGATCAATTCATCTACTTCCGAGTTCCAGTCCTTCTGAGCTTCATCTTTACCTCCGGGCTCGTCCTCTAATTCCGGAGTTATATTCAGCTTCAGCGCCACCCGGTACATGTGGGGTTTCTTCGGATGAGACTCGATCCCCATAACTACGGCTCCTTCAATAGGCAACCGCGGCTGCTTCTCCTTATCCATCGCTTACACCCCTCTCTCCAGACGCAAAGGGCGGCATTGAGTATGCCGCCCCTCGCTTATATTGGATTGATCAGTCTTCCGAGTCTTCTATCAAGTTACAGCTCTTCGGCGAACTCGGCGTCATCCTCATCCTCTTCGGCGGAGAAAGAGGCTGTCTGATTGGCTACTACGGAAGCATTAAGCAACAGTTCGCGGATTTGCTTCTCGATCTTGTCCGAGATCTCCGTATTGTCCTTCAAATATTGCTTGGCATTCTCCCGTCCTTGGCCCAGCCGTTCGCTATTATAAGAGAACCACGCACCGCTCTTCTGGATAATATCCTGCTCGGTGCCGATGTCCACGATGCTGCCGACCTTGGAGATCCCCTCGCCGTACATGATGTCCACTTCCGCTTGCTTAAACGGAGGCGCCACCTTGTTCTTCACGACCTTGATCTTCGTGCGGTTGCCCACTACGTCGTTGCCTTGCTTGATGGCCTCAACGCGGCGCACGTCAAGACGCACGCTCGCATAGAACTTCAGCGCTCGTCCGCCCGGAGTAACCTCCGGATTGCCGAACATGACGCCGACCTTCTCGCGCAGTTGGTTGATGAAGATGGCCAGACACTTCGACTTGCTGATCGCGCCGGACAGCTTACGCATCGCCTGGGACATCAGACGCGCCTGAAGCCCGACGAACGAATCTCCCATGTCTCCTTCGATTTCCGCTTTCGGAACGAGCGCGGCTACCGAGTCGACAACGATGATGTCGACCGCTCCGCTGCGTACGAGCGCTTCGGCGATCTCCAGCGCCTGCTCTCCCGTATCCGGCTGGGAAAGCAGCAGCTCGTCGATGTTGACGCCCAAGTTTCTCGCGTAAGTCGGGTCGAGCGCATGCTCCGCGTCAATGAACGCCGCCGTGCCGCCCGAACGCTGAACTTCCGCGATTGCGTGCAGGGATACCGTCGTTTTACCGGACGATTCCGGTCCGTACACTTCTATAATCCGCCCGCGCGGGTAGCCGCCGATGCCGAGCGCGATATCAAGCGCCAGCACGCCGCTGGACACCGTCTCTACCGTACGCTGGGCGCTCTCTCCCAACTTCATAACGGAACCTTTACCGAATTGCTTCTCGATCTGGCGCAAGGCCATGTCTAATGCGGCGCGACGATCCGACAACACACCCACATCCTTTATCTCTTTTTGATAGTTTTATCATACCGCGTTTCCATGCGTTTGCCAAGCTTTTTAAGAACATTTGTTCGATTTTCTTGCAAAAAAGAACCGCAGCAAAGTATTCTTCGCTACGGTTCTTCCGCAACTTTCTAGTAAACTTTAACACATTGCTCCGAAGGTTGGCAAGCCTCGACAAATTTCTGTCACAATTATCCCGTTCGCTCAGCAACTCTGACTAACCGAGATCTTCGCCGCCGCAGTCCGGCCATTATCCCCGCCGCTCAGAGGCCCTCCTTTGAACTTGCCGCAAAGCTCCTCCGACAACAACCTGCGGCCATTATCCCCGTCGATCAGGACATGCCCCCAAGGTAGCCGTATAGACCGAAGACCTCCATGCTAATTGCCTTATGCGCCTCTAAACACATCACGCCCACTTCCACGCTCATCCTGAACGGACGGGATAATGGCCATACGAGGCTCAAAACGAGACAATCGGCGCACTTAAGCGACAGAGAGACCGACTAATCCCTCCGCTGACCGGACAAAGACTGCCAGAGCATATAGAGAGCGCGCTTCGTCGCCCGAAGCCTGATGCCCTCCCGATCGCCCGACAGTTGAAGCTTCTCCACCCTCGTCTCGCGCTCCCGCTCGGCCAAGCCGACATAGACGAGGCCGACGGGTTTGTCCTCCGCCGCTGCCGGCCCCGCGTTACCGGTCACGGACAACGCGAAGTCAGCGTCCATAGCTGCTCGCGCGCCCTCCGCCATCGCGAGAGCCGTCTCGGCGCTGATCGCTCCCGGAGCGCCATCCCCCTCCAGCAGCTCCCGCGACACGCCGAGCTGCCGCATTTTCGCTTCGTTGCTATACGAGACGATGCCGCCCCGGTACACGACCGCGCTGCCCGGAATCGTCGTGATCAGCTCCGAAACCATGCCGCCGGTGCAGCTCTCCGCCAGCGCCAGAGTGCGCTGCTGCCCCGTCAGCATCCTTACAACCGAAGCTTCGATCGGCACGTCCTCCTCGGCGAACAAGTAGGCCTCCGTGCGCCCGCGAATCTCCACAAGCGTCGCTTCCAGCTTACGCGAGGCCTCCTCAGCGTCCACAGCCTTCGTCGACACGCGGACCGCTACTTCGCCTTCCTTGGCGTAAGGGGCGATCGTAGGGTCCTGCTGAGCCTCGATGAGATCGAGCAGCAGATCTTCCAGCATCGATTCCCCGATGCCGGCGAACTTCAGCATGACGGAATGGAGCGAATGAGCCGGCCCCAACTGCTCCTTCAGCCAGGCAGAGCCGTCATTGTCGAACATCGGCTTCATCTCGCGCGGCGGCCCCGGCAACAGCACATACAACGTTCCGTCCGCGCTCAGCGCGTTGCCGACGGCCAAACCCGTATCGTTGCGCAGCGGCGTCGCCCCCTCGATGAGCAGCGCCTGCCGCCTGTTGCTCTCGACGAACGCGCCCCCGCGGCCGGCGAACATCTTCAAGATCTTATCCATCGTCGGCTCGTGCAGCTCTATCCCCTTGCCCAAGTATTCGGCAAGCGCGTCCCGCGTCAGGTCGTCCTGCGTCGGTCCGAGCCCGCCCGTGAATACGAGCAGGTCCGCCCTGCTCCGCGCGATGCCGATCGCTTCCATCAATCGCTGCTTGTTGTCGCCCACCACGGTCTGGTAATAAACATCAATGCCCAGCTCTGCCAAACCGCGCGACAGATACTGGGCGTTCGTGTTTACGATTTGACCGAGGAGCAGCTCCGTACCGACGGCAATAATCTCTGCTCTCATGAAACCCCACCCCATGAGGTCCGGACGAAGCCGCGGACGAGCCCGAAGGCCGCCCCGCTCAGTCCGAGACCGGAATCAGATTTTTGTTTTTCAGGAAGTAGTCGACGCCCGAATAGACGGTGATCAGCACGGCCGCCCACACGACGACGAGGTCGATGCGCAGATCGATGAAGTTAAACGGAAAATTGTTCAACAGCAGCACGATAATCATCGTGATCTGAATCGCCGTTTTCCATTTGCCCCATTTGCTGGCGGCGAGCACCGCCCCTTCCAGCAGCGCGACCTGCCGAAGCCCCGTTACCGCCCATTCGCGGCTGATGATGATAATCGCCACCCAAGCGCCCAGCTTCTCCATCTCGACTAAAGCGATCAGGACGGCGGCCATCAGCAGCTTGTCCGCGAGCGGATCGAGCAGCTTGCCGAGATTCGTCACGATTTTGCGCTTGCGCGCGATATAGCCGTCCAATCCGTCCGTGCTCGCCGCGATGATAAACAGCAGAAGCGCGCACACTTGGTTGTAGGAAATCGAATACTCGCCGATCGTGAGCGATCCCAAGTTCAACTTGACCAACAGGAAGATCGTGACGATCGGCACGAGAAAGATTCTGGCAAGCGTGATCCGGTTTGCGAGGTTCACGCGATTCCCTCCCCTGACAAATCGTACTCGTACGCATGGGTAATCCGAACCTTGCTCATCTGACCGATCTCCACGGGACAGTTCGTAATGAACACTTCCCCGTCAACTTCAGGCGCATCGTATTGGCTGCGGCCGATATAGACGTCGCTGCGGCCGTCATAGCGCTCCACCAGCACGTCGATCGTGCGTCCGACATATTTGGCCGCGTTCTCGTTGGCAACCTCGCGCTGAATCTCCATCAGCGTATTGGCGCGGAACTGCTTCACTTCGTCCGGCACCTGGTTCGGCAGCCGATTCGCCGGCGTATCTTCCTCTTGGGAATACGTAAACACGCCAAGCCGGTCGAACTTCATCTCGCGGACAAAGTCGCACAGCCTCTCGAACTCCTCGTCCGTCTCTCCCGGGAAGCCGACGATCATCGACGTGCGCAGAGCCGCATCCGGAATACGCGCGCGGATTTTGCCGATCAGCTCGCGTACGTCGCGCTGCCGGCCCGGGCGGCGCATTCTCTTCAGAATCGCGTCCTCGCTGTGCTGCAGCGGCATATCGATATAGTCGCATACTTTCGGGTTGGCCGCGATCGTCTCGATCAGCTCGTCCGTGAAGAAGCCCGGATAGGCATAATGCAGGCGCACCCACTCGATGCCCGGCACTTCGCTTACCCGGTTCAGCAGTTCCGGCAGCCTGAACCCTTCGTACAGGTCGGTGCCGTAATTCGTAGAATCCTGCGCGATCAGGCTGACTTCCTTAACGCCCTGCTTCGCGAGATTCTCTACCTCCGCCAGAATCGATTCGATAGAGCGGCTGCGGAATTTGCCCCGCATGATCGGAATGCTGCAGAATGTGCACGCGTTATCGCAGCCCTCGGCGATCTTGACGAACGCCGTGTGGCGCGCCGTGCTCAGAATTCTCGGCATCGCTTCTTCGTAGTTGAACACGGGATTGCCGACGTAGACCGGTTTCGTTCCGCGCAGCGCCTCGTCGATGATGTCGTTGATACGATGGAAATCGCCCGTTCCGACGATCCCGTCGATCTCCGGCATCTCGTCCATCAGTTCCTTCTTGTAGCGCTGCGTCAGACAGCCCGACACGATGAGCGCCTTAAGACGGGACGTCTCTTTCAGCTCCGCCAGATTCAAAATCGTGTTCACCGACTCTTCCTTCGCGGCGTCGATGAACCCGCACGTATTTACGATAACGACCGTCGCGTCCTCCGGCTTCTCTACCAGCTTGAAGCCTCTCTGGTGGACGAGTCCCGACATAATCTCGGAGTCGACCAAGTTCTTCTCGCAACCCAGCGTGACGACGCTGACTTTCTCTACCATCGATGACTTCCCCCAAACGTACGTCCGTTGTGATATCCACAACAGTATAAACGAACCCGCCGAACGGTGTCAAAAGCAGGCACGGTTAACGATAGTTCGTGAATTGCAGCTCCAGCGGCAATCCCGCGCCTTTAAGCAGCGACATCACCGATTGCAAGTCGTCCTTGCTTTTGCCGGTAACCCTAAGCTGATCGCCCTGGATCTGGCTCTTGACCTTCAGCTTGGAATCGCGGATCAGCACGTTGATCTTCTTCGCGTTCTCCTGGTCGATCCCCTGCCTCAGCTTGATCACCTGACGCACCGTGCCTCCGGAAGCCGGTTCGATCTTGCCGTAGTCGAGGTTCAGAATCGGCACGCCTCGTTTGATCATTTTCGACTGAAGAATGTCGACCACGCTTTGCAGCTTGAAGTCGCTGTCCGAGAGCACGGTCAATTGAACGTCCTCCAGCTTGATGTCGCTCTTGCTCCCTTTGAAATCGAATCGGGTTTCGATTTCCTTCAGCGCTTGCTGAACCGCATTGTTCATTTCCTGCATGTCCACTTTCGATACGACGTCGAACGAGTATTCCGATGCCATGTGATCCTCTTCCTTTCATCTATTACCCATTTATGGCTTTATTATATCACGACTAATCCCCCGGATTAAAACAAAAAGCCCTCCGCAGAGGGCTCGGTCTGTCTCAGGCAGGGTCGAACGCGTCATTCCGTTCCTTCGGACGCGCCTGCGGCAACCGGGGTAAAAATGTATTTCGTCGAGCCCGAAGCGTTGCCGTCGTCGAACGTCGCATCATCCACGAAAAATTCGACGAGATCGGTTCGGCCGACGTTCACGTAAAGCGGGACCGTCAAGTCGAAAGTCAGCGTATCCGGCCCGGATACGTTTTTGGAGAACTTCACGGTTCCGTTCCGATTGTTCTCGCGCACCTCGATCCACGCCCGGCCGGAAACCTCCAATTTGAGCTGATGTCCGGTTCCCGGCGCAACGTCGTAATAGTTCACGCTGCCGACTTTCTTGACGAAGGTCAGCGTAACCGGCTCGATCGACGGCGTCGGAGACAGGGTCTCGGAAGGCGTTACGCTTGGCGTCGCGGACGGCACGCTCGGAGACGCCGTTTCCGTCGAAATCGGCGGGTTCGGATTCAGCTCTCTCGTATCCGGATCTTTATTATTGGTCCAGTATACGTAAATAACGGCGACGATCAAAATCGGAAATGCCCACATCAGCAGCGATACGGCGACTTTGCCCCACCGATCGTTATGCTGCACGCTTCTGCGCCTCGGCTTGATCATCGGCTCGGGAATAGCCGTCTCCGACGAAGGAGGCTGCGGCAGCTCCCGGTGATAGAGGCGAAGCACCTCTTCCGCATCCAGCCCGACCGTCTCTGCGTACGTTTTCACGAATGCACGCACATAAAAAGACCCCGGGAGCACTTTGTATTCGCCCGTTTCGATCGCTTCCAGATATCTTTTACGAATTTTCGTGTACTCTTGAATATCGTCCAGCGTATATCCGCGCTGCTCTCGCGCTTTACGCAGCAAAGCGCCCAAATCGGACATGCCTCTCACCTCCCGGCTTCATGATACGTTTCATTATGTCGCTTGTCTTGTTTTTAGAAGTCGTCGCCGAGCCCGGCTGTCGTAAACTTCTCATATGTAATTTCTTCGTCCGGCGTATTGCGGAGCTCCACGATGCAATCGAACACGTCGTAATCGAATTGCGACTCCCTTACGAAAATGTCCGGATGCTCGATGACCTTCGTCGAAGGCATGGCCATAATCTCCTGCAACAGCGCGTAATGCTTCTCGTTCGAGCGGATCGTGCTGACGATGCCGTCGATGATAAAGACGTTGTTCGGATGCATCTCGTCCTCGGACAATTGGCTTCTGACCGTCTGCCTGAGCAACGTCGAAGAGACGAACGCCCAGCGCTTGTTCGCGCATACGCTGCCCGCGATGATCGATTCCGTCTTGCCGACGCGCGGCATCCCTCTGAGCCCGATCGTCTGGTTCCCTTCCCTCTTGAACAGCTCTCCGAGAAAATCGACCAGAAGTCCCAGCTCGTCCCGAGTGAACCGAAACGTCTTCTTGTCGTCCGAATCCCGTTCGATGTAGCGGCCGTGGCGCACGGCCAAAATATCGGTCAGCTTAGGTTGACGCAGCTTGTTGACGGTAATGTTGTCGACTTTGCGAAGCATCTTGCCGAGCAGTTCAATCTTCTCTTCGTCGTCGGTTTGCAGGAGCATTCCCCGGGTTCGGTCTTCCACGCCATTGATCGTCAGAATGTTCACTTCCAGCATCCCAAGCAATGAAGCGATATCGCCGAGCAGGCCCGGACGGTTTTTATGAATTTTGTATTCCATGTACCATTGTTTGGGTTCCATCCTGCACCTCGTTCAAATTACGGAAAATAATGCCAATATGGATAACGTCGGTGACGATTATTCCGTTTTGTTTGCTCTTCTCCTTTATTCTACAACGCTCCTCATTATCCTGCAAAATAAAACGGATTATTACTCCGAAAGTCCTATAAAATTCGAAAGTTCGGCAAACGTCCATATGGACAGAAAAGCCCCCGTGCAGGGGCTTTCCCGAGCTATGATGCTGCTTAAGTGCTGCTGTCCGCCAACTTCACCATCAACCGGGCCATCGTTTTGCGCTCCGAGTCGTCGCCGACGTCCCAGAGCTCTTTCAGAACCCGCTCCTCGTCATTTTTCGGATCGACCTTCTGATCCAGAAACTCGCCGATTTCGTAAGCCAGCTTAGAGATGGCGTCTTCGCTGATCCCGAGCCGTTTGGCCGCTTCCACGCGATCGCCCAAAAACTTCTTCCAAGTGTCGAAATTGCTGAGTACGGTTGACATTGAGCAGCCTCCTTGCGGGTTGAAATAAAATCGCCCAACGGTAATATGCCCGTCGCTGGGGGATTTTATTCTCATCGTCTGCCCATCCTCGCGTTCAGTCCGCCTTCTCCGCTCGACTGCATCTTGCTCCTGCCGCGGTCGTACAGACCGCGTCTCCTGCCGCCGCTACATCCGCCAGCCGCCGTTCAGACCGAGCGTCTGCCCCGTCACGTAACCCGCTTCGTCCGACACGAGATATCGCACCAGCTGCGCCACTTCCTCCGGCCGACCCAACCTGCCCGCCGGGATTTCCTCGCACAGCGTCCGCCTGTCTTCGGAGTCGAGCGCGCCCAGCATATCCGTCTCGATCGCGCCGGGGCTGATCGCGTTCACGGTGACGCCGGCAGGAGCCCACTCCCGGGCCAGCGATTTCGCGAACGCGTTCAGACCGCCTTTGGTCGCAGCGTATATCGCTTCGCCCGCCGCCCCGCTCTCCCCCCAAATGCTCGAGAGCAGGACAAAGCGTCCCCATCTGCCCCATCGCATCGAAGGGCCGAAATGTCGGGCGAGATCATACGCGCCTTTCAGGTTCACGCTCATCAGATCGTCCCAAATCCGCTCCTCCGTATCTTCGAGCAAGCCGTAGTGAGCCAGTCCGGCGCAGTGTACGACGACGTTCGGCGTCCAGCCCAGCCGGTCCAGCCGCTCCTTCAGCTCCGCGACCGCCGTCCGCGACCGCAAGTCGGCTTGCAGCGCCGCAGCTTCAGCGCCGCAGCTGCGGCAGTCGGCCGCCACCGCCTCCGCGGCTTCCGCGGCCGCATAATACTGCAGGGCGACGTCCGCTCCGTCCGCCGCGAGCTGACGGGCGACCGCGGCTCCGATGCCGCGGGAGGCGCCCGTCACCAGCGCGACGCGCTTCAATCCGTGCCGCTCCTCACGATCGAGATCGCCCGGCGGTCGGGACGGGCATGCTCCTTGGCCCGCTCGTTGATCTCCTCCAGCGTCAGACTCTCATAGATTTCGACGACGGCGAACAGATCACCGCCCCGATGGCGGTATCGGGTGAACTCGCTGGCGATCGATTCCGGACTGTTCATCATCCGCAGGAACGCCCCGATCTTCTTGCGCCGCGCTCGCTCGAATATTTCCGGTGCGATGCCGTCGCGAGCGGCCGCGTACAGCGCTTCGCTGACCCGCGACACCAATTCGTCGGGATCGCGGGTTTCTCCGCCGATCATCGAGAACGCGTAGCCCGGCCCGGTGTTGTACTCATGGCCGAAGCCGTCGGAGATCAGGTTTTCGTCGTACAGCTGCTGATACAGCGCCGTGCTGGAACCGAGCACCGCGTCCAGCATGAGCTTGGAAGCCAGCTCGCGGCGCACCGCATCGTCTCCGCCGTGCGGATCGTCTTTAAATCCGAACAAGCATTTCGGCAGCGATACGGGAAGCTGCAGCTCCTTGCGATCCTGCTTCGCTTGCGGAGGTTCCTGCTCGAAGTGCCGCTTGATTTCCCCGCCGGGAGGGAACGACTTGCCCGCCTGATCCTTCCTGACGCGGGCCAGCGTCTCCTCCGGATCGACTCCGCCGACGACGAACAGAGTCATGTTCGACGGGTGATAGAACGTATTGTAGCAGTCGTACAGCATTTCCTTCGTAATCGAGCGGACCGAATCGGCCGTGCCGGCGATATCGATATGCACCGGATGCTTGTCGTATAACGCCTCGATCAGCCCGAAATAGACTCGCCAATCCGGGTTGTCCTTGTACATGTCGATCTCCTGCACGATAATGCCCTTTTCCTTTTCCACGTTCTCGTCCGTAAAATAAGGATTTTGCACGAAGTGCAGCAGCGTATCCAGGTTCGCCTCCACCTCGCCGGTCGCGGTAAACAAATACACGGTTCGGTCGAAGCTCGTATACGCGTTCGCGGAAGCGCCCTGGGAAGCGAACTTGGAGAAAATGTCGCCGTCCGGCTCTTCGAACATTTTGTGCTCGAGGAAATGGGCGATGCCGTCCGGCACCTTGATCGTCTCGCCGTCCGGGCGCGTAAAGTGATTGTCCACCGAACCGTACTTCGTCGTGAACGTCGCGTACGTCTTCGTGAAGCCGGGCTTGGGCAGCACGAACACTTCCAGGCCGTTGTCCAGCTTCTCGTGCCACAGCGTCTCCTGCAGCTTCGGATAAGCTTGCTTCGCCATGCTCACCCCTCCTCCTTCCGGTCCCGCAGGAAGTAGATCGTATCCAGCGCGACGCCTTGCGCCGCTTCCGTCGCCATCTGCGGCGTCACCGCCATAATCTCGGCGATGAAGCTGTCGCCCGTCCGCTCAGCCCCGGAGATAACGTTGCTGAAGTCGAAGGCGATTCTCTCGAACGCCGAGTCCTGCAGCTCCCGCAGCTGACCGACGATCATCGCCTGCGTCCGCCGCAGATCTTCTTCCGCGAACTCGCCTTTCTTCATCGCCTCGAGCTGCTCCTTGATGATCTGCACCGCCTTCTCGTAATTGGCGATCTCGATGCCCGATTGCAGCGTCATAATGCCTTTGTGGCCGTCCAGCCGCGACGAGGCGTAGTAGGCGAGACTCGCCTTCTCGCGCACGTTCACGAACAGCTTCGAATGCGGAAAACCGCCTAGAAGACCGTTGTAGACGAGGAGCGAAGCGTATTGGTCGCTGCCGTAGGTCGCCCCGACGCGAAGTCCCATATTCAGCTTGCCCTGTCCGACGTCCAGCCGCTCGACGATCGTCTGAACTTCCGGACGCGCCGTCCTGAGCTCGGGCTTCGTATAGGCCGCAGGCTGCCCTGCGGGAAGCCGGAACGCCTTCTCTGCCAACGCCTGAACCTCTTCCAGCGTCGTATCGCCAGACACATATAGATCGAAGGAAGCCTCCTGCAGCCAGTTCCGATACGCTTCGTACAGCTTGGCGGCATCGTACTCGGCCAGTTGATCCTTTTTCCCCAGAGCCAGAAGCCGGAACGGTTCGTCCTTGCACATTTCCTCCACGCAGCGCTCCGCCGCGTAACGGATCTTGTCGTTAATGATCGCGTCGATCCGCTTGGAGACCGTCGTCTTCTCCGCTTCCACGTATTTCGCCTTGAACCGGCCGTCCTCAAGCGCCGGAGCGGTCAGCACCTCGCCCAGGAAAGCCATCGCCTCCCCAAGCAGCGACTGCGAAGACGACACGAAACGGTCGTTGATCATGTCAAGCCGAAACTGGACGATCTGATGGTCGCCTCTCTTGTACAGATCGAAGCCGAAGCCCGCTCCGTACAGATCGTCCAACCGTTCCCTGAAGGAGATCGTCTCCGGATAGGATTGCGTTCCGCGCCTGAGCACGAACGGGGTCAACGCGACAGACGTGACGCGCTCTTCCGATAATGGGACGCCCGCGAACAACGACAGCGCGAACGTTTTGAAGCGTTTCGTGGGCAGCACGTGCAGCCGCAGTCGCCCCAATAAGCCTCTTTGGAACTGTTCGGACATGATCTCATGCTCCTTTAATCATAATCGCAGCCCGCCGCGGATCGCGGCATTTCAGCCCCATTCTACCTGATTGGACGAACAGGAAGCAAATTCCTGGCCCAAACCCCGGTACGGAACCGGAAACCTCCGAAAATAACAACAACCAACCGCGTCGCTGCGAACGCGGGTTGGTTGCCTTGACTTGCATGGGCCGACTGGCGGAATTATCTGCAGAAAATATGCTTGCCGATCGTCTTGTATTGCGGACGCGTCCAGATCCACTTGGAAGTCGCCGTGACGGGATTGAAGTAATAGAGGCAGCCGTCGCTCGGATCCCAGCCGCTGATCGCGTCCTTCACCGCTTTGTAGGCTTTCTCGTTGGGCGTCAAGTAAATTTGTCCGTCCGCTACCGCCGTGAACGCCCCCGGTTGGAAAATGACGCCGGAAGCCGTATTCGGAAACTCCGAAGACTTCATCCGGTTAAGAATGACCGCGGCTACAGCGACCTGCCCTTCGTACGGTTCGCCCCGGGCTTCCCCGTATACCGCATTGGCCATAATTTTCAGATCTTTCTCGGACAGGCCGAGATTGCTGGAGGCGGGCAGATTGTTGCCTCCGCCTCCGCCGCCGCTGTCCGTTCTGGCGGTCTCGCCGCCGCTGCCTCCCGTCCTGTCGGAAGGATGCACTTCTTCCGCCGTCGGCTTCCAGTCCTTCGTCGCCTGCCACAGCTTCAGCTTCGTCTTCGGTCCGACGACGCCGTCCGACTTCATGCCGAACTTCCATTGGAACCAGGTGACGGCGTTTTTCGTTTTCGATCCGAAGTCCCCGTCCACTTTGCCGTTATAGTAGCCCAGAGCCTTTAATCGCCCCTGCAGCTCGTAAATGTCCTTGCCCGAGGAGCCTTGCTTGAGGATCGCATTGCTGAACGTTTCCCTCGTTTGGGTATGGTGCTGCAATGTATATAATCCCAGCAAGCCGAATACGACGCATACCGTTACGATCACGAGACGATAACTCACCTAAGGTCACGCCTTTCTGCATACATGTTAGGTCTTCGACCGTTAGTATGAGAAAGGCGTTAGCCTCTTATACCCATTTTTACTGCTTTGCTTCGAATCAGGAAGGAATCCGCTGCTGGTATTGCTCCATCGTCATCAGCACCTCGCGCGGCTTGCTGCCCTCGTACGGGCCGACGACGCCTTTGGCTTCCATCGTATCGATCAGCCTCGCGGCGCGCGTATAGCCGATGCGCATGCGCCTTTGCAGCAGCGATACGGAAGCCTGCTTCGCTTCCAGCACGATCTGCACCGCCTGATCGAACAGTTCGTCGATGATTTCGTCCGGTTCGTCCGCCGCGCTGTCGTCGATCTCCGGCACCAGCTCTTCGTTGTATTCCGCTTCCGCTTGCCCGCGGCAGTATCCGACGACCGATTCCACCTCGTTATCCGACAAGAAAGCGCCTTGCACGCGGATCGGCTTGGACGCGCCCATCGGCAGGAACAGCATGTCCCCGCGGCCGAGCAGCTTCTCCGCTCCAACCATATCGAGTATCGTCCGCGAATCCACCTGCGACGACACCCCGAATGCGATCCGGCTCGGAATATTCGCCTTGATCACGCCGGTGATGACGTCTACGGACGGCCGCTGCGTCGCGATGATCAAGTGGATGCCCGACGCCCGCGCCATCTGCGCCAGACGGCAGATCGCGTCCTCGACGTCTCCAGCCGCTACCATCATCAAGTCGGCAAGCTCGTCCACGATGACGACGATATAAGGCAGCACCGCGTCCGGATTGTTGCCGCTCAGCATAAGCGCGTTGTAGCCCTCGATGTTGCGCGTTCCCGATTTGGAGAACTTCTCGTAGCGCTTCTCCATCTCCACGACGATTTTCTTCAAGGCGAGAGACGCTCTCCGCGGGTCCGTCACGACCGGGGCGAGCAGATGCGGAATGCCGTTGTAGACGTTCAGCTCGACCATCTTCGGGTCGATCATCAGAAACTTGACCTCTTCCGGCTTCGCCTTGTACAGCAAGCTCGTAATGATGCCGTTGATGCACACCGATTTGCCCGAGCCGGTCGCTCCGGCGACGAGCAAGTGCGGCATTCTCGCCAGGTTGCCGACGATCGGCTGACCCGAGATGTCGCGGCCGAACGCGATCGTCAGCTTCGCCTGCGACTCCTGGAACGGCTGCGTCTCCAGCACCTCGCGCAGCGTCACGACGCTGACCTCGTTGTTCGGCACCTCGATGCCGATCGCCGACTTGCCAGGGATCGGCGCTTCCATCCGAATATCCTTCGCAGCCAGCGCCAGCGCGATGTCGTCCGTCAGACTGACGATCCGGCTCACCTTAACGCCCGTATCCGGCTGCAGCTCATACCGCGTTACGGCAGGGCCTCTGGCCACGTCCAGCACCTTCGCCCGGACGCCGAAGCTCTCCAGCGTCGCTTCCAGCTTGCGCGCCGTGTTCATGTAATCCGACGGATTGCCGGATTTTCCGCCCCCGCTCGGCTTGTCCAGCAGGCTGACCGTCGGCAGCTTGTACGGCTTCGGCAGCTTCTTGACCGGCTTAGGCGCCGCTGTCCCGGCCTCGCCGTCTCCCGCCGCGGCGGCCGAGATCGAACCCGCCGAGGCGCCCGAGCCGCCGGAGGCGCTTCGCCCCGTTTCGGCTCCGTTCGGCTCCTCGTCCGGGTCGCCTTCTTCTCCGACAGGCCAGGCGGACTCCGCTTCGTTATGTATCCCGCCGGCCTCATCCGTCGGCCTCGGGAACGCATACGGCCCGTCTTCTCCTTCATCGTAAGAACCGGACCATGGCTGCGACTCGTCGTCGGCGCGCGTCTCCCGGTCTTCATCTTGAGGTTCGTCCGCATAGGTTTGCGCCGTAAAATCGGTGAAACGAGGCATATACGCCTCTTCCGTTTCCCGCTCCGGCTCCGCCGCGGCGAAGCCGGCCATTGCGGTCGTTGCCCCGGCCGCTCCTGCTGCCGCTCCTCCAGCCGCTCCTCCAGCCATTCCCGCAACCGCCGCGGCCGAAGCCGGAACGTCTGCTTCCTGCGCCGGGGGCATATCCGTACGGCGGTGAACGCCCGTACGGATTTTGATCGGATTCCGGAACGTCGGCTGAGTATCTTTCGCCGCGAATGGAAGCGGCTCCTCCTCGGCCCAATACTCCTCCTGGGAAGCGTCGTACTCTTTGTCGGACTTTCCGTGGAACAGTTGGAAAAACAGCGGCGTTTTCCGCGGAACGGGAATAAGCGAAGGTTCTTCCATACCGTCGTCGGCCACGATCGGCGCTTGTTGAGCGGCAGGTTCCGCTGCGGCTCTCGCCGCTGCCCCGCCCCTTCCTCTGCGGCCGGCTCCTTGAACCGGAATCGCTTTGATCGACAACAGCTTGCGCCCCGAAGAGAATCGCGCCGCCACGAGCGGCATCACTCTCATGAGGAACAGACGCACCGAACGCCCGATTTCCACGTACGAACGGTTCGTCACGAGCATGAACGCAATCGCGATCTCGATGATCAGCACGAACTTCGCGCCGTAATAGCCGAACAGCCAGTACAGCACGGAATATTGAAGCGCTCCCAGCATCCCTCCGCCGACGTCGACGTTAAATACTTTGATGTTGTCCACCGAGGGCGCCTGCCAGAGCAGCTCCTTTAATTGATTCATCGTTTGGTTGACGATGCCTGACGGCGTAATGGCCTCCAATACCCCGAGACTGCTGTCGATCGAAGCCATCGCGCTCCATAGCGTCATAATCAGAGAAACGAGCACGAAGCCGGAACGTCTCGCCGTCCATCCTCTCGGCCACGTCCGCTTGACCATGACATATAAGCCGAACCAGATGCCGGCCAGAGCGAGCAAATAATAATGCTTGCCAAGCAAAAATCCGAACAGCTTGGATAGAGATCGACCTACCGCGGCTTCGCCGGAGATGGCAATAACGGATAACGTAATGAGTACAATGCCGTAAATTTCGTATTTCAAGCTTGCCGCGAACGAGGCCCGCTTCTTCCTGCGCTTGGCCAAATTTGCCACCTCCCGGTTCAACATTATATCACAGTTGACGGGAGGTTGGCATGACCGCTCCGACCTACATGCCCAAGCGGGGAACGTCGTAGAGGCTCGAAGCCGGGGGAATCGGCTCGTCTTGCGGCATATAGCCGATCAATTGTCCCGGCGCATACTCCGTCTTCAAATAACAGTCCAGCGGAGCCGACAGCAGCCGGACGATCCGCCCGACTCCCGGGGCCACCGGGACGAGTTGGACCGTCATGCCTTTAATCGTCGTTTCCACGAACGGGCCGGGCTCGTTCCCCATGCCGTCGAGCACGAGCTCCAGAGGCATCGCCGTATAGATCGTCATTGCACGATCGCCCCTTCCTTCGCTCCGGCCTTAACCTTGCGTTCATTAATGCGGCGGTTCAGCTCGCGCAGCGCGTCGCCGACGCCTCCGACCGCGTCGATCAGGCCGTGCTTCACCGCATCCTGGCCGATCACCGTCGTACCGATATCCCGAGTCAGTTCCCCGGTTTTGAACATCAATTCCTTGAACGTCTGCTCCGAAACTTTCGAATGACCAATTACGAAGCGAGTGACCCGCTCCTGCATTTTCTCCAAATAATCGAACGTCTGCGGCACCCCGATGACGAGCCCGTTCATCCGAATCGGATGAATCGTCATCGTCGCCGTCTCCGCGATGTAAGAAGCGTCGGCCGATACGGCGATCGGCACACCGATCGAGTGACCCCCGCCCAACACGAGCGCTACGGAAGGCTTCGTCAGAGACGAGATCATCTCCGCGATCGCAAGCCCCGCCTCCACGTCTCCTCCGACCGTATTAAGCACGATAAGCAGCCCTTCGATTTTCGGATTTTGTTCGGCCGCGATCAACTGCGGAATGACATGCTCATACTTCGTCGTCTTGTTCTGCGGAGGCAAAATCAGATGCCCCTCGATCTGTCCGATAATCGTCAAGCAGAAAACATTGCTCTCGGCCGAAGGAACCGTCGTCTGGCCGAGTTGCACGACCGCTTCCGTCGCCGACGGCTTGCGGGCTTCCTCCGACGGCGGCCCCGGCTGCTCCGACGTCTGGTCGGGCTTTTCTTTATCGCTCATCTCATCAAGCCTCCGATACTCCCGATAGGTTAACGGCTTGACATAGTATGGGCTTTTCGGATAAAAAAAACCGCCTTCCGGCCGCCGAAGCGGTGGAAAACGGTTTTTAGACGAGTGTGGGTTTGTATTTCTATACTTCCATGATGATCGGCAGGATCATCGGTCTTCTTCTTGTTTGTTCGTACAGGAAACGGCCGAGCGCGTCCTTGACGTTCGTCTTGAGCGACGCCCATTCGTTCACGTTGTCGTTCATCAGCTTGTGCAGCGTGCTCGTCACGATGCGGTTCGCCTCTTCCAACAACCCTTCCGATTCGCGAACGTAGACGAAGCCTCGCGAGATGATGTCCGGACCGGACAGAATCGTGCCGTCCTGCTTGCTCAGCGTCACGACGACGACAAGGATGCCGTCCTGGGACAGGAGCTTGCGGTCGCGAAGCACGATGTTGCCGACGTCTCCGACTCCGAGACCGTCGATCAGCACGTTGCCCGCAGGGACTTTGCCGCCTTTGCGCGCGACGCCGTTCTGGATTTCGACCGTATCGCCGTTGTCCAGCAGGAAAATATTTTCCTTCGGAACGCCGACTTGTTCGCCCAGCAAGCCGTGATGGCGAAGCATTCTGTATTCCCCGTGAATCGGAATGAAGTATTCCGGCTTCATCAGGTTCAGCATCAGCTTCAGCTCTTCCTGGCTGCCGTGTCCGGATACGTGAACGCCCGAGATCGAGCCAGGTCCGTAGATGACGTGCGCTCCGAGTCTCATCAGCTCGTCGACCGTTCTTCCGACGTATTTCTCGTTGCCCGGAATCGGCGTCGCCGCGATGATGACCGTATCGCCCGGAAGGATGTCCACCTTGCGGTGCGTGGAACGCGCCATCCGCGTAAGCGCAGACATTGGCTCGCCTTGGCTTCCCGTCGACAGAATGACGACGCGGTCCGCCGGCAGCTTGTTCACTTCCTCAGGCTCGATCAGCATGCCTTCCGGAATGTTCAGGTAGCCCAGCTCGGAAGCGATGCCGACAACGTTCACCATGCTGCGGCCGATGACCGTCATTTTGCGGCGCGTCTCAGCAGCCGCATTAATGACTTGCTGGATCCGGTGCACGTTCGAAGCGAACGTCGCCACGACGACGCGCTGCTTCGCGCTGCGGAAGAGCGATTCGAACTCTTTGCCGATGTTGCTTTCGGACGGCGTATATCCGGCGCGCTCCGCGTTGGTGCTGTCGGACAGAAGCGCCAGGACGCCCCGGCTGCCGATCTCGGCCATTCTTTGCAAGTCGGCGAACTGGTCGTTCACCGGCGTGTGGTCGAATTTGAAGTCGCCCGTATGAACGACGTTGCCTTCCGGCGTTTCCAAGCATACGCCCACGGAATCGGGGATGCTGTGGTTCGTGCGGAAGAAGCTCGCTTTGATCGTTCCGAACGTCAGCTCCGTCTCCTCGTTGATCAAGTGACGCTTCGTATCTCCGAGCAGTCCGGCTTCCTTCAGCTTGTTTTCGACCAAGCCGAGCGTCAGCTTCGTTCCGTAGATCGGTACGTTTAACTGCTTCAATACGTAAGGCAGTCCGCCGATATGATCCTCGTGACCGTGCGTCAGCAGGATCGCCTTCACCTTATCGCGATTTTCCAGCAGATAAGCGATATCCGGGATGACGACGTCGATTCCGAGCATTTCCTCTTCCGGGAATTTTAATCCAGCGTCAACAACGACAATGTCGTTGCCATACTGGATGCAATACATGTTTTTGCCGATTTCGCCGACTCCGCCGAGCGCGAAAATCAGTAATTTGTCTTGGATGTTTTTCTTTGACACTACTAGTACCTCCTAGATCATTCGACGCACCCGATCGATATGAAGTTTTCAATTTGCTTAAAGAGGTAGTTCAAAAAGTCCGTTTTTGATCACGAAGCCTCTCGGGAAGCAGACTCGACATCGAATCTTGAATTCAGCCGTCTCTTCGGTGCTCACGTAGCTTCCACTACGCTTTACTAGCGTTCCTCATCAACGGTCTTCATCCAACCTTCCAGGATGCATGGGCGAGCAGTTCGCCGTAAGGCGAACGACCAGCCTCGGTGCTGAAAACCGAACTTTTTGAACTCGCACTTAAAAAATTTGCCGCACCCAATCACTCTCAATCATTATACATGAAGCAATTCAGGAAAAACAAGAAGGTTATGTAACACGAAAACCGATGCCCGGAGGACATCGGTTCTCTAGGCCGTGTATGCATACACGCCCTAGAGATTCCAAGCAACCGAAAAGCCTCGATTATCCGTTCAGCAAGTTTTGCAGAAACTTCTCTTCCGCCTCGGTCGTCGACACGAGAGGCAAGCGCACTCCGCCTACCGGCAATCCGCGCAAGGAGAGCGCGTACTTGACCGCCACAGGGTTCGGCACCGGATGCGGACAGTTGAACAGCCCTTTGAATACCGGGAACAGCTTGGCGTTGATCGCCTGCGCTTCCTGCACTCGGCCGTCCAAATACGCAGCGATCAGGTCCTTCATCTGCGCGCCGACAACGTGACTGGCCACGCTGATGATTCCGTGACCGCCCACCGACAGCGTCGGCAGCGTCACTCCGTCGTCCCCGCTGTACAGCACGAATCCTTCCGGAGCGTTCGCGACGATCTCCGTCATCTGCTCCAGGGAAGCGCATTCCTTCGTAGCGACGATGTTCGGAATTTGCGCCAAACGAAGCGTCGTTTCCGCGGAGACGCTGACAACGGTGCGAGACGGCACATTGTACAAAATAATCGGCAGCGTCGTCGCTTCGGCGATCGTGCGGAAATGCTGATAGATGCCTTCCTGGCTCGGCTTGTTATAGTAAGGAGCAACGAGGAGAATGCCGTCCACGCCGGCTTCCTCGGCTTTTCTCGTCAGATGGACGGAGTGAGCCGTTTCGTTGCTGCCCGCCCCGGCGATGATTTTGCAGCGGCCCGCCGCGTGTTTTACCGCGAAGCGGAACAGAGCCACCTTCTCGTCGTCCGTCAGCGTCGGAGATTCTCCCGTCGTTCCGGAGACGACCAAACTGTCGGTTTTTTGCTCGTCGATCAAATAATCGATTAATTTCGCCGTCGTATCCCAATCGATGTTCAAATTTTCGTCAAAAGGAGTGACCATTGCAGTAATCAAACGACCGAAACCCATTCCCAATTTCCTCCTCTAATTTCCCCCGACCGGAGAGAGATGAAGCCCGAATGCCGTATGCAGAGCCTGCAGCGCTGCCGCCAAATCCTGCTGGGCGATCAGCACCCAGATCGTCGTGTTGGAATCGGCGGATTGCAGAATCGGGATGCCCGAGTCGGTCAAAGCTTCGACGATAACGGCCATTACCCCCGGCTCGCCGTTCATTCCGCCGCCGATGACGGATACTTTGGCGCATTCCCTGCGCACGCGGGGCTCGAAACCAAGCTCCCGCAGCAGCTTCACCGCCAGCGGCGTATCTTTCTCGGAGACGGTATAGTGCACGCCTGTCGGCATCACGTTGATGAAGTCTACGCTGATTCCGTGCGAAGCCATCGCGCGGAAGACGCGCAGTTGCAGATCCGCCGGCCCATCCAGATCGGTCACCGCCAGCTGCGTGACATCGCGTACGTGAGCGAGTCCGGTTACGGTTTTATCGTACCAGATCCCTCTGCTTCGCAAAGCCTGCGCGTAAGTAACCAGCGTGCCCTCTCCGTCCGAGAACGTCGAGCGGACGCGAACGGGAATGCCCGCTTTCATCGCGAGTTCGACGGCGCGGGGGTGGATGACTTTGGCTCCGTTCTGGGCCATGTTGCATATTTCCTCGTAACTGACCGCCGCCAGAGGCCTTGCGTTCGCCACCCATCGCGGATCGGCGGTCAAGATGCCGTCCACATCCGTGTAGATGTCGACGATATCCGCCTTCAGCGCCGCTCCCAGAGCCGTCGCCGACGTATCGCTCCCGCCCCTTCCGAGCGTCGTCATCTCCCCGTCCCTCGTCATGCCTTGGAATCCGGTGACGATGACGACCTGCTTGGCGGACAGATGCCTGTGAATGCGATCACAGTCGATCTCGACGATTCTGGCCGAGCCGAAGTTGCCGTCGGTCACAATGCCGGCCTGTCCTCCCGTCAGAGCGACGGCAGGAATGCCTTCGGCCCGCAGCAGACTGCACAGCACGGCTGCAGATATAAGTTCGCCGCAGGAGAGCAGCAAATCCTTCTCCCGCTCGGGAAGCGAGTCGCCGTTGCGGCGAATCAGCTCAAGCAGAGAATCGGTCGCGTACGCGTCCCCGCTTCTCCCCATCGCCGACACGACAACGACGACATTGCCGCCGGCCTCGTACTCTCGGATAATATGACGGAGGACGTGGCTCCGACTTTGCTCGTCGGTCAGCGACGTCCCGCCGAATTTCTGCACGACCAGTTCCATCCCGTTTCCTCCGCTCATCTTTGCAGTGGGAGATCAGAGAAAGACAGACCAGACGATGCGGCAATTCTATCTCAAGCGTGCGTGAAACGCTCTATGAGCAAAGGTTGCAATTGCTTGCCTTGCAGCGCAGCCTCGCAAGTCTCCATCACGAGATCCATTCTCGCGACGAGAGAGTTCGGCTTGGCGATCGGATTGTCCTGTCCGAACGGCACGAAGTAGACATGCTTCATGATCAGCAGCTTGGCGATATTCGCGGCGTTAAGCCCGAGCCCGTCGTTCGTCGAAATCGCCAGCACGAGCGGTCTTTGATTGCGCATTTGCGCTTTCGCGGCCATCAGCACCGGGCCGTCCGTCATCGCGTTCGCCAGCTTGCTCGTCGTGTTGCCCGTGCAAGGCGCGATCGTCAGAACGTCCAACTGCTTGGAAGGCCCCAGCGGCTCGGCGTCTACTATAGAAGATATGATCTCGTTGCCCGTAATTTGACGCAAAGATTGCTGCCAATGGCTCGAAGTTCCGAATCTCGTATCCGTCGTCATGATCGTCGCCGAGACGATCGGCACAACGTTGGCGCCCGCATCCACGAAGCGCTTGATCTGCGGCATGATCTCCTCGAGCGTGCAATGAGAACCGGACAGTGCGTACCCAACCGTGATTCCTTGCCAATTCATGGTTGATTCCCCCGTAGTCGGTTGTCTCCCAGAAGAATCTGGGTCAGACTGTTCGCGATGATTCGACCGGCAGTCTTCGGTGCCACGATTCCGGGCAGACCGGGTGCCAGAAGAGCCTTGATTCCGCGCTTCTCGGCGAAGCGAAAATCGGTGCCTCCGGGCTTCGAAGCCAGGTCGATAATACATGCGCGCTGGGGGAGTTGGGCGATCACTTGCGCTGTGACTATCATAGTCGGAATTGTGTTAAAAATCAAGTCGATATTCCCCGCCTGACGCGCCAAATCGGACATGTGGAACGGCTCGAAACCCATCTCGAAGGCGCGCGCGAACATCTCATCCCGGCGCACTCCGACCTTCACTTTCGCCCCTAACGCCTGCAGCGTCCGAGCCATCGTAAACCCCGTTCTGCCCAGCCCGAGAACGATGCAATTCGAGCCGTGAATCGTAATATCCGTATTCTGAATGGCCATCATCAACGCGCCTTCGGCCGTCGGGATCGAGTTGTAGATGGCGACGTCGTCCCTCTCGAACAATTCGATAAGCTCGATTCTGTGTTTCTCGCACAGCTTGCGGAGATACGGCTTCGCCATCCCTGTAATCACCTTGCTTGCCTTCGGCAGCACAGCCGCATGAGCGTCCGTCAGCTTCAGCTCCTGATCCGTGAACAACGTCGGGATGACGCCCTCGTCATCCGTGCCTACCGCCGGCAATACGAGAGCATCCGCTTCCGTCAACAGCTCAGGGGACCAATCCCCCTTGGCGGCTCCGCTAAAAGGGGTATCCAGCCTGTCGAAGCCGACGATCGTCAGCGAGGCGTCCTTCTCCGTTAACTGACGGATCACTTCCAACTGCCGGGCATCCCCACCCGCAAGCACGACTTGAACTCCCGTAAGTATCGCAGCCCCCTCCTCTCGGCATACTTCGCATAGCACATCGTATGCATGCGCCCACCGGGGGGTGCCGACCAAATTCTCCTCTCGTTGCGACATCGCCGCTGCTAACCTGCAACTGAACAAAAGGGATAATGGTTATACGGAGAAATGGGGCAGCAAAGTCCGCGGAGAACAGCGGCTTGGCTGGTCCGACATCTGAGTGAAGGGGATAGTGGTCATAGCGATACGAATGAAGGTAAGCGAAACAACGAAGAATGAGCCCCATGGGCCTGAGGGACGGGGATAATGGCCGTACGGGCAAAGAAAAGAGCCAAACTCAGGGGCGACCGCCCCCCGAAGGAGGAGCGAGCCCCGGTTTGGCCCGTCAAGCGCCATAACGGCGCGATAACTTTGCTGTCTTTTGCAGTATAGCTGCTCTTAGAGGCACCGATCGCGGTGCTCAGTTGCAGCTCTGCTGTGTGCTAGGGCTGTTGTTACTTGCCCGTGTGGCCAAAGCCGCCTTCGCCGCGGGAGGTGTCGGACAGCTCCGATACTTCCTCCAGCATCACTTGAGGAACGCGCTGGAATACCATCTGGGCGATGCGCTCTCCGCGCTCGATCGTGAACGGCTCCTGCCCGAGGTTCACGAGCAGAACCTTCACTTCGCCGCGATAATCGGCGTCGATCGTGCCCGGCGAGTTCAAGCAGGTGATTCCATGCTTGTAGGCGAGACCGCTGCGAGGGCGGATCTGCGCCTCCAGCTCTCTGGGCATCGCCATGGCGAATCCCGTAGGAATCAACGCCCTTTCACCCGGCGCCAGAACGACGGGGTCCGATACGGCGGCATGCAAGTCGAAACCTGCAGCCCATTCGGACATTTGACGGGGCAATGAAACATCCTCATTCCCCGGAAGTCTCTTCAACTGGATTGGATACAATGAATTCCCTCCCGATTCCGGACAACACTTTATTGTCGGCTCCGACCAAGGCGACCGCGCAAGGCTGGGCCATCATGGAGACCATAATTTCGTGAAGATCGGACATCTCGACCTGATCGATGCGCGCCAGCATTTCGTCCAGCGTGTAATGGCGCCCGAGCATCAGCTCGTTTTTCCCCAAACGGTTCATGCGGCTGCTCGTGCTCTCCAGGCTCAAGATCAGGTTGCCCTTAAGCTGCTCCTTGCCTCTGTGCAGCTCGGCCTCGCTTAGCCCGTTGGCCGCGATCTCGCCGAGCAGCTCCATCGTGATGTCGTACACTTCCTTCGTCTGCTTGGGAGCGGTTCCGGCATACACGGTGAACAGACCGCTGTCCGCATAGGAAGTATGGTAGGAATAGACCGAATAGGCCAAGCCGCGCTTCTCGCGAACTTCCTGGAACAGGCGAGAGCTCATTCCGCCTCCGATCGTATTGTTGAGCAGAATCATCGCGTACAGGTTCGGCGCTTTGCTCGAATAGCCGGGAAACGTCAAGCAAAGATGGTTTTGCTCGGTTTTCTTGCGATGAAACAACGCGCCGGAATGAAAGGCCGGAACTTCCAGCGACGAATCCTGGCCCACAACATCGAACCGTCCGAAATGCTGCTCCAGCAGTTCAAGCACTTCTTCCCCGACGTTGCCGGCGATGCTGATGACCGTATTGTCGATGCGGTATCTTTCTTTCATATACTTGCGCAAATGATCCGGCCCCATCGGATTGAGGCTTTCCGCCGTACCCAGTATGGAATAGGCAAGCGGATGATCCTGATAAGCGGCGCGCGACGCCAAGTCGTGCACCGTGTCGTCCGGCGTATCCTCGTACATGGAGATTTCTTCGAGGATCACGTTTTTTTCTTTGGCCAGCTCTTCCTCGGCCATCTGCGATTCGAAGAACATATCCGATAAAATATCGACCGCGATCGGCAGATGCTGGTCGAGCACTTTGGCGTAGTAGCACGTATACTCTTTGGATGTGAAGGCGTTCACGTTGCCGCCGATTCCGTCGAAGCGATCGGCGATATCTTTGGCGCTGTGCCGCTTCGTCCCTTTGAACAGCATGTGTTCAATAAAATGGGAAATGCCGTTAGTTTCGGTATTCTCGTATCGGGAACCGGTCTTGACCCAAATTCCGAACGAAACCGAACGGTAGGTCGGAATCGTTTCGATCATGACGCGAAGGCCGTTCTTCAGCGTATACTTGTTCATCCGACTTCCCCCCTTTGCCTATGGATAAATGAACAGTGATACCACTATAACAAATTCCGACAATCGTCACAACCGATCCTCGAGCCGTTCGGGCGAAAGCGTCTGGGATACGGTGCCCGGAACGTAGCCTTTCGCTTTAATCGTGCGAATCATCCCTTTAAGCGCTCCCGCTGTCGTCGAAGTCGGATGCATCAAAATCAAGCTGCCGGGACCGACCTTCCGCGACACTTTGGCCACGACGGATGCCGGATCGGGTTTCTGCCAGTCGATCGTATCCAGCGTCCACAGAACGGTTCTGAGTCCGTATTCCGCGGATACGCGTATCGTCTGCTCGTTGTAATAGCCGGAGGGCGGAGCGAACCAGACGTTTTTTACGCCGAGCTGTTTGAGCAGTTGCTCCGTTTTGCCGATTTCCTGCCTTTGCCGCTCGGCCCCCAGCTTGCTCATATCGGGGTGGGTGTACGCATGATTGGACGCCTCGTGCCCTTGCGCGATAATCGTTTTGGCCGTATCCGCGTTTTTGGACAGCCAGGTGCCGTCGAAGAAAAAGGTCGCCTTAACGCCTTCCTCCTTCAAAGTACGAAGAATCGCAGGCAAATACTCGTCTCCCCAAGCCACGTTGATCATAAGACCGACAGCCGGCTTGGCCGCATTGCCCCTGTAGATCGGATTCACCGGCAGATCCTGAAGCGATACTTTCGGGCGAACGGTGCGATACACCCAAGGAAATCCGTCGCCGGAGTTCGGAGCGGAGCCAATCAGCTTCGCTTTCAAATAGGTTGCCCGCACGTCTACGATTCGTCCGTCATAACCGGGGATCGCTTTCCACACCCGGTCGATCACCGCGTTAATCGGCTGCTGGCTGCGTTTGGGAGCTTCGGATTCAATCCAGCTCAGCAGCTTGTCTTCCCGCTTATCGTCCGTCAACGCCGCCATCGAAACCGTCTGCAGCTTGACGGTCTGAACGAACGGCCGAATCGGTCCGTACGTTCCGGCCAACAATACCGCGGCCAAGCATATCGCCATCGCAGCCAGCAGGCCTGCCGGGATCTTTCTCGCCATTGTTCGCTCACCCCGTCTTGTCCGATTCCCTGCCTTCATCCTATGCCCGGGAAACGGTCTTTATGAGTGAGCTTCCCATAGTAACCGGTGATTTATGCAAACAAAAAGAGACCTTCGCATAGGAGTCTCTTTTGTCCATCATATTACGTTAAGGCGTTCCGCTACACCGATACTTGCTCGGAATTCAGCAGAGCTTTGCGCGACAGGTTGATCCGGCCCATATTGTCGATCTCGGTCACTTTGACTTCGATCTGGTCGCCGATGTTGACGACGTCCTCGACTTTGGCTACGCGCTCGTTGGCGAGCTGGCTGATGTGGATCAGACCGTCCTTGTTCGGCAAAATCTCCACGAAGCAGCCGAACTTCTCGATGCGCTTGACCGTTCCGGTATACACTTCGCCGACGACGACTTCCCTGACGATGCCCTCGATAATCGCGCGGGCCCGCTGGTTCGCCGCTTCGTCCGCCGAAGCGATGTACACGGTGCCGTCCTGCTCGATATCGATTTTGACGCCGGTGTCCTCGATGATTTTGTTGATAATTTTGC
The DNA here is from genome assembly GCF_003001675.1 of Cohnella sp. SGD-V74. Taxonomy (GTDB): domain Bacteria; phylum Bacillota; class Bacilli; order Paenibacillales; family Paenibacillaceae; genus Cohnella. The sequence goes on along the minus strand of NZ_PVYW01000005.1, from coordinate 68,889 downwards.
CGCCGGAACCGATAACGTCGCGGATTTTGTCCGGATTGATCTTAAGCGACAAAATTTTCGGAGCGTATTTGCTCAGCTCTTTGCGCGGCTCGGTGATCGTCTCGAGCATTTTGCTCAGAATGAACATGCGGCCTTCTCTGGCTTGCTCCAGCGCTTCGGTCAAAATGCCGCGGTCGATGCCGTCGATTTTGATATCCATCTGAATGGCCGTAATGCCCGCGGATGTTCCCGCGACCTTAAAGTCCATGTCTCCGAGATGGTCTTCCATCCCTTGAATGTCCGTCAGGATCGAAGTATGCTCGCCGTCCTTGATCAGTCCCATCGCGACGCCGGCTACCGGAGCCTTGATCGGAACGCCTGCATCCATCATCGCCAGTGTGCTGGCGCAAATGCTCGCCTGAGACGTGGAGCCGTTGGACTCGAGCACCTCGGATACGAGACGAATCGTGTACGGGAATTCCACTTCCGATGGCAGCACCTTCAGCAGAGCGCGTTCGCCCAGCGCGCCGTGACCGATCTCGCGGCGTCCAGGCGGACGGAGCGGACGGGCTTCTCCGACGGAGAACGGCGGGAAGTTGTAGTGATGCATGAACCGTTTCGATTCCTGCGGGCTGATGCCGTCGAGAATTTGAACCTCTCCCAGCGGCCCGAGCGTACATACGCTGAGCGCTTGCGTCTGGCCGCGCGTAAACAGGCCGGACCCATGCGTGCGAGGCAGAATCGCGATGTCCGACGAGATCGGACGAATTTCCGACAATCCGCGGCCGTCCGGACGCACTTTGTCGTGCGTGATCAGGCGACGAACTTCATTTTTGACGATATCGTACAGCACTTCTTTGACGTCGCCAAGCTTCTCTGGCGCATCGGCGTACACGCCGGTAAAATGCTCCACCGTCTCGGTATTGATCGCGTCGATCGCTTCTTGGCGCGCATGCTTCTCGGCGATGCGCACAGCTTCGACCAAGCGGTCCTGTGAGTACGATTTGACTGCCGTCTCGACTGCCGCGTCTACGCTGTGCAGCTTCACTTCCATCTTCGGCTGTCCGGCAGCTTCGACCAGACGATCGATCGTATCGACGATCTTCTTGATCTCGTCGTGGCCGAACATGATCGCTTCCAGCATGTCCGTCTCGGACACTTCGTTCGCTTCCGCTTCCACCATCATGATCGCGTCGCGCGTACCCGCCACGACGACGTACATGTCGCTGATCTCTTCCTGCTCCTGCGTTGGGTTCACGATATACTTGCCGTCGATTCTTCCGACGATGACGCCTCCGACCGGTCCGCTGAACGGAACGTTGGAGATCGAGAGAGCCGCGGAAGTACCGATCATCGCCGCGATTTCCGGAGAGCAGTCCTGATCCACGCTAAGCACCAGATTAACGATCTGAACGTCGTTCCGGAACCCTTCCGGGAACAGCGGGCGAATCGGACGGTCCGTCAGACGGCTGGCCAGAATCGCCTTCTCGCTCGGGCGTCCTTCCCGTTTGATGAAGCCTCCGGGAATTTTGCCTACCGCGTACAGCCGTTCCTCATAGTTAACGGTCAGCGGGAAAAAATCAAGATCTTTCGGCTCGCTGGAAGCCGTAACGGTAGACAGCACTACCGTCTCGCCGTAGCGTACGACGACCGCGCCGCTCGCCTGCTTCGCCAATCGTCCCGTCTCCAAGGAAAACGGGCGGCCGCCAAGCTGCATTTCTACGCTTTGTTCCAAACAAATTCCCTCCTCATAAGTGCGAGCTTGCGCTCGTCACGCCTTGCAATCTTATGTACTTTCGACACTGTTCCCATTATTTCCTGCCGAGACCTAACTTAGGCATATCTTTCGTCGTTTCTCCGCTCGTATATAGGGAAAAAGCAACCTGAGCGCCTGTTAGGGCGATAAGCCCCGAACGACATGGCCAGGTTGCTTTCATGCGAATGCGAATTAACGGCGCAGGCCCAATTTGGCAATCAGGGCGCTGTAGCGGCTAACGTCTTTGTCTTTCAAGTATGCCAGCAGCTTACGGCGTTGACCAACCATCTTAAGCAGACCGCGACGGGAGTGGTGATCTTTCTTGTGCTCCCTGAAGTGTGCCGTCAGATTGTTGATGTTCTGCGTAAGGATAGCGATCTGAACCTCCGGAGATCCGGTGTCCGTTGCATGCAGCTTATGCTCTTCGATCAACTCTTGTTTGCGTTCTTGCGTCAATGCCATCCTTGTTCACCTCCTTCTTCTAATCGCCGTTAGCCGAGCTCGCGCCGGTGAGAACGCTTCGCCAAGCTAAGGTTCGTCGTGTCGCTGCGATAGGCGGCTGCCTCTCGGCGACAACGTTGTATAGTATAACATAACTTGGAGTGCATGCACAATGAATTAATCCCGGGCTTTCACCGAGAAAATCTCGCGCGCCTTCGCCGAGTCGCTGGCGATCTGTTCGATCAGCTGATTGATCGACTCGAACTTCCTCTCTGCGCGCAGGAATGAATGAAACCGCAAAGCCAATTGGCGCCCGTACAAGTCTCCTTCGAAGTCGAACAGATGCGCCTCCAGCTTCAGCGCGCCTCCCGGCGCGTCGAACGTAGGCCGATAGCCGACGTTCAGCACTCCGTTATGACGGCTCTCCGCCGTTCCCGCATCGGACAGCACCTCGATCTCGATGGCGTAAACGCCCGGACGCGGAATCACGTACGATTGGTCGAGCTGCAGATTGGCCGTCGGATACCCAAGTTGGCGTCCTCTGGCATCTCCGTGAACGACAAGCCCCTTCAATAGATAGGGTCGGCCCGTCAGTCTGCGCACGGCGGAGCAATCCCCCTCGGCGAGCTGCGCGCGAATGCGCGTGCTGCTCACCTTGCTGTCGTCCAGGTACACCGGGGAAACCACTTGTACTTGCAGCTCTCCGCCTCCGAACTCCTTCAGAGCCTCGGCGTTGCCTTGTCCGCGATGACCGAACGAGAAATCGAAGCCCACGGTCGTCGCCTTGACGCCGAGAGGAACGATGATCGACTTCACGAACCGTTCTGCGGTTACTTCCGAGAACTCGCGGTCGAAGCGAATGACATACGCCGCTTCGACCCCCAGTTCCTCGAACAGGGCCAGCTTGTCCTCCAGCGGGGTCAATACCCCGTCATATTGCGAGCCGTGCCCGAGAACGACTCTCGGATGCGGATCGAACGTCATGACGGCCGGAGTCAGCCCTTTGTCCCTCGCCGCAGCGACGGCCCGGCGAATCACTTCCTGATGGCCCAAATGAACGCCGTCGAAAAAGCCGATCGCAAGCGAAAGTCCGCTCTTCGCCGCCCCTTGCGGCAAGCCGCCCGTTACATTCGCAACTGATAATTGAATCCGTTCCACCTGATGTGCCCTCCTGCTTAATCGGACTGACTGTCGTTCGGCTCGTCTTCCGGCGGATGAAACACTTTGACGGGGCGGATCCATTCCGCCGTCTCGTCCGCGGAGAACAAACCGAGAAAAACGCCGTCCGATCGATAGAGCTTCCACAACCCCTGCCGGTCGGGAGCGGGCAGCAGCCGCGAGGCTCGAATTCCCTTGCCCTGAAGCGCATGCCGCCATTCCGGCTCGGCGGCGGTCGCCGAAGGAAACTGCGTCAGCAGCTTGTCTGCGGCAATCAGCTTCCCCTCTAACACGCCGTTCTCGAGCAGTTCCGGAATCTCTTCAAGCGTCACGCATTGCTCCCGGCGGATGCCCGCGCTCTCGAGACGCACGAGCTCCGCCATCACGGCAGGCACGCCCAGCTTCCGTCCGATGTCCACGCATAACGTGCGGATATAAGTCCCTTTGGAACAGGTTACCGTAAACGTCAGCTCAGGCTCGTCCGAGCCGGCCGTCACCTCTTCAACGTCCAGGCGGTGAATCGTCACGCGGCGAGCTTTGCGCTCGACGGTCACTCCCTGCCTCGCCAGCTCGTACAGGCGTTTGCCGTCGACCTTGACGGCGGACACCATCGGAGGAATCTGATCGATTTCTCCGACGAAGGACATCGCGGCTTCCCGGATCATCGGTTCGGTCAGGAACGAAGCGTCCTTCCGTTCGATCACTTCTCCGCTAAGGTCTTCGCTGTCCGTCGCGATTCCGAATCGGAGCTTGGCCCGATACGTTTTCGGCGCTTCCTGCAAATACTCGACCAGTCGGGTCGCGCGGCCGACGCACAGAGGCAGGACGCCGGTAACGGCCGGGTCCAGCGTTCCCGTGTGCCCGATCCGCCGCTCGCGAAGCAGCCGCCTGGCCTTGGCCACGACGTCGTGCGACGTCCAGCCCGCCGGCTTCCAGATCGCCAGCACGCCTTCCCAACTCACCTTGCTATCCGTCATAATGCATCCAACGCTTTCCGCACCTCTTCGATCGTCTGCCGGATCGCTTCCGGCAGCGGGTCCGTGAACCTGCATCCCGCGGCGCGGACATGCCCGCCTCCGCCGAACCGCTGGGCCACTTCCGCAACGTTCACCTTGCCCGCGGATCGCATGCTGACTTTCACCGATTGCTGCCCGTTTTGCTTGAAGAGCAGACCGACTTCGACGCCTTCGATATTGCGCGGGTAGTTGACGAGCCCTTCGAGATCCTCGTTCGTCGCTCCCGTTTCCTCCAGATCCTCCGAAGTGACCCAGAGCCAGGCGATCCGCTGGTCTTCGCTAAGCTCAAGCCTCGACAGGCCGCGTTGCAAAATCCGCAGCTGTCCTGGGGTCATCCGCTCAAGCAGATGCTCCGCCAGCTCCGGACCGTTCACGCCGGCTTGCAGCAGCCGGGAAGCCATCGCCATGACGAGCGGAGACGTGCTTGAATACCGAAAACCTCCCGTATCCGTCAGAAGCCCCGTATAGATCGCAGTCGCCGCGTCCACGTCGGGCTCCAATCCCAGCTCGTCGAGCAGCTCGAACAAGATTTCGGCCGTGGCGGCCGCATGGAACTTCATCAAGTTCACGCGGCCGAAGCCGTTATTCGTCGGATGGTGATCGATGTTGAGCAGCTCCGCATCGGGAGCGAACCATTGCTCCGACCGGCCGACCCGGCCGTAATCGGCGCAATCGACGCAGATGACGTTCCGGTACTGTCTCGGCGTCGCCGCGCTCTCCGCTTGATCCGCATCGTCCATCGCATGGATTTCCGAACTCTTCCACAAAAACCGCAACCGCGAGGGCACAGGGCCCTCGTTCAGCATCGTATACCGCTTGCCCAGCTTTTCCAACGCCCAGGCTACGGTCACCGTCGAACTAATCGCATCGCCGTCGGGCTGCACGTGAGAAACGATCAGGAAGTCGTCCCTGTCGCGGATAAAAGCGGCCGCTTCCTTTAATTGTTCGGTCCACATGCCCGTTCCCTCCTCGCGAGCTCTAAGACTCCAAAGATTGTTGATTGATTTGCTGCAGCAAATCTTCGATATGGCTGCCATACGCGATGGAGCTGTCGAAACGGAATTCGATCGCCGGCGTATGGCGGAGCTTCACCCGCCGCCCCAGCTCCGAACGGAGAAAACCGTTCGCGCGGCCGAGCGCCTTCAGCGTCTCTTCCTTCTGCTCCTCGCTGCCGAGAATGCTTAGATATACGCGGGCAAGGGAGAGATCGTTCGTCAGATCCACTCCCGTTACCGTGATAAAACCGATGCGCGGGTCTTTCAGCTCCGTCTGAATGACGTTGCTGATTTCTTTTTTAATTTGCTCTCCGACCCGTCCGACTCGAAATTTGGCCATTCAGATCCCACCTTCGCGTGCTGCTGGGATTAGCGCTCGACGCTCTCCATGACGAACGCTTCGATGACGTCGCCCTGCTGAATGTCGTTGAACTTATCGAGCGTAATTCCGCATTCATAGCCTTCCGATACTTCCTTCGCATCATCCTTGAACCGCTTGAGGGAATCGATCTTGCCTGTGTAGACGACGATTCCGCCGCGCGTCAGGCGAGCTTCCGCGTTCCGGGAGATTTTGCCGTCGGTAACCATACAGCCGGCGATCGTGCCGACCTTCGTCACCTTGAACGTCTCGCGAACTTCCGCGTGACCGATAACCTTCTCCTTGAATACCGGATCGAGCATCCCCTTCATCGCGTATTCGATCTCTTCGATCACTTTGTAGATGATCGAGTGGAGACGAACGTCCACTTTCTCCTGCTCGGCGATGCCTTGCGCGCGCGGCTCCGGACGTACGTTAAAGCCGATCACGATCGCGGAGGAAGCCGATGCGAGAATAATATCGGACTCCGTAATCGCGCCTACGCCGCTGTAGATCGTGCGAACGCGAACGCCTTCGATCTCGATTTTCTCCAGCGAGCCCTTGAGAGCTTCCAGGGAGCCTTGTACGTCTGCCTTGAGGATGACGTTGAGCTCCTTGATGTCGCCTTCCTTGATCTTGCTGAACAGATCTTCCAGCGTAACCGCTTGGTTCGCCTTCATCTGCGATTGGCGCGTCTTGATCGAACGCTTGTCGGAAATTTCGCGCGCTTTGCGCTCGTCCTCGAACACCATGAACGGATCGCCCGCTTGCGGCACCTCCGTCAAACCGGTAATTTCCACCGGCGTCGAAGGACCCGCTTCTTTGATCCGGCGTCCGCGGTCGTTCGTCATCGCGCGAATCCGTCCGAAGCAGTCGCCCGCGACGAACGCGTCGCCGACCTTCAGCGTACCGTTCTGAACGAGAATGCGGGCAACCGGCCCTTTGCCTTTGTCGAGCTCGGCTTCCATAACCGTACCGCGCGCCCGTTTGTCCGGGTTCGCCTTGTAGTCGTTCACCTCGGCGACGAGCAGGATCATCTCCAGCAAGCCGTCCAAGTTCAGGCGCTGCTTCGCGGACACTTCGACGAAGATCGTATCTCCGCCCCACTCCTCTTGCACGAGGCCGTACTCGGTCAGCTCTTGCTTCACTTTATCCGGGTTTGCGCCCGGCTTGTCGATCTTGTTGACCGCGACGATAATCGGCACGTTGGCCGCTTTCGCGTGGGCGATCGCCTCGACCGTCTGCGGCATGACGCCGTCGTCCGCAGCTACGACAAGAATCGTAATATCGGTAACCTGGGCTCCGCGGGCGCGCATCGTCGTGAACGCTTCGTGACCCGGGGTATCCAGGAACGTAATTTTCTTCCCGTTGATCTCGACTTGGTAAGCGCCGATATGCTGGGTAATGCCGCCGGCTTCTCCGCTCGCAACCTTCGTCTCGCGAATCGCGTCGAGCAGCGTCGTTTTACCGTGGTCGACGTGACCCATGATCGTAACGACCGGAGGACGGCTAACGAGATCGTCCGGATTGTCGTTCTCTTCGATCGTCTCGAACTGCGTATCCTCGACGACGATTTTCACTTCGGCTTCGACGCCGTATTCGGAAACGACGAGCAGGACGGTATCCAGGTCCAGATCTTGGTTGATCGTCGCCATAACGCCCATCAGCAGCAGCTTCTTGATGACTTCGGAAGCGTCCTTGTGCAGCAGCTTAGCCAACTCGCCAACGGTCATATTGCCGCGAACGATAACCTTCTTCGGCGTATTGTCGATCTTCTCGCGCGGCGGCTGATTGTTCTTGCGAGCATTTTTGCCGCCCTTGCCTTTCGGGCCTCTGAAGTTCGTTCTGCCGTCGTCGAACCGGCTGTTTTCCTTGCGTTTGAAATCACTCTCGCCCGGACGGCCTTTGCCGTCGCGTCCTGCCGGACGACCGCTGTCTCCCGGACGGCCGCCTCTTGCTCCCGCGGCTGCCGGCGCCGGGCTGCGCCCCGCTCCGAAGCCTTGACCCGGACGGCTTGCCGCCGCACCGCCGCCTTGGCCGCCGCCCTGCGGACGGTTGCCGTAGCCGCCTTGACCGCCGCCCTGGCCTCCGCCTTGCGGACGGTTGCCATAGCCACCCTGACCGCCGCCTTGCGGACGATTGCCGTAGCCGCCTTGGCCGCCGCCCTGACCGCCGCCTTGCGGACGGTTGCCGTAACCGCCTTGACCGCCGCCCTGGCCTCCGCCTTGCGGACGGTTGCCGTAGCCGCCTTGACCGCCGCCCTGGCCCCCGCCTTGCGGACGATTGCCATAGCCGCCTTGACCGCCGCCCTGGCCTCCGCCTTGCGGACGATTGCCATAGCCGCCCTGACCGCCGCCTTGCGGACGGTTGCCGTAGCCGCCTTGGCCTTGCGGACGGTTGCCATCGCGGTTGTACCCGCCTTGACCTTGGCCTTGCGGACGGTTGCCGTCGCGGTTGTACCCGCCTTGACCTTGGCCTTGCGGACGGTTGCCGTCGCGATTGTATCCGCCTTGGCCCTGGCCTTGCGGACGGTTGCCGTCACGATTGCCGTAGCCGCCCTGGCCTCCGCCTTGCGGACGATTGCCGTCGCGATTGCCGTAACCGCCCTGGCCTCCGCCTTGCGGACGGTTGCCGTCGCGGTTGCCATAGTCCCCTTCCCGCTGCCCTTCCGGGCGCGAGGACGTTTGCGGCTGCGGCGAAGAAGCGCCCGCGGACGGAGCCGGCGCGGAAGCTACGCTTGCCGCCGGTGCCGCGGCCGATGCAGCCGGAGCCGCCGGCGCTTGGCTTTGCTGCGGCGCTTGCGAAGGAGCCGCTTGACGCGCCTGCTGCTGGCCGCCCGAAGGAGCGCCTTGACCGCCCGATTGCGGACGGCGATCGCGCTCCGGAGCTGCGGCAGCCGCCGCAGGCTTCGCGGAAGCTTGGGCCATTTTCGCGGCCGCGTTCGCCTTAATATCGCGGAAGAACTTCTCCACCGCGTTCGTCATGCCGTCCTCCATCACGCTCATATGGTTGTTGACGGGCATGTTCATTCTTTTCAGAATCGTAATGACTTCCTTGCTGCTCATGTTGAGCTGTTTCGCATATTCGTAAACCCTGAGCTTATCTTTGTTGTCCGTTTGATCTTGCTTACTCAATATTCTCCACCTCCGAGTGCTGATTCCAACCGGCCGACAGCATGTCGGCGAATCCCCGATCCGTTACCGCGAACAAGACGCGTTCGGGTTTGCCCACTGCCGATCCCAGTTCGAATCGCGTAAAACCGACTAACAACGGCACGCCGTAACTGCCGCATTTATCCGTAACTTTCTTCCTCGTATTATCCGATGCGTCGCCGGCCAGCAAGACAAGCTTAGCTTCACCCGATCTGATCGCCTTAAGCACGATTTCTTCCCCGCTGATCAGCTTGCCGGCCCTTGTCGCCAATCCCAGGCGGGATAACGCCTTATTCGCCGTCTTCATCGTCGTCCGCCAGCTCCTTGTTCGCCTGGAATTCCTCTTCCACCTGAATGAAGTCGGCTTCCAGTCGGTCGTAGATATCGGCGCCCACCGGCGTCTTCAGAGCGCGCTCGAACGCTTTCGACTTCTTCGCCAGCTTGAAGCAGGCGACCTTGCCGCACAGATAAGCTCCCCGGCCCGGCTTCTTGCCCGTCAGGTCGATCTGAATCTCCCCTTGGGGGGAACGCACGATCCGGATCAGCTCTTTCTTCGCCATCATCTCTTGGCAAGCCACGCATTTGCGCTGCGGTATTTTCCTTGGTCTCACGGCGATCCTCCTCAGTCGATGGATACGCTGTCCTGATGCATCGTGGCTCCGGTCGACTTCGGACGTCCGTATTCCTGCTCCGCCTGCGTCTCGCTCTTGATGTCGATTTTCCAACCGGTCAGCTTCGCAGCCAAACGAGCGTTCTGGCCCTTAATGCCGATCGCGAGGGAAAGCTGATAGTCCGGCACGATGACGCGCGCCATTTTCTCCGCTTCGAACACGATGACCTCCAGCACTTTGGATGGGCTCAGAGCGTTCGCCACGTACTCGTCGATCGCTTCGGACCAACGGACGATATCGATTTTCTCGCCCTTCAGCTCGGTCACGATCGATTGCACGCGAGTGCCGCGCTGCCCGACGCAAGAGCCGACCGGATCGACTTCCTCGTTGCGGGAGTAGACGGCGATCTTCGAACGGAAGCCCGCTTCGCGCGCGACCGAACGAATTTCAACCGTACCGTCGAAAATTTCGGGAACTTCGAGCTCGAACAACCGTTTCAGAAGCCCGGGATGAGTGCGCGACAGAATGATCTGAGGGCCTTTGCTCGTATTTTCGACTTTCGTAATGAAAGATTTGACGCGGTCTCCCTGCTTGAACTTGTCGGTCGGCATCAGCTCGGTGAGCGGCAGCGCCGCTTCGACCTTGCCGAGGTCGACGTACAGGTTGCGCAAGTCCATCCGCTGCACGATTCCCGTGACGATGTCCTGCTCCTTGTCTACGAACGCGTGGTAGATCAGCCCGCGCTCCGCTTCGCGAATGCGCTGCGTGACGACCTGCTTCGCCGTCTGCGCCGCGATGCGCCCGAAATCGCGCGGAGTCACTTCGATCTCGGCGATATCGTCGATCTGGTAGTGCGGGTAGATCGACCTGGCCGCTTCCAGCGAAATTTCCAGGCGAGGGTCCAGCACCTCTTCGACGATCGTCTTGCGCGCGTACACTTTAATCAAGCCCGTTGCCCGGTTGATGTCCACGCGAACGTTCTGCGCCGTATTAAAGTTGCGTTTGTAGCTGGAGATAAGTGCCGCTTCGATAGCTTCGATCAGGACGTCCTTGCTGATGCCCTTCTCTCGCTCGATTTCGGACAGCGCCTCGATAAACTCCATGCTCATGGCTTCATAATTCCTCCTCAATATACGCGGTTGCCTCGGTCTTTGCCCGCCCCCCGCGCCTCGTTAAATAGATTAGAAAACGATGGCCAGCCTTGCGGAAGCCACTTTATCGTAAGGGATCGCCTGCTTGCGGCGGCCGACCGTCACGACCAGCGTCGCGCCGTCGAATTCCTCCAGGCGTCCTTCAAACTCCTTGGCTCCGTCGATCTTCTCGTACGTCGTCACGAACACGTGCTTGCCTACCGCCTTGACGACGTCCTGCGCCTTCCTGAGCGGGCGCTCCGCGCCCGGCGAGCTGACTTCCAGGAAATACGCGTCTTCGATCGGGTCCAGCTCATCCAGCTTTACGCTGATGAATTCGGAAAAACGGCCGCAATCGTCAATGTCGATGCCGCCTTCCTTATCCACGTAAATACGCAAAAACCAGTTGCTTCCCTCTTTCACGTATTCCACGTCCACCAGTTCCAACCCGTTCTCCTCCAGATAGGAGGTCGCGCAGTTTTCCACGATGGATTTGATTTGCGGTGAATTCAATAATATACCTCCCGAAGTTCCAAATGGATGGCCGCAGCCTTCGCATCTGCTCGCAAATATGCGTTCGCAGCCTTAAAGACCCGCAGACAAAACGGAAAGAGTGGGTTTCCCCACTCTTCTGCAGACAGTGTTATCCACATGATTACCAAAAATAATATAACATAACCTTACAGCCTCTGGCAACCACAACTTTCCTGACCTGCCGCCGCCGCCCTTAGAACAGACTAAGCTGATTCGATTCCGGCAGCCCCCGGAACGCGCCGAGTCCGGACAGCAGCTCGATGATCGTTTTACTTGCCCGCGACCGCTGCTGGAAGTCCTCGATCGACAGGAAGTCCCCGTCTTCGCGCGAAGCGGCGATGTTGCGCGCCGCGTTCTCCCCGACGCCGGGGATGGCGCCGAACGGCGGAATCAGGCTGTCCCCGTCGACGATGAAGCGGGTCGCTTCCGAGCGGTACAGATCGACGGTTTTGAACTTGAAGCCCCGCGCCGTCATTTCCAGTCCCATCTCGAGAATGGAGATCATGTTCTTCTCCTTCGTCGTCGCCTGGAAGCCTTTCTCCTCGATCTCGAGCAGCATCTTCAAGATCGCGTCGTACCCTTGGCAGAACAGCTCGACGTCGAAGTCTCCGGCGCGCACCGAGAAGTAAGTCGCATAATATTGGATCGGATAATACAATTTGAAATAGGCCGTTCTTACCGCGGAAATGACGTACGCGGCGGCGTGCGCTTTCGGGAACATGTACTCGATGCGCAGGCAGGAATCGATGTACCATTGCGGCACTTTGCAGCGCTTCATCTCCTCGATCCACTCCGGAGTGAGCCCCTTGCCCTTACGCACGCTCTCCGTGATCTTGAACGCGAGCGACGCGTCCATGCCCGCCTTGTAAATCAAGAAAAGCATAATGTCGTCCCGACAACCGATAACCGTCTTGATCGTACACGTGTTGTTCTTGATCAGCTCCTGGGCGTTGCCCAGCCATACGCCGGTTCCGTGGGACAATCCCGAAATCTGCAGCAGATCGGCGAACGAAGACGGTCTCGTCTCCTCAAGCATCTGGCGCACGAACCGCGTCCCCATCTCCGGCACCCCGAACGTCGCCACCGGAGAACGAATCTGCTGCGGCGTGACGCCGAGCGCTTCGACGGAGTTGAACAGGCTCATGACCTTCGGATCGTTCATCGGAATCGTCGTCGGATCGACGCCGGTCAAATCCTGCAGCATCCGCATCATCGTCGGATCATCGTGTCCCAGAATATCGAGCTTGAGCAAGTTCGCGTCGAAGGCGTGGTAATCGAAGTGCGTCGTTTTCCACTCCGCGCTCGTATCGTCGGCCGGATACTGGACCGGCGTAATGTCTTCCACTTCCATATAGTCCGGTACGACGACGATGCCGCCCGGGTGCTGCCCGGTGCTTCGCTTGACGCCCGTACAGCCGGCGGCCAGACGTCCCACTTCCGCGCCCCGCCACGACTTGCCGTGCTCTTCCTCGTATTTCTTCGTGAACCCGTACGCGGTTTTCTCGGCAACCGTGCCGATCGTTCCGGCGCGAAAAACGCTTTTCTCGCCGAACATGACCTTCGTGTAATTGTGCGCGTTAGGCTGGTATTCGCCCGAGAAGTTCAAATCGATATCGGGAACTTTGTCCCCTTTGAATCCAAGGAACGTCTCGAACGGAATGTCCTGCCCTTCCCCGCGCATCATCGTGCCGCAATTCGGACACGTCTTGTCCGGCAAGTCGAAGCCGCTCGGCACGCTGCCGTCGAGAAACCATTCGCTGTGCTTGCACTCCGGATTGCTGCACAGATAGTGCGCCGGAAGCGGGTTAACCTCGGATATGCCGAGGAACGTAGCGACGATCGACGATCCGACGGATCCCCGCGAGCCGACGAGATAGCCGTCCTCGTTCGACTTTTTGACGAGCCGCGCCGAAATCAGGTAGTTGGCCGAGAAGCCGTACTTGATAATCGGCACGAGCTCTTTCTCCAACCGGGCCGTCACCACTTCGGGCAGCTCGTCCCCGTACATCGTGCGCGCCGTCGCGTAGCACGTATTGCGAATTTCGTCGTCCGCGCCCTCGATAATCGGCGTGAACAGCTCGTCCGGAAACAGCTTGATCTCCTCGAACCGGTCGGCCAGCTCGGACGTGTTGGTGACGACGACTTCGTAAGCCTTCTGTTCCCCGAGAAACTTGAACGCCTCCAGCATCTCCGTCGTCGTGCGGAAGTGCGCGTCCGGCTTGCGCTGGTCCTTAAGCGGGCTGAACCCGGTTATCCCGTGGATTGTGATGTCCCGGAAAATTTTGTCCCGCGGCTGCAAGTAGTGGACGTTGCCCGTCGCGATGACCGGCTTCGTCAGCTTCTCCCCGAGTCGGACGATGCGGCGCAGCGCCTCTTCCAGAGAAGCTCTGCTGGAGACGAGCCCTTTCTCGAGCAGATGCATATAGAAGTCGATCGGCTGGATTTCCAGCACGTCGTAGAACGCCGCGACTTCCTCCGCCTCCTCGATCGATTTGTTCAGCACCGTCTCGAACAGTTCGCCCTTCTCGCATCCCGAGATGACGAGCAGCCCTTCGCGATACTCGATCAGCTTGCTCTTCGGAATACAGGCCACGCGGTGAAAATACTCGGTATGAGACATGGAAATGAGCTTGTATAAGTTCTTCTTGCCGACCGCGTTCAGCGCGTAAATGCCGCAATGGAACGGACGGGTCGTCTTCCAGCCGTTCTCGTTAAGGTCGTTGAGCCGGTGCAGCTCGTTCACTCCGCGGGTCAGCAAATCCTTCAGCAAGCCGTTCAGAATGCCGCCCAGCGCAACCGTATCGTCAATCGCGCGGTGGTGGTTTTCAAGCGACACCTTGTAGAGCGAAGCGAGCGTGTTGAGCCGGTGATTTTTCATCGTCGGGTGAAGGTATCGGGCGACCTCGAGCGTGTCCAGCGCCGGATTGGGCAGCGTCGGCAAGCCGAATTGCTTGCACGAATGCTGGATGAAGCCCATATCGAAGCGTGCATTGTGCGCGACAAGCACCGCATCCCCGACGAACGCAATGAATTCCTTCAGCTTCGGCTCCAGCTCCGGCGCGTCCCGGACCATGTCGTCCGTAATGTTCGTCAGCTGCTGGATGTTATACGGAATCGGCTCGTGCGGATTGATGAACGTCTCGAACCGGCCGATCTCCTGGCCGTTCTTCATCTTGACGCCGGCAAGCTCGATAATCTTGTTGTCGGTAACCGAGAGACCGGTCGTCTCGATGTCGAATACGACGTACTCCGCGTCTTCCAGCGTCTGCTCCCGCGGTTGGATGACCATGCCGACCGAGTCGTTGACGACGTTCGCTTCCACGCCGTACATCACCTTAATGCCGTGCTTCTTGCCGGCCTTCGCCGCGTCGGGGTAACATTGCACGTTGCCGTGATCGGTTACCGCAATCGCCTTATGCCCCCACTTGGCCGCCGTTTTGATATAGACGTCGACGGGCGTCACCGCGTCCATCGTGCTCATCGTCGTATGCAGATGGAACTCGACGCGCTTCTCCTCGGCCGTATCCTTCGGCTCCGGCGGAGCGGGAACTTCGCGAATATCGTTCGGGAACATCACGAGCTCGGGGGGATTAAGGAAGCGGTCGTATTCGACTTTCCCCCTCATCTTCACCCATTTGCCGTTGGCCAGCAAGCCAAGCATCTTGATGTCCTCTTTATTTTTGCCGAAAATCTTGATCGACAGCGAGTCCGTAAAATCGGTAATCGAACACGTGAACAGCGTGCTGCCCGTCCGCAGCTCCTTCGTCTCGAGGCCGAAGATGACGCCTTGCACGGTCACCTTCTTCTCTTCCTCGCGAATTTCCTGGATCGGAACCGGAGGCTCCTTGATCTCGTAGCCGTGCTGGAGCACTTGCGGCGCTTCGCCTTCCTCGACCGCCGGCGCTTCTTCCCGGGCGCTCGCCATAAGCTGTTCGATCGCGGCGCGGTTCTCCTCCTCGATCTTCTGCGTAAATTCCGTATACGTATCGGGACTCGGCTCCCCGACCGTCATTTTCACGCGAAACGTCCGAAGAAACCGCCGCTCGAAAAACTTGACCGTGTAAACGTCGATCTCCTTCTTCCGAGCCAGCCCGAGATTCGTCTCGTTCATCAGCTCGATCGTCAGGACGTCTCCGTCCACCCCCACGTTCGCCTTCGCGAGCCATCCGTTGACGGACGCGACCTCCCTCTGCATCCGTTCCACGAAAGCCTGCCAATATTCCTTGACGATGCTGTCCGTGGCGACTTCCGGCCGGTAATTCAGAACGATGTCGACGTCCGCGATATGTCCGAGCTTCGCCTTGACCCGCTCCAACAAACCTATGTAAATGTTTCTCGGAAGCAATGCGTCCTTGCCGATCGTAATCGTCCATCGTTTGCGGGACCGGCTGATTTCCACCTTCTCGATATACCCGTCCCGAAAATGCTGCCCCAGCCACTCGGTCGGGAGCTCCGCCTGCTGCAGCAGCACTTCGAATCGCTTGCGCCTATCATCCGTCGGCTGCATCCTACGTTCCTCTCCTTGCCTATCGCCTGAAATATAAAAGCTTCCGTGAAAAAGGCCGACGCGGGAAACCCGCGCCCGGACACCGTCTTCCATCAGAAGCTGACGTTGCGCTTTCTATTTATTTTACTAGAAGGCTACCGAACGGGCAACCCACATCCTGTCGAAACTATCCGAAGGTAAAGAGCAATCGATTGGAAAAAGAGGGACATCTATCTCCTGGAGTCTATCTCCTGGAGAGCGAAGCGCCAGCCTCTTGCAGTCATGAAATCACCCCTCCACGGGTTTGACAATTCGGATTTCATGACCGCAACAGCTGCGGAAGGAGATAGATGTCCCGGAAAATTTCTATCGAGTGCTATAGTACTTCCGATCAGTACGCCCGGGCGAACACGACGGTATGCGCGGCAGCGTCGCCGCACACGAGACACTTGCTCTTCTTCTCGGCAGGCTCGAACGGAATGTTCCGGCTCGTGGCGCCGGTCTCTTCCTTCACCTGCTTCTCGCAAGCTTCGGAACCGCACCAGCCGGCCAAGGCGAAGCCGCGCTTCTCTTCCATCGCCGCCTTGTACTCGTCGAGCGTATCCACGGAGAAGAAGTTCTCCTCGCGGAAAGCGCGGGCGCGCTCGTACATGTCGGCGTGGATCTGCTCCAGCAGCGCCTGAACTTCGGCGACCAGGTTGTCCAGCGGAACGGACTTCTTCTCCCCCGTGACGCGGGAGACGAGCACGCACTGGCCGTTCTCCAGATCGCGGGGTCCGAGCTCCAGACGGATCGGAATGCCGCGCATCTCGTATTCGTTGAACTTCCAGCCCGGCGAGACGTCGGCGCGATCGTCCACGCGCACGCGAATGCCCGCGGCTTTCAGCTGGGCGTACAGCTCGTCCGTCTTGCCGATGACGACTTCGCGCGTCTTCGGCGGGCCGATCGGAATCATCACGACCTGCGTCGACGCCACCTTCGGCGGCAGCACGAGTCCGCGATCGTCGCCGTGCACCATGATCAGCGCGCCGATCAGACGCGTGCTGACTCCCCAAGAGGTCGTATGGCAATATTGCTGCGTATTCTCGCGGTCCAAATACTTGATGTCGAAAGCGACGGCGAACTTCGTGCCGAGGTAATGCGACGTTCCAGCTTGTACGGCTCGTCCGTCCTTCATCATCGCTTCGATCGAATACGTGTCGACCGCTCCGGCGAACCGCTCCGACGGCGTCTTCTCGCCTTTAATGACCGGAATCGCCAGTACGTTCTCCACGAAATCGGTGTACACGTCGAGCATCTGCATCGTCTCTCTGCGCGCGTCCGCTTCGTCCTCGTGCGCCGTATGGCCTTCCTGCCACAGAAACTCGCTCGTCCGCAAGAACGGCAGCGTTCTTTTCTCCCAGCGCACGACGTTCGCCCACTGGTTGATCAGCAGCGGCAGATCGCGGTACGAATTGATCCACTTCGCGTACATATGGCCGAACATCGTCTCCGACGTCGGACGGATCGCCAGCTTCTCTTCAAGCTGCTCGCCGCCGGCTTCGGTCACGAAGGGCAGCTCGGGGTTAAACCCTTCGACGTGCTCCTTCTCCTTGGTGAAGAAGCTTTCCGGGATGAACAGCGGGAAGTAGGCGTTGCGGTGGCCCGTCTCCTTGAACCGTCTATCCAGCTCCCGCTGCATGTTCTCCCACAGCTCGTAGCCATCCGGGCGGAACACGATGCAGCCGCGCACCGGCGAATAGTCCATCAGCTCCGCTTTTTTAATGACATCGATGTACCAGCGGGAGAAATCCTCGCCCTGCGGCGTAATCTCCGTTACGAATCCTTTATCCTTCGACATGACGCTCCTCCAACTCCAGCATACGGCTTAATTTCTGACCAAACCTACAATATCGTTATACGTCACTACGATCATCAGCAGCATCAGCATGGCGAACCCGACGAGATGCACCATGCTCTCCCGGTTCGGATCGACCGGCTTGCCGCGGACCGCCTCCAGCCCGAGGAACAGCAGACGGCTTCCGTCCAGCGCCGGAATCGGCAGCAGATTGAAGATGCCCAAGTACAGGCTGAGAATGCCCGCCCACAGCGTCAATTGCGCCACGCCCTGCTGCGCGATCTCCACCGTCACCTGCGTCGTCTTGACCGGACCTCCGACGTCGTCCAAGTTGAAGTCCCGAATGAGCTTCTGGAAGCCCTCGAAGATCCGCTTCGTCATCTCGACCATCGTCTCTCCGGAGAAACGGATCGTCTCCAGCGCGCCCGGCGCGCGCATCTCTCCGATCGGATAGATGCCGATCTTGCCCGTCTCCGAGTCGGGAGTCACCTTGATCGGCAGCTCCACGCCGTCCCGGTCGACGACGATCTGCAGCGGTTTGCCCGCCGAGGCGCTGATCTTCTCCACCATCGCGTTCAGGTCGCCTCCGATCGGCTCCCCGTTGATCGACTTGACCCAGTCGCCCTTCTCGATGCCCGACTGTTCGGCCGGAGCGTCCTCCACGACTCTCGAGATGAACACTTTCGAAGAGTTCTCGAGCGGAACCCCCTGCATCACCAGATACAGCGCGAACAGCACGAATGCCAGCACGAAGTTCATGACCGGACCGGCGAAAATCGAAAGCGCCCGCTGCCCGACCGTCTTATGCCCGAATTGGCGGTCGATCGGCGCGATTTGCGTCTCCCGGCCTTTGGCGATAATCTGCGCCTGGGGATGCACGGAATACCGTTCGATGTCGCCGTCGATATCGAGCGTGACGAACAGGCCCTTCTCCAGGTCGAGCGACTTCACTTCCCCGCGCATGACGTCCGACCGTTCGTCCAGACGGTCCAAGTAGATGCGCGTGACTTTGTCGTCCTTCACGCGGAGCGCCACCGTCTGTCCCGGCTGCACCTCGACGATCTCCGGGTCCTCTCCGGCCATCCGGACGAAGCCGCCGATCGGCAGCAGCCTCAGCGTATAGCGCGTCTCGCCCTTCTTGACCGAGAACAGCTTCGGTCCGAAGCCGATCGCGAACTCGCGCACGAGAATGCCCGCCCTGCGGGCAAAATAGTAGTGACCCCATTCATGCAAGGAAACGAGCAAGAAAAACATCAATATCGTCAGCAGCGCAACCTGTAAATTTCCCATCTGTCCAACCCCTTTGCGATTCGAAAGCAACCGTCCGGGCTTGCCGCCCCGGCTCGGCTGATCTTAGATTAACATTATTGCCCGAGCCGTTACAAGCGAGCCCGCAGGGGTTAACCGGCCGATTCCGCCTCGCGGCGCGCCCACGCGTCCGCCTCGAGAATCGCCTCCAGGCTCGGAGACGGGACCGCCTCGTGCTTGGCGAGCGCGCGCTCGATCGTATCCTCGATCGCGAGGAAAGGGATTTCGCCCTTCAGGAACCGCGCGACGGCCACCTCGTTCGCCGCGTTGAACACGGTCGTGGCCGTGCCTCCGGCTCGCCCCGCCTCGTAAGCGAGGCGCAAGCAAGGGTACCGCTCGAAGCTCATCGGCCTGAAGTGCAGCGTTCCCTGCTTCAGCAGATCGAGCGGGGAAGCCGGTGAGACGACGCGATCGGGATACGTAAGCGCGTATTGAATCGGCACGCGCATGTCGGGATTGCCGAGCTGCGCCATCACGCTCGTATCGACGAACTCGACCATCGAATGAACGATGCTCTCCGGATGCAGCACGACGTCGATCTGATCGTACGGCAAGCCGAACAGCCAGTGCGCTTCGATCACTTCCAACCCTTTGTTCGCCATCGTCGCCGAATCGATCGTCACCTTGGCGCCCATGCTCCAGTTCGGATGCTTCAGGGCGTCTTCCACCGTCACGTGTTTGAGCTGCTCTCTCCCGAGATCCCGGAAGCTTCCCCCGGAAGCGGTCAGCATCAGCCGCTTGATCGCCTTCGCAGGCTCTCCGTTTAAGCATTGGAAGATCGCCGAATGCTCGCTGTCCACAGGCAGGATGGAGACGCCCTTCTCCTTGGCGCGGCTCATGACGAGATGCCCGGCCGTCACGAGCGACTCCTTGTTCGCGAGGCCGATGTCGGCTCCCGCCTCGATCGCCGCCAGCGTCGAAGTGAGGCCCAGGCTGCCGACGAGCGCGCAGACGACGTAATTCGCTCCCGATTCGCCGGCGATCTGCCGCAAGCCCTGTTCCCCGTGCACGACCTTAACGTCGGAAGGCGCTTCCGCTCTTACCCGCGCGGCCAGCTCCTCAGTGCCGGCCGACACCCATTTCGGCTTGAAGCGCCGCACTTGCTCGAGCAGCAAGCCGATGTTGGCTCCAGCAGCGAGACCTACGACCTCGTAGTCTTCCGGACGCCGCGAGATCACGTCGAGCGTCTGGGTGCCGATCGATCCCGTGCTGCCGAGAACGGCTATTTTTTTCATAGTCAACCTCCGCTGTCCACTCTATGTTTATGTAACCAATCGCCGGATTATCCTGCCAGCAGCCCAATCAAATGGACGAGCGGAAACACGATCAGCCAGCTGTCCGTTCTGTCCAGCACGCCTCCGTGTCCCGGCAGCAGTTGCCCGGAATCCTTCACGCCGCGGAACCGCTTGTACGCGGACTGCACGAGATCGCCCAACTGTCCGGCGACCGCCGCCGTCAATCCGATCAGCGCCGCCCGGCCGTATCCGAGCCATTCCGGCTGCGCGTAAGCGAAGATCAAGCCGGCCAACACCGCGATCGCCAGGCCGCCGAGCGCCCCTTCGATCGTCTTGTTCGGGCTGATCGACGGCCACAGCTTCGTCCGTCCGATCGCCTTGCCGACGAAATAAGCGCCGGCGTCTGACGCCCAGATGCAGGCGAACGTCAGCGCCGACCAGAAGATGCCGTGCTCGAGATCCCTCGTGACCGCCATGTAGTGAAAACCCATTCCCACGTACACCGCGCCGAGGAACAGCACGCTCGCGTTTTCCAATTGAATGCGGTTTTTGCTGAACACCGTCGCGGCCAGCAGCGCGAACATGAGCAGCCAAGCGACCGTCTCCATCGACGGAAGCGTTCCTTCGAACGGAAGCTCCGGCAGGGCGATCAGCAGCACCGCGACGAAGCCGAGCAGCACGTCGGGACGCGTCCAGGCTTGTCCGTTCAGCCTCGCGAACTCCCAATATCCGATAAGCGCCATGGCCAGCAGGAGACCGGTGTAATACCAACCTCCCGCGACCAGTAAACCGATGAATATCGCTCCGGCGACGACGCCGGTAACGATCCGCTGACCCATGCCGTCACAGCCCTCCGTAGCGGCGCGCGCGCCGCTGATATTCTCTGATCGCATCGTACAGATGCCGTTCGCCGAATTCCGGCCAGAACACGTCGGTGAACCAGAACTCGCTGTAGGCAAGCTGCCACAGCATGAAGTTGCTGAGCCGTAGCTCGCCGCTCGTCCGGATCAGCAGGTCCGGGTCCGGCAAGCCGCTGCTCAGCAGCCTCTTCTCGAAATCGGCTTCTTCCAGCGCCTCCGGATCGACCTTCCCGGCAGCGGCCTGCCGGGCGACCTCCTTGACCGCTTCCAGCATTTCGTGCCGGCTCCCGTAATTCAGGGCAAAGTTCAAAATGAGACCCGTATTGTGCGCCGTCCTGCGTACCGCCTCTTCGACCGCGGCCACCGTATGGTCGGGGAGCTGCCCCCGATCGCCCATCATCCGGACCTGAACGTTGTTCTCGATCAATTCCTCCAGCTCGATCGCCAGAAACTCCTGAGGCAGCTTCATCAGGAATTCGACTTCCGCCTTCGGCCTTTTCCAGTTTTCCGTGGAGAAGGCGTACAGCGTCAACACTTCGACGCCGACACGATCGGCGGCTTTCGTGATGCGCTTCACGGCCTTCATTCCATTATGGTGCCCGGCGATGCGGGGCAATCCTCTCATCTTCGCCCAGCGGCCGTTCCCGTCCATAATGATCGCCACGTGCTTCGGAATGTTGTCGCCGGACGGCAGTTCGTCATCGTCCGCCCGCATCCGTTCCATATCTTCTGCCGTGAACGCTCCGACGCGCAGCTTGCGGAACCATTTTCCGAACAGACCCATCTTTGCTTCCCCCTAGTAGCGGCAACGC
Organism: Cohnella sp. SGD-V74; assembly: GCF_003001675.1. Classification (GTDB taxonomy): domain Bacteria; phylum Bacillota; class Bacilli; order Paenibacillales; family Paenibacillaceae; genus Cohnella. The sequence continues at coordinate 47,221 of NZ_PVYW01000005.1, read as the reverse complement.
TCACCCTGTAGCCAGTCAAAAGAGAATAAACCCCACCTTGCGGAGGGGTCGTGCGCTTACCCTTTACACTTCCATGATTTCTTTTTCTTTGGCGGCCAAAATTTTGTCCACCTCGGCGACGAAACGGTCCGTCAGCTTCTGCACGTCGTCCTGGTGGCGACGGGACTCGTCCTCGGAAATCTCGCCTTTTTCCTTCTTCTTGATCTCGTCGTTGGCGTCGCGGCGAATGTTGCGGATCGCCACCTTCGCCTCTTCTCCGAACTTCTTCGTCGATTTCGCCAGCTCCGCGCGGCGCTCTTCCGTCAGCGGCGGGATGTTCAGGCGAATGATCGAGCCGTCGTTGGCCGGAGTAAGGCCGAGATCCGACTTCTGGATCGCTTTCTCGATCGCGGACAGCGCCGTCTTATCCCACGGCGTAATGATGATCGTGCGGGAATCCGGCGTGTTGATCGCGCCCATCTGGTTGATCGGCGTAAGCGTTCCGTAATATTCGGCTTGCACGCGGTCCAGCATCGCGGCCGACGCGCGGCCCGCTCTCAAGGTAACAAGGTCCCGTTTCAATGCGCCCAACGCCTTCTCCATGCGTTCTTCGGCGTCTTTTTTAATCGCTTGCGGCATTAGTCAATGCTCCCCTTTACGATCGTGCCGATTTTCTCGCCCATGACGGCACGCTTAATATTGCCTTGCTCCGTGATCGCGAATACAAGAAGCGGAATATTGTTGTCCATGCATAACGAGGATGCGGTCGAATCCATGACGCCAAGGTTTTTGTTGAGCACGTCCATGTAGGTGAGCTGCTCGTACTTCTCCGCGCCCGGATCTTTGAACGGATCGGCGCTGTAGACGCCGTCGACCTTGTTCTTGGCCATCAGAATGACTTCGGCCTCGATCTCGGCCGCGCGAAGTGCCGCGGTCGTGTCCGTGGAGAAGAACGGATTGCCCGTTCCCGCCGCGAAGATGACGACGCGTCCCTTCTCCAGATGCCGGATCGCGCGTCTGCGGATGTACGGCTCGGCGATCTGCTGCATCGCGATCGACGTCTGCACGCGGCTCGGCACGTCCATCTGCTCCAGCGCGTCCTGCAGCGCCAGCGAGTTCATGACGGTGGCCAGCATGCCCATGTAGTCGGCCGTCGCGCGATCGATTCCCTTCTGGCTGCCCGCGATGCCGCGCCAGATGTTGCCCCCGCCGCAGACGATCGCCACTTCGACGCCCAGCTCGATCACTTCCTTGACCTGCTCCGCGATCGACAGAATCGTCGCCGCGTCGATGCCGTATCCGTTGTTGCCAGACAGAGACTCGCCGCTCACCTTTAATACCACGCGTTTATAAACGGGACGTTCCAACTTTTTGTACCTCCAGCATGCATATTTAAAAAAGAGGGAACACGCCGTGTTCCCGGATCGATAAATCTTATTGGTTGACTTGCGCCATAACTTCTTCTACGAAGTTGTCGACTTTCTTCTCCAGGCCTTCGCCCAGCTCGTAACGAGCGAATCTGCGGATGGAGATTTTCTCGCCGATTGCGGCGATCTTCTCGTTCAACAGCGTCGTGATCGTCTTGTCTTGGTCCTTGACGAACACTTGCTCGAGCAAGCAGTTCTCTTCGTAGAACTTGTTCATGCGGCCCTCGACCATTTTGTCGACGATTTTCTCCGGCTTGCCTTCGTTCAGCGCTTGGTTGCGGAGAATTTCTTTTTCCTTGTCGAGCTCGGCTTGGGACACTTCTTCGCGGCTCAGGAATTTCGGGTTGGCCGCCGCGATTTGCATCGCGATGTCCTTCACGAACGCGCGGAATTGATCGGTTTTGGCTACGAAGTCGGTTTCGCAGTTGACTTCGACGAGAACGCCGATCCGGCCGCCTGCGTGAATGTAAGATTCCACGACGCCTTCGGTTGCAACGCGGTCGCCCTTCTTGGCTGCTGCCGCAAGGCCCTTCTCGCGGAGCAGTTCGGCTGCTTTCGTCAGATCGCCGCCCGCTTCCTCCAACGCCTTTTTACAATCCAACATGCCTGCTCCCGTTCTTTCGCGGAGCGTTTTAACGTCTGCTGCATTAATTGCCATGGGGGACTCCTCCTAAGTAGGTGCTCCCCGCGCCCTCGAGCGCGAGTGAGGCTGATCTTTTTTTGGAAAAAAAGGGCGGTGAGAAGTTACCCTTCTGACCACCCTTCGATCGTGACTGTATGTTCGAACCGGAATTTTCCTTGATTAAGCCGTCGTCTCTTCGCCTTGGCGGGATTCGACGATCGCGTCGGCCATCTTGGCCGTCAGCAGCTTAACCGCGCGGATCGCGTCATCGTTACCAGGGATAACGTAGTCAATCTCGTCCGGATCGCAGTTCGTGTCGACGATGCCGACAATCGGGATGCCCAGCTTGCGAGCTTCCGCTACCGCGATGCGCTCTTTGCGCGGATCGATGATGAAGAGGGCGTCCGGCAGCTTGCGCATGTTCTTGATGCCGCCGAGGAATTTCTCGAGACGCTCTTTCTCCTTGCGGAGAATGATGACTTCTTTCTTAGGCAGCACTTCGAACGTGCCGTCTTGTTCCCATTTGTCCAGCTGGTGCAGACGGTCCGTACGCTTCTGGATCGTGGAGAAGTTCGTCAGCGTACCGCCCAACCAACGTTGGTTGATATAGTATTGACCGCTGCGCTCCGCTTCTTCCTTAACGGAATCCTGAGCTTGCTTCTTCGTTCCTACGAACAGCATCGTTCCGCCGTTCTCTGCGAGTTGACGCACGAAGTTGTACGCCTCGTCGACTTTCTTAACCGTTTTTTGCAAATCGATAATGTAAATGCCGTTACGTTCAGTAAAGATGTACTTATCCATTTTCGGGTTCCAACGACGTGTCTGGTGACCGAAATGCACGCCTGCTTCAAGCAGCTGCTTCATGGAAATGACTGCCATCTTCCTGCACCTCCTAGTGGTTTTTGGTGAATCGTCCGCCGCTTCTCGCGCTTTCCGCCAAAACTCGTCCGGATCTCCCAAACAAGCACCGTTGACGGAATTGAAAAGCGTGTGTTTTTTACACCGAGAAATAATATACCATATCGTCAACCGTCGCGCAATGGCCCAGCGCTTCGCTTCGGCAAATTTCTTAGCGCACGCGCGAATCGCGCGGCGATGCGCTTCATCGCGATGCAAAGAGAATGCGGCATTTGCTTATTTCAGCGCCCACAGCATAACGGCAAAAGGGGCCAAGCACAAATAGAAACCGATCCAATTCAAAATCCGCGAAGAGGCCTTAACCCGTTTCGTGGAGTAGAGAGAAAAAAGCAGACCCAGCAAGGAAAAACCCGCTGCGCCGAATAAATAAAGCAGCTGCTCGTTGCCGCCGGTTAAGAAATGCGCATAAAACTCGTAAACGAAAACGCCCATTAAACATAGGGATGCCGTCCCCGCTAGGGCGGAGCCGGCAGCGAAGCGGTTATTCGAGATCCATTCCCGCCTTTGTTCCCGCGGGTGCCCCATAGCGTCATCTCCATAACGGTCAACTAGGTCATGCTTACTTCTTGCGCACAAGCTCGTCCATAATTTCCTGATACGTCGGCTTCCCCTTGAAGACGGCCGTTCCGACTTTCATCTTCGTGGCGACCGGCCTCGTCTCTTCGATAAAAACTTTGACGTCGTCGATGACGCCGAGCTTCAGCAGCTCTTGCCCGACTTCCGTCAGACTCATTCCGTAGCTGATGTACAGGGACACCTGCTCCGTCGCTTCGGCAGCGGGGGGCGCCTCTTCACTCTCGGAATTCGGCGTCGCGGACGGCGCCTCCGAGGCCGTCTGCTCCTCTCCTGAGGCATCCGGCTGCCCGGAATCGCCTTCCTCTCCGGAGGATTCGCCCTGGCCCTCCTGCTCCGACGCAGCCACGGCCTCCTGCACGCGCGCATCGAGCTGCTCCTGAGTGAGCAGCAGCAAGCCTGCCTTCTTCGCTTCGTCGCTAAGCTCCTCGGGCGTCATCTGCTCCTGGGGCAAAGGCGCGTTCTGCTTCTCGGCGAACGTAATCATCTGCAGCATGATCGCGCCGACGATCAGCCCGATTCCGAATCCCATCAGCCAGCTTCGATGTTTACGCATGCCGCTCCTCCTGTCTGGCCAATTGCAAAATAAGCTGCACTTCGCCCTTGTTCATGCCGGTCGCTTTGGCGATCTGTTCGACGGATTTGCCCTTCTCGTGCATATCCAGCAGCTCCGCGTATCGGCCGCGTATCGTCGCCGGCGGCAGCTCGGTCTCCGGGAAGGCCGACGATTCCGGCGCCGCATCTGCGGCGTAGGCGGCGATCGTCGGTGCGACGGCATCGACGACGGATGGAGCTTCCGCAGGATTGGATGTGCTTGTTGAACGAGCGGGAGTTGTAGCAAGAGGAGAAGCCGAGGGGGGGTAATCCGCTGGCGCTGCGGGGAGGCGGGACTGTTCCGTCAACGACTTCATCTGCTGCTCCAATTCGACGATTCTGCTTCCGAGCGTCTCGACCGTGCCGTCGTGCTCGCGCTTGAACTTGGCGACCGCGTCCAGCAGCTCGCGATTTTCCGCCTCCAAGTCCTCGAGCAGCCGGTTATACGACTCTTCGCTGACGAACTCCTGCTTGGGGCCGACATCGCCGGATTTGGGCATCATCCACGCAAACCCGGTTATCGCGGCCCCGAGCGCAACAATGTAAAACCACGGTTCCACCCTGAACTCTCCTCTCATCTTGCCGATCATGCTGCGGTCAGCCCATAAAATCGATGTGTCTTCCTTTATACGGATGCTCCGGGGCTTTGCTCTCCTCCGCGGCCTGATCCTGCGACGAGGACGTCTTCGCCCCCGGCTTCCGCTTATTCCGCTCGCGAGGCTCCCGCTCGGAGATCGTTCCTCCCGAAGCGGATTCCGCCTTGTTGCTTCTCGTCGCGTTCTGTTCCGCCGTCTTCATCGCCTGCTGGCCAAGCAGCCCCTGCTCCGTGGTCGGGCGCTGCTGCTGCTGATGCTGCAGCGACGTCATCTCCACGGAACGCGGCATAGAAACCTGCATATCGATCGGTTTGTAGCTCACGTCGCATCACCTCGATTCGGGATCAGTAGAACGGAACCATCACGATGTCTCCGTCCGTAAACCGGAAAGTGACTCTCTGCGAAGCGTCCTTCACGAACCTCGTATATCTTCCGATCACGATTTTCGTGCCGCCCCATAACGTATGAACCGCGTCCACGCGCGCCGTCGTCGCGTCTTCCAGCGTCTTTTCGATTTCCAGCACGCGTTCCTTGGCGCTCTGCAGCTCCTCGGTCGTCTGCCGCTTCGTCGCCGTCAGCTTGACCCGCAGCGCCAGCTTGTCGCCGCTGAGCTGACCGGCCGAAGCCATCTGGTCGAGCATGGACAGTGCTTTCTCCGTCTTGTCCAAGCTCTCGGACAATTGGCGCATCGTCGTGCGCAAGTCGCCGAGCTCCTGGCGGAGTTCCGGCCTGACGCCGACCTCGACGACCGTCGCCGTCGACATCGAGTTGCCGATCATTCTCGCCGTCACCCGTTCTCCCGCCTGGATCGTGCCGCCCACGATCAGCCCTTTGGCTCCCAGGCATTTGACCGATTTGCCGGCGCGGACGTTCGAGTGCATAATGCTCTGGGTCACCAGCACGTCCTCGCCGGCAATGACGTTCCCCTCTTGAATAAACGAGCAGCGAACGTTGCGTCCGGCCTTGACATATCCTTTGTTCGTTCCAATAATTCCGCCCGTAATTTCGATCGAACCGTCGGATTCGACCTCGGCGCCCTCGATGCCGCCCGTCACGCGGATGTCTCCCGACGCCTTGACGCGGAATCCGGTCAAAATATTGCCGCGGACGACGACCGTGCCGACAAATTCGATGTTGCCGATATTGTAATCGACGTCGCCGTTCACTTCGTACACGGGAAAGACGTTCAGCTTATCCTTGTCGGTCTTCGTCACCAAGCCGTCGATCGCCGCGTACATCGCCACTTTCTCGGGATTGACGACGACGTTTTTGCCGATCTTGAAATGGGTGTCCTTGCCTTCTCTCGGGGCGATATCTTCTCCCGTGACGGCTTTGCCCGGAACGCCCGGTTCCGCGGGAACCCGCTCGGCGATCAGCTGACCCGCCTTCACGTTGGCCAGCTTCGTGACCTGCTTGTAGTCGACGCTGCCGTCCTCGCGCTCGACGGGGCCGCGGTTCTCTTCCTCGTCCTCGCCGTACAGAAGCTTGATATAGCCGTCCTTGCCCGGCTTGGGCGGCGTGCCGACGGCGACGACGTTCTGCGCGAAGTAGAAGTCCTGGGGCCGTTGCGAGATCAAATAGATCGCATCCGACTGCAGCCCCGACTTGATGCCTTGCGACGACAAGTACTGCTCCAGTTCGCGGGCGGTAAACTTAGGATCCCCTTCCACCCGCTTGAATACCAGATACGCATTCATTTTGTCTTCGGAAATCGTAACTTGCAGTCCTTCCTCCATGGAGAAGCTTCCATTGTCAGGCATCGTCAACGCCCCCTATTATCCGTTTTGAAGCAACTGTTCCTTATGTTTCGCGAGCGCCCCCCGAAGCCTCAAAATCGCTTTGGAATGCAATTGGGAAATTCTCGAAGGCGATAGGCACATCACTTCCGCGATCTCGCTTAACGACAAGTCCTCGTAATAAAACAAAGAGATTACGGTGCGTTCCTTCTCCGTGAGCTTCTCTATGCCGTATTTCAGAGAGTCCTTCAAATACGTCTCGTGAACTTTCGATTCCGGGCTGACCGCTTTGTCGTCGACGAGCAGCGACAGACGGGTCTCGGATTCTTCCTCGCGGATCGGATCCTCCAGAGAGAATACGGCCGCGACCGCTACTTCCTGAAGCATTTGCTGAAACTCTTTGTTGCTAATATTCAAATAGTCGCATATCTCGTCGTCCGAAGCAGATCTTAAATGCCGCTGCTCCAGTACCGCATAGGCGTCCTCGATTTTTTTCGCTTTATCACGAACCGAGCGGGGCACCCAGTCTCCTTGCCTAAGCCCGTCGATGATCGCCCCTCTGATTCTCCATGAAGCATACGTCTCGAACTGCAAGCCGCGCCGATAGTCGAACTTCTCGATCGCGTCGATCAGCCCCATGGCGCCGTTGCTCGCAAGATCGTCTTTCGTTACGTTTTTCGGCAAACCCACCGCCATACGGCTGGAGACGTAATCCACGAGCGGCAAATAGTGTTCGATCAGCCTTTTTCTCGCATCCGGGTCCTCGTCGTCTTTCCATCGCTGCCATAAATCCTGATGGGACAACCGGGAACGTGTTTGATCGACCATTCTAGCCTCACCATCCTTATTCGTCCGTCAGGCGCCGTATCGCCTGAGCCACTTCCTCCGGATTCGGATTATCGAGCGACACCACCCGCTTGGGCTGCAAAGGCTGGAAGCCCTTGACTTCCTCTTCCTTCGCCGTTTCCGGCTTGCCGTCGGTCCATTGCTCCTTCAGCATCTCCGACAAGGCGTCGCCTTCGTCCGGTGTCGTCAGATCAAGCAAGCTTCCGCGGTCGTCCTCGGCCGGGGTCCCGCTTACAGCCGGCTTGCCGGGAGCAAGCAGCTGCCCGAGCACGAAGCTTGCGGCCAGCGCCAATGCGGCGAACGCCAGAAAAGCGTAAAAGCTTCTGAGCAGCGTCGTTCCCAGCGGATTGTTCGACAGGGAGATCAAGCCGGTGAGCAGCGCTCCGAAAACTCCGAATCCGATGATGAATCGCCAGGAACCTTTCATCTTAAATCTCCTTTACTCCGTGCTGCACGCTGCGAATAAGAAAAATGCCGGTATGGCTGTACAGCTCCACCGTCCGTCCGTAGTTGCCTCCGGTGTCCTCGGACACGAGACGGATCGAGAACCGCTCCAGCTCCAACTTCGTCGCTTCCACGTTGCGAGGTCCGATTCTCATCGTATCCGCGCCGCCCATGAAAGCGAACATTTGCGCTCCCCCGGCCATTTTGGCGATCAGGCGATGGATCGCCGCGCCTCTGCTTCTCAGCCTGTTCACGAGCTCGGGGACGGCCGTGTCCGCGTATTTGGCGATATTCAGCTGACCTTCGCGCGCGATGTCGGAGGACGGCAGCATAATGTGCGCCATTCCGCCGATGCGCAAGTCGGGATCGAATAACGTCAAGCCGACGCACGAGCCTAATCCCGTCGTCTTGAGCACCGCCCCCCCTTCCGCGATATTCAGATCAGCCATTCCGACTTTGATCAACGTGCCCTCGGTCATCAGAACGGCACTCCTAACGCACGAAAGAGCTTCTCGAACGACTCCGGGTCCGGAATGAGGAAGAAATGGCCTTCGGCCTCCTGCTGCCCTTCCAGGAAAGTCGTATCTATGAGCAGAGCGTCGTCGCCCATCGTGCCGAATTGAAGCAGACCGTAGCTCAGGATCGCCCCCGCCATGTCCACTGCCAGGGAAGGCACGGTAGGCGACATCCTCAGGCCGGTGAAATCCGCCAGCGAGGACAAGTACGAGCCTGCCAGAATGTTGCCGATCTCGTTCAGCGCGGACAGCTCCAGCTCGCTGTATTCGTCGTTCTCCGCCGCGTTGAATCCGAGCAAGCCTTGCAGAATCCGGCGCGCCGGCTCCCGGTTGATAATGAAGAACATATTGCCGGGAGCGTCGCCTTCGACACGAAGGAAAATGGCGATCACGACCGCCTCCGAACCTCCGACCCGCTCGGCGATCTCTTCGAACGGAAGCAGGTTCACGGTAGGCACCGCCATGTCCACCGGTTTGTTAAGCAGCGTAGACAATGCGGTCGCCGCATTGCCGGCGCCGATGTTGCCGACCTCCCGAAGCACGTCCAGCTTGAAATCCGCGTTATTCCTGAACAGATTCACGGCTTATTCCCCGAACTGTTCCAATTGGATAATTTCGCTGCGGTTCAGCACTTCGGACAGATTCAGCAAGATGAGCAGGCGGTTCTCCCCGATCTTGGCCACTCCGCTCAAGTACTTCGCCTTAATCCCGCCGACCACTTCCGGAGGATTTTCGATCGCGTCGCTCGAGACGTCCAGCACGTCGTTCGCCGAGTCCACGATAAATCCGACTTCCAGTTCGTTGGCCGCGACGATGATAATGCGGGAGTTCTCGGTGTAATCCGACTCGGTCAAGCCGAACCGGCCGCGCAGATCGATGACCGGAATGACGACGCCCCGCAGATTGATGACTCCTTTTACGAACGCCGGCGTTTTCGGTACGCGGGTGATCGGAAGCATCCGCTCGATCGTGCGCACCTTGTCCACCTCGATACCGTACTCTTCCTGCGCCAGCGTGAAGACGATCACTTTCAATTCCTCTGCCATGAATGATTCCTCCCTTAGAGTCCGGACTGTTATTTGATAATCGCGTTAGGATCCACGATCAAGGCGACTTGCCCGTCCCCGAGTATCGTCGCTCCCGAGACGACGCCTTTGACGCCGGTCAAATATTTGCCCAGCGGCTTGAGCACGATCTCGCTCTGGCCGATGAATTCGTCGACGAGAACGGCAGCCAGCTTGTCCCCTTTGCGGATGACGAGCATTTCGGTCTCGATCTCGTCGTCGTCGCGGTAATCCGGCGAGTCGATCAGCTGGGCCAGCGAAATGACGGGAATGATGGACTGGCGGTAATCGATCATGCGATTGCCGTGCAGCGTACGGATGTCCGAACGTTTCAGCGAGCCCGTCTCCACGATCGAAGACAGCGGGAACGCATACTTCTCGGAGCCCTGCTTGATCAGCATCGCGGCGATAATCGACAGCGTCAGAGGCAGCTGGATCGAGAACTTCGTTCCCTGTCCGAGCGTCGACAGCACGGTGACGTTGCCGCCCAAGGAAGTAATCTTCGATTTGACGACGTCGAGCCCGACGCCGCGGCCGGAGATGTCCGATACTTTGTCCGCCGTACTGAAGCCCGGAGCGAACAGCAGCATGTTCACTTCCTCGTCGCTGAGCGTCTTCGCCTCCTCCGGAGTGACGACGCCCCGCTTGATCGCCGTCTCGAGCACTTTCGGCCGGTTAATGCCTTTGCCGTCGTCCTCGATCTCGATGAACACGTGGTTGCCGCTGTGGAACGCGCGCAGCACGACGGTTCCGGTCTCGGGCTTGCCCAATGCGACGCGGTCCGCGATCGATTCGACGCCGTGGTCGACCGAGTTGCGAATCAAGTGCACGAGCGGATCGCCGATCTCGTCGATAACGGTGCGGTCCAGCTCGGTTTCGGCGCCTACGACGACCAGATCCACTTTCTTGTCCAGCGATTTGGCCAAGTCCCTGACCATGCGCGGGAAGCGGTTAAAGACGCTGTCCACGGGAACCATGCGCAGCTTAAGCACGATATTTTGCAAGTCGGCGCTGACGCGCGCCATGTGCTCCACCGTCTCCGTCAAGTCGTTGCGGCGGATTTCGAAGGCGAGCTGCTCGAGGCGAACGCGGTCGATGAGCATTTCGCTGAACAGATTCATCAGCGTGTCCAATCGCTCGATATCGACCCGGATCGTGCGGGGAGCGGCATTGCCGGAAGCAGCCGGAGCCGCGGGACGCGCAGCGCCCTTGTCGGCAGCGGGAGCTTGCGTTGCCGGCGCCTTGGCCGAAGCCGCTTCCTTCGCCGCCGACGCGCTCTGCTCGGAAGCGCGCAAATTGTCTTCCATCTCTTGCAGGGACGCTTTGTCCACCGCGTTCAGCGTTACGGATTCGATCTCCGACACTCTGGAGAGCTGCTCGTGGAGCGTCTGCTCCGCCGTCTGGGTAATGTAGTACACGGAGAAACCGCGGTCGAATTGCTCCTGCTCGATCTCCTGTACGGACGGGTAGGATTTGACGACCTCCCCGTTCCTCTCGAGGACGTCGAACACCATGTAGGCGCGGGCCGCCTTCAGCAAGCAGTCCTCGCGCACCCTTACTTCGATGAAGTAGGCTGTATGCCCGCCCTCGATCGATTGCGCCAGAATCGACAGCTGGTACTGGTCGAGCACGAGCGATGCGGGCAGCGCCGCGGCGGCCTTGGCCGGAGCGGAAGTCCCGGAAGCGGATGCCGCGGCTCCGGTATCGCCTTTGACGATGCCTTTCAGACGTTCGACCAGTTCGTCGACTTCGCCTTTGCCCGTTCCCCCGCCGATAATATCCTGGACCATCGCTTCCAGCGCGTCGAGGCATTTGAACAGCGTGTCGAAAATATGGCCGTTCATGCTGAGCTTCTCGTTGCGCACGAGGTCAAGCACGTTCTCCATCTCGTGGGTAAGCGAGGCGAGATCCTCGAATCCCATCGTCGCGGACATCCCTTTTAACGTATGCGCGGAACGGAAGATGATCTGGACGATTCCGATGTCCTCCGGCTGCTGCTCCAGCCGAAGCATATTTTCGTTTAGCGCTTGCAAGTGATCGTTGGACTCGTCGATAAACATGGACATGTACTGATTCATTTCCATGGCCGGACACCTCCTTGTTGGCTGAACTTTCAGCGCGCTAGGTTTTGCGCGATTTCATTTCCTGCACGAGAACCGGAGCGATGCCCTGCAGCGGCACTTGATGCGTCGCGGCGCCGAGCTCGACCGCCGACCGGGGCATCCCGTACACGACGCAAGTCTGCTCGGCTTCGGCGATCGTCGTCTGGGCCCCGTCGTCGAGCAGCGCCTTCATTCCTTTCGCTCCGTCGCTGCCCATTCCGGTCATCAGCACCGCATGGCGCTTCAGCTGCCGGTGGCCGATCAAGGATTCGAACAGGACGTCGACCGACGGCATATGGCCGCTTCGAGGTCCCTCGTTCGACAGCTTGACCCGGTATTTGCCGGAGGCGTCCTTCGCCAGCGACATGTGCTTGCCGCCCGGAGCGATATACGCGGTCGCCGTCTCGATCTGTTCTCCGTCCGTCGCCTCCCGGACGTGAATGCTGCAGAACGAATCCAGCCGCTGCGCGAGCGAGTGCGTAAACTTGGGCGGCATATGCTGAACGACGAGAATCGGCGCCGGAAAATCCGCCGGAATGCCGGTCAGCACTTCATGCAGCGCGCGCGGTCCGCCCGTCGAAGTGCCGATCGCGACGATCTGCGTGAACGAGGACGTCGGCTTCGGTTCCGCCGGAGGCGGCGGAGCGGCGGGAGGCGGAGCGTTCGGAGCGACCGTCTGCGCGACGTTCGGCTGCCGAAGGGGCGGCCTCGCCTCCTTCTTGACGACAGTCAGCGGCGTGCCGCCGTCCGTCGCCCTGGCCGGTTTGCGCAGAATTTCCGGCGGCTCTTGAGGCTTCGGAGGCTTGGGCGCCCCCGCGAAAGCAGGTCTCGCGGGCGGATCGCTCTTGCGAATCTCCGTCTCCCTGCGGATCAGCTTCTGCGGCTTGTCGATTCGCGGGAGCGCGATCGTCGGCTTCTTGACGGGAGCTTCCTTACTGGAAGAGGAATTGCCGGCAGACTCCTCGCCGGGCGGAGACTCCGCGGCCGCGGCGGCTGCCAGCGCCGCTTCCTTCGTTTCCCGCACCGCGCGAGCGGCCGGCGAAGGAGAAGAAGGAGCCTCCTCGGCCGCCTTCTCCACAACGGCCGGCAGCATCCGAAGCGGGCCTTTGTCGATCGTCTCCGCCACGATGCGCAGCTTCTCCAGCAGCTGCTCTCCGACCTGCCGAATGTCCAGCTTTACGGCTCCGTCCGGCTTGCGGATGAAATCGATCGCGCCGAATTGGAGCGCTCGTATCGTATCTCTGGTGCCGTTGTCCGTCACCGCGGACAGCATAATGACGGGAGTCGGCCTCATCGCCATAATGTTCTGCAGCGCTTCGATTCCGTTCATGCGCGGCATTTCCAAGTCCATCGTAATGATGTCGGGCTTCAGCTCCAGCGTCAGCTTAACGGCCTCTTCTCCGTCGCATGCGGTTGCCAACACTTTGAAAGCGGAGTCTATGTCGATGACGTCGCTGAACACTTTGCGCATGAAAGGGGAATCATCCACGATGAGTACTTTTAACTCCGTCATATGGCATCCTCCTCTTAATCTAGTTGTTTGATGTCTTCGCGCTCGCATGCCCGTCGGCTGGCGACCGATCAGCTCCAGAGCTTCTTCATTCGTTGCATGAACCCCGACAACCCGCGGGCCGTCGACTGCGACTGCGATCGCTCTTCCATCAGAAACCTGGACGCGATCCGGTCGATGCCCCGCATCGCCTCGCTATTGGGAAATGCGACCGACAGCGGAGTTTGCCGCCTGACCGCTTTGGAGACGCTGGCATCGTCGGGAATGTAACCGAGCACCGGAATATCGATGCCGATATACTTGCTTGCCACTTGCCGGATGTTGTCGGCCGTCTGCGCGCCTTCGCGATCGTCGACGACCCGGTTGACGACGAGCCGGAACGGAACCTGGTACCCCATCGAGTTCACCATTTTGATCAAGGCGTACGCGTCCGTGATCGACGTCGGCTCCGGCGTCGTCACGACGATCGTCTCTTCGGCCGCCGCGATGAATCTCGTCGTCTCCTTGGACAAGCCCGCGCCCGTGTCGAACAGGATGAAGTCGACATGGCCGTGCAGCTTGCCGATCTGTTCGGCGAAATATTCCAGCTCTTGTTCCCTAAGCCGCACCAAATCTTGAAACCCGGATCCCCCGGCGATGAATTGCAGGCCGCTCGGACCGATCTGGATAATTTCCCAGATCGACTTCTCGCCTTTGAGCAGATGGATGAGGTTGTACTTGGCCGGAGTGCCCATCAGCACGTCGATGTTGGCGAAGCTGATGTCCGCGTCGAACAGCAGCACGCTGTATCCCCGATTTTGCAAAGCCATTCCGAAGTTCAGGCTGAAATTGGATTTGCCGACCCCTCCTTTGCCGCTGGTGACCGTTACGACCTTGGTCGTCTTCGCCGACCCGAGGTCCTTCGAGTGAACCAAATGCCGGAGCGCCTGCGCCTGGTCAATCATCGCCCGGCTCCCCCAGCAGCTTGCGAACCAGGTCTTCCGGATCGAACGCTTTGATATCGTCCGGCACCGCCTGCCCGCAAGTGTAATAGGAAATGCGGAAGTCGAATTCCTTGACGAGATTGACGACGGAGCCGTACGATTCCGTCTCGTCGAACTTCGTGAGCAGAAGCCGGCGGACTCCGTATTTCGCGAATTGCGAGGCTACCGCCTTCATGTCGGAATACTTGCTCGTCATGCTCAGAACGAGAATGGTCTCCGCCCCCTCCGCCGGCGATAGCAGGCTGTTGACTTCGGAGACGAACAGCTCGTTGCGGTAATTCCGGCCCGCGGTGTCCATGAACAACAAATCGCGGTCCTCTAACTTATGATAGGCCCGTGTCAATTCCCCGGGCGAAAACACGACTTCGAGCGGAACGTTCAAAATGTCCGCATACGTTCTTAGCTGATCCACCGCGGCGATCCGGTACGTATCCGCCGTAATGAACCCGACGCTGCGACGCTGCGCGAACGACTGGTCCGCCGCAAGCTTGGCGATCGTCGTCGTCTTGCCGACTCCCGTCGGCCCGACGAAATGAACGATGCGCGTCTCCTGAGCGATGCCCTCTCCTTTGGCTTCGTTCAACCACGAGAGCAGGACGCCTCCTGCGGCTTCGTAAGCATTCGCTTCGTCTTCGCCGGCTTCCCTCAGCTTTGCCGCTGTCGCTTCCGCGAACTGTTCGACGTACGCCGGCTCGACGCCTTGCGAGGCAAGCCGCTTGCTCCATTTCAGCACGGACTCGGGAATCGAGCGGGACGTCGTCTGGGCCTTCGTCATTCGCGTCATCATTTCCCGCAGCGAACGAAGTTCCTGAAGCACGACGGACGTCTCGTCCCGCAGATCGCTCTCGCGGAAGGCTTCGGACTTCGACTCGGCGGCCGCAAGCGCGTCCGCCTTCAGCCGGTCGGCGATTCCCGATCGCAGCCGGTCGAGAGGATCGGAAGAATCAAGAAAATCGCTCTCCGGCTGCTGCCGCTCCGCCGCCGTGATCGGCGCGGGCGGTTCGACCCTCGGAAGCGGGTCCGCCGGAGGACGCGATTCGATTCGCGGGAGCGGATCGGATGGCGGCTCCTTCGCCGCGACGTTAACCGGGCTTGCGATCGGCTGCCTGCCGCTGTCCGAGAACGGCGGCTGCGTGTACCTCTCCCTGACGGCAACGGACGGAATCGGCACTGCCGCCGCAGGCTCGTTAACCGCGGCCGGGACCGGCTTCGGCTCGGCCGCCGGCGGTTTCTCCGGCATTCTGACCGGCAAGGACGCGCGCGCGGGAGCTTTGCGGGCCGTCTCGTCGACGGCCGCGATCACTTCCATTCTTTTTTGGCGGAACATACCAAGAAATCCGCCTACGCGGATTTCTTTCGTATTCAAAATAACGGCGTCGGAGCCGAGCTCGGCGCGAATCAGCTGCACCGCTTCGGGCACGTCGTCGACTATGTATCGTTTGACCTTCATGCGCTCACCACCCCAACGCTCTGCACTTCAATGCTAGGCTCCAATTCGCTGTACGAGATGACCGGAATGTCCTGCAAGCTTCTCTCCAGCAATTGCCGCAAATACATGCGGATCGTCGGAGAAGTCAGGATAATCGGCTGCTGTCCCGCCTGCACGAGGCGGTTCACCTGCTCCGTCAGTCTCTGGTAGATCGCTTGCGAGGACGCCGGATCCAACGCGAGATAGCTTCCCTGGTCGGACTGCTGCACCGCTTCCGCGATCTTCTTCTCGACGGCCGGGCTGACCGTAATGACCTTAAGCGGCTCCGCCGGCGACGCGTACTGCTGCGTGATCTGCCTGGACAGGCTCTGCCTGGCGTATTCCGTCAGCACGTCCGGATCTTTCGTGTACTTGCCGTAATCGGCCAGCGTCTCGAAGATCGTGACGAGATCCCGGATCGAGATTTTCTCCTTCAGCAGCTTGGACAGCACCTTCTGCACGTCCCCGACGCCGAGAATCGACGGTATAAGCTCCTCCACCAGCGCCGGATACGTATCCTTGACGCTGTCGATCAGAGATTTCGTCTCCTGGCGGCCGATCAGCTCGTGCGCGTATTTCTTGATCACTTCCGTCAAATGAGTGGCGACGACCGACGGCGGGTCCACGACCGTGTAGCCGGCCATCTCCGCGCGTTCCTTCGTGGCTTCGTCGATCCAGAGCGCCGGCAAGCCGAACGCAGGTTCCTGGGTCTCGATACCCGTAACGGAGTCGTCGTCGAACCCCGGACTCATTGCCAAGTAGTGATGTATGAGTAATTCGCCGCGCGCCACCGTATTTCCTTTCATTTTTATGACATATTCGTTCGGTTTTAGTTGAATATTGTCGCGAATTCGGATGACGGGGACGATAAGTCCCATTTCAAGCGCGCATTGCCGTCGAATCATGATGATTCTGTCGAGCAGATCCCCGCCCTGCTGCGTATCCGCCAACGGGATGAGACCGTAGCCGAATTCGAATTCGATCGGATCGACTTGAAGCAGGCTGATGACGCTTTCCGGACTGCGAACTTCCTCGATCTCCTTTTCCTCGACGAGCATTTCCGCTGCCTGCTGCTCCCTGTTCAGGTTCGTCTGCAGACGGTAACCGGCGATTCCCAATATCGCCGCGTACGGAATCGTGCTAAGAAGCGGAATCGGAGTGGCGATGCCGAGCAATGCCACCGTTCCGGCCACGATGTACAGAAGCCGCGGGTAACGGAGCAGTTGCTTGCTCATATCGTCGGCCATGTTGCCGTCGGACGCGGCCCTCGTGACGATAATACCGGCTGCGGTGCTGATCAGCAGCGCCGGAATCTGGCTGACGAGCCCGTCGCCGATCGACAGGACGGAGTACGTTTCCAGCGCGGTCATGACGTCCATGCCGTGGATGGCCATGCCGACGACGAAGCCCGCGATCAGGTTGATCAGTACGATGATGATCGAAGCGATGGCGTCCCCTTTGACGAATTTGCTGGCGCCGTCCATCGCGCCGTAGAAATCCGCTTCCTTCTCGATCTTCTCGCGGCGCTCGCGCGCTTGCTGTTCGTTGATCAGCCCTGCGTTCAAGTCCGCGTCGATGCTCATCTGCTTGCCGGGCATCGCATCGAGCGTAAATCTCGCTCCGACTTCGGCAACCCGCTCGGAGCCTTTCGTAATAACGATGAACTGCACAACGACCAGGATGAGGAACACGACAAAGCCGACGGCCAGCTCTCCCCCGGCCACGAACCGGCCGAACGTCTCGACGACGTGACCGGCGTCCGCTTCGGACAAAATCAGCCTTGTCGTCGAGACGTTGAGCGCGAGCCGGAATACGGTCGTTACGAGCAGCAACGTCGGGAAAATGGAGAAGTGCAGCGCATCCTGGGTATTCATCGCGATCAGCAAAATCATGATGGCTATGGAAATGTTGATGATGAGCAGGACGTCCAGCAGCCCTTTGGGAATCGGAACGACCATCATCAGAACGATGCCGATGACGCCGATTAATATGCTTAGGTCCCTAATTTTCATGACGCCACGCCACCCCACTCCAATATAAAACTCAGCCCGACTTCGAACTTTTTGAACTTTATCTAACTTTAATGCTTCCTCTAATTCCGCTTGACTTACCTCCGGCCTTTAAGCCGGTATACGTATGCCAGCACTTCCGCGACCGCCTGGAACAGATCGGCGGGAACGCTTTGTCCCACTTCTGTTTTCTCGTACAATGCGCGGGCGAGCGGCTTGTTTTCCATCGTTATAACGTCGTTCTCTTTGGCAATCTCCCGAATTCTCAAGGCCAGATAGTCTTGGCCTTTGGCCACCACCGTCGGGGCGTCCATCTTCGACGCGTCGTATTTCAGCGCGACCGCGAAGTGGGTCGGGTTCGTAATGACGACGTCCGCGCTCGGCACTTCCTGCATCATCCGCATCAGCGCCATTCTGCGCTGGCGTTCCTTGATCTTGCCTTTGATGAGCGGATCGCCTTCCACGTTTTTGTATTCGTCCTTAATATCTTGCTTGCTCATGCGCAAATTTTTCTCGTACTCGTAACGCTGGTACATAAAATCGCCGATCGCCAGTATGAACAGCAGCACCGCGATGAAGATCCCCAAGCGGACGATCAAGCTGGTCGCGAAAGCGAATATGTCCTGCACGGGCAAATGAGCCAACTCGAGCAAGCGTTTCTTCTCGGACCACAGCACCATGAACACGATGACAGCGACGCAGACGAGCTTCAGCCCGCTCTTCAGAAATTCGATCACCGAACGCATTCCGAACAAGTTTTTGAATCCTTTGAGCGGATCAAGCTTCTCGAATTTCGGCTTCAGCGGCTCGACCGTGAACAGCCAGCCGATCTGAACATAGTTGGCGGCAAACGCGATCACGACGACAATGATGAACACCGGCGCCATCAGAATCAACATTTGGACCGCATAGTGATTAAACAGAGCGAGCACATTGCTGTCGGTAACCTGCATATTCAGCCGATACAGGAACGCGTCTCCGATCAAGGACAGCAGCTGCTGTCTCAGGAACGGTCCAAGCATGACGAGAAAGGCGATGCAGGCGAGCAGGATAAGCGTGCTCGGAATTTCCGCGCTTTTGGCAACCTGTCCTTTTTTGCGGCTGTCCTGGCGCTTCTTGGGCGTTGCCTTCTCCGTCTTCTCGCCGGAAAATAACTGCAGATCCATCTTCAGGCGATTGCGGGGCATGACACCACCTCCTGAACTTCGCGCCGTAAGATGCCTTTCATAGAGCCCATGCCTGGTTTGAACTATGTTCTATAACGGTTAAGGCCTTGCCTTCAAAATCGTAAATAAATGCTCAAGCGCTTGGAACATCCGGTCGAAAATCATTTGAAACAACGTTCCGAATCCGGGAATCAGCAAAACGAGCAACGCGAGTCCGACCAAAATTTTCAGCGGCAGCCCGATGACGAATACGTTGTACTGCGGAGCCGCACGGGCCAGCAGCGCCAAGCCAAAATCGGTCAGGAACATCGCCACGACGATCGGGGCGGAAATTTGCAGCGCCAGCAGGAACGTGTCCGCGAACGTGCGGGTCAGAAACTCCGTTACGCTTCCGCCGTAATAAACTTGAAATAAATTGTTGTCCATCGGCAGCCACTTGTAGCTGTCCATAATGGCGGCCAGCAAGTAGTGATGGCCGTTGATGGATAAGAAAACGAGAATGAGCACCATGAACTTGAAGTTGCCCATGATCGGGGCGGACACGCCGGTTACCGGATCGACGATGTTGGCCATCGCCAACCCCATCTGCATGTCCATAAGCCCTCCCGCGGTCTGAACGATCGCGAAAAACATATAAGCCACGAAACCGATCAGCAAGCCCGCGAACACTTCTCGCATAATGGCCAGAATGTAAGTCGCGTCCGCCGTCACCTTCGTATCGAACCCGACGTTCAAAAAGACGATCAGGGAGACGAAGAAGCCGAGCCCGATCTTGATCGTAGCCGGGAAGTTCCGGGACGAAAAGATCGGCGCGACAACAAAAAACGCTGTAATTCGACAAAAAACAAGCAGAAAGGCAGGGAAGACCTGCATGATGATGTTCATATCAAGTCACCCAATGTACTTCTCCAAATTTCCTAACAGGCGCGCCGTGAAATCGACCATAATGTTCAAAATCCACGGCCCGAAAATCAACAAGGCGAGAAAAACCGCGATGATCTTGGGGACGAAGGCGAGCGTCTGCTCCTGGATCTGCGTCGTCGCCTGAAAGATGCTGACGCTGAGGCCTACGACAAGCGCGATGATCAGCATCGGCGCGCTTACTTTCAGCACGGTAAACAGCGCTTGGCCCGCAAGGCCGATAATAAACTCCGATGTCATTGGCTTCTTCCCCCTCGTTCGAACGCCCGATTCAAGGACTAAAGCTGGTCAACAGCGACTTCACGACAAGATACCAGCCGTCCACGAGCACGAAGAGCAGAATCTTGAAAGGCAACGAGATCATAATCGGCGGAAGCATCATCATCCCCATCGCCATCAGCGTGCTGGCGACGACCATGTCAATGACGAGAAACGGAATAAAGATCATGAAGCCCATCTGGAATGCCGTTTTCAATTCGCTAATGGCGTAAGCCGGAACGAGCACGGTCATCGGAATGTCTTGATACGTTGCCGGCTTCTCGGTTTTCGTGTACTTCATGAACAGCAGCAGGTCTTTCTCCCGCGTATGCTTGTACATGAACTCCTTCATCGGCACGGCAGCCTTCTCCAGAGCGTCCGTCTGGCTGATCTCGCCGGCCAAGTAAGGCTTGAGAGCCGTTTCGTTCACCTGCGACATCGTCGGAGCCATCACGAACAGCGTCATGAACAGCGCCAGTCCGATCAATACCTGGTTGGGCGGCATCTGCTGCGTGCCCAGCGACGTGCGCACAAACCCGAGCACGATGACGATTCTCGTGAAGCTCGTCATCAGCACGAGAATGGCCGGAGCCAAGCTCAGCACGGTAATGAGCAAGAGCAAGGACAACGCGGACGCGCCGACCGGCTCCGAGCCGTCGCCGAGCGTTACCCCGATAATGGGGTCGGCATAGGCGGACGCCTGAAACCCGACCAGCAAAGCCTGCAACGTCAGGAAACTATATAAGATTTTTTTTCTCATCGCTCATCTGTCCGATCTTCAGAACGGTTATCCTCCAGCAGTTGTTCCGCCTTCTGCCTTCTCTCGGAAAGCTCGCGGAGCCGGTTTTCCAACGACTTCTCGAAGCTGGAATCGGCTCCGGCGGTTGTGGAGGCCAGGTCCTCGCTCTGAGGTTTGTTGCGCTCCGTCCATTTGCGAAGCCAATCGGGCAGCGCCGGTCCCATGTCGGCCATGCCGGCTTCATGCTCCGCCAGCAAAGCGTCCACGATCTCCGCGTCCGTGATCGACTCCAGCAGCGTAATATTCTCTCCGACCCCGAGCACGTAGATCCGCCCATTCCATTCCACGATCTGCATCGACTTGTTCGTGCCCAGCGGATATCCTCCGAGCGAGCGCAGCGAGCGGTTCATCCCCCACCCGCGATTGCGTTTCGCCAGGAAGCGCAAAACGAGCACGATCAAGCCGATGATCAGTCCGAGGACAACGAGCACCCGGATCAAATCCCAAACCGAGCCTAGCGACGACGTATCCGGCAACTCATCGGCAAGCCCGTATGTTCGCATGAATCTTCAACGCTCCCGCCCCGGGTTAACCCAGCGTTTTCTTGATCGCTTCGATGACCCGATCCGCTTGGAACGGCTTAACGATAAAGTCTTTGGCTCCGGCTTGGATGGCGTCGATGACCATCGCCTGCTGGCCCATGGCCGAACACATGATGACTTTGGCGTTGGAATCGAGCTTGCGGATCTCCTTAAGCGCCGCGATGCCGTCCATCTCGGGCATCGTAATGTCCATCGTGATCAGATCCGGATTCAAATCTTTATATTTCTCGATGGCTTGCGCTCCGTCTTGCGCTTCCCCTACGACCTCGTACCCGTTTTTCGTTAAAATATCGCGGATCATCATGCGCATGAATGCTGCGTCGTCAACGATGAGAATGCGGTTTGCCATTTCTGTTTCCTCCCGATTAGCTTATTGGATTTTTTGGACGCGATCCCATTGACTGACGATATCGGTAACGCGTACCCCGAAGTTCTCGTCAATGACAACGACTTCGCCTTTGGCGATCAATTTGTTGTTAACCAAGATGTCGACGGGTTCGCCGGCCAGCTTGTCCAGCTCGATAATAGAGCCCTGGGACAGTTCCAAAATATCCTTAATCTGCTTCTTCGTACGCCCGAGCTCCACTGTGACTTTCAGAGGAATATCGAGCAGCAGATTAAGATTCGTTTCGTCCGCCTGCGCGTATCCGCCGCCCTGGAAGTTGGCGAATTGAACCGGATTGACGTTCACGTTCCGGTTCATGCCGCCTCCGCCGCCGAGCGTCTGCGGATAGCTTGGCATCGGAGCTCCGTAGCCGGGCGGCACGGCGCCCATCGGAGGCGCTTGATGCGCCTGCGGCGGCGGCGTGTGTGCCGGCGGCGCGGAGTAGGACGGCTGTGCGGGCGGCGCCGGCTGAGGCCCGGGTTGCGCTGCAGGCTGCGGAGCAGGCGCCGGCTCCGACGATGCGCCCCCCATCAACGAACTCACCAGTTCCTTGGCGAACGGGACCGTCAGCAGCTGCATGATCGAGGAATCGATCAAGTCTCCGATCTTCAGCCGGAAGGAGATCTTAACGAAAATATTCTCCTGCGGCAAGTTTGAGACGCCTGAATTGTTCTTAACGTCCATAATGTCGATGCCCGGAGGGGAAATGTTGACCATCCGGTTGAAAATCGTCGACATCGAGGTCGCGGACGAGCCCATCATCTGGTTCATCGCTTCCTGTACGGCGCTAATGTGGATTTCGTTCAATTCCTCCGTCGTCACGTTGCCTTCGCCGCCCAGCATCAGATCGGCGATGACTTGCGCGTCGTGGGACTTGATCACGAGGGAATTAATCCCTTCGAACCCTTCTACATAGCTGACGTGAACCGCCACGTGAGGCTTCGGAAACTCGGATTCGAACTTGTCTCTGACGATCGCGGACACGGTAGGGGTCGTAATGTCGACCTTCTTGCCGAGCAGCGTCGACAGCGCCGTTGCCGCGCTTCCGAACGTGATATTGCCGATCTCCCCAAGGGCGTCCTGTTCGAGCGGAGTCAGGTAATCGTCGATCGACTGCGACGCTTCCGCCGCCGCGGGAGCATCTCCCCCGCCGGAAGACTGGTTCAGCAGGGCGTCGATCTCCTCCTGGGATAAGTAATCTTTACTCGTCATTGATTTCATCTACTCCTTCGCTGACGATCTCTTGGATTTGAATCGCCATTTTGTCTCGCAGCGTGCCCGGACTGGCGATAAACTTCACGTTGTCCCCGACCTTGACCTCAAGACCGTCCGTCGTTTGACGGGTCAGCGTAATGACGTCTCCGACCGCCAAATTGAGAAACTCCTGGACGGAAATGTGCGAGGAGCCCAACTCGGCGATAATCGGCAGCTTCGCTTTATGCACCCGTTGCTCGAGAATTTGCTGCTCCTCGGGGGCTCGCGTCTTCTTCTGCGACACGAACCAGTGGTGAACGGACAGTCTCGGCATGATCGGTTCGATGACGACATGGGGAATACACAGGTTGATCATCCCCGTCGTCTCGCCGATTTTCGTGCTGAGCGAGATCAGAGCGATCGTCTCGTTGGGGGATACGATCTGCATGAACTGCGGATTCGTCTCCAGTCCTTCCAGACGCGGCTGCATATCGATCATCGTCTTCCAGGCTTCCTGCAAGCTGTCGAGGGCGCGGTTGAATATTTTCTCCATGATGATCGTTTCGATTTCCGTCAGGGCGCCGATCTTGCTCGGAGCGCTTCCGCCTCCGCCGAGCAGTCTGTCCAGCATCGCGAAAGCGACGTTGGGATGTACTTCCAGAACCATTCGGCCTTCCAGCGGCTCCGCCTCGAAGATGTTCAGAATCGTCATCTTGGGGATGGAGCGGATAAATTCGTCGTAAGGCAGCTGCTCGACTTGAACGACGCTGATTTGGACGAACGTTCGAAGCTGAGCGGAGAAATAAGTCGTTAAATATCTTGCGAAGTTCTCGTGGATCCGGGTCAAGCTGCGAATGTGGTCCTTGGAAAAGCGGGTCGCGCGTTTGAAATCATAGGCGCGAACCTTTTTCTGCGTATCCTCTTTCTTGAGCTCTTCCGCATCCATCTCGCCCGACGACAGCGCCGCGAGCAACGCGTCTATCTCATTCTGCGACAGTACATCTACCAAATCTCTCACCCCTTTCTCGAGCCTCGGCGGAACGATCTCTCGAACCGCTGGCCTAACTGATGTTCCGGACTACTTCTATATTAGATAGGAGTCATAACAAATCCTTTAATTCCGACTTTAAGCAGCTTGCCTTCGGTAATGACGGCGTTGATCGAGTTGATCAAGCCCGCGGCCAGCTGGTCCTTGCCTTTCGTTCCGCTCATTTCCTCCGGGGTCATGACCCACAGCGCGCGGTTGACGATCGGCTTGATTTCGTTCTCCTTGATCTTGTCGAACTCTTCTTTCGCCTTTTCGCTGTCGAACTGGAACGAGAAGCTGATTTTGACCACGTAGTCCGTGTCCGCAAGATTCGTACTGATATCAATTAATTCGGATGTGACTTTAACCATTTCATCCGCAGATATTGGCTCCAGCTGCACGTTCTCTGCCACTTCCTTGGCGGCCTGTTCGGGATCCTTCTTCTTGTCCCCGAACAGATTGTTCCAGAAGTAGAACGTGACAACAACAATCAACGTAATCGCCAATAATAGCGAAACGAGCCATGGCAACAATTTTCTCATGACGTAGCTCCCTCCGATTGCGGGTCCGCGGGGCCTGTGACCGCCGCCAACACGCCGATACTGCGTAAGTAATGCCGGATCGCCCGGATTACATCCGAAGAATTTTCGATCACAATGAACTTTCTTCCTGTCGTAAGCGTAATGATCGTGTCCGGCGTCTCTTCCACCGTCTCGATCAGCAAAGCGTTGAGATGAAGCTTCGTGCCGTTCAGGCGCGTCACTTGAATCATAACTGGGCCTCCCCCAGACTGCCGGAAGAAGGGCCTCAGCCCTTCCCCGACAGGAGATCAATTACCGTTTCAGGTTCACGACTTCTTGCAGAATTTCGTCGGATGTCGTAATGATTCTCGAGTTCGATTGGAAACCGCGCTGGGCGACGATCATTTCCGTAAACTCGTTCGTCAAGTCGACGTTGGACATTTCAAGCTGGCCGGAGATGATCGAGCCGGAGCCAGTCTCAGGATCCGCTGCTTGACCCAGTTCCAGTTCTCCTTCAGGATTGGCGTTCGGCGTCATCCGGTACAGGTTTCCGCCAACCTTCTCCAGACCGCCGGGATTGGATACGACCGTTACGGCAATAAATATTCCGGTCGGCTCAGCCAGTCCGTCCGCTCCAATAGCTATGATCTCACCGGTCTGGGAGATCGAGAACGCCGTCACTTCCGCGTCGAGCTGAATAATTCCCCCGCCCGAATCCAATACGAACATACCGTCGGCGTTAACGAGCTGGCGATTCGCATCCAGATCGAAGTTGCCGGCACGGGTCAAGTACATCGTCTCTCCGTCTCCCCCCGGGCTGACGGCGAAAAATCCGTCGCCGTCGATGCGCAGGTCGGTCGGCTTGCTTGTCGTCATCGCGCTGCCCGGCGTGTGAAGCGTATCGATCGCGGCTACGGTAACGCCGAGGCCGATCTGCTTGGCGTTGACGCCGCCTTGCTCGCCTTCGACCGATGCGGTCACGCCCGACATCGATTGGCTCAGAATGTCCTTGAACATAACGCGGCCCGCTTTGAAACCGACCGTGTTCACGTTCGCGATGTTGTTGCCGATAACGTCGAGCTTCGTTTGGAACCCTCTCATTCCGGATACGCCGGAATACATAGAACGCAACATGTAATGCCTACCTCCATTAAGGTGGGATTAAGCCGCTTCAATCGGTCGGCGGCTGCGGGCTTCCTTTGCAGGACCGGCCCTGTAGTACGTTAGCTGACGACGACGGCACTGTCGATTTGGGTGAAAATGTGCTCTCTCATCGAATGGCCGTCCATCGCGGTTACGACGGTTCGGTTTGGCACGCTGACGATCATAGCGATGTCCTGGAACAGCACCAAGGAATCTTTGGCTCCTTTGGCTGCCGCCTGATCGACCGCGTTGGCGATTCGCTCAAGCTGATCCGGCTGCAATCGAATGCCTCTCTGCTGCAGACGCTGCTCCGCGTGATGGCTGAACTTCAACTGCTGCTGGCTGAGCAGCTCCTTGAAGGATACTCCTTCGGAGTCGGCCTGCCTGTTCCGATCCGGCGGCCTGTGGCCTTGAATCGGGCCCGTACGCCCCGTCGTCAGATGCCCGACGAGCATCGGGTTATTCATCTCCCGTCACCTCCGGCTGGCTCTCGCCGTTTCCGCCTTCTTCCGCGGAAGGTTCGGAGATGGAGATAATCTTGTCGATCGGAACCGCTAGATCACCGATCTGAGCATACTGCACGCCGCCCGTCCAGATGATCGAGTCGACCGTGCCTCTCTGCACGACGCTTTGCCCGCCCTCTTCGACGTTGTCCGCATACCACTCGATCTGTTTGCCGATGAGTCCGGTAGCCATTCCGGCCGACTGCTTCAGCGCCGTAATCTCCTTGGTCATGTTCATCATCTGCTCCAAGGACGAGAATTGCGCCATCTGGGCGATGAATTCCTTATCTTGCATCGGCTGCATCGGATCTTGGTAGCGAAGCTGCGTTACAAGAATTTGCAGGAACTCGTCTTTGCCAAGCTGCTTGACCGGTTCCCTGGCCGCGGCCTGTACGTTCTGGGAGGAATAGTACGGCCAAATGTTTTTCGTGCCGACACTGTCAGCCATTTCACTCACCTCCTCTTGCTTCGAAGTTACGCGGTCACGTTAATCGAGCTTCCGTAACCGATCTCCTTCAGCGAAGAGTTGCGCTCCAGTTCGGCCGCGAATACGGAATCTTCGTTGGCATCGTCCCCGTTCCGTCCGTCGGAGCTTCCCTCTCTGCCGGAGTTCGAATTCCGGTGCTCCTGCTGCTCGAACGTCGTTCCGCCGGAAGCCGAAGATTGCTGAACGACCTCAAGCCGTTCTACCTGCAATCCTTGTCCGTTCAGCGATGCTCTGAGCTGAGCCATCTGATTTTCCAGCAGTTCCTTGGCGGCCGGATTGTCCGCGATGAACTGCGCGGTCAGCACGCCGTTGTTCATTACGATGCGAATGTCCACTTGTCCGAGATGCTGCGGAGTCAGCGTCAGCTTCGCTTCGGAGATGCCGTTTCCTTGCGTCAGTTGGAACTGCTTGACCAGGTATTTGCCCATCTGATCGGCGAATTGCTGAACCGGAACCGGAGTCGGCACCGGCGCCGCAGGCTTGGCCGCCGCGGCTTCCCCGCCCGCTAGCCGATCATTCTGCAGCAGCGTCCATACCGGCCTGGATTCCGAAGAAGTCGTCTGTTCCGCCGTATCGAGCGCTGCCGAGGCCGTCTGGGCCTTCGTCTCGGAAGTTTCCGCATCGGAGGCCACTTGAAAGCGCCATACCGGGTCGCGCAGCGCCTGCGCAGGTCGGCGGACCTCCTGGGACGAAGCTGCCTGGGCGGAAGCTTCCTTGGCGACAGCGCCTTCGGCGGTCGGAACGTTGTCCGTTTTGCCGGTCGCTTTGCCTTGTTCGGCCTCGCCCGTCTTCGCCGCGTTCGCCGCAGCGGAAGCCGCAGTAATCGACGTCAACGTATCCAGCGCAGCTTTGATTTGTCCGGCAAACGCCGTGGTTTGCTCTGGCGCGTCTTTCCCGGATGCGACGGCTTCGCTCAACTGCTTCACGACTTCGCGAAGAGATTGCACGAGAGGCTTGGACAGCTGCGTGTTCAACGCGACGTCCACCGTCTGCCCGGCATCGCTCGTCTCCGCAAGCGCCGTATCCGTCGTCGGCTGAGCCGCGCGAAGCTGGTCGAGCAAGCTTTGCAGCATGGACAGCATAGCCGCGAGTTGCTCCTGCGCTTCCGCCGTAAGCTCTCCGCCCGCTTGATCCAACTGCTCCAGCTGCTCCGCAAGGTTCGCCAGCAGCGCCAGCAGGTCCTGCGTTTCGCTTTCGCCGCCCGAAGCTCCGACCGTTCCGATCAGACCGGTTAAACCTACGGGAAGGGACAGGCTGCCGCCGCCTTCGCCCGAAGCCGCCGAAGCGTTGCCGCCTCCGTCGATCGCCTGCACGAGAGCGCCTGCGAAGCCGTTGCCGCCTTCCGGCGAGCCCTGAGCCCCGCCCGTAACCGAAGCCAACGCTTTGCCGGCCGCGGAGGGCGCGGATGAAATCATCATGTTCATCTTGTTTTCACCTCCTTTCGCAAAAGTCGATCCGTTACGGATTAGCCGGCATCAGCTTGCTGATCAAATTCGCCGCGGTTTTCTTGTCCAACGTGGACAGTTCGTTCAGCACCTTGGCGCGTGCGTCGTTGTCCAAAGCGTCCAAGATTCGCAAGGCTTTGCTCTGGGTCGTCGTTGCCATCTGCAGCAGCAGTTCGGCCGCTTTCTTCGGCTCCATGCCGGAGAAGGTGCGATTCAATTCCGCTGTGTCCAGCGCGGAGGACGTATCGGCCGGACTGTTCTCGAGCTCCTTGATCCGCGATTGCAGCGCCGCGATCTCGCGATCGTCGACCGTCTCCGCGTCTTTCAGCTTCATCGTCACGTCGGCCGCCTTCTTCGGAGTCATGCGCTCCAGCACGCGGCCGCGTTCGGTTTCGGTCATCGCGCCGAGCACGAGAGCCGACTCCTCCAGCGTCATGCTTTCGAGAATCGGAGCCGCCTTGCTGGGCGTCATCTTGCCGTACATGTTCGCGAGCCCCTTGATGCGAGACTGATACGCTTCGCCCGTAATCGTGCGCTCCTCGTCAGCTTTCGTCAGCTCATCCAGCTTCAACTGCAGCTCGTCCAGTTTCTTCTTCTGCTCTTCGCCGAGCGCCGTCGCCTGACGCAGAGCGGTTTCACGATCCGCGAGAAGCGCGTTCAATTCGTCTATTTTCGCTTTGGCGTTGTTCACCGACAGCGTCTCGTCCGTCTGCGCTCCCGGCGCCGGCGGAGTGTCCGGGTTCGGCAGAATCGACCGAACGACCGGAATTTTGTTGCCGATCTCCAGCGCCGCGTTGCGCCAGTCCGCGTTGAACATCAACAGCAGCACGCCGAGCAGCACCGCAGTAAACAAAATCGGGGTAATAAAAAAGAGAAATCGCTCGAACCCGCTGTAACTGCTTTTTTCCACATCCGCGCTCGCCACGAATTTCCCTCCCTTCTCCTGCGATCGACCAGCGGATGCCGTTACCTCCGCGAGGAGGAGGCCGCTCTTACGATCGCGATTTCGTCCAGTTCGTTTTGTTCCTTGGCCAACCGGTCATGCCTGAACCGTTCCAACGCGCGGTCGCGCGCGTTCAGCCACACTTTTTCGTCCACCATTTTGTCCGTTAGATGGCCCTGGCGCTTGCGCACCTGGTCTTCCGCGGAGCGGACGCCTTCATGCTGCCTGCGGATTCTTTCGTCGACCACCTGGATGTATCGCTCGGTGGCCATCAGTTCGGTCAGAGGCGTCGGCCGCTTGGCGGTCGACAGCATGTCCTCCTCGAGGCCGCGGCGTTCTTCGTACAGCTTCCTTAAACGCTCTTCCTCGGTTCTAAGCTGGCCGAGCGAAGCGGCGTATTCCCATTCGGCCATCGATTTCTCGCTGCCCTTCAGATCCACGATCTTCTGCAAAGGATATCGGAATGCCATAATCGCTTATCCTCATCTCCTGTAAAAATCGATAATGAGCCGCTCCTGCGCTTCCTGCAGCGTCACTTTCTCATTCGTTCTCTGCTGCGTGTACGTCCGAATCAGATCGTAGTATTGAATCGCTTTGTCGATCTCGGCATTCGAACCTCGCTGGTAAGCTCCGATATTAATGAGATCCTCGGAGTCCCGATAGACGGCCAGCAGCTTCTTCAGCTGTTCCGCCGCCCCCTGCTGCTCCTCGGTGACGATGTCCTTCATGACCCGGCTGACGCTCGACAGCACATCGACGGCCGGGAAATGCCCTTTGTTCGCCAAGTTCCGGTGCAGGACGATATGTCCGTCCAGGATGCCGCGCACGGCGTCGGCGATCGGCTCGTTCATGTCGTCTCCGTCCACGAGAACGGTATAGAAAGCGGTGATCGAGCCCGTCGGGCCCGTCCCCGCGCGTTCCAACAGCTTGGGCAGCGCGGCGAACACAGAAGGCGTGTAGCCTCTCGTCGCCGGCGGCTCTCCGATGGCCAGTCCGACTTCCCGCAGCGCCATCGCATACCGGGTGACCGAATCCATCATCAACATGACGTTCATCCCGCGGTCGCGAAAATATTCGGCGATCGTCGTGGCGATCAGCGCGCCTTTCATTCGGATCAGCGCCGGCTGGTCCGAAGTCGCCACGATGACGACCGATCGGGCCAATCCTTCCGGGCCAAGATCCTTCTCGACGAACTCCAGCACCTCGCGTCCGCGTTCTCCGATCAAGGCGATTACGTTGACGTCCGCAGATGTGTTTCTCGCGATCATGCCGAGCAGCGTGCTCTTCCCGACGCCCGATCCGGCGAAAATGCCGATCCGCTGGCCTTGGCCGACGGTCAGCAACCCGTCGATCGCCCGAACGCCGACGCCCAGAGGCGTCGTCACCCTCGGACGGTTGAGCGGATTGCCGGGAACGTTGTTCGTCGAATAGTGCGGCATGCGCACCGACAGACGCGTTCCGTCCAGCGGCCTGCCGAGCCCGTCCAGCACTTTGCCGAGCAGCTCGGAGCCGACCTGCACCGTCAGCGGGTTGCCCGTCGCGACGACGTCGCAGCCCGGGCCGACCGAATGCAGCTCGCCGAGCGGCATGAGCAGCACCCGATTGTCGCGAAAGCCGACGACTTCGGCGAGCACCGGCTTGCCGCCCTTCATCGGGTGAATCGAGCAGACGTCTCCGATGCTGGCGTCCGGCCCTTCCGATTCGACGGTCAGCCCGATAATCTGAATGACCTTGCCGTTCACCCGCACCGGGTCGATCTCCCGCAAAGTATCCGTATAACGTCCGATATCAAGGAGCGCCATCCGATTCGCTCCCCTCGCCGCGATGGGCCGCTACTTTGAGCAGTTGCTCGCGGATCGCTTCAAGCTGCGTATCGACTCTCGCGTCGATGCTGCCGAAAGCCGATCTCACGATGCATCCGCCCTCTTTAATGGAAGCGTCCGGAACGACCTGCAATTCCGCCTGCGCGTCCAGCGCCAGCGCCAACTCGTCCTTCGCCGCCTGGACGAAGGCGAACTGGGACGGCGAGACGCACAGCACGATAACCCCTTGTTCCTTCCTTCTTGCCAGAGCTTTCTCGAACAGCTTCATCGACATCTCCGGAGCTTTGGCCAGCTTGCGTTGAACGATCTTCTCCGCGATCGAACAGCTCAGCTCCACGAGGAACGATTCGCCTTCGGTAATGATCGACTCTTTGGCCGCATAGGCCTGGGTCACGATCGCCTCCGCTTCCCGAAGCCGTTCCTCGTATTGCAGCTTGAGCTGCTCTTCCGCTTCCAACGCCCCGCTGCGGTAACCTTCCTCGTGACCTTGTCGGCCAGCCTCCTCGCGGATGCGACCGTCCTCCTCGCGGCGGGATTGCCACCACGCTTCGGCTTCCCGCTGAGCCGCCGCTCTCAGTTCCTCCGCTTCGGCCTTCGCCTGCCGCACGATTTGTTCCGCGGTAAGCTCGGCGTCAGCGATGATGCGATCCTTTAACGTTTGTGTTTCGACATCGGGCGTTTGATTTCCTTCGCCGTCCGTGCCGGAACCCGAAATATTTTGCTGAACGGGCGCGATTCTTTGGATCAATTCCAATCTCTTCAGATCGTCCAACGACACGACATACGAAGATTTGATGAGATTAGACAATGATATCGTCTCCTCCGCCGCGAGCGATGATGATTTCTCCGGCTTCTTCCAGTCTGCGGATCGTCGCTACGATGCGGGTCTGCGCCTCCTCTACGTCGCGCAGCCGCACCGGCCCCATGTATTCCATCTCTTCCTTGAACGTCTCCGCCATCCGCTTCGACATGTTCCGGAAGATCGATTCCCGCACTTCCTCGCTCGCAACTTTGAGCGCGAGCTGCAAATCCGCGTTCTCGATGTCGCGTATGATGCGCTGGATGGAACGATTGTCGAGATTGACGATGTCCTCGAACACGAACATCCGCTTCTTGATCTCCTCCGCCAGCTCCGGATCCTGGATTTCCAGGGAATCCAGAATCGTGCGTTCCGTTCCGCGGTCTACGCCGTTGAGGATCTGCACGATCGCTTCGATGCCGCCTGCGTTCGTATAATCCTGCGTAACCGTGGAGCTGAGCTTCTGTTCCAGCACCCGCTCCACCTGAGCGATGACGTCCGGAGACGTGCTGTCCATGAGCGCGATCCTTCTCGCCACTTCCGCCTGCTTGTCTTGCGGCAAGGACGAGAGCACCGCGGAAGATTGATCCGGCTGCAAGTACGAAAGCACGAGCGCGATCGTCTGCGAGTTTTCGTTCTGAATAAAGTTCAAGATTTGCGAAGGTTCGGCCTTCCGCGCGAAATCGAACGGCCGAACTTGCAGCGTCGCGGTCAGGCGATTCAAAATGTCCATCGCCTTCTGCGAGCCGAGCGCCTTCTCCAAGATTTCCTTCGCGTACGTAATGCCGCCCTGCGTTATGTACTCCTGAGCGACGCAGATCTGATGGAACTCGCTGAGAATGAGATCCTTCTCGCTGGCGTCCACCTTGCGCACATTGGCGATCTCGAGCGTCAACTGCTCGATCTCGTCGTCGCGCAAGTGCTTAAACACTTGCGCGGATACTTCCGGTCCCAGGGTGATGAGCAGAATGGCTGCTTTCTGCCTCCCGGACAATTGAAACCCTTTCGCCATCGCTGCCACCTCTATTCATCCACCAGCCAAGTCCGGAGAAGATTAACGAATTCATCCGGCTTGCGCTTGGCCAAGCTTTCCAGTTGTTTGCGCACCTGGCTTTCGTTCGTGACGTTGTCGATATCGATCGTCGGAAGTTCCGCGCGTGGCATTTCCGCGATCTCGGCCGCTTCCTGCGCAGCTTTGCGGCGACGATAAATATAGTAACCTCCGCCTCCGAGCAGCGCCAGTGCGAGCAGCCCCGCTCCGGCCATCCAGAACGCCGAGTTCGACGCGCCGCCCGAAGCCGTCGTCGTGCCTTCGAAAGATTGCGAGAGCACCGATACCCGCTGCATCAAAGCTTCGTCCGACAGATCCAGACCGGACTCGGCCAGCAGCACTCTCGCGCTCCTCAGGAGAACGCCTTGGATCTCGGCCAGCCTCTCCGGCGTCATATTAGCGGAATTTACCCCTACATTAATGGATAAGTCCTTCACTTTATAGGGTCCGTAGTCGATATTATTAGTAATGCGGTTTACATCGTAGTTGATCGTACTGGAAACCTTCTCGGAAGAGGAGGAACCGGAGCTGCCTGCGGCCGGATAATTGGTGACGTCGGTTTCCCCCGTGCCCGCAACCCCTCCGGCTTGCCCGTCCTGGCCTTCGAACGTCTCGCTCGAGTCCTGACGGCTGATTTCGATCCCTTTATTGTCATTATCCGGCAACGGCTGCACGAGCTGCTCCACGGACGTCTTCTTGTCGAAGTTCAAGGAGGACACGACGCTGACGACCATGTTGTCCGTGCCGACGATCGGGTCCAAGAACTGCCGAATGTTTCTCTTCAGCGTATTCTCGAATTCGCTCTGAATGGCGAACTGCGTCTCGTAGAGCGCTCCGCCCATTCCGGCCCCTCCGCCCAGTTGG
The DNA here is from genome assembly GCF_003001675.1 of Cohnella sp. SGD-V74. GTDB lineage: Bacteria > Bacillota > Bacilli > Paenibacillales > Paenibacillaceae > Cohnella. The sequence goes on along the minus strand of NZ_PVYW01000005.1, from coordinate 13,964 downwards.
GTGGAAGGCGTCAGATCTCCGGTGCTGCTGCTGATCGTGATGTCTTTAATGTCCAGATTCGGCACGGCCGATTTGACGAGGTTGTAATAGCTGTCGATTTCTTCCTGTTTAGGCCGGAAACCCGGCTTGAAGGTAATGACGACGGCCGCGATCGCTTTTTCCTTGTCCGACTGATTAAGGAACACCGAATCTTCGGGCAGCGTCACGATCGCTTTGACTTTCGCGACCCCTTGCTTGCTGAGCAGCAATTGCTGAATTTCTCCGTTAAGCGCGTTTCTGAATTTGACGTTGAACTCCTGGTCCGTCGTCCCGATGGCCGATGAGGATTTGCTGAGCTCGGGAAATCCGATGGAACCGTTCTGAACGAGGCCTTGCGACCCGACGTCCACTTTCACTCTTGCCGCCGAGGCGCTCGGAACGTAGATGCTCGTCCCTGCGTCGCTCAGTTTGTATCCGATGCCGTTGCCGTCCAGGTATTCCATGATCGCGGCAGCGTCTGTGCTGTCCAGGTTCTGGAAAGCAAGTTCGTATTCGGTTTTGGTGAATAAATAGGTCAGTAATATGATGGCAAAAAGCAACAAGGCCGCTGTTGAGGCGAGCACCCATTTTTGCGTCTTGCTGTACTGGTTCCAGAAACCGAGCAGCTTTTCTCGAACCCGTGCCCACTTCTCGTTCACGATTTCACCCCACCTGCGGTTAGAAGACCGGAGAAGGCGGATTGCCTGCGCGCCTTCTTCCCGTAATTAAGATTTGCTAGTACGTTCCGAATAAGATTAGACCTGCATCCGCATAATTTCCTGATAGGCTTCGATGACCTTGTTGCGGACTTGTCCGGTCAGGGAGAGGCTGAGCTCCGCCTGCGTAGCCGCGATGATGACCTGGTTCTCGTCGACTTCCCCGATCAGGAACTGATCGTTCAGCTTATGTACGTTCTGCTCTTGAGCGGCCACTCCGTCAAGGGCGTTCTTCAGATACGCGGCGAAGCTTTCCGTCGCCTCGGCCGGCGTCGCCCGCAGCTGATTCACACTCGGACCCGATACTAGGTTAACGGGATTTATCATCGTATTCGTAATCAAGCCAGCACCCCTCTAACGTTGGTTGGATTCATCTCGCGACGCTTGTGCGCCTCCGTCAACGGCGGCCCATTTCAAGCGCCTTCATGAACATCGATTTCCGCGCGTTCAACGCGGTTACGTTCGCCTCGTACGACCGGGAAGCCGCCAACAGGTCGACTTGCTCCTTCAACATATCGACGTTGGGCATATACACCATTCCGCTTGCATCCGCGTCGGGATGCGTCGGATTGTACACCTGCTTAAACGGCGCGGAATCTTCGCGAATGGACGCTACCCTGACCCCTTGCGCCGACGATGCGTTCAGCTGCTGGCCGAGCAAGTCCTGGAATTTGGGCTGCGCCGCCTCCATGACAACGACTTTGCGGCGATACGGAACGAAGTTTCCGTTCACGTAACCGGCGCGCGTCGTCTCGGCGTTCGCGATGTTCGCCGAAATGACGTCCATTCGCAGCCGCTGAGCCGTTAGCGCGGAAGCGCTGATATCGAAACCTCCGAGCTTCATCCGTTACGCACTCCCCTGAATTCCGATTCTCATCATCTTGGCCTCGTGGGCCACCTGCTGCGACATCAGATTATATCTCAGCTGGTTTTCCGCAAGAAGGGCCATTTCCTTCTCGATGTCCACATTGTTCTTGTTGTTGTTGAACGCCGTCGATTCGTCCGTTACGACTCTCGGACCCGGCGACGGATAAGCTCCGTTGATCGGGATATGACGCGCGTCGGTCAGCTTGCCCGCGAGCGCGCGGGTCCCCTGCGAACCGATCGCCTGCGTCAGCATCTCTTCGAAGGCTACGTCGGATCTCTTGAAATAAGGCGTGTCGTTATTCGCGATATTGTTGGACAGCACGCGTTGTCTCATTGCCGCCGCTTGGATGGCGTTCTCTAAACGCATAAACGATGCGCCGCTTAGCAACTCCATCATTGTCGCCCCTCTCCGCTCGTTCATGAGATAATCTTCATTAATCGGTTCCGGCCGCACCAAACCCGGACTTCGCACCTGTTTAATTCCACGCAAATCTCTTAAATTCCTGCTTGATGCGACAAGACTTTTGCCCTTTCTACATAAAAAACAACACATTACGACAAATTAGAATTTTCTAAGATCCATCATCTACGACATCCGTTCGCGTGACAATAAGAAAAAAGCCCTAATCTTCCCGAAGAAGATTGGGCTTTCCCATCGGACTGACGCGCGCGCTTATCCGTTCTTGCGATGCTCCAATTCTTGCAGCAATTGGGCGTTAAGAATGCGGATGTACGTGCCTTTCATGCCCAGCGAGCGGGTTTCAATGACCCCTGCGCTCTCCAGCTTCCTTAGCGCGTTGACGATGACGGATCTTGTAATTCCGGCTCTGTCGGCGATCTTGGAAGCGACGAGCAATCCTTCTTTTCCTTCCAGCTCTTCAAAGATTTGCTCGACGGCCTCCATCTCGCTGAAGGAGAGAGAATTGACGGCGACCGTGACAATCGCCTTGCTTCTGGCCTCGGCTTCCCGTTCGTCGATCCGCTCTCTCAGAATCTCCATACCTATAATGGTAGAGCCGTATTCCGCCAAAATTAGATCGTCATCCCCAAACGATTCGTTTTCCCTGGATAGGACTAAAGTCCCTAATCTGTCACTTCCGCCAATGATCGGAACGATCGTTACGATTCCGTTGCCGAAAGCCGCCTCTATCGGGGTTAAAATTTCCTCATTTGAAGAAACGTTCGCGGCCGTCTCCGAAATACGCAGCAGACGATCGTTCGTCTCGGAAGGAAAGCGCATCCCGTCCGCCGCTTCCCTGCGCAGCCACATTTCGGGAAATCCCGCGGAATGCGCATAACCGAGCACTTTCCCCTTTCTGCTCAGCACGAATACATCGCCTTGCATCGTTTCGCGCAGCCCCTCCGCCATCTCGCGGAAGTTGAGAGGCTTGCCCGCCGCTTCCTGCAGCAGCCGGTTAAGCGTCCGGGTTTTCATCAACAGCGTCATGATTGTGCTTCCTCCTAGTGCGACAAGCAAGTACAACGATTCCGCCGTCCGGAGACGGCGGCATGCGTTCGGCTAAGAGCCGCTTATAGAATATATTGACTCAAATCTCGATTGCTTGCAATCGTCGATAATTTCTCGCGGACGTACTCCGGCGTAATGGTCATTTCCTCAAGCTGCAGCTCCGGCGCCTCGAAGCTCAAATCCTCCAGCAGCTTCTCGAGCAGCGTATGCAGCCGGCGCGCGCCGATGTTTTCCGTGTTGCGGTTGACCTCTTGGGCCATTCTCGCCAGCTCGGAGATCGCGCCGTCGGTGAACGAGACGTTGATGCCTTCCGTCTGCAGAAGCGCCGTGTACTGCTTCGTCAGCGCGTTCTCCGGTTCGGTCAGAATGCGGATGAAATCTTCGTCCGTCAAGCTGCTCAGCTCTACGCGAATCGGGAAGCGGCCCTGAAGCTCGGGAATGAGATCCGAAGGCTTGGCGATATGGAAAGCGCCAGCTGCGACGAACAAAACGTAGTCGGTCTTGATCGGTCCGTATTTGGTCACGACCGTCGAGCCCTCGACGATCGGCAGGATGTCTCTCTGCACGCCTTCCCGCGAGACGTCGGGCCCTTGCCCGCGCCCTTGGCTGGCGATCTTGTCGATCTCGTCGATAAAAATGATGCCCGACTGCTCCGCCCTGCGCACGGATTCGGAAATGACGTCGTCCATGTCGATCAGCTTGTTGGCTTCCTCCACGGTGAGCACCTTGCGGGCTTCCTTCACCGTCAACCGCCGCTTCTTGCGGCGCTTCGGCAGAAACTGCCCTAGCATTTCCTGCATGTTGCCGAACTGCTCCTGACCCGGTCCGCCCAGCATATCGAGCATCGTAGGCGAGTTGTCCTCCACCTCGATCTCGACGATCTCGTTCTCCAGAAGGCCGGCCTCCAGCCTCGCCCTCGTGTCCCGCCTCTTATCCTGCAGGCCCGGGTCAACCGGGTCCGGCTCGTCGCTCGGAGTGGCATTGCCTCCGAACAGCATCTCGAGCGGGTTTTTCTGCGGCTTCGGACGCGCGGGGGACGGAGCGAGCAGGGCGACCAATCTCTCGTTGGCGGCCCTCTCGGCTTTGTCCTTCACCTTCTCCGTTCGCTCTTCCTTCACCATCCGGATCGCCGTCTCCACCAAGTCCCGGACCATCGATTCCACGTCTCTGCCGACATAGCCGACTTCCGTGAACTTCGTCGCCTCGACTTTGACGAACGGAGCATGGACGAGCTTGGCCAGCCGCCGCGCGATTTCCGTCTTCCCGACGCCGGTCGGTCCGATCATCAGAATGTTCTTGGGCACGACTTCATCGCGTATTTCCTCCGGCAGCCGGCTGCGGCGATACCGATTGCGAAGCGCTACGGCGACCGAACGCTTGGCAGACTTCTGCCCGACGATGTATTTGTCGAGCTCGGCAACGATTTGGCGGGGCGTCAGTGCGTCATTCATGCGATCCTCTCCCTTACGCTTGTCGAATGTAATCATTCTATCTCCTCGACGATTAAGTTATTGTTGGTGAACACGCAAATTTCGGCCGCCGTCTCCAGCGCCGCGCGGGCGATGTCCCGCGCCTCCATGTCCGGCGCATGGCGCTTGAGCGCCCTCGCCGCGGCCAAGGCGAAGCTGCCGCCCGAACCGATCGCCAGAATCCCGTCGTCCGGCTCGATCACTTCGCCGTTGCCGGACAGCAGCAGCATGCCCGTCGCGTCGACGACGATCATCATCGCCTCGAGCCGGCGCAGCACCCGGTCGGAGCGCCAATCTTTGGCGAGCTCGACCGCCGCGCGCTGCAGGTTGCCGTGATGCTCCTCGAGCTTGCCTTCGAATTTCTCGAACAGCGTAATCGCGTCCGCGACCGAACCCGCAAATCCGGCAAGCACCTGGTTGCGGTACAGTCTGCGCACTTTTTTCGCCGTGTTTTTCATCACCATGCTATTGCCGAAGGTGACCTGGCCGTCTCCCGCGATCGCGCCTTTGCCGTTATGGCGGATCGCGCAAATCGTCGTGGCGTGGAATGTCATGTCCATGGGCTGATCCTCCCGATATTTAATCGAATTTTTCGAACATTCGCTTAGAGTCGCAAAAGCAGCGGCTTAGGTCTTATACGCAGCCGCTGCTTCATTGGTTACAATACGGAGCTCGCCCGAATTTCGGACCGCAGCGCGTCGATCGCTTCCAAAGCGCGCGCGGCGATGGCGTCGTTCTTGTCCTTCTTGCTCCTGACGCGGTAGCCGAGCGGCGGGAACAGGCCGAAATTGGCGTTCATCGGCTGGAAATGCTTGAAGTCCGCCGTCGTAATATAATTCGCCATGCTGCCGAGCGTCGTATGCGCGGGAAGCGTCAGCGGCTCTCGGCCTCCGGCCAGCCTCCCGGCGTTCAGCCCCGCGATCAGCCCGGAAGCGGCCGATTCCACGTAGCCTTCGACCCCGGTCATCTGTCCCGCGAAGAACAGCGTCTCCCGCCCCCGGAACTGATAGGTCGGATGCAACAGTTTCGGAGAATTGATGAACGTATTCCGGTGCATAACCCCGTAGCGAACGAACTCGGCGTTCTCCAGCCCGGGAATCAGCGAAAACACCCGTTTCTGCTCGCCCCATTTCAGATGCGTCTGGAAGCCGACGATGTTGTACAGCGTTCCTGCCGCATTGTCCTGGCGCAATTGAATGACCGCGTGCGACTTCTTCTCGGTGCGGGGATCGATCAGTCCGACCGGCTTCATCGGCCCGAACAGCACCGTCTGCTTGCCCCGCTTGGCCATGACCTCAATCGGCATGCAGCCTTCGAAGTACATATCCTTCTCGAAATCTTTCACTTCCGCCGTCTCCGCATGGATCAGCGCGTCGTAGAAGACGTCGAACTCGGCTTCGGACATCGGGCAGTTCAAATACGCCGCCTCTCCTTTGTCGTAACGGGAAGCGAGAAACACTTTGTCGAAATCGATGGAATCCTTCTCCACGATCGGCGCTGCCGCGTCGAAGAAGTAGAAGTATTCCTCGCCCAGCAGCCGCTTGATGCCGTCGGACAGCTCCGGCGAAGTGAGCGGGCCGGTCGCGACGACGACGATTCCGTCTTGCGGAATTGCAGTAGCCTCCTCGTTCACGACCGTAATGAGCGGATGCTCCTTCAGCCGCTTCGTCACCTCCGCGGAGAACCCTTCGCGGTCCACCGCCAGCGCCCCGCCCGCCGGAACGGCGTGCAAGTCGGCGCAAGCGAGAATGAGCGAATCCAGCCGGCGCATCTCTTCTTTCAATACGCCTACGGCGTTCGTCAAGCCGTTTGCGCGCAGGCTGTTGCTGCAGACGAGTTCGGCAAAGCTTGCCGTATGATGGGCCGGCGTCTGCCTGACCGGCCTCATCTCGTATAACGTGACGGGGACGCCCTGCGAGGCGATCTGCCAGGCGGCCTCGCTGCCCGCCAGTCCCGCACCGATAACCGTCACCGATTGTTGTTCGCTCATGTTATTCCTCCAACCCCACTGATGCTTGAGCCAGCCCCGATTATTCCGCCGCTTCCTCGGCCTCTTCGGCGGCCTCCGAATGCCCGCACGCCGTACAGTTCAGCTGCGTTTCGCCTTTGACCCGCTTCTCGACCATCAATCCGCCGCAGCTCGGGCAAGGTTTCGCGACCGGCTTATCCCAGGAGACGTAGTCGCAGCCCGGATACAGGTTGCAGCCGTAGAACACGCGTCCCTTCTTGCTCCGCCGCTCGACGATCTGGCCTTCTTTGCATTTCGGGCATGTTACGCCCGTATCCTTGATGATCGGCTTCGTATTCCGGCAGTTCGGGAAGCCCGAGCACGCCAGAAACTTGCCGAAGCGTCCCATCTTGTATACCATCGGGCTGCCGCACTTGTCGCAAATTTCGTCGGACGGCTCGTCTTTGATCTCGATTTCCTTCATTTCTTCTTCCGCGACCGTGAGCCGCTCTTCGAACGACTTGTAGAACTCCCCGATTACGTTGACCCAGTCCTGCGTGCCTTCCTCGACGTGGTCGAGATCGCCCTCCATATTGGCGGTGAATTCGACGTCGAGAATTTCCGGGAAAAACTCCTCCATCAACTGAATGACGAGCTCCCCGAGTTCGGTCGGGATAAACTTCTTCTCTTCCAGAGCCACGTAGTTGCGCTTCTGAATCGTCTCGAGCGTCGGCGCGTACGTGCTCGGGCGGCCGATGCCGAGCTCCTCCAGCGCCCTGACCAGACGCGCCTCCGTAAACCGCGGCGGCGGCTGGGTGAAATGCTGCTTCGGCTCAATGTCCTTGGATTCCGCCTTGTCTCCCTTAGTCAGCGGAGGCAGCAGCCGATCCTCGTCCGTCGTCGTGCCGTCGTCGTTGCCTTCGACGTACACTTTCATGAAACCGGGAAACTTCAGCTTCGAGCCGTTGGCCCGGAACACGACCGGTCCGTTCTCCAGGTCGACGGTCATCGTATCCAGCACGGCCGAAGCCATCTGGCTGGCGACGAAGCGCTCCCAGATCAGCTTATACAGCCGGAACTGATCCTTGGAGGTGAACGCCTTGACCGATTCCGGGTCCCGAAGCACCGACGTCGGGCGAATCGCTTCGTGCGCGTCCTGCGCGGAGGCGTTCTTCTTCGTGTACACGCGAGGCGTTTCGGGCAAATACGGGTTGCCGTACTTGCCTCCGATATACTCCTTGGCTTCTTCCTGCGCGACGGGAGAGATACGGGTGGAATCGGTACGCATGTACGTGATGAGACCGACCGTTCCCTCTTTGCCCAGATCGACGCCCTCATAGAGCTGCTGGGCGATCTGCATCGTCTTGGAGGCGCGGAAGTTGAGCTTGCGCGCGGCCTCCTGCTGCAGCGAGCTCGTGATGAACGGAGGAGACGGGTTGCGCTGCCGCTCCTTCTCCTTCACTTCTCCGACGGTGAACTGCGAGCCGGACAGCAGAGCGAGCACTTCCTTGACCTCGGCTTCGCTGTTCAGCTCCCTTTTCTCTCCGTTAACGGAATGGAACTTCGCCTCGAACGCCGATTTGCCATGGGCCAGATGGGCGGTAATGCTCCAATACTCTTCCGGAACGAACGCGCTGATCTCATTCTCGCGGTCATAGATCAGCTTCACGGCAACGGATTGCACGCGGCCGGCGCTGAGCCCCTTCTTGACCTTCTTCCACAGCAGCGGACTGATCTTGTAGCCGACGAGCCGATCGAGCACCCTTCTCGCCTGCTGGGCGTTCACCAAATCCATATCGATCGGTCTGGGCGACTTGAATGCGTCCTTGACCGCTTGCTTCGTAATCTCGTTAAATACGACGCGGCAATCTTCCTTCTCGTCCAGCTCCAAATAGTGAGCCAGATGCCACGCGATCGCTTCGCCCTCTCTGTCGGGGTCGGCCGCGAGATAAACCTTTTTCACTTTTTTTCTGGCATCGCGCAATTCCTTCAGTACGTTGCCTTTGCCGCGGATCGTAATGTACTTCGGCTGAAAGCCGTTCTCCACCTCGACTCCGATCTGGCTCTTCGGCAAATCCCGAATGTGCCCCATGGACGCTTTGACGATAAATTTACTTCCCAAATATTTGCCGATCGTCTTCGCCTTAGCCGGCGATTCGACGATCACGAGCGAGTCCGCCACGTCCATTCCTCCTCTCCTACGGTCGACAAGTCCTCGTGCCTATGTTCTTATGCCTTCATTATTAAAGGACATGATATACGGAACCGGGTTGTTGTTCAATTCGACGCTTTATTTGTAAAGATAGCAGAATGGAGTGTAAATGTCCAAACGTCATCCCGGAAAAGACCGCCAATTCGTCGACGGAGGAGGGCCGATCGAGGATTAGACGGTAGACGAGCAGTTCGTCCGCGCGCAGCTCTTCCTCTTCTCCGCAAGCCCCGGACGCCTCTCCGTTTCCGGTTTCCGGCCCTGCGGCGGGAGGCAGCCGATACTCGTAATATTGAAAAATATCCGAGGCGTCCAGCGCCGGATGCGCCCCTTTGCGATAATATTCGAGCGCGCCCAGACTGCGCGGGGAAGTCACCTGACCAGGGATGACGAACACGTCTCTGTTATAGCCGAACGCCAGATCCGCCGTGATGAGCGCTCCGCTCCTGCGGGCGGCTTCCACGACGACGACTCCGTACGAGAGGCCGGCAATGATGCGATTGCGCAGCGGGAACAAACCCGGGTGGAGAATCGTATCCGGGGGACTTTCCGACAGCAGCAGTCCGTGCATGCCCATCTCGCGGTACAGAGCGGCGTTCTCCGGAGGATAGCACCGGTCGACCCCGCCGGCAAGCACCGCTATCGTCCCGCAAGCGCCCGATACGGCGCCGCTGTGAGCCGCCGCGTCTATTCCCTTGGCCAGCCCGCTGACGACCGTCATACGCCCCGCGCAGCCCTCGGCGAACTGCTCCGCGACTTTGCGCCCGTAGCCCGTGGCCAGACGGGTGCCGACGATCGCGATCGCCGGCCGCTGCAGCAGCTCCAATCGCCCCCTCCAGTACAGCACCCAGGGCGGATCGGAGATCTCCCGCAGCAGCGCCGGATACTCGTCGTCCAAATAAGTGACGGCGCCCATTCGCCCCGCCGCATGACGGCTTCGCCTCCGCTCTCTCGCGGCGGGGCGCACGCTCTTCTCCGCAGCCAGCGCCTGCCTTGCGCTCATCCCCATGTCCCGCCAGTCCCCGGCGAGAAAATCCCCCGTGTGCCGCAGGGAGCCGGGACCTTTCATAACGCCGTACAGGAAGATCGTCGCGATCGTCACCCGCCCGACTCCTTCCGTCTCGTGCAGGGCGATCAGCACTTCTCTCGGCATGCCCGTCTCCCGCGCTTCCGCCAGCGAGACGACTCTGACGTTCTCTTTTTTCCCGTTCTCCTCGTTCTCACGCATCCTCCCGGACCCCTCTCAGCCTCGTATACGACAAAAAGCCCTCCACTCCCTCGATGAGGGGGCGGAAGGCTGCCTGCCTTGCCGATAATGCGCGGACAACCGCTAAGGTCGCCGAGCGAAATGATTCAACTTGCCTTTACTTTACCATTAACCTTTGCATTTTTCCAGCAGGTCTTTGTCCTCGAGCACGGCGACCAGCGTCGCGCCCATGTCGGAAGGCGTCGGAGCGACGCGGATTCCGTTCGCTTCGAGCACGGCGATTTTCTCCGCGGCCGTTCCTTTGCCGCCGGAGATGATCGCGCCCGCATGGCCCATCCGTTTCCCCGGAGGCGCCGTCGCGCCGCCGATGAAGCCGACGACCGGCTTCGTCATGTTCGCCTTGATCCATTCCGCCGCTTCTTCCTCGGCCGTTCCGCCGATTTCGCCGATCATGATGACCGCGTACGTGTCCGGATCTTCGTTGAACAGCTTCAGAATGTCGATAAACTCGGAGCCCTTGACCGGGTCTCCGCCAATGCCGACGGCCGACGACTGGCCGATGCCGCGCGTCGTCAGCTGGTGAACGGCCTCGTAAGTGAGCGTGCCGCTGCGGGATACGACGCCTACGTGGCCTTTCTTATGGATATAGCCCGGCATGATGCCGATCTTGATTTCTTCCGGCGTGATGACGCCCGGGCAGTTCGGCCCGATCAGACGCGTCTTCTTGCCTTCCATGAAGCGCTTGACTTTGACCATGTCCAGCACCGGAATGCCTTCCGTAATGCAGATGACCAGGTCTAGCTCGGCGTCGACCGCTTCCATAATGGAATCGGCCGCGAACGGAGGAGCGACGTAGATGACGGATGCCGTCGCGCCCGTAGCCGCTACCGCTTCTTTAACCGTGTTGAAGATCGGCAGCGTTACGTTCGTGCCGTTCTCCAGATCGAAGCCGATCGTTTGGCCGCCTTTGCCCGGCGTCACTCCGCCGACCATCTGCGTGCCGTATTCCAAAGCACCTTTGGCGTGGAAAGATCCCGTTGCGCCCGTAATGCCTTGGGTGATCACCTTGGTGTTCTTATCGATCAAGATACTCATGATTTACACACTCCCCGGTAAGTTCTCCCTTGTCATTTCACGAGCGACACGATTTTTTGCGCGCCGTCCGACATCGAATCCGCGGCCACGATGTTCAGGCCGGATCCGTTCAAAATTTCTTTGCCCAGCTTCACGTTCGTTCCTTCGAGACGCACGACGAGCGGCTTGTCGAGACCGAGCTCGCGCGCTGCAGCGACGACGCCCTCGGCGATGATGTCGCACTTCATGATGCCGCCGAAGATGTTGACGAAGATGCCCTTGACGTTCGCGTCGGACAGAATGATCTTGAACGCTTCGGTCACTTTCTCTTTCGTCGCGCCGCCGCCAACGTCCAGGAAGTTCGCCGGAGATCCGCCGAAATATTTGATAATGTCCATCGTCGCCATGGCGAGGCCGGCTCCGTTAACCATGCAGCCGATGTTGCCGTCGAGCGCGATGTAGCTCAGGTCGAATTTGGAAGCTTGGATTTCCTTCTCGTCTTCCTCGTCCAAATCGCGCAGCTCAAGAATGTCCTTGTGACGGAACAGCGCGTTGGAATCGAAGTTCAGCTTGGCGTCGAGCGCCATAACGTCGCCCGAGCCCGTGACGACGAGCGGGTTGATCTCGGCGATGGAGCAATCCTTGTCCACGAATGCGCTGTACAGCGCCAGCATGAACTTGATCGCTTTGTTGACGAGTTCTCCCGGAATTTTAATATCGTAAGCCAGTTGGCGGGCTTGGAACGTGGTCAATCCGACCGCAGGGTCGACGACGACCTTGACGATCTTCTCGGGCGTGTTAGCGGCCACTTCTTCGATGTCCATGCCGCCTTCTTCGGAGCCCATTACGACGACGCGTCCGGTTCCCCGGTCGACGACGACGCCGATGTAGTATTCCTTCTTGATGTCGCAGCCTTCCTCGATCAGCAGGCGTTTCACTTCTTTGCCTTCCGGTCCGGTCTGGTGCGTGACCAATACTTTGCCGAGCAGCTCTTTCGCGTAGCTAGCGACGTCCTCCAGGCTCTTGGCGATTTTGACGCCGCCGGCTTTGCCGCGTCCGCCCGCGTGAATCTGGGCTTTGACGACGGTGACCGAGCTTCCGAGTTCTTTCGCTGCGCTGACGGCTTCGTCGGCGGTAAACGCCACTTTGCCGCGCGGCACGTTAACGCCATACTGCCTCAAGACTTCCTTGCCTTGATACTCATGAATATTCATGACTCTGGCATCCTCCCGTTGTGCGCTTGTTATCTGGTGCGGCGAACCGCTTCGGCGCGAGGCGCCGGGGCGGGGCCGTCACAGCTTGACCCATGTTAGCGATGCGCTCATCGCTAGCAGCTGTTACACATTCCTTTAAGAGGTTGTTCAAAAAGTTCGCTTTTGAACACATACACTAAGAAAATATGTAACAAAACCTTCATCATTGTATCACTAATTGCCGAATGCTTCCTCATTTTTTCGTCAAATTATTAGTCTTCTTTGGCAATGGTTTCATCGAATTTTGATATGGAAACAAGGCGAATGCATCTCTCAATTATGAAAAGTATGCCGATCGGCTCCCGGTCCCGCTTTATTTTGTCCAAAGTTGGAGAACTCATCCCTATCTGCGTATAAACGCTCCATCTTGTGAATCATTTTAGCGACCCGTATTCACCATTATTTTTCAATAAATTGTAGGTTCCTGGTATTTGTTCTACTGCTATAAATTCGTATTCGGATTTTTCGGGCAGGGAGTAAATCGGGGTTCCTACTGGGAGGTAGTTCTATAGCTGAAGATCGCTTATTGAGCGTATTGTACTGAGAGAAGAAGAATCATGAACAATAGGTGGAATTATTTGGTTTCCACTTATTTTGCCAGCGCCTAGATTTAATACCTATACTGACTAGTAGAGCGCCCCCGAAGTAACGTAACCAAGATGTTGAAGAATCTAGGGCGTGTTTTCATACTCCGAGGACAGCAGATATGGCCGAATTTTCGTTCCATGCAAGGAACTTTTGTGAAGGCGTACCGGAGGTACGTCAAGCAAAAGTGACGAAGCAGGGGGCGAAAAGGCGGTGATAGATGCCCCTGAGCGGGTTTGAAGACACGCCCTAGGCTGACTCAGTCTTGCTGAGTCGGGTTGGAGCAGCGAAAGAGACGTCAGAGTAGCTGCAACCGCGCTGTGTCGGGTTGGAGTATCGAATGGGACGTCTGAGTAGCTGCAACCGTGCTGAGTCGGGTTGGAACGGCGAAAGAGACGTCAGAGTAGCTGCAACCGCGCTGAGTCGGGTTGGAGCAGCGAAAGAGACGTCAGAGTAGCTGCAACCGCGCTGTGTCGGGTTGGAGCATCGAATGGGCTGGAGAGTAGCTGCAACCGCGCTGTGTCGGGTTGGAGCATCGAATGGGGCGTCAGAGTAGCTGCAACCGCGCTGTGTCGGGTTGGAGCGGCGAAAGGGCCGGTAGAGTCGCTGCAACCGCGCTGTGTCGGGTTGGAGCATCGAATGGGGCGTCAGAGTAGCTGCAACCGCGCTGTGTCGGGTTGGAGCAGCGAATGAGCTGGTAGAGTAGCTGCAACCACGCTGTGTCGGGTTGGAGCGGCGAAAGGGCCGGTAGAGTAGCTGCAACCGCGCTGAGTCGGGTTCGAGCGGCGAAAGGGCCGGTAGAGTAGCTGCAACCGTGCTGAGTCGGGTTGGAGTATCCAATGGGGCGTCAGAGTAGCTGCAACCGTGCTGAGTCGGGTTGGAGCATCGAATGGGACGTCAGCGTAGCTGCAACCGCGCTGTGTCGGGTTGGAGCGACGAAAGGGCCGGTAGAGTCGCTGCAACCGCGCTGTGTCGGGTTGGAGCATCGAATGGGACGTCTGAGTAGCTGCAACCGTGCTGAGTCGGGTTGGAGAGTAAGAGATTGCATCGGCTTCGAGGTAAGCGTCAAATAGCCCCCACCTTGAGATCAGTGGGAGCTGGCGTAGGCTAAGTATTAAGACTGATGCATTCGGCACGTGTTCGGCAACGA
>NZ_PVYW01000004.1 GCF_003001675.1 Cohnella sp. SGD-V74 | reverse complement strand
AGCTTGAGTGGCTAGAATGGAACTGTAAATATATGAAATCAAAGTAATAGGAATACAATCCAGTTCACTATGTGAGCATTTATGCAACGCTAGTGCGCCAAGCGAGCTTATGTGCTTATTCCTGCCGAGCCGGAGACGCTTTGGCGATATTCCAGCGGAGTGACGCCGACCGTCTCCCGGAATACCCGGTTGAAGTGTTTCGTATTGTCGAACCCGGCCCGTTCGCCGATGTCCATCACCTTCAGATCGGTCGTCGCCAGCAGTTCCTTCGCTTTCTCGATGCGCACGTTTTTCAAGTATTGCACGAAACTGACGCCGACGAATTCCTTAAACGCCTGGCTGAAGTACGTGTAGTTTAGCGATACGTAGTTGGACACCATCGTCATGTTCAGATCTTTGGCATAATTGGCGTGGATGTATTCCAGCGCTCGATCCATATCTTTGCGATCCACGTGAATCGATCTGAGATGACGAATAAAATCGTTCAGCCCCAGCAGCAAATTTTGCACGCAATGAATGTAGTCCTGAATGTGCTCGAAATTGTACAAGCTGCCGGCCAGCTTATACATTTTGATGATTTCCACCGACGCTTCTCCGTAGGTGTGGAACACTTGATCGAAGATCGACTCGTTCAACAGGCGTCCTACCTCTTCGAAATAGCCGATATCCGCCCGGGCAAGCGCGTCCGCCGCGAACAGCTCCTGAAGCAGCGCCTTCATTTCGTTGACGCGGTCCGTCCCCATCATGTTCGCGAGCCTTCCGATCGTTCCGACCGGAACCGGGTACTCCCGCTCCCGCCGCGCCAATTGCTCGTAACGGATCAGGGCGTCGCCGGATCGGCCGAGCAGCAGCCGATATTTGAGCGCATGCCTCGCTTCCTCGTATTTGATTTTCAGCTCGCCGAGCCCTTCGCCTTTCGCGCTGAGCCCGGCTGAAAAGGTGCCTGATCCGCTCGATGCCGCGGAAAGCTCCTCGACCATGCCCGTCAACAGTTTCTCCCGGGCGGAGAGAACAACGAGCCGACCTTCCTTGTCCTCCAAGCAAAGATACGCCTCGTCTTTGCCGGCCGCGGCCAAATACTCCGTTCCCTTGATCACGATTCGTTCATGACCTGCCGTATCCAGAATGCCCACCCAATAGTCGAACTCGAAGTCCAGAAGACCGGCCTCGCGCGCCAACCTCTCAACCTCTTCTGAACCAAGCTCCGGCGCCGACCAGATGTGCCGCAGCGAACTGATTCTCATCCCGTTGCGATATTTGTCCGTCTCGCCGAGTCGGTCGCGAAGCGCATCCCGCTCCCGCAGCTCGGAATCGGCTTTGCCCAGCGCCGCGAACAGGTCGTCGCGCACGATCGGCTTCAGCAAATATTCTTTGACTTTATGCTTAATCGCTTCCTTGGCGTACTGAAAATCGTCGTATCCGCTCAAGATCAGCAGCACCGGCGGATTGCCAAACTCCGCCAGCTTCCGGATCAACTCAATTCCGTCCATGTGCGGCATTCGAATATCGGTCAGCAAGATTTCCGCCGGCTCCCGCCCGTGCTCCTCCAACGCTTGCCGTCCGTCGGCCGCCAGGCGGATCGAATACGCTCCCGGATACTCCCGTTCGATCATCGCCTTCAGCCCGAGCCTGATATTTTTCTCGTCATCCGCGATCAGCAGCTTCCGCATTAGCCGTCAATCCTCCGTTCAAAATCAAGCATGGGATGCGAAGCGTCACCCTGGTACAGCTCCCTGACTCGCTGTCGACCCGCAATCCGTATTCCTTGCCGAAATGCATCTGAATCCGGCTGTGCACGTTCGCCAGCCCGATGCCGTTGCCCTTGCCCGAGGCGTCCCGAGACTCTCCCTCGACTCCTCGTTCGATGCGCGCGTTCAGCTCCCTCACCTGTTCCGGGGAAATGCCCGCGCCGTCGTCAACGATCGAGATCAGCACCGCGTCCTCCTCTTTCTTCGCGCGGATCTCGATCGTCATCTCGGTATCCCCAAGTCCGTGCTTGATCGAATTCTCAACGACGGGCTGCAGCGACATTTTCAGAAGTTCCAGGTTCAAGTACGCCTCGGGAATATCCGTCACCAGACGAATCCGATCGTCGAAACGAATGTTCGCGATGCTCACGTAATTGCCGATATGCGTGAGTTCATCTCTGAGCCGGACGTATTCGCTCGTCCAGCGCATATTGTAGCGCATCATGCCGCCCAAAGAAGTAAGCGCGTTGGAAATCTCCCTTTGGTCGTTGATTTCCGCCATCATCTTGATGTTCTCCAGCGTGTTGTACAAAAAATGCGAATCGATCTGGTTTTTCAGCGTAGCCAGTTCCGCTTCCTTGGCGGCTGCCTGCTTGTTGACCGCTTCGGCGATCAGCTCGTTGATCTTGCGCAGCATTTTGCGGAAGTGGTGGGCCAGATCGCCAACTTCACCTCCGCCCCGGATGTCCAAGTCGATGCCGAAGTCGCCTTGACGCACTCTTTTCATCGAGTCGGTAAGCACGTGCAGCTTTTTGAGAATGATCGCATTCAAGTAGTACGTCGCAATCGCAAGGATGGCGAGCAGCACGACGTTGGCCCAAATTATCCGGTTGCGGGCGTCGTTAATGCCGTCGTAGACGGGCTTGAGCGACGCTACCTTCAGCATATAGGCTTCCAAGGGTTGAATATAAGAATAGACGCCCAAGTACGGCACTCCGCGCACAGTGAACGTAAAGCTGCCCTTCCCCTCCCCGCTCGACTTTAGCAATGCAAACTGCTTTCTCAAGGCTTCATCGTCCACCCCGTTCCGTTCCAAAAACGGATTCGCCGGATTGCGAATAATGTCCCAATTCCGATCGACCATAATCATCTGGGATTGTTCGTCCTGAAGCGGGCTGAATGTATTTGGAAAAGCGTTCGTAAGCAGCATATCGATCTGCAGTATGCCGACATGCGTGCCCTGCGGATACTGAATCTCCCGATAGAGTGACAATTTCGGGTTAAAATCCTCCTCCAGCCCGGGCCGGCTGCGAATCAATTCCCGGGTGGAGTGGCTGAATATCCATACATTCTGCTCGTTCGCTTCCATTACTGTCTCGTACCATGTATCCTGATGAATTCGACTTTCGTGATACAGAACGGGCAGCATCTCGTTTGTCGCCGGATTGCTTGCATAAATGCGAATGCGTTCGATGCTCGGGTTGTTATATTGAAGCCCGACAATATTTTGCAAGCTCTGTCGATTCAGTTCGAGAAGCTCCCACGCGCTGAGCACATTGGGGTCCAGCAAGTAGTCTTTGATCTCCCGATCCACCAAAGCCCTCTCCGCCGCCCGCTTCATCGTCTCCATATTATTTTTCAGGTTGATCTGCTCGATCTCCAGCGAATATTCGTGATTTTTCTTAAGCTCCTCCACCGCATTGCCCGTCTGCCCTTTGAAAATATACATCGAAATCAGCAAGCTCGGCAGCAGCATAATCAAAATGTAGGCAACAAGAAGCCTTTTCTGCAAAGTTAGCTGTTCCAGACGAAACGTCATTCTTTCCCATTTTCGCTTCCAATAGCGCAGCATCTTCGTCACATCACTTTCACGGCATCGTGCACTTATTCTATCACGAGCGGCCGTTTTTGCATCCGGAAATGTCCGAAAAACCCAGCGCAACTGGGTTTTTCGGAGCCGCTATCGCTTATTTCAGAAATTCTGCAAGCTTCTTCACGTTTTCCTCGTATTTCGTCTGACGGTAAGCCATCAGTTCGGCGAAGCCCGTCTTGTCGCGCTTGGCGATAAAGTCGTTAAACGTCTGGTCGAAGTCCGCTTCCGACTTGGCCAGCAACAGCTTCGGCAGCGCCTTGCCCCACTCCGTAGCAATTTTCTTGGCATTAATGCCTTCCTTGGAAGTGGCAGGCGGGTTGATCAGGTCGTACTGCGAATAGCTTTCCGTCTTGCCCTTCGTCCAGTCTTCCAGTTGCTTAAACGGCTCAACCGCAGGCGGCTGCCATTGCAACTGCATATTCGTATCCATCAGCATCCAGAATGTGTGCGAAGCGCCGTATTGCTTATCGAATGCGGAACGGTCCGTGTTCATCAGGTTCAGCGCTTCCGGCTTGAACTGGTCTTTGCCGTCGATTGTGTCGTAGGATACGCCTTTCTCGCCGAGATACATATCCTTCTGGCCTTCCTCGCTGATCAGATAGCTCAGGAACTTGATAGCGCGCTCCTTGTCCTTAACGTTCTTGGAAATCAGCGTTACCGTCCAGCCGGAGATCGCAGGACCGGCCAGCGTCGGCGCGTCCAGATTCGTATTCGCCGGACCGTCAACCGCGATGTAGACGGAGTTCGGGTCTTTGGCGTACAGCACGTTCTGCTGCGCGGCGAAGTCTGTGCGTTGGTACAGCATCGCGAAGTAGCGTCCTTGCGCGATTTTCTCTTCCATCTGTGCGCGTTTGTCGACAAATACGTCTTTGGAGATCAAACCGTCTTGGTTGGCCTGACGGAACGTCTTTAACCAGCGAACGTATTCCGGATCGGTCAGACGGTCGTACAGCTTGCCTTCTTTTTCCCTTGGCAACGCCAGGTAATGAGACAGGTAGGACGAATCTTGCCCAACGTCGAAGAACGAGTAGTTGCCGTCTTCGCCGAATTCGTGGAAGCCGATCGGAATGAGCGGTTGGCCGTTCACTTCCGGGAACTTCTCCTTGGCCATCTTAAGAGCGTTAAGGAAGCCTTCCGGCGTCCGCATGTCCGGGCTGCCGATTGCTTCATACATATCTTTGCGAACGACGAACGTTTGGTTCGACGTAAACTGCGTGCCGAAATTTTTGAAATCCGCCGGGGACGAGGACGCGTTCGGATACACATACGTTTTGCCGTCTGGCTGTGCGTACCAGCTCAGTTTGGCGCCGTCGGCGACTTTGAAGAAGTACGGATCGTATTGATCGGCGAGATCGGTGAGCGATTCGACAAGGCCGCCCTCGATCATCTTCTTCACGCCTTCTTCCCACCAGCCGAGCGTAATGAAGTCAGGCAGTTGGTTCGCCGCGATCATCGCGTTCAGCTTCTCGTTCTCGTTACCGGCCGGAACGACCAGGTTCAGGCTGACGCCCGTTTTCTTCGTAATGTACTGCGACGTCGGGTCTACGCCCCATTTGTTCGGGAACCAGGCAAAGTTCAAATACCAGTCGAACGTAATCGGCGACGTATCGGACTTCCAGCCCGCCTCATCTGCAGCCGGCTGCTCTGCGCTGGCGCTTGGGCTTTCCGCGTTGGAAGCGGAGGGTTGGCTGGCGGAAGCGCTTGGACTGCTGCTCGCCTCCGGTTTGTTGTTGCCGCCCGAACAGGCGACGACCGTACTCATCAGCGCTGCGACCATCGTTAAACTTAGCCACTTTTTCATCGTCATACCCCTTTGATTCATATTTTGAGTGAATGTTGTATGAGCATTCCCTTGCGGGAAAGTAAAACCGGTTGTTAACTCGCGATCGAACATAAACTTAGCCTTTAAGGGAACCAATCATCAGTCCCTTGACGAAATAGCGCTGCAGGAACGGATACGCGACGATGATCGGAACGGTCGTAATGACCATGGTCGCCAGCTTGATCGACTGCGAGGTGACGGTTCGGTTGATCGCGCCCCCGGTCGCTCCGACAATCTGATTGGAGCTGGACTGGGCGATGACCCGGTACAGGAACGTCTGAATCGGCTGCAAATAATCGCTGTTCGTATAGAGAACTCCGACAAAGTAGTCGTTCCACTGCCAGACGCCGTGGAATAAGGCGATCGTAGCAACGACGGGCAGCGACACCGGAAGCACAATGCGCACGAAGATCGAGAAGTCGTTGGCCCCGTCGATCTTGGCCGCCTCCTCCAACCCGTCCGGAATTTCCCGGAAGAACGTCAGGAAAATAATGAGATCAAAGAAACTGAACATCGCCGGGTAGATGTACACCCCAAATGTATCGAGAAGCCCAAGGTCCCGCAGCCACAAGTAGTTGGGAATGAGCGGGGCGCTGAAGAACAGCGTGACCGTCCCCATCACCATGTAAAGCTTGCGGAACATTAGCTCCTTGCGGGAAAGAGCGTAGGCGACCATCGCGGTAAAGAAAACGTGAATTACCGTTCCGATCAGCGTCTTGGATACGGTAATGCCCATTGCGGTCATTATGCCCGCGTTGGAGAAGACGATCTCGTAATTTTCCAGACTGAACTGGCGCGGAATCCAGTAGATCAGCCCCCCCGTCATCGCATCCGTGCCGTCGTTAAACGAATTGACGAGCACGTACCAGATCGGGTACAGCGTCACGAAGCAGATGATCAGCATCCCGACGACGTTAAGACGGTCGAACCACAATTCTCCGCTTGTTCTACGGTCACTCGTAAACATGTTTCTCACCGCCTTGGCTAGAATAAGGAAGATTGGTTCATTCTCTTCGAGAAGGAATTCGCAAGAAGCAGCAGGAAGAGAGCAATGAGGCCTTTGACCAACCCTACCGCGGCAGAATACGAGAACCGCCCTTGCTTGATACCGATTTCATAGACGTAGATGTCGATAACGCTGCTCATGCTTTCGTTCACCTGGTTTTTCAGCACGAGAATTTGATCGAAGTTCGAATTCAGGATGCTGCCGACCGCCAAAATGAACAAAATCGAAATCGTACCTTTAATGCTTGGAAGCGTGACGTACCGCATTCTTTGGAACCTGCCGGCTCCGTCGATCGTAGCCGCTTCATACAGCTCCGGCGAGATGCTCGCGATGGCGGCGATATAGATGATGGCCGACCAGCCGAACTCCTTCCATATATCCGACGCGATCACGATTGCCCAGAAATATTGCGGCTCGCTCAGATAGAAGATCGGCTCCTTAATCAGCCCAAGCCCCATCAACACATCGTTGACGACGCCGACATCCGCCAGCCACGAGATCAGAATGCCTCCGAGAATAACCCACGACAGGAAGTGCGGCAAGTACGTAATCGTCTGCACAATCCGGTTAAACCTCAAGGAGCGAAGCTCATTCAAAAATAGGGCGAAAACGATCGGAATCGGGAAACCGATGAGCAGCTTCAGCAAGCTGATTCCGAGCGTATTCCGAATGACCTGGAACATCATATCGTCCTCGAAAATCGCCTTGAAATGCTCCCAGCCGACCCATGGCGCGTTCTTGATTTCCCCGATGCCGATATACTGCTTAAAGGCGATCACGATGCCGTACATCGGCGCATAATGGAACAGGAGCATCCAAGCGACGCCGAGCAGCGCCATGACCTGCAAATACCGCTGGCCGTAAAATTTCCGCAGCAGACTCGTCCTTCTTCTGTTGTCAGGCTTCCGCGCAGGGACTTGAACTTCCGCGTTAGCTTCCATAACCGGCCACATCCTTTGTGAACTCGTACCTGTAAACACTTTCTTTCCCGAGTATAAACAGTTCCAGCCGAAAGCATAAGGCTTCAAATTTCGCTGAAGGTTGCATTTTTTCAGGTGGGGAGGACAAGGTATTGTGGCTGAAAAATAAAAAAAGAGCATGTCCCCCCTAGGGCGTGTATGCAAACCCGCTCAGGGGCATCTATCACCGCCTTTTCGCCCCCTGCTGCGTCACTTTTGCTTGACGTACCCCCGGTACGCCTTCACAAAAGTTCCTTGCATGGAACGAAAATTCGGCAATATCTGCTTTCCTCGGAGTATGCATACACGCCCTAATTTAGAAGGAGCATGCCCTTTCGATTCCGTCGATTATTCGGTTAACTAAGACGCGTTCAGACCTTCTTTTCCCGCCGTATGGACTTTGCGCTTCTTGGCAGGAATCCGCAGCAGCACGGTCGTGCCGACGCCCCGCCTGCTGAAGATGGAGACGCCGTACTCGGGCCCGTATTGCAGCTTGATGCGCTGATCGATATTCCGGATTCCGTAGCCGGTCTCGCTCTCGGTCTCGCTCGGGGGATTCAGAATGTCCCTGATTTTCCACGGCGGCATTCCCAGGCCGTCGTCGATAATCCGGTAATGGATTTCCTCCCCCTCCTTGCGCACGGCCACGCGGATATGAATGCGATCCCCTGACCAAGCATGCTTAAGCACGTTCTCGATGAACGGCTGCAGAATGATCTTGATCGTCTCGTAGGGCCATACGGCTACGTCGACGTCGAACAGCACTTCCAGCCGATTTCCATATTTGACTTTCTGGATGTCCAAATACGCGTTCGACTGCTCGATCTCAGACGAGATCGGAATGAGTGTGCGACCCGAATTCAGCGTCAGCCGGTAAAACTTCCCGAGCTGCACGACCATCTTCTGCAGCTTCTCGTTCTCCCCGAACTTGGCCAGACGGTTGATCGAGGACAGCGTATTGTACAGAAAATGGGGATTGATCTGCAGCTGCAGCATCTCCAGCTCCGCTTCCTTCTTCTGCAGCTGCGTCAAATACACCTTGTTGATCAACGCCCCGACGTCCTCGCCCATTCCGTTCAGGGCGGTGGCGATCTGGGAAAACTCGTCCTTGCCTTTATAGGCGATGCGCTTGTGCAGGTCGCCTTCGCGGAACGCGTTAAGCACCGACACGAACTTCGTGATCCGCTTGGAGAAGTACCGGGAGATGAACACGCCCGCGAACGTAAACAGGAAGAAGCAGAGCACGCAGATGCCGATGATGAACGTCGTCACCTTCTTCGCTTCCTGCGCGATAATCGTCACCGGAACGCGCGCGACGATCGTCCACCCTTGCCGCTGCATTTTCTCCTCGATCGTAATATAGCGATTGTCCTCCGCCTCGGGCTGGTCGACCATCGACTCGGGAACTCCCGAAGAATACATCACATTGCCGGACGAGTTTTTCACGAGCAGCATGCTGCCTTCCCCGAGCTTCTCGAAGTCGACGCTCTCGAACAGCTCCTTCAAGTCTACGCTGAACCGCATCATGCCGAGCTCCTCGAGCTCAAGCGGATTCGAAGTGTCGACCAGCCGCCGAATGAGCGAGATTCGCTTCTCTTCCGCGTCTTCCTCCGCCTGCATCCACACCATCGTCATGCCGTACAGCTCTTCAGGAAAGTTCACGTACCAGGGTTTGTCCTTGATCCGTTTCATATGATAGATGTTGTACGTCTGCTCGGGATATACCTCGTTCACGGTCTGATTGTGCACGTATACGCTCAACCGCTGATTGAACCCGATCGACCGGGAGGCGCTCTCCAGCTTCGGAATAATGATCTGCCTCATTCGGTAATCGTTCGCCCGTCCGGTCTCTATCGCGCGCAAATTTTGCACGAGATTGTAATCGTCGTACAGCATGGACGAAATACGGGTCATATCGTCCGTTCTGTACGCGACGTTGTCCCGAATTTGCAGCACCGTTCCCTGAATGTTCGTCCGAGTCTGCTTGCGCATCGACGAATCGTACATGGAATGCGAGACGTATCCGTTGACCGATACGAGAATCACGATAAATATCATATAGGAGATCATCAGCTTGTATCCGATCGGAATATAGCCGAGCCTCTTTCTTTTCTTCGGAATACGCATCGCCGGCGACCTCCATCATTGCTCCCGCTTGCGGTACTCGAGCGGCGTCATGCCGAACTTATCCTTGAACTGCCTGCTGAAGTACGGCAGATAGCGATAGCCCACCTGGTCGGCCACTTCGTAGATTTTGATGCCCGGTTCCTTGAGCAGCTCGCACGCACGCTCCATCCTCAATTGAACGAGCAGTTCGTTGAACGTATGCCCGGACTTCTCCTTGATCAGGTATCCGAAATAGCTCGGCGAGAACGGAAAATGCTTCGCGAAATCCTTCAGCGTAATATTCTCGCTCATCCGCTCTTTAATCATATTAATAACGCTGCGAATGAACTTGCCGTTGGCGGAGTTGTTCTTATCGTGCAGCTTCTCCGATATTTCGTAGATCCGGTGAACAAGCCACGAGCGAATATCGTTAACGGTTTCGAATTGCAGCAGCACGTCCAGATTTTGCAGCTCGATATCGAGCAGCTCGAACAAATTCTCGTTGGCAAGGCTCAGCCGCTGCTCCAGGTTCCAAATGATATAATTGGACAGATTCAGCACCGTGAACTTGGAGCGCAGGCTTGACAACGATTGGAACAGGTTCTCGAATTCGTCGTAGATGCGCACGAGATTATACTCCTGCATCGCCTTGAACAGCGCTTCCATGCGGGCGTCCAGCGTCCGCGCGTCCAGCATCTCGGGCTCCCGCCGCACCTCCTCGTACTTGATGACCGTCCCCTTGCCCAGAAACATTTTCCCTTCCACCGCTTCGATCGCTTGCTGGTACGAGGAATGGAGCCTGGCCAGCGCATGTACCGGCTCGCCCGCTCCGGTCGTGACGGAGATCGGCAGCCGCCTTCTGATCGAATCGTACACCGACTGAAGCGCCTTGTCGAAGCCGTTCTCCTCCAGCACGAGCGCGATTCTCGTCGTGCTCAGCTTGCAATACGGCACGTTCCCCGCGCCTTCGAGCGCGGCGTTGACCTGCTCCAGGAAAATTCGCGACATCTCCAGCTGCGCATTCGGAGTCTCCGCATACTCCCAGGCCAGCTTATCCATCTCCATCACGGCCACGCGAACGGGCCAAGCCAGCTTATTAAGTCCGTATGCGGCCAATTGCTTCGGCCAATCCGCGCCGCCCTCTCCGGTGTCCCCTTCGAACAGACGCACGAGCAGGTTGCTCTTGGCGATTGGAATCATCCTCTGGTAGGACTCCTCGACCTCTCGCTGCTTGCCGGCTTCTTCGAGATCGTGCTTCACCTTCTTCAGCGTCGCGACCAGCTCGGCGTCTTCCATCGGCTTCAGCACGTAATTGTACGCCTTCAACGATAGAGCCTGCTGCACATAGCTGAACTCCTGGTAACCGCTGACGAAAATCACGCGAAGATTCGGCGACCGCTCCAACGCCGATCTGGCCAACTCCAGTCCCGACATATACGGCATATTGACATCGCTTACGAGAATGTCGATCGGACGGCTCTCGATGATGTCTTTGGCGGACAGGGCGTTGTTGGCGGCTCCCGCCACCTCCATGCCCAGTTCCTCCCAAGGAATAAACCTCTGCATCCCTTCGAGATCCAACTCCTCGTCGTCCACCAGCAGAACCTGATACATGCGCGTCCCCCCTATTTTTCCATCCTCCGGTTATGCCTGGTTACGCAGACTTACTCCTCTTCAAGCTTCTGCAAATTCCAGTGCCATCTGTCCGTAATGTAATCCAGATAGATCTGGAACCCGATCTCCATCGACTGTTCGTGCGCATTGTCGAGAATCTTGTCGACCTCCCCGTCCGACGTGCCGAATACGGCGTCCGCCCGGGCTTTCAGCCAGATCTCTTTGACCCTGCGGTGAATCGAACCCACGTCCGTATCGGGCATCGGATGAAGGTTGATAAACGGCGTTGCGTCCCCTTGGGAATTCCATGTAATCTTTTTCTGCCAATAGGTGGCCCAGTTCTGCTTCTCCTCCGGCAGCGTCTCTTCGAACTCGCCCTTCGTCTTATCGAGGAAAGTCGTGTTGCCCGCCCAGATCATATCCCCGGATACGGATTGGATTTTGGCGAGCCCTTCCGGGTCCTCACTGTATTTGGCCGTAAAAGCGGGCGTGATGCCGTCCTCCTTGAAGCCGTTCCAGTAGCCGTCCGGTCCCGGCGGTCCCCACATCTGCACGGAAGATCCTTCGGGCCCCGTCATCCAGTCGAGCATCGCGAAGATCGCTTCCGGATTGGCTGCGCTCGTCGTAATCGCAGAGACGTTCCAGCCGAGCAAGTTGTACGTTCCCGGATAGATCTTGCTCTTGTCCAAGCCGCTCTTATAGATCGGTTCGATGAAAAAATAACCGTCGCCGGGATCTTTGCTGGAAAGCTCCGCGTTGGCCGGCATAGCCAGCTTGACCGGGTCGGCTCCAGCATATACGGCCACATGCCCGCTCATCAGCTTCTCGGCGATCTGTTCTTCCGTCTGGGTGAATGCGTCCTGCGTCATCAAGCCTTCCCGCATCAGCTTCGCGACGTACTTGGCCGAATCGCGGAACCCTTGGTCCTTGTAAATCGAAGTCATTCTGTCTCCGGTCACGACCGCATAGTAGCGAGTGAAGCTGAAATTGTCCTCCTTGAACGCCGAAAACAATTGATCGATGCCTTGCCCTTCTTTGGCAAGCCCCGTCTCGAACGGCACGACGTTCGGGTAATTCTCCTTCACCCGTCTCAAGTACAGATACAGGTCGTCCGTCGTCTCCAGCTTCGGCGAGCCGAGCTCCCTGTAGATTCTCTTATTGACCACGTACCCCGCGTTGCCGTAAGGACGATCCGTATAATAATTGGGAAAGTAATAAATTTTCTCGTCCGGCGAACGCAGCAGGTTCAATATTTTCGTCCCCGCCCACGTTCTTAGATTCGGATACTTCTCGATGTAATCGTCCAGAGGAACGAGCAGCCCGGCTTGGCGAAGACGCTCCAGGTCGGCGTCTCTCTGTCCCCAGATCAGATCCGGCAGCTTCCTGCTCGCGATCATCTTCTGCAGCTTCTGAGTGCCGTTTCCTTCCGGGCTGATTCCCTGCACATGAATTTTCTTGTTTTCTTGAATCCATTTCGAAGAGGGATCTCCTCCCCACTTCGGCATGTTGTAATAGCTGTAATGCGCGTAAAAGGATACGTTAAGCGGTTCCTTCCCCAGCTCGTATACGTCGCTCCATGGCCCTTCGGCCGCCGGCGGATCGACTCTCTCTGCCGAAGGTTGGAATGAATCCGGCGGATCGGATACAAGCTGCGTATCGCATGCCGCCAACGATAGCGCAATGAGCAGCGCCCCGGTTCTCCGAACGATTTGCCTTCCGACATTCCACATCTCGTTTCCCCCCATTGCGGCGCATGTGCGGGGAAGGTCTCTTCCCCCTAAATATCCTGCTATGATATAGAATAACAGAAACAGAGATATCCCCGAGGGGGGAATTTCTATCCTCGGGGGTACCTCTTCTCTACTGCAATGGTTTAACTCTGATCCTTATGCATTATTCTCCAAGAATCTTCTTGTTCTCAAGCCATCTTTCCGTTCTCCAGTCGAGCAACTTCTGATAGTTGAGTTTTTGAGCTTTCTCTTCCGCAGCGTCGAGAATTCTGTCGACATCCGCGTCGCTCTTGGCCGTAGCCGTCTCGGAGAGAATTTGCAGGAACAGGTCGAGCGTGTTTTGTCTGATATCTCCAAGCTCGCCGTCCGCAGGCGGCTCCAGATTGTTCCGGAACCCGGTAATGTCGTTGGACGAAGGCCACGTAATATCGCGCTGCCAACGAGCTGCCCAGTTCTGGTTCTCAAGCGGTTGCGTATCTTCGTATTTCGCTTTCGCTTTGTCGATGTACGAGCTGTTGCCCGCGATCATGACAGGATCGTTCTTCGCTTGGATGTCCGCAACTTCGACAGGATCGTAGTTCGCCGTGAAGTTCGGGTATCCGTTCTCGTCCAATCCGTCCCAGTTGCCGTCCGGCCCCGGAGCGCCGAAGAATTGAACCGACATGCCTTCCGGACCGGTGATCCAGTCGAGGAATGCGAAGATTTTCTCCGGATCTTTAGCCGATTTCGTAATAACGCTGACGTTCCAGCCCAGAGCGTCGTAGCCGCCTGCATAGATTTTCTTCGGATCAAGTCCCGCTTTGGCAAGCGGCCAGACCATGAAGTAGCCTGCGTTCGGATCTTTTTTCTTGAGCTCCATGTCGCCTTGCATGCCCCAAGTCGTAACACCGGAACCCGCATAGATGGCAACGCGACCCGTCAAAATTTTCTCTTGAACTTTACCTCTGTCTTGCGTGAACATGTCTTGGGAAATCAGTTTTTCGCGGTACAGCTTGGATACGAACTTTTGCGATTCGCGGAAAGCCGGATCCGTAAAGATGGAAGTCAGCTTGTCGCCTTCCGGAACGGCCAGCAGACTCGCTCCCAAGGATTGATACAGCCCGCCTTCCTTAAAGCCTGCGTAGATCAAACCGATGCCTTGCGCGTCTTGCGTGCGGTCCGGCTCGAACGGAATGATGTCTTCGCCGTATTTGGCTTTAACCGCTACCAGGTAGTTGTACAGATCGTCCATCGTCACAAGCGGCGGGGAACCGAGTTCCTCGTAGATCTTCTTGTTGACGACGTAACCCGCCGTGCTCGTCGGGTGATCCGTGTACCAGTTCGGGAACTTGTACAGCTTGCCGTCCGGAGCGCGAAGAATGTCCAGATACTTCTTGTCGAAGTACTTCTTCAGGTTCGGATACTTATCCAGGTAGTCGTCGAACGCGACCAACTGACCTGCTTCGTACAGACGGTTAAGATCCGGGTGGTACCGGTCCGTATAGATGAGGTCGGGAAGATCGCCGGAAGCCATCATCGTCGTCATCAACTGAGCGTGGTTGCCTTTGGCTTGGATCGCCGTAATATTGGTTTGCTTGTGTTCTTTAAGATATTTCCAGAAATGCACTTGCTCCATGTCCGCCGGGAAATCCAGCCAGCCATAGTGCGCATATGCGGAAAACGCGAGTGGTTCGGAGCCGAATACCCATCCTGCAGGCGCCTCTTCGCTGGCGCTCGGGCTGCTCTCCGCAGGCGTGCTGGCGCTGCTGCTGGGCGACGAGCTTGCTCCGCTGTTGGAGTTTTCCTTCTTGCTGCAGCCGGCAAGAATCACCGAAAGAAGCAGCACCGACGAGAGGATCAATAACGCCGGTTTTTTCAACTTCTTCATACTGATTTTACCCCTCTCATTTGGAAATCATTTATGTTCAAAGCGCCAAGGACGCTCCGAAACCGTTCTTTGGACTACTCTTTCAAGGAACCTACCATAACGCCTTTAACGAAGTATTTTTGAACGAAGGGATACACCAGGACGATCGGCAGCGTAACGACCATGATCGTCGCGTTGATCAGCGCCTTCGAGGTCAGCGCCTTCTTCGCCATCAGCTCCGCCGTCTTGCCGTCGAACCCCGCCATCTGATCGGCGACGAGATTGGCGTTCAGGAGCCGTCTGAGCACGGTTTGCACCGGCATCAAATCTTCTCTGAAAATGTAGATCGTCGGCATGAACCAGTCGTTCCAGTGGGCGACCGCCGTGAACAAGCCCAGCGTCGCGATGATCGGTCCGGAGAGCGGGAGCACGATCTTGAAGAACGTTCCCCAGTTGCCGCAGCCGTCGATCTGCGCCGATTCCTCCAGCCCTGCCGGCAAGCTCTTGAAGAAGGTGCGGAAGATGATCATGTTCCACACGCTGATCAAGGCAGGAATGATGAAGACCAGGAAGTTGTTCATCAATCCGAGCGATTTGATCAGGAGGAATGTCGGAACAAGTCCGCCTCCGAAATACATCGTGAAGATGAAGAACAGCATGTAGAACTTGCGCCCTATCAGATATGGCTTCGTCAGTCCGTAAGCGAGCAGCGCGGTCGCGAACACGGCGGATATCGTACCGACGATCGTACGGCTGATGGAGATGAAGAACGCGTTGAGCAAGTTCTTGTCGCTGAACACGACTTCGTAGTTGGCCAACGTGAAAGCTCTCGGCCAGATCGTGACTCCGCCTTTGGCCGTATCCAATCCTTCGTTGAAGGATACGACCAGACCGTTCCAGAACGGGTAGATGCAAGTTAACGATAATAATGCGAGAAAGGTATAGATGCAGATGAGCATAATGCGATCGCTATACCCGAGCCGTTTCATTCTCAACTTCGTTCTCCTCCTCGTATGTTGTGTCTCTTACCACAGACTGTTTCCGGATCTGCGAGCCAAATAGTTCGCCGTCGTCAGGAGAGCGATGCTGACTACAGCTTTGAACAAACCGACCGCGACCGCATACGAGTATTTCTGATTCTGTAAACCGACCCTATACACATAGGTATCTATTACATCCGATACGGGCCTGAGCCCCGGATCCTGAGCGAGAATCAGGATATCTTCGAAACCGGCGTTCAGGAAGTTGCCCATCGCGAGAATCATGAAGATGATGATGACCGGCATGATCGTCGGAATCGTAATCAGGTAGATCTGCTTGAACTTGCTTGCTCCGTCGATGTCCGCGGCCTCGTATAGATGCGGGTCGATCGCCGCGATCGCCGCAAGGTACACGATGGAGTTGAAGCCGATTTCCTTCCACACGTTCGTCGTGATCAGAATGCTCCAGAAATACTCGTGCATCGAGAGGAAGTGAACCGGTTCGTCGATCAGCCTCAGCTTCTGGAGCAGGATATTAATGCTTCCATTTTCCGTAGAAAGCAACGACATGACCAAGCCGCCCACGATAACCCACGACATGAAGTGAGGCAAGTACGTAATCGTCTGAACGACGCGCTTGAACGCCATATGGCGCACTTCGTTCAGCAACAGCGCCAGTATGATGGGCGCCGGGAACCCGATCGCGAATTTCAGGACGCTGACGATCAGCGTATTGCGCAGAAGCGTATCGAAATCGGGAGCATTAAAGAAAGCTTCGAAATGTTTGAATCCGACCCACGGATTGTCGAAAACTCTCGCTCCCGTGAAAACGTTGTAGTCCATGAACGCGGTAATTACGCCGTACATCGGGATGTAGGAAAACACGAAGATGAGCAGCAGTGCGGGCCAGACCATCAACTGGACGTCCAACTGCTTGAAGAGCCTGGATAACCAGCTCTTCTTTCCGACTAGGCCCGGGTCCGGCGGCGTTGCCGAGTAAGGCTGTTTCGTCATGGCTTGCGTCATGCATATCCTCCTAGTTCGATCAGTTTGTCTCTTGCTTCCAACCTTGTTTCGAACCTGTATCGTTCAAGTTCCTTCCGGTCGCCAGCTACGTTTACATTCTACCGTCGGGCAAAAGTTAAAACGATATAACAAAACCCCGATTGTTTATACTTAGCCACGATTTTGATAAAAAAAGAGGCCGATCGGAAAATCCGATCGACCTCTTCCTGTATTATCCGCTATTCCGAACCCGTCACTTCATGCAAACCTGTAGTACAACAGCAGGAAAGTCGCCAGCACAAGCAGGAAATTCAACGCCACGAACACGATACGCTCGAGCTTCGTCTTATGCATCTCCACCGGAGGTTTGTAGAAGCTCACCCCTTCGATAATAAACAACACAAGCACGATATGGATCATAAAATGGCCGACGATCTCGACGTAGCCGAACAGCATCGTCGTCATAATGAAGATCAGCGTGAGCACGATGGACAGCAGCCGGTTCAAAATGCCGACGACGAGCAAGTAGCCGACGACGAATTCGATGAATGCGGCGAGCACGACGAACACCGCCGGATCGAAACCAAACGTCGGCACGTTGTGGTGCTTGATGATATCCAGGCTCATCGCCGGGTAAATCCATTTCTCGACGGCCACCCAGCACAGGGACAAGCCCGTTCCCAGGTACAGCAGCGGAAAAGACCACTTCTGCAGCGGCGTGCGGTAGAATCCCAGCGCGGCTGCGATCGCCAGGTAGAAGCCGTAATCCAACATGTGGAACAGGCCGTACTCGCCGACATAATAGACGTACAGTCCGAACAGCGCGACGGAAGCGAGCTTGACGGAGAGATGGTGCGGGATGAGCAAGAGCACAATCGTCGCCCAGATGGTCAGCTCCAGCGCCCCTTCCGGGGAAGCGAATTCGGGAGCGAACAGCCCGCCCTCCAGAAGCGCCCACAGCAACGCGGCCGCCGTGCCGTACTGCAAAATCAGGAACGACCACGGCCTCAGCTTCTCGACCCCTTCGTCCAGCTTGCCGAGCGCGCTTATTTTCATAATCGAGGGCAGCAGCTGCGTCAGCGCGGCGAGCAGCAGGGCGACCGCCAGCGCCGTGCCCGCGAACACGGGAGACAGCACATTGTCCAACGTTTCCTTGACCGGGGTGACGTCGGTGAACCATTTAACATGCGCGTAAGCGATCATTGATGATCCATTCTCCTGTCGTTAGTTCATTATTTAAGCTACAGCAGCACGAAGTAGACGTAGACCGTCGCGATCGACATGGAGATGAGCGTCACGGGAATGCCGACCTTCATAAACTCGATGAAGGAAATCCGCTTCCCTTCGCGGGCGGCAATGCCGGCCACGATCAGATTGGCGGACGAAGCGATCAACGTGCCGTTCCCGCCCAAGCACGCGCCGAGCGCAAGCGACCACCATATCGGGAGGAGCGCTTCTTCGGACAATCCCAACTGGGCGCCCATATCCATAACCATAGGAATAAGCGTCGCGACGAGCGGAATGTTGTCGATCAACGCGGAAGCGATGCCCGCCCCCCACAGAATAATCATGGATGTGGACGTCAGATCGCCCTCGGTGAAGTTCAGCAGAGCCGTGGCCATCTGCTTGATGACGCCAACCTCGATCAAGCCGCCTACGAGCACGAAGAGCCCGGCGAAGAAGAAGATCGTCACCCATTCCACCGTGTGGAACACTTCCTCCAGATCCTTCTCCTTGGTGCCGATCAGCATGAGCAGCGTAGCTCCGGCGAAAGCGACGACAGCCGGTTCGATGTGGAAGAAACGATGCGTCAGAAACCCGATGATCGTAAGGGCGAATACGAACAAGGATTTCTTCATCAACGCCGCATCCTTAATATAACTCGCGGCATCGATGTTCATCAGCTTTTCCTTGTCCTCGTCGCTTACTTTCATCTGTTTTCCGTACAGCCGCTTTAAGTAGAACATAATAACGATCATGATTACGATAATCACGGGAGTCATATTCACGAGGAATTGATTAAAGGAAAGATTCGCAGCCGTGCCGATCATAATGTTCGGCGGATCGCCCACCAGCGTCGCCGCCCCGCCGATGTTGCAGATCATAATCTCCGTTATAAGGAACGGGATCGGGTTCAGCTTGAGCAGCCGTGTGATGGAAAAGGTAATCGGAACGATGAGCAATACGGTCGTTACGTTATCGATGAACGCGGAGCCGACCGCGGTCAGCAGCGCCAAAGTGACCAAAATCTTGACGGGCTCTCCCTTGGCCCGCTGCGCCGCCTTGATCGCGATGTACTGGAAAATTCCGCTGCGATTCGTTATCCCTACCAGAATCATCATGCCGATCAGAAGGAACAGCGTCTTCCATTCGATATGATGCGTATACGCGGCATGAAAATCAACCAATCCCAGCAGCACCATCAGCAACGCGCCTGTCAGCGCAATAACCGCCCGGTTGATTTTCTCGGAAATGATAATGGCGTATGTAGACAGGAAGATTGAAACCGCAATCAATATTTCCGTTAGATACACTTCTTCCTCCATAAGTTCCCCACTTCCCCATGAGCCTGTCTGACGCAATCAGCTATCGACAATCCGTGTTGTCCAATTCGTCAATATCCACTCCGTCGAACAGATTTTAGTATGATGTAAACCGTCTTCCCTAAAAATTATACTAAATTAGGGGGGAGGGGGTCTAGGTTAACTCCGAAAAAACGGGGAATTTTGTCGTTCTACCACATATTCGTCCGGATATTCTTCGGATTCGCTTGTTTGCGTCGCGGCTATCAGGTTTGCTCAGCTTCTCGATTATTGACATCGCCACACATGCGGAGTATAATTAACTCTTATGTGAAGATGTAACCCTCTGATTTTTCTTCGTACGGGTAATATTCCTCCGTTTCCCCACACATTCCTTATTTTCATCTAACGATCGGCTGCTGGAAGGAAACACGAATTCTCACTGGCGCGGCCACGGAGCCGCAAGAATGATAGAGAGGTAGGGCTATCGTTGTTTTCGTGATAGTGAATTCAGGAAGAATCGCGCGGTTGCGCTTCAATACACAAAGGGGCCGTTCCCCAAGCGCTGGCTTGGCGAACGGCCCCGTCCAATTTTAAATCAGTGCCCTACGATCATCGGAGCTTCGGCGCCAGGCGCGGACTCGCCTTCCTGTCTCTGCGGCTTGCGCAGCAGCAAGCCCAGAGCGGCCCCCGCCACGGCAATGAAGATAAGGATAAAGAACGTATGCCCGAAAGCCTCGGCGAAGATCGGCAGATCCGGCGCCGGCTTCTGCTGCTTCGTCATCAGATCCTGCATTCTCGTCGTCGAGATCGTCGTCAGCACGGCGACCGCGAACGACATCATGACCTGCTGCGCCGCGTTCGTCAGGGACGTTACCCGGCCGACAAGGTTCAGCGGAGCCGATTGAATCAGGTGCGTATTAAGCGGCATCATGAACAGACCCATCCCGGCTCCGAGCAATCCGAGCGGAAGCATGATCGCCAGCTTGCCGTCATCCGCCGAGATGTTGGACAGCAGCAAGGCCGCGACCGTCGTAATGGCCATCCCGACGATGACGAGCGGACGCGCTCCGAAGCGGTCGGACAGCTTGCCGCCGATCGGCATGAACAGACCCGAGGCGAGCGCCTGCGGCAGCATCATCAAGCCGGCTTCCATCGGCGAATATCCCTTGGCCTGCTGCAGGAACAGCGGCACGAGGAACAGCGTTCCGAACAGCGCGATCTGCGACACCCATTGCACGATAATTCCCTTGGTGAAGTTGCCCGAACGGAAGACGCGCAGCTCGAGCAGCGGATTCTGCTTGCGCAGCTCGACGATGATGAACAGAACGAGGGCGACAACCCCGATACTGACTCCGATAACGGTTGGAAGCTCGGTCCAGGTCGACTTCCCGGTCATCGGGTCGATGCCGCCTTCGGATACGCCGTAGACAAGCGCGGCGAACGCGAGCGGTCCGAGAATCATGCCGAGCCGGTCGAGCGAAGCGACCGCTTGGCGGCCGATATTCGGCAGCGTGCGGATGCCGAGCAGAATTCCGATCACGCCGATCGGAAGGTTGATCAGGAAGATCCAATCCCAGCTGTAGTATTCGACGAACCAGCCCGCCAGCACGGGGCCGAGCGCGGGAGCCAGCAGAATGGGAACGCCCATCATCCCCATGACCGCTCCGACCTTGCTCGGAGGAGCGAGACGGTATATGAACGCCATCGAGATCGGCACGACTACGCCGCCGCCGATTCCTTGCACGATCCGGAACGCAATCAGTTGCTCGACGCTCGTCGCCAGCGCGCACAGCAGCGAGCCGATCGTGAACAGTCCGATCGAGATCAGGAATACCCGCTTCGCGCCGAAGCGGTCCGACAACCAGCCCGCCAGCGGAATAACAGCCGCCTGTGCGAGCGCGTAGCCGATGACCGTCCACTGCACGAGCGTGAGGTTAGGCAAATTAAACTCTTCTTGAAGCTTGGGCAGCGCGACGTTAACGGCCGTTCCGTCCAAAATAACCATGAAAATGCCGATGATGATGGCGACCAGCGGTCCGAGAATGCCGCGTATCGAGACCGCGCTATCCTCCGATGCCTGCGCATTTGGGGATGACATATAAAACCTCCTATCCGAATGGGAGAGGCTTCCTTTGCGCGTTCTCTCTCTTCCATTGACCGTCGGAGAACGCGACGGTACAATAGAGTTATCCGGACGCTGCAACGAAAACCCGCGTTCAAAGCGGACAATTGTCCGCTTTACTTCGATGTTACCGGACATTTGTCCGGTTGTCAACATGTGGAAAGCGAACTTCTATCGATTGCGAGGTGGCGCATCGTGTCCGTCAGACGGGAACGCAGAGACGCGGTCGAGAATCGTCAGCTTATTCTCCAGACCGCTCACGAACTGTTCAGCGAATATGGCGTACAGCCGGTCAGCATGCACCAGATCGCCAAGACGGCCGGGATCGGACAAGCGACGCTTTACCGCAAATACGCCCACAAAGGCGATCTCTGCCTGGATATGCTGCACGAATACGGCGACAGGCTGATCAACGAGATCGATCGATATTTGGCAAGCAACACCAGCGCGCCGGCCTGGGAACGGCTGTCGGGCGTTCTGGATTATTGGATCGACGCGATCGAAGACAAAGCGGAGCTGCTTCTCGAGACCGAAGCGAAGATGAACTGCGCCGACGACCGGGGCAACTTCTTTCATTCTCCGATGTACCGTTTCTCCCGGGACAAAATCGCGGGGCTGCTGTCCGAGATCGCGGCGGACGATCCGGCGCCCGATTTCGATCCCGACTTTGCGGCCCATGCGATCATTTGCTCGATGTCCCCGGTAGGCTACTTTCAGATCAAGAAGGAGCGGGGCTATACCCGCGAGCAAATTAAAGAACATTATCGCCGGATGTTCGTCCTGACGGCGAGAGCGTCGTCCGTACGCCGCCAGGCTTAGGGTGTGTATGCAACCTCCGAAGATAGCAGATGTTGCCGAATTTTCGTTCCATGCAAGGAACTTTTGTGAAGGCGTACCGGGGGTACGTCAAGCAAAAGTGACGCAGCAGGGGATGATAGATGCCCCTGAGCGGGTTTGCTTACACGCCCTAGCAAGCCGCACCCACGCGAAAGGCCGAACTCCGGCAGAGGCTGATCTCTCTGCCCGGGTTCGGCCTTTTTCATTTTATGCCCCGAAGGTGCTCTTCTGGCGCTCGCGCGCCAGCTTCGCTCTCCGTTCGACCACGATGATCGCGGCCGTCACGACTTCGACGAGGAATACGGCGCCCAGCACGTCCATGATGACGTGTTGTTTCACGAACAAGGTGGACATAATGATAAGGCTGGACATTCCGGTAATGAGCGTTACGTTCCATTTGTTGCGGAACGAACTCGTCCAGATTGCCCTCATCACCATGTAGCTGGAGAAGCAGTGAATGCTCGGAAAGCAGTTGTAGGGCTGATCCCGATTGTAAATGTACTTCATCAACAGCGAGAACGGATCGTCCCCGATGACCGGAGGACGTGCGACCGTCGTCTGGAATACCGAGTAGATCAAGTAGCAGAGCAGCGCGCTGAGCGCGTAAGTCATCAGATTGCGGTAATACACGTTAACGTCCTTCTTGAAGAAGTAGAACAAGCAGACGTAGATGTAGAAAATCCAGATCGAATACGGCAGAGCGAACCATTTGACGAACGGGATCGTCTCGTCCACGGCAGTCGCCAAGCTGTATACTTCTTGGTTTTCAATGTTGTTGGTTAACGCGTACATCCATCCCAGCACGGGAAACATCAGCATCAGCAGCAACGGAGAGTACTTTTTCCAATCGATTCTTTTTATAAGGTTCACGCACTTACCCCCTGATCTATATTTATTGCGTCAACCGTCTATTCATGCTCAGGCAAGTGGCTCACGTAGCTGTTCGAAAGCCGCAAAAGCTCCAACGCTCGATTATATTCGTCTTCCGTCGAATCGGTCTCCGACGGCTGTTCCCCGTCGAACGGATAGCTGACCCCGTCCTCATAGCCCAGTCCCGGAACGAAGATGCCTTTGCCGTTCACGAAGGAGCCCGAAGGCAGATAGTATCTTTGCGGCAGCACATTGTCGGTATGATTGAGCAAATCCTGTCCGAAGTGAATATGCCCTTTCAGCGAGATCCCGAGAAGATTCGCCAGCGTCGGGAAGACGTCCACCTGGCCCCCGGTTTGAGGGAACACTTGCGGTTGCGCAGCTCCCGGAGCGGCAATAATAAGCGGGATGTTCAGCATTTCGGAGAAACCGTACTCGCGTCCGTATATTTCTTTCATCAGCTTTTTCTCGTGATCGGTAAGCGAGTAAATCGGCAACCCCAGATGATCCCCGTAGACGACCAGAACCGTATTGTCCCACAGGCCGATCTGCTTCAACTTCTCGATGAACAGGCCGACGGCGTAATCCGTATAGTTCTGAGCCTGGATGTAGTCGCCGACGAGCGTGTCCTTATAGCGGTCGGGCAGCTCGAAGCGGATTTTGCGCTCCGGCATGTTGAACGGATGATGGGAAGACATCGAGATGACTTGCGCGTAAAACGGCTTGCCGGATTGGCTCATCTTCAGC
This sequence comes from Cohnella sp. SGD-V74, assembly GCF_003001675.1. GTDB lineage: Bacteria > Bacillota > Bacilli > Paenibacillales > Paenibacillaceae > Cohnella. The sequence goes on along the minus strand of NZ_PVYW01000004.1, from coordinate 379,104 downwards.
AGCTCGTCGGCCGTCTTCTCGTACAAAATTTCATCCGAAGGACCGAAGAACACCATATCGTCGTCTCCGAAAAATTCGGCGTCGTAATAGCGGTCGAATCCGAGTCCTTTGTACAGCTCCTTGCGGTTCCAGAATTGGACGTCGTTCGTATGGAACGTTGCCGTCTGGTAGCCGCGCTCCGCTAATTTCTTCGGCATGCTCGGCAGATCCAAGCCGCCGTATTCCTGCGCCGCCGCCCCATGCTGGGGAATATAGAAGGAGGTGTTGACGACGAATTCCGCATCCGACGTATTTCCTTGACCGACCTGCTGGTAGAAGCGCGGGAAATAGAGGTTATCCTTTGCCAGTCCGTTCAAGACCGGCGTCACTTCCTTGCCGTCGATTTGACGGTCGATCAGGAAGTTCTGGAACGCCTCGAGCTGGAGCACGATCACGTTCTTCCCTTCCGCCGCTCCCCAGTAGAGCGGGACAGCGGGCTCTTCGGTGCCTTTCAGGGCGGCGATCGCCTCTTCGGTCACCTTGCTCGGGTCCTCGATCTCCTGCGTGGCGCTGGCGATGACCGCATAAGCTTCGTAGTTCAGAATTCCCATGTTCTCGGCTTGCTTCAACTCGTTGATGCTGTCGCTGTGAGTCCATACCGTAGCGACGCTGCCGACGAGCGAGACGGCGAATACCGCCGAGACCAGCGCTCCGGACTCCCTTTTGGCAAGCGACTTCGCCCAGCCTCTGAACCTGCGGCTGACGTACAGCAGCAGAAGCACGACAATATCGGTATAGATGAACAGAAAATAAGGATGCAGCAGGGAGAAGACGCTCCCCTTCACTTCCGTTACCTGGTTCACTTGTTTAAGCGCATGATAGGTCACGATAACGCCGAAATATTTGTAGTACATAATCACGGCGAAGTAGATCGACGTAACAACAATGTTCACCGTCAAGTAGACGCCCAATTTTCGCTTCGGCGCGAACCACTCGATCAGACAGAACAGGATCCAAATGGAAGGAATGCCTGTCGCCAGTTGAAGCCAGATCGAAGCCCCGTCGAATACGACGAGCCGAGCCAGAAGGATTTTGAGCACCATAATGAGAGAGAAGAACACGAATGGCTTGGACAGCCACTCTCTCCATTTTGAAGCTTCCATTTCCGTTCACCCCCGAACCCTACTTATTATACAAAATGTTAACTGAGCGTTAAAGCCTTACATGCAGGAAGATTACCTAAAGGTTGGCTAAAGAAATTCGCTTCGCGTATAATGCAAGCATAAACTTCGAAAGGGGTACTCCCCATGGCCATTTCCTATACCAGATCCTATGATCATATTTTGGACGACTTGTCCCGGGCGCTAACGACCGTGCCGCAATTTTACGAAGCGTTCGAAATGGAAGAAAACGATTGGCAAGACCTGAGCAAGGACGAGCGCGAAGTGTGCGTCCGCACGCTCGCCGACGATCTGTTCTATCTGCTCGGATCTGAGCCTTCGGCGGAAGTCGGGCTCGGTACGGCGGAATACGACTCCGGCCACGCGATCATCAAGATCACGGCAGACGCCCAGCTCGTGCACGTCATCTCTTTGCGCGAATAAGGGCGTAGCTTTCCCTGATCTTGCCGAACTGGAACGCCAGGTAGATGAAGAACAGCGTCAATACCGCGCCGATGCCGACGACCGAATAGTTGACGGGCACTTCCATCTTCCTGAGCGTCAAGTACAGGAACAGGCCCACGACCGTCAGCGCGTTCTCCACGAAGTTCTGAACCGCGATCGTTCTTCCGGGGCCGACGAGGGCTTTGCCCTCCTCCTGCAGCATCGTGTTCAACGGGATGAGGAAAATGCCGCCCATGACGCCGGTCACGAACAGAAGCGACACCGTCAGCCACAGCTCGTTCGTGAAGTTCGCGGCCATGACCGCGCCGACCATCGCGATGCCGTAGAAGAATCCGCGGTACAGCCTTCCTTCGGGCACCAGCCTCGGCGTCAGCCAGGCGCTGGCTACGACTCCGAGCGCCGTCACGCCGATGATCATCGATTGCTGGTCGGTGTCCACGATGCCGAGGTTAAGCGGCAGCCAGGCGATCAGAGCGATCCGCAGCACGGACGCCGTCAGCCAGAACGCTCCCGTGCCGATCAGCGAGAAGCGGCTCCGGCGGTTGCGGAACAGCTTCACCGCGTCGCGGAAAAACTGTCCGGAAGCCGCCCGGTATCGAATGTCGGGATTGCCGGGTTTGACCGGAACGAGAAAGGTCATGGCCAGCGACAGCAGATAAATGAACAGACAAACGAGAATGGCCGGCAGATCGGAGCGGGCGGCCAGGAAACCTCCTGCGACCGTTCCGAGCAGAATGGCGAGAATCGTCGAGCCTTCCACCTGGGCGTTGGCCTTCAGCAGCTCTCCCTCCGACTTCGTCAGCTCCGACAATATTCCGTATTTGCCCGGCGAGTACACGACGGCTCCCACGCCCACGAAGAAGTAGCAGAGCGCCGGAGGCACTCCGAGGAGCAGCAACGTAATGCCGGTCGCCTTCATCGCGTTGCCGAGCAGCAGCACGTGAGACTTCGCCTTCTTGTCCGCGAACGCTCCGACGATCGGCGCGAGCACGACGTAAGCGACGAGAAACGCCATTTGTATGTAAGTGACCATGCCATCCGGGTCCGCGGCGCCTTCCCGCTTTACGAGGCCTACGATCAGGAAGAAATTCAAATTGTCCGCGAATGCGCTTAGAAATTGAGTCCATACGACCGCGTTAAGCGGTTTTATTTTTCTGAAGGAAGCAAACAAAATTTTCCACCCTTTCATATCAGCCCCCTTATTATACTCCTTCCCCCTTGATTGACAACAACAAGAAGCGAAAGCTATCATGAATTGAAATGAGAATCAGAATCAGATACGTGACGGGATGGGATGACAATGGATCTTTCGCTGTTCGAGGAACACTTCCATATTTCCGCGAGCGGCTGCGAGCATCCGCTGCTGTCCGTTCCGGCCGCGGAATTGCTGGACGAGAAGCGGATGCGCGAAGCGTTGGAGCTGGGCTCCTCCTTAATTAAGGGCGTCGGCCTGGAGCTGGCCGTGTCGTTCATCGGCATCTCCTTCTTCGGCCTCGCGGCCACCAAGCAGATCGTCATGTCCCAGTACGGCAAAATTCTCGATCTCTCGCTCGACAACTTGACCGTGCAGCTCGAAGCGCACGACGATCATGCGCACGTTATTTTCAAGTACAACGAATTGAAATGGACGGATCTGCCCGCCGAAGGACGGGACGAGGCCATTCGCGCCGAATGGACCCGCTACTTCGCGGAAACGATGAATCCGCTGATCGAGGCGGCGGCGCGCGCGGCGGGGTTAAAGCCCGCGCTTATCTGGAACCAGTATGGAGCGCGGATCGCTTACGTTATGGAGTATCTCCGGGGGCTCATCCCGGAAGGGGCGCTGAGACGAACGATGGAGGACGACTGCCTCCTGCTGGCCGGCATGCCGGGCGAGACGTTTAATCGCCGCAAAAATCCGTACGTCCATACCCCGGTCTATATCGACAGTCCGTACGAGCCGGGCGGCCAAATTATGCTCCGCTCCGCTTGCTGTATGTACTATAAACGAGAAAACGGAACGAAATGTTACACTTGCCCGATTCTCAAGGAACAGGACAGGGCGGAAATGAAGCTGCTGATCGAAGCCCGAACCAAGGAGCAATCCGCGTAAACGCGACGGATTGGTCATAACAAGCGTTCGAGGCTGTCCCATAGGTAGGGACGTACAAGATTATCGATGAAAAGAGAAGGGCATCTATCTCCTGGAGACTGCCTCATACGGTCCTGAAATGACCCTGTTACGGGTCTATCCATTCAAAATTTCAGGATCGTATAGCATCGGAAGGAGATAGATGCCCATTACCATGCATCCATCGATAATCATTTGGTACGGCTCTATTTGCTTATGGGACAGCCTCCTTTTGTTGCGGTTGCGCCGCATAAAAGGGGGGCATAATTGGGAAACTTTACATACGCCATCATAACCTGCATACCCGGAGGTGTCCGTCATGAGCGACAATCGATTATCCCCGCGGTTAAAAGCGAACCTGCTTCGATTGAAGCAGACTTTCGACAATTGCGGCGATCTGGAAATCTTCCGTTGGCAGTACGGTCCCGAGTTGAAGCACACCGCGGTATCGGCTTATTTCGTCACCTTGATTCCTGATAAGAAAGTCAATTATATGAAAAGATCGCTTCAGGATTTGACCGAGCATCCCGTCGGCGCAGGCGAGGAGATTACGCCTGAGATGCTGATCCGGTTTTACGATTCTCACGGAGCTTCGGCGGAGACGGCGACTCTTGCCGCGGATTGGGCGACGGTCGATTCCCGCCTGCTTCGCGGTTACGTCGTGCTGTTCCTCGAAGGCTGGGACAAGGCGATCTGTTACGAGGCCATCGGACTGGAAACCCGCCAGGTGACGGAGCCGGAAACCGAGCCGGTCGTTCAAGGCCCGCGGGAGGGCACCGTAGAGAATCTTCACCGGAACCTGGGGATGATCCGGATGCGCATCAAGAGCCCCGCGCTGAAATTCGAGTTGCTCGATACGGGCGGATATTCGAACACTCGGATTGCTTACGGTTATCTTGAAGGCGTGGTGAACTCCGACGTGCTCGAGGAGTTCCGTCGAAGAATCGGCCGCATCGGCGAAGGGGAAATTCTGGACACCTCCTATGTCGAGGAATTGATCGAGGACGCTCCCTACTCCCCGTTTCCGCAGTTCCGGTATACGGAGCGAACCGATGCAGCCGCAGCCGCCTTGCTGAACGGGAAGATCATCGTGCTGACGGAGGGAAGCGGCTCGGTGCTTATCTGTCCCGGGCTGTTCTTCGACCTTCTCCAGTCGAGCGAAGACTATTACCAGAGGGTGCTGGTATCGAACTTCATTCGATGGATTCGGATGATCGCCCTGATCCTCACGATCTCCCTCCCCAGCCTGTATATCGCGGTGTCGACCTTCCATACGGAGCTCATCCCCACCGTCCTTCTGCTGGCGATTATCGATTCGCGCGAAGGCATTCCGTTCGGCGCCTTCATCGAAGCGGCCATCATGGTATTCTTCTTCGAACTGCTTAAGGAAGCCGGAATACGGCTGCCGAGAACGGTAGGGGCGGCGGTCAGCATCGTCGGAGCGCTCGTTATCGGGGAAGCGGCAATCAGCGCCGGCATCGCTTCCCCGATTATGGTCGTCGTTGTCTCGCTGACGGGGATAGCTTCGTTCAGCCTGCCCCAATACAACATGTCCATCGCCATGCGGCTGCTCCAATTCCCGCTGATGGCCATGGCCGCGGTACTGGGCGGATTCGGCATCCTGCTGGGGTACTTGTTCATCTGGATCCATCTCTCGACTCTGACCTCCTTGAACGTCCCCTATCTTAAGCCCCTTGCTCCGTGGAATGCGCGTCAGTTCCGCGACACGCTCATACGCGAGAGGCTGCCCGTGCTGATCCGGCGGACGAAACCTCCGCGCGCGAACTAGACGAGAAGGAGAGTTCCGCCCATGACAACCGGATCGTTGCGCCGGATCGTATACGGCCTGGCCGCCTGCCTTCCGTTCCTGATCTCCGTTCTGGGCCTGTCGGCTTGCGGCGATCGGGCGGAGCTTCCCCGCAAGGGCTTCGTGATGGGAGTCGCCTTGGATGCGACGGACCGGGGAAGCATCCAATTAAGCGTCCAATTCTTCAAACCTTCGCAGAGCGTAACGGGCAAAGGAAAATCGGGCAGAGCGTACATCAACGTTCGAACCGAAGATCAATCGGTCATCGAAGCGGTTCGGGACATTACGATCCATCTGGGGCGCAAAGCCCAATGGAGCCATATGCGCGTCATCCTCGTCGGCGAAGAATTAGCGAGACAGATGCCGCTGCTGGACGTGCTCGAGTTTTTCTACCGGGACCATGAGCCGCGGCTCACCTCCCACATCCTGATTACGAAAGGGCGGGCGGCCGACTATCTGAACGTTCCTCCCTATATCGAGAACACGATCAGCCAGCAGTATTTTCAGAGCGAACAGGCTGCCCACCAGCTCTCCGGGAAAACTTCGCGAATCGATCTGCTTGACCTGGCCTTGCAGGCCAGAAGCGAATCCGGAACGGCGCTGCTTCCTTACCTGTACCTCCAGAACGAGGATCGCCTTACGAATCCGAACATCGCGGGAGCTGCCGTGCTCGCACAGGGACGCGTGCGCACGATCGTTCCCTCGCAGCTGCTCGAAGGTCTGCTGACGCTGAGGAACGACTATCGCAGCGGAATCCTCGAAGTTCCTTGCGAAGGGAAAGCCTCCGCCCCTCGCCTGCTGCAGGAGGACGCAGCCGAAGTTCTGCAGCTTCATAGCCGTACGACCGTTAAGGTGCAGGACAATCGTCTTCATCTTATCTTCCGGGCGAAAGGGTACGTGGCCATTTCCGAGATGGTCTGTGGAAAAACGCTGACGCCGGACGACGAGGTCAAGCTTCGGGACAGAGTGCAGCGTTCTTTGGAACAGGCGATGAGCGAAAGCGCGGATTGGATGCTGGAGAAGCGCCTTGATCTCGTAGGCGCCGGGAATCGCCTTCACGAAACGAATCCGCGGTTGTGGAAAAGCTGGAAGGAAGACTGGCCGAACAGGTTTGCCCGTTCAAGCTACGAGGTTCATGCCGATATCGCGATCATAACGACAGGCACCAATGCCGGCAAACCCATTCGATCGGAGATGTGAGATCCGTGGTCTACGCGCTGATAGGCTCCGCCGTTGCCGCCATGCTTATGTACGATCTCAGGCCGGGCCGCCTCGCTTCGAGCCCGGCCAAGGTCAAGGCGACGTACGTCGCGCTCCTGCTGCTGGCCGCTTACCACATGTTGATCGTGAAAGGATGGCTGCGCAGCTACTCCTTCTACGATACGGTCACTCTCGTATTCGGCCCGGCGGTCGACTCCTTGTTCGCATATTTCAACTCGAAAGGGTGAACTGCTTGAAGAACGCGATCACCCCCACCCAGGCTGCCATTCTGCTTTTCGTCTTCCTGACGGGCTCGTCGATCATCAATATTCCCGCGCCGCTCATCGCGACCAGCGGGACCGGCTCATGGATCTGCCTCCTTGCCGCGGGAGCGGCCGGCCTTCTGCTTCTCATCCCCCTCGTCTCCTTGGCCCGGCGCTACCCCGAGACGAGCTACGTTCAATACGTCTCCAAGCTGCTGGGCAAACCTCTGGCCTTCGCGATTCTGTTCGTCTTCCTGCTCTATCAGATTCATATGGTCGCCGCCATCGTAATGGATATCGCCATGTTCCTGAAGAGCTCCATGATGCGGGCGACCTACTATACGGTCTTCATCGTGTTCACCTTCCTCGCCTCTGCCTGCACGGTCCGGATCGGGTTAGGCAAGTTCGTCGGCATGTTCGGACTCCTGATGCTGAGCGTCATGATTTTCATCGTATTTATTACGATCCTGTCGTCCGTGCGCTACGATTGGCATTTCCTCCTGCCGGTCGCCGAAGACGGCATTAAGCCTCTGCTGCACGGCACGTACTTCGTATTCGGATTTCCGTTCGGGGAAGTCGTTCTGTTTACGATGATCCTCCCTTTCGTTCACCTTCGTCCGTCCGACCGGATCGGACGCAAGCTGGCTCTGGCGGTACTGCTTAATATGGCCTCCCTGATTATGGTGACGCTGGCGACCATACTGACTTTCGGGCCGCTCGCGGGAGAACGCAAATATTCCATGTTCGAAGTGTCGCGCACGATCGAAATGACGGAATTGTTCCAGCGGATCGAAGCGCTGATGGGATACTCCATGATCGTCGCTTCGTTCATGAAGGCTTCGATCGTCCTGTTCATCTCGAACGCTACGCTGAACGGGCTGCTCGGACTGCCCGTGGACAACCGGCAGCTGATCTTCCCGCTTACGCTGCTCTGCGCGGTCATCTCCATCACGGTCGGCATGCGCGGGGAGGCCAACTGGAACTTCATCGTCTCCGGCATTCATCCGCTGTGGGGAATTCTCGGCTCCGTGCTTCCTTTCCTCGTCGTCTATCTCGTTTCTCTCTTCCGCCGCGGAAGGAAGGTCCGGGCCGGGTCCCCCTGACTCCCGCATGGCTTGGCCCATGATCGACTCGTTCTGCAGACGCGGTTCGAACGACCCCTTACTGGTTCTATCAGCTCATACGCAATTTCGGCTTTATCCGCGCCGATCGCTCCGACCGGGATTGCGCACCTCAAGACCTACGCAAAAACGCAACTTAAGACCGCAACCGCCCTCCGCCACATTAGTCTCCTCGGCGGTTTCCAACCCGATCCCGATTATGGTTAGCTTATTAGGGTGCCTGACAGGCAAATCAGAAACGGGAGGATTTTCATGCGTCGTTTTACGTTTTTCGCTATCCTTATCGCGCTTATAAGCACGGGAAGTTCGGCCTATGCGCAAGGAACAAGCAAAACCCCTTTTACCGACATTCGGGGACATTGGGCCGAGCAAACGATCGTGGACATGGTGTCCAAGGGCATACTGGACGGCTATCCGGACGGAACGTTCCGGCCCGACGCGCCCGTGAAAGTCGATCAATTCATCAAGATGCTCGTATTGTCCTATACCGACCTGCACCAGAACGGAGAGCGAAGCTGGAATTCCTCGTTCCTGCAAAGCCTGAGCGCGGAGAACCAGACGATTCTGAAGCAGGATTACCGCTATTTCGACTTCAAGCCGGCGACTACCGGGTATTGGGCCAAGCCCTACATCGACGTCGCCAGCGATCTGCACTTCCTGAACCGAAGCCGCTACAGCGATTTTCAGAACGATATGACGCGCGAGAACGTCGCGGAAGTGATCTACTATACGCTTCAGGAGACGGAGTTTCTGGAGGATTCGCAGTTCAGCCGCCAGCTGGCGCAGGCTTACGGAGACTTGATGAGCGCCTCGGAGCGGGAGCAGAAGTTCATCGCGGAAGCGCTGGTCAAAGGCATTATGCAGGGGTACCCGAACGGCTATTTCGGCGTCGGAGACAAAGTTACGCGAGCGCAGTCCCTCGTTCTTCTGAATCGCTTAACGGAGAAGAAAAACCGCATCTCCGTCACTTCCGGGGAGAAGAACGACCTCCAGCTCGCCGTTCCGACCGTCGGCGGAGGCACGCGGATCGTCGTATTCCCCGACAGGAGAATGCGCGACGCTTACGAAGTTCTCAAACAGGCGGGGGCGCTGCGGGGCTCCAACCACGATCTGCTGGATACGAAGCTGAGACTGTTCAAGGACCAGAAGGAGAAGGACGCCGTCCTGTCCGCCGCGAATTCGGGCAAGACGCTCGAGGAGACGGCGCTGTGGCTCGATCCCCAGTACAATACCTACGGCATAACGATCCGGCTGCGCGAAGGGACGCTGGCGCGCAATCAGGAGGCGGTCGAGTCGTTCTCCAACTATTTGTTCGGCTACAACTCGGCGACGTTCCGCGAGCGATTCAACGACATTTGCGTCAAAGTCGAATCCGGCGCCAAGGTCGCTTCCCAACAGCTCGAAATCGGAGACGATAAAGTGGACGTACTGGTCGATCTGACCGGCAAAACGGTCATCTTCTCCATCACGAAGAAAAGCGCGCAATAAGGAAAGCCAAGCCGCCCCGGACAGGGGTGGCTTGGCTTTCCTCGATTCCGGGCATACCGTCCCCATCGACAGACGATGACAGACGAAAAGCATACCCTTCTCCGTCGCCTAAGAACCTGACGCCTCTTATCTCCTTCAGACCTGCGTCGGAGCTCCCCCTTGCACGCTTGCAAGCAACCGTCCGATCTCGGCCTGCAAATCCTCCGGCTCGCTCGCGTAGTTGTACATGCCGAGGAACGTCCCGGTCGCGCTCCGGTCCGAGCCGACCAAATTGTAAGCCGCCGTCATTTCTTCGGAGACCGGCACGTTCTTCGTGAACTGACAGCCGAGCCAGAAGCGGGACATCAGCTTCTCCTCCATGGCCGACTGATACGCCTCTCCCATCGACGCCCAGTTCCCCTGCCACTCGTCCGAAGGGCGCCGCGACAAAATGTCCGCCAGCAGCCGCGCGCCGAACAGCGCGTCGTGCATCCCTTGGCCGACGCAAGGGTCCTTGAAGGTAAGCGCGTCCCCGAGCAAGGCCCAGCCTTCTCCCATGCCGACGTACCAATCGTTGTCATAGCCGTGCAAGCCGCGGATCGGCTCGACAAACCGGGCGCCGCGGAAGCGCTCGGCAAGCGTCGTATGCCCGAAGCCCTCGTCGATCAGCTCGCGGAAGCTCGCTTCCGGGTTCGCTTTGAAGCGCTCCAAGCGGGCAATGTCGTTAAGCGGGAACATCCCTCCGACGACAAACTGGCCATCGCTCGTCGGGAAAACGATCGCCAGCTTATCCCCGTTTTTGTGGAACTCCACATGCGTCTCCCCCTCTTGCCGGAAGTCCGACAAGTAGGCTACGTAAGAAGCGAAATCCGTCGGAAGGGAAATTTTGCGTTCGCTTCCCACCCACTCCCTGACTCTGGACAATCTTCCGTCCGCCCCTACGACAAGCTTGGCCTCGAATCTTTCCGTCTCTCCCTGACCGTCCCTGCGCCTGCCTTCCACTCCCGCGACGACCCCGTCAACCCGAATCAGCGACGTTACCTTGAAGCCTTCAACGGCCGTTACTCCCGGTTGCTGCTTGGCATGCTCGAACAAAATCCGGTCCAAATACTTCCGCCGCACGCACAGACAGCCCTGAATCCCGTTCGTCTCGGGGAACAGTCCGTCGATGACCGCTCCGTCGAATTGAATCCGCCCTCTGCGGTAGAGCGGAGTGTCCGTCGCCATCACGGCCTCCAGCACTCCCATCTCCTGCAGTATTCCAAGCGAGTTGCTGAACATATTGTGCGTGGACAACGTGTCGCTCGGAAAGGTCGCCCGATCCAGCAGCAGTACCTGGTATCCTGCCTTGGCCAAATAATACGCGAGAGAAGCCCCAGCCACGCGGGCGCCCACCACGATCACATCGAAACTCATCGTCATCTCCCCTGTCCTTCCGCCCCATCAGGGCCGAAATGATCTCCCCCCATCGTATCCCCGGTCTCTGTCATATGACCAGTTACCGCGGTCACTAAGTCGGTCATGAGCAACAGGGTGCCTTCGGGCGCAAAAAAAGAGAGACTCCCGACGAAAATCGTCGAGAATCTCTCTTGCGGCGCGTTAAGCTTACAGCTTAACTACGTTTTCCGCTTGCGGTCCGCGGTTGCCTTGAACCACGTTGAATTGAACGCGTTGGCCTTCATCCAAAGTCTTGAAGCCTTCGCCCGTGATCGCGCTGAAGTGCACGAATACGTCGTTTCCGCCTTCAACTTCGATGAATCCGAAGCCTTTGTCAGCGTTGAACCATTTAACTGTACCCTCTTGCATGTATTTCACCTCCAAATTACAATTGCCTCATGAACTTTTTTATTCATACGAATAAAAAATCCACAAAACGGCAGGGTTAACTTCAAAATGATAACCCTTTCCATTTTGTGAATTCAGGTCACGATTTCGATAGTCCTTACTATAACAGGTTCCCATGCAAAAAGCAACTTATTCTTCTGTCAAAGCTTAGTATGTCCAACCTTCATGCGTTCATTCATCCGATGAGCAAAGATTCTGCCCCGTCGATGTACACTTTCGTTCCCGTGATCAGCGATGAGCGCGGGGAAGCCAGGAACAGCACCAGCTCGGCCACCTGCTCCGGCGTGCCCGGGCGATGCGCCAGCGGATTCGAGCCTTCCGGATACTCCACCGGGATTTGCGCCGCCTCGGCTTCGGGCGTCTTGTTCGTATTCTCCCCGATATTCGTGCGGATAGCTCCCGGACAGATCGCATTGACCCGGATACGATGCTCCGCCAGCTCCAGCGCAGCCATCTGCATCAGCGCGACCTGTCCCGCCTTGCTCGTGCTGTAGGCGCTCGCCCCGATATTGGAGAAGATCCGGTTGCCGTTGACCGAGCTGGTGATAATCACGCTGCCTCCTTGCCGTTTCAGATGCGGAATGGCATGCTTCAGCGTCAAGAACGTCCCCTTCAGATTGATGTCCATCGTCCGATCCCAATCCTCTTCGGTCAGATGCTCGATCGGCGTCCACGTTCCGTTAATGCCGGCATTCGCGAAAACAATGTCCAATCGCCCCCAGCGCGAGGCCGCTCGTTCAATCGCGGAGCGGATCGAATCCGCCGACGCGACGTCCGCTTCCAAATCCAACGCCTCTCCTCCAGCCCGTTCGATTTCTTCGCGCACTCGTTCCGCCCGCTCCGAATCCCGGTCGACGACGCCGACTTTGGCCCCGTGGGCCGCCATTTTCAACGCCGCCCCCTTGCCGATGCCCGAGCCACCGCCGGTTACGATTGCGACCTTCCCCTCGAGCTCCGCCATTTTTTACACCTCCTTTGCTCGTATTGTTGCCAGCCTCAACCTGAATTACCCCGCTTTTCCTAAGCAAAAACGCCTTCGGCGTCCTCTGGACGATGAATTCGTTTTGTCGGAGACGATTCAGATAAGGATAGCGGATTTTATACTTTCTGAATCGTCAACGAAAAACAGAGGTTCGCTTCCGCCGCCCCATTCCCGCCAAACGTTTGTTTGAGCTATACTGGCAATAGAAACGGAGTTGAGCACAATCATGACCGTAACAGAGAGCAAAGTCGTTCGCTCGGTTTGTCCTTTCGATTGTCCCGACACGTGCAGCTTGCACGTCACCCTGGAGAACAACGCCATTGTATCCATAGACGGCAATCCCGACCACCCGGTCACTCAGGGCGCGATCTGCAACAAAGTCCGCCATCTGCGCGAGCGCGTGTACCACCCCGACCGCGTGCTGCACCCGCTGCGCAGAATCGGTCCCAAGGGAACGCTGGAATTCGAACGCATCGCCTGGGACGAAGCCTACGACGAGATCGTCTCCAGACTGAAGAGCGCCATTGCCGCCAAAGGAGCGGAATCGATTCTTCCCTACAGCTTCTATGGCAATATGGGCATTCTGAACGCCGAAGGGATGGACCGGCGTTTCTTCCACCGGATCGGCGCCAGCCAGCTGGAGAGGACGATCTGCAACGCGGCCGGATCGGCGGGCTACGGCTATACGATGGGCGCTTCGGCGGGCACCGATCCCGAAACGACGGTTCATACGAAGTATGCCCTGATCTGGGGCTGCAATCTCGTATCGACCAACATGCATCAAGTGATGTATCTGACCGAAGCCCGCAAGCGCGGAGCGAAAATCGTCCACATCGACGTGCACCGCAACCGCACCTCGGCTTGGGCCGACGAGTTCGTGGGCATTCTCCCGGGAACCGACACGGCGCTGGCGCTCGGCATGATGCATGTGCTGATCAAAGAAAAGCTGACGGATGAGCGTTTTATCGCGGAGTATACGAAGGGATTCGAGGAGCTTGCCGTCCAAGCGGAGAAATACCCGCCGGAGCGGGTCGCGGAAATTACCGGCGTTCCGGCGGATACGATCGTCAGGCTGGCCCGCGAATACGCGGGAACGACGCCGTCGTTCATCCGCATCGGCAACGGCCTTCAGCACCACGATAACGGAGGCATGGCGATCCGCACGATCGCGTGCCTGCCCGCCCTGGTCGGCCAATGGGGCATTCCCGGCGGCGGCGCGATCAAGGGCAACAGCCATTATTCTTCGGTGAATGCTTTGCAGTTGGAACGGCCGGACCTGCTGCCCGACCGCAACGTCCGCTCGATCAGCATGAACCGGCTCGGCGAAGCGCTGCTGGCGTCGGAGCCGTCCGTCGACGTGCTGTTCGTCTACAACAGCAATCCCGCGGTCGTCGCGCCCGATCAGAATCGGGTGCGCCAAGGGCTGATGCGGGACGATCTGTTCACCGTGACGCACGACCTGTTCCTGACCGACACATGCAAGTACGCCGATATCGTACTGCCCGCGACAAGCCATTTTGAAAACCTCGACTTGTTCGCATCCTATTGGCACCTGTACTTGCAGCTTCACGAGCCGATTCTCGAGCCGATGGGCGAATGCAAGTCCAACTTCACGCTGTTCAAGGAGCTTGGGCTGCGCATGGGATTCGAGCCGGAAGTATTCGACGTGACCGAGGAGCAGATGATTCGCGAGGCTTTGGATTACAAGAGCCCGTTCCTGGACGGTCTGACCTACGAGGAGCTGCGGCGGGAAGGTTCCGTGAGAATGAAGCTGGATCGGCCGTCGCTCGTTCCGCAGCGGATTCCGACCCCTTCAGGGAAAATCGAGTTCTACTCCGAGCGGATGCTGCGCGCGGGATTGCCGCCCGTGCCGGAATATTCGCCGCTGCGGGAGCCGGAGGAATATCCGTTCCTGCTCGTCACCGGGCCGAACCACAGCTTCATCAACTCCACGTTCGGCAATCAAGAGCGGCTGAAGAAGCTGGAGAAGGGGCCCGTCGTCGACATGAACGCCGAAGACGCCGCCGCCCGGGGCATCGCGCACGGAGATTCGGTGCGGATGTGGAACGGGCGCGGCGAAGTTCGTCTGACAGCGAAAGTAGCGGACAACGTGCTGCCGGGCGTGCTCGTCACGCAAGGCCTGTGGTGGGAGCACGGCAACGACGGCGTTCAGGCCGTCAATTCGTTGACCTCGCAGCGGCTGGCCGACATGGGCGGCGGGGCGACGTTCTTCTCCACGCGGGTCGAAGTCGTGAAGCTATAGCTTCACGACGACTCGTCCCCTGGACTTGCCGGCGAGCATGGCGGCCAGCGCGGCCGGAACGTCTTCGAGCGGGATTTCCGACGACAGCTCGTGCAGCTTGTCCGGCCGGAATTCGGACGCCAGCAGCTCCCATGTCTTCCGTCTGATTGGCATCGGGACGAACACCGAATCGATGCCGATCAGACGGACGCCGCGAAGTATGAACGGGAACACCGTCGCCGGCAGGTCGGTTCCTCCCGTCAGTCCGCTGGCGGCGACGGTTCCGCCGTATTTCACGCCGGCCAGTACGGCGGCGAGCGTCTTGCCGCCGACGCAATCGACGACGCCGGCCCAGCGCTGTTTGTCCAGAGCGCGGGGAGCCGCCGGTGCGAGTTCGCTGCGGTCGATGACGCTGGCGGCTCCGAGTCCGAGCAGTTCCTCCTTCGCCTCCGGCTTGCCCGTGCTGGCCGTCACCTCGTAGCCGAGCTTCGCCAGAATCGCCGTCGCGACGCTGCCTACGCCTCCGGTCGCTCCGGTTACCAGCACCGGCCCGCCTTCCGGGACGACTCCGTTGTCCCGCAGAGCCTGAACCGACAGCGCGGCGGTGAAGCCCGCCGTCCCGCAGATCATCGCTTCCTTCAGCGTTAAGCCGTCCGGAAGCGGGACTGCCCAGTCGGCCGGGATGCTCGCGTATTCGCCGTACCCGCCGAAATGGGTGACGCCGAGCCCGTAGCCTGTCGCCACGATGGCGTCCCCCTCCCGGAAGCGCGCGTCCTCGCTGGAGACGACGGTGCCTGCCAGATCGATGCCGGGGACGAACGGATAGGTTGTCACGATGTTGCCGTCCGGCGCAGCGGCCAGCGCGTCCTTGTAGTTCAGACTGGAATAGGTTACCTTGACGAGCAGCTCCCCTTGCGGCAGCTGCTCCTTCTTCAGCATTCCGACCTCGCATCTGTGATTCCCGTCTTGCGTACGATCCACGATCAGCGCTTTGAAACCCTCCATGCGGTTACCCTCCCGAGATTAGCGTTCCCTGCCGGTTTTGCGTCCTTCCTTACGATGAACCGATTGGCTTCTTCCGGCGTTCGGTGTTCGGCGTTCGGTGTTCTTGCCGGTCAGGCTGGCTCGGGTTTCGCCACCAGAACCGCGTGCTGCGTCACCGTATGAAGATCGCGCCAGATCCGGTTGATCGGATGATCCTCCATCAGCACGGCCATGCCGAGCAGCGGGAAAATCGTATGCGCATGCGCTAATGCGCTTCTGGACAGCGCCTGGCAAACCTGTCCGACCTCGGCTTGATCGACCTCCGACATTTCCCCGGCCGCGACGAAAGCGTCCCATGTCCGCTCGACCGTCTCGTAGAAATGGACTGCGTCCGTCTCCAGCTTCGCTTCCTGCTCGGAGATGGCGCGCTCCGTTCCTTCAGCCCGTCCCGGTTTGGCCGTATCCCACTCGGCGCGTTTGGAAGCGACGAACGAACGGGCCTCCGCGAGAAAATGGCGGCAAATGCCCAGACATACGGCGGCGAACGACGTCTGCGCGAACGGCAGAAACGGATAGCGGAAAATGGGATCGTCATAGTTGGGCGGGCTCATAATACTGAATGTACGCTCCGAGGGCACGAACGCTTCGTCCACCGCCATCGAATGACTGTCCGTGCCTTTCAGGCCGAACGAGTTCCAATCGCGGATGACGCGAACCTGCTCGGGCAGAAACGCGAACGAGCGAATTTCCGGCTCAGCTCCGTCTCCTCTGTCGATACGGCAGTTGGCCGTATACAGGCTGGCGAACGTCGAGCCGCTGCAATATTTCCACTGGCCGCTGACCCGGTAGCCTCCCTCGACCGGAACGGCGACTCCGTTCGGGTGTCCGCTGCCGGCTACGACTGCGTTCGCCGGACCGAACAGCTCCCGCGCCTGCTCGGGAGGCAGCGCCGCCGAGAAAAAGCCGCCGCCCGACCCGATCGTGACGAGCCAGCCGAAGCTTCCGTCGATCTCGGATGCCTCAGCGAAGACGCGCAGCGCCTCGGGCAGCGGCAGCATCAGGCCGTTCAGCTCCTCCGGCACGAACTGTTTAAACAGCTTGGCGTCGTAAATGTCCGCCAGCACGTCCGCAGGCAGCGTCGTCCCTTCGGATAAGCCCGCATACCGCGCTGCTTGCGCAAGAGCTTCAGGGATTCTCCCCGTGGTCGTTCTTGTTGCCGCTACAGAGCCTGCGCCTGTTCCTGCTACATTTCCTGTTCCTGTTGCCGATCTCGTCACCGTAGTTTCCTCTTTTCTCCTTCTCGCCCTCAACCGGACAAAAGTTTATTTTATAGACAAATGTTTAGACAAGGTGTATGATGAACTTGCTTCAGTTTCAATATGAACGAAGGAGGATCGGACAATGGACCGCGAGCGGCAAATTATGGACCTGATCCGCCACAATCCTTTTATATCGCAGAACGACATCGCCGCCAGCATCGGCATTTCCAGATCCGCGGTCGCGGGCTACATCGCCGCGCTGACCAAGCGGGGCGTCATCCGCGGTCGGGCATACATCACCGCGGAGGAGAATACCGTGCTGTGCATCGGCGGGGCCAACCTGGACAGCAAGGCCACCGCCAAGCAGCTCATCCGGGCGGGCTCTTCCAACCCGGCCAGCGTAGCGACAGCCTGCGGAGGCGTTGCACGCAACATCGCTGAAAATCTGGCCCGTCTGAGCTGCACCGTCTCCCTGCTCACCGTTGTCGGAGACGACCAGGCCGGACAATGGGTGCTGAAGGAAACCGCCGCAGCCGGCGTGAACACTTCGCTTGCCCAGGTGCTGCCCGGCGAGAAGACAGGCACGTACACCGCTCTGCTCGATCCGGACGGAGAGATGTTCGTCGCTTATGCCGACATGGACATTTACGACCGCTTCTCTCCGCAAATTGTGCAGGAGCGCTGGCCGCACATCGCCGCGTCGAAGCTCGTTGTCGCCGACGCGAACTTGCCGGCCGAGACGCTGGCCGAGCTGGTCGGCCGGTGCCGCGACGGCTCGCTGCCGCTGCTGATCGACCCGGTCTCCTCCGGCAAGGCGAAGAAGCTGCCCGCCGACCTGACCGGCGTAACCGCGATCTTCCCCAATCTGGAGGAAGCGGTCGAGCTGGCCGGAGCGATCCCCTCAGACGTGCCTGACTATGCGGAGCTGGCCCGGGCCATTCATGAACGCGGAGTCGCCCACGTCTTCATTACCTCCGGGGAGCAAGGCGTCTTCCACTCGTCGGCGGACGGCGATCGGGCGCTTATTCCCCCGATTCCGACGGAAGTCGTCGAAGTGACGGGAGCCGGGGACGCCTTCGTCGCCGGAGTCGCGTACGGCATACTGCACGACCGCTCTTATCGCGAGGCTTGCCGGCTCGGACTGGCCGCCTCTCATCTGACCTTGCAGACCGCCGAGTCCGTCTCGGCCCAGCTTAGCGAGCATACGCTCCAACAAACTCTAGAGGAGAGATTCTAAATGAACAACGCAATCAGCCAGTACCTGACCTATACGGACGAAGTTCGCGAGGCGCTCTCCGCCGGCAAGCCGATCGTCGCTCTCGAGACGACGATCATCTCCCACGGCATGCCTTATCCGCAAAACATCGAAATGGCCCGCACCGTCGAACGGATCATTCGCGAGCAGGGAGCTGTCCCGGCGACGATCGGCATTATGGAAGGCCGCGTTAAGATCGGCCTGAACGAGCAAGAGCTGGAAGCCTTCGCGACCTCCAATCCCGTCGAGAAAGTCAGCCGCCGCGACTTCCCTTACCTGCTGTCCTCCGGCAAAATCGGCGCGACGACAGTATCCGCCACGATGATCGGCGCCGCGCTGGCCGGCATCGAGGTGTTCGCGACCGGCGGCATCGGCGGCGTGCACCGCGAAGGCGAGACGACAATGGACGTCTCCGCCGACCTGACCGAGCTGGCGCAGACGAACGTTGCCGTCGTATGCGCAGGGGCCAAGTCGATTCTCGACATCGGCCGCACGCTCGAATACTTGGAGACGCACGGCGTGCCCGTCATCGGCTACAAGACCGACGAATTCCCGTCCTTCTACGCCCGGGAGAGCGGCTACGGCGTCGACTTCCGCCTCGACGAGCCTGCTCAAGTCGCCGACGTGCTGAAGAAGAAATGGCAGCTTGGCCTGAACGGCGGCGCCATCGTCGCCAATCCGGTGCCGGCCGAATCCGCCCTTCCGCAAGCCGAGATCGAAGGCGTCATTCAACAGGCGCTGAGCGAAGCCAAGGAACAGAACATTACCGGCAAGAAGGTCACTCCGTTCCTGCTCGCCCGCATCAAGGAACTGACCGAAGGACGCAGCCTGGAGACGAACATCGCGCTCGTCTACCATAACGCCAAAGTCGCGGCTCAGATCGCCGTTGCTTTGAAAGCCTAAGCAGCCGCTCTCCTCTATCCGCACCGCATGCCAAGCGGCCGCCGGGCAGCCCCTATCGAACGGGGTTGACCTGGACGGCCGCTTGTTTGCCGCTGAGCTGGATGCCGGTCGCTTTGCGCCCGACCTCCGCAAGATCCTTCAGCAATTGCTCCAGCAGTTCCTTCGCCTTCTGCCCTTCCTTGCCTTGAATCTTCACGACGAACTGCACCGCGTCGCCGGAGGCGAGCAGCTTCTCCGCCTGACGGCGCTTCGTCTCGTAGTCGTGATCCTCAATGTGGGGCGTCAGGCGAATCTCCTTCACCTTCGGGGGTTGCGCGGCTTTGCGCTCCTGCTGCTTCTCCTTGGCGGCTGCCTGCTTGGCTGTTCCCCGCGGCGTCAGCTTGCACGGCGGCGGGCTGCTCAACAGCGAAGTGCACACCAGATCCGCCTTCAGCTCGCGCGCCAGAGCCAGAGCTTCGTCTCTGGAGACAATGCCCAGTTCCTCTCCGTCCGCTCCCGTCAGCCTCACCTCGGAAGCTTTTATTTTCTCATTCATGATCAGCATGGCTTTCATCCTCTTTTCTCATCGCACGTCGGTAATGCCGACGTACGGCCACTGGGTTCCCAGCGCGAACGACAGTCCGAACAAGGCGGCCGTCACGGCTCCGAAGACGATGTCCCGGCAGCTGAACCCGATAATATAATAATAGGTTCTTCGCCCCTGGCCGGCAAACCGCTTCGCCTCCATCGCGACCGCGATCCGGTGCGCCCTGCGAATACTCTGCGCCAGCAGCGGAATCGCATAGCGGTGCCATGTCTGATAGAACGTCTTCAGTCTGCCCTGCTTCTTCATCCCCCGGATCTTCAGCGCGTGGCGCAGCGTCTGGAACTCCTCGACGAGAATCGGGATCATCCGCATCGCTGCGAGAAAGCTGTACGCGTATTTCGGCGGCAGCTTCGCCTTCTGCATCAGCGCGTAGAACAGGTCGACCGGCCGCGTCGTCAATCCGAACAGCAGGCCTACCGCGGCCATGCTCAGCGCCCTGAAGCCGAGATGAAGCCCGCGGTAATAGCTTTCTTCGGTAATGTTCACGATGCCCCAAGAAAACCACGGCGTCTCCCCTTTGCCGAAAAACATCATGCCCGTCGTCGAGGAGACGAATACGAGAAGGAAAGGAGAAGCGTACAGCAGCAGCCTGCGCCACGGGTGGCCCGACCAGAGCAGCAGAAGCACGGAACCGGCCGCCACGTTCGCCATGACGCTGAAGTCGTGAATGAGAATGACCGCGAAAAACCAGAGGGAAAACAGCGCCAGCTTCACGACGGGATTAACGCGATGCAGCCATGTCCGCCGATGCGGAAAGGTCAATTGCATTCGCCAGCCTCCCCTCCCGAACGCGCCAGACGGCCGTGCAATAGCGTTCCGCAATCCGGGGATCGTGCGTCACCATCAGAATCGCCATGCCTTCCGAGCGCAGGCGCTCCAGCAGTTCCAGCATGGCGAACGTGTTGCGCGCATCCAGCCCGAACGTCGGCTCGTCGAGCAGCAGCAGCCGCTGGCCGCGGACGATTGCCGAAGCGACGCTGAGCCGCCTCTTCTGTCCCATCGACAATTGATAGGGATGGCGGCTCGCGCAATCGGTTAGCTGCAGCTCCTCCATCAGCCGCTCGCTTCTCTCGCGCCGCTCTCCCGCTTCCACTCCGTCGACCAGCAGCGAATACTCGATCTCGTCCCGAACCGTATGGGTCACGAATTGAAATTCCGGGTTCTGGAACACGAAAGCCGCATGTTCGGCCAGTTGCTCCGTCTTGCTAAACTCCCCTCCAGCTACCCTGCATAGCCCTTCCGTCTTGATCAGGCGCATCATCGCGAGCAGGAGAGAGCTTTTGCCCGCTCCATTGTCGCCCATGACGGCGATCCAGTCCCCCGGCTTGATCTCCGCGCTCTCCACTTCGATGACCGGCTTCGTTCCTCTTAGTCCGCGATAGTTTTGGAGCTCGGCGATCGGTCGATCCGAAGCTTCCGGTTTAGCTTTCCCCGGCCGCTTGCCCAGCTTCCGGTCCCGCTCCTCCCAAATGCCCGGATACCAGATTCCGTAGCGGTTCAGCTCGGATCGATATTGCGTGAATACATCGGCAGCCGCGCCGTCCGCCACGATCTCTCCGCCAGGTCCGAGAACGACGACCCGGTCGAACAGATCGGCCACTCCCTCGATTTTGTGCTCGACGGCAATCAGCGTCATGCCGCTTGCGACCGAACGGATCGTCCGCCACACCTGCTCCGTGCCCTCTTCGTCGAGCAGCGCCGTCGGTTCGTCCAGGAACAGCACCTCCGGCTCCGTCGCCAGCGCTGCGGCGATCGCCAGCCGCTGCTTCATCCCTTGCGAGAGCGTCTGAATCGGCACGTGGGGGTCTGGCAGGTCGAGTCCCACCTGCCGCAGATGCCGGGAGATGCGGGCGGGCATCTCCTCTCGCGGCACCAGCAGGTTTTCCAGCACGAAGGCGAGTTCCTCGCCTACGTAGGGCATACAGAACTGCGTGTCCGGGTCCTGGAACACGTATCCCCACCGATCAGGCACGACCGTCTCGTCGGCGATCATCGGCACCTCGATCGAGCCGGGGATCAGTCCGCTCATCACCTGAAGCAGCGTCGACTTGCCGCAGCCGCTCGGCCCGAGCAGCAGCGTATGCTCCCCTTTGCGAAAAGAAAGAGAAACGCCTTGAAACAACAAGGCGTCCTCTCCCGCGAACTTCAGCTTCAGATTGGATACTGCCGCCGCGACGGCATCGGGCAGCTCACCCGGCGTCGGCACGGATGCCCGGGGCATAGTCGCCGCCGGAGATGCTGCCGCCGCGGATGCTCCGTACGCAGTCGGCGTTGAAGTATCCGCCGCAAGCGCCGCTGCAGCGCTGCCTGTCGCTGTCGCGTCCCCCGTCATGCCCGGTGAAGCGCGTCGAAGTCCTGCTTCGAAGCGGGACGCAGCACCTTGGTCACGCCCGTCAGCTCCAGCGCCTTGGCCAACGAATAAGCGAAGATGCCCGCGATGACGATGCTGCCGATCAGGCGCAGCCCGATGAACAGCGTGTAGTTCCACGCCGTGAGCTGCTCAATGTAGCCGTAGCCAAAATCCAGCACCAGCGACCCCGCCGCCGCACCGATCGCCGCCAGAGATGCGACCCACACCGAGAAGTTGCGGTACAGGAAGATCGCGAACACGATCTCAGCTCCGAGCCCCTGCAGCAGCCCGTACCACAGCGTCGAGATGCCCCATTCGCTGCCGAGCAGCGCGCTTACGCTGGCCGCCGCGACCTCGGCCAGCACCGCCACGCCCGGCTTGCGGATGACGAGGAACGCGAACGTCCCCGCCAGGAACCACATACCGTACGACAACTGCTCCGCATGCAGCCCGAGCGGCTTAAAGACGTCGTACATCGGGCCCCATATTTTGTAGATGATGCCGAATACGACCGCGATCACGACCGTGACCAGAATATCGGTCAATTTCAATCCCCGGGACTTCGTCCCTTGTCCGGCTTGCGCCATAACTTCAACACTTCCTCTCCCGTATTGTGTTCCCTCTTGAACGCTTAGACGGGCAATCGAGCAACGAAGTCTTCCGGGCTGCCCTTGTACTCCGCACGCCCCGAAGCGGCTTGACCGCAAACGAAAAAGCCCGCCCCTTACGAGCAGGGCAGGCTAGCGCACGGCATCCGAAGATACGCGACCAAAGTTGTCTCTACGCTGGCATTACCCAGATCAGATCGACGGTCAGCGGCATACGGCCGCAATCTCAGCCTGACTTCATCAAGCACCCGTTTCTTTGCGATTCAATTATCTATAACTTATCTTATGCTCACGGTTTTGGCAATACGATATTGCCCGATAATCCTCTATTGATACCGCTCGTTACCGTCCGCCACAGACTCACCCTCCTATTTTTCGGCTTGCCGATAGAGCTCGCGGCTCTTGTAGCCGGCCTTAAGGATCGCTTTCATCTCCTCCCGCCGATTCGCCCGCGTCTCCTCTTGCTTGGCGCTGTAGACGTATCGCGCCCAGTCCTTGCGATAGCCCGGGGTAAGCGACCGGTAGAAAGCCAGAAGCTCGGGGGAATCGGCCAAATCCTGCTCCACGCTCGGGATCAGCTCGACGTAGTCGTCCACCCGCTGGCTTGGCTGAGCCGCCCGTGACGAAATCTTCCCTTTGCCCGCGGAGTCCTCCTTGAATCCGACGACGGTAAACACGTCGTCCAGTCCGACCATCCTCGCGAACTTAACTGCGCTTCCCGAGATGTACCCTTCCTCGTCCGCTCCGAGACCAGGGAACAGATCGTCGCGGTGAATGGACGTTGCGTACTTTTTATTGCCCAGCTTCGGATAGGCGACGAACAGATAGCCGCTCGGACGCAGCGCCCCCTCGGCGATAACGCGGCCGACAAGGTTCTTCAACGATTCCATATCCAGCACGAAGGCGAACACAAGATCATACCCGCCGTCCTTGAGCGACGTATCGTACCCGGTTAATTCCGCGAAATAATCCGCATCTTCCGGCTGGTTCAAAATCGCGGCTCTCTCGTATTTACGCAGGCCCAGCTTATCCACGATCGTTTTCGACATTGCTTCATCCTCCAGGCGATTATCGGTTTTACGATCATTATAGCCGATCATGGCCGCAACTTACTGAAACAACTCGTCCAACTCCTGCTCCGAAAGCCATTCGTCGCTAATGTACGTGTCCGGCAAATGCTTGATCTTGTCCAGCTCGGCTTCCAGATTATCGTTGGTGACGAACCTTCTCACTTCGTAATGGAACGCGCCTCCGGACGGAGGTTCACGCCAAATCTTGCCTTGTTCCAGCCGGACGCCGATACCCAGCGCGGTGACGCCGATGCCCGGCGGGTTGTTCTGTCCGAAGCTTTCGAAGCCTTCCGCATCCTTCAGCTGCTTCCACTTGCGCAGAAACACGGCCCACGTCTCCCCGGTTACGACCGGCAGCTTCTTGCCCGCCACCTGATAGGCGTTAAGTACGCCAAGGGGCATGGAATCCTGCGTGAGCACGCCGTCTATCTCCGCGTAAGAGGCCAGCATATCCGCCATGACCCGGCGCGCGATCAAATAATCCCAGCTTCCGTTCTCTTCCGCCAGCACCTCGATACCGGGGAACCCGGCAAGCACTTCCTTCATCCCTTCCAGCCGGTCGACATTCGCCGGATTCGTCGCCACTCCTCCGATGATGACGATGCGGCCGGTTCCCCCCAATTGCTCGGTCAGCCATTGCGCCTGCCGGGCTCCCCAAGCCTTCTGGTCGATGACGACGTTCAGCGCGTAGGGGCTCGTCACCGACTGGTCGAACGTAATGACGCGGATTCCTTTGCGATGGGCTTCCTCAATGACCGGATTCAAGGCGCTTTCCGAATTCGGATCGATCAGCAGCAAATCGACCTTCTTGTCGATCATATTGCGGATTTGGGCAATCTGATTGTTGACGTCCTGACCCGCGTTCTGCACGTACAGCTCGGAAATCCAGCCTTTGCGCTTGTATTCTTCCGCCTTCTTCTCGATGTTCTCGATCATCTGCGTTCTCCAGCTGCTGCCGATAAAGCCGTTGCTGACGCCTACGATCAGCGGCCTGGCCGTTTCTCCCGCCCCGTTCCAGGTCCGCAATCCGACGGCCGCCATTCCTCCCAGCACCGCCAGCGCAAGCAGCATCGACAGCCAATGTCTGCGGTTGCCGCGTATTCTCATCGGTCCCTCTCCCGTTCTAGGGTTTCTCCTCGCAGACTCGGACTCGCTCCATAGTACTTCTTGTACACTTTGCTGAAATACTTCGGATCTTCGTACCCGACGATCTCGGCGATTTCCTGCAGCCGCAGCGACGTATCGCGCAGCAGCTCCCTGGCTCTCTCCATCCGTTTGCCGGTCAAGTACCCGTTGAAGCTCCGGCCGACATGCTCCTTGAAGATCCGGCTGAAGTAGATCGGGTGAATATGATACGTCTCGGAGATGAACTGAAGGCCGATGTCTTGGTGAAAATGGGTATCGATATACTTGCGAACGATGTCCACGATATCTTTGCCCGTTCGGTCGGCCGCATGGGCGGTCCTATCGAAATAGCGTTCGATCAGCCTCGAGAACCAGCGCTCCGCTTCGTCGAGACTCTGCCAGCTGGTGAGCAGCCGGGGCACGTCGTCCGTCAGCGTCCGCTCGCCCTCCTGTCCAGGCCAGTTGTCTTCGGCATGCTTCTTGACCAGCATGTACGCGCGGATAATCATCTCCTGAACGTCGAGATGATTAAGACGATGGCGCTCCGCCTCCATTCGTTCGAACATCGCGCGAACGCAGGCAAGGGCTTGCGTCTTCTTGCGTTCCTCCAGACACAGCAGCAGCTCGCGATCGATCTGCGGCAATCGTGCCGGCTGCTGCGGCCGGGACAGCGAGCCGTAATCGATCACCGAGCCGGCTCCCCGCAATATGCGTTCCCTGACGGCGAACGAAGCGTCCGCGTAGGAACGCCCGATCTGCCCGAGACCCTGGCAAGCGGTGCCGACGCCTATCGTCGCCTGCATTCGCAAATACTGTTTTATCGCCTCGATATAAGCATAGAACAGCGAATACAGCCTCGTCTTCAGATGCGCTTCCGAACCTCCGCTCAGGAACACGTACTCGCCGGGAACTTGCGGATGGCGGAACAACAGCGTCTCCGTCTTCTCCTCCGCCGCGACCTCGCGGTAAATATTCCGCAAGCCGAAATATAGAAGATCTTCCGGCAGCCCCGGTCTCCCCTCGGCCAAAGGGGCCAAGGACATGACCGAGACGACGGCATGGTCCGAGCCCCGCCATCCGATATGCTCGCGAAAATGCTCGAGATCTCCTGGCCCAGGAGAATGAGCCCCGAGGAGCCTGCCCAGCCATTCGTCTCTCCATTGCTGCCTTTGTTGATCGGTCAGATGGGCCGCGTCTCTCATCCGGCTGTCGAGCGAACGCTGGTCCAGCAGCTCTTGCTTCATTTTGCGCAGGGATTCGTTCAGATCGGCTTCCTTGATCGGCTTAAGCAAATATTCGGTCACCTTGTACTTCATCGCAGTGCGGGCATATTCGAACTTGTCGTGCCCGCTGATGACGATGAACTTCGCCTGCTTGCCCTGCCCGACCACGTCGCGAATCAACTCGAAGCCGTCCATCCGGGGCAAGCAAATATCCGTAATAATGAGATCCACCTTGCGGCTCTCCAGAATGTCCAGCGCCGATTCCGCGTCTTCCGCCTCGTCCGCCAAATCCAGCTCCAACGCTTCCCAGTCGATTTTCGCCAGGATTCCTTTGCGGGTAATCTCCTCGTCCTCGACGATCATCACCTTCATTTTGTCCGTCACCGGTTCCGCTCGCCTCCGTTCCTGCGCCGTTAAGTCAGCATCGGGATTTTCATGACGACCCGAGTGCCCTTGCCGGGCTCGCTGTCGATTTCCAAACCGTACTCCTCGCCGAATGTATGACGAATCCGCCTGTGGACGTTGGCAATGCCGATGTTGCCGTCCCGCGGCTCCACAGACAACGAGTGCCGGTCCGCCTCGCGAAGACGATTCTGAACTTCCTTCAGCCGCTCCCGGGACATCCCGGCTCCGTCGTCGGCGACTTCGATCTTCAGCGTCTCCTCGCTCGACAAGTACACCTTGATCGTCAGATGGCCCGGCGTCCGCGACTTGCAGATGCCATGAACGATGGCATTCTCGACAATCGGCTGCAGCAGCAGCTTCGTAATCAGACCTTTTTCCGTTTCCGGATCGACCTCGATCGTTTCCGAGATTTTGTCCTTGTAACGGATTTTTTGAATATACAGGTAGCGCTCCACTTGATTGATTTCTTCCCGAATCGTCGATACGTCGTTGCCGCTGATGCTGTATCGGAAAATATCGCTGAGCCGCTGCGCGAGCTCGCTGATTTCCTTCTCCTTCTTAATGGAAGCCATGCTGTCGATGATCGATAGCGTGTTGTAGAGAAAATGCGGATTGATCTGCGATTGCAGCGCCTTCACCTCCGCCTCCTTCTTGACCAGCTCCGACTCGTACACGCGCTTGATCAATTCGTTCATCCGCCTGACCATATGATTGAAATGCCCGCCGAGCATGCCGATCTCGTTGCCCGTTCTCAGCGACACGTTCACGCTCAGGTCCCCGCTCTCCACCCTTCTCATGGCGCGGACGAGAACCTCCGCCGGCCGGGATATCGTAGAGGAAATATAGAACGAGACGAAGACGGAGATCAGCAGCAGGATGAGCCCGAGCCTGACGGAGACGGTCCTGATCTGGCCGATGTCCTCGGTCAAGTAGTCGTACGGAACGACGCTGACCATGTACCAATCGGCAAGCTCCGAGACGCCGTAAGAGACGAGCACCTTCCTATCGTCGAGATAGGAGGGGAACGTCCGGCTCTCGTCCACCGACGACCGAACGATCCGGGAGATGAACGGGTAATCGGACACCCGGTTCAGCTCGCTCTTGTCGAGGTGCGATACCAGCCGGCGGTCGGAGTCGACGACGAATACGAATCCGGTCGGTCCCAGATCGATGTAGGAGTACGTATCGGCAAGCGCGAATTCCTTGATGCCCATGACGAGCACGCCGATGTCTTCCCCGCTGTGCAGCGACTTGATTTTGCGCATCAGAATCGAGATGTTCGGATACAGCACCTGAGAGCTCGCGTAATTGACGGCCCCCTTCCAAGCGTAAGCGCCCGACTGGCTCATCAGCTCCGAATACGCCGGGTCGTTCCCGAGCTCCCGAGGGCTGACCAAGTATTCTCCGGACGACATGACCCGGTCCGAGCCGCTCAGGACGATTTCCGCGCCGACCACGTCGCTTCGCGAGCCGATAATTCGGTCCAGCTCCCGCTCCACATCTTTCATTTCCCGAGTCGCCAGCTCCGAGTCCGTCTGCTTCCGCACGCGTTCCAGCCGCTCCTGGAAGCCGGCGTCGGCTACGATCTGCAAGCTTAAATCCTGGACGCTTTCCAGCTTGCCGTCCAGCTTGCCTACCGTTTGGTAGATGATTTGCCGCGAATAGACGGCGATTTTATTTTCGATCGTTTTGGTGGCTTGGGAATAGAGAACGACCGAGATGACGGAGATCGGCAGAACGGACAAAATCACATACGAAATAAACAGCTTCCATTTGATCAACTGCAAATAAGCTGCCGCCGAGCGGAAGAAACGTTGAATAGAATTCGGCTTCATGGATTCCCCCGGCCCCACTTTTCATTCGGATCGATTCGTCTATGAACTCCCTTATAATGCGCTTTCATCTTATTGCGATTATTATAGCACGCTCCCCCGCGGCTCTCGTTCCAAAGTTGAAAAAATCCACCAAACGGGTTAAGAAAGGGAGAATTCCGAGGCGATCGCGTTCCTTATAATGGGGTCATGTTACCGAGTCATCCTACAAAACGAAAAGGAAGGGTTCTCATGAAAAAAACGTTAGCTTTCCTTATGGCCGTGACGCTCGTCGCCGTACTGGCGGCCTGTTCGTCGGGGAAGTCGAATTCCGGAGGTTCCGACAAACCGCTCGTCGGCATCAGCGTCCCCCTGGCTCCGACCGGATGGGTTGCCGCCGTCCAGTATTACGCCAACAAATCGGCTCAAGAGCTTGGCCTGAACTACAAGGTGGTCGCTTCGGCCGATCCCAACGAGCAATCCAGCCAGATCGACGATCTGATCAACCTGAAGCCGCAAGCGATCGTATTGTTCCCGCATAACGACCAGGTCGCGGTTGCCGCCCAGAGAATCAAGGATGCGGGAATCAAGCTGATCACCTTCGACAGAAGCATCAACCCGACCTCGCCGGACCACTACCTCGCAGGCGACAACTACGGAATGGGCGTCGCGGGGGCGAACTACATCGCCGAGAAGCTCGGCAAGAAAGGCGACGTCATTATCGCCGGCATCGCCGCCTACGGGGAAGCGGTCAACGGATCGCGCATCAAGGGCTTCAAGGACACAATCGCTCAAATCGCGCCGGACATTAAGATCATCGGAGAATACGACAGCCCGAACGGCTCGCCGGAATCCGGATTAAAAACGATGACGGATGCGCTCCAGGCCAACAAAAAGATCGACGGCGTCTTCTCGATCGACGACGAGCTCTCGGTCGGTCTCTACCAAGCTATCAAAGAGCAGAACAGAACGGACATTAAAGTGATGACCGGAGGCGGCGGCGCCCAGTCGTACTTCAAGCTGATGTCCATCGTGCCGGACGACCTGTGGCTGGCCAGCGCTCTGTACTCGCCGAACATGATCGTCGACTGCGTCAAAATCGCGGACGCCGTGCTCAAAGGAGAATCGCCGGCGGCTGAGACGATCGTGCCTTCCCAGATCGTGGACAGAGACAACGTAAAGGATTACCTGGACGAAAGCTCTCCTTACTAAAATATCGCGCCGGAGTTCGGGAACGATCCGGATTCCGGCTTATCTTCCTCCAGGAGGTGCAAGAATGTCCGAGTATGCGCTGCGAATGATCGAGATCAACAAAACCTTCGATACCGTTCCCGTGCTGAAGAATGTAGGCTTGAACGTGCGCCGGGGGGAGATCCATGCTTTGCTGGGCGAGAACGGCGCGGGGAAGTCCACCCTTATGAACATTCTTGGCGGCGTATTTCCTGCCAGCAGCGGCCAAGTGGAAATAAGCGGCAAGGAAGTCGCGCTCCACTCTCCCGGCGAATCCCAGCGCCTGGGCATTGCTTTTATTCACCAGGAATTAAACGTCGTTAACGATCTGTGCGTCTACGAAAATCTGTTTCTCGGATACGAATTGACGAACGGATACGGTCGTATCCAAGCCAAGGAAATGATCCGCAAGTGCCGGGAAATCTTCGATTATATGGGCATTCATCTGGATCCGAAAGCGATGGTCGGCGAATTGGACGCTTCCTATAAGCAAATTATCGAGATCGCCAAAGCGCTGCTTCGGAATGCCAACCTCATCATTATGGACGAACCGACCACATCGCTGACCAGCGCGGAAATCGGGCATGTCTTCGCCATCATGCGCACCTTGAAGGAAAAGGGAGCCTCCATTATCTTCATCTCGCACAAGCTGGGAGAGGTGGTCGAGATTTGCGACCGGTATACGGTGCTTAGAAACGGCGAAAAGATCGTGGAAGACGACATTCGCAAGCCCGAAGGCTCGGCCACTCCGGAGATGCTCGCCCGGCATATGGTCGGCCGGGATGTGCTAAGCGTGGAGGTATACGAGCCGCATCCGATCGGAGGCGTCTTGCTGGAAGTCGACAATTTGTCCGTACGCGGCAGCTTGAAAAATATATCGTTCCAATTGAACAGAGGAGAAATTCTGGGGTTTACCGGACTTCTGGGAGACGGGCGCACGGAGCTGGCGAGAGCGCTCTTCGGCGATCTTGGCATCGATTCCGGCACGATCAAGGTAAAGGGGAACAAGATCGTCAACAAAAGTCCCGAGCAAGCCAAGACGAGAAGGTTCGGCTACGTGCCGGACAATCGCAAGGAAAACGGCATTGTCCAAGATCTTACCGTTACGGAAAACATCACGCTCTCCACTCTGGGAAGCTTCCGGAAGCTTGCAGGACTTGATAAGAAAAAGGAACTGGCCGTCGCGGCCGAATATGTCGACGCTTTGAAAATCAAGGCGCCCGCGCTCCACTCTCCGATCACCAGCCTTTCAGGAGGAAACCAGCAGAAAGCGGTGCTGGCCAAGTGGCTCCATACCCGGCCCGAAATTATGATTTTCGCCAACCCTACCCAAGGGGTCGATGTCGGGGCCAAAAACGAAATCTACGCCCAGATCATGGAGCTGGCCAAGAACGGCGTCGGCGTGATCGTCATGTCGGGAGAAGCACACGAGGTGCAAAATATATGCGACAGAGTATGCGTCATGTATCACGGAGAGATCAAGGGAGAGTTGACGCGAGGCGAATGCTCCGAGGAGTCTCTGATGATTCTGTCGACCGGCGGTTCGTTAAATTCAGCTAAAGGTGGATGCGCTTAATGGAAGTCAATCCTAAAGTCGGCGAGAGCCATGCGGCGAGCGTATGGCGGAAGCTTCAGGCACGGGATCTATGGGGGCAATACAGCATCATATGGGTCATGCTCGGGATTATCGCCGTCGCTTCTTTATTTCTGGGAGATACGTTTCTGGACGCTCAGAACTTCGTCAACATCCTTCGCAACAATGCCATTCTGGGCATATTGGCGCTGGGAATGGCCTTCGTGATCATTTCCGGGAATATCGATCTCAGCATCGGCTCCGCTCTGGTGGCGGTTGGCGCCATCGCCATTGCCGTCACCAATTTCTTCGGAGTCCAGCTCGGTCCGGAACTGGGCTGGCTGGCCATCTCGCTCGGCATATTGACCGCCTTGATTTGCAGCGCGTTCTTCGGCGTTTTGTGCGGATGGATCACGACGAAAGGCAGAGTGCCTTCCTTTATCGTCACGCTGGGCTTCATGAGCATCTATCGATCCGTAAGCATGTATTATATGAAGGGAGGCGGATTTTTCTGCGACATCCCGGCCTTCCAGAAAATCTCGAATTCCGAGCTGTTCGGCGTCATTCCTCTCCCTATCGTTTATTTTGCGGCGGTTGCCGCGGTATGTTACTATATTGCGAAGCATACCCGTTTCGGACGCCACGTCTATGCCGTAGGCAGCAACGAGAAAGCCGCTCGCCTTAGCGGCATCAATACCGACAAGGTTAAAATTCTTGTCTTCATGCTGATGGGCATCATGGTCGCGATCGCCGTCATTATCGAAACTTCCCGGCTGAACAGCATCAACGCGACTTCTTCGGGGCAAGGGTACGAACTGAATGCCATCGCGGCGGTTGTCATAGGCGGAGTGGCGATGACCGGGGGAAGAGGATCGATCGTCGGAGCCGTTCTTGGCGTGCTGCTGCTGGGCATCATCAGCAATATTCTGAATATCGCCGGAGTCGACGTATTCCTCGTGAACGCGATCAAGGGCACTCTGGTCATTCTTGCCGTACTGCTTCAGAAGAAACAAGCTGCGAGATAGAGGGGAGCAATTCGCATGAAGTTCGGAGCCAGCTCTTATATTTGGGTTTCGCCATTCGGCAACGACACGCTCGACCAGTTCCAGAAAGCCAAAGACATCGGCTTCGACCTCTACGAATTGGCGGTGGAGCAGCCCGGTCTCGTCGACATCCGCGCCGTCGAACAAGCGGCTTCGCGGGCGGGTATTCAATGCACCATTTGCGGCGCTTTCGGACCGGACAGGGATATCAGCTCCGAACAGGAAGAGGTGCGGGAGAACGGGATAAGCTACGTCCGAACGCTGATCGATATGGCCGAAGCGATCGGTTCCCCTTACGTATCAGGGCCAATGTATTCTGCGGTGGGCAAAACCAGGCTCGCGACTCCCGCAGAAAAGCGGCGTCAAACCGATTGGGCGGTCCGCAACATGCAAGCTCTCTCGGAGTATGCCGCCGGCAAAGGAATACGTCTGGCCATCGAACCGCTTAACCGGTTCGAGACGGACTTCCTGAATACGACGGAACAAGCCCTGCTCTTCCTCTCCCAGGTCGGGGCGGACAATGTCGGTCTGCTGCTGGATACGTTCCATATGAACATCGAGGAGAAGGACATCCCCGCCGCGATCCGAAGCGCCGGTGACAAGCTCTTCTCCTTCCATGCCTGCGCCAACGACCGCGGCACTCCCGGAGAAGACCATCTCGACTGGCCCGGCATCTCCCTGGCGCTCAAGGACATCGGTTACGACGGCGCGGTCGTAATCGAATCGTTCACGACCGACATTACGGAGATCGCGCGAGCCGTCTCCCTGTGGCGCCCGCTCGCCGAATCCCAGGACGCTCTGGCGGTGAACGGATTGAAGTTTCTGAAGAGCCTCTTTCAATAATCGCTGCCGATCGCAGACAACGGCCGCAGTCCCTTCGACTGCGGCCGTTGTCCGTTAATCGAGCACGCGAAACGTTCCCGTCCCGAACGCCAGCAGCTCGCCGTCCTCCGTTCTGACGCGCGCCTGCGTCGTCACCGTCTTGCGGGTCATGTGCGCGATCTCCGCTTCGACGTAGACGCGGCCCGCTCCGACGGGCGCGACGTAGTTCAGGTTCAGATGCGTCGTCACGACGCCGGCGTTCGGGCGGGCAATCATCGCCGCAAGCCCCATCGCGGAATCGATCATCGTCGCATGCACCCCGCCGTGCAGAATGCCGATCAAATTCAGATGATGCGGCTTCACGTCCAGCGACACTACGATCCGCCGTTCGTCCACCCGCTCGAACGAGCAGCCGACCCAGCCCCAGAACGTCGATTCCGCCTTCTCCTTCCACTGTTCCATCTGCGGAGGAAGCTCAACTCCCTTGTTCGTCTCCATCCGTTCGTCTCCTCCTCCCTTTCTTCCAACTTCCCGGCCCCAGTCTGCACCAGGATGCGAGCAGTTCGGGCCCGCCTAGTCTCTTCGTCTTGTCTAAGCTACTTGCGGACCGAGTCGTCCGGCTCCTCCTCAAGCAGCTTGCGCCGCAGCACTTTGCCCGACATCGTCTTCGGCAGCGTCTCGCGGAACTCGATGATTTTCGGCGCTTTGTATGCCGCCAGCTTCTCTCTGCACCACCGTTCCAGCGCTTCCTTGTCGCTCATCGCTCCCTGCCGAAGCACGACGAAAGCTTTCACCGTTTCTCCGCGGTAGGGATCCGGCACCCCCGCAACGCTCGCCTCTTCCACGTCCGGGTGCTCGTAGAGAACCTCCTCTACTTCCCGAGGGTAGACGTTGTAGCCTCCCGCGAGAATGACGTCCTTGCGCCGGTCGACGATATAGCAGTAGCCTTCCTCGTCTTGTCTGCCCAGATCTCCGGTCAGCAGCCAGCCGTCCTGCAGCACCTTCGCCGTCTCGTCGGGCCGGTTCCAGTACCCCTTCATTACCTGCGGCCCGCGGATCGCCAGCTCCCCGATCTGCCCGACCGGCACCTCTTCGAACGTGTCCGGATCGACGTAACGAGCTTCGGTATCCGGAAAAGGGAGACCGATAGAGCCGTTCTTCCGCCGCGCCCAAATGTTGTTCGCATGCGTGACCGGAGATGCCTCGGTCAGCCCGTAGCCTTCGATCAGCTTGCCGCCGGTCATCTCCTCGAAACGTTCCTGCACGTGCAGGGGCAAAGAAGCGGCGCCGCTGATGCAGAAATTGATCGAGGAGAAGTCGTACTTCCGCACGTTGGGATGGTTAACGATCGCGATGTACATCGTCGGAGCGCCCGGAAACTGCGTCGGCTTCCTCTTGTGAATCGTCTTCAGCACCTGATCGATCTCGAAGCGCGGCAGCAGCACGAGCGTATTCGCCGCATACACCCCCAGATTGAGCAGGACGGTCAGCCCGAACACGTGGAAAAAAGGCAGCGCGGCGAGCAGCCGCTCCTTCGCGTTCTCCGTTTTGTAACACCACAGCCGGGTCTGCACCGTGTTCGCCACCAGGTTGTAGTGCGTCAGCATGACGCCCTTGGCCAGTCCGGTCGTTCCTCCCGTATACTGGACGAGCGCCAGATCCTCCTCCGCGTCGACGTCCGCCAGGACGGGATAGGCGGGGGAACTCTTGATCAGCTCACGGAACGACAGCACCTGCTCGGTGTACGTCACCTTGACGAACTTGCCTTCTTTTTTCTGTTTCAGCACGTACAGCGCGTTCTTCGGAAAAGGCAAGTAATCCTGGATCGACGTGACGACGATCCGTTCCAGCGGACGCTTAACCGTCGATTGCTGAACGCGATTCAAGAGCAGGTCGAGCGTAACGATGATACGAGCGCCCGAATCGGCAAGCTGATGCTCTAGCTCGCGGGGCATATAGAGCGGATTGGTCATGACGACGACTCCGCCGATCATCAGAATGCCGAAGTAAGCGATGACGGCCTGCGGGCAGTTCGGCAGCATGACGGCGACGCGGTCGCCCTTGCGGACGCCCTGACGAAGCAAGGCGTTCGCGAAGCGGCGGGACTGCTCCAGAAGCGAGCCGTACGTCACCTTTTTCCCCAGAAACTCCAGGGCGACATTGTCGGGATAGGCCGAAGCGGAATCGATCAGAAAGCAGGCCAAATTCTTTTTCGGATACTCGTGCGAATGCGGAACTTCGGCAGGATATTCCTTTAACCAGGGTGCATTGGACACAACCGACACCTCGCTCTCACTTTTGTGAGTTGCTCTGGTTGCAGCGCTGCTTTGCAGGAAATCTCTCTTTTTCACACGACGTACTTTTCCGCTTCGATCACTTTGGCCGCGATCCTCCGCTTCAGCCCGATCGTATCGACCGCGGCTCGGCGTCCGAGTTTCTTCAGAATGGACAGCTGCGTTCGCAGCATGTCTCCCGACTCCATCGCAGCCAGCGCCTCCCGCGCTCGTTCCTCGACTTTGCCGAACTCCTCATGGACGAAGACGGTCGTCATGTCGATCGCATTCGCCGCTTTCGCCTCGCCGCTTCGGCCGAGCAGCTTGCGGGTGCGCAGCAGCGCGCTCTCCATCGCGAACACGGAGATCAGCATATCGCCCAGATGGCTGAGCACCTCCTGCTCCCGGTCCAGCTTCGTCTGATACTTCTGCACCGCCTGAGCTCCGACCATCAGAAATATCTTTTTGGCCATGGCCAGCAAATGCGTCTCCTGCTCCAGCGTTCCCTCGAATTCCCGACTCGGCATCGGCGCCATCAGCTCGGCCTGGAGCGCCATCGCCTTCTGCATCAGCGGCAGCTCGCCTTTCATAGCTCGTTTGATCAGCGCTCCGGGAATAAGCAGCCGATTGATCTCGTTCGTCCCTTCGAAAATGCGGTTAATGCGCGAATCCCGGTAAATTCGCTCAATGCGATACTCCTGGATGTAGCCGTAGCCCCCATGAATCTGCACGCCCTCGTCGGCGACGAAATCGAGCGCTTCCGAGCCGAACACTTTGTTGATCGAGCATTCGAGCTGGTATTCCGCGATCGCCTTGGCCGCCTGGAACCCGACATTGTCCGCGCCGTGATCGACCTCGGCCAGCCCCTCGTCGAACAGCCCGGCCGTGCGATACACCATGCTCTCCAGCGCATAAGAGCGAATGTTCATCTCCGCCAGCTTCTTGCCGATCAGCGGGAATGAGGAGATCGGGCGGCCGAACTGCACGCGCTCGTTGGCGTACTTGGCGGACAGCCCAATCGCTTCCTTGGCGGTGCCGAGCGCGCCCGCGGCCAGCTTGAAACGGCCGATATTCAAAATGTTGAAGGCGATCAGATGGCCTTTGCCGGCTTCCCACAGCAGATTTTCGACCGGCACCTTGACGTCCTCCAGGATGAGCGGACAGGTGGAAGAACCCTTGATGCCCATCTTCTTCTCCTCCGGACCGATGCTGACGCCCGGCATCGTCCGCTCGACGATAAACGTGCTGAAGTCAGTGCCGTTCACCTTGGCGTACACGATGAAAATGTCGGCGAAGCCCGCGTTCGTAATGAACTGCTTCGTGCCGTTCAGCACGTAAAATTGGCCGTCCTCCGTCGGCGTCGCCGTCGTCTTCGCGCCTTGCGCGTCCGAGCCGGAGGACGGCTCCGTCAGGCAGTAAGCGGCCAGCTTCTCGCCCGAGGCCAGCTCCGGCAAATACTTGCGCTTCTGCGCCTCGGTGCCGAAGTAGACGATCGGCAGCGTACCGATGCCGACATGCGCTCCGGCGGACAGCGCGAAGGAGGCGGCCTTGGCGAAGCGCTCGCCGATCAGCGTCGTGCCGACTTTGTCCAGGCCCAGTCCGCCATAGGCTTCGGGCACGTCCGCGCCGAGCAGGCCGGTCTCTCCCGCCTGCCGCAGCTTCGCGACGGTCAGCTCATAGTTCAGCTTCTCGATCGCTTCATCATGGGGCGCAATCTCCGCCGTGACGAAATCCTCTGTCGTCTGCGCGATCATCCGATGCTCCTCGGTGAAGTCCTCCGGCGTCACAATGCGGTCCGCTTCGATATCCTCGATGATGAAGCTCCCGCCTATCACTTTGCCCATCGCTTTATCGCTCCTTTTGAAGATGTTCTGAACGTGCGTATCTCGTGGCTGGGCTCCCTCGTTCAGCGAGCTCGGTAGCTCGGAGGCACTTTTTTGGCCTTCGCGTAGTCGGGGCCGCTGCTCCAAGGTGCTCCGAGGCACCTTTTTGGCCTTCGCACTCTACTCTCGCTCCCGTCTCCCCACCTTCAAGGCACCTTTTTGGCCTTCGCAATGCCGAGACCATAGCGCGGAGGCACTTTTTTGGCCTTCGCAAAGTCAGGAGCCCGAGTCCGCGAGAGGAGGGCAGTCCTTCCGCTATCGCTCGTCAGCCCAACTACCGCCTAATCGGTACACACCTCGAACACGCCCGCCGCGCCCATGCCTCCGCCGATGCACATCGAGACGACGCCGTAGCCGCCGCCCCGTCGGCGCAGCTCATGGAGCAGCGTCGCCGTCAGCTTCGTGCCCGTGCAGCCTAGAGGATGACCGAGCGCGATTGCGCCGCCGTTCACGTTCACCTTCTCCTCGTCGATGCCCAGTTCGCGAATAATGTGCACGCATTGGGAGGCGAACGCTTCGTTGATTTCGAACAGCTTGACGTCGTCCAGCGAGATGCCGGCCATCTTTAGCGCCTTCGGGATCGCCCTGACCGGGCCGACGCCCATAATGTCGGGATCTACGCCGGCCAGCGCGAACGAGCGAAACGTCGCAAGCGGCTTCAAGCCGAGCGCATCCGCCCGCTCCCGGCTCATCACGACGGCTGCCGCCGCCCCGTCGCTCATCTGCGAAGCATTGCCCGCCGTCACCGTGCCGCCAAGCTTAAACGACGGCTTCAGCTTGCCCAGCGTCTCCACGTTCGTATCGGCGCGAACTCCTTCGTCCGTATCGAATATCAGCCGCTCCGTCCGCAGCTTACCCTTGTCGTCCAAGCTTCTCCGCTCGACCGTCACCGGCACGATTTCATCCTTGAACCTGCCCTCCGCGATCGCCTTCGCCGCCTTCGCATGCGACCTCGCTGCGAACGCGTCCTGGTCCTCCCGCGACACACTGAACCGCGCGGCGACGTTCTCCGCCGTATGCCCCATGCCGATGTACACCTGCGGCATTTCCTCGACGATGCGAGGATTCGGAGAGATTTTGAAGCCGGTCATCGGCACATGGCTCATGCTTTCGACTCCTCCGGCGACGATCGCGTCGGCGTGGCTGAGCATGATCCGTTCGGCGGCGAACGCGATTGCCTGCAGGCCGGAGGAGCAGAAGCGGTTGATCGTCAGCGCGGGTACCTCGCTCGGAAAACCCGCGTACAGCGACATGATGCGCGCGAAGTTCAGCCCCTGCTCGCCCTCCGGCATCGCGCAGCCGATGATGACGTCCTCGATGTCTGCCTTCCGCAAGCCGGGAACCCGGTCCACGACCGCCTCCAGCACCGCCTTGCCCAAGTCGTCGGCGCGCGTCTGCGCCAGACTGCCCTTCTTCGCCTTGCCCACCGCGGTGCGCGCGACGGACACGATTACAGCCTCTCTCATCGCCCAATTCACTCCCCTGCAAAGTTAGTTGCGAAGCGGCTTGCCCTTGGTCAGCATGTACTGCATCCGCTGCTGCGTTTTCGGCTCGCCGCATAGGCTGAGGAACGCCTCCCGCTCCAGATCCAGCAGGTACTGTTCCGTCACGAGCGTACCCGCCGGAACGTCGCCGCCGGCCAGCACATGCGCCAGCTTCTTGGCGATCTTCAAATCGTGGTCGCTGATATACCCGCTCTCCCTCATGCCGATCGCTCCGAGCTGCAGCACCGCCTTGCCTTCCGAGCCGGCGACGCGAATCCGTTCCGGCGCGATCGGCTCGTAGCCCGCCCGCGCCATCCGCAGCACGGCTTGCTTCGCTTCATAGATGAGATGGTCCTGATTCGCCAGCACGCGGTCCGTCTCGCGCAAGTAGCCAAGACGCTTGGCATCGTGCCCGCTCGAAGATACTTTGGCCATACCGATCGTCTCGAACGCCCGGTTCAGATAAGGCTGCAAGTCAACTTCCGGAAGTCCGGCGCTCTTGCTGATCCGCAGCGCGAACTCCTTGCAGCCGCCGCCCGCCGGAATCAACCCCACTCCGGTCTCGACAAGCCCGTAATACGTCTCAGCGGAGGCAATGACCTGATCCGCGGGCATACACGCCTCGACGCCGCCGCCCAGCGTCATCCGGTGGGGCGCGGCCACGACCGGTTTCTCCAGTTTTTTCACCGCGTACATGGCGTTCTGGAACAAGCGGATGATATTGTCCACTTCGTCCCATTCCTCTTCCTGCGCTTCCATGAGCAGCAGCATCAGATTGGCCCCGACGCAGAAGTTGCGGCCCTGGTT
Organism: Cohnella sp. SGD-V74; assembly: GCF_003001675.1. Lineage (GTDB taxonomy): Bacteria > Bacillota > Bacilli > Paenibacillales > Paenibacillaceae > Cohnella. The sequence goes on along the minus strand of NZ_PVYW01000004.1, from coordinate 339,769 downwards.
CGCGATGACCAGTCCCTCGTAATTACGCCGCACCTCTTCGACGCTCTGCGCGATCATACCCAGAATGTCGCCGCCGATCGCGTTGTTCGGGGAATGGAACTCCAGGCACGCCACGCCGTCGCCCAGGTCGATCAGGCTGGCTCCACCGTTGCCCCGGATCGTATGCCCGCGCTCCTTCAGCCTGCGCAGAGACACGACTTCCGGCCGCTCTGCCGCCATCCGATACTTCCCTTCATGAACGTAGAACAGCGAGCTATTCTCCTTGCGATAAAACGTCTCGTTCCCCTGAGAAATCCAAGCTTTCACCCATTGCGGAACCGACGTCCCTTCCCGTTCCATCCGCTCCGCCGAACTGGCGAGCCCGATCGCGTCCCAAGTCTCGAACGGTCCGAGCTCCCAGTTAAAGCCCCATTTCATCGCATTGTCGATTTCTTCGATCGTGTCCGCGATTTCGCCGACTTTCTCCGCGGAATAGACGAGCACCTGCTTGAGCAGGCTCCAGGCCAACTCGGAGTAGCGGTCGCCTCCGGCCAGCAGCGCCTTGACCTTCTCCCTCGCGCCTTTGGCCAGCTTGGCGGCCTCCAGCGAACCTGAAGTCACCTTCTTCTGAGGCGAATAGGTCATCGCGGCCAGATCGAGCGAGGCGATCTCGCTTCGACCGTCCGGCCCTTTCGTCTTGCGATAGAAGCCTTGCCCGGACTTCTCGCCGAGCCAGCCTCTCTCTACCAAACGCTTTAATGCCTCCGGAGCGATGAAAGCCTCCTTCTCCGCTTCGTCCGGAACATTGTCGTATACGTTGTCCGCCACATGCACGAACGTGTCGATGCCGACGAGGTCCAGCGTGCGGAACGTCGCGCTTTTCGGCCGACCCAGGGCGGGACCGGTCACCGCGTCGATCTCCTCCACCGTAAACCCGCCCGTCTCCATCTCCCGAAGCGTCGCCAGCATCCCGTAAGTGCCGATGCGGTTGGCGACGAAGTTCGGCGTATCCTTGGCCAGCACGACGCCTTTGCCGAGCGTATTCTCGCAGAACGACTTCATGCGGGCAATCAGTTCCGGACTCGTATCACGACCCGGCACGATCTCCAGCAGCTTCATGTAGCGGGGCGGGTTAAAAAAGTGCGTACCCATAAAGTGCCGTCGGAAATCCTCACCGCATTGCGCCGACATCGCGTCGATGGAGATGCCCGACGTGTTGGACGAGACGATCGTGCCGGGCTTCCAGTAACGCTCGATCCGGGACAGCAGCTCCCTTTTCACCCCTAAGTTTTCGACGACGACCTCGATCACCCAATCGGCCTCGCCGATCGACGCCAGATGATCGTCCAGATTGCCCGGCGTAATGCGCTCCGCGAACGCCTCGTCGTAGAGCGGGGGCGGGTTCGTCTTCTTCAGCTTGGCGACGGCGGCCGCGGCCAGCCGGTTGCGCACGGAGAGGTTCTCCAGCGTCAGCCCTTTGGCGGCTTCTTCCTCAGTGAGCTTGGCGGGCGTCACGTCCAGCAGCATGCACGGGATGCCGACGTTGGCCAGGTGGGCGGCGATGCCGGAGCCCATAATGCCCGAGCCGATGACGGCGGCTTTGCGAATCGGTTTGTTCATCTCGTCTAACCTCCGATCGAATGGTTCTGGCGAAGCGGCGAATCGCCGAACACGGCCTGCTCCAAAATTTCCGCAATGTCCTTGGCCCGAACGTCGTCCGCTTCCTTCATTTTCGTCCCGTCCTCCATCATCGTGAGGCAGTAAGGGCAGGCGCTGCCGATGACGGTCGGCTTCACTTCCAGCGCTTGCTCGGTGCGGGCCAAGTTGACGCGCTTGCCCGCCGTTTCCTCCATCCACATCATGCCGCCTCCCGCGCCGCAGCACATTCCGTTCTCGCGGTTTCTGGCCATCTCGGCCAGTTCCACTCCCGGAATCGCTTTCAGCACGTTGCGGGGCTCGTCGTACACGTTGTTGTAACGCCCGAGATAGCAGGAGTCGTGGTACGCGATGCGTTCCCTGACCTCGTGACGGGGATGGAGCTTGCCTTCCCGGATAAGCCTGTCGAGCAGCTGCGTATGGTGCAGCACCTCGACGCCGTCGAGGCCGAAGTCGGGGTATTCGTTTTTGAACGTGTTAAAAGTATGAGGGCAGGCGGTAACGATCCTTCGCACGCTGTATTTGCGGAACGTCTCGATGTTGTCCGACGCGAGCTGCTGGAACAGCATTTCGTTGCCCATCCGGCGCGGCGTGTCGCCCGAGTTGCGCTCCTCGTTGCCGAGAATGGCGAAGCGGACTCCGGCCTCGTTCAGCAGCCGGGCGAGCGCCCGCGATACTTTGCGCGCCCGCAAGTCGTAAGCCCCCATCGAGCCGACGAAAAACAGATAGTCGAAATCCGGATTGTCTTTTACCGTAGGGACGCGTACGCCTTCGATCTCTCCGGTCCATTTGTCGCGGTCGCTGCGGCTCAGCCCCCAGGGATTGCCCTGGCGCTCGATGTTCTGCAGCGCGCGCTGGCCTTCGTGCGGAATGCTGCCCTGCATCAGCACGAGGTGGCGGCGGAGATCGACAATCTTGTCGACGTGGCTATTGCCGACCGGACATTGGTCCTCGCAGTTGCGGCATGTCGTGCAGGACCAGATTTCGTCTTCGGTCATGACACCTCCGATCAGTTCCGTCTGCTGGGGGATCGCGGAGAGCTCCGCGGTCCAAAAGGCTTGCTGCCAGGCGAGCGTCGGGCGAATGTCCGTGATCGCGCCTCCCATTCCGTCCCATGCAACCTTGTTGTCCGCCGCCTCTGACAGCGAATGCGCCTTCGCTGCGCCGCCTCCAAACGCAAACTCCGGCACCCAGGGCGACTTGCCCGTCACTGCGGCTCCTTTTTCCGTCAGGTGGTCCCTTAGCTTCGTGATGAGGTGCATCGGCGACAGTGTTTTGCCGGTGTTCGAGGCCGGGCATACGTTCGTGCAGCGACCGCATTCCACGCAGGCGTAGAAGTCGATCATCTGCTTCCGCGTGAAGTCCTCGATCCGGCCGACGCCGAACGATTCCGCCTCTTCGTCCTCCAGGTCGAGCTTCTTCAGCTTGCCGGGCGTCTCGGCGCGACCGAGCCAGAGGTTGATCGGAGCGGAAATCAGGTGAAAATGCTTGGATTGCGGAACATAGACGAGAAAAGCGAGCAGAATGAGCAGATGCAGCCACCAGAAGATGTAGAAGAGCGCTTGCGCCGCGACGGGGGACAGGTGTTGGAACAATAGCGCGATAGCGGAGGATACCGGCGCGTAGCCCGAATACTCGAGGCCCAGCCACAGGCGCTCGAAGCCAAGCGACAGCAGCACGGACAGCATGAGCGAGAAAATAAAATAGAGCACGATGCTTGGCTTCCAGCCGCGCTTCAGCCTGCTCAGCTTCTCCCCGTAGCGCCGGTAAGCGGCGTATCCCATCGCGACGAGAATGAGCAGCACCGTCACTTCCTGCAGCAGACCGAACAGCTCGTAAGCCGGAAGCGGCAGATGGCCGCCCGCGGTTAACCCTTTTACGATCAGATCGATCGCCCCGAATTGCAAAATAATGAACCCGTAAAACACGACGAAGTGCATGAGGCCGCTGCGCAAGTCCTTAAACAGCTTTTTCTGGCCGAACACCTGCGAGAGGAACGTCCCCGCTCCTTCTTTTCCCCTGAGATGAAGTTCCCCCGCCTGCCCCAGCCTTACGTACAAATACCGATGGTACACGGCTTTTCCGAACAAATAGCAGCCGTACCCGGTTACCGCCAGAAACAAAGCCGCGTTTATCGTCAGCCACACCGTCGCTCGCCCTCCCCTCCCGCTTTTTCTCATGATATGGCCGGAAGGCGAATAAAATGAATGAGGCTTCATTCAGCGGTCGATTTTTTCCACTGGGGTGTTTCGCGATGATGGGAAGAAAAAGGGAGAAGTACGGCCTCATTCTCGATGCCGCCGAGAAGGTGATGGCCAGCAGCGGCTATCACGGCGCTCAAGTGTCGCGCATTGCGAGGGAAGCCGGGGTCGCGGACGGCACGGTCTACTTGTATTTCAAAAACAAGGAGGACCTTCTCGTGTCCCTGTTCCGGGAACGTCTCGGCTCACTCGTTCAGCGTTTTCACGACAGCATACGGGAGACGCACACCGCCGGCGAAGCGCTGCGCATCGTATGCGGCATCCACTTCACGATGCTGGAGAAGCACCCGGATCTCGCCCACGTCACCCAGATCGAGCTGCGGCAGAGTTCCCCTCGGCTGCGAAGCGCCATCGGACTTACGGTTAAGCCCTATATCGTGCTGATCGAGAATATCGTAAGAAAGGGGATCGAAGAGAACACGTTCCGCGCCGATCTGGACACGAAGCTGACCCGGCTGCTCCTGTTCGGGGCGATGGACCAGGTCGTCACCTCGTGGTTGATCTCGGGACGGAAATATTCGCTGGCGGGGCAGGTGGACAAAACGGTAGATTTCTTCCTAAGAGGGTTGGAGCGGTAATTCAAAAAGCCGATTTTGATCACGAAGCTATTCAGGGATGCGGACTCGGCGTCGAATCTTGCATTCAGCCGGGCCTTCCGGTGCTCACGTAGGCTCTTCCTACGCTCCGCTCCTCACTCCCTAAGCTTCATCCAACCTTCTCGGTGCTGAAAACCGACTTTTTGAATCTTATTGGAATGCGGTAATTCAAAAAACCGATTTTGATCACGAAGCTGTTCAGGGATGCGGACTCGGCGTCCACAAAAGAAAGGAGAGATTGCGAATGAACATTTACGTCATTTTGAAGCAAACGTTCGACACCGAGGAGAAAATCGTGCTGCGGGACGGAGAGATTGAGGAGGACGGCGTCAAGTTTGTGATTAACCCATACGACGAGTATGCCGTGGAGGAGGCGATCCGACTGAAGGAACGGCACGGCGGCACGATCGTGGCCGTATCCGTCGGCACGGATCGCACGGCGGAGGCGCTGCGGACTGCGCTCGCGATGGGGGCCGACGAAGCGGCGCTGATCTCCGACGAACGCATCGGCCAAGATGAATACTCCGTCTCCAGGGCGCTTGCCGCCTATTTGAAAACTCAGTCATCGCAGCCGTACGACCTCATCCTGGGCGGCAACTTCTCGATCGACAACGGAAGCGGGCAGGTGGCCGTCCGGCTTGCGGCGCTGCTGGACATTCCGCATGCCGCGTCAGTTACAAGGCTGACCGTTAACGGCAGCCAAGCCACGGTTCTGCGCGACGCCGAAGGGGACGCCGAGACGATCGAGCTGACGCTGCCGGCGCTGATCACGGCGCAGCAAGGGCTGAACGAGCCCCGCTACCCTTCGCTTCCCGGCATCATGAAAGCGAAGAAGAAGCCGCTGCAGACGCTAAGCCTGGAAGACATCGGCCTGAGGGAAGCGGACATCGCGCCGAAGACGAAGCGGGAGTCGCTGGCCCTGCCTCCGGCCCGCCAAGCCGGAAAACTGCTGAAGGGCGATCCGGCACAGCAGGCGGCAGAGCTGGTCAAGCTTCTGCGCACGGAAGCGAAAGTCCTGTAACCAATTCAAGTCCAATAGAGAAGGAGGAACGAACGATGAGCCAGACTTATGCGATTATCGCGGAGACGCGTGAAGGCAAGCTGAGGCAGGTGACGTTCGAGGCGATCGAAGCGGCCAGGCAGGCCAAGGGGGAGAACGACCGGATCGCCGCCGTGCTGATCGGGCATCAGGTGTCGGAGCTGGCGGAGGAACTGGCGCGCTATGTGGACGGCCCGGTGCATGTCGTCGACCGCCCCGACTTGGCGGTCTATCACGCCGAGGCGACATTCGCGGCGGCGAGCGCAGCGCTGAACGAGCTGAGTCCCAGCGCCGTCTTCCTCGGCCACACGGCGATCGGCCGCGATCTGGCGCCGATGATCGCTGCCCGCCTGGAAGCGGGACAAATTTCCGACGTCACCGCGATCGAAAGCGCCGAAGATGGCAGTCCTCTCTACGTCAGACCGCTGTATGCCGGCAAAGCCTTCGAACGTAAACGGTTCGTCGAGAACGCCGGCGCTCAGATCGTCACCGTCCGCCCCAACAACTTCCCGGCAGCAGAGCCGCTTCCCTCCTCTGGCCCGGTCGTCGTCTCCAGCGCGTCTCCGCTCCCGAGCCTTCGCTCGGCCGTAAAGGAAGTCGTCCGCAAAACATCCGGCAAAGTCGACTTGGCCGAAGCGAAGATCGTCGTCTCCGGCGGACGCGGCGTGAAGAGCGCCGAAGGCTTCAAGCCGCTGGAGCGGCTCGCCGAAGCGCTGAACGCCGCCGTCGGCGCTTCCCGCGGCGCATGCGACGCCGGCTACTGCGACTACGCGCTGCAGATCGGGCAGACCGGCAAAGTCGTCACCCCCGAAATCTACATCGCCTGCGGCATCAGCGGCGCGATCCAGCATCTGGCCGGCATGAGCCAGTCCCGCGTCATCATCGCCATCAACAAAGATCCGGAAGCGCCGATCTTCAAGATTGCCGATTACGGCATCGTCGGCGATCTGTTCGAAGTCGTGCCGCTGCTGACGGAAGAGTTCGAGAAGGCTCTCTCCTAGGGCGTGTATGCAAACTCCGAAGAAAAAGCGCAAGTTCGCAGGCGGAATCCGCCTCGACTTGCGCTCTCTTTTCCCGGTCCGTTCAACCGTTCGCTTCCCATCCCTCATCCCCGCCCGGCGCGGCCATCCCCGAGCCTCGAAGCTTGCGGGGAGACATCCGATACTTCGCTTTGAACGCCCTCACAAAATACGTCAAGGTGTTAAAGCCCGCCGCATGACAGATTTCCGTAATCGGAAGATCCGTCGCTTCGATCAGCGACTTGGCGAAACCAAGCCTCCTATCGCGCACATGCGTCTGAAAGGTTTGACCGGTCTGCTTGCGGAAGCTTTCGCTGAAATAATTGACCGACAGTCCGGAGAATCTAGCGACCTCCTCCAGCAGCAGCGGCTCGCGAAAATGATGCTGCACGTAGACGAGCGCCTTGCGGATGGACGGATGCATCGACAGGTTCGGCTCCTTGGAAGCTTCCGTATTCGATGGCGGACAGCCGCGGCACAGATCTACGAGCAAGCGCTCGATGCACCCCTTCACAACAACGCCGCTAAGCTCCCGCCAATCGCCCGACTCGCGGACAATCCGTTCGAATTCATGCTCCGCATCCGCGTATTCCTTTTCTCCATACTCGCAATGATACGCATTGCCGCGCTCGAAGAGTTGTTCCGCAAGCTCATCCGAGATCATTCGTTCCGTGAAAATCAGATTGTACAGCCGAAGCGTCTGGCCGGGATCGGGAACGATTCGGTGAAAATCGGCAGGAGTCATCAGAAACGCATGACCCCTCTCCATGCGAAACGGAACGCCGTTGATGTGATGGGCGCCCGTTCCCGAGACGACGACTCCCAACTCGTAAAATTGATGCCAATGCGTGCCGATCTCCTGCTCCAGCGTATGCCGATACATCCGAAAGGAAGATAACGAGTCCATATACTGATCGTTCAGCAGCCTCTCGGGCAACTGTTGGATTTTCATAACCCTCTCCCCCTCCTTCTTCCGGCCAGCCTTCTTCAGACTCTGCAACCGCTAAACGTTCACAAACGTATTGCCTCCCAGATCCCGGCCGCGCGCCAGCCAAATCTTGAAGCCCGGATTGGCCTCCGGGATGACCGCAGCCTCCGTGGAGAAATACCTCATCGTGTAGCCGCACCGGCGATGCGGGCTCGTGTTCGGCGGTGCTCCGTGGATAATTCGCGAGTCGTGCAGCGAGCATTGTCCCGGCTCAAGCTCGAAGTACACCGCTTTCGATTCGTCGATCTCGCTTCTTTTGATCTCTGTCGAAAAAATATTTTGCCCCTCGTCGACGTTCTCGTACTTCGAGAAGCCGTTCCGGTGAGTGCCCGGAATAACCCTCATGCAGCCGTTTTCCTTGCTGCTTCTGTCGATCGCCAGCCAGACCGTCACGATCTTGTCGAAGCGGGTCAGCCGTCCTTTCCAATAAGCCGAATCCTCGTGCCACGGCGTCTGCTTCCCGGTCACCGGCTCCTTGCAAATGAAATGGCTGGACCACAGCCCGATATTCGGACCGATGATCGGCTCTACCAGATCGAGCACCTCGTCGGCCAGCAGAAATTCCAGCAATCTCTCGTCGCGAAAATGCGGCGTATCCAGCTCACTGTTCAGCTTGCGTCCGACCGCCGCCCACTGCTCTTCGAAAATATCGGTGAGCTTTTGCATTTTTTCCGGTCCGAACAACGGCTTACGATACAACGTGTACCCCTGATCCTTGTATTCTTGCTGCTGCTCCTCCGTCAACCTTCCATTTGCCGCCATATTCGTTTCCTCCCCTTATCGTACACGATTTCGGTTACGACTCCATCATAAAAAAATTGGGGCGTCCGATGCTTATCTTCTTTACGGGAAAAGTTGACTTTATTTCGGATTTGAAAAGGCACATACGCCCCCTTATTCGGGAAACGCATGTGCCTTTTGTGCTTCGTCCGTCTAGGCCAGAGAGGACAAATCGGCCGTCAGAACCGTGATCGGCCTCTCGCTGAGCGAGGACAGCTCGTACAGGAAAGACGGCCTCGGCTGGTCGGCGATCTGCTTGACGATCAGTTCCTCGACGTGCAGCTCGTCGAGACGCGCGGACAGAATGCGGGGTGTGACGGGCTGCAATACGCGCCGGATCTCCTGAAATCTGCCATGCTGGTAGTTCAGCGCGACGAGCACCGGCATATTCCAGGCTTTGGCGGACAACGTCCCGTGACCGATCTGCGCCTCGGAGCTGCGGATCGCCTGGGCCGCCTCCCGGTAGAGCTTGCCTTTCTCGGTGAGCTTGTACTCCGGCAGCAGAGGATGGCGACGCTCCAGAGGAGTCAGGTGATGGATGAGTTCCGCGTCGCTCAACTGCTTAAGGTTGTCGCTGAGCCGGGCCGGCGCAATGTCCAGCTGCCTCTGCAGCGGTGTGAATCGCCCGCCGCTGCTCTCGAGCGAGAGCAGGATCGGAATCGTCCAGCGGCCGGACAGCTGCTGCGCAAGCTGCAGCACGAACTGCTCTTTGCTCAAAGCTGCGTCAACTGCTCCGAAAGCATGAGCGAATGGCCGTCCGGATCGGCGAACGTCGCCAGCTTGACGAAATCGTCGATGACCTCGATCTCTCCGGAGAAGCTGACGTCAAGCCGTTTGAGCTTACTCACGGCATCGTCGATATTCTCCACGTCGAACACGGTGGAAGAGGTCGAGGGCTCGACCGTCTCCGCTTCGGAGAAGCCGATCACGCAGCCCTCCGTATTCGTCTTCACCATCGCCATCCCCCACTCCGGATTGTGGAACAGTACCTCGAAGCCCAGCTTTTCGGTATAGAATGCCAGCGTACGTTCGATGCTTTTGACGTTATACCATACAGTAAATCCCGGAACGAACATCTCATCACCCTCCTTGTAATACCGAAATTATACCAGGTATATTTTCGATAGTAAAGAGGAATCACCCATTTCTCTCTCTTGTTCAAAACGTACTTCTTATGCTAAAATGACATACAGAAAGACCGAGTGCTAGTAACACTCGGCCTATACAATTGGCTTGGATGGGATGTCCCTTCAAGTGCAATGAAGAGCGCAGAAACCCACCTTTGGCCGGAAACCTTGGAGTGGGTTTTTACTTTCTCTTGTAGTTGTTAAGAAGAGCAAAGCGCTGCCGACTCTTCCCTGCTATATAGCAATACGCCATCCATATTTTTGCTTTCGAGCAGAAGCTCATCGTCCAGTTCGTTCATCCTCACGATGTCTAACGAGTACAATCCTACGTTCTCTCGCAGCTTAGTATGGAGGGATAGGGGGATATTCTCGCCTATTAAAGACAGATCGATATCGGAGTTCGCTCTGGCGTCTCGCCGCGTTGTTCGTCTCATGCCATCTCTGCTCACTCCCGCTCCAAAGCCAGCTCCCCCGTCTTGTCGTTCTTCAGCACGATTCTGGCTTCGAACGCTTCTCCGCCGCCCGTGCCCGGGAACTTGAGCTTGCCGGTCCGGCCCTTGCCGATTAGCGCCTTGACCATCGCGTCCGTTAACGTTCGACCCAGGCTCTCTTTCCAGATGACGAACTTGCAGCCCGTTTTGTAGTGACTGCACCCGTAGCCTTTACGCCCCATGAAAATGTTGCCCCCGCACCCGGGGCTCGGGCAGACGCCGATCACGACCGGCTCCCCGCTCTGCTCCGCGGACGACGTCTTGGGCGCCGATGCCCGCTTCGCCGGAGATTTCTTCGCGGCGACGGCGACCGAACCGCCCGTCTCTCCGCCGCCGGACGCCTTCTTGCCGCCTCGCGCCCCTTTCGCCGCCGGCTCCGGTCTGGCGAACGCGTTTCTGGCTGCAGGACGCTGAACGTTAACCTTGTCGATAATCAACCTCGTAAACTTTTTCACGTTGCCCATGAACGCCTCGGCTGAAGCTTGTCCGCGCGAAATCTCCGTCAGCCGCCGCTCCCAGTGTCCGGTCATCTCCGGCGACGTCAGCAGCTCGATGCCCGCTCCGCGGATGAGCTCGACCGCTGTTCTTCCTTTGGGCGTAATGACGATCCGCTTGCCCTGCATGTCGATGTACCCGACCTGCTTCAGCCGTTCAATCGTCGCCGCGCGCGTCGCCGGAGTGCCGAGACCGGAATCCTTCATCGCGTCGCGCAGCTCCTCGTCCTCGATCTGCTTGCCCGCGCTTTCCATCGCCTTCAGCAGCGTTCCTTCGGTGTACGGCTTCGGAGGCTGAGTCTCCTTCTCCTTGACCTCGGCATCCGCGCAGACGACGGGCTTCTGCGGATCGACCTCGAACGGCGCGTCCGTCTCCTGTTCCTCTTCCTCCGCCGCCCCGTCGTCCTTTTCCTTGCCTTTCTCCTTGCCGCCGCCTTTGGCCGCCGGAGCGTCTCCCGCATAGATAACCTTCCAACCGAGAGACAGCAGCTGCTTCACCGTCGTCTTGAACGTCTCCTTCTCCACCTCGGTCAACACGGTATGCACTTTGTACTCCGCAGCCGGATAGAAGTGGGACAGAAACCTTTTCACGACCAGATCGTACAGCTTGCGCTCGTCCGGGCTCAGCCCCTGCGGTTTTCTCATCGTCGGCATAATCGCGTGGTGATCCTCGACCTTGGCCGGATTGCACACGTTCTTGTTGTTCGCGTGGACGAACCGCTTGTTCGCGCCGTTCACGAAATCCCCGTATTCCGGAGAGTTCCGCATCGCATCCAAAATCTTGTGCATCTCCGGGATGTTCTCCGCATTCACGTAGTTCGAGTTCGTACGCGGGTACGAGATGATCTTGTGCTTCTCATAGAGTGCCTGCGCAACGTCGAGCGTCTTCTTGGCGGAGAAGCCGAACTTGCCGTTCGCCTCCCGCTGCAGCAGCGTCAGGTCGTACAGCTTGAACGGATACTCCTTCGTATCCTTAACCTCGTAACTCGCGATCGCTCCCGTCTTGCCCCTCACCTTGTCGGCGATGGCCTTCGCCTTCTCGGGATCGGTCAGCCTGTCTCCCTGCCAATTCCCTCTATACGGAGCGCTGCCGCTCTGCTCGAACGTCGCCGCAATCTCGTAAAATTTCAGAGAATCGAACGCTTCGATCTGCTTCTGCCTGTCGTAGATCAGCGCCAGAACCGGCGTCTGCACCCGGCCGACGGACAGCAGCTCGTTATGCTTGGTCGTGAACGCGCGGGAGCCGTTCATCCCGATCAGCCAGTCCGCTTCGCTGCGCGCGCGGGCGGCCTGGGTCAGGTTCGCGTATTCCGCATTGTCCTTCAACTGATCGAACCCTTTGCGAATTGTCTCCGCCGTCAAATCGGAAATCCACAGCCTTTTCACCGGATGCTGCAACCCCAGATGTCTTACGATGAGGGAGAAAATATGCTGACCTTCGCGCCCGGCGTCGCACGCGTTGACGAGTTCGCCGCTGCGCGCCGCCAAATCCGCGATCACCTGGAGCTGGTCCTTCGTCCGAGGATTGGGCAGCAGCTTGAAATTGTCCGGAATGATCGGGAGATCGCCGAATCGCCATTTTTTATACTTTTCATCGTAGAGATCGGGTTCGGCCAAGCCGATCAGGTGGCCGATCGCCCAGGTAATAATATAATGTTCGCCCTCCAGATAAGAGCGTTTGTTCTGCGCCTTCGGCTCGATCACGGCCGCGATATTGCGGCCCATATCGGGTTTCTCCGCGATGACCAACGTCTTCAACACGGCTTCGTCCTCTCCGTTAACAATCCGCGCAACCGCTCCGCGAATCGATCATTATAGCTCGATTATATCACAGGATTTGCACCGCCTCGCGAAAATGAACCTGCCGCCCTTCTCGGACGTCAGTTACGTATCCATATAAAAGGCGTGATTTTCCAATGGTCGACTTGAAACTTAACAGAGTGGCAGCTGGGATTCTGCTCGCCGCTCTGATGATGACGACGGCTTGCAGCCCGCGGGAAGACGCTTCGAGAAGCACGCGAGCCGTCTTGGCGGCGGAGACGGGAAGCGCAGCCTCCCCAACCGAAGACGTTCGGGAATCGGCCCCGCCCGATGCGGCGCTGCAGGAATCCGCTTCTTTCGAACCGGCCAAACCCGAAGAAGTAAAGCTCCCTCTATTGGATCGGCTCCCGTCGGAGCTGATCTTGGAGCATCCGGAAGAAGATCAGTTCGCCGAATGGCTGCGCTCCCGCGCCGAACAAGACAATCCGGGCGATTACCCGGTTGTCGTCATCCGAACCGACCTCGACCGGGACGGCTTCGAACGCGAATGGGCGGCCGTCGTCTACGAGAGCCGGATCACGGAAGACGTCGAGTATCGCTACGCCTACGGAATCGTCGCGGCCCTGAACGACGGCGAGTACGAATGGCAAAGCTTTGTTTTCCCCGCGGAAGACTACGGCCGGGCGAAGATCGAGGGGATCGGCGATTTGAGCGGCGACGGCAAGCAGGAGATCGTCTGGGCCTCGCTGGGAATCGGGGCTCACACCTCCACTTCCACCTATACGGTATCGAGCTGGAACAACGGGAACCTCGACAATTTACGAGGAGCCGCGATCGTTCCGAGCGTGAACGAAGCCGTTATTCGCAACGGAAAATTAAGCATCTCCGGAGGGCTGATTAATTCCGTCGGTGCGGGACCCTGGCAGAGAGAATATACCGATACATATACGGTCGCGGACGGCGCTCTGAACCGGGAAAGCCGCGTTTTCGCCGAAGCTGAGACTCCGTATCATCTGTTGTTGGACGGGTTGTGGGCGGAAGCGGACGGCGACGCGAAGAGGGCGATCGGCTACTATAAAGCCGCAGCTTCCTTGAAAGTCGAGAGCTACCGGGATTATGCTTTCGTCTTCGGCGGCGAATGGGTCGAAGGAGGAACGCTCGAGGACGAGGAAAAGAAATTCGAGGAGGTCGTTCGGCGGTTCGCGGGATTTCGGAAGGAACGGCTCGAAGCTCTGTCGCGGGGAGAGATTGAAGAACGCGCATGCGCGGCCGCCGCAAAGAAAAGCGGCTACGATGCGTCGTGGATCGCCTATCTTAATGCGCCGGCCGGCTACGCCAATCCGGTATGGAGCGACGAAGCCGCATGCGCGGCCATCGACGAGCTCGTATAAGACTAGAAGCTGCTATCCTTATGAGCGGGTTGGCGGTTCATTCTTTTCTTGAATACGAAGACGGCCAGCAGCATAACGCCTATCGCGATCGACAAGGCGATCGTCACCTGAGACGGCGACATCGACAGCCACTCCGCCACCTGAACGGAATACGCGAGCAGGAACGAAGTCGCCAGCTTCGATATGCCGGCGATCAGCAGAAACTTCCGCGGAGTCACTCCGCTGACTCCGGCGCCGACGCACACGATCTCATCGGGCAGCACGGGAATGACGAACAGCAGCCCCATGATGAAGCTCTCGTTTCTGCGGACGAAACGGTGATAGCGCTCCAATTGCTCGGCTTTCACGAGACGGCTGACGAGCCGCGTTCCTCCGATCCGGGCCAGATAGAACATCGTCGCGACGCCCAGCATCGTTCCGGCGAAGCCGAGCAGGAACGCCTGAGAGGCTCCGAGAATCGTGCTTCCCGCCACGACCGTAACGGCCTCGGGAATCGGCAGCAGAATCGGCTGGGCGAAACAAATCGCAATGTAGATCCACTGCGCCGCCGACTGATGCTCTTGAAGCAGCTTTTCCATGCCGTACACGTCGGTAAACACGATAATGCGGCTTACCAGATACAAAATCCATATCGCGCAGGTGAAAACCAGATAATAGACGGATACCCACTTGACCACGTGCGCCCATCCGTAACGCTTGAGCGACATGGCCGCGATGCCGGACAGAAACAAAAGAAGGCCGAACCCCATCAGCGAATATCGAAATTCGGGATGAAGGGTCTGCATAAATTCGAACTTAAACAGCAGCACTGGAATAATAGGAAATAGCAGCAGAGCGATTACAGGCATTTTACGGGTCATTATACAACGACCTCCCTCTCGCGCATCTCCTCATCAGTGTAACGAATCCTGACGTTCCGGGCAATGGTTGCCTTGTCTCTCGGACGATCTCTCGTCTGCAACGCCGAGGTCTGGCTGGAACGCTCATCCGCAAGTCGAAAAGACCGACTCCCCGAGCCGGCCTCGCGTATGCCCCCTTCTCCGGGATGTTATCGCCAGTCCCGCTTTCTCGGCCCGAACTGCGCATAATCGATCTCTTCCCAACCGAGCGCGTAAGCGGGAGAGGACGGCAGCAACCGATATTCTCCCGCCTCCCGGTCCGCATCATGCGCGAATTCGGGAGGGGCGAACGCCGAGCTCTGGTCGTAAACGCGGCCGCTCATCTCCTGCCAATCCTCCCATTCGTACTCCCAACCCCAAGCCGGACTGGCGCAGATCGCCGGCAGCGGCAGATCGCCCGTAACCCGGGTCCGGACACCGCCCCTCCAGAACAAGTTGCGATCCGCCCGCTCCAGCCGCTCCGGACTCCAATTCACGAAGCAGTAGAGGTGCCCGGAATCCGAGACGATATTCCGCTCCACGACCAGCTCGCGGTTGGCTTCCCCGACCATTTCTTGCGTTCCGATCGCGTTGATCGCGTCCGGGTTGTCGGCGATCAGATTGTTCACGATCCGATTGCCGATCCCTTTGGCGAAAATCGCCATCCACAGCTTGCCCGTTCCCGTGCTGTACAGGTGGTCGAGCACATTGTGCGACACCTCCGTGTCATCCGTCGCGTCATCGAGGTAGATGCCGAAGCCGAACGAGAAATGAATGCCGCTATGATGCAGCCGGTTGCCGACGATCCTGTTCCCGCGGCCGCAACCCCACGACTCGATCATTCCCCCGTCCTGACTGTCGGTCATGACGTTCGAAATGTCGTTATATCGGATCCGGTTGCCGCGTGAAAAGAGGAAGTCCCAATGATTGTCCCACGTAACGGGGATGCCCCATAGCGACGGCGGCATCGCTCCTTGGCGCAGCCCCTTCATCGAGATGCCGTAGCGGGGCATATTTGCGATTCGGTTGTGGGCAACGTCGCAGTCCCCGCACTGATACAGCATAATACCGCAGCCGTGCCCGACCAGTTCTCCCCCGTCGACGATAACGTTGTCCTCGATCGTATGGCCGCAATTGCGGTCGGCGGACGAAGCGTCTGCGAATTCCCCCTCGCCCGGAGCATGCCCCGAAGCGTATATTCCCGTATGTCCAACGCGCTCGATCAGGTTTCCGGAAAGCTTGATTCGTTCCGCGCAGCGGTCCAGGAAGATGCCGTTGCAGCCGGAGAGCGCAAGACGGCAGGACGCGATCGTCACATCGGAGGCGTTGCGGATATAGACGAGACCGTTGCGATGCTCGTCGGGCTCGGAATTGGCCATGTCCGGCCGACTGGACATCATCTTGTAATCGCCGGTAAAATCGGTGCACGTCAGCGCCAATCCCTCGAACGTCAAGCCCGATACCGGAGCGTCCGCGCCTTCGCCCTCGATGCGCACAATCGTCCGTACGAGCGGCGCGACCACGCGCTGTTCGAGCGGGCTGCCCCGCTCGGGCCAATAATAGACGATCCCCGCCTCTTCGTCCAAGTAAAACTGTCCCGGCTCGCGAAGCAGGGCAAGCGCACCTTGCACGTAGTACCGCGAGCCTTTCCCGATTCCCCAGGTGCTCGGCCTGGCGAACTCGAGGAACTTCGCCTCGGCATCGATCGCGCGAACCGGAATCGTCTCCGAGAACCAGTTCCACTCTCCTTCGCCCGGCCAGACGAACACCTGCAGCCCGCCCGTTCCGAGCTTCGCGGCGTCGGGCAGATCCCCGTCCCGCCAGCCGATGCCGTCGCGCTCCTTCCCGTCGACCGATCTCGTCTCCGCATAGCCGCTCGCCGGCCATCTCGCCTTCGCCACCCTCCGTCCGTCGGCGTACAGCGTATCGAACCGCCGCCCTCCAGGCACGGCCGTCCGCCAAATTCCGTCGCGCCACGGCTCCCACCCGCTCAAGGCGACGCCGCCTTGCAGCACCGGCATATCTCCTTCCACGCCGCGATAGGCGACGCGGCAACGTTCGCCGGCCGCATCGTCCGCGCCGAACCGAAGCGGCTCTTCCAACTCGTAGACTCCGCCTCCGATCCACACTTCGATTGTCCCTTCGAAGCCGCTTGTTATGGCGGCCCTCACCGCATTCTGGGCCGCCGCGATCGTTAAGTACGGCCTTTCCGCGCTGCCGTCCCCCTCATCGGAACCGTTCGGGCTTACATGCAGTCTCAGCTCTTCCATGTCCGTGTCTCGTCCTCCCGCGCTTATCTCGTTTGCGTTATTTTTCTCCCGATTTCACGCATTCATCGCGCTGCTGCCCTCGCATCCGACTTACCACGTTCCCCGGCAAGAGGCCGCCGGGCTTCCCTGCTTTGCCCGGCGGCCTCTTCGTCAAACTCTACATCCTTTTCGTCAATAAGGAGCCAAGTTTGCGCCGTCGATCACGCTGAACGATGAGCTGCCTGGCACTTTCCAACCGACCGCCAGATGATCTCCGCCGGATTCTTCCTTGTGCAGAATCTCGACGTAATACCTCTGGTTGGCCGTTAATGCGATGCTGCCCGACTGCTGGGAAGAGGTGCGATTCCATTCCCGTTCGTTCGTCCAATCGACCACCTCGCCGATTTTGGACTTGTTGGCGGGCGAGTCGTCCGTGCTGAGCCATAATTGCGTGTTGTTGTCTCCCGCGATCGCGAACTGGTACGTCCCGGTCACCGTCGGCACGATGTAGCCGCGAATGCGCGTGCCATAATGGTCGCCCCAATTCGAAGGCGCTTCGAAGCTCGTCAGGACGGAGGTGCCTGTCGGCGCCGTGCCGAGCGGGATGCTCGCTACCGTCGGTCCCGAGATGCCGGTCCAGTATTCGCGGACGATCGTGCCGGTCTCGGACGGCTCTCCGCCGCCTCCGGAAGGATCAGTCGTCACCGTGACCGCGCTGCTGGCCGCCGAGACGTTGTTCGCCGCGTCCTTCGCCTTGACCGTGAACGTATACGCGGTGTTCGCGGACAGGCCTCCGATCGTAATGGAGGTCGCTCCTCCCGTGGAACCCGCCAACGAGCCCCCGTTATAGACATCATAGCCCGTTACGCCGACATTATCGGTCGAGGCCGTCCAGCTTAAGCTGGCGCTGGACGACGTCTTTCCTGTCGACGTCAAGCCCGTCGGAGCGGTTGGCGCTTGCGTATCGCCGCCTCCCCCGCCTTCGCTGGCGAGATTCACGTCGCACGTTTTGTAGTAGCCCGGAACCGGATCGCCGCCGAAGCCGTGATTCGAGCACATGACCGTGTTCGTGAACGTGCCGTAGGCATAAATTCCGTTAGCGCCGTACCGGACTTCCTTCGTGCCGGTAAAGTTGCACGGATTGTTCTCGCCGGCGCAGTGCACCCAGTTGGCTGCCGGATTCGTCGTCACCGTCAGCGGAGCGCTCGCGGCCGAGACGTTGTTCGCCGCATCCTTCGCTTTCACCGTGAAGGTGTACGACGTATTCGGGCTCAGCCCCGTCAGCGTAATCGTCGTAGCGCCAGCGCCCGAAGTAGAGCCCGCGATAGAAGCTCCGTTATAGACGTCGTAGCCCGTCACGCCGACATTGTCCGACGAAGCCGTCCACGCCAGGCTGACGCTCGTATCGGTCTTCGCCGTATTCGTCAGATTCGCCGGCGCGGTCGGAGGCTGGGTATCGCCGGCATCCGTCGTGACGTTCAGCGTATTGCTGGCGGCCGACTCGTTGCCCGCCGCGTCCTTCGCCTTGACCGTGAAGCTGTAAGACGTGCTCGGAGTCAGTCCCGTCGCCGTGAACGTCGTCGCATTGGCGCCCGTCGTCGATCCGATCAGCGTTCCTCCGCGATAGACGTCGTAACCAGCTACCCCTACGTTATCCGTGGAGGCCGTCCAGGAGAGATCGACCGTCACGTTCGACTTGGAAGGAGAAGCCAGATTCGTCGGCGCGGTCGGCGCTTCCGTATCGGGCGGCCCTTCGTACACCAGAATCGACCGTTCCTGAATGTTCGCACGGCCCGTATCGTCCCAGACGACCAGCGTTATCCGATACGTACCCGCTTTCTCGTACGTATAAGTCGGACTGACAGTTGTCACCGGAACGCCTTCTCCGAAATCCCACAAGTTCTCGACGATCGTCCCGTTATCGGTAGACGAGTTCGTGAACGTCACGGGCTGGCCAAGCTGCACGCTCAGCGGGGCCGAGAAGCTGGCCGTCGGCTTCGGATCGGCGAATCCGCGGCTCGTCAGCTGCGTATCCGTTCCGTTGCCGCTCACCGTATTGTTGCTCCATTCGAGATCGGCGGCCGACGACGGATACTGATCGATCGAAGGTCCGCCGTTGCCCGTGATCGTATTGTTGATGAACGAGATTCGGTCCGTGCCGGCTGCGCCCGTAATCTCAATCGCCTTGCGGCCGTTATTGCGGACGATGTTGCCGTCGAACACGATATTGCGCGTATTGCCGTGAATGCGGATCGCGTTGCCGTCATAACCGGGATAGGCGGCGGCAGGATGGCCGATCGGGCCGTCCTCTATCGTATTTTTGTAGAAATACTGGAACTGCTCGATTTCCCCCGTTCCTTCGCCTTGAAGCTGCATGCCCCACATGACGATATTGCGGATCGTATTGTAGTTCCAGAGCTGGTAGCCGGTTCCCGGCGACTGCTGCATGCCGACCTGCTGGCCGCCGTCGACCAGATTGTCGGAAGTGACGGAATGGTTGGACATGATCTCGAGCCCGATTCCTTTGACCGTATTCGCCGTCGTATGGATCGTATTGCGGCGAATCGCGTTGTATTCGGAACGGACGACGCTCAGCCAATGGTCGACCTGGTTGTCTTCCACGAGCGAGTGATTCACGTCCGTATGCAGCTCGATGCCGAGCCCTTCGCTGTGATGTCCGGAGCCCGTGATCACGTTGTTCCGAACGATCGCCCCGTCTACTCCGTCGTTGACGAAAATGCCGCCGCGCCCGGTATCCGCGATCGTGTTCCGCTCGATGACCGGAGCGTCCGAGCCCCAGCCGACGCGGATCGCTCCTCCCCACATCGAGTTGACGCCGATGTTGGAAAATTCGTTGTCGGTAATAACGACGTTGGAAGAAGCCGACATCAGAATGCCGAACGGAGCGAACCCGTCGCTCTTGGCGAGATCCTTGATCCGGTTATGGTGAATGTAATGTCCCCCTCCGGGCTCTCCCCAGATGCCCGCGCTCGGCGACGCGCTGTTGTTCGCGTCGATCGTCAAGTGCGCGACCTCGACGTTCGTCGTGTTGTTCAACGAGAGGATCGCTCCTCCCGAGGAGCCCGTATACTTCAAAATCGAAGCGTCTCTGCTCTGGCCGATCAGCTTGATCCCGGATTTGGCTTGAAGATTGGCCGAGAGATAGTAAGTCCCCGGGGGAAAATAAACCGTATCCCCGCTCGACGCGGCATCGATCGCGCTCTGGATCGCCGCCGCGTCGTCGTTCGAATCGCTTCCGTTCGCGCCGAACGATACGACGTCGATCGTCGCCGCGAAGGCGGTCGGAGCAGGAAAGGCCGGCAGCAGCAGCAACAGGGCGAGCCACAAGCCCGCCCTTCTCAGCCTCTTCGCGCTTGCCGGCTTCTCGCGCAGCTTTGTCATCATCATCCATCCTTTCGTTTGTCGGAGATTGGATTCAGTCTGACCTCGTCTCCACTTTCCTTCCTTTTTGCCGCCTCTTCGGCGGAGTCGCTTTTGCGGATCACCTCCTCTACAAGCCCATTCTGCCATGCCTTCAGCGGCACATAAACTGCTTAATCTATCAAAAGCTGAAGCCGAAGGCTATGAAAAACGCGAAAAACTGCGATTCCTCTCCCCTCTGTCCGAAATAGCCTTGCGCGCGCCCGTGAATCCGTTTACAACTATAATTAGCTGCAGGCCCGTGAATGTGGAAGGAGCGATAGAGTGAGAGCCTTCGAATTTTTCAAGTCCAAGAAGTATTTCCAACGCGTCATGTTCTCGATCGCTCTCGCCATGGCGCTGATTCTGACTTGTCTATCGGTCGTCAACACGTACGTGCTCGAGCGGTCCGTCCGGAAGGCGCAGGAGGACTCCAACCTGAAGGTGCTGACGCAAATTCAATATAATCTGAACTACATGAACGAGATGATCACCCATCTGGCTTCGTTCGCCTTGAAGGACAATTTCCTCACGCCTCTTCTGTTCTCCGATCCGATCCCGGCCATGGACTACATTCGCGGCTACAACGAGATGAACAAGCTGATGGAGAGCGCTTCGTTCCTCCATTCGATGGCCGTATACAATGCCCGCTCCGGCGAATTGTACGGCTCCTCCTCGAACTTCCTGCTCGACGACGGCAAGACCAAACAACGGATGATGGAGTGGCTGATCGATGCGCGGCGCCCACATCTTCCTTACCGGCTGATTCCGATCGGCCTGACGGAGGAGGGCGGTCCCGTCGACGCGTTCGCCTTCATCGTGACCGATGCCTACAAGCCGTTCCTCGGCGAGGAATCGGCCTTGATTTTGTATATCAAACCCGACTGGGTGTTCGACAGCCTTCGCCGCATGAACGACGCCGGCAGCGGGATTCAGGGGGAAGTCTACATCCGAACCGCCGACGGACGGCTGCTCGCCGGAGGAGAGCGGGCGCTGCGGGAAGCTCCCTCCGAGGCGGCTATAGCGGCCCTGATCGAAGGGAACGGCTCGTCCGGATTCGTCATCGGCGACGCAGGAGACGGCAAGAGCGTCGTCACTTATATGGAAGGCATCGGGGATTGGACAATTTTGTACGTTCAGTCCTACCGGACGCTGATGCAGGACGTCGACAAGGCCCGGACCAGCTCTCTGCTCGTCGCGGGGGCATTCCTGCTCCTCTCCGTCGGCGTATCCGTCTGGCTGTCCTACCGGCTCTACCATCCGATCGAAACGATGCTTCGGCGCATCCGTCCCCACCTGGGGCGCGGCGATCGCGACGACGCGGCCGGCAACGAGCTGGACGCGATGGGCGACAACGTTCTGCGGATGTCCGAGAGACTGCAGGAGATCAGCTCCGAGCAGATCGTGCGCAAATATTATCTTCGCAAGTTTCTGACCGACAGCGGCATGTTCGCCGAGCACGATATGAAGCAATTGATCGGGAAGCACGGCCTCAACCTGTCCAGCGAAGCATCGCTGACGGCGATCGTGCTGAGAATCGACCGTTACACGGCCTACGACTCGTCGACGCCGGGTTCGGCGAAAAAGCTGCACAGCTTCGCCATCGTCAACATCGCCCATGAACTGCTCTCTTCCGCCTTCGCCTGCGAAGCCGCGGAGATGCAGGCCGACCATGCCGTTCTGGTCGTGTCGGGAATGGACGGAGAAGAAGGGCTTGCACGCGCGAAACGGCTCGTCGGCGACCTTCAGCATACGATAGAGCGGTTCTACGGGCTCTCTCTGACCTGCGGCATCAGCCGTCCCGTCGCCCGCTGCACCCAACTGTCGTCCGCCTATCGCCAAGCTTACCAGGCGAGCTTATATCTGTTCGTCTTCGGCTACCGGTCGATCGTCACTCCGGACGATATTCGCAGCCATCTGGCGGAAGCGCCGAAGCTGCTGCCGCCGGATATCGAACGAAGATTGGCCGAGGCGCTGAAGAAAGGCCGTCTCGACGAAGCCGGCAACGAGCTGGAACGCGCCTTCTCCCTGCTGCAAACCTTCACTTACGAGGATATGAGAAGGGCGGTGTCCGATCTGGCTTGGGCGATCGAGAACACCTCCGCGGACATCGCGCGCAACCGGATCGCCTCCGCTCCCGCGGATACCGACCGGATTCATCGGACGGGCGAAGACAATGTGACGCTGGAGGATATGTACCTGGCGTTCCTCGCCTCATGCGCCCGGATCTGCGAAGGCAGCAAAGCGTCCGGCGTCGAGCGTACCGAGCTGATCGTCGGGACGGTGCGGGAGCTGATCGAGCGCAAGTTCGCCGATCCGAACCTGAGCCAGCAGTCGATCGCGGCGAACGTCAAGCTGACCTCCGCCTATACCGGCAAGCTGTTCAAGGAGCGGGAGGGCGTGACGATCACGGAATACATCAACGAAGTCCGGCTGGAGCATGCCAGGAAGCTGCTGCTCCAGACAGACGATACGATCGCCGAGATTATGGACAAATGCGGCTACGGCAACCAGAGCCACTTCTTCCGCTTGTTCAAAGCAAAATTCGGCAGCACGCCCAAAGAATATCGGCTGAAACGCTCGCTTTCCTAGACGGCGCGCTTCGGCTATCGGGGGCTGTCCCCTAAGTAAAAGAGTCGTACCGAACGATTATCGATGAATGGATGGCCACGGGCATCTATCTCCCTCCGATGCTATACGATCCTGAAACCTGATTGGGTAAACCCGAGATAAGGTGGTTTCAGGACCGTATGAGGCAGTCTCCGGGAGATAGATGCCCAGCCTTTTTTTGCATCGATAATCTTGTACGCCCTTGCTTACGGGACAGCCCCCTCTTTTTGTTGACCGCACTCTACCCTGCACAGTCTCGTTATTCGCATGAATTCGCATTTTTTACAGTCGTTCGGGACAGTTTTTCGAAGATTGAATCGTATATTCCGTTTCCGAAGCGTGGCATGATGGGGGCATACCGAAGAGAGGAGGAATCGCACAATGGCCGAAGCCAAACCCGCCGCCCCGCGCGCCGTTCCGAAGGCCGCTCCCGTCCGCGGCCGCAGAAGCGTCAGCCAATGGATCCGCAACGAATTCCGACTGTTCCGCAAAAACAAAGAGCTGGTCATTCTGTCGCTGCCGGGAATATTGTTCAAATTCGTCATCGCCTACTTGCCCATGGTCGGACTCATTCTCGCCTTCAAAAACTTCCGATACGATCAAGGCTTGTTCGGCAGCGCATGGGTCGGATTTCGCAACTTCGAATTTCTGTTCAAAGCTCAGGACGCCTTCCGAATCATCCGCAACACGCTCTTGTACAACTTCACCTACATTATTACCGGCACGCTCGTGGCGCTCCTGTTCGCCCTGCTGCTGAACGAGCTGACGGGCAAACTGATGAAAATCTACCAGACGACGATGTTCCTTCCTTTCTTCCTGTCGATGGTGCTCGTCGGCTATATCGGCAACGCCTTCCTCGATTTCGAGAACGGATATTTAAACGAGGTGCTCGGCTATTTCGGATTGGAGCCCCATAACTGGTACTTGGAGACGAAGCCGTGGCTGTTCATCTTGCCGCTCGTGGCTCTGTGGAAGGGCGTCGGCTTCTCCACGCTCGTCTACTACGCCGGCATTACGGGGATCAGCTCCGACTACTACGAGGCCGCCAAGCTGGACGGAGCGAACCGCGTGCAGATGATGCTGCGCATTACGCTCCCGCTGCTGAAGCCGCTCATCATCATCCTGTTCATTCTGGGGCTGGGCAACATTTTCCGGGGGGACTTCGGGCTGCACTACTTCATTCCGAACAACGTAGGGCCCAACTTTCCGACGACCGACATTATCGATACCTACGTGTACCGCGCGCTGACCAAGCTGGGAGACGTCAACTCCGGGGCCGCCGTCGGTTTCCTGCAATCGGTCGTCGGGCTTGTCACCGTCGTAACCGCGAACTATATCGTGCGCAAGGTCGACCGGGACAGCGCATTGTTCTGAATCGGAGGCGAATCCACTGTGAGTTCCAAAAACGTTCAAGTACTCATCAACGCGTTTTTCGTCGTCGTCTGCTTTTTGATCGCCGTTCCTTTTCTCCTGGTCATCGCGATCTCCGTCTCTTCGGAAGAAAGTCTGTACGAATACGGCTACCAGTTCATCCCGAAGGAATGGAGTCTCGAAGCCTATCGCATCGTATTCGAGAAGCCCGACCCGCTGATCAAGGGATACGGGGTCACGATTCTGATTACGGTAGTAGGCACGGCCGTCTCCTTGTTCATGACCGCGCTGATGGCCTATCCGATCTCGCGCCGGGACTTCCGCTACAACCGTCCGGTGACGTTCTACGTGTTCTTCACGATGCTGTTCAACGGAGGGCTTATCCCATTCTATATTCTGATGACCCAGTACCTGCATCTGAAAAACTCGCTGGCGGCGCTCATTATTCCGGCCGTGATGAATCCGTTCAACATCATGATCATGAAAGGATTCCTGGACAAAATCTCGATGGAGATCATCGAGTCGGCCAAAATCGACGGAGCGCGGGAATTCCGTATCTTCTTCCGCATCATCCTGCCGCTGTCGACGCCCGTGCTGGCGACGCTGGGACTGTTCATCGCCTTCGGCTACTGGAACGAATGGTTCAACGCCCTGCTGTTCATCGACAACGACAAGTACATTCCGCTGCAACTGCTGCTCGTCCGCATTTTGTCGCAAGCGGAATTTCTGGCCAACTCGCCGATGGCGGAAGTGTCCGACAAGCTGCGGTTCGCGCAATTTCCGACGCTCACGGTGCGCATGGCCATGGCCATCGTGGCCAGCGGCCCGATGCTGCTCGTCTTCCCGTTCTTCCAGAAATACTTCGTCAAAGGCATCACGGTAGGCTCCTTGAAAGGCTGAGATAACGCGCCGCATCGCCCCGCAATCGCGCCTTGAAGGAGGTGAGTCCGTCTCCGCGGCAGGATCGGTACGGTCGCATGCAGTATTCTTTTCAATACGCACCTAAAATGGAGGGTTCGGAAGTGAACAAAACAAAGAATAAGACGATCGTTCAGCTTGGCATGCTTCTGCTCGTCTTCGCCGTTATCGCAGCCTGCAGCAACGGCAATAACGCCCCCGTCTCCAGTCCCTCGCAAGCGGCGGGCTCCAGCGCGCCGGCGAGCGCGGATCCGGCTCCGTCCGCCAGCTCCGAGGATCCGGGACTTCCCGAGGTCAAGCTCACCTTCATCTATCCGGTCGCGGCCAACCCGGGCCCCGATCAGAAGCTCGTCAACGACGAGATCAACAAATATCTTAAAGAAAAGATCAACGCCACCGTCGAATTGAAGCCGCTTACCTTCGACGAATACGAGCCGAAGCTGAACGCGATGCTGGCGGCGGGGGAAGACTTCGACATCGGCTGGAGTTCGAAAGGATGGCTGGGCAACTACCAGCCGTACATCGACAAAGGCGCCTACCTGGAATTGACGGACGACATGATCAATCAATACGCGCCTGAAGCCCGCGCCAACATTCCGGACAAATTCTGGCCGGACATGAAGGCGGCCGACGGCAAAGTATACGGCTTCCCGATCTATCAGATCGCGGCCAAGCAGAAGAGCCTGATCATTCAGAAGCGATTCGTCGACAAGTACAACCTGGACTTAAGCGCGATTCAGAGCTACAAGGATCTCGAGCCATTCTTGAAAACGCTGAAGGAAAATGAGAAAGGAATCGTTCCGCTCGGCCTGGCCCAGAACTCCAACGGCCTGTACGTCGATCCGGACGCGGTGTCTCCGGACGGAGCTGCTGTCGGCTACAAGAAGGACGATCCGACCTATTCGCTGATCTTGGCCGAAGAATCGCTGAACAAGAAGCAGGACTTTTACCGGACGATGCACGCCTGGTATAAAGCCGGTTACATCAACAAAGACGCTCCCGTGCTGCAAAACATTAACGACCTTAAGGGCAAGGGCACAGTGGCCGTGTCGCTGGAGTTCACCTCCAAGCCGGGCGGCGAGATCGGGGAGAAAGCGATCAACGGCGGCAACGATGTCGTCTACGCGCCAATCTCCGACAGCTACTTTACCGGCATCGCCAGCGCGATGCACGTCATTAACAAGAGCTCCAAAAATCCGGAAAGAGCGCTCATGTTCCTGAATCTGCTCAATACGGATCGTTATCTGTACAATCTGATCTGCAACGGAATCGAGGGCAAGCACTACAACAAGGTCGACGACCAATTCATCGAACCGATTGCGGATTCCGGCTACGCTCCGAACGGAGACTGGGTATTCGGCAACCAGTTCAACGCCTACCTGAAGCCGGGCATGGCTCCCGATACATGGGAGAAGACGATCCAATTGAACGACAACGCAGTCGTTCCCGTCAGCAACGGTTTCGGCTTCAGCGAGGAGAACGTCAAAGCCGAAGGGGCCAACCTGAACGCCGTGCGCAACGAATACGCCACCGCGCTCGAGACCGGCGCCGTCGATCCGGATAAGATCGTTCCGGAGTATCTCAACAAGATGAAGGCTTCGGGTCTCGAGAAATACGAGCAGGAAGTTGCCGCGCAATGGGACGCCTTCCTGAAGGAGAAAGGGTTAAGATAGCGATAAGACAATGAGGAGCTTCGCCTGCGGACATCGCGTCCGTGCGGCGAAGCTCCTTTTCAGGCCGGCACTATGGTCATGCAAGTCGGTTTTCTTCTAGCCCAGCGCCCGCTTCAGCCGGTATTCCTTGGGCGTCACGCCGAACGACTTCTTGAACAGCTTGAAGAACGTGCTCTCGTTGACGTAGCCGACCGCTTCCATGATCTCCTTGATGCTGAAGCTTCTCGTCTCCAGATACTGCTGCGCGTGCTTCAGCCGCACGTCATTCAAATATTCCGCTACCGACGACTGCTCGCTCGTCTTGAAAATCCTTCCGACGTAGGCGGGCGTCATGTGGAGCATGGCGGCGATTCCTTGCAGGTTCAAATTGCGGTCCTTGTAATTCAACTCGATAATTTCCTTGATCGCGTCGACCAGCGCCGCGTTCTTCTCGTTGTCCTGGCGGCCGGCCTGCCCGTGGATGTCCCGGCATACGCCGACGATCAGTTCCTCGATCTCGGCCATCGTCTCCTTCTCCAGCACCTTGCGGCTGAGCGATCCGAGATCGATTCGAAGCGGAACGACGCGATTGCGGTTCAGATCCCGGACGACCGACTTGATCAGATCGACGATATGGAGCAGTCCGTGGACGATTCGATCGTAATGATACGCGGACAGCTCCCGCAAAATCTCCGACACCGCGTTCTCCATACCGGCAAGGTGATTGACGCGAATGCTCTCCGCAAGCTTCTTCTCCGCTTCTTCGGGAAAGACGTAATCTTCGTCGTCGCGAACGCGGCGGGCGATCATCTCCGGCGTGATGATGGCGCGGTGACCGAACAGCAGCTTATGCGAAGAAGCGTGCAGCGTCTCCGCGTACAGCTCGGAAATGCGATCGTGCTTCATGCAGGTGCCGCTGACCGTCATTGTTAGAGACAGCTTGTAGTATCCGTAGACGGTCTCTTGAACGAGTCTCAGCAGCCGCAGCAGCTCCTCTTCTTCCGGAGCGGCCGCCCCGATCGGGCTGATCAGCATCGCCCAATGGTCGCTGCGCATGTCGGCGATCTCGCAGCGAAACCGGCTCTGCCCGATGATCTCTTCCGCGATGTTCTCCACCGCGAAGCCGTACAGCGACCGTTCTTCGGCCGACGTTAAGCGCAAAAATCCAGAGCAATCGTCCACCTTGGCGATCACGAGCCGGTACGGCCCGTTCGCGTCGATTCGCAGGCCGGTCTGTTCGACTTTCTCGGCCAGCTCGGCCGAGCCGAGCGCCTTGCTGTTGCCGATCAGCGTACGCAAATAGTAATTGCGAACGACGAGCCTCTGCTGATCCCGCTCGTTCGAGGTGCGATGCAGCTTCTGCATCATCGCGCTGTATACGCCGGCTACCGCCGTCAGCTCGTCGCGGCCTTTGCCCCCGGCTTCCGCGCCGCTCTCAGGCCCGATTCCGAGCTGGTTAAGCAGCCTCTGGACGGGCCTGTACAGCTTGTGCGACATCAGGAAGGCCAGCATGACCCCGATAAGCACGAACGCCGACGATACGGCAATGGACGTGCTTCTCATCTCCCCTATTCCGCCTACGACCGCGGAGTACGGCTGGACGCCGACGATGGTCCATCCCGTATCCTTCATCCCCAAGTAGGTGACAAGAAGCTTTTCCTTGCCTCCCAGCTTGCCGGAGAAGGAACCGAAGGACTCCGCCTCCCGCGCTTCGACGGCGAGCTGCTTCCTTAGCTCCTCCCCGTCGGGAACGAGAGCCGCGTTATCGGCGACAATGACGCTTCCCTCTTCGTCGAGGAGGAAAATGCCCGATCGTTCGGGCGCGGTGAAGCCGTTCATCGCCCGCAGGTTGTCGTACAGCCACTCCGGCTTGATGTTGACGATCAGGGCGCTTTCGCCGCGCCCCGCGGTCGGATTGAAGTTCTGGTAGACGATGAGCGAGAAGAAGTCGACCGTTTGCCCGCCGTCGCCGAACCTCATCGGAACGAGCTGCATGCGGGGAAGCTTCTCCGGCTTCTTGAGCAGCTCCGCCAGCCGTTCGGCGTTCTCGTAATCGGGCCTGTTCAGAGCGAGCTCGCCCACCGGGTACAGAAGATCCTCGAACCCGTTGTATACGGCGATGGAATGCAGGAACGACGACGACAAGTACGCTTGCTTCAACGTGTTCATCGAGCGAATCGTCGCCATCTCGCCGGGGTCCCGCAAGGTGAACAGCGGCGCGATATTCGGATCGAGATAGAGCGACAGAGCCAGATTTTTCAACACGTCGGTCATGTAGGATACGTTGAACTGAATTTGGTTCATGACCTTGCGGTCGGCTTCCTGCTGCATGCGCACCGCGCTTCGCTCCGCGTTGAATTGCAGCGCGGACGCGGCGAAGACGAGAATGGCGACAATGAGCAGGGTAACGGAAACGAGAATGCGCAACAAATACTTTTTCGACTTGTAGGCTTGCAGCACCCGCACCCGAATCACTCCCGTAGTAGGATCGTTTTTTCCGCTTGATTTCAAGCATCCCACACTTCCCGGCGCGCTTCTACTGTACAATATTCGAATCCTTATCCAATCTTCGAAACGAAAAAAAGAGCCCGCCCGAAGGCAAGCTTCCCATGCAAATCCCTATCGGGCGCGTACCGTCACCACACCGAGAGCACGGCGATCCAAGCGGCCGCGGCCGCGGCGCCCCGGATGTAGTCGAACGATCTCCTTCCGTTCCATATTCCGTAGATCGCGGCGATTAAAGCGCATACGAGAAAAAAGGTTTGAATCTGGTAGCCGACCGAAGCCGAAGGATAAACCAGTCCCCAGACGAGCCCCGCGGCGAGAAACCCGTTGTGCAGGCCGCTGCTCGCGGCAAGCGGCTTGGAATCCCGCGCGAAGCCGGACGTCATTCCCCGGGATTGGCGATTGCCCGGAGACGTCCACAGCAGCGTTTCCGTCAGCAGCAAAATCACGTGCGCCAAAGCGACAAGCCCCACCAATACCGCTGCGACGATCATCGATGTCCACTTCCTTCCGCGTGCTTCCGTCTTCTTGATGCAGACAACCAACCGGAGCCAGAGCGCTTACGGTGATGCTACTATATTATTTATTCGCCATGGGGATCGGCTTATCACTTCGATTTGGCGAGGAAGCCGACGACTTCTTCCCATTCCTGAAAACGACCGTCAATATCGAAGGAAGCAGCATTCCCCTCACGAGGAACGTATCGATCAGAATGCCGACGGTCATCGCGAATCCGAACAGGTACAGCTCCTGCATCGGTTGGGTGATCAGAACGCCGAACGTGGCCGCCAGAATCAGACCCGCGGACGAGATGACTCCTCCCGTGAAGGCGACGCCCCGGCTTACCGCTTCTTTCCATGGGTAATGCTCGGCCTCCTCCCGGATTCGGGACACGAGCATGATGTTGTAGTCGACGCCCAGCGCGACCATGAACACGAACGTGTATACCGGCATGCGGTAGCTGAACGTCTCGTAGCCGAGCAAGCCGTGGAAGACGGTCCAGGTCAGGCCGAGCGTCGCCGCGAATGACAGCACGATCGTTGTCAGCATGAGGAGCGACATTTTCCAGGAACGCGTCTGCACGGTCAGCATGAGCCCGATCAACAGGGAGACGGACGCGAACAGCACGATCGTATCCCGTTCGTTCATGGTCCGAACGTCCGCCTGCTCCGCCGTCTGTCCGGCAATATGGAGCTTGACGCTCTTCGAATCGAATCCGCTCCGCTCGAGCAGCCTTGGGCCTTCCTCCCGCCAGCGATCTATCCGGTTCAACGCTTCCGCTTCGTACGGGTTCGAGTTCATAACGGCCCGCAACCGAACCGCTCCTTTATCCTCCGACCATTCGCCCGCCGAAATCCCGACCGCTCCGCCTCCCTTTTGCAGTTCTTCCGCGAACGCCGCAAGTTTGGATTCAACCTCGGCATCTCCCGCCAAGCTCTCTCCGCCTTCCAGTATGAGCGATACCGGGGCAAGCTCTCCCGGCGGGAACCGCGACTCCAGCAGTTCGAAGCCGACGCGGGAAGGCGTATCCGCGGGAAACGACTTCATCAGGTTAAAAGAGTATTGCAGCGACCCGATGTTCAACGAGGCCAAGGCCAGCAGCGCGAACAGCGTCGCCGCGATCGTCTTCGGCTTCCTCGTCACGAAGCGGCCCGTCCGCTCCCACAGCGGTATTCTTCTCTTGGCGTTCGCCCGCTCAGCGCCGATACTCGCACCTTTCCCGCCCGGAGCCGTCTTCGGGACGAACGGCCAGAATGCTTTGCGGCCGGCGATCGCGAAGACGGCCGGTATCAGCGTTAATCCCGCCAGCAGAATGACCGCCACGGCGATCGCGAATATCGGAGCGAAGCCGCGATACGGCTGGAAGATCGCCGCGAACAGCGCCAGCATGGACGCGAGAATCGTTCCGCCGCTGAACAGGATCGGTTCCGCGACGCGCGCCATCGCTTCTCCCATCGCTTCGTATTTCGAACCGCCCGCGGCCAGCCGTTCCCGATAGCGGGAGAAGACAAACAAGCAATAATCCGTAACGACGGCGAACAGCAAGATCATCATGATCGACAGAGACTGCTTGTCGATGACGAACCAACCGGCTCGGCCCGCCACTCCGAGCAGCTTGTCCACGACCGAGTAGACGATGCCCGCGATCGCGAGCGGAATGACCGCCAGCAGCGGAGACCGGTAGATCGTCACGAGCAGGACGAGAATGAGCGCGACCGTCGCGATCATGAGCACGAAATCCGCATTGCGGAACAGCGTCAGCGTGTCCGCGGAGATTGCGGCGGGACCGGTCGTCTCCAGCCGGACTCCTTCCGCCCCGTGCCGCTCCCAATAGTCCCGGATTGCCTCCATCGCCTCCAGCGTACGGTCGGAATCCAGATCCGGTTGCAGTTCGGCGCTCAGCAGCAGCGTCGTACCGTCTTGCGATACCAAGCGACTTCGTTCCTGCTCTGGAAGCGCATAGTACGGAATCGAGCTCTTGACCCTCAAAGATTTGCCCTCCGATTCGAGCCATCTGCTGAACTCCGCGATTATTCCCAGCTTCTCCCCGTCCAGAGCTCCGTCGCCGTGAAACACGAGCAGAGCCGCCAAGCCTTCGCTTTGCGGGAAGCGCTCTTCGAGCACGCGCTGGGCGACGGCGGCCGGATTGGCGCCGTCAGCGCCGCCTTCCCCGGCGCTGACGGCGTATTGCTTCGCTCCGGGCGAGGCAACGGCAAGCGCGACAAGTAAAAGCAGCCACGCGGAGAGCGTCGTTATCGCTCCGCGGCGGCTGCCGAATAAGACAAACCATTTGTTCCATCCGTGCACATTCATCTCTCCATCCTCCCATCCGTTGTTCTCCCCGATTATCGAATCGGAAGATGAACGGACGGTGAACGGGGCATTACAATTGCGGCAGGCGCACGGTAAACGTCGTTCCGCGCCCGAGCTCGCTCTCGACGGCGATCGTCCCGCCATGAAGCGCGACGATCTTCCCCGCGATGGACAAGCCCAGCCCGCTTCCGCCGTTCTCCGAGGAACGGCTGCGGGATTTGTCCGCCTTATGGAACCGGTCGAAGATCAAGGGAAGATCCTCTTCGGGAATTCCGCAGCCGGTGTCGCGGATTTCCACCGCGACTTGATTGCCCCGTTCCTCCCGGATGGAGACCGCTATCGTGTCTCCCGGCTCGCAGAAGCGGATGCCGTTGGAGAGCAGGTTCATCCATACCTCGTGCAGCAGGTGAGCGTCCGCGGTTACGAAAGTCTCCGGAAGCTCAAGCTCCAGATTCAACTCCTTTTCCGACCACTGCCATTCAAGCGTAATCAGCGCTTCGCGGATCTGCTCGTCCAAGCGGAAGCTCTCCTTCTGGAGCCGCACATCGTCCCGGTCAAGCGAGGCCAGCTTCAGCAATTGGCGGCTAAGGGAAGACAGCCGCCGGCTCTCCCGCTCGATGATTCCCAAATATTGCTCGGTCTGTTCCGGCGTCGTCTGCTGGTCGCGCATCGCCTTGGCCAATCCCTGCATCGACGTAAGCGGCGTCTGGAATTCGTGCGATACGTTCGCCACGAAATCCCGGCGCATCCGGTCGAGCCGACCGATCGAATCGGCCATCAGGGCGAAGTGCTCGGCCAGATCCCCGATTTCGTCCTTGCGGCTGCGGGACTTCTCCAGTTCGACGTTGAAGTCGCCTCTGGCGATACGCCTGGTCGCTTCTTTAAGCACGTTGAGCGGCTTGACGATGTAGCGGCTCAAGACCGCGATCAGGACAAGACTCGCGAGGAAGGTCAACCCGATCAGAACGGCCGAGACGATCCGCACTTCTCCGATCTGCGCCTCCAGATCGGGGCGGACGAATACGGCATAGCCGCCCTCCGGCGTTCGGACCGGAATGCCGACCGTATTGCGCACGCTGTTCTCGAACAGGGCGAACAGCCTTACCCTCCCGTTCTCTTCCTCCATCCCGTGAAAGACGCCGCCGTCCAGAACGAGACGGATCGCGGAGTCGTCGAGCGTGCCATGCTTGAAAGCCCGCCCGAACGTCTTTCCTTCCAAGCGCTCGTCGACGGCGTAAATCTGGAAGCCGAGCTTCGCGACCGCCGCCAAGTATTGGTCCAGGCTCGACTGCATCCCTTGCTCGTATAGCTCCCGGATGCTCTGCGCCATCTCCCAGGCTTTCGTCTCGCTCTCCGACTTCATCCGCTCCTGGTAATAAACTCCTGTCAGCGCCAGCCCGACGATGCCGCTGACGAAGGCGATGCCGACGAACGTTGCCACGATCCGCACATATAACGTTCTCACTCGTCCTTCACCTCGAGCTTATAGCCGAGTCCCCGGATCGTCGAGATGACGAAATCCTCTTGCCGGTCCGAGAATCGTTCCCTTAATCTTTTCACATGGACGTCCACCGTCCTGGCATCCCCTTCGTAGTCCGCTCCCCAGATGAGGCGAATCAGCTGCTCCCGGGTATAGATGCGGCCGGGCTGACTGGCGAGCTGCGCCAGCAGCTCGAATTCCCGCAGCGGGATCGTGACGGGCTCGCCTTCGATCCGAATCTCGTAGCCCTTCCGGTCGATGTCGACGCTGCCGAGCCGGATCGTCTCCGACGAGACGAGGCGGTATCTGCGCAGCAGCGCCTTGATCCGGAACAGCAGCTCCTTCGGCTCGAACGGCTTTGCTACATAATCGTCCGTTCCCGCCAGATACCCCTGTTCCTTGTCCTCCAACTGGTCTTTGGCCGTCAGGAGAATAACGGGAATATCGTAATGCTCCCGAATCTCGCGGCACAGCTCCAGCCCGTCCTTGCCCGGCATCATCACGTCGACGATCGCCAGATGAACCTGCTCCGTCTCGCAGATCCGCGATGCCTTCTCTCCGTCCTCCGCTTCCAGCACGACGTAGCCTTCCTTGCTTAACGTCAGCCTCAGCAGTTCCCGAATCGACGGGTCGTCGTCCGCCGCCAAAACGCGGATTCTCATGCCGGTTCTCTCCTCTGTCCTGGGCAGCCGCAGGTTCTCCGAATATTGGCTCCAGTATAGCACAGATGAACCGGCTTCCCGAACACGGAGCTCGGCCGGAGCGCGAAAGTAGAAGATCGCCGCCTAGGGCGTGTATGCATACTCCGAGGACAGCAGATATTACCGAATTTTCGTTCCATGCAAGGAACTTTTGTGAAGGCGTACCGGGGGTACGTCAAGCAAAAGTGACGAAGCAGGGGGCGAAAAGGCGGTGATAGATGCCCCTGAGCGGGTTTGCTTACACGCCCTAGCCCTCCCGCATGCCGCCGCGTCCTGAACGCGCACCGATCCGCTTTTCAGCAGCTTTCCCGCCTGCTCCATATATACAATGGCCAAGCCCCCCCTTGCTTTATAGATCACGAAAAAAACGCCCCCGCACGGCAAGCGTACGAGGGCGGAACGTTATTGGGGCTATTTCTTCTCTTCAATCTCCTCTTCGTCCATTTCTTCCTCTTCGTCCACCGGCTCGCTCTCGTCTTCGGAATCTTCCTCCAACTCGTTCTCCGGGGGCAGAAACTCCTCGTCCTCGAATTCGACCTCTTCTCCGGGATCGAACGCCTCGAGAGGCGTCTTCTCCTCCGAAGACGAGGAGCACGAGCTTGCAGACGACTTCTCCAGCGTGCGGAGCCCGCCTCGCAGCAGCCCCATCTGCGGCAGCGCATTGCGGCGCAAGCCGGATCTCAGCCGCATCAGCGTTGCCTGCTCGCGATCCTCGCCGGTCGGCTCGCTCTGAGCGTAGGAGATGTCCGTCATCTGCAGACGGTCTTGAAACGTATTTAACAGCGCCTTCTTCTTCTTGACCGCGAAGTCGCGCGCTTCCTTGACCGTACCGGCCTCGGGAGCTCTCTTGACCCGTTTGCTGACCGATTCGTCGGACATCTCCCCCCTCATGATGGAGTCCTCCACCGCCTGGAACTGATGAACGGCTCCCGCTCCCGTCGAGCTGATCGATCCGGGGAAGTTGAACGCTTTCGTCTTCGAATCCTCGGAATCCGAACCGTCGTCCTCCGTTTTCCTCTTGCGTTTCTTCTTGACCTCCCGCTCCTCCGAGTTCCCGAAGGCTTCCTCGAACGGCCTAGGCGTTCCTGACGTATGGGCTTGATTGGCGATTTCCATATTGCTGGCCGCTCCCATAAGCGGAGAACGCTGCACTTCGGAGAGATTGGTAATGGTCGGAACTGACATCAGCTCCCGCTCATGGCCCTCGAAGCCTTCCGGCACCTGTTCACCGCGATTAACGGCATCGAGCGCTTTCCATACGTCCTGTCTGCTTGTGCTTGAGGACGTCATGCTCTGAAGATGATCGGCCTCTCGCGGATAGGGAGTGAACTTGCCCCCGTTGTCGTAGAAATGCTGCTCCTTCTCTTGCCCGCGCTGGCTTTTGCCCTGCATTCTGCCCAGTCTGTGCTTCCTCCCCGGTACCGTGGGAGAGGCGGCGTCAAGCCGAACGTAACTGTGCGCGCGGCCCTGGTTCCTCGCTTCCTTCACCAGAGCGGCCCGATCGGAAGGATCGCGCAGCTCTGCCGAACGCCTTCCCGACTCCTCCTGGTTCAGATGAGGAAACCGCTCACGATCGCTCGCGCTGGGCGCATGCGAGTAACCGGACAGCAGGTCGCGATTGAACTCCTGAATCAGCGGCGCTTGAGGCAGCTGATACTGAAAGCCTTCCGAGCTGACGCTGAACGTATTCGCGGAAGGCGTCGCCGTGGCCGGCACCGTGCTAAGCATGCTCAGCGCTTGCTGGTTGCCCCCTGTCTGCTGCATTTCCAGAAGGGCGTCGCTTACGGCAGAGGACGATGAACCGGAAGAGGCCGGCTTTTTGGCCGGCGCCTTCGTTGTTTTCTCTTCGTTCTTTCTTGGCATCCCGTTTCCCTCTCATTCCCCTAGTAGAGCATTCCAGAAGTAAAATGCGATTGCGCTCGAAGCCGATGCAATCTTACTCTCCAACCCGACTCAGCGCGGTTACAGCTACTCTGACGTCCCATTCGATGCTCCAACCCGACTCAGCACGGTTGCAGCTACTCTACCGGCCCTTTCGTCGCTCCAACCCGACTCAGCGCGGTTGCAGCTACTCTGACGTCCCATTCGATGCTCCAACCCGACTCAGCACGGTTGCAGCTACTCTACCGGCCCTTTCGCCGCTCCAACCCGACTCAGCACGGTTGCAGCTACTCTACCGGCCCTTTCGCCGCTCCAACCCGACTCAGCACGGTTGCAGCGACTCAGACGTTCCATTCGATGCTCCAACCCGACTCAGCGCGGTTGCAGCTACGCTGACGTCCCCTTCGCCGCTCCAACCCGACTCAGCGCGGCTGCAGCTACTCTGACGTCCCATTCGATGCTCCAACCCGACTCAGCACGGTTGCAGCTACTCTACCAGCTCATTCGCCGCTCCAACCCGACTCAGCACGGTTGCAGCTACTCTACCGGCCCTTTTGTCGCTCCAACCCGACTCAGCGCGGTTGCAGCTACTCTGACGTCCCATTCGATGCTCCAACCCGACTCAGCGCGGTTGCAGCTACTCTACCAGTTCATTCGCCGCTCCAACCCGACTCAGCACGGTTGCAGCTACTCTACCGGCCCTTTCGTCGCTCCAACCCGACTCAGCAAGACTGAGTCAGCCTAGATTCTTCAACATCTTGGTTACGTTACTTCGGGGGCGCTCTACTAGGGCGTGCATGCATACTCGGAGTATTCAGACACGCCCTAGCGCTTTAAGCCAGCTTTCCACTTCTCTCAGAGCTGCCTTGTCCGACAAAATGCCGTCATGATCGCTGTCCTGGATGAGCGAGACTTTCGCTTTGCCGCATTCCGCGAACATTGGAGCGTACTGTCCCGGCAGGAACACCTCGTCCTTCTCTCCGACCAACACGAGCGTCGGCTGTGTCATCGCCTGCAAGCATTGGCGATACTTGGCCTTCGGCGTTCTCGATCTTAGCAATCTGTAACTGAGCTCGAGCGTCTCGCGGCCGTGCCGACGCTCGGTCGGCTTGTCGCTGCGAAGCACTGTGCAGCCATTCCAGAAGCGCAGCCCGATCGCGTTAAGCACGGACAGAACCTTCAGGCGGAATTTATTCACCTGCGTGTCGCTCCACGGTTCCTTCTTGTGGTTAATCGGAGCATCGGGATGCACGGCGGGAGCAAGCAGCAGATAACCGCCGATCTCCCCGGAGAGCCGATGCCGGGCCAGACGGATGACGTTGCCGCCTCCTCCCGAATGGCCCGCCATAATGATCTCGAGCGGCGAAGCCGACCGGCTTCTCAGCCAACGAACCAGATCCTCCAGATCATGATCGTGCTGCCCGACGTACTCCACGTCTCCCCTGCGTACCGGATGGTATCCGTATCCTCTTAAATCCGGCACGACGACTTGCGCCAACCCTTTTCCCGATATAAAATCGGCCAACGGGTGCAAATACTGCCCATCCTCCGAAATGCCGTGAAGCAGGATGACGACTCTGTCCGATTGCGCCTCGTAATGGCGATAACATAACGATCTTCCGTCCCTGGCCTCGTAAGTCTGAATGGACGGCAACGCTTTCTCTGGCATGACGATCCCCCGGCGGTCAACTCATCCGCGCCGGGATGCTTCCCGCGCGCAAATGAAAACGCAATTTCGGATATTGTAACATAATTGGACAAAAATTTCCTCAGAAATTAGGTCCATAGACTTATTTGCGATCGCTTTTGCAATTCCGTCAGGCAGTTACGGAACGTTCGTCCCTGCGTGAAGAATGGATTCGCATAATACCCGGCAGCGCGGGCAGCAGTCTGTCGCGCGTGATCGGGTCGTCGTAGTTCCACGAACTGTCCGCCACATGGAGACGGCCTTCCTTTACGGCGTTCATGCCCCGCCAGCCGGGAGGGCAAGCTTCTCCGCAAAACCGCATCATTCGTTCGTCGCGGGAACCGGCTTATCCGTTCCGCCGGCGGACGTTCCGATGTCTCCCGGCTTGCGGCGAATGCCCGGAAGCCACCAGCTTGCCCGGCCCAGCAGCTTCATCGAGACGGGCACGAGCAGCATGCGGACGACCGTGGCGTCGAGGACGATGGCCACAGCCATGCCGAAGCCGAGCATCTGGATCGGCAGCACGCCCGAGAACGCGAAGCCCGCGAAGACGGCGACCATCAGCACGGCGGCCCCGGTAATGAGCGGGCCGGTCTTCTCCATCCCTTCGGCGACGCTCTCTTCGTGAGCGCCGGTTCGATCGTATTCCTCCTTGATCCGGCTGACCAGGAACACCTCGTAGTCGGTGCTCAGCCCGAACAGCAAGGCGAGCAGCAGCAGCGGTACGAAGTGAACGATGTACCCGCTCGATTCCGCGTTGAACAGCTCCGCCCCGTAGCCCAGCGCGAACACGAACACGAGAACGCCGTAGGTCGCGGCAACCGAGAACAGATTGAGGACGATCGCCTTGAGCGGCAGCAGCAAGCTGCGGAAAGTTCCGATCAAGATCAGGAAGATCAGCACGAGCATGACTCCCAGAGCCGGAACGAGGCTATCGTTGATCGCCTTGGACGTATCCATGCCGTTCATTGTTTCTCCGCCGATGTGGAAGGACGCTCCGGCCGGCAATTCGAAGCCGGGAAGCACGACGTCGCGGAGCCGTCTGACGACCTCCTTGCTTTCGTCGCTCGAACCGCTCCCCTCGATTCCGACTTCCAGCACCGCGGTATGACGGTCCGCGCTCATGTACCTGTTCGCCATGAAGGCGAGGTCGTCGGGCAGCGCTCCCCCGTTCAGCAAACCGGACATAACGGCCGGTTCGATGCCCGGAAAGAAAGAAGTGACGGCGGAGACGCCGGTAACGTATTTCTCCGCCGCCAATTCGCTCTGAAGATCGACGAGCTTGGCGAGCGATTCCGGAGAACTCAGATCGCCCCGATCGGAACGCAGCACGATGCCGATCTGATTGGAAGCCCCCTCCCCGAACGACTGTTCCAGCAGCTCGAAGCCTTGGCGAACGGCGGTGTCCGCCGATAAAATGCGGACGTCCGGCGAGCCGAGCTTCATATCGAGCGCCGGGGAAGCCAGGACGCCGAGGCCGGCCAACGTCAGAACGAGGAACAGCGCCGGACGCCGCATGATCCCTTTCGTCCATCTGCGCCATACGCTTTCGCGCGCGCTTGCCTTGGGCCGCAGGAACGGAATGATGCCTTTGTTGATTCTCGCCCCGAGAATGGCAAGCACGGCGGGCAGCAGCGTCAAGCTGGCCAGCCCGGCGACGAACACGACGACGATGCCGCCGAAAGCGATCGACCGGATGGCCGACAGCGGCACCGTGAACAGCGCCGACAGCGCGGCGATGACCGTAATCGCCGAGAAGAACACCGTATGTCCGGCCGTGCGCAGCGTTGTCGACAAGGCGGTTCGGCTGTCGCTTCCGCCCGCCAGCTCGGCTTTGAAGCGGCTGACGATGAACAGCGAATAGTCGATGCCGACGCCAAGGCCGAGCATCATCGCGGAATTGGTGACGAACACCGACAGCTCCGTTTCGCGTGCGACCAGATAGACGATCCCCATCGCCGAGAGCACCGAGGCGATCGTCACAATCAGCGGAGTGATCGTCGCCATAACAGAGCGGAAGACGAGCAGCAAAATCAGGATGATGAGCGGGAAGACGATCATCTCCGCCTGCACGAGCCCTTTCTGGCTTTCTACGCTGCTTTCTCCCCAGAACGCGGAGGAACCGACCAAATAGGCCTCCGCTCCGAGAGCTTCCGCCTGCTCGCCGACATGCCTCTGATACTCAGGAATCCGGTTGATGGCAAAATCGAGCGGCAAATCCATGTTCACGAAAGCGATGCTCAGATACGGGTCCTTGCCCGTCAATCCTGCCCCGATCCCCTCGGACGCATTCAGGATGCTGAATACTCCGGACACGCCTTCTTCCTTCAGCAATCCGTCGACGATCCGTTGCAGCTTGTCGTTGTATTCCGCAGTTCCGACCGCGTGATTCGGATCTTTCAGCACCAGCGTCAGCGCGCTCTCCGAGCGGCCCTCGAATTGCGAGGAGAGCAGCTTGCCGGCCTCGTACGAATGCGAACCCGGAACCTCCCATCCTCCGCCGCTCAGCAGAGGCATCAGCTTGCCGAACGCGATGCCTCCGAGCAGCGCGCATACGATCCACGCCGTCACAACCCACCATCTCATACTGTGCAGCGCTTTTCCCCAGCTCCCCAGCCAACCGTGCATCTCTCTCCACCGCTTTCTTATCTATTTTGTTTGAATAAGCAAACAAGTTAGTTCAAAAGAATAGGCCGCTTTACGGCCTATCCTTCATAACTAAAGAGTTATAGTACGCGCTCAGCATGTCGGCCATCAGTCCGTAAGCTTCGTCGTACTTGAAATCGGGGTCCGCGACTTTCTGCAGCCCCAATCCCTC
This sequence comes from Cohnella sp. SGD-V74, assembly GCF_003001675.1. Lineage (GTDB taxonomy): Bacteria > Bacillota > Bacilli > Paenibacillales > Paenibacillaceae > Cohnella. Next base: position 299,203 of record NZ_PVYW01000004.1, on the reverse strand, counting down.
AATCATGGCATACAGCACGGAAGCGACCGTCACCGACTGTTCCCGTGGGAACCCGCTGAGCTTTTCAATGGTGTCGGCGATGCTCTGGCGCTTGATTTCCAACGTCTCCTTGAGCGTGTCCGCGGCGTTCTCGTTGCGCAGGCCGATGGCGAACAGCTCGTAGCGAAGCCGAAACCAATCCGGTTCCATCGTCGCCCGGCTCTTCGGAATTTCGAGCAGCTCTCCAATCGATTCGCGCGTCAACGGCGACGGCGGATCGGCGGGCATCAACGGCAGGAACGCATCGCAATACTTCCGCGTCTCCCGGCGGAACACTTCGGAGAAGAGCAAGTCCTTGCTCGGAAAATAGTAGTTGATGAGACCTTGCGCCACGCCTGCCGTAGACGCGATCTCCTTGGTCGAAGCTTTATCGTAGCCTTTCTCGGACAATACCTGGTAAGCGGCCGCAATGATTCTGTCTCTCTTGTCCGCATCCGTCATTTTCGCACGCCTCCATTGAATGAACATTCAAACAGTATTATAGCGTGAAGAATCGTCTCCTGCAAGCGGACCCGAACGTCTGTCGCTCCCAAGCCCGCACCTCGCCAAAACGCATCTTATGAACAACATTCGTTCTATGGTAGGATTAGCTGCAAGGAGGGATCGGAGATGTGCGGACGATTTACGATCTTGGTTACGATGGACGAGTTGATCCGGCGGTATTTGATCGAGCAGCCGATGGCCAGATACCATATGCCCCGCTATAACGTAGCTCCTGCGCAGGACGTGTGGGCGGTCATTCACGACGGCATGAAGAACAGGCTCGGGGAGCTTCGTTGGGGTCTCGTCCCTTCGTGGGCTTCGGACGACAAGATCGGCAGCAAGATGATTAACGCGAGGGCGGAGACGCTGCTGGAGAAGGCTTCGTTCAAGACGCTCGTGGGGAGAAAAAGGGCGATCATTCCGGCAGACGGCTTCTACGAGTGGAGAAACGACGGCAGCCGCAAGCAGCCGATGCGCATTACGATGAAGGACGGCGCTCTGTTCTCGATGGCGGGATTGTACGATACGTGGCAGGCTCCGGACGGGCGCAAGATCAGCACTTGCACGATCATTACGACCGCCCCGAACAGCCTGATGGCCGACATTCACGATCGAATGCCGGTCATCTTGAATCCCGAGGACGAAGCGTTCTGGCTGGACCGCGGCAACGGCAACGTGAACGCGCTCCTGTCTCTGCTGCGGCCGTATCCGGCGGACAAGATGCGCGCTTACCCGGTTTCACCGATTGTCGGCAACGTGAAGAACGACACCGAGGAATGTATCGCGGAGCAGCCCGCCTTGTTCTGATTCAGACTTACAGTCCCCTGACCATGCCGCCGTCGACGAGCAAAGCTTGTCCGGTGACGTAGGTGTTGGCGAACGAGCCGTAAAAAACGGCATGCCGCGCGAACTCTTCCGGAGTCCCGGTTCGGCCGAGCGGAATCGACTTGGCGGCCTCTGCCGCAATCTCCTCGACCGTCCGCCCCTGACTTGCCGCCTTCTTGGCGTCGAGCTCGGCGATCCGGTCGGTGCCGATCCGGCCAGGAGCGACGGTGTTGACCAGAATGCCGTCCTTCGCCAGCTCCGTCGCCAAGCTCTTCGTCAGAGCGTTGACGCCCGCGCGGAACACGTTCGACAGAATCAAGCCGTCGATAGGCTGCTTGATGGAGATGGACGTCAGATTGACGATCCGTCCCCCGCCCGCCGACTTCATGAACGGCAGCGCCTCACGAATCATGCGGATCGTGCTCAGCAGGCTCAGCTCGAAGCCCTGCGCCCAATCGGCGTCCTCCATGTCCGCGAAGAAGCCTCCTCGCGGACCGCCCGCGTTCGTGACGAGCACGTCCAGGCCGTCCGCCGCAGCGGCCGCGGTGCGAATCGCGTGGCTAATATCCTCGCCCTTGGACGCGTCCATCTCGATCATGGATACCTCCACCCCGGTCTGTTCCCGGATATCGTTGCGCGCTTCGACCAATCGTTCCAGGCTCCGGCTCGCGATCGTCACCTTGGCGCCTTCCTTCGCGTATTGCAGCGCCACGGCTTTGCCCAAACCTTTGCTCGCCGCCGCCACGAACACCGACTTCCCCGACAGCATCAAATCCATGCTCCGTTACACCCTTTCTTCCTCTTTCGCTTGCCGCGTTTATTCGAACTTCCAACAGCTTAAGCTAAGAGTGCCATATTGGTAACTGCGATGCAACAAGCTGGCGTTCCGGGTTCGGTCTCCGGAGCCCATGGCGAGCAGGAGCGGGATGAAATGCTCGGTCGTCGGCACCGCTTCGACCGCATAGGGTGCGACGGCCCGATACTGGAAGAGCGACTCCGTATCCCATGCGAGCAGCTTCTCCTCCAGCCAGCCGTCGAATTCCGTCGCCCAGCCTGCCGGCTCCCCGGCTCTCCAATCGATTCTGCGCAAATTGTGGACGGTGCCTCCGCTGCCGACGATCATCACGTCCTTCTCCCTCAGCTCCGCCAGCGCTTGGCCGATCCGGTACTGCTCCTCGTTCGACAGCAGCCGGTTAACCGACAGCGCCACGACGGGAATGTCCGCATCGGGGTACATCAGCTTCAGGACCGCCCATGCCCCGTGGTCCAGTCCCCTTTCCACGTCGACGGCGCTTTCGATTCCGCGCTCCTTGAGCAGCTTGCCGATCTCTTCGCTTAATCCGGCATCTCCCCGGGCGGGATAGGTGATTCGGTACAGCTCGTCCTGAAAGCCTCCGAAATCGTAGATCGTCTCGTAGACGTCCGGAACCGCGCTGATCGTCTGCGTCCGGCTCTCCCAATGGGCGGAAAAGAGCACGATCGCCTTCGGCTTAGGCTGGGTTCGCGGGAAACTTTTCAGAAAATCGGTATAATCATGCTCCTCCAAAACAAGAGAAGGAGCTCCGTGGGCAACAAAATAAGCAGGCATCATCGCGTTCACTCTCCCTTTTTATAGTTCATTTTTAATCGATCCGGCTGGAATGTCAATTGGCACCACGATCCGAACGATCCGCAAGCGCAAGCAAATCACGATCGCCCGACTATGCGCCGAAACCGGCCTGTCCCAAGGCTTTATGAGCCAAGTCGAGACCAACAAAACCTCTCCTTCCATCGCCACTCTCGACCATATCGCGAACGCGCTCGGCGTTCCTCTGACTTATCTGCTGATGAAGAAGGAGGAGCGCATGAGCGTTGTTCGCAAGGACGAACGCAAGACGACGACAAGCGGCAGCCACAACTTGAAGGTGGAGCACCTCTGCGCTGCGAGAGGTCTGAAGCTCAGACTCGTCGAAATTCCTCCAGGCGCTTCGACCGGCGAAGTCCCCCATGCCCATCAGGGAGAAGAGGTTCATCTGGTCGTCAAAGGGCGCGTGCTGGTCGAACAAGGAGAAGATTCCGCCATGCTGGAGGAAGGAGACTCTTTCGGTTGGCAGGCCTGCACGCCCCATCGCGTGACGAATGTCGGCGACGAAACGGCGGTTGTGCTCTTGGCGGTGCACGCGGAACCGGAAGACGGCTTTGATCCGGACGCTTGGTGACCGCTGCGCGGAACGAGTGAAAAAGCCCGTTATTAGGCCGCTTAGGAGCGCTTGACACTCCTGCCGGAGTCCGGTATATTGGACGAACAATACGATATTTTTCCCCACTTACGACGGAAGCACCCGTAAGCAAGGCTGAGTTCAGCCTTCTTGCGGGTGCTTTTTGCGTCTATTTTTTAATTCCAAGGAGGAACCTTTCATGCCGTCAACAAGCTCGCTTCGCCGCGTCACATGCATTGCTTTCCTGGTTTTCTCGATCGTCGCCCTGCCCTTCAGCGCCTCCGCCGCAGCCATCGAACTGACGTCGTCTCTTAAAGCCTCCCTCGACAAGACCGCGGTCGCCGCGGACACCAAGACCGGAGCCGCGCTGAGGGAGCTATACGCGGAGTTTGGCTCCCAGCTCCAAGCGGATAAAGACGCGGCAGCCAATATCAAGGCGCTGCAGTACCGCAACGAGGAGGCCGCCATTCTTCTCCGCAAGCAGATCCGCGACATCGACGCCGCCCGAGTAGGCCGGCTGGCCGCCGAGGTCCAGCAGGCAAAGACCCGATACAAGCCGCTATTCGACGGCTATACGGCGCTCAACAAGCAGGTTGCGCTGGCCAAATCCTTGAAGAACAAAACGTTAAGCAGCGTCCTCGGCATCCAGGCCCAGGCGATGAAGCTGTCCGTTCAGCTCGCCCGGGAGGACATCAAGAAGAAGGACGCCGCGCACAAGGCGGCCAAGACCGCCGCATCCGCCAAAATCAAAGCCGCGCGCGACTCCCTCGCGGCCATCGATCCGCTTAAGGTTCAGATCAAGGCGCTGCGCAGCGGTCTAAGTTCGACTCGCAGCGGCCTGTCTCCCGTATGGGCCAACTTCAAGTACGCCCTGAAGAAGAACGACGCCGGCAGCGCCCGCCAAGCGCTGGCCTCGCTCGTCGCGGGCGTCAAGACGATCGTCTCCCAGCAGAACAAGATTTACGCTCTGGAGAAGAGAATATCGGACGTTATCTCCGCCACAAAGACCCGATACCTGTAGCCAAGTCCCTATACGAGGTATAATAGATTCCACGAACATCGCGATAGGGACGACCCCTTCGCGATGTTCGGGAAGGAGGTGTCCCTCGTGGCCTTAAACATTCGTTTGATTACCGATCAAGATTATCAAGAGGCGTTGGAGAGACAGGCCCGCATCCGGGTGTTCAAGGACGATCATATTATCGACTCCGGCGGCGTCATCGTCCGGTTCGACTCCCGCACCGTCGTCATTCAGACCGGCGTCGGCGATCTCGCCTACCACGACCGCGCGGCTTGCGAAATATTCGAGCTTCGCACCCGCTGAGCCGAATGCCGGAGAATGCGTCAAGAACATCCGAAGCGGCTTATTCCTCCCCTTCCTCCACGACAATCTTCACCGCGTTGGAGCGGGATTCTCCGCGAAGCCGGCGTGCCGTCGCCGGGAAGAAAAAGGCGGCCGCCGCCTGAATGTCGAACGATCCGCCCTGCGGCTCCGTCGTTACCGTGAGTTTATAGGTGATGACGGCCGATTGCCCGGTTGCCAGGCTTCCCAGCCCAACGCCCGCTGCCGGGTCCTCCTGCCGCGGCTCGCCGTTCACGCGCAAGCTGTCGGCAACGGACGCAGTGCCGGCGGGAACCAGTTGCCCGACCCGAATCTCCGTCGCGAGAGACGGGGAAGGATTGGACACGGTTAAGGCAACGGCGACTTCGTCGCCTACCGCTACGACAAGCGGAACCGCCGACAAGTGGAGAAGCAGCCCGTACACCGTAAGCGCAACCGTGTCGGACAACGGAGAAGCCAGCTCATTCGCGGTCAAGATGACCGTGTCTTCCACGATGCTGCCAGGCGGGTTGTGCACCGTCAGCCTCGCCCTGCCGGTCAATGTGGCGCCGACGAGAAACCTCTGCACCGTCACGTCGCGCAGTCTGAGAGCGTCGAAAATCCGCACGTTCGTCAGAACGACGTTGCCCGTATTGGCTGCAATTCCCTGGAAAGTGACGACTTCATTCTGCAGCACTTCCGGCTTATCCACGGTCAGATCGATCTCCGCCCGGGGCAGCGCGCCGACGACGACGGAGACGCTGGCTTCCGCCGGGAACGTGCGCGCGCTGGTCGCGCTGAGCGAAGCGGTAATAATCGTACCCGGCGGCGTCTGTGGAGCAACCGGAAACGATGCCTGCAGCTCCATCGTCTGGCCCGGAAGCAGCTGCTCTCCCAGACCGATATACTGAAACAGCGGCGATTCCAGAACGATGTTCCTCACCGTGATGCCCGTCGGATTCGTGACAAAGCCGGTAAACAAAACCGACTCCTCAGGGAACACGATCGGCCGGTCGGCGGTTCCCGTCACTTCGAGCCGGGGTTGAACGGCCGGCGGAATGGGCGGTTCTGGCGGAATGGGCGGCTCCGGCGGAATGGGCGGCTCCGGCGGAATGGGCGGCAGCGGGACCTGGCTGACGATCAATACGGAGGAAGCCATCTGCGGTCCGATTCCTCCGCCTTGGGCGACGACGGTATTTACGATCTGCGTTCCTCCCGGCGTGCTCGCGGGTATCGTGTACGAAGTCGCAATCTGCGTACGGCCGCCGATGGCGATCGGAGGCACCGTCTCGTTCAATCCCGTTAAAGAATCGGTAAGCTGCAAGCCGGAGAGAATCGTGTTCCCCGTGTTGATCAGCGTCAAAATGTATTGGACGATATCGCCCGGATTGGCGAAATCGCGGTCGGAATCCTTCAGCAGAAGCAGTCCCGGCCGAGCGGCGACGATAACTTCGGCCGTCGCCTCCTGCGTGCCGTTGCCCCCGAACAGGACGGCCGTGTTGACGATCTTCGAGCCGGCGGCAGCGTTCGCAGGAACGGTGACTTCGGGATTGTAGGAGACGAACGAGCTTGGCGGAAGCACCGCGATCGTCTTATCCAGACCGAGAACCTCGTCGCTCACCCTCAAGTCGATCCGGGAGCTAAGCGCCGAATCGTTCGTCACGCCGATCGAATAGCGAATCGTATCGCCGGGAAACACTTCCTCAGGTTCTGCGGATTTGGTCAGCGTGACTCCCGGAGCGGCCTCTACGGATACGACCGCCGTGGCGGTGACGAACCCCGGAGCGGGAATGTTGGCCGCTTCCAGCCGGGCGACATTGGTAAACTCCGTTCCCGGAGCGGCTTCCCTCGGAATACGGAACGTCGCCGTATACAGCTCGCCGTCGAACACCGTGCCGAGCGGCACTTGTATGCCCAGGACCGGGTCGGTCAGAACGGCGTCCTGCAGATCGGTGTTGCCGTTGTTAATGAGCGTGAACGTATAAGTGACTTCTTCGCCGGTCGTCGCGGACATTTTGTCCGGCGTCTTGACCAGGCTTACATTAAACGGCAGCGCTCCGATCACGACCGTGCTCGAAGCTTCTTCGACTGCGGTCTGGTCGCTGGAGGCCGTCGACGCGTTGGAGTAGCTCGTGCCCGCTTTGCCGTCCCGCACGACGGAATCGACGGTGAAGGAATATTGCTGCCCCGGTTCGATCGTCGGCACCGTCTGCATGATTCCGAGCTGCTCGTCGTTAATGACGACGTTCGTCAACGCCGCTCCTCCGGAATTCGTCACCGTCACGATGAACGTAATCGGCGTCCCCGGCACTCCGGTGAAGGTGCTTGCGCCGTTAACCGTCTTCGTAATCGTCAGATTGGCCGCATTGCACACTTCCGGCAGACAGCCCCCGTACGGAACGAATACTTCCTGAAAGCTGTTCGTGTTGCCGTCATATGAGAAAGCGATCAACTGGCCGTTGATCTGGCCCGACCCGTTAGCCGTAATCGCAGCGAACGGAGCCAGCACCGACCCGACGATATTCAGGCTGCGGTGGAAAAACGCAGTCGCTTGCGGAACGTTCCACAGAATCCGGCTTCCCGGAGACGGTCCCGGATCGCTGCTGAACGTAATGCTATAGCTTCCGAACCCGACGTTGTTCCCCAAAATGTTGGCGAGAACGAACGATCCGGCGGGAATCGCAAAGTTGATCCCGTTGGCGCTGGCCAACGATACGCCGCTCCCGGCCACGTTGCTGCCGTCGAAGGTGAATACGTTCAGCGTCGGATCGCTGCCCCTGAATTGGAGCGTCCCGAAGTCATTGGTCACCGTGCCGTTCGCGGGCAGCGTCGCCCATGCCTGGGACGAGCATTGCAGCGTCGTTCCGATCGCTGCAAAGTCCAGCGGATTGTCCCGCAGCGGCTGACCACCGACACCGTTCAGATTGTTCATGGAATAAGCCGTTACGACCGAAGAGAAACCGATGACCGTATTGCCCGTGTTCGTTCCCCTTACGATATTGACATTGCCGGCCACGACAAGCCCCGACAACGTCGGCGATACCGGAAGCCCGGCGCTGACCGAATAATCCGTGTAGGTGGCGTTGCCTCCAACGGCGACAAGCCCTCCCGCCTGCGAATTCCTCTGCGTGTGATCTCCCAGCAGAAATACGTTATAAGCGTTAGCCGTTCCAAAATTCGTGCACGCCATCTGCCGTCCTCCTCTCGACAGTCCATGTGTATGCCCCCGCAAATTGTCCTATTCCCGCCTAGGGCGTGTATGCAAACCCGCCCAGAGGCATCTATCACCTCCCCTGCTTCGTCACTTTTGCTTGACGCACCTCCGGTACGCCTTCACAAAAGTTCCTTGCATGGAACGAAAATTCGGCAATATCTGCTGTCCTCGGAGGTTGCACACACGCCCTAAAAACCGAGAAAAAAACCATTTTTCCCGAGCTGCCGCATATATAGAGTAGACAGATCATCTCGGGAGGCCGATACGCATGAAGACTGCTTTGTGGTGGCGCGTCCTGCTGTTCCTGTCCGTCCTGCTGCTCGTTCCGGCCGTCGCTTCGGCCCAGGCGCAATCAGTACAACTGGCGAAGAAATACGCGAAATACGAACAATTCATCCTCATCGACAAATCGACGAACAAACTGCATTTCTTCGAGAAGGGCAAGCTGGTCAAGTCGTTTTCCGTCGCAACGGGAAAGAAGCCTTCCTATACGCCGGAAGGCTTGTTCACGATTCGCGAGAAAATCAAAAACCGTCCCTATTACAAAGAGAATATTAAAGGAGGCGATCCCAAAAACCCGCTTGGAGACCGATGGCTCGGCCTGAAGGTCACCATTAACGGCAAAACCTCGTACGCTTACGGAATTCACGGCAACAACGACGAGAAATCGATCGGCAAATACGTATCCGCCGGCTGCATCCGCATGCATAACAAGGAAGTCCGCTGGCTGTACGACCGGATCGAAACTTCCACGCCGGTATTAATCGTCAAGAAGCTCGCCTGACTCAAGCTTTGATCGCCGAAGTCCAGCCCCAGTAGAACGCATCCCTATCCCATGCGGCCTTGCCGCCGTGAAGCTTCTTGAACACCTTCTTGACCTCCTTGTCGATCGAAGCGTTTCCGTTCTCGTTGACGTAGACGAACCGCTCCCCGAAATGGGCTTTAATATGCTCGATCGCCGCGGCCTGGTACAGCACTCCGGCATTTCGGAGCTCGCCGAACATCCAGGCCGCGACGTCTTCCGCGGAAAATTCCATCGTCTTCCCCTCCTCTTACGCAAGTTGTACGTGCCCGCGAATCATTTCGCTGTACAGTCCCGGCTGGGCCAGCAGTTCTTCGTGAGAGCCCCGCTCCAGCAGCCTGCCGTCCTTCAGCACGAGAATCTGATCCGCGCGGCGGATCGTGTTCAGCCGGTGGGCGATGACGAAGCTCGTCCTGCCTTCCATCAACCGCTGCAAGCCTTCCTGAATTTTAATCTCCGTGACCGTGTCGATGCTGCTCGTCGCCTCGTCCAGCACGAGAATGGCGGGGTCGGCCAGAATCGCCCTGGCGATCGCAAGCAGCTGCTTCTGGCCTTGGCTGATCCCGCCGCCGTCGCCGTGCAGCACTTTCCCGTAGCCGCCGGGCAGACGCGCGATGAAGGAATGGGCGTTCGCCAGCTTGGCAGCCCGTTCCACCTCCTCGTCGGTCGCTTCGGGCTTGCCGTAGCGGATATTGTCGCGGATCGTTCCTTCGAACAGAAACGAATCCTGCAGCACGAAGGCCATATGAGACCGGAGGCTCTCCCGCCGAATCGATCGAATATCGCGGCCGTCCACCGTTATCGTTCCCGAATCGGCTTCGTAGAACCGAGAGAGCAGTTGGATAAGCGACGTTTTGCCCGCGCCGGTCGGTCCGATGATCGCGATCGTCTCTCCCGGCTTTGCCTCGAAGCTGATTCCCTTCAGCGTCGGCTCCCCGGGATCGTAAGAGAAACAGACGTCGGCGAACGCTACCGCGCCGCGCACCGCTTCAATCGGACGGGCATCCCCCTCGTCCTTCGCCTCCTCTTCCTCGTCCAAAACCTCGAATACGCGCTCCGCTCCCGCGATCGCCGAGAGCAGCGTATTCCACTGGTTGGCCAGATCGTTAAGCGGACGGGTGAATTGCCGGGCGTACTCGACGAACACGACGATCACGCCGATCGTAATCGCTCCGCGGATCGCCAGCAATCCTCCCACTCCGACGATAACGGCATAGCTCAAGTTGTTCAAGCCGTTCATCAGCTTCGGAATGAACCCGGAAATCGTCTGCGCCCAGAAGCCGGACTGCTTGATCCGGTCGTTCCGCCGCCCGAATTCCTCGATAACCGTCCCTTCCTGGGAAAAGGCTTTGACGATGCGCTGACCGGACAGCGTCTCTTCGATGTAACCGTTCAGATCTCCCAGATTACGCTGCCGTTCTTTGAACAGGACACCCGTTCTGTTCGTGATCCATTTCATGCCTGCCGACATCAACGGCACGACGAGAAAGGTAAGCAGCGTAAGCAAAGGACTCAGAATAAGCATCACGACGACGGTTCCGACGAGAATGAGCGCGCTGGAAAAAATCTGGATCGCCGAGCTGTTCAGCGTCGAACTGACGTTGTCCATGTCGTTGGTCATCCGGCTCATCAGCTCTCCGCGCTGCCGCTTGGCGAAGAACGGAATCGGCAGCCGATGCAGATGCTTGAACAGATCCAGCCGCATCCGATACACCGTTTCCTGAGCGATCGCGATCATCCACACGTTCTGAAGCCACCCGGCGACGGAGCCGAGGATATATACCGCGGCAAGCGCCGCAAGGAACAGCAGCCACGGAGTTCCGCCGCTTCCTTCCAAGTAGCGGTCGATGGCCACGCCGATCATATAGGGGCCGAGCAGCGACAAGCCTGAGCTGATCAGCACCATGAACAGCACAAGGCTCAGCATCCCTTTGCGGCGAGCCAGGTAGCCCCATATTCGTTTTAACGTCGCCTGCCAGTTTTTCGCCTTGCGCTTCGGATGCTTGGCGTCCTGCGCCGCCGTCCGCTCGGCCAACGCCTGCGACTTCGGATACTGAAGAGGATCACTTAGCGCTTTCCACATGGGACTCCTCCTCCCCGTATTGCGATTCGTAGATGCGGCGGTACAAAGAGTTGCCGGACAGCAGTCGGCTGTGACTGCCCTGGGCGATCAGCCGGCCGTCGTCCAGCAGCAGGATCAGATCGGCGTTCACGGCGGAGCTGATCTTCTGCGTGATCAGGAACGTCGTGCAGGCCATGCCGGCCAGCGCCTCCAGCAATGCAGCTTCCGTGCGCACGTCCAGCGCGCTCGTGCTGTCGTCCAATATCAGGATTGACGGCTTGCGCACGAGCGCCCGGGCGATCGAGATGCGCTGCTTCTGGCCGCCGGACAGATTGACGCCGCGTTGGCCGAGCATCGTATCGTAGCCTTGCGGCAGTCCGGCGATCGTCTCGTGAATCTGCGCCCGCTTGGCCGCTTCCGCGATCTCCTCGTCGCTCGCCGCCGGGGCGCCCCAAGCGATATTGTCGCGAATGGAGCCGGTGAACAGCACAACCTCCTGCGGCACGTAACCGATCGAATCGCGCAGCTGGCGCACATCCCATTCGCGGGCGTTCCTGCCTCCGATGCGAATCGTGCCCCGATCCTCCTCGTACAGCCTGAGAATCAGCTGCACCAGCGAAGACTTGCCCGCTCCGGTCGCGCCGAGAATCGCTATCGTATGGCCGGCTTCGGCCCGGAACGTAACATCCTCCAGAGCGTAAGACTCCGAATCCGGGTACCGGAAGGCCACTCGATCGAATTCGACGCTCCCGGCTCCGGGGCCGGGCTTTCTCCCGCGAGGAGACAAGCTCCTTGCCGCATCGTCCGTTCCCCCGTCCTCCGTAAGCAGCGTCTCTTCGATGCGTCCGGCCGAAGCCCGCGCCCTCGAGAATGCGGACACCAGCATCGACAGAGCCGACAGCGCTCCCGCCGTCCGCAGCGAATAGTTCACGATCGCGACCACTTCCCCGGTCGTGGCGCTCCCGGCTTGAATGTCCAGGTGCCCGAACCAGAGCACTGCGATGATGCCCGCGTTCATGATCAGAACGATGAACGGCTGGGTGATCTCGGTCAGCCGCTGCGCCGACGTCGAGCTCTGCATCAGCTCGCCGCTATGTTTGGCGAAGCGCTCGGCCTCCCTGTCCCCTCGCACGAACACGCGAATGAGCCGCATGCCCGTCAAATTCTCCTGCATGACGCCGTTGACGGCATCGAGGCGCTGCTGGACTCTGCCGAACAGCTCGGCGGCCTTTTTCACCATCCATAAAATAAACAGAACGAGAATCGGCACGGTCAGCAGCAGCAGAAACCCAAGCTCCCGATGCACGACCAGCGCCATGATCATGCTGCCGATGACGACGAGCGGAACGCGAAGCATGAATCTGAGCCCCATGAATACCGTATCCTGCACTTGCGTCACGTCGTTCGTCAGCCGGGTAATGAGCGAAGAAGGAGCGAAGCGGTTAAACACCGCGTAAGAGAACGCTTGCACTTTGCCGTACAGCTTCTCGCGGATGTCGTAGCCCAAGCTCTGGCTCACGTGCGCCGCGTAGAACGAGCTTAAGATTCCGGCGCCGAACGCCAGCAGCGTCCCTCCGACCAGCACCGCTCCCCACCAGATGACGACTTGCGCGTCGCGCGGACCGATGCCGTCGTCGATGATTTTCGAGATCAGCAGCGGCTGGACCAGTTCGACCGCAAGCTCGACCAGCATCAGAGCAATCGCCATAAACGCGGCTGCCCGGTATTTGCCCAGCACCCGAAAAATAGATTTCATGTTGTTTTGTCCTCCGACCAAGCGTAAACGGCTGGCGCCGTTCCAACGAACCGTCGGGATCCGGTCGTCCCGATCGATCCTATGTCATCCTATACATATGCTTCCTCTTTATCTATTCTACCCCTTATCGCCGCCGGAGGACAGTGGATTCCTGTCCGCGCAGATGATATGATACGAATGGATATAGTTGGACAAGGAGGACATGAATTTGAAATCCACAAGTCGACGATTGTCCGTATCTCTAATTGCGTTATTCGCGCTTCTGTTGATCGCAACGGGATGCGGAGGCAAACAAAAGGAGGATTCCACATTGGGCGGACCAGACACATCCGGCGACAATCCGATCGTCACGATCGAGATGGATAGCGGCAAAACGATCAAAGTCGAGCTCTATCCGAAAATCGCGCCGAACACGGTGAACAACTTTATTTCTCTCGTGAACAAAGGTTTCTACGACGGAACGATCTTCCACCGCGTCATTCCCGGCTTCATGATTCAGGGCGGAGACCCGGACGGAACGGGCATGGGCGGTCCCGGATATTCGATCGAAGGAGAATTCACGCAGAACGGCTTCCAGAACGACTTGAAGCATACGACCGGCGTTCTCTCGATGGCCCGCGCGCAAAATCCGAACAGCGCCGGCTCCCAGTTTTTCATCATGGTTGCCGATTCTCCCCATCTGGACGGAGCGTACGCGTCCTTCGGCAAAGTGATCGAAGGCATCGAAGTCGCTCAGGAGATCGTGAATACGCCCAGAGGCGCCAGCGATCGCCCGAAGACGCCTCAGGTCATGAAGAAGGTAACCGTGGACACTCGCGGCGCCGCCATTCCGGAGCCGGAGATCATTCAGTAATCGTGAACGATAAACAAGAGCCATGCCTGCCGCGAAGACCGTTCGTCTTCATGGCGCGCATGGCTCTTTGTCATCCCGTTAACAATCCCGTTAATAATCTCCGCTGCCTCTTAGCAGTTCATCCCGCACATGCCACTTGGAGTTTCGAAGCGTCGTTCGCGCCCCGCGAACGTCCCCGTCCGTCAAGCATCGATACATCTCCGAATAGACCGCTCTTCCCGTGTACGGCCGGTTCGGCCTCTTGTAAGAACGATGAGCGACGACGAAAAACAATACTTTGTCCTTGTAAGCGTCGAACGTTTGCAGAATGTGCCGGTTGTGGGTCGCCTCCAGCAGCGTTCGCATGAACAGCAGCCCGTTCTCGTAATATTCGCGGTAACGCTTACGATCGCTCGCCTCAATCAGCCTGTCCAAATACGTTCTCATCTTGAGCAGGTCGATCTCGTCGTGATACTGCTCGACGACGTCCAGCGCATACAGGTACAGGGCGTTCAACAGGTCGAAAATGTCGAACAGCTCCTGAACTTCGATCGCGTTCACGCGGATTCCGCGCTTGGACAGCGTCTGCACGAAGCCTTCTTTCTCCAGCAGCCGAATGGCGTCGCGCACGGGCGTCCGGCTCATATTCAATTGCGCCGCCAGCTCGCTCTCGGACAGCAGCACCCCGGGAGCGTAATCCGCGTTCAGCAGATTGTGGCGTATTTTCTCATAGGCGATATCAACCAGCGGTGAACCGGACATGCGCTTGCTCCCTTTAATCGTTATCCCATTCATTATACCCGCGAATGTTATCGGAGGATTAACTCCCGGTTATTCGAACGCGGAAAACGGAACTTCGAACTCCGGCATGCCCGCCGCGTAAGGCGTATATTCGTACTGGGTGAAGTAGACGACTACGCCGTTGTGCTTCAGAAAGAAGTCGCGGTCCGGCTCGATCGTTCTGAACGGATTCAGCAGGCCGATGCCGCGCGCCTTGATCTGGTTCTGAATGTGGCCGTTAATAATCGAGACGTACTTCGTATTGCCTCCAGTGACGTCCGTCAAGGTCAGCTGTTTGCCCGTCTTCAGATCGAACGTGTACGTCACGCGCGCGGTCGTGCCGTGAGCTCCGCCCGTATAGATGTGATAGTCCACGTACAGGCTCAGCTTGTCCTGCTCGTTGTACGTGACCGTATACGTCCCTTCGAAGGAAACCTCGTAGGACTCGCTCCCCTCTCCGAGAGCGCCGTCAAGCGACTGACGCGCAAGATCGACGTTCAGCTCGGCGTCCTTCTTCAATGTCTCGTTGATTTTCTTCTGCACTTCCTCGTTGACGTAGCCCGTTATCCGCGGATAATGCACGGCGATCGACTTGCGCTTCCCGTCTTCCTTGATCGCCTCCGTCTCGATTTTCAGCGCGTTCTCCTGAATCATCTCGATTCCGATCGCCTTCGTCGCGGGATCGTACGAGACGCCGTAGCCCATGCGCTCAAGCAGGAAGCGGAACGGCACGTACGTCGTGTTGCTCTGCACGATGGACGGCAGGCCGTAAATGCTCTGGCCGTTCAGCGTCGCGCCGCCGTCGCCCAGATTGAGCACGAGTTCCCGGTCCCGGCCGGTCACGGTCACCGTATTGCTTGCCTTGTCCCAACGCGTATTCAAGCCGAGCTCGTTGTTCAAGCCGCGCAGAGCGACGTACGTCGTGCTGCCCGTATTGATCGCCGGCAGAGTGACCGACGTGCCGTTCGCGTCGATCGCCTGCTCGATGATCTTGTACCGGCTTGCCGCCGCGCTTGCCGCATCTCCGGACGGGAGCAGGGGAGCAACCGCGATCGCCGCGGCGACGGCCAATGCCAGCATCGCTTTCGTTCTTTTTGTTCCGTTCGATGTATTCATCTTAATCTTCCTCTCTATTAAGAAGCCTTCCCTATTTTATAGACGCAATTCCTGTCGAAATGGTTCATTCCTTCCCGAAAAATAAACGGGCCCTGTTGATAACCCGCTTCCGTATCTTATATGATAGGGGAACAAAGATTACCATCCGATTAGGCGGTGCTGCTCCTTGTCCGACGGCGAAAGAGAACGGGCGAAGCGCAATAAAACGATCACGCTCAGCGAGGCCGAGAGAACGGAATACCGTTCCAGGCTCATTTCGCTAGACGCGCCGACGAAGGCGGAACAGCTGCTGGATCGAACGATCTGCCAGAATCTGTTCGAAGCGATCGATTACTTGCCGGACGCTTTCGTCGATTTGCTGTTCATCGACCCTCCGTACAACCTGACGAAAAATTTCAACGGCAAAACCTTCAACCGCATGAACCATCGGGAATACGCCGAATGGCTGGACGGCTGGTTCGCCAAGCTCATGCGCATTCTGAAGCCCGACGCGACCGTATACGTGTGCGGCGATTGGCGTTCGAGCCATTCGATCTTCGAAGTCGCCTCGAACTACTTAAACGTCATTAATCGAATTACGTGGGAACGGGAAAAAGGCCGCGGCGCGCTCTCCAACTGGAAGAACGCCTCGGAAGATATTTGGCATTGCACGAAATCGGCGGATTACAAGTTTTACGTCGACCGCGTCAAGCTCAAGCGCAAAGTGATCGCCCCGTACCGGACGGCCCAGGGCGCGCCGAAGGATTGGAACGAAGCCTCGGACGGCAAGTATCGCCTGACGCATCCGTCCAACCTATGGACCGATCTGACGGTTCCCTTCTGGTCGATGCCCGAGAATACGGACCATCCGACGCAGAAGCCGGAGAAGCTGCTGGCCAAAATCATTCTCGCCAGCTCCGACGAGCACGATGTCGTATTCGACCCGTTCGGCGGGGCGGGCACGACAGCCGTCGTCGCCAAGAAGCTGAACCGGCGGTACGTCTCCGTCGAGATCGACGAGACATACTGCTGCCTGGCAGAGAAAAGGTTGCGGATGGCCGAGCGGGACGCCTCGATCCAAGGCTATTCGAACGGCGTATTCTGGGAACGGAACACGTTCCCGCGCATCGGGCAGGATCGCCGTTAAGACGCGCGGCGGACGTGATTTGACACCCGATTGCGTCAATGATACGGTGGAGCTGTACAGGCATTCCGGGGCAAGTCGGCGGAATGCGTGTCTTGATGTCGGGCGAAGCGCCGGAAAGGGGATTTCCCGTGATCAGAGTCAAAGAATTCCTGGATAGCGACAGCTCCCTGGCCGAGAAGAGAGTCAACGAATTTCTCGCCGAGCTTGAGGACGAGCAAGTGATCAACATCTGCTACAGCTCGATCAGCAAACCGAATTTGAACAACGTCAGCGAACAACGAAGCGCCATTCTCGTCGTTTATAAGGTGAATCCGAAGAGTTGATCCTTCGGGCAGGAGAGAGCCCGGCAGAACGCGAATCCCCCGAATCGAGCGGCCAGACCTGATCGTCTGCTCCGCCCGGCCGGGGGATTTTGCCGTACCGCTGTCTCTTCCCGCCTATCCCTTCGCCTCGATCCATTGAATGCGATGCTGCTTAAGGGTCGGCAGCCATTCCTTCGGAGGAGCCCCGTTGCAGACGATCGCGTCGACGTCGCGAATGGGCGCAATCTCGACGAAAGCCTCCTTGCCGAACTTCGAGTCGTCCGTCAGCACGATCGTCTGGGCTGCCGACTCGACCATTCGCCGCGACCGCATCGTCTCGTCCAGATCGTAATCGCTGATGCCGCGCTCCATCGAGATGCCGCCGATGGAGATGAACGCCTTATCCACGCGGAATTGCGCCAGCTCCCGCTCTCCCGAAGCTCCCGTCAGCGATTGCTGCTCGGGATTCAACTGCCCGCCGATTACGATGATCTTGCCGGAGAAGCGCCCTTCGTTCAACGACTCCATCAGGTGATACGCCACAGCGATGGAATTTGTCAGCACGGTAAGCCGCTCCTTGTCCTTGATCGCCTTGGCCATCTCCAGCGTCGTCGTCCCGACGTCGATGACGATCGTGTCTCCCGACGCGATCAGCTCGGCCGCCCTCGTCCCGATTCGGGCCTTCTCCTCGGCCTTGACCTTCTGCCGATGCAAGTACGGAGGCTCGAAGCCCGCCGGCTTCGTCAGCACCGCTCCGCCGTACACCCGCCGCGCCTGGCCTTCCCGCTCCAGCAGCATCAAGTCCCTGCGCACGGTTTCCTCCGACACCGCGCAGCGCAGCGCCAGATCGGGCACCTTGACCTGGCCGTCCAGCCGAAGCCGCTCCATGATGATTCGTTTCCGCTGTTCCGACGATACCGACATGCCGGCTACGCCCCTTCCTTCTCCAAGGCCAGCAGTTGGGAGGAATCGAGCTCCAGAGCAACCGCCGCGCCTTCTTCTCCGCGATGGGACTGTCCGTCGTTAAGCGCGTCGACGGTGAGCTTGACGCCGGAGGACACGACGGAATAGCGAACGATGTTGCCGAGCACGCTGATCGACTCGATCGTGCCGTCGGCGACGCGCCGGTCGCGGCGCGCTTCGCCGGCCGATGCGGGAAGCAGCCTGACCGATTCCGGCCGGAGCGCGTAGCTGGCCGCGGAGCCGACCGCGACGCCGAACAGCCGGCCGGCCTCCTCGCGGGAAAGCACGTTGTAGCTGCCCATGAAGCGCGCCACGAACTCGGTGCGCGGCTTCGCATACAGCTCTTCGGGAGAGCCGTCCTGGACGATGTTCCCGTTGTTCATGATGCAGATGCGGTCGGACACCGTCAGCGCTTCCTCCTGGTCGTGGGTGACGAAGATCGTCGTCATCTTCAGCCGCCTCTGGATGTCGCGGATTTCCGTTCTCAGGCTTTTGCGGATTTTCGCATCCAGCGCGCTTAGCGGCTCGTCCAGCAGCAGCACCTTCGGCTGCACGGCGAGCGATCTCGCCAGCGCGACCCGCTGCTGCTGTCCACCCGAGAGCTGCTGCGGATAGGCATCCTTCTTGTTCTCCAGATCGACGAGCGCTAGCAGCTCCTCGCACCGGCTCTGCCGCTCCTTCTTGTCCGCTCCCCGCATTTTCAGCCCGTACTCGATGTTCTCGTAGACGGTCAGATTCGGAAACAGCGCGTACGATTGAAAGACCATACCGACCTCGCGCCTGCGCGGCGGAAGCTCGCCGATGTTGGTCGGTCCCAGCATGATGCTGCCGCCGTCCGGCTCGGTCAAGCCGGCGATGCAGCGCAGCAGCGTGCTTTTGCCGCAGCCCGACGGCCCCAGCAGCGTCACGAGTTCCCCTTCGTTAATCGACAGGTCGACATCGTTCAACACCGTCGAATCTCCGAACATTTTGCGAATTCCTCTCAGCTCCAAGTAAGACGCGCTCATTTTTCCGCCACCCCGTTCATTTTTTTGCCCAGCTTCATCAAGACGGTCGACAGCGCGAGAATAAACAGGAAATACGTAATGGCGATCGCGCTCGCCAGATGTCCGCTCTCCCCGACGCGCCGGTACAGATACACTTGAATCGTCTGAATATGTCCGCCGACCAGCATGTTCGTCAGCACGAATTCCCCGAACAGGACCGAGAAGCTCAGCAGCGTGGAAATGATGACGCCGGGCCAGATGTTCGGCAGGATGACGGTAACGAACGCCCGCTTGCGGGACGCTCCGAGCAGCTCCGCGGAATGAAGCAGCTCGACGGCGGATACGGTGATCAGGCTGTTGCGGATACCCTGGTACATATAAGGAAGAACGACGATGAAGTAGGCGCCGATCAAAATGTAAGCCGTGCCGGCGATATCGATCGGTCCGCCCGAATACGCGCGGATCAGTCCGACCGCGGCGACGACTCCCGGGACGGCGTACGGCAGGACGACGATGCCCTTCATGAACGTCTCCCACTTCGGCAGGTAGACGGTGATGACGAACACTGCGGGCAGCATTACCGCAAGGCTGAGCGCGACGCTGATCGCGCACAGATAGAGAGACGTCCACAGCGCCTCCAGAAACCGCAAATCCCGGAACATCTCGCCGAACCATTCGAGCGTCCAGCTCTCGGGCATCACCGTCGTCTGCCACTGCTTGGCGAAGCCGTACAGGAGCGTCGCCGCCAGCGGCAGCAGCAAGTAGACCATGAGCAGCAGCATCAAGGCCCGGTGGGACCAGCCCGCTCTCGACTTGATCATGCTCCGGCCTCCTTCTTGACGGCGCGCCACGGCTTCGCGCGGCTAGCCCGGCGTTGTCCGGACGCTCGGCCGGATGAGGCGTGCGCGGCGGTAAACCGCTGGGAGCGCTTGGACATCCAGTGGTTCAGAATGACGGCCGCGATCGTCGATACGGCCAGCAGAACGGCGAGCGCGCTGCCCAGTTCCGGCTGGTTGGCGACGTCCCCCGTCACGAGCGAGCCGATGCGGATCGCCAGCAGGTTGTAATTGCCGCCGACCAGCGCGTACGCCGTCGCATAGGCGCCCATCGCGTTGGCGAACAGAATGCCGAGCGTGCCGAAGATCGCCGGCGTCAGCATCGGCAGGCCGACGGTGCGCCAGAACTGCCACGGCCTGGCGCCGAGCAGCATCGCCGCTTCCTTCCACTGGTCGCGGATGCCGTAGAAGGAAGGGTAGAGCAGCAGCAGGGCCAGCGGCACCTGGAAATACACGTAGACGAGCACGAGCCCCGTCCAGCTGTACAGATTAAAGCCGGCGAATACATCCCAGCCCCATTCCTTGAACAGCAGCGTAAAGATGCCGTTGTTGCCGAGCAAAATAATATAAGCGAAGGCGAGCGGTACGCCTGCGAAATTCGAGGTCATGTTGGACAGCATCAGCAGCCTGTCCCTGATCTTCGGCGTGAACCGCGTAATCGAGTACGCGCACGCCAGTCCGACGACAATGCCGATCAAGCTGGAATAGAACGAGATCAGCAGGCTGTTCTTGATCGCCTTCAAGTAATACGCGCTTTCGAATATTTTCACGTAATGCCCGAACGTAATCCCCGATCCTCCGGGTCCTCGCACGCTTCCCGCGAGCATGGACGCGATCGGCGCCAGCTGGAATGCCAGCACCATGACGACGAAAGGAACGAGACCGAGCAGCATCCAGCGGTTTCTTTGCTTCATGCCTTCCACTCTCCCGAGACGGAATACGGCGGGCGCCCGCGCAGGGCAGGCATCCGCCGTCAAAACGGGTCCAGCTAGTTCATGTGGACAAGAACGCGATCCTGCCATTGCAGCGGAATGTCCTTGGACGTCTGCTCCCACACCTTGTAGTCGCCGACCGGCTTCGCGCTTGTATACTCTTCCTTCGGCAGCAGCTTCGCCGCGACGTCGTCCGGCAGCTTAACGCTGTCGCGAATCGGACGGGCGTAGCCCTTGGCCAGATTGATCTGCCCCGCATCGCTCAAAATATATTCCCTCGTCAGCTTGGCCGCGTTCGGATGCGGAGCGTACTTGTTGATGATTGTCGCGTAGCCGCTCACGACGCTGCCTTCCTTCGGAATGGCGACATCGTATTGATCCTTGCCGAGCTGATCGCGATAGTTCAGCGCATTGAAGTCCCACAGCAGCGTCACTTCGACTTCGCCCTTCTCGATGTTGGCCAGAGTCGCATCCACGTTGGAGAGGCGCCCGTTTCTGGCCAGGTCCTCGAAGAAGGCCAGCCCCGGCTCGATGTTCGACTCGTCCCCGCCGAACGCGATGGAAGCGGCGAGCAGCGCCATCTGCGCCTGCGCCGCCTTCGTGACGTCGCCCGTTACGATTTTATAATTGCCGTTCTTCAAATCTTCCCAGCTCTTCGGCGGGTTGGCGACCAGCTTCTTGTTCGTCAGGAATGCAATCGTGCCCTGGTAGCCGAGCAGCCAGTGACCGTCCTCGTCCTTCGCCCAATCGGGAATCTCGTCCCAGTAGGAGGTTTTGTAGGGCTGGGTGACGCCCTTCTCGATGGCTACCGGGCCGAACGCGATGCCCACGTCGCCGATGTCGGCCGTAGGCTTGTCCTTCTCCGCCTCGAACTTGGCGATCTCTTCGGCGCTGGACATATCGGTGTCGGTGTGGGACAGTCCGTACTTCGACTGCATGTCCGCCCACGTGTCCTTCCAGTTCGCCCACGAATCCGGCATGCCGACGCTGACGATGGCGCCTTCCTCCTTCGCCTTGGCCTCGATCTCGCTCAGCGACAATTCCGGAGCTCCGGCAGCGTTGTCGTTCCCTTTATCGTTCGCACCTCCGCAAGCCGCCATCAACCCGGCGAGCAACACAAGAACAAGTCCGCCAGACAATTTGCTTCTCAGTCCGCTTCTCATGATTCCCTTTTCCTCCTATGTGGTGTTTTGTGGGGTGTCTCTATATTCTTGTTGTGTTCTGCCCACATTCACTATAGGGCCGGTCTATTTCCGAGAGATTAAGCGCGATGATTGGGTTTGTAAAAACCGTTCGCTTCTCCTTCCGACTCCCGGCGAACCGTTTGTTGTCGGCGCATTCAACGCAAATAGCGCCCCAGTGAAGGGCGCTATCCATATCTGCTATTCGTGATTTTCTATCCTATTTCCGTCCGTAGTCGGCCTTAATCTCTCCCCATTCCTTCGTCTGCCACTTCAGCACTTTGTTGGGGTAGTCGTTCGTTTTCAGCCAGCGGACAGCCCTGTCGGTCAGATCCCAGATTTCCCGCGTCGATTCGTCGCGGACGAGCGTGGACGACACTTCCTTCTGCTTCACCCATTTGAGCGCGTTGACGGAATCGCTGTACACCGTTTTGGAGCTGCCCATTTTCTTCAGATGGGCCAGCGCGTGAACGATGGCGAGAAACTCGCCCAGGTTGTTCGTCCCTTTCTTGACCGGTCCGACCGAGAAAATCACTTCGCCCGTCCGCGTATCGACGCCCTTGTACTCGACCGGTCCCGGATTGCCCTGCGTCCCCACGTCCACGGAGATGCTGTCGTAATCGATCTTGCCGGGCGCGGCGGCCGGAGCCTTTTTCGCCCCGGAAGATTTTCCGTTGCCCCAATGCTTCTTCCAGCCTTCGCGATACGCTTGCTCCGCGGCGGCCCTGGATTCGTACGATTTATATTTCGCCTCGTCGAACTGATTGATCTGCTTCTGGCATTCCGCCCAGCTGGCGTATACCCCGGGCTGGCGGCCGACCCACACGACATAATGCTTCGTCTTCGTCATCTATCGTTACTCTCCCGTTCCGGCAGTCGCTGCTAGGGCGTGTATGCATACACGCCCTAACACACGGTCGTAATGATCGGATTGCCGTTCGTAATGATAATCGTATGCTCGAACTGCGCGACGCGGCTGCTGTCGGGTACTTTAAGCGTCCATCCGTCCGACTGCTGGTCGACATAGGTCGCTCCCGTCGAGACGAACGGCTCGATCGTAATGACTTGCCCGGCTTTCAGCACTCTCCGGTCGCGCGGCTCGAAATAAGGCAATATCTCGAAGGGCTCCTCATGCAGGCCTTTGCCCACGCCGTGGCTGCACAGATTTTCGATAATCCGGTAGCCGCCCCGCTTCGCTTCCTCCTGCATCGTTTTGCCGATCTGGTTCAGCTTCACTCCGGCCTTCAAGCCGGAGATCACCTTCATCATCGTGTCGTACGCATGCCGGCACAGACGATCCACCTCGGTCGCCACGGGAGCCACCTGGAACGACCGCCCCGCATCGGCGTAATAGCCTCCCAGCTCCGCGGACACGTCAATGTTCACCAGATCGCCCGCCTGAATGATCCGTTCTCCCGGAATGCCGTGCGCCACCTCTTCGTTCACGCTGATGCACGTATAGCCCGGAAATCGAACGTCCTTCATCGGAGCGGACGACGCCCCGTGCGCGGCCAGCACGTCTCTGCCGATCAGATCGAGCTCCCTCGTCGTCATTCCCGGTCTTGTGCGGTTTTTCATTTCCTCTATTGTTAACGCCACGATTTTGCCGATCTTCATCAGCTGTTCGATATCGTAAGGAGATTGTACCGTCATCCGCCGTTCCTTCTTTCCGTTCGCGATTCGTCGCTCGCTTCACTATTCTTACCTTACAACTTTTGGGCCTTTTGCTCAACTTTACGTACCATGAAAATGTAGCAGGCCACTGCGCCGATATTCGCCGCAGCGATCAAGATGCCCATGGGCAGCGCGTTCGCGCTCCCCGCGATGCCGACCAGCGGCGCCAGCGCCGCCCCGAACAGGAACGCCAGCAGCCCGAGCAGCGCCGAAGCGCTCCCCGCCGCATGCCCGTGCTTGCTCAGCGCCAGCGTAAAGCCGGTCGCTCCCACGATGCCGACGCTGGAGACGACGAAGAAGAGCGGCACGAGCACCGCCGTCAGGCCGCCTCCCGCGAGAATGACCGCCAGCAGCGCCAAGCCTCCGCTTAAGGCGATCAGAAGACCGGTCAGATACAGCTTCTTCTCCCCGATCCTCCCGGCCAGCCTCCCCGTCACTTGACCGGCAATAATAATCCCTGCGCCGTTAATGGCGAAAAACAGGCTGAACAGCTGTGGAGATACGCCGTAGATGTTCTGCAGCACGAACGGCGATCCCGAGATGTACGCGAACATGGCCGCCGTTACGAGCGCCTGCGACAGCGCGTAGCCCATAAACAGACGGTCTCCGAGCAAGCTGCGGAACGTCGAGAACGTCGTCTTCAGCCCTCCCGTCATCCTTCTCTCCGCGGGCAGCGTCTCCCGCAGGCCGAAGATGACGGCGAGCAGCGTAATCACGCCCCATCCGGCCAGCACGACGAACAGCCCTTCCCACGACGTGAACTTCAGCAGCTGTCCGCCGATAACCGGGGACAGAATCGGGGCGGCTCCGTTCACCAGCATCAGCATCGCGTAAAATTTCGTCAGCTCGGAACCGGAATACATATCCCTGACGATCGCCCGGGAAATAACGATGCCCGCCGAGCCGGCCAATCCTTGCACGAACCGCAGGGCGACCAGCACGCCGATCGACGGACTGAAGGCGCACAGAATCGACGCGACGGCATAAACCGCCACTCCGATCAACAGCGGTCCCCTGCGGCCGCGGAAATCGCTGATCGCGCCGGCGAACAGCTGGCCGACCGATAATCCGATCATGCAAGCGGTCAGGCTGAGCTGCGCGTACGACGAGCTCGTATTCAAATTTTCCGCCAGCTTCGGCAGCGCCGGCAAGTACAAATCAAGCGATAACGGCCCGAAGGCCGATAACGATCCGAGCAGAAGGACGTACCAGATCAGTCCGGCTTTTCCGTTGTCCCTCGCTCCGGCCGCGAGTCTGTCTTGATATTTGTTCAAAATGAAAGGCTCCTTGTGTTTCCATATAGGATAAGTTGAACCAACGAAGGGGGAAGCCCACTGCTTTCCGCATTCTTCCTATCATAGTACGAGCCGTTTTGAAACTTCAAGCTTTATTCCCATCGCCGCGCCGCTGAGCTATAATACAGATGTTCCCACTGGCTCGTCCTAATAAGAGATCATAGACAGGAGACCAAGCATGGACATTATTCCGATCCCTGCGCATTTGATAGATGAAGATAAAGAGCAGCCGCGCTACCAGTTCGACGACGAAGCGCTCCAGGAGCTGATGAACAGCATCGGGGAGCTGGGGCTGCTGTCCCCGATCAAGGTCCGCAAGACCGAGGGCGGCCGCTACAAAATCATTTACGGCAACCGCCGTTACAAAGCCTGCACGGCGCTGAATCTGCCGACGATTCCGTGCATCGTGTCCGAAGCGACGGACGAGATGGAAATCTATCTGGAGCAGATCGCCGAGAATCTGACCCGCCAAGGGTTCTCTCCGATCGAGGAAGCCGAAGCCTTCAACAAGCTGCTGAACGATCCGAAATTCAGCAGCTCGATCAAATATTTGTCCAGCAAGCTGGGCAAGCCGGAAAACTATATCAAGAACAAGCTGGATCTGCTGAAATTCAGCCCCTCCGTCCGCCAGCTGATCTCCGCAGGCACCGAAATCAAGAAGGGCAGGCTGACGGAAGACCAACTGATGCCGCTCAAGGATTTGCCGATGGAGTACCGTGACTCTCTGGCGCTCATCATGGCCGAGGACGAGATGGCCGTCACCGACGTGAAGCGAATCGCGCGCCTGTTCAAGGACAAGGAAATTTCCGACGCGACGAAGGGGAAGCTGCTGTTCAAAACAGGGTATCAACTGCTCGAAACGTGGTCGACCTACGAGCATAACCGCAAGGAGAGGGCCAAAAACGCGCTGCCCAAGGAGGAGCCTTACATCGCGCCGGAAAGTACGGCGGCGGAGAGCGGCGTTCAAGGGGGCGAGATTGTCGCGGCGGGGGCGCCGGACGAAGGCGCAAGCCCTGTCCCGAGCGCAGAACCGCCGAAGCCGAGAACCAAAGCGACCCCGGAAGCGGTCCAGCTCGCCATATCCGGACTGGCCGGCCTGACGGAAGCGGCGCCGGAGCCCGAACCGGAAGAAGAGGAACCAACGTCCGGCAGCTACGTCGAGGACATGCTGAACCTGCTGCTCGCCACCCTGCCTGCTCCGAGCCATCTGTCCCCGTCCGACCTGCCCGATCTGGAGGGCGTAGAGCTGCAGCAGTTCGCTCGGGACGTGGACACGCTGATCGCGGATTTGGAGAAGCATCTGTCGGAATGGCGTTCCGTGAAGGATAATCTGAGCGTGAGAAAATCGTAAGAGGCTGTCCCATAAGTCGTTCGAACGCAACGCAAGTTGCCTGACTTATGAGACGGCCCCTTCCTCATTCGTTGATTAAATGAAGCTCCTCTCCCGGAGTTAATGAGCAAATGCTCGGGATCGAGTGACATGGAATCGCGTAGGACGATGGGATAACGTTATTGAATTGGCGGACCGACGGGTGAAGTGAGGTTAACGTTATGGCGTAACTCTATTGTGTTGAGCAGAGGCGATAGGGTGGGCGTACGGAAGAGATAGCGTTATGCCGTCGCTCTATTGGCCGCTCCCTGAGTCCGAATCGGTCAATTAGCGCTACGGCGTAACGTTATGAATGCAGGCGAATTCCGCTAGCCTACCCCCGCATGAAAAAGGGGCTGTCCCATAAGCCCATCAAGTTGCTTTGAAAGATAATCGATGATAAAGGTACATACCTTTTTTCTATCCATCATCTCAAGCCTCTTTGCTTATCGGACAGCCTCTTGCCCGGCCCTAAGCGGCCGGCTTCACTATTGCTTGCTGCGAAATCGCCGACTCCGCGACGGCAATGAGCTGTTCCTTCGTTGCCGCGTCCGAGAAGCTGCCGACCGTGTAAAGAACGGAAGCCTCCTCCTGCGTGTCAATCCAGCTCAGACTCGCATACCGATTCGAATCGGCGTACAAGAACTTGTCATTCACCGAATACAGCGCTTCGCGTCCGTCGCTCAATCGGATTTTCTCCTGCTGCGCCTGAGTCAGGCCGACAAGCTTTATTTTCTCCCCGAACAGCTGAACGGAGAAGATGAGTTCATGACCTCCGGCATCCCGGTAGGAGGTCGTGTAGGCGGGCAGCCGCTCTTCCTCCCGTTCGATCTTTTCCCAGGCCAGAGCTTTGCCCTGCTCCGTCACCTCCGCTTGAAGCCGCTTGGCCGTCTCCATCTCGAAGACGCTTCCTCCATACGCCGCCTCATCCTTGCCGTCAACGAAGACAAGCCCGTTCTTCTCCGCATCCGGAAGCGCAAGCTCCGGCACGAGCCCGGCCAACCGTTCCTTCCATTCCCCGTAGTCCTTGAACAGATAGGGATTGCTTACGTATTCCGCGTAAAACAGCCCTTTGCTCCGGTAGTCCGGCAACAACGATTCAATCTCCGGGGAATAGACGAGCGCCTTCTCTCCGACCGCTAACTGACTCCTTATTGTTTGCAACTGGTTGCGCACGACGCTTGCGGTATGCTCGTCGAACCGGATTTGATCGTTCACGGTCATTTCCAGACTGAAGCGATCATCGCCGATCTTAACGAAGTATTGCGTGGTGAATCCCATGATCAGCAAGGCGAGCGATCCGGCAATCGCCCACTGCGTCGATCTTCGGCGCAGTATGGAGCTTCTTCTCGTTCTCGCTTCGAGCATCCGATCGATCGCGGCCTTCGCTTTCCGATCCGCCAACGTCGGGACGACGAGCTTCGCTGCCGCTTCCCGATAAGCGACCTTCATGTTTTCCTCAATCCGCATGAAACGCAGCCTCCTCAAGGAACGTGTCTTGTCCGATCCACTGGCGCAGCTTGCCGATCGCCGAATGATGCCTCGACTTGACCGTGCCGACCGGGATGTCCAGCGTCTCCGCGACCTCCTCAAGCGAGTATTCGCGATAGTGCCGGAGCACGACGACTTCCTTCAGCTTGTAAGGCAGTCTGTCGACCAGAGCCAGCAGTTCCCGGCTTTCCTCCCTGGCAATGGCCCGTTCTTCGGCCGGCAGGCGTCCCTGCGGGCCGTCGGTCGACGTCGCGCTCACTCGCTCGAACAGCCTCATTCTGCGCCACAGCTTGCGCTTCCAACTGCTTGCCTGACGTACCGCGATTCCGTTCAGCCATTTGCGAAACGGCTGTTCCGGCCGGTAGCTGGGCAGCGATCGGTACAGGTTGAGATACACCTCGCTCAAGACATCGCCGGCATCCTCCCTGTCGTTCAACAGAAAGACGAGCAAGCGATAGACGTCGTCCTTGGTCAGCTCGTAGATGCGCCGGAAAGCATCCGAGTCTCCCTGGATCATCCGTTCGAGCCATGGTTGATATTCGTGATCCTGCATAAGGCGCCTCCTAAGTGGGTCTCGCCCTATATTGGCCCGATGGGAGAAAAAGGTTCGAATCCGCGCTTATCTCCGTATTAGCGCTGTATCGGCTCGATCAGGCACACGCCTTCCCCGTCCTCCCGAATCGCCCATCCGTACGACAGAACGGACGCCAGCAGCTCCTTTTCCTCCGCAGACAATGCCGCGCGCACCGCTTCCTGTCCTTCTTCCAGCCGAAGCTCCGGCTCGCGTCCGAAACGGACGGCAATCCAGCTGCGAATGCCGCGCACCGTATTGTACTTGATCTGATAGCCCTGCGTAACCGCCGTCTCGTACGTCTCCGGTTCGTTGTTCGCCAGCTCGGCGAGCGCTCCGTACTTGGCTTCCGGCAGCTCCCCGGCCTTGACTTTGCCCAGCAGCTCCTCGTTCGTCCAGCCGAGCGATCTCAAAGTTTCCAGCAGCAGCGCGTCCCACTGCGACAGCTTGGTTCCCGTCGTCGTCATCTCTCATTCCGCTCCTTCACGTCGTTATACATTCATATGCTCAACATTTCAACCTCTTAAGTTTACACATTACATCGGATTACTTGGTGATTCAACTCTTTTCTTCTAACCGTGAGATATGGCTTCCTTCACCTCTTTGGCGTCGGACGGCTGCCGCGCGAATCTCACCCTCAGAGCAGGCATAGCGGAGAGAACGCACAGAGCGGCCGCGGCGAAGTAAGCGGGGAGAATCCCCGCGTTATGACTCAGAGGACCGGACAGCGACGTACCGATCAGCAGCGCCCCCATCGAGAGCGGAGTAACGATGCCGCTTACCCTTCCGACCATCTCGCTCGGGATTTTTGCGATCACGTAAGTCCCTACCGCCGTATTGAGAATCGCGAGCAGAATGCCGTTCGCGAACCGGAATCCTCCCGTCAACACGGGCCAGACGGACAATGCTTCGACGACATAGGTCACACCGAGAAACACGACCGCCGCCGGAAACAGATAGCGGAAGTTCAGAAGCGCCGTGAACGACGCCGCCACCAGTGCGCCGATCAGCAAGCCCAGACCGTCCGCAGCCGCAAACCATTGCACATTGTCCGGCGACAGCCCGAGCCGCTCCGTCACGATGAAGATCTCAAGCGGCTGCACCAGTCCGGCTCCCAGCCCGATCAACGCGAACGCCGCCAACAGCTTCTTCAGGCCGCTTTCCGACCGCACGAAGCGGATTCCCTCCCGCATGTCCTCGCGAAGCGTGGACGTAGACGGTTGTCCGGCGCCGGCGCCTTTCGGCAGAAACGACAGTACCGCCGCCGAGATCAGGAACAGAATCGGCAAGGCGAGCAAGGACGCGTTCAGTCCCGCCCACTGATAGATCGCCGTTCCCGCGACCGGCCCCAGGATGAGAAACAGCGAGCCCATGCTCTGCGACAACCCGATCGCCGTTGGAACCTGATCCTCAGGGATATGGGCCTTGAAAACTTTGGCGGAGGACGGCTGCGAGAATTGGCTGAGGACGGCGGACAAAAATACGGCGGCATACAAGGATTGCCACGCGTCCGCGGCGATCAGAACCATAATGCCGAGGATGGAAGCCGCGCTGAGCAAATCTCCCGCGATCATTGTCCGCTTCGGATTCCACCTGTCCGCGAACAGCCCGCCTACGATGGAAAAGACGAATATAGGCGCGTATTCGACGATAGACAGCAAGGATACGGCGAATTTATCTCCATTGGTCCGCTCCAGAACGAAATACAGCAATGCCATGTTCCGTATCCAGATCGCAAGCTGCTGCAGCAGATCGGAGACGAATACAATCCGGAACGTTCGATTTCTGAACAACATGGGCCTCTCTCCTCTACATAGACCGACCACCCGGTCTAATTAATGAGTGAAAAAAACGCCAAGCCGACGAATATCTAAGCCTGCTTGGCACGAATGCCTTCCAGCAACAGCCGTATTGCATCCCGGTAATACTGACTGATTTTGCCGTGATCCTTGCCCGGATCGGGCATATAGTAGAGCTTGCCCAGCCCTTCCAGCATGCTGCTGACAAGAACGACCAGACGATCAACATCTCCTTGCGCCAGCTCGCCCTTCTCCATTCCTTCGCTCAGCACGCTGCGGCACGCCTGCGAGTTGGTCTCGGCAAGGCGCAGCAGCCTATCCAAGACGTCGTCCGTAATGAGCCTGCTTCGGGAGTATTCTTCCTGGGCCGCGAGCAGCGGGTTCTGAAAATCGTTGGCATAATGCTCAGCCAGCGCGTAGAGTTGTTCCTCCACCGTGCTCGCCCCCGCCCGGATCTTCTCCCACTCGAGACTCCAGTGCTCAGAATCCTCCTCGATGACTTGCAGGAACAATTCGTCCTTGCTCTTGAAGTGATGATACAAGCTGCCTTTGCTGACCTCGGCCGCCTCGCACACTTCGTTCATCGACACCGCTCCGTAGCCTTTGCGGATAAACAGATGCTTCGCCTTGTCGATAATTCTTTTCTTCGTCTCTTCTCCGTCGGACCTTCCCTTGACCATACTCAACCCCCTAGACCGACCAGTTGGTCTAATTATATCCGAATACAAGCCCCTCATGCAATAGACTATCATCCGAATAAAAGGATTCGGCTCGGCAGAGTGGAATTTTTTATAGCATAAACCTTAAGGAGCCTGTATCCGTATGATCCCTAACGCTCAATTATCCCGCATCCGCCTGTCGTTCCCCTGCTTCTCTTCCGTTCCCGACGACAAATGGCAGCGTTCGGAGCTCGTCTCGATCACGCCTGCAACGCCGCACTCCGTTCGGGAAGGCAGACTGTTGGAGCATGCCCTGTTTATCGTCAGCGGCGGGGTTCGCATCTATAAGCTGTGCCCTTCTACGGGACGGGAGGTTACGCTTTACCGCGTGTTCGGCGGCGAATGCTGCCCTCTGATGATGGCCAGCGTGGTGGGGGAGACGGAATACGAAGCTTCCGCGTCGATCGAAGTGCCGACAGAAGTCGTCGCCGTGCCGGCCAAGGAGTTCGTCTCCTGGATCGACGAATGGAAGCCGGTTCGGCAGTTCGTCTACAAGCAGCTTGTCGGCCGGATTACCGACGTCGCCTCGTTGCTGGGCAGAATCGCGTTCCACCCGATCCCGGTTCGGCTGGCCGATTTTCTGCTCGCGCAATCGCTCGTCCAACATGCCGATACCCCTTTGCGCCTGACGCACGATCGCATCGCGGCCGAGCTCGGCACCGCCCGGGAAGTCGTCTCTCGAACGCTAAAAGCGTTCCAAAGCCAAGGAGCGATCCATCTGGGCCGAGGACAGATTGTCCTGCTCGATCCCGCAAGACTGCAGCGGATCGCCGAGTCGCGGGCGTGACTTAGTCACGGTAATCCGCGCTTCCCTTGCGTTACGATCAGTGCGAGATCGTTAAGCCAAGGGAGGATTATTCATGGACGCTTATTACAAACCTTCTAATCTCGAACGCATTCCGGAGCTGATCGGGCTTGCCCCGCAGGCCGCGGGTTCGTTCCTGAAATTCGAGCACGACGTCTACCGCGTTTCGGATGCCGTACCGTTAAAAACGAAGGAGTTGATCGCCGTCGCCGTTGCCCATGTGACCGGATGTCCGTACTGTATCGACAACCACGTCAAAAAATACCGAAGCTTGGGCGGCACGCGCGAAGAGATCGTCGAAGCCGT
Organism: Cohnella sp. SGD-V74; assembly: GCF_003001675.1. Taxonomy (GTDB): domain Bacteria; phylum Bacillota; class Bacilli; order Paenibacillales; family Paenibacillaceae; genus Cohnella. Next base: position 267,420 of record NZ_PVYW01000004.1, on the reverse strand, counting down.
GCTCGTCGCCGCTTCCACGCGGGCCGGTGCGGTGCTTAGCCACGCCACGCAGGCTTTAATCGCCTTCGAACGGAATGACCCGATGCCCGATAACGCGCCCGCCTCCCCGAAAGACGGAACTTCGGCGGCGCAATCGGACGGGCCCGAATGTCTCTGCTAGGGCGTGTATGCGTACACGCCCTAGGGCCGGTCAATCTCCGGAGTTTATTTCAGCATCTCCTTAATCCATCTTAGGGGGAGCCCCGTATGCTTTACGACATCCATGAGCGTTACGCCAGGGTTGTTCTTCACATAATCTTTGACGAGATGAGACTCCGCGATATAGACTTGCTGGCATTCCTTGCAGAGCGTGTCCGGCTTCTGCACCTGCAGCCTGCCGCATCTGCCGCAATTGATTAGTTCCATCGTAGCCCACCCTGATGTTAATCGAAGCCAAACCGTGACTTTCAGTTCATGGCTTACTAGTATCATCGGTTGAAGAAAGGCACATCATTAGGCGAAAAGAACGGAAGCCGCCCCCGGGTCGCAAGACCCAGACAAGGCGGCTTCCTTCTTCATATCGCGTATTTCCTTCAGTCGATGAGACCGGAACGCTGCAGCAGCCGGCTTACGATAACCGCAGTCTCCGCTCGCGTGATAGCGTTCTTAGGCAGCAGCGCGGCTTGATTGCCTTGCAGCAGGCGCTCGCTGACTCCGATCGCCAGCGCCTGGCGTGCCCACGCGCTGACGTCCCCCGCATCCCGGAATCCGGCCAACTTCTCGGACACGAACGATTCGGACGCCGCGGTCCCGTCGTTCAGCCCCGTCAGCTTCATGGCCCGGGCCAGCATGACGGCCGCTTCCTCCCGCGTAATCGCCGCCGAAGGCCGGAATCGGCCCTGTCCGTCTCCTTCGACGAGACCGTATTTCCGGGCTTGCGCCGCAGCCCCGGCATACCAAGCGTTCAGCGCTACGTCCGCGTAGCCGGACTCACCGCCTCGCTCGGGCAGCCCGAGCGCTCTCGTCAAGATCGCCGCGAACTCCGCTCTCGTCACCGACGCCCCTGGCAGGAAAGCGCCGTTATCGTTGCCGCGTACAACCAAACGCGACGCAAGACCGTTAATCTCGCTTTTTGCCCAATGGTTCTCAACGTCCGGGAAAGCCGCCGAATGCGCGACAAGCGCATAGACGCTGTTCGTCAAGCTGCTCGCCACCGCCGAGCGCCGGCCCCCGATCGACTCTATGCGGGTCGGCACGTGCCGGACCGATCCGTCCGGCTCCAGTACGACGACGGTCGTTACTCCACTCGTTCTCGCCGGAATCGGCAGAACCCGCTCCACGAATCCCGCAAACTCCTCGATCTCCGCATTCGTTCCTTTGTAATCCGCCGAAACGGAAAATTCGATCGGATGGCCGACAAGATTCGGAATGCCGGTGTTCGCCGCGTCCGCACGAGCAATCGTAATCCTCACGAGCACTTCATCCAACGCGGAACTACCCCCGACCTTCTCCGCCAACGTCCCGATATCCAGAAGAGCCGCCGGAAGACGATAGCTTCCGTACGACGTCCGCACTTCCAGCATCGCGGAACGGTTCTCCATCGCTTGAACGACGCTGCCTGTCAGCTCCAGCAGCACGTTCGTATCCGCCCGGTCGGCCTCAATCGCCACCGTAGGCTTGTCTCCTCCCGCGGCCAGCCGCTCAAGGAAAGCTTCGGTGCGCAAGGACACCGTTAAGCCGTTCGGCGTTTCCCGTTCCGAAGCAATCTCCGACAGCGTGTGTCCGTTCATGGTCGCTTTGACCCCAACCGCGGGCTGCGTTGGCACACCGCCTGCTCCGCCACCCCCGGAGCCTCCGCCTCCACCTCCGCCGTTTCCACCGCCCCCGCCGGAGCCTCCCGATGAAGGCGCAGCGCGGAACACGACGATGTCGTAGCCGAGCGAAGAACCGTCTTCCGCCGTTACGTTCAGTCCGATCCGGTTAATTCCCGTCTGCAGCGGGAGCTGCTGGCTGGGAGCGCCGCTCGTCAGCAAGATCGGCCCCACGGTCGCAAGTCCGTCGCTGCCGTATACGCTCGCGGTCACGCTGGACCTCGAATCGTAAGTCGCCGCCGTAACCGACACCGACGACACGGCGTCAGCCACACTGGCCGAATACAGCTTATTCAATCGGGCGAACGCCGGGCTGAGCGGAACTGCGCCTCCTCCGAGGCCAGTCAAGCTCAGCGATGCCAACGTGGCATCGTCGCTCTGCGGCGCAGTCGGCTCTCCCTCGGTCGTAAATCTCCACGTCGTGTTGACCGCGATGCCCGCATAAGGGTTGCCCGCGGCATCCGCGAAAGCGCCTGGATCGATCCGTACGGCGTATTCCGCCGAACGTTCCAATTCGACGGAAGGGCGAATCGTCACTCTGGCTCCAGCCACCGTCACCTTGGCGGTATCCGTCACCGCGTAAGTTTCCTCCCAGCTTCCGTCCGTTCTCGACAACGTAATCGTCTTGCCCGCAACCGCCGTGACAAGCTCGTTAAAGCTGATCGCCAAGGGGTTGCTCACAGATGCTCCAACGGCGTTCGGAGCCGGGTCGTAAGCGGCTGCCAGCGGAGGCGTCGTATCAGGGCCGGCAATCCAGCGCGCGAACAGCGTCACGTTGGCCGCGGGCATCACGAGTATATCCCCGGGAGCGTAAGCGACCCCGCTGCCGTTCGGCAGCGTATTCCAGCCTCCGAAGGTGAAATCCGTCTTCTCCAAGTTGCCCAGATTGTCCATCACTTCGGCATACTCGTCCACCCAGTACTCGAACGGATCGAGAGGCGGCTCGCCTCCCGTATTGCCGTTGCCCTCGTAAGTCACGATGTAGGTCGGCTCGGGCAATGTTTTGACGGCCTTTTTGGCGTAGACGCTCTTTTTGCCTGCTTTATCTTTGACCACAACCGCATAATGATAGGTCTGTCCTCCGTATAAGCCGCTAATCTGCTTAGACGAAATATCCGCTTCATAAGAACCGAGCGGCGTTCCCAATTCGACGGCGGCGACCGTGTCCGCGCTATTTCCCCCTATTCTGTAAACCCGGTACTCCAATTCGGAGGACGGGGTCATATTGTCCGACGCTTTCGTCCAAGCGAGCGTCACATCGGAGTGAGTGATGCCGCTTGCCGTAATCTCCCGGTCGGCAATCGCCGGCGGGGTAGCATCCGTGACCGCTCTAGTGACGACTGGACTGCGGCGCTCCAAAGTCGTGCCGTCTCCCAGCTCCCCGCCCGAATTGAGCCCCCAGCCTAACATCGATCCGTCGGACCTCATCGCCGAACCGGAGAACCCCCCGGCAGTGACCGCCACAACGTCCGACACCCCGATCTCTACGGGGATATAACGCCATTCCCATGTCCCATCGCCGATTTGCCCCTGATAGTTAAGGCCCCAGGACCACACCCTGCCGTCATTCGTTACGGCATGGCTATGATAACCGCCTCCTGCAACAGCCTTAACGTTGTTGACCAGGCTGACCTGAACCGGTTCGTGACGATCGTAGCCCGAGCTGTCTCCGAGCATTCCCCACGTATTTCTTCCCCAGCTCCATACCGTGCCGTCCCTTTTGAGCGCCAAGGTGTGGAAATTCCCCGCGGAAATCGCCATCACATCGCCGATGTTAACTTGAACCGGATCGACACGGTTCGTCGTCGTTCCGTCCCCGAGCTGCCCGTAGTCGTTGCTTCCCCAAGTCCAGACGGTCCCGTCGGCTTTGAGCGCGATGCTGTGCCAGCCTCCCGCGGCAACGGCGACGACGTTGTCCACCCCCGGCACTTGAAAGGGAGTCGTCCGATCGATCGTCGTCCCGTCTCCCAGCCCTCCGCCGTCGTTGTTGCCCCACGCCCAAACCTTCCCGTCGTCCGTAAGCGCGAGCGCATGGTAGCTGAGACCGTTCGACAAGCCGATTATGTTGCCGGTAATGCCCGTAATCTGTACCGGCAGCAGACGTTCAATCGTCGTCCCGTCGCCCAGTTGACCGTCTCCGTTTTGTCCCCACGCCCACAAAGTTCCGTCTTCCTTGACCGCATAGCCGCTCCGTATGCCGGAACCGATCAATTTCACGCGCTCAAGACCAGAAACTCGCGTGGTTCCCGTTTTCCCTATCCCGGTCCCATCGCCCAATTGTCCGTAATCATTCCGCCCCCAGCCCCACACCGTCCCGTCCGAAACGAGCGCCAAGCCATGGTAATACCCCTGAACGATTTGCGGGGCAACGACATAAGGCTCCGCCGCCTCGACCGCTTTACCCGGCAGGAGCGGAATGACCCCCAGCAGAACCAACAAACTCAACCCTATTTTAGCGATTCGCGACATTTTCCTCTCCATCCTTCCTCTTCGTTTCTACAGCCTGTACATACCTCCTTCCATTTTACGAAGGGAAAACGCGCAATTCGATTGACGAAAGTTAACTCCGCTAACAAAAACGACGTCCTCCCGACAGAGAAAAGACGCCCGCCGATTGTCCGGCAAGCGTCCTTGTTCTCCTCCTACCTATGCAGTTCCATAATCCGGTGCCCGTACAGCATGAACACGGACAGCACCCCGGCCAGCGCCAGATAGGCGGCCAACACCTTCCACTTCACGGATGCGGGAGCCTCGTAGTACGTCCGGTAGCGATGCAGTTCCTCGTCGATTCCCGCGATCGCCTCGTCCGCTCTCCGCACTTCTTCCGTGAGCAGATGGGACGGAATCGGCTTGTCGGGATCGCCGTCCTCGTACTGAACCGGCTCGTACTCCCACTCCTGAAGCCGCGTGAGCATCCGCTCGGCGTACTCCCGATCCAACCGCACCTGCTCCCGGGCCAGCTTCTCTTCGTCCTGAAGGAACGGAATCAGCCTTCTGCCGCCGCCTTCCTCCTGCGCCCGTCTGGCCGTCTCAATCTGGGCCATTAACGCTTGCTTAAGCTCCCAAGTGCTCAATAGATTCGGCCAACGCAGCAGCTCTTTGCGGAATTCGGTCAGCTTCCCTTTCTCGTAAGCGAGCAAGCCTCCCCGGTAGCCTTCCCTCGCCCGGTTCCACCATGTGACGACGCCGAATATCAAAATAATGACCATGAGCGGGCTGCCCGCCATAAAGGCATAGATGCCCAGCAGAATCAAGCCGATCAGCCAGATTTTCGTCGACAGCACGGAGACGATGCGGCCTCCGTCGAGCGGAGACACCGGAATCAGGTTAAACAGATTGATCAACGCGCCCAGGAAAACGACCAGCGCCCAGAACGGATCGCCCGTCCACTCGTACAGCGCGACGGCGGGAAGAAACGAGATCAGTCCAGCCAGCGGCCCTCCATAAGCCAAATACGCTTCGGTAGCCGCATCCCGGGGCATCTGCTTCATGGAGATGAAGGCTCCCATGAACGGAATGAAGAACGCCGGAGATGTCGCAATTCCCTTGCGCTTCGCCGCGACGACATGTCCCATCTCGTGAACGAAAATGAGATAGATGACCGCTGCCCCGAATTTCCATCCGTACAAGGCGGCATAGGCTCCCAAGCTCACCATCATCGTGATCAGCGTGCCGCCGAATTTGGTCCACTTGAGCATGGCCAGCACCCATTTGAACTTCGCCAACAAGAATACGCCGACTCCCATCAGCAACGATCTGGTTTTGGTTTTATCCACGTCGGACTCCCTTCGTTACGCTCGATAGCTGTACAGATTGAACCAATGAAACGGGAAGCCCATTGCATTCCGAAAGGGATGGCTTTGCCGGCTTCAGACAGGTTGTTTTGAGTTGCTCTGATCGATAAGATCTTCATAGGTAGGCAACTCAAAGCCAAAACTCGCGGCAAAACCATTCCCTTTCTCCATTTCATTGGGTCCGCTCTTCGGTGCATCTTTGGTTCAACCTGTATAGCTGCTTTTATTATCACCTATAATACGTCCGGGGACAAAAGCAAGTTTCGTCCCGGACATTTTCTTCCCTTTACTTGCCTTCGTTATCTGTGCTACACTTACTCGTACTTACAGGAAATGGAGGGGTTACGTGTGAACGACTACATCCGAGTTAGATCCTTGCGTCGCTAATTGAATAGCGCTTAAGGCTCTGCCTGCGTGCAGAGGACTCGGAGTAAGTCTGTCCTATAACCCCTTTATATCGGCGAACGAACGGATATGCGCGGAACGGATGATGGGTGGCGAGATGCGAATCGCCATCCGTTTTTCGGGCATGTTCTTTTCATTGCGCCGCAGGTGTAGGCTTGGCTATTCGGAAACCTCTATCGTCATACGACCGCACAGGCAGAGAGATGTCTGTGTTTTTTTATTGCTTTTTTACGAATGGAGGAATTTCAATATGGAACGAATTAGAGATAAAGCAATTACGGTCGGCGTGCAGTTGAATCAGAAACCGGGCTTCCCCGCCTCGATGGAGGAGCTGCGCAACCTGGCCGACGCATGCGAACTGGAAGTCGTCGGAGAAGTGACGCAGAAGGCGGAGAGAATCATTACCGGAACCTATATGGGCAGCGGCAAAATCAAGGAACTGAAGGAAGCGATGGCCGCAAGCGAAGCCGGCGTCGCCATCTTCAACGATGAGCTGTCCCCTTCGCAGATTCGCAATCTCGAGGCCGAGCTGGATTGCCGGGTCATCGACCGGACGCTGCTGATCCTCGATATTTTCGCGAGTCGGGCTCAGACCAGGGAAGCCAAGCTTCAAGTCGAAGTCGCAAGGCTTCAGTATATGCTGCCGCGCCTGATCGGGCTGCGCGAGTCGCTCGGTCGTCAGGGCGGCGGCGCGGGCTTGAAGAACCGGGGCTCGGGCGAAACGAAGCTGGAGCTCGACCGCAGACGGATCGAAGACCGAATCGCGGCGCTGCAGGACGATCTGGAGAAGCTTGTAGCGAGACGTCAAGTGCAGAGAAACCAGCGGCGCAAAAACGAAATCCCCCTCGTCTGCCTGGTCGGCTACACGAATGCAGGCAAGTCCAGTCTGATGAACGCCGTCATCCGCAAAGTCGATCCCGACTCGGACAAGGAAGTGCTGGAGAAGGATATGCTGTTCGCCACGCTGGAGACGTCGGTCCGCAGCATCGCGCTGCCGAACCGCCGCTCGTTCCTGCTCGCGGACACGGTCGGCTTCGTCAGCCAGCTGCCGCATCATCTGGTCAAAGCGTTCCGCTCGACGCTCGAGGAAGTGACGGACGCCGACCTGCTGCTCCACGTCGTCGACTGCTCCGATCCGGAGAGCGCCAAGCGGATCGAAGTGACGAACGACACGCTGCGCGAGCTCGGAGCCGGCGACATTCCGTCCTTGTACGTCTACAACAAGGCGGACTTGGCGGAAGGCCGGAGCTATCCCGAGGAAGCCGACGGCGGCATCTACTTGTCCGCGCGGAAGGGCGCCGGAATCGACGAGCTGGTCGGGCTGATCGGGGAACGGATTTTCACGGACGACAAAACTTGCGAGGTGCTGATCCCGTACGATCAGGGAAGACTCGTCTCTTATTTCAAAGAGAATGCCGTCATCCACGCGATGAGTCACGAGGAGAACGGCACCAAGCTGTCTATGACTTGCCGTGAAGCGGATTACGAGAAATACCGGGAGCTGTTCTCTCCCGCGGACGAAGATTAACCCCGGGAACGCTTTCCGGCGCGGCGAGCGGCAAGTCGGCTTCGGTTCAGCTGATTTTGAACTTGCCGGCGAGCTCCTTCATGTTTACGGACATCTGGCTTAACCGCTCCGCGGACGAAGCGATCTCGTCCATGGCGGCCAGCTGTTCTTCGTTCGCCGCGGAAATGGAGCCGGCCGTCTCGGCCGCCGTGGCCGAGCCCTTCTCCATCTGCTGCAGCGATGCCGCGACCTCCTGGGCGCCGGCGGACATCTGCTCGGCGGCGGCGGAAGCTTCCTCCGCCTGATCCGTAACGCTGCGCGCCGCTTCCACGATGCTCGCGAAGGCTTCTCCCGTCTGGCGGATGGACGCGATGCCCAAGTGCACGTCCCGCTCGCCCTTCTCCATGGAGACGCCCGCCGATTCGATGTCGGCGACGATCGCTTCGATCAGCTCCGCGACTTGGACGGCGGACTCGTCCGAACGTTCGGCCAGCTTGCGGATTTCGCCCGCGACGACGGAGAAGCCCGCGCCGTGCTCGCCCGCCCGCGCCGCTTCGATGGACGCGTTCAGCGCCAATAGATTCGTCTGAGCCGATATTTCCCGAATCGCCCGGGAAATATCGGCGATCTGCTGGGAACGGTCTTCGAGCCGGGAGACGACCTGGCCAAGCTCTCCGACCGTGTCGCTGATCGTAACCATCCGGTTCTCGGATGCGAAGAGGAGGGAACGGCCTTCCTCGGCCTGTCTCAGCGTTGCGGCGGACGTCTCGAAAGTCGTTCCTGCCGAATTGGCGATCCGGCCGATGCCGATCGTCATCTCTTCCATCGCGTTGGCCGTTTCCTCGACGCCCTTCGCTTGCGCTTCGTTGGTCGCCGCCAATTCAGCCAGCGAATCGGACGTCTGGTGCGCCGCTTTCACCGTATCGCCGATGACGCTCGACAGCTGTCTCGAGGAGACGGCAAGCGCGTTGGCGCTGAGCAATTGGTTGCCCGCCAGCTCTTGCAGATTATTCGCCAACTGGTTGAACGCGGCGGCCAAGCGGCCGATTTCGTCGCGGTTGCGGACCGACAGCTCCTCTCCGGTCAAGTCGCCTTGCGACATTCGTTCGGCCAGCTTCGTAATCCGGATGACCGGACGGGAGATGTGCTCGCTGAACAGCACCAGAGCGATCATGCCGCCGAACAGGCAGCAGGCGAGCGTAACCGTGATCGCCCAGAGGATCGCCTTCTGCCCTTCATTGTAATCCTGGACGTAAGAGCCGGCAGCGATGACCCAGCCCCAGTTGGGATTGACCTCGGCATAGACGATCTTCCTCGCTTCCTTGTCGGAATGGGGCAAGGGCCAATCGTAATAGGTGAACCCTCCTCCGCCAAGCGCCGCAGCCGCGACGTCGCGAATATAATAAGTTCCGTCGGAGGTTTGCTTGTCCCATATATTCTCCCCCTCCTGGCTCGGATGGGCCAGGAGGTTCCCCTTGTCGTCCATCGCGTAGAAATACCCGTTTTCTCCTAAATCTATCGTTCTGTTGATCGGTCTCGTATTGTCCGCCTGCTTCTCGCCCAGCAGCATGATCCGCAAGCTCTCTTCCGCATCCTCCCGCGAGATCGAGCCCAGTTTGACGGATTGATCCAGCGCGTTGAGCATCTCGCTTGCCATTCTCACGTTATTTCTCAGGCTTTTTTCGATCAGATCGCTCGTTTCGTCAGATGACACCCGGTAGGCGACAACGCCCAGTACGAGAATCGGTACGATCAACAGAAAGAAACAAACCGCCAACAGCTTTTTTCTAATCGTGAGCATACGTGAATATTTAGCGGTTTTCGACATAACCAAGCCCTCCGACCCATATTATCTAGTTAATTTTACCTATACTCTCTCAGACCATCATAGCAGAAGATTCCCTGATGGATTTCCAATTTGCGACCTGATTTTGGTCAAATATGTGAACGTTTCTCCGACCGAACATATGTACGAAAACGAAGCGCACAACACCTCCGAACGTGTTATACTTAAGAGATAGCTTACTGATTTCGACGACTCGGGAGACTTAAAAGATGATACCGACCTACGAATTGGACGACGATCAATGGGATCGGCTCGTCCGCGACGTCGCCAAGCATTTCGGCGAAGTGACGATCAACAGAGGCTTCAATTATTTCAAGCGGGGCAAAGTGGTGAAGCTCACCCTCCCCTCCGAACGCATCGTGAAAGCCGTCGTGGAAGGCGGGGATCTGTACCACGTCTCGGTGAACCTGGACTCCTTCTCGTCAAGCCGCTGCGACTGCCCCGTCGGCTATTACTGCAAGCATATGTTCGCTTCGATTCTTCGGTATGCCGACATGCACAATCGCTCGGTCCATACGCTGATTAACGCCAAGTCCGTCACAGGGTCTGCGGCGCCCAAAGCCCGCGCAGCCTCCTACAACGAAGCGCGGCAGCTCGCGGCGAAGAAAGCGGCGGAAGATCTTGCCTTCCTGCAGCAACAAGCCAAGCGGATCGCGGAGCTGAGCGTGAAGGAATGGCACGAATGGTTTGCGCTGGCGACCGCTTCGCTCATGCAGAGCTCGAGAAACACGCAGTTCGTCAACGACGCGCTCGCCGCGATCTATCGCTATAAACCCTCTCTTCCCGCGGACGTCGACGCTTTTTTCCTCCTGCACGCGCATCTCTTTGTGCTCGGGAAACTGACCAAGCAGCCGCAGGATTTGTCCGGCTATATGTATTCTTATTTAGCCTTCCACACGCATCACGCGGCATCCGATCTGCAGGGCAAAGTCGCCCAGCGCATCGTCCAGATGGCCGGCACGGCCGTTCGGCCGGATAACGAGGCGAGAACGCGGCAGACGCTGTTTTACTTGCGAAGCGAAATGCTGGCCGAGACGAACGAGAATCACTACTATCTGCGTCACTACCTGCAAGCTTGGAAGGAGTGGTTGATCGGCCAGGCAGACGGCTCCTTCGCAAGCGAGGAGGAATTCATCCGCTTGAACGAGGCCCAAACCGCCGATTCGCCCTCTTCCCTTGCCCTTAACGTGGCCCGGGCCGCCCTGCGCACGTTTCAAGGAAACGACGAGGAAGCTTGGAACCAGCTGCGGGCGATCGACGAACGGACGAACATCCCGGAGGAGTTTCTGCTCGGCTTCCTCGACTATCTCGCTCAAGTCGAAAGCTGGCCCAGGCTCGCCGACTGGCTGGTGGAAGTCGCCCCGCTGCTCAATCTCCGCAAGGCAAGCGGCGTGCGCGCCTATTCCGAATACTGGGATCTGGCCGTTCGCCATCTTCCGGAAGCCGGGCCGCGAATGTGGGACAGTCTCGTCTCTCTGCTGCCCCATACCCGGGAGCTGTACGAGGAGAAGCTGCTGGAAACCGGTCAATGGCGGCGATGGATGGACTTCCAGCTCAGCATGAGCAGCGATCCGTTGGAATTCCGGGTGACCGACCTCGCGCCGATCGAGAAGAACGATCCCGAAGCGCTGCTGCCTTTTTACCACCAAGCGGTCGAACGTTACGTCCTGCTCAAAAACAGGGACGGCTACAAAACGGCCGTCAAGCTGCTCAAGAGATTGGCGAAGCTGTATAAGCGACTGAAAAGGGAACCGCTCTGGGAGGCCTTTATCGATGCGTTCGCCGACAGGCACAGCCGCCTGCGCGCGCTTCAGGAGGAGCTTAGGAAAGGAAAGCTGCTGACATGATGCAAAATCGGATCGAGAGAAAAATAAACGTTCGCGCGCTGCTCGGAGGTTATGGAGACGCTCTGCTTCACGGCTACTACGAAGGCGGCTACGGCTCCGTTTCCGGTCTCAACCTGAAGCATGCCTTATTCGCCTGGCACGAGCCTTCTTTTTACGGAACGGAGCTGTTCGTCCATCGGCTCGAGGACATCGAAGCCGTCGTGCTGCCGTCCGAGATGGTCCTTCCTTTCTTCGCCGAGCTGAATCTGCTTCGCCATATCGAGTGGGCCTGGGACGACCTTGCCTCGCGACTGCTCGAAATCGCCCCCCTGTTGGTCAAGCGGATCGAGGAGAAAAAATATCACCCGAGCTACGAAGCCTTTTTGGCGGACAAGCTGGAGTGGACATGGGACGAAGATTCGCTGGCTTCGGAAGAGCTGGCGTTGTTGGAGGAGGCCGCATCGGACGAGGATTTCATGACCGGGCTTCGGGCGGCGTTCTCCGCGGCGGTCTATACCATTCAGTACGGCTTGCCGACATCGGCGGGCGATCTGCGGAGAGAATACCCGCTGCTCTTCTCGTCCAAAGACAAGCTCGTTCAAGCCGGGTTGACGGAGAATGACTGGCTCGTCTCCATCGGGTGGAGAGCCGACAACGCTCCTTTCCGTCCCGCGCTGCAATTGCTGGAGCCGGGCGAGCAGGAGGACGATTGGCGCCTGCGGCTCGTTCTTCAAGACAAGAGGGACGAGTCGGCCGTCTTCCCCGCGCGGCTCGCCGCGACCGGAGAACTGCTCGACACATGGCCCCGCGAGTGGTCTCCCTATGTCGCGCAGCGATCGCCGCAATGGTTGGAGCGATTGCTTGCCTTGCTGCCGGACGACCGGTTCAACGGCTCTCCCCGCGACGTATTCGCGGAGCCTCTGGACGACGAAGCCGCCTGGCGCTTCCTGACGGCGGACAGCCAGCGGCTGCTGGCGGCAGGCTGGCAGGTGCTGCTGCCCGCCTGGTGGGAGACGGCCAGCCGGAAGAAGCCGCGGCTCCGCGCCAAAGTCGGCTCCGGCGAAGGAAGCCGCGCCGGCGGGTCGCTGTTCGGACTCGACTCGCTCGTCGACTTCGACTGGCGGATCGCCATCGGCGACGTCGACCTGTCGGAAGCGGAGTTCGCCGAACTCGTCGCCCGGGGCGCCAGACTCGTCCGGTTCCGCGGGCAGTGGATTCAGCTCGACCCGGCGCTGCTGGCGCAAATCCGCAAGGCGATGTCCTCCGTGGACAGACGGCAAGGTCTGTCCTTCCAGCAAGTGCTTCAGCTGCATCTGCTCGGAGGAGAAGGCGAGTGGAATACCGAGCAGGAAGAAAACGAAGAGTCGGAAGCCGACCGGGAGCATCGCATCCGGCTGGAGATCGAGCTGAACGAGCATCTGACGAGGCTGATCGGCCAACTGACGCAGCAGTCGGAGCAGCCGAAGCTCCCCGTTCCCGCCGGACTGCGCGCCGAGCTCCGCTCCTATCAGCAGGAAGGCTACGCGTGGCTGAGCTTCCTGCGCAGATTCGGGCTCGGCGCGTGCCTCGCGGACGATATGGGTCTGGGCAAGACAGTGCAGCTTATCGCTTACCTGCTGCACATTCAAGAAAGCGCGGTCGGAGGCGAACGGCCGATGCCGTCGCTGATCGTCTGCCCCACGTCCGTACTCGGCAACTGGCAGAAGGAGATCAGCCGCTTCGCCCCTTCGCTGAAGGTGATGCTGCATTACGGAAGCAAGCGGCTGAGCGGGGAAGATTTCGTCGAGGAGGCCAAACAGGCCGACGTCGTGCTGACGTCGTACGCGACCTGCTCCCTCGATCAGGAGACGCTCCAGGGACTGACCTGGAGCTCGATCAGTCTGGACGAAGCGCAAAATATCAAAAACGCGCAGACGAAGCAATCGGCCGTCGTGCGCAGCCTGCCGGCCAGGCATCGCATCGCGCTGACCGGAACGCCGATCGAGAACCGGCTGTCCGAGCTGTGGTCGCTGTACGATTTTATCAATCCCGGCTATCTGGGAAGCTCGCGGGAATTCGGCAGCCGGTTCGCCGCGGCGATCGAGCGGGAGAGGGACGAGCAGAGCACGGCCGAGCTCCAGAAGCTGATCAAGCCGTTCATGCTGCGGCGCAAGAAGAAGGACCCGGCCATCCAGCTCGACCTGCCGGACAAGAACGAAATGAAAACGTATGTCCATCTGACCGCCGAGCAAGGCGCGCTGTACGAGCAGACGGTGAACGAGCTGATGGAGAAAATGCAGAAGCTGGAGGGCATCGAGCGCAAAGGGGCGATCCTGGCCGCGTTAACCCGGCTCAAGCAGCTATGCGACCATCCGCTGCTGCTGACCAAGGAAGCCGTGCCCGAAGCCGTGTCGGAGGAAAATCCGATCGTGGACGTCGAAGCGCTCGCCGGCCGCTCTTCCAAGCTGGAACGTCTGCTGGCGATGGTCAAGGAGCTTCGCGAGGAAGGCGATCGCTGCCTGATCTTCACGCAATACGTCGACATGGGGAATATGCTGAAGAGGATTCTCGGGCAGGAATTGCAGGAGCCCGTCTTCTACCTCAACGGAAGCACGCCGAAAGCGACAAGAGACCGCATGATCGAACAGTTCCAATCGGCCGCGGAGCCTGCTGAAGGGGAGGATGGGCGTCCCGGCGTATTCGTCCTGTCGCTGAAGGCGGGGGGCGTAGGGCTGAATCTGACTGCCGCGAACCACGTCTTCCACTTCGACCGGTGGTGGAATCCCGCTGTCGAGAACCAGGCCACGGACCGGGCCTACCGGATGGGACAGACGCGGGACGTGCAGGTGCACAAGTTCATCGCGCTCGGCACGCTGGAGGAGAAGATCGACGAGATGCTGGAGAGCAAGCAGCAGCTCAGCGACAACGTCGTCTCCTCCTCCGAAGGGTGGATCACCGAGCTGTCGACGGAAGAATTGAAGGATCTGTTTACGTTGCGGCGCGATCTCGTCGGATGACGGAAGGACGCTGATAGGAACCTGCCGGGGACTGAACCTGAACCGGCGGGTTCTTTGCTTCGCGCGCTTCCTCTTCCTTGAAGTAATCGGCAAGGAAGTCGCGGAACCGAACAGCCGCCTTGGACAGGTATTTGTTCTCGTTCCAGACGACCTGGAAGTCTCGCCGGCAAACCGGATGCTCGATCGGAATGCGGCGATAATCGGCGGACTGCGGCCCGCAGCTGCCCACCATCGCCACGCCTAACCCGGTTTTCACCAGACTGACGATGGACGAAGGCTCGTCGGCTCTGCAAATGAAGTTCGGAGCTATGCCGGCTTCGCGAAGAAAGCGCTCGTTCATCCGCTGGAACGGAAACCCTTCCTTGTACCCGATGAACGGCTCGCCCGCCGCCTCCTCCAGACGGATGCTCTTCCGGGAAGCGAGGCGGTGCCCGTTAGCAACGCCCAAATACAGGCTTTCCCTCAGCACGGTCATCCCGTTAATGCCCGCGCGACCCTCCAGCGGCATCGGCGTGAAGCCGATGTCCGCCGCTCCGGCCTCGACCATCTGCTCGATTTCGTCCGCGGCCTGCGTAATCCGGAAGCGGACTTCGGGATATTGCGCGACGAACTTGCCGATCGGCTCCGACAGACGCTCCAGCGTCCAGGTGGCGAGATGGATGCTGCCCTGCTCCATTCCCGCCAGCTCGGCCACCTCCTGCTTCCCCTCCTCCAACAGCGCCAGCGCCATATCGACTTTCTTCAGAAACGCCCTGCCGAACTCGTTCAGCCGGATCTGCTTGCCATGGCGGTCGAACAGCGGCACTCCGAGGTCCGCCTCAAGCCGTGAGATCGTCTTGCTCAGCGCGGGCTGGGCGACAAGCAGCTCCGCTGCCGCCTTCGTCATATGCTCCATTCGGGCCACCGTACGAAAATACCGCAATTGCAAAAGCTCCATCACTCGTCACGCTCCTTATAACCTCAAGTATATAAGCATTATGGTTTAAGAAGTATTTTTGTTATTTTCATGCTCAGTATAAAATACTTCTTGCAGGAGAACAACAGGCAACTGGCTCCGCAGAAAGAAGGTTATCGCATGGACGCTGAATTTCAATCCCGCGCCGGACAGAAGCTGATCCGCGTTCTCGCATTCACCCTCGTCATCACGGTCATGAGCGCGACCATGTTCAATATCGTGCTGCCCCGGATCGCCGACGACTTCGGTTTGACGATCTCGCAAGTCAGCTGGGTGTCGTCGTCGTTCCTGCTCGTCTACGCGATCGGAACGATGCTCTACGGCAAGCTCGCGGACAGCTACAAGCTGAAAAGCCTGCTCACCTTCGGCCTCGTCTTTTTCGCCTTCGGCTCCTTGATCGGGCTCGCCGCCCAGAACTACTGGATGGTGCTGCTCGGCCGGGTGCTGCAGGGAATCGGGGCGGCCGTCGTTCCCGCCACAGCAGGCATTATCCCCGCCCGCTTCTTCCCGCCGGAAACCCGCGGCCGCGCGCTCGGCATCGCCATGACGGGGCTGGCCATCGGCAGCGCGATCGGACCGGCCGTAGCCGCGCTCGTCGTAAGCGCCGTACATTGGCGCTGGCTGTTCTGCATGCCGCTGTTCGGGCTGCTGGCTCTGCCGTTTTATCGCAAATATTTGAACGAGGAGCCTGCCAAAGAGGGTTCCTCCATCGATTGGCTCGGCGGCGGATTGCTGACCGGCGCGGTCGCGGCGCTGCTGCTGGCGATCACGAACGCCGCCTGGCCGTACGCAGCGGGATGCGCCGTACTGCTGATCGTCTTCTACGCCAGAATCCGCTCGGCAAAGTCGCCGTTCATTCGCCTGGAGCTGCTGCGCAACAAAAGCTACTCCGTCGGCATCGCGACCGCGTTCGCCGCGACCGGCGTCGCCTACTCGCTGCCGTTTCTCAGCCCGCAATTGCTGACTCACGTCAACGGTCTCTCGCCCGCCTGGGTCGGTCTGACGATGGTTCCGGCCGCTGCCGTAACGGCCTTGCTCGGACGCTCGGCGGGCAAACTCGCCGATGCTCGCGGCAACCCGTTCCTGTTCTACGCGTCAACGGGATTGCTCGGCTTTTGCCTGTTGCTGTTATCGGCTTTCGCGGGCATAGCCCCGGCGTGGATCGCCGTGTTTCTCATTTTCGGAACTGTGGGCCATTCGTTCATGTACATCGCCTTGTCCAACGGAATTTCCCGCACGCTGCCGCAAGATCAGGTCGGAATCGGGATGGGGCTGTTATCGATGCTTAACTTCATCGCGGGCGCCGTGTCGGCCAGTCTGTTCGGCGGGGTGGTCGATCGGGGAGCCAGCAGCGGCTGGAATCCGCTTAATACCCATCCAAGCGCATTCGCATACAGCAACCTTTACTTGGTGTTAGCGGGTTTGCTTGCCATTTTCATCGCCGTCTACTTCCTGCAATTCGGAGGAATCAAGCGTGACGGAGTCAACGCGACGAAGGCAACTTCCATTTCCTGAAAGGATGATTAAGATGACAGATTCTCGGAAAACGATGAAAGCCGCGGCGTTCTCCGCCTTCGGTCCTCCCGAAGTTTTGCAGACCGTCACGGCCGCAATGCCCGAAGCCGGTCCCGGAGAGGTTCGCGTGCGCGTCAAAGCGGCGGGCGTTCAGCCCGCCGATCTGTCGGTGCGTATGGGGTGGACTCCGCCCGGAGCGGAAATCCGGCTGCCGCAAATTCCGGGCAACGAGTTCTCCGGCATCGTCGACCAAGTCGGAGAAGGCGTCCCGGACTGGGCCGAAGGCGACGAAGTGCTCGGCTACCGGCTGCTGAACTGCTACGCCGAATACGTCGTCGTACCGGCCGAGCAGATCGTCGCCAAACCTGCAGGCATGCCGTGGGAGGAGGCGGGTTCCTTGTCCGCCTCCGGACAGACGGCGCACACCGCGCTGCGCGAGCTGAAGGTCGGCGCCGGCGATACGCTGCTCGTCCATGCGGCCGCGGGCGGCGTCGGCACGATTGCCGTGCAGCTTGCCCGCGCTTGGGGCGCCACGGTCATCGGCACAGGGAGCGAGCGCAATCACGATTATTTGCGCTCGCTGGGCGCCATTCCCGCGGCCTACGGAGACGGCTTGGCCGATCGAATCCGCGCCCTTGCCCCGCAAGGCGTCGACGCCGCTCTGGACGCCGCCGGCGAAGAAGCGCTGCGCGCATCCGCCGAGCTGGTCGCCGACAAAGCCCGCATCGGCACGATCGTCTCCTTCGAGCTTGGCGCGTCTCTGGGCGTGCGAGTCATTCGCAGCCAGCGTTCCGCCGCACGGCTGGGCGAGCTTGTCGAGCTCTACCGTCAAGGTTTGATGAGCCTTCACGTGCGCCGAACCTTCCCGCTGGAACAAGCCGCGGACGCCCATCGCGAGATCGAGCGGGGACACGGCCGCGGCAAAGTCGTATTGCGTATCGATTAAAAGCCATCAACGACGCTTCGCCTCCGCCGGCAAGCCGCTATCGATTCTACAGATGGCGCCGGAGATCCGCTTTCCGCAAGAGCTTGCGGGCGGCGGCGCTGCCCGCGATCATGACCAAGGAGCAGCCGAGCAGGCCGACGGCTGCCACCGTCCCCTCGTCCGCTCCGAGGCTTGCCGTCACGGATCCGGCGGTTACGCCGAGCGCGACTCCCATCGCAGCGGACAGCATCCCCAACGCTTTGCCCGCCGAAGAGCGGGAGCCGATACCGAACACCATCAAGCAAGCGACGGAAACCATTCCGGCAGCGAATAACAGCAAGATCATGCGATCACCCCGTCTAGTATATGAATTCATTACTAGAATGGTCATGAATCGCGCCCGCTAAACCCTCCCAGGCCGCTCACCGGCCGATTATTCCTCGTCCATTTTCACTTCTCTCAAACTTTTCAGGTAGCTCATAATTTGCTTCTGGGCTTTGCCCGACACGGGAGCGATCACCTCTCCGTTCCTCGTGCGCAGCTTGACGATATTCAGAATCCCGTCGAACGTCTCCACGCGCTTCGGGTGAACGAGAGTTCCCCGATCGGTCCGAACGAATCCCGACTCCTGCAGCAGATCGGACAAATCTTTGACCGTGGATATCATTTTGTACTCGTCGTCGTACGAGTAGATCGTCATCTTCCCGGCGCCGTCCGTTTGAAGGTACACGATTTCTTTCACATCGAGCAATCGATGCTCTCCTCTTGAGTTCAGCAGCGGCAGCAGCATCCGTCTCCCCCTCCTTGATGGTCACTAGCGCATAAGTTATTTCGGCTCGGAGATGATACATATAGATCGCAGTTAAAGCAGTAACAGGAACTCAATGTCTTGATTATAGCTTTAAATACGATTTATGAATACTATTTTTGATTTGGTCTGTATCTTTCTACCGCTTCATTCCCTCACGCTACTTTTCTACACTGAGAAGGAACGAATGAGAGGTGTGAACGATTGGCGAACGATATTCTGAAGCTCGTCGGCCAACGCATACGAAGCTTGCGCAAGGAACGGGGACTGTCGCAGGAGCAGCTCGGGGAGAAGGGCGGCTTCCACTACTCCTACATCGGACAAGTGGAGCGCGGCGAGAAGAACGTATCCCTGCTGAACTTGGCGAAAATCTCCGAAGCGCTGGAGGTCAGCTTGTCGCAGTTGTTCGCCTACGTAGACGGAGAAGAGCGGCGCACCGACTCGGGAAACGATCTGCTGGAAATTTTGTCGGCGCTGCGCGATCAGAAACCCGACCAGGTTCGAATGGTTCGCAATGTCGTGCGGGAAATCTTGGGGGACGGCGATCAATACTCGACGGACAAGCGGAGCTGAGCCTCAGCCATATAAGCACGAAAAAAGGACCTCGCCCTCCGCGGTTGCGGTGGAGTTTGAGGTCCTTTCGTATATAGCTCGAGACATTCCCTTTTATGCGGACGCCTTGAGACTCGTCCATTCGTGATGAATTCCGCCTGCCGTTACTTGTCCTGCAGCTGTCGGATTTGCTCCTCGCTCATCCCGCTGACTTCGGCGATCGTTTTGAGGTCCATTCCTTTGGCCAGCATCTTTTGCGCCATCTCTGTGCGGCTATCGAGAAGAGCTTTTTTTCGAGCCTCTTCCGCAGCTTTTTTCGCCGTTACGTCCACCGAATACACCCAATCCCGCAAATACCTCTCCTTGTCATCGAGAAAATCCCTGAAGCGTTCCTCTAAGCTCAGCTCTTCCAGCTTCTCTTCCGTTTTGGCAATGATCGGATCCATGTCCATCAGCTCCTTCAATTGGTCTTCAGGCAGCTTCTCGTCCATGAACATCAGCCACCTGTGCAAGGCGATGCTTGTATCTTTCTCGATTCGCTCGAACTTGGGAAACTCGATGAAGTGAACTTCGAGCGCGTCGGTCAGCAGCGCGCGTTCCTCGTGATCCTCGTAGAAGTGGTACGTACTATGAAATCTATCATATGGGAAAAGGTTGAAGTTAAGGAGATTAATCGTGATCGTCTTCCTCAAGCTTTCGTAAGGATTGCCTGCAGTGAGTGCTGAGGCGAACAGCTTCGACAAGTAAAACAAGGTGCGCTTCACCATGTTGCCGCGATCAACCATTTGCATTTCGATGTTGATCAATTCTCCGCCGGACAGCTCAGCCAGAATATCGAGGCGCCCGTTTTTGCCTGCCGGCGTATCGCTGCCCAGTTCGATGTTCCCCGCAATCGTGAGCGACGCGATCGGATCCTTCCCGTCCGGCCGAAGAATCGCGTTCAGCAGCGCCTTCAAGCTTTCCTCGGATGCTTGCTTTCCGAACAGATGGCGGAATATAAAATCGTTTTTCGGTTTCAAACGAACGATAGCCAATACATCCACTCTCCCGTATGGTTAGTCGGCATAAAATGCCACGCTCCATCGGTGCTTCCGCATCGGCGTATAAGGATATTATATCATGTTCCACACGTTCCATCATCCCGCTCAACGTTTCACTTGGCGTAACCCAAAATCGCTGCGGCGGCGCGCTCCCGCCTGTCCGGGTCGTCGCTGCGAAGCGCCATCTTCAGCACCTCCAGCGCTTCGGCGATCGTCTCGTCGTCGACCTTCGGACGGTCGGCGCCAGGCGGCTGAACACCCTGCGGAGAGAGCCATCGGTCCAATTGGGCCAGTTGAATCGGGTAAGGAAAAGCTTGGATGACGCCCGAAGCGTCCAGCAGGTCCTGCACGAGACCGTTCAGCTCCGAGCGCGCGATCCGGTGCAGCCAGGTGACGCCGCGGCGATGGCAAGCCCCGTCCGCGGGAACATCCGACGACTCTGCATAAAAATAATCTCCTACATCGCCCAATACGACCGTATCTCCATCTGCGAACAACAGATAATCGCCGTCCCGTACTCCGCTCGCGAACAGATGGATCTCCTCCGCAGCCGCCCGAAGCTCATGCCCGGCATACCCGCCCAGACCGCTCAGTCTCCTCTCGATCTCGTCCTTGTCCGCTTCCTCCAAATCCCCGATGCCCGGGTAGCCGATGCTGACGTAGTTGTCTTCCAAGAATCGCTCGAAGCGCCCCTCGAACGCGGGATTTAACCGCATGCCGTACAGCTTCATTTTCTCCGACGCGCCCCCTTCATCCGAACCACTGACTAATATAGAGCATGATCAACAATCCCAGGATAAAAGAATAAGTAGAGGACCGTTCGTATCCGTGCCCATGGCTTTCCGGGATCAGCTCCTTATAGGAGATGAACAGCATCGCGCCCGCGGCGAAAGCCAATCCGTAGCCGATCATCCCGGCGATGCCGCTTGCCGTAAAATAGCCGACGACCGCCGAGACGGCTTCCATCAAGCCGGTCAGGAAAACGATGGCGAACGACCGCAGCTTGCTCACTTTCGAGTTGATCAGGAAAACGGCGAGAATAAGCCCTTCCGGCATATTCTGGGCTCCGATCGAGATCGCCACCATCGGTCCCAGCCCTTGATTCTGACTCGCATAGCTGAAGCCGGTGCTCAGACCCTCGGGAATATTGTGAATGAACAGAGCGATAATGACGAGCAGCGACTTCGAATCGAACGAGCTGACCCTGCTGTCGTTCTCCACGTCGATATGAGGAATGTTCTTCTCGATCAGATCGAGCGCGACGACTCCGACCAGCAGACCGAGCGTCAAGCCCAGTATCCCCGATTCCTTAATCGCCTGCGGCATCAGACCGAACGTCGAAGCCGATACCATAATTCCCGCCGTGAAGGCGACCAGTACGTCCTTCCACTTCTCGGACAGCCTGCGGATAAAAAAGATGGGCGCGGCTCCGAGCACGGTGGCCATGGCCGAAATAAAACTTCCGAGTAAAGCGGACTCCAAATCCGAGTGCTCCCTTCGTGCCGATAACGTAAGTGTCTGAGTTGATTCTAATTTGAATCGCCCGCCATTGCAATCGCCAAGCAGAAACGCTTTCGGCGCGCGCAGAAAAGGGCCGCCCCCTCCGATGACCGGAAGCGACAGCCCTTGCTGTTGATGCGACCTATTCGGTTGCGGCTACGCCCAGCGTGTAAATCTCGCACTTGCCGAGGCGAACCTTCAGCGGTTCGTCTCGATCGGAAGGCGTGACGTCTTCGCCCGAGCGTTCGAGCACGTCGCTCTTGTAGAGGCGCGTGAAGTCGCCCGTCGCGTAGACGCTCAGCTCTCCGTCCTCCGGCTGCAGGTTGTACCAGCGCAGCATCAGATCGCCGCTGTCCTCCGCGAGCTTCATCGAGGAGAAGGCGATGCCTTCGCCCTCCCAATGCAGCGGCGCGTCGATCGCGGCCAGCTTGCCGTCGTGCACGCCGGTCTGCGCGGCCGTCCACGGAACCGGGAACTGGTACGCCAGCGCGAACGCTCCGGAAGCCGCTCCGTCTCCGGCATGCGGAATAATCATCAGCTCAACGCTATGCTCGCCCAGGCACTGCGCCTCCGGCGTCGGGAAGACGCCCCAGTCGCCGAGCTCGGACACCGAGCGCAGCAGCGTCACGGCGATTGTATTGCGGCCGTCGCGCAGCACCTCGTATTCGTTCAATCCGCGGTTAGCGACCGTAAGCCCCCGAGAGCCGTCGCCGACATCGGCGAACGCTTGCTGGTGCTGGGCGTTGCTCGGATTTTCCCATTCAGCGGACGGCTCGTTGGCGCGCACCGCTGCTTCGAAGATCGCGTCCGCGCGGTGAGAGTCCGCGATCAGATCGGTCGGGAACAGCGCGCGGACGCGGTGATCCTTGGCCTGGTTGTCGAACGTCGCGCGAACGCCGACGCCTCTGCCGTCCCGCTCCAAGCTAATCATGGTGCGGATCGTCAGCGGCACGGTATGCTCCACCCGCTGAGCCTTGCGCTCGGGGTAGTACACCGCCTCCCGCTTCTCCTTCTCGAACAGCTCGTCCGCCGAAGCCGGCACCGCCCAGTAATGGACGATCTCGATCGAAGCCCGGTACGGCGTATTCTCCAGCACCGTAATTTCCGCTTCCAGCCCCTTGGTCGTGAGCGGAGTCTCTCCGTCTGGCTGCTTGTACATATACTCGTTGCCGATATCGCCCGTGTCCTCGTACACGAGCAGATCGCGATAGACGCCCCCGGACGCCTTGTCCGTCACCGAGAGCGAGCCGTCGTCCGCGATCTCGACGCGCAGATGCTCGTTCTCCAGCACGCGCCCTTCCGACACCAGAGAAGCTTCAGCCGAGACTTCGGGCGATGCGCCGTCTTCAACCCCCGCGGAGCCCTTCACCCAGGCATACGCCTTATGCCCCAGCGCAGGCACGCGGTCGGCTTGCAGCACGAGCTTCACCCGGCGCGCCCAGTAAGGCTGGCGGAACTTGTCGCTGGGCAGATCATAGCCGAATTGCAGGCCGAGATCCTCCAGCGTATGGACGGCGACACGGCCTTCCACGTCTACGACGACACGGCCGGTCACGTCCACCTCGTTCATTCTCCGGATCATCTCGTCCATGGGGACGCCGTCGCGGAAATAGATACGCTCGGCATCCAGCTCCACTTCCACCGTGCCGGCGCGCTCCCAGCCCGTCGTATTGAAGACGACGAACGGCAATGCATCTTCTCCGTACTCGGCGAACGGCGAAGTATCGACCGCCTCCGCCAGCGCCTTCGCGCTCGCGTCTACAACCGTCTCGGCGACGTGCCGGCTCTTGTCGAAGCGGGTTACCATCTCGCGGTGCACCTCGTCCACGCTGCAGCCGCAGATGCTGTCGTGCGGATGGTTCTGCATCAGCGTTTTCCAAGCGTACGTGAACAGATGGTGCGGATAAGCAAGGCCCGCCGCCACGGAAGCGTAAGCCGCCAGCGGCTCTGCCACCTTCTCCAGCAGCGTCTGCCCGCGCTCGTTCATCTGCTTCAAATAAACCCTTGCCGAAGCTGTGTTAACCAGCGTGGACCAGCCGTCCGTGTGCTGGCTGCGCAGCTCGCCCCGGACGACCGACAGCTCCGACTTCAGCGCCCCTTCGACAGAAGCCAGATAGTCTGCGAAACTGGAATGCACGAAGTCTGTGTCCGGATACAGCTCGCGGGCAACTCGAATCGCCTCCGGCAGATCGGTCTGGATCGGCTGGTGGTCGCAGCCGTTCATGAACAGCAGCTCCCCGGTGGACGCGTATTTGCCCGCGTCCGCCAGCTTGCGCTCCCAATAGGCTCGCGCCTCCTCCGGATCTGCCGGCACCTCGTTGCCGTTGCTGTACCAGTTGGCGAACAGGATGCCGAGCACGCGCGAACCGTCCGGCCCTTCCCAGATCAGCTCGGAGAAGGACGATTCGTAGTCGGAATCGGCGACCGTATTGTTGAACCCGGTCGGCTTGACGCCCCGGCCGAACACGGCGTTGCCGATGTCCGCCTGCCGCATCAATTGCGGAGCCTGCCCGATGTTGCCGAACGTATCCGGGAAATAGCCAATCTTGGAGATTGTCCCGTAACGCCCGGCGTCCTGATGGCCGATCTGCAAGTTGCGCACGTTGGCTTCGCCGCTCGTCAGGAACGCGTCCTGAAGAATGTACCACGGTCCGATATGGATGCGGCCTTCATGAATCAGCTTCTCCAGCCGCTCCCTGCGGTCGGGCCGAACTTGCAAATAATCTTCCAGAATGATCGTCTGTCCGTCGAGGAAAAAGCTGCGATACTCCGGCTCGCGCTCCAGCGTGTCCATCAGCGTATCCATCAGCTCGATCAACCGAACGTGATGCTTCTCGTAAGGCAAGTACCACTCGCGATCCCAGTGGGTATGCGAAATGATATGAGCCGTTCGTCTATTCGTCTTGTCTGTCATGCCGCAAGCTCCTCACCGTTTATGCATTTGCGGTTATCCGCACTTCCTCCGGCCGGTAGACGGATACGATGCGTCCCTCTCCATCCGTTGCGAACAGCACCGCTCTTTCCCGTTCCAGCTCGAAGCTGTAAGTCGTACCCGTAAGCGCGTCCTTCACCCGAACGGACGTGTCGAAGGCGTACTCCGACACGAACACGTACAGCGAGCCGTCTCGGAACTTCAATCTGCGTCCGTATACGCCGGGCAAGTCGCCTTCCAGCCACTCCAGCTCCGGTTCGTACCCGGACGCCTTCAGCGCATGGGCATACAGCGCCGAGATCGGTTCGACCCGGTCGTTCAGCTCCACCGGCAGCGGACACCAGATGACGCGCCCTTGGCCGTAAGCCGCTTCGACGACCGCATCGCCCGCCGAACCCGAGCCGCTGCCCTCAACGGCAATCTCCTTGAATACCTGGGCGATCCTCCGATTGCCGTAAGACACCGGATAGGATGCGCCTCCGATGACCAGCCGCTCCTCGCGAACGACGTTGCTCAGCTTCCGCTTCCCGAACGCATCGGACAGCCTTTCCGCCGAGCGCCAGTACGCGTCGATTCCCATCGGCCCCGTGAACAGCAAAGTCGCACCCGTGCGGGCAACGTAATCGAGCAACTCGGCAAACGCCTTGTCGTCGACGTTATGCGCGGACGGCACGATGACCAGCTTGGCCGGGGCCGCCTCCAGCTCGTGCAGATGGTATTCCGACACGCCGCGGAACGGCACATTCAGCTCGTAGCCGAGCACCCGCGTCAGCCGCGTCGTGGCGTCGAACGCCAGCTTGCGGTTCGAGAAGTCGTTGGAATACGGGAACACGACGGCGACGTCTTCCAGTTCGCGGTCCCGGAACAGCCCCTTAATCTCTTCCATAAAGCTGCCGAACCGATACGACACGTCCGCCTCCGGCTTCTCCGTGCCGTCTGCGCGCAAAGCGCCGATATGCGATTCGTTGGCGTTGTCCATATAGAAGTTGGTGTTCCAGATCCAGTGGATCGCGCCCGCGCCGCCCGTCGAGAACGCGTAGGCGTACTTGCGCTCCAGCATGGCGCGCAGCTCTTCCTCGCTCCGCTTGGCGAAGCCTTCCGGCGTCTCCACATACATGATGCCCGTTTCCTGGACGACATTCGGCTTGTCAGCCGTCTTGGCAAAAATTCCGTCCCACAGCAGATGGTCGTTCAACCACCAGCTATGCACCGTCGTGTAGTCCGCCGCTTCCTGATAGAAGAACGGGGAGGGCCGCTGCGCCCCAAGCGCCTCGTCCTGACCGACCGTGACAAGCTGGTCCGGGCAGACGTCCTTGATCGCGTCGTACAGTTCCTTCGCCCATCGGTTGTGCATCTCCATGGAAAACAGAACGTAATCCAGCCAGCGCGTCCCTCTCTTGCCCTGATGCATATCCTGAATGTCGAAGTTGATGTCGCGCGCTTCGGGAACGGCTGCCGAGGCGAAGTCCGGCAGTTCTCCTCGCGTCATGCCCCAGCGCTCGCGCAGCGCCTCGACCGTGCCGTGCCGCTCGGTCAGCCACTCCACATAAGCCTGCCGCTCGAATTCATCCCGACAAGACCGGGGACCGTCCGCGAAAATCTGCTCGGGATCGAACATCGAAGGCTCGTTGATCAGATCCCAATCGACGTTTGTCGTCTCCCGATGACGGCTGACGATCGAGCGAATGAAGCGCTTCTGCGCCTCCACGCTGCGAGGGTCAAGGTACGGATTTTTCCCTTCCCACGTCTCCGGAGTGAACGAGAAAAACGTAAACGTCACCTGCAAATCATGCTTCTTCGCCGTCTGGAAGAAGGCGTCGATGGAGCGCAGCACTTCCTCCGAAGCGTGGCCGTCCACCTGCATCACGTTGCGGTATGCGGTCCAGATGCCCGTGCGAATCCAGTTGATGCCGGCCTTGCGCATCTGCGCCATATCCTTGTCCCAGACCGAGACGTTCGGCAGGAACAGGAACTTGCGCGCGACGTCCGACGTCATGTACGTCATGCCGACGATCGGCAGCGGCTGCCCGTCCTTCTCGAAGTAATCCCTGCCGACGCCGATCGGACTGCCCGATTTCAGCAGCTCCGCGTCGACGGCCCAGAAGCCTTGACGCAAGATGCGCTTCTCGCCGTCAGAAGCCTCGGCCTCGCACACGATCGCGTAGTAGCCGCCTTCCAGATCGATCGGCACCGGAATGCGCTCGAACCGAATCTCTTCTCCGACCTTGGCTGCCAACCGATGCTCGAATACGACGGCCCCGTCCTTCTCCCGGACGACCCGCATCGAGAACGTCCACTCGCGAGCCTCTCCGCCGCGTCCGAGCTTCTGCGCCTGAAGCGTCAGCAGCGGACGCTCGTGCGGCTCGTAAGAGGCGTAGCTCGGCTTGACCCACAGCTCGGTCACGCCCGCCGCGCAGAACGAAGCCCAGCGAGCCAGCGCCTCGAAACCGCCGGACTCGGCGAACCCGCGCCCGAGCGGCTGGTTGACGAACAGCCAGCGCCCTCCGCCGAATTCGCCCCGCATGTTCTCCCACAGCACGACCGGAGCGGCAACCTCCCGTCCATCGGACGAGATGCCCTTCACCAGAGCGTGAATAACCGCGTCCATCGGACCGGCGGAGCCCATCTGGTGCGGCAGGTCGCTCGACTTGGTCACGTGCGGGACGAGGTTCCATGTATCCGCAACGTCGAGCAGCGCCTCGCTGCCCCCGAACAACGGAAGATCGCCCGCCGCTTCCAGCTTCGCGACAGGCTTCGATTGGACCGGCAGCATCTCGTGAATGCGAAGCTGCCGATGATATGCGGTTTGCTCGGGTTCGATGTGCCAACGGCCTTCGACCGAACGCACCGGCCTGCGGAACGGCGCTCCGCCCGCGCTGACCAGTCCGCCTCCCCGTTTCAGGAAAGCCGCCGTCTCTTCCCAGGCATCCGCCGGAAAATAAGGGGCGTGCAGCGTGACGAAGCTTCCCCCGTCCGCCGCCTTAAGCGCCGCTGCCAAATCGGCCGCGTCGACGACCGTACCGATCGCCCGCAGCCTCTCCATCGCCTCGCCCCCGAGCGCCGCGGCGCCCGGAAACGAAGGATCGTAAAATAGGATCGTTTTAGCCATCCAGCAATCCCGCCTTCATCGACTTGTAGACCAACTGGGAGAACAAGCTGTTCGACCAAGCGAACCATTTTCTCGTGAACGTGCCCGGATCGTCCGCATGGAAGCCTTCATGCATGAAGCCCGTGTCCGCGTCCGTCGCTTCCAGCAAGGCGATCATCTCCAGCTTCTCCTCGGCCGACTTCGCCGTCAGCCCTTGCATCGACAGCGCCATATGCCAGATGTAATCCGGCGGCGTGTGCGGGCTGCCTATGCCTTTGGCAACCTTGCCCTCGTAATAGAACGGGTTTTCCTTGCTCAGGGCGAAGCGTCGCGTATTTTCGTAGATCGGATCGTCCTCCGACACGTAACCCAGATAAGGAATCGAGATCAGGCCGGGCGTTCCGGCATCGTCCATCAGGCAGTAATTGCCGAAGCCGTCCGTCTCGTACGCGTAGATCGGGCCGAATTCCGGGTGCCGGTAGACGCCGTACAGGCGGATGCCGTGATCGACCTCGCGCTCCAGCTTGGCCATCTCGTTCTCGAACGACAGGTCGCGGAACACGAATTCGGCGATTTCCCGCATTTGCCGCAGCGTCACGACGAGGAACATGTTGTCCGGAATGTTGTAATGGAAGTCGCAGGCGTCGTCGCTCGGACGGAAACCGGACCAGACCATGCCCGTATAGTTGACCGGCATGCCCAATCCGTCGTTCATGAGCGAGTCGGTGGCAATGCCGTTATTCCGCTCGAAGCGGTAAGGAGACTGCTCGAAATGCCGCTGCTCCCTTTTCCACAGATCGACCGCCGCCCGCATCGCCTTCTTGAACTCGGAGTCGAAGATGTCCGCCAGCCCCGTCTCCTTCCAATAGGCGTAAGCAAGCCGCATCGAGAAACAGATCGAATCGAGCTCGAACTTGCGCTCCCACACCCACGGCGACATCTCCGTGACGTCGTCCGCGTTCCAATGCCAATCGTTGTCCATTTCATTAAAAGCGTTGGCGTAAGGATCGATCTGGATCAGCTTCATATGAAGCTTGACGAGTCCGGCGATAATCCGCTGCAGATCGGCGTCGTCCTTGGCCAGCGGCACGTAATGGATCACTTGCTCGACGGAATCGCGCAGCCACATGGCCGGGATGTCCCCGGTAATGACGAACGTCGTGCCGTCGTCCTGCAGCTTGGTCGTCGTCTCCAGCGTGTTCGGGAAGCAGTTCTTGAACAGCTTCAGCAGCTTGGGGCGATGAGCCAGCTTGCTCTCCGCCTCGGTCAGCGCGTCCTGTACCGATTGGGGCAGTTCCAGCTTGGGCATGGAAATTTTGGGCAATCTGAATTGTTCCATTGTATGAATCCCTCCATAGCGTTATCGATTCTGCGCGAAGCCCCGTTATTCCTTCACGGCGCCGACGGTTAAGCCTTGAATGAAGTAGCGCTGGAAGAACGGATAGGCCAGCACGATCGGTCCGGTCGCCAGCACGACCATCGCCATCCGCGACGTATCCTGCGGCATCGACTGCAGCACCCCCATGCCAAGGGACGGATTGTTCGTATTCTGCAAAATGAACTGCATGCTGTTCTCGATCCGCATCAGCATCGACTGCAAAGGCACGATGCTCGGATCCTCGATGTAGAGCAAAGCGTTAAACCAGTCGTTCCAGTAGCCCAGCGTACTGAACAGAGCGATCGTGGCCAGGCCCGGCAGCGCCAGCGGAATGACCAGCCGGAAGAAGATGCCGAACTCGCCCGCGCCGTCGATTTTGCCGGATTCGATAATTGCGTCCGGAATCATCGTGGAGAAGAACGTCCGCATGATCATAATGTAGAAAGCGTTAACCGTCAGCGGCAGTATAAGCGCCCAGATGGAATTTTGCAAGCCGAGCAGCTTGGTCGTAACGATATAGGTAGGGACGAGTCCCCCGTTGAACAGCATCGTGAAAAAGGCGAAGAAAGCGAAATAAGTCCGGTATTTGAAGCTTTTACGCGAGATGGCGTAAGCGAACAGCGAGATGAAGATCAGGCTGAGCGCCGTGCCGACGACCGTAACGAAAATCGTCACCCCGTAGGAACGAAGCAGCTGATCGCCCGCCTTGAAAATATATTCGTACGCGGCCAAGCTCCATTTCTCCGGAAACAGAGAATAGCCGTTGCGCGCCAGCGTCTTCTCGTCGGTGAACGACAAGATCATGACGAACAGGAACGGGAATACGCAAGCCAGCGAGAACAAGCCCGCGATCAGATTAAACGTGACGTTCCAGACCGGGGAAAGCCGGTGAAAGTCGCGCGATTTCGCCAAAGAGGCCATGAGGGTTGCTCCTTTCTGCAGAGATTAGAAGAGCGCGTTGTCCTTGTTGAATCTGCGGACAATATAGTTGGAAGTAATGACGAGCACGAAGCCGACGAACGATTGGTACAGGCCCGCCGCGGTGCTCATGCCGATCTCCCCGGTCGTCTTCAGGCCGCGGTACACGTAAGTGTCGATAACGTTCGTGACCGAATACAGTGTGCCGGAATCCCGGGTTACCTGATAGAACAAACCGAAGTCGGCGTAGAAAATGCGGCCGATCGCCAGCAGCGTCAGGATCGTCATCAGAGGGGTGAGCATCGGGAGCGTAATGTTGCGGATTTGCTGCCATTTGTTCGCCCCGTCGATCATCGCCGCTTCGTACAGCGACTTGTCGATGCCCATGATGGCGGCCAGATAGATGACGCTGTTATAGCCGAGCGATTTCCACAGGAAGACGAGCACGATAATCAGCGGCCAATATTTCGGCTCGGAATACCACTGCGTCGGATCCGCCCCCAGAGTGACGGCGATCTTGTTGATCATGCCGCGGTCGTAGCTGAGGAAGCTATATACGAAATAGCCGACGATGACCCACGACAGGAAGTACGGCATGAACATCCCCGTCTGGTACCATTTCGCCAGTCTTTTGTTTGCGATTTCGGACAGCACGATCGCCATCGCCACGGCCAGCACGAGGCCGATGAAGATGAAGACGGCGTTATAGAGAATCGTATTGCGCGTAATAATATAAGCGTCGTCGGTGCGGAACAGGAACTTGAAGTTGTCGAAGCCGACCCACTTGCTGTTGATGATGCTCGACAGGAAGCTGCCGCTAAAACGATACTCCTTAAACGAAATGATCGTTCCGAGCATAGGCAAATAAGAAAAACAGATGAACCATAGGCTGGCGGGAAGAACCATCAGCAGCATGGCCTTGTTGCGGTTAATATCTTTCAGATGGCGCCCTAAGGCTTTCATGAACAATCCCCCTTGCGCTGTGAAATGCAAGACAAGCCTAATCAAGCAAAAACGCCTTTGACGTCCTCCAGACGCAAAATTGAGTTTTTGTCGGAGGTGATTCAGAAAAGGATAGCGAATTTTATACTTTCTGAATCACTGTGAAAAGCGGGCGAATGCCGATCATTCGCCCGCGCTATTGATTTTTACTTGTTGTTGGCGGCTTTCCAGGCGTCGAGCTGGCTTTGCGCTTCGGCCATGATCTTGTCCAGACCGGCCGCTTGCAGCTTCTCGATCGCTTTCGGCACGTACGATTCCGGATCGACCGTACCCGTCATCAGCGGAGCCCAGAACGCTTCCTTCGCGTTCTGCACGGCCGCGATCTCCGTCGACACCTTCGACGGATCGAAGTTAAAGCCGAGCAGGATAGCCGGTTGGCCCGCGTCGTTGTAGCTCTTGAACTCTTCCCACTTGTTGTCCGGGTCGCCCGGGTTCAGGTAAGTCAGCATCACGTTGCCGAGAGAGAACGTCGGCATGTCGTAGTTTTTCGACTCGGGCAGGTTTTCCATGTGCGTGTCGTCGACTTTCTTGTAGTGCGTGCCTTCGATGCCGGAGTCGACCATGTTGCGCAATACCGGATCGGTGTTCAGCAGGTTCAGGAACTCCATCGCCTTCTCCTTATGCTTGGAGTTGGCCGAGATCGCCTGCATCGAACCCATAACGGACAGGTTGTACACGAGCGCGTCGCTCTGCGGCGTGGAGATGATCGGATAGCCGTAGCTCGTCGACCAGACGTTGTCCGCGAACGGCTGCGTCGTCGCCTTGTCGGCGAACCAGAGGCCCGTCGCCTGCACGTCGCTCGAAGATTCGAGCGTTGCCGCTTCGGTCGGAACGTAGCCCGCTTTGTAATACTTGTGCATCGTCGCGAGCGCCTGCTTCATCTCCGGCGTCTCGAATACGTTCACGACTTTGTATTCCGTGTCGTCCAGCTTGACGGCCAGCGGGAATTTCTCGATCAAGTAGTCGTAAGGCACGTAAGGCATGAAGTTTTTGTCCACTTGGAACGGAATGACGTCCGGATTGTTTTCCTTGACCGTCTTCAGCAGCGGCTCCAGGCTTTCCAGCGTGCGGACGCCTTCGAAGCTCAGGTTGTTCTCGTCGAGGATGTTCTTGTTAAAGCGCCATACCTCTTGAGCCGGAAGCTCCTTGTTGGCCGGAACGCCGTAGTTTTTGCCGTCGACCTTGGAGCCTTCCAGGAACGCCGGGTCCAGCGTTTCCTTGATGCCCTTGCCGTATTGGTCCAGCAGCTCGTCGATCGGAGCGAATGCGCCCTTGCGCGCGTTCTGCACGTAGTCGAAAGCCCACGAAGCAGTGAACATAATGTCCATCGAAGCCCCGGAAGCGGTCAGAACCTGCATCTTCTGGTTGTAGTCGCCCCAGTCGATCATCGTCATTTTGACCGTCGCGCCGATCTTCTCTTTCGTGTACTTGCTGACTTCTTCCATGACCTTGTCGACGTCTTTCTGCGGCGTGCCGATCGTGTACCAGCTCAGCTCGACCGTCTCGCCTTTGTCACCGTTGCCGGAAGCGGCGGAGTTGTCGGAAGCTTTGTTGTTGCCGCAAGCTCCGAGAACGAGCGAAGCGGCCAGAATCGACGTCAGACCGAACGTTAATTTCTTACGGGTGCTGCTCATGTTGTATGGCCTCCCTTATCTGTCTGCATAAGTATGTTGCAACTGCACCTTGAATATTAAAGGATGAAACCATTTTCAAAAATACGAGAAACCAAAGATTCCATGGACAAACTAAATAAACGACGCCGTTCCCAAAACTGTCGAAGTTTCAGGGACTGAGTCGTTTATCTTGGAATGGCTATAGATGATGCGCTATTGCGAGGCCGGCTTCAGATCAATCCCTTGTACTCGCTGGGAACGATGCCGACGTGCTTCTTGAACTGCTTGTAGAAATAACCGATCTCCCAGTAGCCGACCTGCCGGGCGATCTCGTTCACCTTCAGCGGGCTTTCCAGCAGCAGCTCCTTCGCTTTGCCGATACGGTACTTGTTGATGTAATCCGCGAACGTCTCCCCCGTCTGCTTGTGGAACAGCTGACCGAGGTAGTTCGGGTGGATATGGTACATCTGCCCGAGCGACTTAAGCGTCATCGGCTCGGCGTAATGCTCCTGAATGTGCCGCAGCACCTGCTTGACGACCGGGCTCATGTCTTCCCCGGCGAACGAATCGACGGAGTACGTCGCCGCGGCCGTCACCGCTTCCTCCAGCTCGCCCGGCGACTCCGCTCCGACGGCCAGATCGAGGGCGCTCCGGTACGCTTCGGCCGCGTCGGGCCGGTTCAGCTTGTCCGTCTCCAGCTTCATGCGGATGATCAGTTCGACAGCGGCTCCCCTGGCGCGCATCGGATCGGCGGCGGCGCGAATGGCGGCAAAGTCGGCGCCGATCCGGCGCAGCAGCTCCGGCTTGTCCTTGGCGACGAAATCTCTGGCGTAGGCGTCCCATTCCAGCACGCCTTCGGGCAGCGAGATCGCGGAGGCCGAAGGCAGCGAGTCGCAATCGATGTACCGGCGGTCGGGCGCGATCAGGAACAGCTGCAGCGCGCGCCGGGCCTGCTCGTAGCTCTCTCCCGCCGCCGCGGTCGGCTTCGCCCCGCCGAGCGCGACGCGAATGCGTCCTTCCCCGGCTTCGGCGAGCGCGAGCAGCTTCTTCTCCGCCAGCTTCCTGCCCAGCTCGGGATCGTCCATGCCGAACGCGGCGATCGCGTCGTCCCCTTCCGTATCCCGGAATAAGACGACGTCTTCCTCGCCGGCCAGCGCTCTCGCTGTCTCCTCGTAGGCATCTCCCTCGTCCCCGGAGAAACGGATGATCGCTGCCGCCGAATACGGCTTCATCGCCCCGATGCCGAGCATCCCCAGCCTCTCCGCCAGCTCAGCGGGACCGATGCGCCCGGTCAGCCACCGCTTCATGACGTTGTCGCGCAAGATGCCGATCTCGTCTTCGCCGAAAGCCCGTTCCGGTCTCGCGGCGTTCAGCTTGTCGGCCGTCGCGCCCAAGGTCGAGCGCAGCTCTTCGAAGTTGACCGGTTTGAGCAAGTAATTTTCGATGCCGAGACGCATGCCTTCCTTTAAGTAATCGAATTCGTTGTAGCCGCTCAGAATGATGACCTTCAGTGCGGGAAGCAGCTCACGGGCCTTCCGGATCAGCGTAAGACCGTCCATGACCGGCATCGAAATGTCGGTGATCAGAACGTCGGCCGGCACCTGACGCAGCAGCTCCAGCGCCCGCTTGCCGTTGTCCGCGCTGCCGACGACTTCCAGACCGAACGCCGACCAATCCACCGCGTCGATCAGCCCTTCCGTAATAAACGGCTCGTCGTCGACGAGCAATACGTTATACATCGTCCGCTTCCTCCCCTTCCTTCTCCGCCGGCCAGACCGCCGTCACCGTCGTGCCCTCGCCCGGCTCGCTCTCGATGCTTATTCCGTAGGACGGCCCGTACGTCAGCTTCAGCCGGTCGTTGACGCTGCGCAGACCGAACGATTTTCCTTCCGGGGCCTCCGATGTACCCAACTCGCTTATAATGCGCTGCAAATGGTCCGGCTCGACTCCCTTGCCGTTGTCGCGCAGCCGCGCGACGATCAGCCCGCCGTCTCTGAACGCCCGAATGTCCAGCACGTTGTCCTTGCGCTCCGGGTCCAGCCCATGCACGATATAGTTTTCCACGAGCGGCTGCAGCAGCAGCTTAAAGACGACGATGCCCGCCAGCTCCGGCTCGCATTCGATCGAATACGCGAACTTATCTTTATATCGGATGCGGAACAGCTCCAGGTAAAGACGGCACATCTCCAGTTCCTCGCGCAGCGTGCATTCCGGATTGGCGCTGACCGAATTGCGGAACAGCGCGGCCAGGCTGTAGATCATCTCCGCGACGTCCTCGGCTCCCCGCGACACCGCCCGCATCCGGATGACCTCCAGCGTGTTGTACAGGAAGTGCGGCTTGATTCTCGCCTGCAGCGCAGACAGCTCCGTCTGCTTCAAGCGGATTTCCGCCTTGTACTCCCGGTCGATTCGGCGGTTCAGCTCGTCCAGCATCTCGTTAAAGCTGTGCGAGATTTGCCCGAGCTCGTCCTCGCGCGGATCCTGGAGGCGCGCGGTCAGGTTGCCGCCCTCGACCTTCTTCATGAACAGGACGATCTGATTCGTCCTTCTGGAGATGCTGACGATGACGAGCGACGGAATGACGACGGCGACGACGATGCAGATCGCGGCAATGAGAACGATCGTCCTTCGGAGTCCGGCGTAAGCCTCGGCGATTTCATCGACCGGCGCGATGCCGACGACGATGTAGCCCGCTTTGTTTTGCGTCAGCGAGGAAATATAAGACGGCTCGCCCAGCGTCTCGACGGCGTTCAAGGACTGGATTTGCTCCATGTAGGGGAAGGGCGCGCCGTAGTAGCGGTTGGACGTATCCATCATCACCTGCCCGTCCGGCGTGAGGACGAGGATCGTGCCTTTGAGCGGGGCGCGATTCTCCTCCAGCGCTCTGCCGGCCATGCCCGCGTCGAAATAGACGAGCAGTTGCCCTATGCTTTCGAGAGAGTTTTTGTCGTTCAGGCGCATTCTCATTCCGTACAGCTGCGGGTTCCATTGGTTGATCGTCTTGCGGATCCAGACGTTGGGCACGGATGCGGCCGGCCCTTCCGCAGCCATGATCTCCGGCACGTAGGAGCGGGTCGCGTTCACGTCGTACAGCCGCTTCGTTCCTTTGGAATCGTAGACGTACATCGACTGCTTTCGCGAGCTGTACAGGATGACGTTCTGGATATCGGAATCCGACTCGATCCGTCCGGCCAAGTAATTCAAGACGTCCGTCGAACCGCCGCCTTCGTAATTCTGATCCAGCATGTATTGCACGTAATCGTTGTAGGAATGCTTCAGAAAATAGGACGCGTTGCTCGCCAGCACGCCGTTGCGGTACAGCTCCGACACCGTATCCTGCAGCCAATCGTATTTCTGCTCGATATAGCGGTTGACCCGGTCCATCGCCTGCTTCTGGTTGTTCAGTTCGCCCTCGGCGACCGATGCGGACATCAGCCGGTACAGCAAATAAGAAAACGTGATAATCGTGGCGTTGACGATCAGCGCGAACACGAGAATCACCTTAACGAACAGATTGTTGCGGAAATAGTTGCGGTACAGCTTCCCGAGTTTCATCCTGTTGCCTTCCCTCGCGCATGGTCGATATGCGATTCATGATAACAGAAACGGCGCAAGAAACCCAACCTCCCCGCGAGGTTGACGCGGCTGAGCGAAAGCTGCGAGAGGCTGAGGTCCCGAAAGGCTGAGGCCGGGTGAACGCCACATAAGGCTGAGGTCGAGGAGAAGGCCACATAAGGCTGAGGTCGAGGAGAAGGCCACATAAGGCTGAGGCCGGGCAAATGCCCGAACGATTGTCGCCGAGCGAAAGTATCGGGTATGCTTGAGCGATAGAAGCCTGCGGGAGAGTGGACCGAATGAGTGAAAACGAATATGCGTGGACGAACGGAATGAGGATTCTGGACCGGACGGCGGAGCTTGCGCATGGACAGGACATCGCGTATTCCTTCGCGATCGACGAGCTGCTCGGCAGGGAGGTCGGGAGCGGCGGGACGCCGGTCTGCCATCTCTGGCGGCATCCGCGCGCTTTCGCCATCGGGGCGAGAGACGGCCGGCTGCCCGGCGCGTCCGATGCGGCCCGACGGCTTCGGAGCACGGGCTACTCCGTGCTCGTCCGCCATTCCGGGGGAGCGGCGGTTCCGCTCGACGCCGGCGTCGCGAACGTCTCGCTCGTGCTGCCGATAGACGGAAGCCGGACGCAGAATTATTTGGTCGACTTCGAGAAAATGTTTCTGACGATCGGCCGAGCGCTGTCCTTCTACGGCATTCCTATCGCCAAAGGCGAGATCGCAGGCTCTTACTGCCCCGGGGACTACGATCTGAGCGTGGACGGGCTGAAGTTTTGCGGCATCGCGCAGCGCAGGCAGCTGAAGTCGATGATCATTCAAGCCTTCGTCCTCGTCGAAGGCTCGGGGGCCGAGCGAGCCGAGCTCGTCAAGGCGTTCTACGATGAGGCTGCGGACGGCGCCGCGCCGGACGCGTACCCTGAGGTTCGCCCGGACACGATGGCCAGCTTGACCGAGCGGGCTCCGTCCGGCCCCGCCTCCGCGGAAGAGTTCTCCGCGGCGATCGTCCGTGCGCTGGAGGAACTGGCTCAGCCAGCCTCCCCGGCCCCGCTTCAACGCTTCCCTTTGCACCTGCTCGATGCAGAAGCCATCGCGGGCATGAGCCGAAAACTGCGTGAGAGGTACCCGCTGCTGAGCTAGACCTTGGCAGGCATCGAACGCTGCCTCCACCGTCCCTTCAGAAGATGCGCTCAACGAGCCCTCTACAGCTTGAACCGGCTGGTCGCCTCCTGAAGCCGATCGGCCAACCTGCCGAGCGCCTCCGCCGACGACGCCATCTCCTCCATCGCCGCGAACTGCTCCTCGGTCGACGCCGACACTTCCTCCGCCTTGCCCGTCGTGGAACGCACCGCGTCCAGCACCGACGCCATCGTATGACGCACCTCCTCCGTCATACGGTCGATCCGCGCCGCCGCGGCGTCGATCTCGCGGATGCCGTCGGCCAGCGTCTCGAACGAGCTCCGGAACGTCTCGAACGTCGCCCTCGCCTGCCGAACCGACGTCATGCCCCTATCCGCCTCCATCCGGCTTTGCTCGGCCGCGTCGAACGACAGCCGCGTCTCGCCGGCGATCTCGTCCACGAACCGGCCGATGTCGGCCGCGGATTCGGCGGTCTGCGCAGACAGCTTGCGCACCTCCTCCGCAATGACGGCGAAGCCTTGGCCGCCGCTTCCCGCTCTCGACGCTTCAATGGAAGCGTTCAGCGCCAGAATCTGCGTCTGCTTCGCGACCGAGGAGATGACGCCCACAATTTCGCCGATCCGCTCGCTCTTGGAGCCAGAGCGGATGACGGCGTCGCGAAGCTGCCCGATCGATTCGGCGACGGCGGACATTTGCTCCACCGTCGCAGACATCTCCTCCGCTCCCCGATCGGCTTGCCTCATCATTCCTTCCGCCCGGTCAGCCGCATCCCGCGCGTTGCGGGCAATGCCGCCTACGCCTTCCGCCATCCCGCGCGCCGAACGCTCCGTCTCGTCGACGTGCCGGGTCTGCAGCTCGACCGCCTCCTGCACCTGCTCCATCGCGGACGCAATTTGTCCGCTCGCCAGCTTCGTCTCGGTCGAGTAGACCCGCAAGCTGCCCGCGGCTTGCCCGATCTCGTCGGCGGTGCCTGCGATCCGCTCGATCAAGTCCCGAAGACTGTCCGACATCTCCAGGAAATGACTCGACAGTCGCCCGATCTCGTCCGTGGAAACATGCCGCGTCCGTTCCACCTGCAAATTGCCCGAGGCGATCTGCGCAGTCTGCTCCGCCATCTTGGCGAGCGGCTTCGCCATTCGCCGCGCATAGACGTAGCTGGCCGCAATCGCCGCGGCGAACAGCGCCAAGCTCGCGATGCCGATGCCGACGATGGTGCGGCTAACCCGCTTGTCGATCGCGGCTTCGCGCTCCGATTTGAGCTGCTGGCTGTGCTGAACGATCCGGTTCGTCTCGGCGATCATTCGGTTGGCCAGCGGCTCGATGTCCATTTTCATCGTCACGGAGGCTTTGTTGAGGTTCGTCTCGATCAAGCCGACCGTTTCCTCGGCCTTAGTCTTGAATTGACACTCCTCCTTCGGCAAAGAAGCCGCCTCTCCAGATCTGGAACAGACCTTTCGAAACGGCTTCCCTTGTCTATTTACTCGGGATTAGTAAACGTCTTTCCATTCAGCGATGTTGGATGCGTCGAATTTGAACGGGTCGCCCAGCATCACTTGCGTTCCGTCTCCGTCGGCGATGATTTCCTTCTCGCCGAGCTTGCCGGCCGTAAACTTGTCTCCGACGGCGCCTGTAATCGTGCCGTTCACGAGAGCGTCCGCCGCGTAGCCGGACAGATAGCCGACGTCAAGCGGATTCCACAGGTACATCCATTGGCAGATGCCGCTTTGGATGTACTCGGCCATCTCGCTCGGCAAGCCGAGACCGGTCAATTGCACTTTGCCTTTGAGGCCTTTGTCCGTAAGCACTTTGCCGGCCGCCGCGACGCCGACCGTCGTCGGGGAGATGATGCCCTTCAGGTTCGGATACGATTTCAGCAGCGCTTCCGTCTCGGATACGCTCTTGTCGCGCAGGTCGTCGCCGTAAGCGACTTTGACCAATTTCACATCGGCGTATTTCGGATCTTCCAGCTCTTTTTTCATCCAATCGATCCACAGGTTTTGGTTCGTCGCTTGGGAAGTCGCGCTCAGAATGGCGATTTCTCCGGAGCCGCCGATCATCTCCACGATGCCTTGCACGAGCGTGCGGCCGATGCGTTCCGGGTCCGCTTGGTTAATGTGCAGCAT
This sequence comes from Cohnella sp. SGD-V74, assembly GCF_003001675.1. Classification (GTDB taxonomy): domain Bacteria; phylum Bacillota; class Bacilli; order Paenibacillales; family Paenibacillaceae; genus Cohnella. The sequence continues at coordinate 228,144 of NZ_PVYW01000004.1, read as the reverse complement.
GCGGCTCTCGGCGTTAACCGCGGAATCGAGCGACAGCACCTTGATGCCGGCGTTCATCGCTTTCTCCAGAGCAGGCTGCAGAGCGTCCGGATCGTTGCCTACGATGGCGAGAGCGTTCACCTTTTGCGAGATCAGTTCGTCGATCATCGTGATTTGCGCTTCCGCGGTCGGCTGGTCCGGTGCTTTCAGAATCGCTTCGTAGCCCAGCTCTTCGATCGCGTTTTTATAGCCTTCCATTTCTTTCTCGCCGTACGGGTTGCCGGTATTCTTATAGATGATGGCGAATTTCTTCTTGGCGCCCGAATCGCCGCCGGCCGCCGGACTTCCGGAAGCTTGGCCGCCCGAGTTGCCGTCATTTTTGCCGCCGCACGCGGACAGGACCGCCACCAGCATAACCGCAGTAAGGAAAATACCGAAGAACTTTTTCACTTTCTTTTCCTCCCTTTTCTTTTCGTTTCTGATGAAGACAGCTATACAAAACAGTCTGTGGACTGTGATGTAACGTAAGAGGGTGCGATTCGTTCGTTTATTTCCTGCGGGCGTAAGCGAAGCGCTGCTTGAGCTGCGGAATCGCCACGGAGACGATCAGCAGCACGCCCATGATAATCAGCAGCATCTGAGCGGAGACATTGACGAGACCGAGACCGTACCGCAGGAATCCGATCAGGAACACGGCCAGAATCGCGCCGATCATGCGGCCTTTGCCGCCCGCGGTGCTTACTCCGCCGAGCACGACCATCGCAATGACCTCCAGCTCGTACCCCATCGCGATGTTCGGACGGGTGCTGCCCATCCGCGAAGTCAGGAACAGCGCCGTGATCGCCGACATCAGGCCGGCCAGCGTAAAGACGATGATCTTGATCTTGTCGACTTGAATGCCGGAAAATCTGGCGGCCGTCGCGTTGTTGCCCATCGCGTACACCATTCTTCCGAACGTCGTCTTATGAAGCAAAATCCAGAACACGACCGCGAAGAAGACGAATGCGATCAGAATAAAGGGAATGCCTCCGACGTAACCCCAGCCGAGAAACTTGAACCAGCTCGGGAATTTGCCCGACGCCTGATCTTCGAGCAGGATATAAGCGATCCCGCGATAGATGATCATCGTCGCCAGCGTGACGATAACGGCGGACAGCTCCTTGTACTTGACGATCAGCAGCCCGTTGACCCAGCCGCAGATCGTACCGATTGCCAGACAGATAATGACGGCCAGTTCCATCGGGACGCCGTGATTGTACAGATCCGCCATAATGACGGACGACAAGGCGACGATCGAGGCGACGGAAATATCGATGTCCCCGAGCAGAATGATGAACACCATCGGGAGCACGATGAACGCCTTGTCCAGGAACCCCATCGTCGCGTCCCTCAGATTGGCGGAGTCCAGGAAATACTCCGACAAATTCGAGTTCATGACGAACACGCCGATGAGGAGGAGAACGAGCAGCCATTCCCATTGGAGGAAGAAACCCTTAAGCGTAAGTTCTTTCTTGTTGGCGATCAGACGTTGTTCCATGGCTTATATCTTCCTCCTCATCAGGTTATTGCGGTCGATTCCCCGCTTGACCAGAGCGTTGACCAGCACGGCAATGAGGATGATCGAGCCTTGAATGAAATTTTGCCAGAACGGCGAAACGTTGATCATCGGAAGCGCGTTGTTCAAAATGCCGAGCAGCACGGCGCCCAGAATGACACCGGACAGCTTGCCGACGCCTCCGGCGATGCTGACCCCGCCGAGCACGCAAGCGGCGATGACGCTCAGCTCATAGCCCGACGCCGTATCCCCTTGCGCCGAGGCGAACTTGGATACCCAGAGCACGCCCGCCAGTCCGGACAGACCGCCCATGATCGAATAGACCAGCCACAAAATCCGTCCCGTCCGGATGCCGCTGATTTCCGCGGACTCCGGATTGCTGCCGATGGCATATACCCTTCTTCCCGTGCGGGTATGGCTGACAAAATAATAAGCGACGATGTAGATGGCGATCGCGATCAGAATCAGATTGTTAATTCCGAATACCGATCCTGTGGCGATGGCCTTGAAGCTTTCCGGCATCTGGTGGGCGCTGACCCACTTGCCTCCGCTCGTCTCGAACGTCAACCCGCGGAAGACGTTCATCATGCCAAGCGTGGCGATGATCGGAAGAATGTTGATCCACGACACCAGGAAGCCGATGACGACTCCGCATACGAGCCCTACTCCGACGCCGACGCCGACCGCGAGCAGCGGATGCAGGTCCGGATACTGGCTGACCGTAAGCGCCGACACCATCCCCGACAGCGCCAATGTTGCGCCGATGGACAGGTCGATCCCCCGCGTAATGATGACGAGCATCATGCCGACCGCCAAAATGCTCAGAATCGCCGTGTTGGTGGCGATGTCGCTAATATTTTCCCAGGTGAGGAAGCTCGGGTTGCGCAGCTGCACGCCGACGGACAGGATCACGATGAAGAGCAGCAGTCCCAGCTCCCGGAACTTCGCGATGTTCGCGCTTAGCGATCCGCTCTTGTCGTGTCCCGCTCCTTGCAGAGCCGCCGAATTCGTTGCCGCCTGTTTCATGCTCCAGCCCCCCTTTTGCCGTCTGTCGCGGGCGCCGAGTCATCCATCGAAGCGGCCAGAATGGCCTCTTGCGTCAAGCCTTCGCGATCGAGAATCGCCGTAATCCGCCCTTCGCGCATCACCGCGACCCTGTCGCACATGCCGATGATCTCCGGCATTTCCGATGACACCATGATGATGCCGTACCCGGCGTTCGCCAGATCGCTGATCATCTCGTAGATCGCCGACTTCGCGCCGACGTCCACCCCTTTGGTCGGTTCGTCGAGAATGAGCACGTCCAAGTCTCCGGTGAGCAGCTTGGCGAACACGACCTTCTGCTGGTTGCCTCCCGAGAGGGCGCTGGCCAGCGTGAATACGCTCTTCGCTTTGACGCCGACCTTCTCCGCCAGCTGCTTGGCCAGATCCAGCTCCTTGCGGTTGTTCAGCATCCCTTTATTCGAAAATCTCTTCAGCGCGGGAAGCGTAATGTTGCGGCCGATGCCCCACTGCAGCACGAGTCCCTGCTTCTGCCGATCTTCCGGCAAATAGCCGATGCCGACCTTCATCGCTTCCTTGGGGCTCTTGACTTTAAGCTCCTGGCCCTTGAACACGATTGTTCCCTTGTCGTGCTTCGATACGCCGAACAGCGTCTCGCACACTTCCGTGCGGCCCGCGCCGACGAGACCCGTGAGTCCGAGAATTTCCCCTCTTCTCAAGGAGAAGGAGACGTCCGCGAAATAGCCCGTTTTGCCCAGCCCTTCGAGACGAAGGAGCTCTTCGCCGATCTTCGCCTCCGTCTTGGGAAACAGTTGGGAGATTTCCCGGCCGACCATGGCCACGATCAGATCAGGGTTGGAAATTTCGTCAACGTCCCACGTGCCGATATACTTCGAATCGCGGAACACCGTCACTTTGCTCGCCAAACGGTACATGTCCTCGAACCGGTGGGAAATAAAAATAATCGACGCGCCGTTATCCCGCAGACGTTCCGTAATGCGGTACAGCTCTTCGCTCTCGTTTTTCGTCAACGCCGCCGTCGGCTCGTCCATAATGATGATTTTGGCGTTGACGGAGAGCGCTTTCGCGATTTCCACGATTTGCTGCTCGGCTACGCTCAGCGCGCCCATCAGCGTTTTCGGGCTGAAACCCGCGCCCAGCTCCTTCAGCAGACGCCCCGCTTCCTCGTGCATTTCCTTCCAGCGAATGCGCCGCGTGCCTTTCTGTATTTTCTCGTGACCCATGAAGATGTTCTCGGTCACGCTCAGGTCGGGATAGTTCGTTACGTGTTGGTAGATCGCCGCGATGCCGGCTTTCTGCGCGTCCGTCGGATGCTTGAACGATACCTTCCGTCCGTTCAGGAACATATCGCCTTCCTCGGGGGCATGAACTCCGGTAATCACTTTGATGAAGGTGGATTTGCCCGCTCCGTTCTCACCCATCAAGGCGTGAATCTCGCCGGGCTTCAGCTTGAAGTAGACGTCGTCCAGCGCTTTGACACCGGGAAAAATCTTCGTGATGCCTCGCAGCTCCAGGACGTATTCCGCCTCTGCCATCTCCCTTCCCCTCCTTCTTTCTCTTGGTGCTCAACGTGTAGCTTAAGGATACAGGGGTCGGGAGGGCTTCCATAGGGGACATTATTCAGGTAAGGGGGTGATCTTTCGGGTCATGAATGAGGTTATTTCAAATAAAACACTTCCGCCATCGGCCGGATCGGCTCCGGTTCCTTCAGATCGAAGGAGCCTTCGACCATCTCCGACGTAAGGGCGTTCCAGCGCTGGCAAACCTCGCTTGCGGCGACGCAGGCGAACGCTTTGTCCACGTCGTCGCACTCGAAACAATAGAAAAATCGGTTCCCGCTGCGGAAGATGGAATAATTGCGGATGCCGGCCCGGGAATGCTCCTCCATCATCTCCGGCCACGGTTCGGCATGCAGCGCGACGTATTCGTCCACTCGGTCCTCTTTGATCGTCCAAGTCCAGGCGAATTTATTGCTCTTGGCCATTCGAATCTCCTCCTCCATGTTGCAGCAGCAGGCGTTCCCGGTATTTCGAAGGGGTCATGCCCGTCCGCTGTTTGAACAGCTTGCTGAAATATTTCACATCCTGATAGCCGATCAGGCCGCAGATGTCTTGAATCTTCAGCTTCTGGTCGTCCAGCAGCGTCTTGGCGCGTTCGATCCGCAGGCCGGTCAAATAGTCCAGCATCGTCTCCCCCGTCTGCTGCTTGAAATACTCGCTGAAATAGGTCGGGTTCATGTACACCTGGTCCGCGATTTTCTTGATCGTGATCTCCTGGTCCAGATGCTCCGTCATCCAGGCTTTCGCCTGGTCGATCGGCTTGCGGCTGCCGCTCTCGCGAGCCTGTCCGATGTCTTCCAGAATACGCTCCAGCAAATCGTTCACGACCCTCTTCAGCTCTTGCAGATTGGCCGCGCGTTCCGCCTTATGCAGCTCTTCCTCAATCGACAAGGAGATCGCGTAGCCGCTGAGATTCTCCAAGCCTGCGGAATGGATGAGGAGCATCGCGTTCCTGGCCGTCTTCTGCAGCCGTTCGGGAGAATCCATCCGATCCAGCAGCTCGAACAGCCGCCTGGAGCATTCGCGGGCTTCCTCCGCCTGGCCCAGCTCGACGCCGAGCTTCAGCTTGCGCAGCGCCGCGGCCAGCTCTTTGTCCGGCGTTCCGGTCTGGACGGCATCCCCCTCCGCTTCGGAGCGCTCCTGGCGAAAGATGCGATTGCCTCCGTGAAGAAGCCGGTAATTCATGAGCCCTACCGCTTGCCGCTTCGCTTCCGGCAGCAGGTACAAGTCCTCGATCGGATCCCCGTAGGCGACGGACACCGAGAACGGCGTGTACGTCTGGATCGAGGAGCGGAGCTTGGACGCCAGCTCGAAGGTCGCCTCCTCCCACTCCAGCTCGGAATCGGGGCTGTAGAGCAGCATCCAGAATTCCGCTTCTCCGCCCCTCCAGCACCAGCCTTGCCGATCCGAACTTCCGAAGTGGTTGTCCAGCACTTCGCCCATTATATTTTCCAGCGCATAGAAGTAGGCTTTCCAATCCCCGGGCTTGTAGCTTCTCGTCTTGACGGGCATCGTATCCATGCGCACCGCGAGCAGCACGTACTGCCCCCTCGGAAAATCGTCGACCCAGTATCCGAGCGAGGTCATATCGATATCCATCGAGGTGATGTAGCTCAGCGTCTGAATTTGCCGCGCCTTGCGGTGCTTTTCCGCGTCCCGCTCCATCTCGCCGCGCTTCTGCCGCTGATACCGCCCTTCGGAGACGATCGTCCGAATCTCCGCCATCCGGCTGCGGAACTGCTCGCGGTCGACCGGCTTGAGCAAGTAATCAAGCGCGCCTTCCCGGAGCGCCGTCTGAAGATATTGAAAATCGTCGTAGCCGCTGACGAGCAGAGGATAGAAAGAGAAGCTCTTCTTCGCTTCATGAATCAAGGTCAGTCCGTCCATCTCGGGCATCTTCACGTCCGTAATGAGCAAGTCGACCGCGCCGTTCGTCTCGTGAAAATAATCGAGCGCCTCTCTGCCGTCGCTGGCCGTCTTCACGACCTCCCAGCCTTCTCCGCAGGAGAGGACAAGCCGTTCGATGCCTCTGCGGATTCTCGCTTCGTCGTCCACGATGAGCGTTCTAATCGTCTGCATTTGCGATCGTCTCCCCTCTGGTCATCGGAATCCGGATGATGACTTCCGTGCCTTTGCCCACAATGCTGTGAAGCTGCAGCCCGTAATCCGCGCCGTGCATCATCACGATTCTGGCATTGACGTTAATAAGTCCGAAGTGCGCGTTCCGTCCTTCGAAGCTGATTTTCTTAAGCGACTGCTCCAGCTCTTCCATCCGCTCCCCGCTGATGCCCGGACCGTTGTCCCGCACCCGGAACACGATGTCCCGTTTGCCCGAACGGGCTCCGAACTCCTGGCTGACCGAGAGGTAGATTTCGAGCGCTTTGCGCGTCTCCAGTCCGTATTTGATCGAATTTTCCACAATCGGCTGCAGGATGAACTTCGGAGTATAGAGCGTATGATAATCCTCGTCGTCCATCATCTGAACGATCTCGAAATGCACCCTGTCTTCGAAGCGGAATTTCTGGATCGTCAAATAATCTTTCACGTGCTGAACTTCCTCCGCGATCGCGACGGACTTGGATTGATTGGACACGGAAAACCGCAGCATCCTCCCGAGCAGCGTGACCATATCGACCACCTGCTCCGTCTCTCCCTCTTCGACCGCCATGCCGATCGTCTCGAGCGTGTTGTACATGAAGTGCGGGTTAATCTGGGATTGCAGCGCGTACAGCTCCGCCTCCTTCTGGCGAATCTCGATCTGGTAATTTTGCTGAATCAATTCCCGGATCGTCGAGATCATCGAATTGAAGCTTCGCGCCAGCGTCCCGACCTCGTCGCCGCTTCGGACTTGAAGATCGACCTGGAAATCCCCTCTCTCGACGGATTTCATCAGGCTGCTCAGCTTCTTGAGCGGCCGGGTCATACTATAGGACAAGAGGATGGCGATAAAAGAAGTGACGAGAATGATGCCGATAATGACGAAAACGGTCACGTTGCGAACGAGGTCCGTCCTCTCGGTCAAATCCTTGAGAGGAATGCTGTGCACGAGAATCCAGCCTCTCTCGGGAGACTGGTTGACGCTGACCAGCTTGGCAGGGTCTGAAGCGCTCGTCCGGAAGCTGCCGTTCAGCGTCGGATACCGGATTTTCTCCTCGTCGATCGCGCCGATTTTATGGTGGTTCGTATGGTAGATAATTTTGCCCGTCGAAGCCATGACCCATAGCTCCGCCCGCTCGTTCTTCTCGAAGTTGCGCACGATGTCGTCGATAAAGCTCAGGTCGACGGCGATCATCATCGTTCCCAGATTTCTGCGATTGTCGTTATCGCTAATCGGTTTATGAATAAACACGTAGGGAACATCCGTGTCCAGACTTACGTCGATCTCGTCCGGAAGCACGACGCGCGCTTGACTGCCCGTCGTCTTCACTCCCCCGATATAATCGCCGAGCTTGGCGTTCCAATCGTCTTCCTTAAACCCGGCCTTCGCGCTGTAGAACAAACGTCCGTTCGACAAGACGAACACGCCCATGACGTCGGCGTTCCTGCCGCTCGTGTATGTGCGCGCCAAATAGCTGTTCATCGCGTATTGATCCCGGTTTAACGCGGATCTCCGATCGTAGGTCTCGCGCCGCAGAATCGTCAGCACGTCTTCCGAATTGAAGAGCATGTCCGGCAGCCTCGTCAACTCGTCGATATGCTTCTCGATATCCGCGTTCGCTTGATACAGGAACCGGGGCATATATTCGCCGATCTGCTCTTCGACCGACCTGGCGTATTGCGTATAGGACACGTAGACGAGCAGCAGCAGCGGGATTACCGTCAATAAAACGTAGGTGACGGTCAACTTGTACGCGATCGGATAATCCCGCAGCTTCCATCCGAACCGACGCTTAAAAATCATATTGACCTACGTTCTCCGCCGTAAAATCGAGCGGCTCCCCCATAATGACCATATCCCCGTTCACGCGTATATTTCCGACACCGTCGATTTCCCGGCCATCGACCGGCAACTTGCCGCTTAGCAGATCGTTGGCGAGTTGAATCGTCAAATAGCCGAGCTTCTTCGGACTCCACAGCGTCGACATCTGCGCGGAGCCGTCCAGCAGATGCTCCTTCATCAGATTCGGATTGGACAGGCCGACCACTTTCACCCGTCCGAGCTTGCCGGCTTCCTTGACCGCCATCGCGGCTACCGGCGGCGCTACGGAAGAGTTTCCGATAATGCCGTCCAGCTCCGGATAGTCGGCCAACAGCTGTTTGGCCGCTTCGTAGGCTCTCTCCGTCACGTCGTCCGTCGTGACCGTCGTCACGAGCTCCAAGTCCGGATAGTATTGCTGCTGCTGGACTTTGATCCATTTCAGCCACTCGTTGTTGTTGGCGGCGGAAAATGAGCTGGTCATAATCGCGAACTTGCCTTCTTCCCCCATCGTTAAGGCGAGCGTGTCCAGCAGATGACGCCCCAGCACTTCGGGATCGACCATATTGACGAAAAACCTTCTGCCTTCCGCCTGGGTGTCTCCGTCCCACGTAACGACTTCGATCCCTTCTTCCATCGCCCTTCTCAGGATCGGAACCAGCTTGTCCGGATCGTTGGCCGACAAGGCGATCAGATCGACCTGACGTTCGATCAGCTCTTCGACGATCTCGATCTGAAGCTCGGCGTCCGCGCTTGCAGGCTCCCGGTAGAGCAAGTCGATGCCTAAATCTTCGGCCGCTTCTCTGGCGCCTTCCGCCGCGTACATGAAATAGTCGTTCCCGACCTTCGGAACGAAGGCAACTTGATATCGGGCGGGAGGACCGCTTGTCTCCGCAGGAGGCTTCGCCTCGGCTGAGCTTTCCGGCTCCATCGAGTAAATCAGCTCGTACCCTTTGGACGTGCTGGAGTCGCACGCCGTCGTCAGCAGCGCTGCGGCCAGAAAAATAGCAAATATACGGAACACAAGACTCCTCCCGCTCTCTTTATAGAGTGACTTGTTCAAGTTTCATTAGTTCTCCTGCTTTAGAGAACAATCCTGCGTTATGTCCGATGGACATCGCGCAATGGTGCGTAGGCGCTTCCGCGAACCAGCGAGCCATATAGTCGTCCGGATGCATACGGAACTTGACCGGAGTCTGAGTGTTGCCGATGCGCATGATCGGACCGTCCGTCGATTCCGCCTCGCTGACGATCAGCTTCAGCTTGCCGTCTCCCGTCTGCGTCACGTTCAGCGTCGTGATCGGTCCGGTCTTGACCTTCGCTTCCACGGATACGCCCGTGCCTTGCTTGCCGTGATACAGCCCCATTCCCCGAAGCACCGGCTGGCCTTCCGAGATGGCGATATGGAACGGACCGTCGTGCCCGAGCAGGATCGTGCCGTCCTTGTAATCGACGACGACAATCTCCGAGAAGCTGCCTCCCGTGCCGAGAAGGTCGCAGATCTTCATCGCAAGAGCCGTCTTGAGATCGCCTTCCCCGGCACACGGAATGCCTCGGGCCGTCAGCAGCGAATGACCGACGATGAATCCTCCCTGAAGCTTCTCGTATTCTCCTCCGGGCGCGCCATGGTAATAATAACATAACGCGTCAAGATCAAATTCCCGAACGAGCTTCTCTTGGGCGGCGGCGACCCGGCACGACCAGTCGAGCTGCTCGTCGCTCGGCTTCCTGGCGATCGGATCGGACGGAGAATCGCCGCTGATCTGGAACATCTGACGAACCTCTTCGAGCTTCTCCTTGACTTCGCGTTCGGTGACCTCCTTCAGCTGACGGTCGAGATCGCACATCTCCAGCACTTCCACGTGAAGCCCCGTCTGAGCCTGCACCATCGTAAAATCGCTGTACATGTCGAGCATGCCGCTGTAAGTATTGCCCAAGAACCCGAACCGGCTATGCTTCAGGTTGCGAGGAATCGATGCGGCGCGAACCCACTCCTCGATCTCCCGCCATGCGCGGACCGCCTCCGGCATCTGCCTCGTATTCTCGTTCGTCAGGGAGATCTCCGGCGTCTTCTCCAATCCGAGCAAACCGTTGACGACCCGGAAAGGAATGCCCGCGCGATTAAACGCATTGGCGAACTCCGGTACGGGACACGCGCCGCAATGGGCTAGCCACTCCCCCGTCGTCGTCTGCTCGTAGTTGATCCGATCGGTAGGCTGAAGGTTCAAGAATACGACCGGCGCCCCGCAGATTTGGTGGACGGGCAGCACCGTGGAGCTCGTCGAATACGTGGCCGCATGACAGAATACCAGGTCGACGTTGTTGGCGTTCAGCCACTCGCCCGCTTTGCGCCCCTCGTATTCGGTATCGACCAGCCCGTAATTGTAGATTTCGCCCCATTGGGACATCCGTTCTTCGATCGCTTTGCCGTATTCGACGAGACGCTCCCGCAGGCCCGGAAACTGTTCCCAATACGCCCGAAGGCCGACGCTGTACAATCCGATTCGCGCTTTGCGCGGCGGTTTTATCGCTTGCTTGAAAGACACGTTTACCACCCCGTTATCTTATGGAATAATGAGTATAACTTGATTGTAAATGCTTTCAGCAGCTCTGACATCCTACGATCTTGGTCAAAAATAACACTATCTTGGAGTTGATCCGATATGCCCGGCTACCGGGAAGACGCCTCTCACGACTGGACGGGCGATTCGATCCGCACGATCGCCACCCCTTCCGCATTCGCCAAAGCGTCTCTGTATTATGTACAAGAATCCGGAAAGTTCCGTACGATGCCGGCTTACTATACCGAACGCGAAAACCTGGACTCCTACTTAGTCCTCTATACGACGAGCGGAAGAGGCAGCCTGACCTACGACGGCAAAAGCTACGTGCTCTCGCCAGGACAGCTCTTCTACGTCGACTGCCGCAAATATCAGCATTACCGAACCGATCCCGACGAGCTGTGGGAAATGGTGTGGGTTCATTTTAACGGCGGCTCTTCGCCGGCCTATTACGAGCGATTCTCCGCTGCCGGCAGCCCCGTTCTCCGTTTGTCCGACGATTCGAGAATTCCAGCCATTATGGGGGACATCGTTTCTCTCGGCCAACGAAGAACGTTTCATTCGGAGCTGACGGGCTCCCGGCTGATCGTCGATCTGCTGACCGAGCTGCTGCTGGCCGTACAGAACCGCGACGCGTCGGCCGCGCCGGGAATTCCCGCGCTCGTGCGGGACGTCATGAAGCATTACGATCGGCATTACGAAGAGCCTTTGAAGCTGGACGACGTAGCCTCGGCGTTCTCCGTCGACAAATATCATCTGTCCAAGGAATTCAAACGGTACACCGGCTTCTCCCCGAACGAATACTTGATCCATACGAGGATCACCCGGGCCAAGGAGCTGCTTCGCTTCACCGACATGCCCGTGGCGGAGATCGCTTCGTCCGTCGGCGTCGACAACGTCAGCCACTTCATCAATTTGTTCCGCGACCGGGAGACGACGACCCCGCTCGCGTACCGCAAAACGTGGAGACAATCATAAATCGGCCGCCCCCGGAATAAGGATGTACGGCCTAACGAACGGTATGCTATATTACGAATATAACCGTCCGGGAAAATACGGCCGCAATCGCGCGCTGCCCCGCGGTACGAGAGAGAGGACACGACGAATATGAACGACAAACTCAAAGCTTTGCTCGCTTCCTCGCTCTTGTTGGGCATTCTGCTGTTGACTGCGGGCTGCAGCTCGCTCCAGATCGTTCACGCCGCGGACGGCGCAACGCCCCAGGCGCGGATGCAGCAAGATCTCGTAACCGCCATCAGCCAGCGGAAGAGCTCGATCCAATTGAAATTCGTCGGCAACAAAAACGCCACGCTTAAGCAAGAGATCAAGGACGTCCTCGAAGCCGCCATCCGCTCCGACGACTACTTGCACTATATCGTGAAAACTTACAAATATAAGGCTGCGATCAAAGGGAATTCCGCGACGATCGACTTCAGCTTTACTTATTGGGAGTCGCTGGCGCAGACCGCCGAAGTGCGCAGACAAGTTGCGTCCATTATCAAAAGAATCGTAACTCCCGGCATGAACGATCATCAGAAGGTCAAAACCGTTCACGACTGGGTCGTCGCGAATTTGGCCTACGATACCCGCCTTGTCTCCCATTCCGCCTACGACGGGCTGATCGACGGATCGACGGTATGCCAGGGGTATGCCTTGCTTACGTACGAAATGATGAAGCAGGCGGGGGTGCCCGTGCGGATTGCGGAAGGGACTTCGAGGGGAAGAGCCCATACGTGGAATCTCGTACGGATCGACGGAAAGTGGTACCATCTCGACACGACCTGGAACGATCCCGTGCCGGACGCCGTCGGTAAAGTGCAATACGGGTACTACAATCTGACCGACGCCCAAATCCGGGTCGATCACAAATGGTCCGCCTCGGACGGTTATCCCGCCGCCTCGACCGATTACGGTCAAGTCGTCTCCGATCTCGCCAAGAAAGGCGGGAGCAAAGCGGGCTTCTACCGTCAGCTGCACGGCTTGATGGGTTACGCTTATTTGGAAGACTCGTATACCGCTACCAATGTCTCCGAGCTGACGGAGCAAATCCGCGCAGCCGCCGACAACGGCGAATCCGCGCTCGTCGTCCGTTACACGAAGGGGACTACGGTGACTTCGGATCTCAAAAAAGCCTTCAACGCCCAGTCCGGCGCCTCCCGCATCAGCTACACGCTCGAAGACTACACCCGGACTCCGGCCAACGACAAGCTTCTCCGCATTACGCTTCACCGCTAACCTGCGCCGTTTAAAACGCCAAAGCCCCGACCATGCATCTACATGGCCGAGGCTAGCGTTGCGGTAAGCTATTCATTTGTACTCGTCCTAACCTCCGATACATGCACTGCATGCGCTTCAGAATAATGTTGCCCGAACATGCTTGGCATGTAACCATTCACGTTCTTCTTGCTTATGTGTCGCTTAAATCCCTTGCTTTCGGATACCCGCATGCCGGGAGGTATGCTGGCACGCTTCGCCTGTCGCTACGTCATCGGATGATTCTCCCTTCTTCCCGTCGTGTATATTGTCAGTTCAGGCGATTAAAAGTTGGGGGTGAGCCGGACCGTCTTAAGAGTTGCTGCGAGACGCCGTTTGGTCACCTGCGATTCGCCTGAAGCAGGACAATCTGCCTTGTCGTAGCTCCTTGCTAACTCGTTTGCTTGCTGGTGTGTTGCTGTCTTCATTATAGCCTATCTTTACAATAAGTTAAATATTCAGATAATTCAGTTTTATTGGGAAATGGGCGGAATTCCTGAACTTTGCTTCCGTATGGTCGCTCTTTCTCTATTGTTCGCGATTTTTCGACGCCCCTTTTCCTCCCCCGCTTATACGCCAGCATCCTCTCCCTCGTTATACGTAAACATCCTCCCTCTCTCGTTATGCAACAGTATCCTGCCTCTCGTTATACGCCATCGTCCTCCTTCTTCTCTCGGCTGCTTTCTCCTCCCATTCGGCTGCTTATGCTCACTATCCCTTTGGCTCAGAATCCGTTAAAATTCGGCGCCCGCTCCCCCTCCTTTTTTTCCCCTACGGCCACTATCCCCTCGACTCAGTTCCTATGTCATGCGCCCCGTTCCCGCTCACTTTTCACCCTAATTACCGTCTTTTCCATCCCAAGTACGTCTTTCCGCCCTCACTACCGTCTTTTCTGCCTCCATTACCGTCTCTTTCGCCTTCATTACTGTCTTTTTCACCCTTATGGCCATTATCCCTTTCCCTCAGAAATCGCTCGAATTTCCGGATTCCGTTCACTTTCCGATCCTATAATCAAACTACGGCCAATCCGCTTCCATTTGATGAATATTTTTATATAAAATATTGTAAAAAATCCAAATATGAATTATAATAAGAACATACGTTCTGGATGGATGACTTCTCTTCCCGACGATATCGTTTAATCGCCAATGAAAGCGGTGGTGGTTCCCATGCCCAACGAAATGACGTTCGAACAATTTCGCACTCGCTACGCCACAGAAGCCGTATGCGCCGAGGCTTTGTTTCACGCGCGTTGGCCTAACGGGTTCAATTGTCCAAGCTGCGGGCACCGAGAATGCTACGAACTCCGCACCCGCAGATTGCCCTTATATGAATGCCGCTCCTGCCGCCGTCAAACCTCGTTGATCGTCGGCACGATCATGGAGGGCAGCCGGACGCCACTGACGCTTTGGTTTCAGGCTCTGTTTCTCCATGCCCGTCCGCAAGGAATCAGCGCATCCCGCCTGGCTTCCGTTATCGGTACCACCTACAAGACCGCATGGTTGATCTGTCACAAGATTCGTCATGCCATGTCGGCCTGCGATTCCCAAGAGCTGCTTTCCGGACTGGTACGGGTCAATTATGGGAAATACGGCCGTCCCTACAATCCAACGGTTTTCCGCCATCCTCAAAAGCAGCCTCTGATTTTGGGCGGAACGGTCTGCGCGGAGATTGGAATCACCCATCTCAAGATCAAGCAGGTTCCCGACGACCATCTCATTCAAGATCGAATTACCTCTCGGGGTAGTCACGAATTCGTCCAAAAACATATCGATTCCGCGAAAGCCGACGTCACCGTCATCATTCAGGAATTCAGCATTCACAGATACAGACCGCTTCTTGAGATTGCTTCGAATGCTTCCAACTGGATCAACTGGACATTCAGCGGAATTGGCCCCAAGCATCTCCAATCCTATCTGGATCAATACTGCTTCGGTTATAATCAGCTTCAACGAAAGACCGATTCTTTTCAAATACTGTTGACCCATAGCGCCGCAACTCCCACGTTGACTTATCCTGATTTGATCCAACGCGAGGATCAATCTGCCCAACGCAAGATTGCGTACGAGAAACTGCTGCGCGAAGCCTGCTAATTCCTCTTCCGTACCACCCGTCTAAACAAAAAACGCCTTCGGCGTCCTCTTGACGCAGAATAGCGTTTTTGTCGAAAATGCTTCCGAAAAGTACAGCGAATTTTATACGTTCTAAATCGTTCAACAATCGTCCGTCCCTTTCACCGCCTGCATTTCTCTTTCTGCGCCGCATTTATCCGTGTCCATTCACTTTCCTGAGCCACGTCTCCCGGCTTACAATTCGCATTCCCGGATCACATTTCCCCCATTCCAATCTGCTTTCCTGAGTCGCGGGGATAATGGCCATAAGCGCGAAAATCCGATGTGTATTGGGAGGGCCAAGCACGGCAGGCTCGGCAGCCCCTAGCGCACCTGAGACATGGGGATAATGGCCATATGGCCGAAAATCCGATGTGTACCGGAAGGGTCAGTGAGGGAGAGAGTCGTCCCCGGAAGAAGCGAAAGAGTCGTCGCCGCTTTTGGCCATTTCCAGGCTGGCGGTCAAGTTGGACAACAGATCCCCGAGATGGGTCTCGCGCCGCAAGATGGGTTCTTCCTGAATTCGCTGCTGAGGAGAGAGCTTAGTCATTTTATTTTCGAGCAGAGCCCGCAGCGCCTCGTCGTATTTGTTCGGGTACTTCGCGCCGACGAACGCGGAAGACATGGCCTCAATCAACTGGGAGAAAACGAAAAGATGATCCTCCGAAATATGAGCGTGAACGCGGTTGCCGGCGTTGGCGATTCGCTCCATCGGCCGAACCTCGTCTTCATAGAGCATCGTAGAGAGGACAAGTCCCTCCGCCGTCGGCCATAAAGCGGCGAGACTCTGCGCGGATCTGAGTGTAACGTATCCGATCCCGACTTTTCTGCCCCGAAGCATACCGGCGTGAAGCAGCCTAAACGTTTCTTCTCCAAGCTCGTCGGTTCCGACGTAGTAGTGCTTTTTCAGGCGGATGCGGTCAATGTCCGATTCGTCGGAGAATTGTTCGATGAACAGTGTTTTGGAGGCAGCCGGAGCGATGCTGCTTAATTCTTCTTCGGTCAACTCGACGTAATTGCCCCCTCCCAGATCGTAAGCTTTGCGTACGTCTTCCGGTTCGACCTTAGCGTCGCAGGCCCGGCAGTATTTCAAGTGGGACAGGGAGCCTCCGCAGACGGTATGGGTCGTCTTAAGCGAAATTTCCTTGTCTTCGGTCGCCGCATAGAGCTTGATCGGGATCTGGACTTTGGCGATTTGGATCGTACCTTTCCACATGGCATGCATTTCCGATTCCTCCCGTTATCGCAATCTATCAACAGGATTGCCCAAACGGTAGAATCGGATACACGCCTCACTCCGCCTGCAGGCGATAGAAGGCCAGCATCGGCAGCCGCGACTCGTCGTCGAATGGAACGTAGTAGGCGGGATTGGTCTCGTAAGCGCCGTGAACGAACGTCTCTCCCGACGGTTCTCTCGACAATGCGAGAACGATCTCGGTCTCTCCGGTTACGCGCCACTCGGTTACTTCAATCCGGCCGTGTTCGTCTTCCGCTGTGAAAACTTCCTCCTTCGTGTGTGCGAGCAGCTGTCCGGAGACATCCGAGAAGCGAAGAACGATTTCGAACGTGCCTGTTTCCTCGCTCTGGCGAATAGAAGCGGCTGAGGCGCGCGGAGCCCGGTGACGCTCATAGCCGCGTCTTTCGTAAACTCCGCCAAGAGCTGCGGCAGCCAACCGTTCGCCAATGAGGCGATTGCCGTCGGGGCCGTTGTGAATGTTGTCGCACACTCCGCAGTCCAGCGAAGGAACGACATATACGCCGGGCAGCCGCAAGGCCGCCTCTTTCTGGGCTTCCCTGACCCGTCCCCAGCAGCGATCCAGTTCGTCTCCGGTTTCCCAGCCGATCAAGCGGTTCAGTTGGACGGTAAGAACGGGCAGGCTGTCGTCCCCGAAATCTTCCCTCAAATGACGCACGAACGCTCCGAACCGCTCCAGATAGGTCGCGGATTCGTCGGTCTCCGGCATGTTTGCGTCCGAGCAGCCCTGATACCAGAGCAGGCCCTTCAGCCGACTGCCGGCGGCAGCCGCGATCTCGAGCATGTTCCGGTACAGCTCGCCCTGCTCCTCCGGGTTCCAACTGCGCAGGTGCGATCCGCCGAGCGCGGCCGGAATGAGACCGATCGGATAGCCGAGCTCCGCCTTCAACCGCTTCCCGAATAGGAGGAATGGCGAATGCCCGGGATTCGACCACTCCCGGTTGGGAGCGAACAACGTGTCGGTCGGATCGTTCAACGGGTGGCTGGCCATGTCCCATTGACCGTTCAACCGCAGCATGTGGACACCCGGCTCCGGCCGGTCGTCGCAAGGCCCTCTCCCGTATCCGGCCGCGTTGCTCTGCCCGGCGATGATCCAAAGATCTCCGACGCCGAGATGATGGATCATGTCGCCGCGCATCGGCCACTCCATCGCCGGATCGTCTTGCCGGACGCGAAGGCAGGTCTCGACCCGATACAGGCCTCCCGCGGGAACGCGCAGCGTCGCCGTCCATCGCCGCCCTTCTTCCATTACGCCGGGCGTCCAAGTCAGCACGAGTCGTCCGTCGTCCTCGCGAACGACTCGTGCATACACTTGAGCTCGCGCCAGTTCATAGTCGCCTTCCGCATGCCAGATTCCTCGCAGCGTTAGTTCCGCGTATCCATCCGCTTCTTGCTGCAAAATCGTCCAAGAGGAGGGAGCCTCCGTCAAATATGAGCCGTTCGCCCGCTTTTCCAATCGCGCGTCACCCTTTCCGATTCGGATCGTCCGAATCCGCCAAATGCGACAAACCGAGCAGTACCGACGTCTCCGGGTCCTTCGCTACAGCGAACCTCGGCGCTCCCCACGGCGTCCAGGCGGACGCCAGCGTTCTTTCGATGACGCGAGGCAGCACCCGGTCGGCGGATTTCATCAGCCCTCCGCTGAGCACGACGACTTCGGGATCGTACGCGTGGATCAGGTTCACGATACCGGCGCTCCAATGCTCCAGCAGACTGTCGACCAGTCTGCGCGCCCAATCCTCTCCTTGCTCGCCGGCGGCGATCACGTCCTCATACCCCAGCGCTCCCGGACGCTTCGCCAGCGGACTGTCGGAGAAGCCGGGCATCCGGCTCGCCCGGAGGCCCAGCGCCCAGTGGCTGGCTTGGGCTTCCATGCATCCGACGTTGCCGCAGGCGCACTTCTCGCCATGGATGTCCGTCGCCAGATGTCCGCCGAGAATGCCGGCCTGGTAATGCCTGCCCCGAACGATCGCGCCGTTCATGATGGCGGCCGTTCCGATGCCGGTGCCGAACATCATCAGCACCGAATCCTTCGTGCCGCGCGCCACGCCGTATGCCGCCTCGCCGAGCAGGGCCGCGCGCGCATCGTTCTCCATGACGAACGGCAGAGCGAAGGCGTTCTCCACCCACCGGCGGAAATCGAAGCCGATCCCGTCCGGGTATTTATCGTTGATCGACAGAAGCGCGCGATTGTCCGCGTCCACGATGCCGGGCAGAGCCAATCCGACGCCGCGGCATGCCGGGAGAGACAAGCCGTTCTCCCGCAGCAGCCCTTCGACGGTCTGCTCGACTTCCGGAAGGCGCCCGGCCAGCCCCTGCTCCGAATAGGCCGGAATGCTCGCTTTGGCCGTCACTCTTCCTTGGTCTATCAATCCGATTTTAATGTTCGTTCCGCCGAAGTCAATGGCGATGTTCATGGTGCATTCCTCCGCTTACCGCTCGATTCAGGTTCTCACGTAGGCTTTAATCGTCGCCAAGCGCGTTCCTTCGCTGCGGGCGGTCGGGCTGATCGTATATTCGCCGACCGCCGCGGGAATGACGAACGTTTCGGCGTAGCGGACGACGAAGGGTTCGAACGCGCCGCTTGGACTTTCGACGACCGCTTCTTCCCCTTCGACCAGGTTCAGCATCTGAACGCCGCCGTTCGTATGATGAGGCACTTTGCCCGTGAACCAGTGGCGCCGGGTCTCGATAAATTCCAGCTCGTGCAGCCCTGTCCGCTCCTCCGTCCAGCCGTCTCCCTCCGCGACCCGCTCCGTTCGATCGATCAAATTGCTTTTTACCCATTCGGTCCTGCGATCCCACTGGATGTTGCGCTTGCCGTGCTCCAGATGTACCGGGCGAGGCTTGCCGTCCAATCCCAGCCTGTCCCAGTCCCACAGCTTAAACGTGAAAATGTACGGCGTCGCGCTGATCTCAAGCACCATCGTGTCCGTGCAGGAGCAGTGGACGGTTCCGGCCGGAATCAGGAAGTGATCATGCTTGCGGGCAGCGAACTCGTTGACGTGGCGCTCGGCGGGGAAGGTGAAGCCGCCTTGCTGCGCCCGCTCCAGATCGGCGATCATGCTCTCGGGATCGACGTCTTCTTTTAACCCCAGATATACCGTTCCGCCTTCCTTGGCCTCCAAAATGTAATAGCTCTCGTCCTGCGTGTAGCTCATGCCGAAATGCTGCTTGATATAATCCGTCAGCGGATGCACCTGCAAGCTCAGGTTCTGTCCGCCGATCGTATCCAGGAAGTCGAATCGGATCGGAAACTCCGCTCCGAAGCGCGCGTATACCCGCTCTCCCAGCAGCGCCCTCGGTTCGAAGAACACGACGTTTAAGGAAGGCAGCTCGAGGCGCAGCTCGTCGTATTGGAAATAAAGGCTGTTTTCTTCCGGTACGCCGTCGAAGCCCCATGCGTAAGGATTGTCCCGCGGCTCAAGGCCGATGTTCTCCACCAGCCAATGCCCGCCCCAGACGCCGGGGTCGAAGTACGGAACGAGGCGGAACGGCCTGCTCGCGGTTTCGCGGATGCCGGCGAACAGCGCCGCCCCCGTCACCATCCGGGGATCGTCCTTCCGGTTCGTATCGAGATAGTAATCCGCCCGCTCCAACAGCGACCGTTTCAATCGATCCGCCGTACGCCACTCGACGAAGAACCCCCGCTTGTATTTTCTGAGAATGTCCTCGTCTTCATTGCCCGCCCGCCAGTTGCCGAACTCCTTGCTGCGGTAGCGTTGCTGGATCTCCCAGCGCGCCAGATCGGCGTAGACGAGCACGTCGCCGTCGGCGACAAGAGACGCTCCGAATCCGATGACGATAACGATTCCCTCTTCGATCTCTCGAACCTGGGCGGACATTGCGTTTAACCGCTCCGAGTCGTAAAACTCGTCTATCGTAAACGGCGCCAGGTAACCGAACACCCGGTCGTCCGTTAAGTAACGCTCCAGCTTGGCCTGCAGACGTTCGGCATCCAGAGCCGCATCCTCCGCCAGGAAAACCCCGGCCGGATTCAGCCCGCGAAGGCCCTGAACGATCTCGTC
Source organism: Cohnella sp. SGD-V74 (assembly GCF_003001675.1). Classification (GTDB taxonomy): domain Bacteria; phylum Bacillota; class Bacilli; order Paenibacillales; family Paenibacillaceae; genus Cohnella. The sequence goes on along the minus strand of NZ_PVYW01000004.1, from coordinate 207,904 downwards.
GACGCGGACGGCCGGATAACACTCCACGACGATCACCGTTTTGTCCCGCTCGCCCGCCTCCTCGGCCAGCCTGCCGGCAATCGGACCGTAACCGGCCCATGCTTCCCGTCCCCATCCGTCGATCTTGACGATCGGTTCCTTATCGTACAATGCCACTCCGTCGTCCCCCTGTTCGTTCTTGTTCTCCTCTTCATCTTAGGCTGGAAGCGTTCTCGCGTCTTTTCAGAGAAGAGACGGCGTTTTATAAAAAATGGACAGAAACCGGACAGGGCGTGTATGCAACCTCCGAGGACAGCAGATGTTGCCGAATTTTCGTTCCATGCAAGGAACTTTTGTGAAGGCGTACCGGGGGTACGTCAAGCAAAAGTGGCGCAGCAGGGGAGGTGATAGATGCCTCTGAGCGGGTTTGCATACACGCCCTAGGAGATCAACGTCTTCCGTTGCTTTCGGATGCCTCCTTCGTTAAGATGAAGGTAACGGATGGTGTTCAACAATGGAATTCACGCAGCAGGATTTGAATCACTTCAATGCCGTACTTAACGACTACGCCGCGAATCTGAGCGGCTCGGAGCTCTCCTTCTACGTCCACTATTGGGGCGGTGAAAAGAAGCTCTACACGAACCATGTTCACAAACATTCCTTTTTCGAAATTTGTTATGTCATCGACGGAAACGGAACCTATGAGGAAGGCGCGCATCGGCTGCCGATCGGGCCGGGCACGCTGTTTATGTCGCGGCCTCATCTGAAGCATCAGATCGTCAGTGAGGAAGGCTTGTACATCGTGTTCGTCGCTTTCGAACTCATTCCGGCGGAATCTTCCAAGGAAGGCTTGAGGAGATTTCGCAATCTGGAGAAATCCCGCACCTTCTTCCTGCGAGACGCGCAGAGCTGCCCCGCGGTGCTGATCTGGCTCGCCTTGCTGCAGCAGGTGGCCGCTTCGCGGCATTTTCTCGAGGAAGGCATTCTCGGGCTGGCCCGAGCTTTGATGACGTCTTTCGAAAGCGTATTCTCGGATCAGAAGGGACCGGCCAAAACCGTGCCCGTCCCCAATTCCTCGTCCACGCTGGTGCACCGGGCGAAGCTGTACATTCGCGACAATCTGGCCCAAGAGCTGACGCTCTCGACGGTCGCCGATTACTTGCACGTGTCTTCGCGCCATCTCTCCCGTCTGTTCGGCGAAGAGCTGGGCCAGTCGTATTCCGCTTACGTCCGGAAGGAACGAATCCGGCAGGCCGTGTCGCTGCTCACGACGACAGACTGGTCGATCAAGCGGATCGCGGAGGAAACCGGCTTCGAGACGGTGCACTATTTCACGACCGTGTTCAAAGCCGAAATGGGCGAGCCTCCGGGGCAATTCCTCAAGAAGCTGAAGGAGCAGACGGAGATGTTCTGACCCAGGCATTCGTCGCACAATGCAAAAAACGGTTGGCGGGGATAAAGGACCCGGCCAACCGTTTTTTTGAGGAGTTACGAAGAAGCTGCGAAGGAGATTCGGACAGCGGAAAGCCCGCCGGCTTCCAGAACGCCGCGTATTTCTCCCCCCGTCGCCTCCAGCGCCTCTACGTTCTCTTCCAATACGTTCACGCGGAAGGCGCGAGCGATGGCTGCGCCCGGCACTCCAAGCACGTATGGAGCGGCCTCACCGCCCGATACGCCCTGAATATGCTGCAGCCGGACGACGATGCCGTCGCCGTCGTCGGCAGCTTTGACGTAAGTCGCGGCCACGCCTTCGCCGGATACCTCCAGCAGAGTTCCTTCCGCTGCCTCCGGGCAAACGTAAGCCGGAAACTGCTGAATCGGCAGCGAAGCTTCGAACCCGACGCGCGCCATCTCCTCCGGCCGGAATGGACCGGAGAACGGAAGGAGCCGATACGTCAGGGCAATCGGGCCGGGCTGGCTGGCCCGGAAATTGGTGTCCCAGTAGTTGTTCAGCGGCCATGCCAGCAGCAACGGATTGGCGTCGCGCAGAATCGTCGCGCTCTCCCGGCCAAAATTGAAGCCGCCGATCTGCACGAGCGGAGCATCCGGACAAGCCAGAGTGACCCCGTAGCGGCCGTCGTACACCGATACGGCGCGATCCGCCGTCACCCAATCCCGGCTGACGCCCGGAAGCTGGTCGTCGTCCAGCCGCACCGGCGTGCCGGCCGTGTCGAAGACGGCTTCCCATCCCGCGTTCAAACGGAGCGGAAAAGCGAAGTAGAGCGACTCCGGTTCCCGGTCGTCCGTCTTGTCCATCAGCGCCCGCAGCTCGATGTCCGGACGATCGCGGAACAGCGTGATCCGCTGCTCCAGCTTGCGGACGCCCGGCGCCTCCCAGACGAGCGTCAGCGTAACTCCGCTGTCGTGCTCGGCGGCGGAGCACGACAGCAACCGGTCCGCGCCTCTGCGGCGGGCCTTCCAGTCATTGTTCCAGCAACTGATACTGTTGTTGCCCTTGTCGATGTCGCGCAAGAACAGCGTCTCCCGGTGGCGCCGGCCGCGAAGCGGATCGGGCATCTCGTACACGTACTGGAACAACGTCCACTCGCTGTCCGGATCGATCATCGACCAGCCCGCTTTCTTATCGAACAGCTCCGCGATCCGTCCGGTCTGCGGGTCGTAGTCGAGCCGGTAATACGGGGTCTCGATCCGCCCCGGCTCCAGCTTCAGTTCGTCCTCCGCTTTTATGGGGCGGGCAAGCACCGAATGAGGAACCTTCCTCCAGCTAAAGGGAGGGACGGTGATCTTGCCGAAGGACGGCAGGCTCCAATCCGTGTCCAGGTTGTTGGCATGCACGCATAACCGAGATGCCGTCAGGTGACGGCCTACGTGGTACCAATGCTCCGGCAGCCGCAGATCGACGGTCTGCTCCACGGCCGACGCGTTCACAAGCAGCGTCCCCTCCGGCTTGCCGGACTGCGGCGGATTGCCGGCGAAGCGCTCCAGTTCTCTGTTGAGCAAATACCCGCTAAGGCTGTTCGCCTGATGGGCGAAATGCGCTTTGTGCCCCCACAGCACTTTGGCGTACGTCGAGTCGGGATCGGTGACGGAAATGTTGGCTCCCCACGTATGCTCGTCGTACAGCTGAACCTGTTCCCAAGCTTCGTCGTACAAAGCTGCGTCCGACGCAGGCAGCGGCTCGCCGCGGAAGGCGGCAAGAAACTCCGCGCTCTGGAGGGCCGTCTTGGACCGACGGCTCAAACGGGTTTCGTCGGCGGAGCTGGCCGCTCCGAAATTCCAGTAATCGGTCCAGTCTCCCGAATAGGCGGGCACTTGCTCGCGAGGGAGCTCCCGCAGCCGCTCAAGCAGCATCTCCGGCGTTGCCATGCGAATCCGGGGACCAAGCCCCTCGGCGTTCCAGCGCCGGATCATGCCGAGCAGCTCGGTGTCCGGAGGCGTATTGTCGAACAGCGGGATGTTGGTCGCCGACAGATAGACGAACTCGTAAGGGTAATTTTCGCTGGCCAGGCGGGACAAATAACGGTCCAGCCCCGCCTTCATCTTGGCCATGTCGTTCTCCCACAGCTCTCCGAACTGCGTAAACAGCGAGTAGTGCTCTCCGTGGAAGGTGAGCAGCTCTTGCCGGTTCGGCGCCGACCAGCGGAACGCGCTCGGGCGCTTAAACGGAATGCCGCCGAAATGGATGTTGACGCCGGTCGTGTAGAGCTCGATGCCCGCGTCGAGCAGGATTTGCGCGAACGTCCACGGCTGGCCGTTAATGTCATGGTTGATCGCGGTGCGGATCGGCGCGCCGAAGCGCTCGCGAAGTACCCTGACCGGCCGCAGCGCGCGAATCATCTCCTCCGCGGAGCAGAGCGGCGTGCTGTGCAGGTTCACCGCCGTCAGGCAGATCTGCCCGCTCCGCACGCACGCGGCGAAGCGTTCGACGCTTGCCTCGTCCGCCGTCTCCAGCCAGCGCACGACCGGCTCGGTCGCCTCGCACGTCCAATAGAAACGGTCCTCCTCCGGCTGGTCCGCCGTCTCTTCGCACAGCTCGATCGCCTGATCGATATACGATTTCTGCAGCTCCCACAACACCGGCTGCGGGTGCGTATAGCCGACATCCAAATGGCTATGATGGTATACGAGAATTTCCCGGATCCCGGCCATAAGTTTCCCTCGCTTTCGTCTCGTTAATGGTTTGGCGGAGCAGCAGCGACACTCCGGCGAACGCGCTCAGCGACGTATCGTCGGTCACTTCCAGGGCGACGTCGCACCCGCTGAGCGCCTGCCGCACGCGATCCAGGAACAGCTCCTGGCTCTTGACGATCTGTCCGCCGATAACGACCGCTTCCGGACGGAACGCCTCCAGAAACGGCAGCAGCATCTCGCCGATCATGTCGCCGAACCGGTGGAAGACGCCGATCGCTTGCGGGTCTCCTTCGCGCGCCATCTCGGCTACGTTCTTCACGTCCAGGCCATCGTCCAGTCCCGCTTCCCTCATGAGGCGAACGATGCCCCTCTTGGAAATGTAATCGTCCACGATCGAGTCCCGGAACGGCTGATTGTAGATCCAGCCGTGCTCGGGCACGTCCTCCCGATACTTGACGAGGGAGCCTTCCTCCAGAAAAGCCGAGCCTGCACCTGTACCGATCGTCAGGCACAGCGCCCTGCCGTAAGCTCTTGCCTTGCCTGCGGCGTATTCCCCCAATGCGAACAGGTTCGCGTCGTTCTCGAATACGATGTGAAAATCGGGCGAGCGCTTGCCGGCGAACCAGCTCTCGTTTGCCAGTCTCGCGGTCAGCTCCTGCCGCAAATTCACCCCGTAGATGTTCTCGAACTTGTCCACGCCCCGAATGTAGCTGATGCCTTCCTCATAATCGAACGGCCCGGGAAAGGCGTAGCCGATGCCGTCGATCCGGAACGTTTTGTCCATAATCCGGTTCGTCTGCTGCTTGATCAATTCGACGAAATGCGCGAGCAGTTCGTCCTTCGACTCCTTGGACTTGGAAGGATAGATCATGTAGGAATCCGGAACGAGCTTTCCGAGCGCGTTCATGACTGCCGTCTTGATGAACAGGCCGCCGATGTCGAATACGATAGTATATTTTTTCATGTTCCCGCTCTCCCGTTCGTTTAGACAAGCTGCCGAATCCGGATGAATCTTGGCCGGTAGATGCCGCCGAACGCCATGTGGGCGTCCATGCTCGTCGTGTTTACGTTGTAGCTGGCCAGCAGCTCGCCCGGACGCGACAGGTGCGGATGGGCTTTGGCATTGTACGAGTAGATGCCGTGCCCCTCCTCGGGCTCCATGCAAGCATGCACCGGCACATACGGGCCGAAGGGTCCGACCGGGCTGTCTCCCGCGCTCACCGCCACGCGGTTCCCGGACACTCCGCCCTGCTGGACGACGAGGACGTATTTCCCGTCCAGAAATCCGCCGGTTACGGGAGAGACGCTCAGCTCGGACGAGACGCCGGAGGCGATCGGCGCGCACAGCTCCTTGCGCTCCGTCCAGCCGCTTCCGTCCCAGAACGTCCATTTGTCCGTCCGTTCCAGCTCCTCCGCGGGAACGCGGGCGACGACAAGCTTCGTGACGCCGTCGTTCTGCAGCCCGTACACGTAGACGCAACCGTCCGGATCGGGAACTCCGGCCTCTTCCGTACAGGGCAGCACAGCGGCGCCGAAATAAGTCGTATGGCCGGAGGCCGACTGGAAGTACAGATCCGTATCCGCCTGCTCCTGGCGCTCCAAGTCCGGGCCGTCCGCCTCCATCGGCGCGGATACCCGGACGACGCCGTGCACCGCGAACTGAAAGCCTTCCGGACCGTTCGGATTCGGCCCAACGATCAGCGGGAAGCAGTGAAACTTGCCGCCGACCGACGTTCCGTCCTGCAGCCAGTAATACGTGCCTTCGTGCGCCAGACCGTTCGGCGTTCGCGGCACGATCGCGCTGTCGGGGACGTCTCCTTCCCGGTTCCACAGGAAGGCGATCGCCGCCGGGTCCGGACGATCTCCGTCCAGCAAAGCCAGCGTATTATTGATCATGACCGTATTTTTGCGTTCGTCGGTCTGCTCGTCGACCGTGCCGATGAATGTGTCCCCGAACAGAAACAAAGTTCGGGTCTCCGCCGAGCGGCCCGGCGCTTCCACGCCGTTCAGCGGAATCGAATAGATGCCGTCGGAGCCCGTCCAGCCCTCTCTTCTATGAAACAGCCGCGTCCACTCCTCGGCCGGCTCGGCCGCAAAACCCACTCCGGCCAGGAAGGCTCCCGCCTCCCCCTTCGTCCTGACGTATCTCGCATGCGGCACGCTCTCCGGCCGCTGCGGGTCGCCCGGCTGCGGGGCGGAGAATGGCGTCCAATCTTTGCCGTTGAGAGAAAGTTCCGCTCCCCCAAGCGGGTCGTCACCGTCGCTTCCGCGGATTTCGCCTAGCGGATACGTGGCGCCGAAATCGTAAATCGTCCATTTTCCGGCCGCTCCTTCTTCCGCGCCCCAGCTTCGGACGACCGGTATCGGATCTCCTTTGCGCCTCGGGAGGCGCGTTTCATGTTCGTTGTTCATGGTCTCAAGCACCTCCTGATCTGTGTATCGCCGTATTTCGTTCTGCGGTTCCGTCTATTCCGCGCATTGATTGCGTAACCGTTAATCTCGTATTCGCTCATCTCGTATTCGTTAAATCCCGGGCGTTGGTTCCGAGCCCGTTAATCCGGCGTTCGTCAAGATGACGGAGCAAGCTCCCGCAAGCGAATCCAGCGAGGCCGATAAATATCGGCGTTGTTCGCGTTCGCCGCCAAGCTCGTCGAGTTGACGTTGTAGGTGACGAGAAGCTCGCCGTCCTTGGACAGATGCGGATGGGCCTTCGCGTTGTACGTCACGATGTCCTGCCCCTCCGCCAGCTCCGGCGTATGGTAGATCGGCGTCAGCGGAGCGAACGGGCCGTACGGCGAGTCTCCGACGGAATACGCCACAAGTCCGCTGATCGAATCCTTCTCGCAGACGAGCACGTACTTTCCTTTCCACCGTCCCCAAGTCATCGGGGTCACGCTAAGCTCCGGAGAAACTCCGTCCAGCAGTTCCGCGGCGTCCTCGATCCGCTCCGACCAGCCGGCGCCGTCCCAGAAACGCCACTTCGCGTCGTCGCCAATCGATTCGGGCAACGTTCGGGCGACGGTCAGCCGCTTGACGCCCTGAGCGTCGATCTTATAGCCGTACACGTAGATATAGCCGTCCGGCTCGGGCGCTTCCGCCTCCGCCGTGTTGTCCACAATGCCCGCTCCGAACGCGATCTCTCCGCCGGCCGGAAGCTGCTTGAAGAGGCCGGTGTCCTCTTGCGTCTGCGCCGCGTAATCCGGGCCGCTCTCCGTCATCGGCACGGCGATCCGAGCCACGCCGCGGGTCGCGAACTGGAAGCCGGGCGGCTGGGCCGGGTCCTTCGTCATCAGCAGCGGGAACACAATCAGCTTCCCGTCGCGGACGATGCCGTCCTGCAGCCAGTACCAGCTTCCCGGCATCTCGGCCGCCAGCGGCGTATGCGGCGTGAACAGGGACAGATCCGCCGACTTCGGCGCCCATTCGAACCGGATGGCGTTCGGGTCGGGCTCCCCGCCGCTTAACACCGCGATGGAGTTGTTAACGATCGCGCCCGACTCCCTTGCCCGCGATACCGGATTCGCTTGTCCGGAGTAGGTGTCGCTGAACAGAAACACGGTTTGCGCGTCGCCGTCGGCGGAGCCGGGACGCTCCGAGCCGCCGACCGGAACGGAGAAGATGCCGTCCGCTCCTGTCCAGCCCTCGTAACGGCTGAACAGCCCCGTCCACTCCGGCTCCGGCTCGGCGGCCAGCCCCGCTCCGGCGAAGAAGCGCAGCTCGCTGAGCCCGTAGAGCGGCTGCCCGTTCTCCTCCGCGCCCCAATTGCCTTCGCCCGCTCCGCCCTGCGGAACCAGCTTCACGTAGCGGGCCGAAGCGTCCCCGAATCGCACCGGTCCCCTCCCGCCGTCCAAATTCGTCGCCGCGAGCCGCGCGGAGCCGTCCGCCCGGGCCAGCCGGTACGGGTAGCCGTCGCCGCGAAGCTCGGTCCAGTCCGTTCCGTCGATCGAATAATAGATGGCGACGTCTCTCACTCCGGCCGCGCCGGGATCGCCGTCGTCCTTGCCCGCTTCCGCGGCGTTGTAATTCCAAACCCGCATCTCTCCGAGCGGATAGGTTCCGCCGAGATCGACCGTAAGCGCCGGCGCTTCCCCGCCGCTTCCCGGCGCGAGCCACATCGTGCGGGCGTCGCTGCCGTGCCGGACATCCTTGCCGCTTCCCGTGAGAATGCCGTACCGGTTGACGGCATTCTCCGGACGGGAAGCCGCTTCGTCTCCGGAAGTGTCGGACGCGCCCGCCGGATCGATTGCCCCGCCGTACGATACTTCGCCGGCATGGCGGTAAAAGCGAACCTCCGCCAAACCAAAGACGCGTTCTTCCCGCGAGGACCAATTGCCTTCGCCGGGCTTCTCCGCCGCCTCCAGCCTGACGTAACGCGCAGGCGCGCCGCCGAACCGCAAGGGGCTTGCCTTCCCGTCGTCCAGGTTCGTCGCGGACAGCCGCGCCGAACCGTCCGCCTTGGCCAGCCGGAACGGATACCCGTCGCCCTTCCACTCGTCCCATGTATCTCCATCCGCCGACAGATAGAGGCTTACGTTCCTCAATCCGCGCTCGGTTAGCGGCGCGTCCGGCGAATTGTTTTCGTTGTCGTTGTAGTTCCAGATCCACATCTCCCCGAGCGGCTCCACCCTTCCCAAGTCGAAGGTCAGGACGGCCGCTTCGCCCGGCTTCGTCTCGGCGCACCACATCGTGCCGCTGCGGTTGCCGTGAGCATGCGAGCGCGCTTCTGTGCCGGACATGCCCGATTGATCCGCCGCTCGGCGCGCGAAACACCCGTCGGCCTCGGCCCCCGTCGCGGACGCCACCGCCATATAAGCTCCGCGGTTCGACGCAGCCTCCGCAGCCGGCTTCCCGCCGGACGGCCAGAACGCTCCTATCGCGGCGGCAAGCGCCAGAACGAACACGGAAGCGCATGCGGCAATGCCGATTTTCGTGCTTCTCTTCATCGGGGCAACCCCATTTCCGCCGGTCCGATTCGTACCGCCCTTCGGAAGGCTATTTCGAATCGGCCCCTTCGTAATAAACCCACTTCGAGCTCGTCTTCAGAATGACGAGCGTCAGCGCCATCGCGATGAGCAGCAGCACCCAGGCGAGCGCCGAAGCGTAGCCCATCTGCAAATCCTTGAACGCCTTGTTGTACAGGTACAGCGCATAGAACATCGTCGAATTGTTCGGTCCGCCGCCCGTCATGATGTACGCTTGAATGAACACCTGGAAGCCGCCGAGCACGCCCATGATCACGTTGAAGAAAATGGTCGGCGTCAGCATCGGGATCGTAATGTTCCAGAACTGCCGGAGCTTGCCCGCCCCGTCGACGATGGCCGCTTCGTACAAGCTCCTCGGGACGCCCTGCAGCCCTGCGAGGTAGATGATCATTGTGCCGCCTACGGCCCACAGATTCATCAGCACCATGGAAGGCTTAGACCAGAGTTCGTCGGTCAGCCAGCCCGGTCCGACGATGCCGAAGTTCGCCAGGAACGTGTTGATCAGGCCGAAGTTGCCGTCGAGAATCCACTGCCAGAGCAGCGCCACGGCCACGCCGGACACGACGCTCGGCAAAAAGTAAATCGTCCGGAACACGCGGATACCGAACGCCTTCTGGTTCATCAGGACGGCGACCAGCACGCCCAGCACCGTGTTCAGCGGCACGCTCAAGGCGACGTAATACAGCGTGTTGCCCAAGCTCTTGTAGAAGAGCGGGTCCTGGGTGAACATGAACTTGTAATTCAGCAGGCCGACCCACTTCGGCGGGCTGTAGATGTTGTAGGAGGTGAAGCTCAAATACAGGGAATACAGAATCGGAAAGCCCATAAACACGAGAAATCCGATCAGGCCCGGCGAGAAAAACAGATAGCCGTTCAGCGCTTCCTTGGTGCTTAATTTCATCGGGCGGCGTGCTTGCACGGAATCGTACCCCTTTCTTGGCGTTTCGACCGTCCGCCCCTGAAGGGCGGACGGCGAAACCGAAGCTCTGTCATTGCGTCTTCGCGAAGTTGGCGACAGCGTTCTCGGCGTCCTTCTGCGCTCCGTCCAGGAATTCCTTAGGATCCTTGCCGGAGTTCAGCACCGCCTGCTCGACCGGATCGAGATTGCCGTGCCAGGACGGCATCGCCTCGATGTATTCAATGAATCTGGAATGCTCCATCTGATCCACGATCATTTTCCAGTTCGGGTCGTCCATAAACTTCGGATCGGTGGCCGCCTTCATGTTGGAGACGAGCGAGCCGGACGCCTCGTGAATTTGCACCTGCACCTCTGCGCTGGTCAAATACTTCATCAGTTCCCATGCCGCCGCGGCGCGCTTGTCGTCCTTGTTGTTGACGAGCTCCAGGCTGAAGCCCGCGGACCAGCTGGCCGGATTGGCCTTGTAAGGAATCGGAGCGACGCCGAAGTCCAGATCGGGCGCGCGGGTCTGGATCTCGCTGTACAGGTTGTTCACGTCGACGATCATCGCCGCCTTGCCCGCGATGAACGGGCTGAAGCCGAGCGCACTCGCCTGGGAGTTGAACGCGGACATCGCTTTGACGCCGTATTTGTCCTGAATCTTTTTCTCCCATTGCAGCGCTTCGAGATTTTGCGGCGAATTGAAGGTCGGCTTGCCCTCGTCGTCCCAGAAGTCGCCGCCGTTCGTCCAGGCCAGCGTCCAGAAGTGCAGGTTGCCGAGCGCCGGGGAGAAGCCGATGACGTCCAGCATTTTGTTGTCGTTCCACTTGGTCAGCTTGTCGGCGTACTGCTCCAGCTCATCCCAGTTGGCCGGAGGCGTGTTCGGGTCCAGACCGGCGTCCGCGAACATTTTCTTGTTGTAGTACAGCACCCGCACGTCCGTATCGTTAGGCATGCCGTACATTTTGCCTTCGTACGTCATCCGGTCGACGAGAACCGGGAAGTAGTCGTCCAACTGCACGCCGTCCCGGGCGATGAACTCGTCGGTGCTCAGAATCGCTCCCGTCTTGGCGCGGGAAGGCACCGTGCTCGTATCGTTGAGCGCCAGGTCCGGGCCGCTTCCGGCCGCCATCGCCGTGGACAGCTTCGTCCAGTAGTCGAAGAAGTTGACGCCGAGCTGCTCGACGGTGATATGGGGATTTTTGGCCTGGAAATCGGCCAGCAATTGGTCCGTCAGCTCCTTCATCGGCCCGTCCGTGTAAATGTGCCAGTACGAAATGGTAACGGGGTCCTGGTTCGGCGCTTCGCTGGCCGGAGCGGAAGCCGACGGCGATGCGGATGCCGACGCCCCTTGGGACGCAGGCTGGGTTTCGTTGTTGTTTTTGCTGGAACAAGCGGACAATGCGGACAGCGACAGCACGGCGGAAAGCATAAGGATAAAGCCCTTCTTTTTCATCTTTGTCGTGACCTCCCATAGGAATGGTTCGAATTTTTGCGTTGCGCCAAGCCTGATCGGATTACGTTGCCTAAACCCGCATCACCCCTCTCGCGTCGGCGGGGAATCCCCGCCGGTCAGCCTTTGACCCCGGTCAGCGTCACGCCCTCGATAAAGTAGCGCTGGAAGGAGAAGAATAGAGCCAACGTCGGCAGCATGACGAGCAATGAAGCCGCCATCATGACGTTCCAGCGCGTGCCGTACTGCTGCTGGAAGCTGCGAAGCCCGAGCATCAGCGTAAACTTGTCCGGATCGTTCAGGTAAATCAGAGGGCCCTGGAAATCGTTCCAGACGAGCGTGAAGGTGAAAATTCCGAGCGTCGCTAACGCGGGCTTCGACAGAGGCATGAAAATTCTCCACCAGATGTATCCTTCGGAGCACCCGTCGATTTTGGCCGCCTCGCTGAGCTCTTTCGGGATCGTCATGAAAAACTGCCGCATCAGGAAGATGTAGAAAGCGCTGCCGAAGAAAAACGGCACGATCAGCGGCAAGTACGTGTTCACCCACCCGAGCTCCTTGAACAGAATGAACAGCGGAATCATCGTGACCTGGCCCGGAAGCATCATCGTGGCGAGCAGAAGGACGAACCAGACGTCTCGCCCCGGCCACCGAAGCCTCGCGAACGCATAGGCGACGAGCGACGAGGACAATATGGCGCCAATCATGGACAGCCCGGTAATGAGCACGGTGTTCCACGTATAACGCAGGAACGGGAACGATTCCACCGCTTTGCGATAATTGTCCCAATGGACCGGCTCGGGAATCCACTTCGGCGGAATCTCGAACAATCCCGTATCCCCTTTCAGGGAAGTGGACAACAGCCAGACGAGCGGCAGGATAAACGCCGCGCTTCCGGCCAACAGCAGCGTGTATACGACGATCCGATGGAATAGGCCTTCCGATTTCAACGTCATGTGTTCGATCTCCCATCTCTTGTGTATCCGCTTACAACTCGCTTTTATTTTACGGCTCCCGCGCGGCTCCCGTCTTTTTGAATAGACGTCTCGTTTTTATAAAATCGAGACATCGTCGCGAAGAGGCTTTCATTCGCCCCTATCTATTTTTTACCTCCTCTTCCCACTTAAACAATATAACGTTATAATGTTTTTGTTTGGGTTATCTTATTGCGATTCGGGAGGAACCGGTATGAAATTGCGTTTGGAGGGCCAGGTCGAACACCTGCTGCCCGGCATCAACCTCTTGGCTTCGGAATTGGGCATCGAATTGCGGGAAGATGGAATTCCCGTGCGCGTGGAGACATCTCCAGCCGCTGACGAACTGGAAATCGGCTTGGAGGACGGACAGGGATACGTGCGTTACGGGAAGAAGCATCAGTTTTTCCGCGGACTCGGGCTGTTCGTTCAGCACGGCCGCCAAAGCGACTCGTTCCGCCTTCGGGAGAAGCAGCAATTCGATCTGGTCGGACCGATGTTCGACTTGTCCCGCAACGCGGTTCTGACGGTCGACAGCTTCAAGCTCATGCTGAACAAGCTGGCCTTGATGGGAATGAACACGGTCATGCTGTATATGGAGGATACGTACGAGGTTCCAAGCGAGCCTTATTTCGGATATATGAGGGGGCGCTATTCGCATGCGGAACTGCGGGAAATCGACGATTACGCCGACCTGTTCGGGATCGAGGCGTTCCCGAGCATCCAGACGCTCGCCCATCTCGAGGAGTTCCTGAAATGGCAGACGGTCTGGCATTACCGGGATACGAAAGGCGCGCTGCTGGTCGGGGAGGAACGCACGAACAAGCTGGTCGAGAACATGATCGAAGCGGCCAGCGCGCCTTTTCGCAGCCGTAAAATTCATGTGGGCATGGATGAAGCGGAAGAGCTGGGCCGGGGAAAATATTTGGACAAAAACGGCTACGGCAGCCGCTTCGACATTATGGCTTCCCATCTGGACACGGTGCTCTCCGTCACTCGCCGCCTCGGTCTGAAGCCGATGATCTGGAGCGATATGTTCCTGAAGCTGGCTGTCGGCAACGCCGGCACCGAGAGCAATTACTACGACGGAAACACGACAATTCCGGAAGAAATGGCGCAGCGCATTCCGAAGGACGTCGACATGGTGTACTGGGACTACGTTCATACGGAGCCGGAGCACTATGAGCGAGTGATCGCCAATCACCGTCCGCTCGGCTGCAACCTCGTTTTCGCGGGAGCGGTGTGGATCTTCAATACGTTCGGCGTCAACTACGGCTTGTCGCTCGGAGCGACCGACGTCGCGCTGACGGCCTGCAAGAAGGAAGGCATCCGCGAAGTATACGCGACGATGTGGGGCGACGACGGCAACGAGAGCAACCCGTTCGCGGCGCTGCTCGGCCTTCAGTTGTACGCGGAGCATGCCTATACGGAAGGCAAGCCGACGCAGGAATGGCTCGCGGAACGGGTCAAGCTGTGCACGGGGATCGAGGCGGACGCGTTCCTTCAAATCAAGTATTTGGACGAGACGCCGGGGTCGGAGCCCAACAACAGCAAGCAGAGCAATCCGTCCAAGTTCCTGCTGTATCAGGACACGCTGCTCGGTCAATTCGACAAGCAGATCGAGGATCTGGAGCTGAACGCCCATTACGAATGGCTGGAGGCGCAAATTCGCGCCCGCCGGGCGCCGGACGCTCAGCTCGATTACTTGTTCGACGTGCCGGAGAAGCTGAGCGCCGTGCTCAAGCTTAAGAGCGAGACCGGCATCAGGTTAAAACGCGCTTACGACTCGAAGGACAAAGAAGCTTTGGCGCATGCGGCGACGGTTGAGCTGCCCGCGATCGCGGAGGCGGTGCGGGAGCTGAGAGCCGCTCATCGCACGCAGTGGCTGCGCATGTTCAAGCCGTTCGGCTGGGAGGTGCTGGACATTCGCTACGGCGGCGTCGTTAACCGGCTCGAGACCGCCTCGGCCAGACTGCTCGACTACGTCGAGGGACGCATCGGCGGAATCGAAGAGCTGGAACAGGAACGCCTGCTCTTCAACGCGACCAACCGGTTCAACAACAAGGGCGTCGGCTGGTGCAGCTACTACTACCGCATGGCTTCTCCGAACGTGTTCTTTCACGTGATTAATCCTTTCTAGGATTAATCTTGCATGGCCTAAAAGCCTCCTCCGGCATCGCCCATCGCCGGGAAGAGGCTTTTTCGTCATGGTGAAAATCGGCAGCAACTATGCTAAAATACGGTGTTCGCATCATCTCGCTCAGGAGGCTTGAACCGCCATGCTGATCATCGGCATCGCCGGAGGCACCGGGTCCGGCAAAACGACGGTAGCCCGTTCCGTCATCGAACGGCTCGGCCCGGACAAAGTGACGTTTATTTCTCAGGACAATTACTATAAAGACCATGCTCATCTGAACGCGGAGGAAAGACGGGCGATCAACTACGACCACCCCCTCGTCTTCGACAACGAGCTGCTGATCGAGCATCTCGGCCTTCTTCGCGCCGGACAAGCCGCCTACGCCCCTGTCTACAACTTTGCGGCCGACGGCAGATATCCCGATAGGACGGTCGAGCTTAAGCCTAACGGCATCGTCATCATCGAAGGGCTTCACGTACTGTCGGACGAGAAGCTGCGCGCGCTGCTCGACATCAAAGTGTTCGTCGATACCGATCCGGACGTGCGCATCCTGCGCCGGGTGCTTCGCGATATCGAGGAACGCGGACGTTCGATCCAGTCGATCCACAAGCAATATTTGACGACGGTGAAGCCGATGCACGAAGCGTTCATCGAGCCGTCCAAAAAATATGCCGACATCATTCTTCCCGAAGGGGGAGAGAACGAAATCGGCATCCAGATGCTGACCGTGCTTACGGAGAAATATTTGAATGACTGACGAGGGCTGGCCGCCCGCTACGCCAGATGCTCCCGGTATCCCTCCGCGGTCAGCAGCCCCTTGAAGGCTTCCTCGGCGTCGCCGCCCAGCTCCACCTCGATCATCCAGCCGCTGTCGTAGGGCTCGCCGTTGACGAGCTCGGGGCTGTCGACCAGGCTTTCATTGACGGCGGTAACGGTGCCGCCGACCGGGCTGTACAGCTCGGAGACGGTCTTGACCGATTCGATGGAGCCGACGCTGTCTCCGGCGCTTACCTGCGTCCCCGGTTCGGGAAGCTCGACGAACACGATGTCGCCGAGCAGGCTCTGCGCGTAATCCGTAATCCCGACTCTGACGATCCGCTCTCCGCGTTTCTCCGCCCATTCATGCTCCCGGCTGTACGCCAGCCCTTCCCTGATCTCGCTCATCGCATTCGCCTTCTTTCCCTAAAATCTGCTTTCCTCGGAGTATGCATACACGCCCTTGCAATTTGATTCACCCGCAAGAGCAATTCAGCACCGGCTTGCGCGCCGCCGTCGCTTCGTCCAACCGTTTGACGACTGTCGTGTACGGCGCGTTCAGGACGAGCTGCGGGTCGGTCTCCGCCTCCTCGGCGATCCGGATCATCGCGTCGATGAAGGCGTCGAGCGTCTCCTTGCTCTCCGTCTCCGTCGGCTCGATCATCATGCTCTCCTCCACGTTAAGCGGAAAATAAATCGTCGGAGGATGATAGCCGAAGTCGAGCAGCCGCTTCGCCACGTCCAGCGTACGTACGCCGAACGCTTTCAGCCGCTTGCCGGACAGTACGAATTCGTGCTTGCAGACGCCGGGGAACGCCACGTCGTAATACGGCGCGAGCCGGCGCATCATGTAGTTGGCGTTCAGCACGGCGCATTCGGACACCCGGCGCAAGCCTTCCGGCCCGTATGTTCGAATGTATGCGTAAGCGCGGACGAGAATGCCGAAGTTGCCGCAGTAGGCTTTGACCCTGCCGATCGATTGCGGCCGGTCTCCGTCCCAGAAGTACGCGCCGTCCGCCCGCCGGCCGACGGTCGGTACCGGCAGGAACGGAAGGAGCTTGCTCTTCACGCCGACCGGCCCCGCTCCCGGGCCTCCCCCTCCGTGCGGCGTGCTCATCGTCTTGTGCAAATTCAGGTGCACGACGTCGAAGCCCATGTCGCCGGGCCGCGCGATGCCCATGATGGCGTTCGAATTGGCGCCGTCGTAATAGAGCAGGCCGCCCGCCTCGTGCACGATGTCGGCGATCTCGACGATACGCTCCTCGAACAGCCCCAGCGTACTCGGGTTCGTCAGCATAAGAGCGGCCGTGTCGTCGCCAACCGCGGCTTTCAGCGCCTCGAGATCGACCATGCCCCGCTCGTCGGATTTCAGTGTGACCGTCTCGAATCCGGCGACCGCAGCGCTGGCCGGGTTTGTGCCGTGAGAAGAGTCGGGCACGATCACCTTCGTCCTCCGCTCCCCCCGGCTCTCGTGATACGCCCGGATCAGCATCAGTCCGGTCCACTCCCCGTGCGCCCCCGCCGCCGGCTGCAGCGTCACGCCGTCCATGCCCGTCAGCGCGGCCAGGTCGCTCTGGAGCGTATGCAGCAGCTCAAGCGCCCCTTGGACGCTGCTCTCCGGCTGATAGGGATGAAGCTTGGCGAAGCCGGGAAAGCGGGCGACGTCTTCGTTCAGCTTCGGGTTATATTTCATCGTGCAGGAGCCGAGCGGATAAAAGCCGTTGTCCACGCCGAAGTTGCGGCGGGACAGCTCCGTGTAGTGCCGGATGACGTCGACCTCGTACACTTCCGGCAGCTCGGCCGGCTTGGCGCGCAGCAGGCCGGCGGGAATGACGGAGTCGGCGCAGAGCTCCGGAACGTCGCACTCCGGCAGCGAGTAAGCGGCGCGTCCCGGCCGGCTCAGCTCGAAAATCAGCGCTTTGTCCGGTTTCATAAGACCGCCTCCATTTCGCGGAAGAAGCTCTCGATCTCGTCCCGCGTTCTTCGCTCGGTTACGGCGATGAGCAAATGTCCTTTCAGCTCGGGATAAGCCGCGCCCAGATCGCAGCCTCCGATGAAGCCGGCCTTCAGCAGCTTCCCGTTAACAGCCCCGATGTCCGCCCCCTCCGGCAGCTTGACGACGAATTCGTTGAAGAACGGCGCGGAGAAAGGCAGGGACAGCTTGCCGCCGGCCGCCGCAAGAGAGGAAGCGTAATGAGACTTGCGCACGTTAAGCAGCGCCGTCTCCCTGATCCCTTCCTTGCCCATGACAGACAGGTAGACCGACGCGCAGAGCGCCAGCAAAGCCTGGTTGGAGCAGATGTTGGACGTCGCCTTCTCCCGGCGGATATGCTGCTCCCGCGCTTGCAGCGTCAGCACGAAGCCGCGCCTGCCTTCCGAATCGACCGTCTGCCCGACGATGCGCCCGGGCATCCGCCGCATCAGCGGCTCCGTGACGGCGAAGAAGCCGCACGTCGGGCCGCCGAACGACGCCGGGATGCCGAGCGGCTGCGCGTCTCCGACCGCGATGTCCGCGCCCAGCGCTCCGGGCGATTCGAGCAGTCCGAGCGACAGCGGGTTTACGCTGAGCACGAGCAGCCCCTTGCGCGCATGGATAAGCGGCTCGATCGCGCGAACGTCCTCCAGGCAGCCGAAAAAATTCGGCGTCTGCACGAGCACGGCGGCCGTATCGCCGGTAATCGCCGCCTCCAGCCCGGCCAAGTCGGTCGTTCCGTCCGGGGCGCAGCCGACCTCGACGATCTCCAGGCCCAGCCCCCTCGCCGTAACGCGCAATACTTGGCGCGCTTCCGGATGAACGGCGCGGGAGACGACGATTCGTCTCCGCCTGGTCGCTCCCGCAGCCAACGCAGCGGCTTCCGCGAGCGCGGTCGCGCCGTCGTACATGCTGGCGTTGGCGACTTTCATGCCGGTCAGCTCGCACACGTACGACTGAAATTCGAAGATCGCCTGCAGCTCGCCTTGGCTGATCTCCGGTTGGTACGGCGTATACGCCGTGTAAAACTCCGAGCGGGAGACGATATGATTCGCGACGACGGGGATGTGGTGATCGTAAATTCCCGCTCCGAGGAAGCAGGCGTACTCGTCGAAGTCGGCATTGCGGCCCGCGAGCCGCCGCATATGCTTCAGCAGCGCGGCTTCGTCGAGCGCGCCGGACATCGGCAGATTGCCTTCATAGCGGACCGAGCGGGGAATGTCGCGAAACAGCTCTTCGACGGACTCCGCTCCGATCGTCCGCAGCATCTCGGCTTCGTCTTGCTCCGTCATCGGCAAATAGCGATGCTTCATTCCGGCTTCGCTCCTTCGCTTGCATGATTCGGCCTGCGATAGAACGGCGTTCGGACGACGACGGCCCTCAGCCGCTTGCCTCGAATCTCCACTTCCACTTCCGTGTCCAGCGCGGCATAAGCCGTTTCCAGCAGCGCCAGGCCCAGACCGCGCTTCAGCGTCGGCGAATGCGTCCCCGTCGTCACTTCGCCGATCCGCCGCCCGCCTCCATACACCGGATAGCCGCCGCGCGGAATGCCGCGATCGAGCAGCTCGATGCCGACCAGCTTGCGCCGCAGCCCCTCGCGCTTCTGCCGCTCCAGCGCGTCCCGGCCGACAAACGGCTTGCCCAGCTTGACGAATCGGTCCAGTCCCGCCTCCAGCGGCGTAATCGCGTCAGACAACTCATGGCCGTACAGCGGAAGCGCCGCCTCGAAGCGTAGCGTGTCCCTGGCGCCCAGCCCCGCGGGCAGCAGGCCGTCCGCTTCCCCTGCCCGCAGCAGCTCCCGCCACACATGCGCGGCATCGCCGGCCTCCAGGCAAATCTCGAAGCCGTCTTCGCCGGTATACCCGGTGCGCGACACGAGCGCCCGCCGTCCGCACACTTCCGCCGCTTCCAGGAAGCGGAAGGGCCGGAGCCGGGCGATCTCCTGGTCGGCAACGCGGGACAGAATGGAGGCCGCTACTGGCCCCTGCAATGCTAACAGCGCCTTAGAATCGGACAGATTCTCCAGAACGACGTCCCCTGCCAGATGCGCCTCGAGCCACGCCCGGTTCTTGTCGATATTCGAAGCGTTCACGACAAGCAAATAGCGGTCCTGTGCCAGCTTGTAGACGAGCAAGTCGTCCACGGTTCCTCCATCCGGATAACACATCAGACCATACTGAGCCTGCCCTTCCTGCAGCCTGGAGACGTCGTTGGTCGTCATTCTCTGCAAAACATTTTCCGCCTGCCGGCCCGAGACCAGAAACTCCCCCATATGCGACACGTCGAACAGTCCCGCCCTCTCGCGAACCGCCTCGTGCTCTCTCTGGATGCCGGAAAACTGGACCGGAAGCTCCCAACCGCCGAAATCGACGCACCGGACGGCCGGGAAATCCGTGTATAACGGAAACAGCGGGGTCCGTCTTAGCTCTCCCATTCCATCACCTCCCCCACCAATATATTCAGCGCCAAGCATGTCCTGATCGGACAACGCAAAAAATCCCCCATTAAGGGGGACAGGAGGGGAAACGGTATGCTCATCCGTCTTGCGGCACGGCTATTGTATGCCTCTATAATGGCCGGCATCGTGCCAGTAAGCGAGCGTAAACGCCAAATCGTCCGTCAGCATGTCCAGCATCTCTTGGAGCGGTCCCACGACCGGAACCAATTGCCACTTGCCGCGATGGTTGGCGATGGTCATCACGTATTCCTGACGACCGTCCAGGCGGGTCAGCACGGCGCGTATCGCCTCTTCCTTCGGCTCCATAGAGAAGATGATCAGACTGCGTCCTTGCGAGCGAACGCTCAAATGCGTCAATCCCATAGCTTGCAGCTTGTTCCGGATAAAGCCGAGCGAAATTTTCAGATCCAGATCCAAGGCTGGCGCCTCCTTACGAATGACGTTATCCCTCGTAATCGACGATCGGCTTGATGATCTGCGCGATCAGCTTGATCTTCTCAGGCGAACATCCTTCCAGCATGTCTATGATCTCATTGCGCATGTAATCCTCGTTCGATGTATTCGCGCCGCGCAAAATATAGTCTGCGGATGTCTCCAAAACCGCGCATATTTTATCCAGGTTGTTCAGATTGACCGGAGTCCGTCCTCTTTCGATCTTGCTGATGTAAGCGTTCGACACGTCCAGAGATTCCGCGAGCGTCTCTTGCGTAATTCCTTTCTCTTCCCTGGCCTTCCTGATCCGATTGCCTATTACCGAGTAGTCGAAGCCCAATGTTCATCACCCAATCCGACTATAACAAGCCCCCTCTCCCGATTACATATCTACAAATTCAATATCAACCTATAAGTTCATGCGGAAGGATAATTTTGTATAAAAAAACCCGACCGTACGTCAAAATGCGTCAAGTCGGGTTTTCGCGTATTCGCGCAGCGGCGTTTCAGCGGAGTCTTTGGATTGTTGCGATGATTGCTTATTTCGACAGAAGGGGATTGGTTCCTGTTCATTCAGGCTCTGCGTGCGCGAAAAAGAAGCTGTCCCATAAGTAAAAGAGTCGTACCAAACGATTATCGATGGATGCAGGGTAATGGGCATCTATCTCCTTCCGATGCTATACGATCCTGAAATTTGGAATGGATAGACCCGTCGCAATGTAATTTCAGGACCGTATGAGGCAGTCTCCAGGAGATAGATGCCCTTCTCTTTTCATCAATAATCTTGTACGCCCCTACTTATGGGACAGCTTGCTCCTTAGACTACCTCTATTTCATCCGCGTTAATTCACGGAAGGCGATACTTCCTTGTCCGATGTCCGGCCGAGCAGGTTCAGAAACTCGCGCATGAAGCCCGGCAAGTCGGGCCAGGCGTGGCCGGTTACGAGCTTGCCGTCCACGTGCAGCGTCTCACTGGCGTACTCGGCGCCGAGAGATTCGACTTCCAGCTTGCAGGCGTTGTAGGCGGTTAACGTTTTGCCTTCGAAGTAGGAGCGGTTGGGCAGCGCCAGAAACACTTGAGCGCCGTGGCAAATCGCGCCCACCGGCTTGTCGGCGTCCAGGAAGTGCTGAACGATGCGCGGGAGCTCGGGATCGTTGCGAATGAATTCCGGCGCGCGTCCGCCAGGGATGATCAGGGCGTCGTAATCGGCGGGAGCCACGTCCTCGAAGGCGATATCCGCCGCGAGCAGATGAGCGGGCTTCTCGGTGTACGTATCCCAGCCCTCGACGAAGTCGTGGCATACCGTATGCAGCGTCTTCTTCTTCGGAGCGGCGACAACCGCTTCATAGCCTTCTTCCTTGACCCGGTATAACGGATAGTACACTTCCAGAACCTCCGCGCCGTCGCCCGTCACAATCAACACCCGTTTGGACATCGAATCCTCTCCCCACTGTAAAATATGTCATACAATTCCTATTATGAAATGCCGGTATGGACCGGTCAAGGTGCCTAAGACCGAGGATTTTTTGTCGAAAATGTTGTCGAAGGAACGGGTTCGCAAGCAGGAAAAACGGGGGAGCTCCGAGAATGATGTATGACCGGATGTATTCCATGCAAGGAGAGTGGTGCGATGAGCTTCTTATTACGGGATCTGATCATGAATTCCGCGATCTTGATCGCTTTCGCTTTCTTGGCTGGACACTTCTACGCGAGCTCCGAGCGCCCCGACTCCTGGAAGTTCAAGCTGTCTGTGGCTGCCGCGCACGGCATCATCTCCGTTACCCTGATCATGATCGGAATCGACGCAAACTTCAGCAGCGTCGCGAACGTTCTGGACCTGCGCATGCTCCCCGTTCTGCTGGCCGCTTACATCGGCGGTCCGGCCGCCGCCTTCATCACGGCTTCCATCATTACGGTCTTCCGGTCGCTGCAAAACCCCGACGTCTTCTGGTCCGTTCTCATCGTGATGCACGCGCTGGCGATTCTATGCGGCTGGATCGTTCGCCGGGTCAGAGGCTTTACCGCGCAATGGAGCGGCATGATCGCGCTCATGCTCGTCGGCTACTTCATCGTGTTCCAATACGTCTATCCCGCCCCCCTCTACGATACGCTGATTCCCTTCTTGCTGATCTGCGCCCTTAACGCCTTGCTTATCGCGGCAATCATGAATTTCTTCGACAAACAACGAACGTTGGACCGCCGACTGCGGCAAGCGCAGCAGGACGTGCTGGACATCGTGCGCATGCAGAACGGCTTCTCCTTCAAAATGGTCCGTCAAGGCGATCTATTCGTCTATTCCATGCTCGGCGGACAGCTTCTGGAGCAGTTGGGAGTGCGGCCGGAATACGCCATCGGACGCTCGCCCGCGGAGCTGCTGTCCCCGGAGGCCGCCCAAAGGACCCAGGTGCATCTGGAGAAGGTCTGGCGGGGGGAGAGCGTCAGCTTCGAGCTCGAATCTTCGTCGGGATTCTACTCTCCGGGCATTCTGGCCGCCGAGATTGCGAGCCGGACGCTGCTCGTCACGCTTCAGCCGATCTCCGCTCCCGACGGATACGTGTCCGAGATTATCGGGACGGCGATCGACATCACCGACCGGAAGAAGGCCGATCAGAGACTCGCGGAAGAGGAAGAACGGTACCGGACGCTTGTCGAAAGCTCGCACGACTTCATTATCGGCTTGGACAGAGACGGCGCCATTACGTCCGTCAATCGTTCTTTATGCCGGCTGCTGCAGCTTGAGCCGGAGCAAATCCGCGGCCGCCGATTAACCGACTTCCTGTTCCGGGACCGGACGGACGAGTGGAACGCCGCAGTCGAGCTGACGCTGAGCGAAGGCGCCGCCCAACAATGGGAGTGGGAGCATGCCGACGGCGAATCGGTCCGTGCTTATTCTTTGACGCTGTCCCCCAGCGTTCCGGCCGGATCGGCCGCCTCCGGAGTTACCGCGACCATCCACGATCTCACCGATTTGATCGCGAGGAAGGAAGCCGACAAAGCCAGCGAAGCGAAAAGCCGGTTCCTCGCCAACATGAGCCATGAGATCCGAACGCCCCTGACGGGCATTATAGGCGTCAGCCAGCTGCTGCTGGATACGCCGCTGTCTGCCGTCCAGAGAGACTACGCGAACAAAATCCATTCCTCCTCGCGAACGCTGAACGCGCTGATCAACGAAATTCTCGACTTCTCCAAAATCGAAGCCGGCCAAATCTCGATCGAGCGCGTACCCTTCTCCGTGGAGGACTGGCTCGCCGAAGCAGCCGACGTCGTCGGAACGTTCATCGGGGAGAAGCCCGTCGATATCGTCTTCGACGTCGCCCCGGGTACGCCGGACCGGCTCGTCGGAGATCCGCTTCGCTTGCGGCAGGTGCTGCTCAACCTGTGCAACAACGCGATCAAGTTCACCTCCCGCGGCTTCGTGCGCGTGTACGTGGAAGCCGTGCCGATCGGCGAGAGCAGCTGTTCGTTGCAGTGCTCGGTGCAAGACACGGGCATCGGCATTCCGGCGGATAAGCTGGCGGGGCTGTTCCAGCCGTTCACGCAAGCCGACGATTCGATCAGCCGCCGCTTCGGCGGAACGGGGCTCGGCCTCGTCATCAGCAAGCAGCTGATCGAACGGATGGGCGGCTCGATTCAAGTTCGAAGCGAGCCCGGGCAAGGCAGCTTGTTCGCCTTCGAGCTGCCTTGCGAGCTGGACGCCGGGCAAGACGCGCCCGAGCCGGCATCGGCATCGTCGGCGCAGAGCAGCGCGATCGTCGCGGGGAGCTCGGAGATCGTCCGGGCGTCCGTAACCGGAATGCTGACGTCGTTAGGGCTGCGCGTCTTCGACTCTCCGAGCCGCTTGCCGCAGGCCGATCTGCTGATCGTCGACTTCTCGCAGGAAGACGCCCGGACCGGCCGTTGGGACTCGCTCGTCGACGCGGCCCGCAAGGCGGGCATCCCCGTGCTGACGCTCGCGAGCGCGCATACGCGCGGCCTCCTGCTTCAGCGCGTCGATGCGGAAGAGCATGCGCTTATGCTGCTGAAGCCCGTCAGCCGCAAGCATCTCGCCGAGGCGTTGGCCTCCTGGCAGGAACTTCGCAGCGGCCGGGAGCAGGCCGCCGCTTCGGCGGCGCCGGATCGTTCCCCCGAGCCTTCTCCCGCAGCGGCATCCGACCGTCCTCACGCGCTTAAGAAGCCGGAACGTTCCGACTCGTCCGATCCCTCCCCGCAACCGCCTGAAGGAACGAGGAAAATTTTGCTCGGCGAAGACAACGAGATCAACCAGCTCATCGTCGTCGAGCTGCTGAAGGACAAGGGTTACGTCGTCGGCGTGGCGGACAACGGCCTCGAAGTGCTCGAGCTGCTCGAGAGCGAAGCGTGGGACCTGCTGCTGATCGACATCCATATGCCGGTCATGGACGGCTGCGAGACGGTCAGCCGCATTCGGCAAGATCCGCGGCACCGCGCTCTGCCCATCGTGGCGCTGACCGCCGACGCCTTCAAGGAAAACCACGAACTCTATCTCCGCTCGGGAATGACCGATATTTTAACCAAGCCGTTCGATCCCGATCAGCTGTACGGGAAAATCGATCGCTGGCTGGCCGGGAACTGAACCGGCGAACGCGGCGTTCAGCTAACCAATTTGAGTCCGACGACCGAGAAGATGATGCCGAGGATGCAACCGATGCGCAGCCAGCTCTTCGGCTCCTTGAAGAAGATCATTCCGACCACGGCCGCGCCGACGGTGCCGATTCCCGTCCATACGGCGTACGCCGTGGCCAGCGGAATCGTCTCCATCGCCTGAATCAGCAGTTGGAAGCTGATTACGAACCCGGCGATGAGGATGATGTTGTTCGTCCAATTGTTGTTTTGCGCGACGCGCTTGATCCCGATAACTCCGACCACTTCCAGCAATCCGGCGGCGATAAGCAGCCCCCAGTCCATTAGCCGTCACTTCCTTTGCTCGACAATTTCAGCCCGACGATGCACGCCAGCAGCAGGAGAATAAACGCGATCCTCATCGCGCTCACCGAGCCGGACAGGCTCATCTCCACGATCGTCGTTCCGAGCGTTCCCATTCCCGCGAATACGGCGTACACCGTGCCCACCGGCAGCACCTTGGTCGCCCGAATAATGAGATCGAAGCTGGTCAGCAGCGCGACGAGCACGATCAAGCCGGGAATTTCCTCGTACTTGAATCCGCTTGCCCACACGATCTCCAGCAGCCCTCCCAAAACCACGTAAGTCCATGCCCGCGCATCGCTGATTTTCTTATCCACCTTCTCCGCAGCTGGTTTTTCTGTCCCTGTTTTTTCTGCCTCTGTTTTTTCTGTCTGCGCTTCGTCCGTCACTGCTTTCGTCCCTCCCGTCATCGCCTACACCCTCCAGTATAAGTGAGAGCCGGCGGAACGACAAAACCGCGGCCGTTGGAGGTCGCGGTTGCCGGTATCTCTATGTTCAAAAGGGGACTTCATTCATATGCGGAGTGACGCGTAAACAAGTGATAGATTATGAAAATGACCATGCAAAACGCCGTCGTCAGGAAGCCCCAGCCCAGCGCGATCTGTTCGAGCAGCACGTAATTGTTGCAGAGCTGCACGGGCGCGATGACGTACAGCAGTCCCATTCCGGCGAAGAGCAGCGTGAAGCCGATTATGACCGCGCTTTTGGCCGCATAGCCGATTTTGGGCCAGCTGTCCCTTAGCGGCATGCCGCATAGGAGAGACAGGCTGACGAACTTGAACGCCTCCATTCCCGGGAAGGCCAACGCCTCGTCCATCGCGCGCGGCAGCATCCAGTATACCGCGATGATCGCGAACAGCAGGATGCCGGGAACGCCGTTATCGTTCCAGCGCTCCCAGAACCGGGGAAAGCGGATTTGCCCGTACTTCGCCATCAGGAAGCCGGACGCGACCAATAGCGGCATCTGCATATGCATGTGCGCGATCATAAGCGATTCCATCAGGCCGGCCACTGGAGGAAGAGCCAGCAGGATGAACAGTACAAGCCCGTATACGGACTGCTTCATCCTCCGTCCCCCCTTTCCTGATCGAGGATGCGGGCGACTTCGTTCGCCGCCTCTTCCGGCCGGGTGTAGTCCATCACGTCGATCAACGTTCCTGCCGGATCGACGAGGTAGAAGGCGGAATTATGCGCGAAGCCTCCGCTCTCATCCGGAATGACGATGACGCCGAACTCGTCCAACAGCCGGTTCAATTCGGTCCGATCAGGAACTCTGGCCATCCGCCACGTCTCTCCGTCGCTGTCGAAGAACGTCCTGTATTCCTCCAATCTCGCCGGGTCGTCCCTGTCCGGATCGAAGCTGACGCTCAGGAACACGATCTCTCGCCCAAGCCGCTCGGCGGGGATCGTCTCGTACACCCGTCCCATATTCCCTTCCAGTTGGACGCATACGGTCGAGCAGGCAGAGTAGAAGAAGGTGAGGAACACGTATTTGCCTTCGAACTCGGAGATCGAGTAGCTTCGGCCCTTGCTGTCCTCGAACGTCGTCTGCGGAAACGTCGGACGAGCGTCGAGCAGCCGGTTCACTCTGGCCGACTCCGCGGTATAGGCGGTGAAGCCGTCTGTTCCCCAGTAAAACAACGCGATTCCGAATAAAATGACGGCGAACGTCGCGAGGGAATTCGGACGAAGGCTCTTCATACCGACCGCCTACCAGGTGACGAAAGGCGGAGACCCCGGCGGAGCGTTGGCAATAAAGTTGACCAGCGGCGCGACGTAGGCCATCGCGACGAGCAGCAGCATCACAATGATCGTGCGGCCCCAGCGTTCGGTCCAGTACGGCGTGGCCGAAGCGTTCTCCTCGGCTTCCGCGAGCGGGAATTCGGTATGGCCTTTGGGCGCACGGAACATCAAGTAGTAAGCGGCGTACAGTTGAAGAGCCCCTCCGACGAGCAGGAACGCCGCGCCGATCACGACGAGAATCGTATACGGATCCCAGCTTGCCGCGACCGCATGGTCCCCATACGTTGTATAGGAGGTTCTGCGAGGCGCACCGAGCAGGCCGGAAATGTGCATCGAAACCGTCATGATCAGCATGCCGATCGTCCAGAAGATCGTCTGGATGACCCCCAGCTTGTTGATGCGCGGCGTCAATACGCGTTTGGAGACGAACGGAATCAACCAATAGCTGATGCCGAAGAAAGTCAGAATGACGGACGTGCCGACCGTCAGATGGAAGTGGCCGACGACCCACAGCGTATTGTGCACGACCTGGTTCAACTGGTTCGTCGTCTGTACGATACCGCCCGCTCCTCCGGGAATAAACGCGACCATCGCGATAAACGGGGCCAGAAACCGGACGTCGCCCCACGGCATTTTTTTGAACCAGCCGAGCAGCCCTTTGCCTCCAAGCTCTCTGCCGCGGCGCTCGAAGACGGAGAACATGGCGTACGCCGTCATCATGGAAGGAATGCCGATGACCAGACTCATGAAGACGTGCATGAATTTCAGCGACTGCGACATGCCCGGGTCGATAATCTGGTGGTGGAAGCCTCCGGGAATGTTCGTGATGACGAGGGCGATGATGACGAATCTCGTCAGCACGTCGCTGAACCTTCTTCCGCCGATCACCTTAGGCACGACGACGTACCAGGCGGACACCGCCGTCAAATACCAGATATTGACCAGCGTATGCCCGAACGACCAGAACAGCGTGCGGCTGACCATGACGTTGACCGTCTTCGTCCATCCGAACGCCCAAGGGATCAGCGTCAGCACCTCGACCGTCACGCCGAGGCTGCCGAAGAACAGCAGCACGAACACGCCGGTGGCGAAGAAGGATAGAATCGGCAGATGCTGTCCTCGGTTGTTTTTTCTCCAGGTGGCGACTTGAACGAAAGCCCCGAACGCGCACATCCACACGCCCAGCACGATAAACACCAAGCCGATATAGAAGTACGGGGACGCTTTCATCGGCGGGTAGAACGTATACATAACGGTGGCTTTGTTCATCACGACGGGAATGACGACGAATACGAAGCCTATGATTTTCAGCGCGAAGCCGATCCACGCCATTTTCCTGACTTTAGGCAGCAGACCGCCCAACGTGTGCGATAACGCCGCGTAGAAATAACCGATCGTGAAAAACGCGGTCAGCACGACGACCAGCACGATGCCGTGCGTCGTCAAAGCTTGATAATAAGTAAACCAGCTTGGCATTTCGAACAATCCTGCCCGTTCCGTCGCTTGCAGCAATCCCATGATGCCGCCCAGCAGCAGTGCCGCGAAGGCTACGAACAAATACGTTCTCGACAGGGCCGCGTCCTTCGGCTGGGCTCCCAGCAGCTTATTCAATCGACTCGCCTCCTCTATACGACTTTGATGATCGTGCTCATGTACTGGTGGCCGGCTCCGCAGTATTCGTTGCAGACGATCAAATATTCGCCCGCTTTACTGAACTTCTGCGAAATTTTCTGGATATAGCCCGGCATGACCATCGCGTTGACGTTGGTGCCCGCCACCTCGAAGCCGTGCGTCACGTCCTTGGAAGTCAAAATGAAATGCACGGTCGAGCCCGCGGGAATCTCGATGTCCACAGGCGTAAAGGCGAACGATTCCAACGACATGACCACTTCATACTCGTCCTCTCCGATCTTGTACACGCCCGGTTTGTCGAACGGAGCCGTCTCGTCCACCTTCTGCGGATCGATCGTCTCCATGTGACTCGGAGGCCCCATGTCCAGAGCGAACGTCTGGTACCCGGTGATGAGCATAAATACGACAATCAGGGAAATGCCGCAAACTAACCATATTTCTTCGTACCGATGCATTTTCAGCTTCATCTTAATCCCTCCCTCCGGCTACACTCTCGACATATACAGACCGAACACTACGACGAACAAAAGAGCAATAAAAGCTCCGAGCATGAATACGGAAAATAAAGTGCCTTTTTGCGAATGGACCTCATCGTTCCGATCCTCTTCGCGTTTCGGTTTCGCGGACTCCATCGCCGAACGCCCCTTTCGATGAATAATGGTTCCTGCTGTTATCGTAGCGGATCGGGAATTCGAGTTCGTGATACGAATCACATTAACGAAGAAAAAACGAAAAGCCCCGACAAGACGTCATGAAAACGTCAAATCGGGGCGTTACAGCCAGCCGTATACCGGTATCATCAAAATGGAAGTCGCGATTCCCGCCGCGGCCATCGAGAAGCCGCTGACGCCGCCCGCCCACTCCGAGTCCAGCAGCACGCGGGCCGTTCCGATCCCGTGGGAGCTCGTGCCGATGCCGACGCCGAGGGGAACGTCTCCGCGGATGCCGCATATCCGCATGAACGCCGGGCCGGCTACGCTGCCGAACAGGCCGGACAAAACCGAGAACACGGCGCTTAGCTCAGGAATGCCGCCCGTTCGCTTCGTGATCTCAAGGGCGATCGGCGAGGATACCGACTTCGTCAGCATCGACAGGAGCAGCTCTCTCGGACTTCCGGGAATATAGAGCAGCAGCAACACGGCGGCCAGGGAAAGAATCGAACCGGCGATTATGCCTAGAAGGACGGGACCCAGCATTCGGCGGATAGCGGCCGCATGCTTGTAGAGAGGAACCGCCAGCGCGACCGTCGCGGGACCCAACCCGTAAGCGATCCAATCTCCTCCGGCGCGATAGGCTTCGTACGGAATTCCCGTTACCGAGAGGAATACGATCAGAAATAACGAGGTGACGACGAGCGGGTTGATTCCGCGCCGTTTGCTCCTGAACCCTACCGCCGCGCAATAGACCAGCAGGGTCAACCCGACGCCGAACGCCGGGTTATCCAGCCACGTCGGCAGAGTCATGGACGTTCTTCTCCTTTCGGCTTAATCCCTTCGTCACGAAGCCGGAGACCGCCATGACGAGCAGCGTGCCGGGAACGACGCCGGCAATGACGTACATCCAATGCGACTGGATCATGTCCGCGAACGCGATCGTTCCCACAATCGCCGGTACGAAGAACAAGCCCATATGCCGGAGCAGCAGCCCGGATTCCTTCTCGATCCATTCCAGCTTCACGATGCCCGAGAACAGGGCGAGCGCGAGCAGAATCATGCCGGTCACGTTGGCCGGCAGCGGCAGACGGAGCCACGCCTCCAGCGCGACTCCCGCCAAATAGAACGCGATCAAGATCGCGATGCCTTTCACGATCGCTGACACTCCCTTGTCATAATGTAATTGGGGCGATTGCGCTTCTCCGTCTATTCTCTCTTGGGATGCGGGCGCTGGGAAGAGTTTTTTTCGACCCTCATGTAAAACGGAGCCTCCCTGGTCGCCAAGGGAAGCTCCGTTCCTTCGTTCATGCTTCATTTACTTAATCCGCCCGAAGCTCCTCCCTGCCGCCCAAGTACGGTCTTAGCGCGCGGGGAATGTAGACCGAACCGTCCTCCCTCTGATGATTCTCCAGCAGCGGGATCAGGATGCGCGGCGTCGCAATCGCCGTGTTGTTCAGCGTGTGGCAATAGCGCAGCTTGCCGGCTTCGTCCCGATAGCGGATGTTCGCCCTCCGCGCCTGAAAGTCGAGCAGATTCGAGGCCGAATGCGTCTCGCCGTAAGCTTGGCGGCTCGGCATCCACGTCTCGATGTCGTACTGCTTGTGCGTCTTCTGCGACATGTCGCCGATGCAGACGGCGACGATCCGGTAGGGCAACTCCAGCAGCTGCAAAATGCGCTCGGCGTTGTCCGTAATTTCTTGCAGCAGCCGCTCCGACAGCTCGGGGTCGTTCTCGCAGACGACGACCTGCTCGACCTTCGAGAACTGGTGTACGCGGTACAGCCCATGCACATCGCGCCCCGACGAACCGATCTCTCTGCGGAAGCACGCCGTCGCCGCCGCCAACCGGATCGGACCGTCCAGCTCGACGATCTCGCCCGCGAGGTACGATACCAGGCTCACTTCCGAAGTACCGACCAAATACCGGTCTTCTTCGGCGATCGAGAACACCTGGTCTTCACCCGTCGGGAAAAATCCGGTGTTCAGCAGCGCTTCGCCGCGCACCATCAACGGAACGTCCAACAGCGTGAAGCCCCGGCTTTCCAATACGTCCATTGCGAGTTGCTGTACCGCCCGGTGCAGATGCCAGCCCATACCTTTCAGTACATACTGGCGTGCGCCTCCGATCTTCACCCCGCGCGGCAGGTCAACAATGCCAAGCTTCTCTCCAAGCTCCACGTGGCTGAGGGGCTCGAATTCGAAGCTCGGGAGCTCCCCGACCCGCTTAACCTCCACGTTGTCCGCATCCGACTTACCCTCCGGCGTATCCGCCGATACGGGATTGGGGACAAGCTGCATCAGCTTCCGGCAGCTTGCCTCGACTTCGACCAACTCGGCTTCCAGCACGCCCAATTCGTCGTTTGTCGCCTGAGCTTCCTTTCTTGCCGGCTCCGCTTCCTCCGTCGCTCCTTGCTTCAGAAGCCTGCCGACCAGCTCCGACAACCGGTTGCGCTCCCCGCGCAGCCTCTCGACCTCGCGAAGCAGCCCTCTTCTCCGATCGTCCCGTTCGATCAGCTCCGCCACCGACAAAGCGATGCCCTTACCGTCGGCCGTCCGCTGCAGCAGTTCGCCATTCTCTCTTATATACGCCATATCCAACATTCGTTCGTCCCCCTCTATCCGCATCTCCTGCGGAAATCGTTCATAAATTCGGCAAGCGCCTTGCAGGCCTCCTCCGGCACCGCGTTGTAGGCGGAAGCGCGCAGCCCGCCGACGCTGC
Organism: Cohnella sp. SGD-V74; assembly: GCF_003001675.1. Classification (GTDB taxonomy): domain Bacteria; phylum Bacillota; class Bacilli; order Paenibacillales; family Paenibacillaceae; genus Cohnella. Next base: position 176,083 of record NZ_PVYW01000004.1, on the reverse strand, counting down.
GGTGGCCGGCCAGACCGATAAAGCCTTCCCGCTCCGCTTCCAGCAAGAATTGCTTCTCCAACGTTTCGTCCGGCATTCGCCACGTCGCGTTCATCATCGAGCGATACGGCTTCTCCACGATCCCTCGATAAAATCCGTCCCCGGTGTCGATCGCTTCGTAGAGGAACCCTATTTTCCGCTCGTTCCGCTTCTCCAGTTCCGGGATGCCGCCTTGGCGTGCGGTCCACTCCAGTGTCAGCTTCATCATGTAAATGGCGTGGACCGGAGGCGTGTTATAGAGCGAACCGTGCTCGGCGCAGGTGCGATACTGGAAAATCGCCGGAATGTCCGCGTTGCCCGCCTTCAGCAGTTCTTCCTTGACGATGACGGCCGTCACGCCAGCGGGGCCGAGATTCTTCTGCGCAGCCGCGTAGATCAGCGAGAATTTCGTCCAATTCAGCCTGCGGCTCAAAATGTCGCTCGTCATGTCCCCGATCAGCGGGACCTCTCCGGTATCGGGTAAGTCGCGGAACTGCGAGCCTTCGATCGTATTGTTCGTGGTCATGTGAACGTAGGCGGTGTCGGGAGCGATCTCCATCTGCCGCAAGTCCGGGAGCCTCCTCCAACCCTCGGCCTTGCCGCTCGCCAACACTTCCGACTGACCGACCGTTTTCGCCTCTTTATAGGCTTTCTCCGCGAAGCTGCCGGATACGAGGTAACGCGCGGTTATCCCCGGCAGAAGGAAGTTCATCGGAACAAGCGCGAATTGGGCGCTCGCTCCTCCTCCCATGAACAGCACCCGATATCCCGTCGGCAGTCCGATCAGATCGAGCAGTTGTCTCTCCGTCTCCTCGACGATCCGCTCCACCGTCTTGCTTCGATGCGACATTTCCAGCAGCGACAGGCCCTGGTCTCCATATTCGACGAACGCTTCCTTCGCCCGCTCCAGCACTTCCAGCGGCAGCGCCGCCGGTCCCGGATTGAAATTCCAGCTTCTCTTCATGCTCCTCAACCTTCCCTTAGTTGGATGGATACGACAAAAGACGCCCCTCGTCCGAATTGGGACGAGGAGCGTCTGCTCGCGGTGCCACCCAACTTGACCGGAACGCGGCGCGTTCCGATCCTCTTGGTTCCGCGATAACGGGCGGGGCCGGTAAGCTTAGGATACGGCGCGGGCGACCGGGCCGTTCTTGACGAAAACGCCTCCGAGTTGGATGCTCTTCACAGGCATGATCCGAATGTTCGATTGTTGATTATACTAACGTCTTCACAGCCGTCTGTCAACAACCGGCCGTCAAAAAGGGAAAAACAGCGGAAGCACCGCGACCATGACGACCCCCATAATAATCTGGAGCGGCAGACCGACCTTGATATAGTGCGAGAACCGGTAGCGGCCGGCCGACATGACGAGCGCGTTCGGCGGCGTGGAGAACGGCGAGGCGAAGCACATGCTCGCTCCGACCGATACGGCGAACAGGAACGGATACGGGCTGACGCCCAGCTGCAGAGCGGCCGCGAGCGCGATGGGCGCAAGCAGGATCGCGCAGGCCGTGTTGCTGATGAACATCGTCAGCAGCGACGTCGTGAAGTAGACGCCCGCCAGCAGGAGAAGCGGTCCATAGCCGCCCAGCAAGCCGACCATTCCGTCGGACAGCAGCGCCGCCGCCCCCGTCTTCTCGATCGCGATCGACATCGGGATCATGCCGCCGATCAGCACGACGCTCTCCCAGTTGATCGTCTTGTAGGCGTCCTCCATGCTGCGCACGCAGCGGAACGCGACCATCAGCACAGCCGCGATCATGACCGACGCCACGGCCGGAATCAGCTCGGAGATGAGCAGCAGCACCATCAGCCCCATAATGCCGGCGGCGATCGGCGCCTTGTTGTCCATCGTCACCTTGCGCGCTTCCTCGATCGGCTGGCCGACGACCACGACGTCCGGCTCGGTGGCGAGCCGGGCGATGTCCCGCCACGTGCCCTGCACGAGCATCGCGTCGCCGAAGCGCATCTTCTCTTCCTTCAGGTTGTGCAGAAGGTATTGATCCTTGCGCTGGATGCCGAGAATGTTCACGCGGTATTTCTCGCGGAAGCCGGATTCCTTGATCAGCCGGTTAATAAGCCGCGAGGTCGGCGTGAGCATCACCTCGGCGATGCCGACGTCTTCCGTGGCGTACTGCTCGGAACCGGGCGCCTGCTTGTTCTCGGGGACGCGGCGGTCCATCATCTTCAGGCCATTGTCCAGCGCAAACGCCTGTACGCTCTCGAAAGGACCGTGCACGTACAAAATATCTTCTTCTTCGATGATCGTATGAGAAGCGGCAATTTCCTGGTTGATCGTCTTGAAAAACTGGTTTTTGGCCGAAATTTTGCGCCGGATCTCGATAATGTTCAGGCCGTGCTTGGCGGAGATATCAAGCTCGTGCAGCCGCTTGCCGCACACCGGCGAACCGGCTCCGACCTGAACGCGGTACAGGTTCTGCCTAAGCTGATATTGCCGGGCAAGGTCTTGCAGCGAGCGGCCCCGGCGGCCGTCGTCCGCATCCCGGTCGTTCTTCGGCAGGAACCTGCGAAGGAAGAGCAGCGCGACGACGCCTACGACGATGCAGACAAGGCCGATCGGCGTAAAGGTGAAAAACGAGACGGCCGTATATCCCGCCGCTTGAAGCGTCTCCTGGATGACCAGGTTGGGAGGCGTTCCGATCAGCGTCAGCATGCCGCTAAGGCTGCTGGCGAAAGCGAGCGGCATCAGCAGCCTCCCCGGATTCGTCCCCGCGCTCATCGCCAGGCTGACGACAATCGGCATCATGACGGCGATCGTCCCCGTGTTGCTGACGAACGCGCCGATCGCCGAGGTGACGACCATGATCATGACGAGCAGCCGGGTTTCGTTCGTGCCGGCCAGTTGGAGCATTTTGCTGCTGACCATTTTCGCCAGTCCGGTCTGGAAGATCCCCCCGCCGACGACGAACAAGCCGACCATCATAATGACGACGGAGTTGGAAAATCCGGACAGCGCCTCCCCGGGCGTCAAGATGTCGCACAGCATTAACAGAATAAGCGCTCCGACCGCTACCAGATCGGAACGCACTTTGCCGGATATGAAGAGGACAGAAGCAAGAGTCAGTACAGATAGAGTAACGATCATCGGTCCGTTCACGGTCGGGCTCCCGTTCGATAGATTGACCGGGCCGTCCCGCGGGACTCCCTGCCTTGCTCCCATTTAAGCACGGTTAATCCTCGTGCGTCAACTTCCCGCCGCGCAGCCCTCAGACTGCCCGCAAGCTCTTGTTCAAGAAGCGGTTCAGCCTCTCCGTGCAGAGCAGCATAATCGCGGCAAACATCACGAGAAAGAAAGGCAAGATCCCGATCGTGGAATACGACGCAAGCGCCCCCAGAAGAGGAGGCACGAAGGTGCTGCCCGTGTAAGCCGCGGCCATCTGGTATCCCATGATCGATTGCGAGTGCTTATTCCCGAACCGCGCAGGCGTCTCGTGCAGCAGGCAAGGAAAGATCGGAGCCAATCCCAAGCCGATGATCATGAATCCCGCGAGCGAAAATCCCGACGGCAAGGGCAGCGCGAGCAGCACCGTGCCGAACAAGGCGGTGAGCTGCCCATACCGGATGAGCGAGCGATTGTTCATCCTGAACGTAATAAACCCCGTAATCATGCGTCCGACCGTAATGCCGACGAAAAACAGCGACACCCACTCCGCCGCCGTCGATGCGGGCAGCTTTTTCATGCCGACAAGGAAGCTGCTTCCCCATAACCCCACGCTGGCCTCTATACCGCAATAGAACAGGAAGGTGATCATGGAGATCTTAACCCCCTTGATCTGCCACGGCTTCGAAAGCCCGGATTCGGCGGACTCCGACGCTTGCGCCTCGGATTCGCGACGGTCGTCCGGGCGGTTCGCGCTGCTTCTGCGGGCGACCTTATCCCATAGAGGAAGGGAGAATAACAGAATCAGCACCAGCACGCCCTGAACGGCGGCAACCGTGAGATAGCCTTGTCTCCACAAGGCCTCGCCGGATATATAGAAAGCCATGATCATCGGACTCAGCGTGGCGCCCACTCCCCAGAAGCAATGCAGCCAGCTCATATGATGCGCCTTGTAATGCAGGGCGACGTAGTTGTTCAGCCCCGCATCGACGGAGCCTGCGCCCAGACCGAGCGGAATCGCGAATACGATCAGCCATATCAACGAAGGCGACCAGGCGAATCCCAGCAAAGCCCCAGCTGTCAAAATGCAGCTTGCAAGCGTGACCAGTCCTACGCCATAACGCCGGATAACGGCTCCGCTGGCCAAGCTGGACACGATCGTGCAGCCCGCGATCACCATCGAGATCGCCCCGGCGGTGCCGATAGACGCGCCCAGTTCCGTCCTCATGACGGGCCATGCCGATCCAAGCAGGGAATCCGGCAATCCCAGGCTGATGAATGCCAAATATATAATCAGGATAAAAAAAGTGGCCATAAGTTGTGCTTGCTCCTTCGTGTCCGCGAAATTGCTCCGATCATAGCAGGAATGCCTTTCGCTGGCAAGAGCCGCGTAACGAACAGAGCGACCGAATGAACCGAACCTGAGCGATCGGCAGATTACATTTGACAACCGAGGAATTAGTACTATATAGTTCTAATATGACTGCAACCAATAGAAAAAAACCTTCCAATCGCGATGTCGTCATTCGCGTCGCTACCGCCCTCTTCCTGGAGAAAGGTTATCAAATCACCAGCATGGACGAGATCGTAGCGGCGAGCAAGGTGTCCAAAACGAATATTTATTATCATTTCAAGAGCAAGGAGGAGCTTCTCTCCGCTATCGTCGAAGGAATTGTCGCCCATTACGACCGGCTTATCGGCGAGACCGTCGGTCAAACGCAGCTGTCCGCAACGGAGAGAATCGAGCGGTTCGCCGCGCTGCTTACGGACAATCAGCCGGATAGCCTTGGCGGATGTCCTTTCCTGACGCTGTACGTGCAAACTTCGCGCGAGCAGGAATGGGTCAGAGAGGAGATCGGCCGGTTCTTCCGGAAGCAGATCGGCGCGGTTGAGCATCTGCTCCGGGAAGGCGTCTCCAGAGAAGAGTTCAATTCGCGCCTGCCCGTCCCCCAGACGGCCGCGTTGATCGTATCCGCGATCGAAGGCGCCTTATTCCTGCAGCATACCCGGCAAGATTCCACCCTCTTGTCCGATACGCTTCATACTTTAGCGAACCTGCTGAAGTAATTTTTTTACACCGAATTAGCACTAATCAGTACTATAAAATAAAGGAGGAACCCCTAAGTGAGTTCCATATTCGTAACAGGCGGAAGCGGCTTTATCGGACGACATGTATTGACGGCGTTGGCGAGCGGAGGACATCGGCTCTATGTGCTGGTCCGATCAGAGGAGAAGCTGAGGGAAACGTTAAAAGAAATGGGATGGCGGGATTTCTCTTCCCTCGTTCCTATACAGGGCGATCTGACGCAGCCTTCTCTTGGAATCGGCTCCGCCGATTTGCGGCTATTGACGGACGTCGAGGCGATGATCCATGCCGGGGGGCCGATGGATATTCTGCTGTCCGCGGACGAAGCGCGGCAAGTGTTCCTGAACTCCGCCCGCGAGATGGCGGACCTGGCGCGACGCTCGCCTCGTTTGCAGCATTTTATCCACGTTGTCGGGTTCAAATCTCCTTATTCGGAGCAGAACGACGGCGTCAGCCCGCAGGCAGATCATGGTCACAAAGCGCCCCCGTACGAGAAAATGAAATTCGAGTCCGATCTCTTCCTGCGCCGGACGATGAAGCAATCCGGAATTCCTCTGTCGGTCGTCAACCCGAGCGTCGTCATCGGCGATTCCCGCAGCGGGATTACCGAACAGACCGGAGGCTTCGGTCTTCTAGTGAACGCCGTGCGCAGAAATATGATGGGTCTTGTCCCCGGCGGAGACGATTATTGGCTTCCTCTCGTGCACGTCGATCACGTTGCGGCGTTCATTGCCGCCTTGGCGGAGGAGGATCGGCCCGTTAACGACACTTATTTTCTACTGGATAACAAGAAGGAAAGTCCCGGCATGAAAGAGCTTATCGGCACGATCGCCCGGGAAGTGCGCGTTCGCGCTCCCAAGGGCAGCGCGCCCTATGGGCTTGTCAAAGGCCTGCTTAATCTCGGGGCGGGCAAGCTGCTCGGCCTGCCTAAGGAGTCTATGGATTTTATCGTTCGCACCGAGTTCCCAACCGCTTCCAAGCTCGCCGTAGAAGCCAAGCACGGCTTGAACCTGTCGGTGTCCTCCCCAACGCTGCCCCTTGTCGTGGCGGATCTGGATTACCGGCTGAACCACGGAACGCTGCGTTTGCCGCCGCCATTCCGGCAGCATGCGCGGGCCGGATTGGCCACGATAGAGAGCGAAGGGCGCGGAACTCCGATCGTCATTCTTCATGGCGCTTTCAGCGCTTCCTACAATCTGCTTCCAATGGCGCAGCGTCTGGCCGAGTCCGGCCATCCCGTCTGTCTGGCGGATCTTCCGGGGTTCGGCCGCTCCCCCTACCACCATCGGGGCGTCGGCATGGAAGGATTCGAACAAGCGATCGTCGCCTTGATCCGCAGCTTCGATTCGCCGGTTCGGATCGTGGGCCATTCGTTCGGAGGATACCTTGCCGCGAGAATGCTGGAGGCCGTCCCGGAGCGCATTGCGGGTGCCGTCCTGCTCCAGCCCGTGCTGGAGCCCGTAAGCCAGACCTATCGTCATCCGTTCGCGACCAAGACTTCCGCGCGTACGCTGAGCGAAAACTCGATCAGGAAGCGGCTGATTCGTTCCAAGAGCTTCCGCGAAGCCGGGGAAATTCCGGAGGCGTACCCTTCGTTCATCCTGGAAGAAATGAAGTCCCCGCGCACGAGAACGACGACAGCAGAGGTCATGTCCCTGCTCTCTCGGCCGGATGTCTTCCGATTCGATCCGGGCAGTTGGAGCCCCGACCAAGTGTTTATCGCCTGGGGGCAGGCCGATGTCCGGCCCGACGTGCCCGAGGCTTACTCCCATTTGGACGTGACGCGTTTGCCTTATGCCCACCAGTTCCCGATCTCCCATCCCGGGATTGCGGCGGATTGGATTCTCGAAAGGTTATAGGAAACGCGCGAACGGGGCTGTCCCCCTTATGCGGTCTCTCGACACCGCTGGAGGGAACAGCCCCGTCCTTATTTATGAATTCACTCGGACTTAGGATACGGCAGGTTTTACGTTCATCAACTCGTTCAGAGCCTCTTTGATCGTTGAGGACGGGATCGCGAAGCCGATGCCCTGCGCTTCGGAGTTAACCGCTGTGTTCATCCCGACAACCTCGCCCCGCTCGTTCAGAAGCGGTCCGCCCGAATTGCCCGAGTTGATCGAGGCGTCGGTCTGCAGCAGATTCCGGTACGTATGGTCGCCTTGCTCGTCGGCTATCGTAATCTCTCGTCCTTTGGCGCTGAGAACGCCAAGCGTCATCGTGTGATCGAGGCCGTACGGATTGCCGATGGCGATCACCCAATCCCCGATGCTCGTCTGGTCGACATTGCCCAGCTCCAAGGCAGGGAACGCTTGGCCGTCCGGGCTCTCCACCTTCAGCACGGCGAGGTCGAGCTCGTAATTCGATCCTACGAGCTTGGCCGTCAGCGGCTCGTCGTAGCCTTCCACCGTCACCTTAAGCTCGTCCGCGTCCGCAATGACATGCTCGTTGGTCAGAATATAGCCGTCCGTCGAGAAAAAGAACCCCGTTCCCGATCCGGCCAATACCGGCTCGCTTGCTTGTCTCTGCTGGCCGCCTCCCCTGCCTCCGAAGGGACTTCTCATGGAATACGTCGGAACCGCGTAATTCTCGATCTTGACCACCGCCGGGCTGGCCGTCTCGAATACGGTTGCGATATCGCCTTTGGCCTTCACCGATGCCGCCGTGATTCCCGCTGCGGCCTCCGAAGCGCTGCCGGACGCTTCGGCCGCCGGCGCCTGCCCGCCGAACAGATTGCCGCGGTCCGCCGCATATCCGAATCCACCGACGAGCATCGCTCCGACCAGGAAGGAAGTCAAATAAGCCGCGAAAGAAGTGCCGTTCCTGCGTTTGCTCGGGCCGACGTCCCCAGGGGACGGCTGGGGCCGATAACCGGCCATTTCTTTCTCATAGGATGCCATTAGCGGGGATTGATATACCGTCATCGGCTCGCGCCCGTCGTTCGTTGTCTGCGTATCCGTCAAGTTGCGTTCGTTCATCTTCTACCATCCTCCCGTTGCCTTTATGCTTCTATCATGGAGGATGGAGCTTAAACGGAACTTAAACGGAAGTAAAAGATAGATGAAGATGGATAACGCGGATCGTTACAGCTTGAACTTGGCTACCGCGGCTTCCAGGCGAGCGCTTCTCTCCTTCAGCATCTCGGTCGTATCGGCGATCACCTTCGCCGCCTCCAACTGGTGGGCGGACATTCGCTCGATCGACTCCGTGCTTTCCGCCGTTCTCGCGGAAATGTGCGAAATCTGCTCCACCGACGCGGCGACTTCCTCGGAGCTGGCCAGCACTTCCTCGATAACCGCGGATACTTCCTGGATTTGCCCGTTCACATGTCCGAACTGTTCCATCGTGCGGCCGAACAGCGTCTCCGCCCGATCGGACAGCTCGGAGCCCAATCTCATCCCTTCGTTGCCGAGCTGCATTCTCTCGCCGATCTGCCCGGACTCCTGCTTGATCTGGTAGAGCAGGGAAGTGATCCGCCCGACGGATACGGCCGAAGCCTCCGCCAGCTTGCGCACCTCTCCGGCCACGACCGCGAATCCCGCTCCGTGCTCGCCCGCGCGCGCGGCTTCGATGGAAGCATTAAGCGCGAGAAGCTTCGTCTGGTCGGCGATGTCCGTAATCGATCTCAGCACGGGCTCGATCTCGCTCATATGCGAATTGAGAACCTGAACCGATTGGGACGTCTGCATGGCTACGTCGGCCATGGCCAGCACTTGCTCCTTCAAGCTGCGGATGGAACCGGCGCCCTCTTCCGCGGAATCCAAAGCTTCGCCAGACGCTCCGGTCACGCTGCCCGACGCGTCGGAAGCCCTCTGGATGGCGGCCGTAATGTCCTCCATCGACCTGGCGCTCTGCTCCGCGCCGATACGCTGGTTGCTCGCCCCCTCCGCCAGCTGCGCCGCCGCTTGCTCCAGCTCGACGTTCAGCGCGACCATCCGCTCCGCCTCGGAGCCGAACCGCTCGGTCGAATGCACGAGATCCCGGGCCGTGAGCGCGATATCCTTCATGACTTCCCCGAGCGTAACCCCGAGCCTCTCGATCATCTTCATCATGGCGGAATAAGCCTGGCCGATCTCGTCGTTCGAGCTTGAGCGACCTGCTCCCAGATGCGATTTCGCTTCCGCGAGATCTCCCCGGGCCATCGCTTCGGCGCCGCGAACGATCGTACCGAGAGGGCGCAGCGCGCGGGAGAGGAACAGCACGATCAAGCCGAAGAAGGCGATCGTCAAGACGCCCATCAGCACGAACAGCCCCGTGCTCTTCCCGATGACATCCTTGTAGATCGTCTCCGATACGCTGACGTCCGTATCGATTCCGATCGCGCCGATGATCTCTCCGTTCCCGTTGCGAAGAGGCGCGTAGGAAGAGATGTAGTTGCCGTATTCCGGGTTGCGAATAATGCCCGACTTGGCCGAACGGCCGCTGATGATCGCTTCGATCGCTTGCTCCGGCATATCCGTCACTTCCCCGATCGGGGAAGCCGCGTCCGAATCTCTCGGCTGGCCGTCGATCAGCAGCAGCGGCTGCTTGTTCTCGTCTATTTGCACCGTGTACACGTACATGGCTCCGATCTGCGCGCGGTACCGGTTCATTTCTTCGCGTATGCTCCAATATAGGTCGCTTTCTTGAACGTCCTGCAGGAAGCTTTCGTAAGCTCCCAGGTCGAACTGCCCCGCATAAGCCTCCGCGGTATGAATGCTGAAGTTGCCGATCGCCTCTTCGCTCGCCTTCTTCGTGTTCGCGATTTGCATGTAGACGAGCGAACCGGACAAGAGAATCAATATTGCCAGAATAAACGCCGATAGCTTCGATACGAGACGACTCCTGAATCTGATCATGGTGTCCATACCTCTCTGACTTTAGTCGAGGAATTAAAGAAATCCTTAGTACTTTCGACATGATTCCTGGTTTTTCCTTCCGAGAAACATGACAAATAGCCGCACCAGCCTCGGTCAAGGTCGGTGCGGCTCCATAATCGCTATTTCAATTCACGAGTTGCGGTCGCCCTGGTCGCCCTAGCCGCGATCCCGCTCCAGCAATTCGATGAACGTATCCAGCTGTTTCAGGGTCGATATGGGGTCCGTCGTAAAGTAAGTGTCCCAATCCAGGTCGTGCACCCGGTTGTTCTGAACCGCCGGCAGCTTGGCCCATATTCCGCTCTTCTTGATTTCCTCCGCTCTCTCCTTGCCGCCGTCCGCTTCCAGTACGGACAGGAATACGTGATCCGCGGACGCGTAGTCTCCGATGACCTCTTCCGAGATTTCGAGCATCGCCAGCTTCTGATCGATCACGTCCCGCTGAATCGCTTCCGGAGCCTTGAGCCCGAGAGCCTGATAAATCACGTAGCCTCCCATGGCGCTATTGCCGTAGATGAATTGATTTTTCGGCCGAATGTTCAAGATGGCGACCGTCTCGTCGGGGCCGATCAGTTCGGCCGCTTTAAGCTTGGCCTCATCCACTTTGGCATCGAAGCCGGCAAGCCATGCGGCGGCCTCCTCCTGCTTGCCCAGTATGTCGCCAAATTCGGCAATCTGCCCGCGCACATCATATTTGAGCCAGGGAATGAAAATCGTCGGCGCGATTTTCGCCAGTTGCTCGTACGTCTGCTCGACGTGTGTGACGATCAGATCGGGCTGCAGGGAAATGATTTTCTCCAGATTCAATCCCGTCCAAGGATCTCCCACGTCTTCGATCCCTGCCCACTCCTCCTTCAGCAGCGGATAGACGGACCATTCGTCGTCGGCGCCGACCGGCTTCACTCCAAGCGCCAGCATGGCCCCCGTATATTGAATGGATACGACGCGCTGCGGATGAGTCGGAATTTCCGTGCTTCCCAAGGCATGTTCGTATATTCTCTTGCCGCTTTCCTGTTCCGCTGCGGGTGTCTCGGCTCCCGATGCCGCTGCGGACGCGGGCGCGGACGTCTCCGCGGAAGGAGCGGCTGAGGGCGAAGCTTCGGTGCCCTTGTCTTGGCCGCATGCGGCGAGAAGCAGAAGAGAGATCAGTGCCCCCGCGATAAGCAGTCGATAACGTGATGTTGCCTTCATATTCATCCTCCTGATACTGATTCTCATTATCATAAGAATCATATCAAAGCGGGCATCCGCCCTCCATGTACGGGCGTAAGAACTTATTTGCACTCTCGTAAGGCGAACAGCCGAGAAGCATCTTCCAGCTGCCATAAGATGGACAGCGGATCGTAGCCGTGCCATCTCGCCATATCCACCTCTCGGACGCATTTGCCGGGAAGATTACCGAAGGCCGCCCATTCCGAAGATTCCAGCATACGTTCCGCGCGATCTCTCGCTTCCGGCGACCTGTCTACGGATAGTAAAATGCAATCTGCGGAAAACGCGGGAAGCACATCCTCCGGCTCGACCGGGATAAAATTGCCTTGGATCGATCGGGCTTGGACGCTGACGGGCATCCTCATCCCCAGTTCGTCGTAGATCACTTGGCTGCCCATCGCGCGGTTCCGATAGACAAAAGCCGCGTCTCCCCTAACATTGTAAATGAGGACGGTCAGTTCGGCTCCCGCTGCTTCGCGAATGGCATTCCGGGTTGCGTCGGCTTTGGCGGCGAACGCCTTCAGCCAGCCCTCCGCTTCCGCCTGCCGGTCGACGGCCATTGCCACTTCCCGGAAATGCCCGCGCCAATCCGACAAATACCAAGGGACGACCAACGTGGGACAGATGCCGCGATAGAAGCTCAACCGTTCCGGGGAGACGTTGTCGATGCACAGCAGCAACTCCGGCTCCATCCGCAGCAGTTCCTCGTCGGAGAAGCCCTTGTCCCAGCTGCGGCAGACGCAGCCTTGCTCGTCCATCCGCTCCTGATAGTCGCCGAACCCCCACGGAAATGTCACAGTCGCTGCCGGCACGATTCCGAGCGCAAGCAGATGGCGGGTTAAGTGCGGGTTCAGAGACACGATTTTTTTGTCGGATTTGACATAAGCGCTTGGAGACATGCCCGTGACGTTCTTGAATTTGCGACTCAAATAGTATTCGTCCCGATACCCGACCGCCTTAGCGATCTCGGCCAATCGCTCGTTGGTGAACAGCAGTCTCTCCTTGACGTGCCCGATGCGCACGTCTGCCAAGTAGTCGGTGAGACTGCTCCCGCTAACGGCCCTGAATTGCTGCGAAAAATACTCCGGACTGAGGTTGGCCATCTTCGCCAGCTCGTCCCTATGCAATTCTTCGCGGTAATGCTCCCGAATGTAGCGAATCGCACGCCGTATGGCTCCCTGCGAATCCTTCTGCTCCTCGGTGCGGCCAACGCAGGCTCGGAAGCATTCGTAGAGGAGCTCTTGGAACAGCAAGCGCCGACGATGGATCGCAAGCTCGTCCCGTTCGACGATGCCGTGCAGAGCGTTCGCCAGCTCCAAATAACGTCCTTCGTCCCCCGCATTCAGCTCGCCCTCCGGCAGCCATTCCGATAGGTCGGCGATCCAGATCGGCTCCCGACGATCGTTCTCCGATTTTCTCCATCGTTCGAACCGGATATGGTACAGATCCAAGCTGTTGAAATGCGGGGACGCCGTCGTCTTGGCCCCTGGGGCCGCATAGTAGCACCTCCCCATCGAGACGGGAATCTTCTCGTGACGAATCGTCAAATCGCCCATTCCGCCGATGACGACGAACAGACCGTGAGCGCGCTCGTCCGTCAATTCGGTCTGCGATTCGCACCGCCGCAAAGAGCTACTCGCCATCTCTTCCATTACGTTCGCTCCCCTCTCCGTGCTCCTCCGCGCTGATATCGATAGCTCATTATACCCGACGGCTTGCCATGCGCGCATCCGGCCGACTCCTTGGACCTCTAGCCTGCCTGCCCGGAACGTGCTACACTAATTCCAGTTTCGAGCAGGAGGCCCCGGTCCGTCATGTCCAAAGCTTATTTTAAAAAGTGGTATTTGATCGTATCCTTGATTCTCTCCCTTTATCTAGTCGGCGTTACGATTGTAAGCTTCACATCCGTCTCCAAGGAAATTAAAGCGCCGCTCGAAACGGCCGCCCACTACATTCTATGGTTGTTCATCGTTGAGTTGGGCGTGCTGTTCTTGATGACGAAAGATGTTCGCAGGTTCTTCAAGGAACAATGGCTGAGTATTCTCGCCGTAGTGTCTTCGATTTCCGTGACTCAGTTCGTCGATGCGGTCGTCGGTCTCGGTTCGTTAACGGGGTTAAGCGCTTTGAAGGGCTTGAAGGGGCTGCGGGGGCTCAAAGCATTGAAATCGCTGAAGCTGTTCAAAGCCACGAAAGGCGTCAAAGTGGCGAAGTCGTATAAAATCGGCAAAAAGGCGTCCAAGGCCGCCAAGGAAGTCGAGCTGTTGGAGCAGGAAGCCCGGCGCATTTGACCGGGCTTGTCCTTGTCTCCGCCGGCCCATCAGGCAGGGCGTCTGGCTACGTGGAGAGACAACACGATCAGCGCCAAAGCGATCACGGGATGCATGCCGCCAGCGGCCGGCAGATTGGCGGTCATATACTGGATAAAAATCAACCCGAACAACGCCAAGCTTAACCAGCGCGTTCTTATGGGAAGACCGCCGCTAAAGGAAAATACGATCATGAGCAGCGGAATAAATTCGAATAGATGCACGAAAACGACATGAGTTTTCCAATGCGACGAGTCTTGAAACAAGGCCATTCCCGCAATAAAGGTTTGCGCGACGATGCAGGCGACCAGCGCCCATGCGAGAACGCGAAATACGGTTCGGCCGACTCTCCCCTTGGCGTTCGATTTCACTTCTTCCATCCTTCTCCTCCTCCCCGGCTTTTGCCGCGCGTCCATCCGCCCCAACGCCATACTAGCAGCACAATGTTGCGGACTTGTGACGAAGCGTTACGGGTTTCGTGAAATTTCCCCGATGCTTCGCGGCAGCCTATATAATGTAGGGGACAAGACCGAGGAGGATACGGATTATGACGCGAACGCTGCTGCTGGTCGACGACGAGGATCAAGTCATTGCCTTCATGAGAACCTTCTTGCTGCAGGAGGGTTATCGCATCGTCACCGCATCAAGCGGGCCGGAAGCGCTGCGCAAAGCCCGCGAATCCAACCCGTCGCTGGCCGTGCTGGATTGGATGCTGCCGGGAATGAGCGGAATCGAAGTGTGCCGGGAGCTGCGAAAAATAGGGCGGATGGGTATCATCATGGTGACGGCGCGGGCGGAAGAGAGCGATAAAATCATCGGCCTGGAGGTCGGAGCCGACGATTATCTCACGAAACCCTTCTCCCTGCGGGAACTGGCCGCGAGAATCCGCTCCGTGCTGCGGCGTATGGAAGGGAACGATCCGCTAACCGCGACGATGGAACGGGGCGAGCTGTCGCTGTCGGAAGCACAATGCCGGGCGTGGAAACGCGGAGAGGAGCTGACTCTGACTCCGACCGAATTCAAGCTGTTGCTGACGCTGGCCGCCAAGCCCGGCATCGTGTACAGCAGGCTTCAGCTTCTTCAGGCTGCGCTCGAGGACGATATTCTGAACGACGAACGGACGGTCGACGCACACGTCAGCCGCCTCCGCAAAAAAATCGAGGACGACCCCGCCAATCCGCGGTACATCCAGACCGTCTACGGCTTCGGCTATCGTTTCGGTATCGGCCAATGACGGTTACGCGGAAGCTCTTTCTCTCGATCGCTTCGTTCGTAACTGTCGTCGCCCTTCTTTTCGTGCTGGTCACGCATTTCGTCATTAGAGAATCGTTCGAAGCGATGGCGGACAAAACGCGGGGAGAAACGCTGGACGCGCTGTCGGAGCAGTTCGTCGGCTATTATAGCCGTAACGGGAATTCGTGGAGCGGAGTGCAGGGGATTAAATTGGACGAAGCAGTGCTGGCGGATAAACGGGAGGTCAGCCTCTCGTTGCTGGCCAGCGATCGGACGGAGTTGTATTCGCTGGGCGCTACGCCCCCGAAAGCGATTAAAAATCTGGGGATAAAACGGATGCTGCGGACGGACGACGGGACGATCGCTTACTTGCATTATTACGACTCCGAAATCGCGGACATGTCCAGACTGCGAGTCGGCATTCCGGTGTCCGTCACTTTCCTGCTCTTGGCCGCGACCGTCCTGATCGTTCTCATCTCTTTGCTGGCCGCTTATTGGATCGCCAAAAGAATGACGTCCCCGCTGAGAAAGCTGATCCCGGCCATCGATCGTTTGAGGCAGGGCGAGCTCGGAGTTCAAGCCCCCGTCGTCTCGAAGGACGAATACGGCCAAGTCGCCGACGCCTTTAATGCGATGTCCGCTCAACTGCGGAACAACGAGGAACTGCGCCGCAATCTCGTCGCCGACGCGGCCCATGAGCTGAGAACGCCGCTGACGATCGTCCGGGGCAAGCTGGATTTAATCCAGCAGACGGGAGACGCCGTCGAACCGGAAAGTCTGCTGCCGCTTCAGGACGAACTGATTCGCCTGTCCCGTCTCGTGGAAGACCTGCACCTGCTCTCGCTGGCGGAGGCACGCAAGCTGCCGCTGGAGTTGAAGCCGACGAATATGGCCGAGCTGGCACACAGGGTCGTTCGACATCTGGAATCGGATGCGGCTCGCAAGAACGTTCGCCTGACGCTGAACGTCGAAGCGGACGAGCGGCCGCTCCGGGTCGATCCGAATCGGATGACCCAGGTGCTGCTCAACCTGACGGTTAACGCCATTCGCTACACGCCCGAGGGCGGGAGCGTTGCGGTGAACGTGCAGGAAGAGCCGTCTCATGGCGGGAGCGGCTCGGCGCTGACAATTGCGATTGCGGATACAGGCGTAGGCATCGACCCGGAACAGCTTGGGCACATTTTCAACCGATTCTACCGGACGGACGAAGCCCGCGCGCGGAACAGCGGCGGGATGGGCCTCGGTCTGGCGATCGCCAAGGAGCTGACGCTCGCGCATGGAGGAACGCTTGAGGCGGAGAGCCGCCCGGGAGTCGGCACGACCTTCGTGCTGAAGCTGCCCCGCTGACGGATGCTGCGGGTCTGCGCGTATCCGTTCAGCGGCGCCCTTTGGCCTGATTGGGGCTCGTATTCGACAACGTGGCGAGCATTCTTTCTCCCCGGACCATCTCGGATTGACACTCAGGGCATACGGGAACGACGGAAAACGTGAAATTATCTCTCATCCATCGCTTGCAGTCCTCCCCGGAGCAGTACCAGATGGCGGTCATTTCTTCCGGCAACTCTTCGAACGGTTTCTTCCGAGAATAATACACGTGCATTCCCTCTTTCTGTTATGAGGTGGTTACAACGAATAATAATGCCCCAAACTGCGGATTCTGAGCATGACCCCTGCATTTGAATGAAAAATAAAAAACCACATAGCGTACAAGGCTATTGCATAAAAGAATAACCCTATACGTTATGTGAATTGACGACACGTCTATAGTTCCATTATAGCTCATTCGGCTTGAAATAGCGAACGGCAACCGCCCATTCGCGGGATTGTTGTCAGAGCCGCTCTCCTCCGACCATCATCCCCAGCACCTTTGCCACGCTGTCGGAAATCAAATAGTCGGCCATGCCGTCCATCGGGGTCGCGCTTTTGTTGATCAGGATGAATTTGTCGCCTTCGTACAGTCTGACCAGTCCGGCTGCCGGCTGAACGGTCAGCGACGTGCCCGCGACGATCAGGACGTCCGCCTGCTTGATATACATCGCCGCTCGCTGCAGCAGATCCATGTCCAGACTTTCCTGATACAGCACAACGTCCGGCTTGACGACGCCGCCGCAGCGGGAACAGCGGGGATATTCCCCCTTCGACTCCAACACCTGCTGGAGCGAGTAAGCCTCCCGGCAATCCATGCAGAAGTTCCGATGTACCGAGCCGTGCAGCTCGAGCACGTTGCGGCTGCCGGCCTTCTGATGAAGCCCGTCAATGTTCTGAGTAATGACCGCGGCGAGACGTCCTTCCTTCTCCATCTCGGCAACAGCGTAATGGGCTCCGTTGGGCTGGGCGTCGGGATACAGCATTTTGCTTCTATAGAAAGAGTAGAAATCCGCCGTACGAGCCAGGAAGAAATCATAGCTCAAAATCTCTTCCGGAGCGATCCGCCCCCCGCCAGCCGCCTGGTACAGCCCATCCGCCGAACGGAAATCCGGGATTCCGCTTTCCGTAGAAGTACCCGCTCCGCCGAAGAACACGATATTCCGGCTCTCGGCCGCCACTTTCTTCAATCGCTCGAACTCCATCTCTTCCCCTCCGCATCGCTCGTCTTATGCAAATCCCATTTTACGCGACTTGTCTTCCGTCATCCACTCCTTGCTGCGGTCCTTGGCGTAGTCGGATTTCATTCCGGCGATCAGCCGCTCTAGATCGACTTCGTTCTCGTAATGCATCTGCAGCGCGGCCGAGGCGTACAGCTCACTGAGCTGGGCAAGCGTGAATCCGTCCGTTCGGCGTGCCGCCCGTTCAAGCTCTTCCTCGCTTGCGACGCGGCGCAGACCGATATGGGCCAAATAAGCGCGACGCATCTCCTCGTCCGGAGACTTCACCTCGTACGCCCGATCGAAGCGACCGGCCCGATTCATCAGCGCCGGATCGATCTTCTCCGGATAGTTCGTCGTTCCGATGAGATAGATGCCCTCCTTCGACGTTGCTCCGTCCAGCGTGTTGAGAAAGTAAGAACGACAGGAATCGGGCATGGAGTCGATGTCTTCAATAACGAGTACCATCGGCGCCATCTGCGACGCGGTATCGAACACTTCCTTGATCGAGCCGCTGCTCGTATACTCGGTAATCTGCCAATAGGCGACAGGGGCGCTCGTCGTAGACGAGATCGACTTCACCAACGTCGTCTTGCCGTTGCCCGGCTTGCCGTACAGCAGAATTCCCCGCTTGTAGGGAAGTCCGTAGGTTTGGAAAAAAGCGCGATCCTTGGAGAAAAACTCGTCGATCGAACGGTAAACCTGCGTCTTCAGCTCCCCTTCCATGAACACCTCTTCCCGGCCGACTGCGTACCCGACCGTTTTGCGCTCCTGCTCCAAACCGTCGCGGGTGTCGGTGAACACGATGATCTTCGGGTCGGCAAGCCTGCGTGCCCGCAATTCCTCCAGAAAACGCACCAGCCCCTCGTCCGAACGGCAGAAAATCAGATCCTCGTAACCGAGACCGTGCTGGGTCACTCTCGGAATTCTGGCCAGCGCGACAAGCTGCTCGCGGTACACGAACAGGTTGTTGCGCACGGCGGGCCGGATCGCATAACCCGCCCGCTGCGGATCGGAATCGGCGGCATACTCGAACACCTCCGTCTCGACCAGATCGAACAGGCTCGCCGCGTGTTCCACTCCGGCATAGCCGTCGCGCAAGTCTTCCTCCAGTCCGTTCCACACCTCGTTGCCGTCGTCCTGGTAATAGAGGCGGAAGCCTTCGCCATACCGCCCGCTCAGAAAATCGACGATCTCCTGAACGACGGCGATATAGTTGAAATAGCGTTCTGCATTCAGCGCTTCGCCGGCCCCGATCGACTTGATCAGAAAAGGAGGCTTGGCGGCAGTATTGGCGGTTATTATCGTCATGTTCGAAATCACACTCCTTTTACGGCCGCCAGAGGACGGCATTTGGCCACTACGGAGGCCAGCCGCGCCTGGACGACGCTATCGATGATTTGGTCTACATCTTTGTAAGCCTGCGGCGATTCGTCCACCAGCGCTTCGAGCGCGCGGTGATTCAGCACGACCTCGTCGTCGTGACCGACCCGCAGGGAGGAAGCAAATTCGTCTACCGTGACGAGCTGCTTGGTCGCGTTGCGAGACCGAATACGGCCCGCTCCGTGACAGATAGAGTAGTAGTTGCGCGAGCCTTCCGGGGCTCCGACCATCAGATAGGAGGCCGTTCCCATCGAGCCGGGTATGAGCGCGGGATGACCCGTCTCGCGATAGGGCTCGGGATTGCCGGCGTGTCCGGCCGGCAGCGCGCGCGTCGTGCCTTTGCGGTGAACGAGCATCGCCTCGTCCCCATGGCTCTCCTCGCAGGCGTAGTTGTGCATCAGGTCGTAGAGCGTGCTCATCTCCGCCCGGGATCCGAACGTTTCCTTGAACGCGTCGCGAACGGCGAACGCCATCAGATGCCGATTCGCGACCGCGAAGTTCAGCGCCGAATACATCAAATTCGCATACGCCCGGCCCGCCTCGCTGTCCAGCGGCGCGTAGGCCAGCTTCGGATCGGCCGTGCCGAGCCCGAGCCGGCTCATCGTCTTCGCCACCTGCGAGCCGCAATGCTGGTTAACGGCGCCGCCCCAAGACCTGGAGCCGGAATGGATCATGACCGCGACCTGGCCGTCGCGGAGTCCCCACCGCTCCGCGATGGCGCGATTGTCCTCGGGAATGCTCAAGGCTTGAATTTCGATAAAATGATTGCCGTTGCCCAGCGTGCCGAGCTGGCGATGAGCCCTGTGCCACACCGGCATCGGGATGCGGTCCAGCTCTCCTTCGTCGAACCGGAATCGGCTGCACTCGACATGGGTCAGGGAAGTCGCCTTTCTAGGCGTATACGCGTCCGGCACGTATTTGCCCGGCAGACCGTGAAGTCCTTTGCGCAGCACGTCCTCCAGACGAACGTCGGAGAAGTGCCCTCTCGCATGATTTTCCACCGGGATACGTTTCTCGATGGCTTTGACCAGCTTCCGACGGAGCTTGACGTCCTGCAAGTCCTCCGCCTGCAAATTCGTCAGATGCACGCGCATCCCGCAGCCGATGTCGCTGCCGACGATGGAGGGGGAGACGAAGCCGTCCTCCACGCCCCATACCGCCGTCGTGCCGATGCAGGTGCCGACTCCGACATGGGCGTCGGGCGTATAGCTCATATAGCGGATATTCGGAATTTGCAGGTTGTTGTTCGCCATCTCGAGCACCTTGGCCCCCATGGCATAGAACAGATCGTCGTGCGCGAATACGTGGAGATCCCCGGCAGGGAGATCGATTCGCCGATAATAAAGTTCGTTAACATTTTGTTCCATAAATGATATAAACCCTCTCTTAATCGTAATTTAGCAAAAAAGAAAACGCAAAAAAACCGCAAGCCTCATCGCTTACGGTCTTCTGCGCGCAGTGAAAACGAAAGACTGACATCCCCTTCCGACGATACGCCGGCGGGGCGTTAGCTTTCTCCTTCCTTGGCTAGGGCCCGTAGAGGCCGATGGACAATGAACGAAGTATTCGATTGCGGCGTAACGACGTTGCGGCGGTTGATAACTGCGGTCATGTCCTTCGACCTCCTTTCTTCAATAAGATAGTGTCTATCATATACGGGTTTGGGAAGCTTTGTCAATATCCCGTCGGCTCAGTCTGTCTCGGTTGCCCGGATTTGTTTGTTTAATCTTTGTACGGATCGAACTCGTCTGCGCCGGCCATGCATACGCCGATCGGCTTCAGCACGTGCAGAACCTCGATCGTGTCGGCGTGCGCGTCGAGCACCTCCTGCAGCTTGCGGTAGACGAACGGGCTCTCGTCCGTACCGGCTCCGCGAAGCTCCACATCGAAGGCGCGAACGGCTTGTTTCATTTGTTCGATGGTGATCTGGCCACCCGTACGCTTACGGGTTTTCCAGTTCATTTTCCCTGCGGCTTGCGTACGACTCATGATCCGACCCGCTCCATGCACGGTGCTGTAGAAGGAATCGCGGTTCTCGTCCGTGTCCTTCCCTCTCACGATAACGGAGATGTCGCCCATGCTTCCGCCGATAAAGCCAAGCTGGCCCGGTGCGGAAGGCGTCGCGCCTTTGCGAACGACGATCGTCGACTTCCCCGCATGAGTTTCCTTCCAGGCGTAGTTGTGATGGTTGTGCACTTCGAAGTCGGCGCTCGCGCCCAAGAGCGACAACAGCTGCGCGATGACGTAATCTCGTCCGGCGTAAGCGTACCGTCCGGCAAGCTTCATCGCCCGGTAGTACAGATCGCCGAGCTCGCTGTCCAGATCGAGAAGCACAGGCGGCTGATCCATCTTCTCTCCCGGTGCGCTCGCGAGGAAGTCGCGTCCGGCTGCGAGGTTCAGGAACCCGCTCGCCGTCTTGTGACCGAAGCCGCGGCTTCCGAAGTGATTGCCGATCCAAAGGCGGCCCGTCTCCGGTTCCTCGAACAGATCGACGTAATGATTGCCGCTGCCGACCGTGCCGAGCTGATCGCGAGCCAACGCCTTCAGCTTGTCGTGCTCCTGCCTTCCGATCGCCGCGTACACAGCCCAGTCGGGATCGTCGAACAGTTGGTGATCCACCTTTTCGCTATTGACGCGCCCTACTCCGAAGGACACTTTCCTTGCGATCTGATCCATTATGGCGGGCAGAATCGGCTTGATGTCTGCTGCGAACAGGTTCGTCCGCACTGCCTTGTTGCCGCAGCCGATGTCGTACCCGACGCCCGAGGGCGAGATTTGGCCTTCGTACGCTACGACGCCGCCGATCGGCTGGCTGTATCCTTTGTGATGGTCCGCCATCAGCAGCGCCTGCACGACGTTGCCGTGCTCCGCGCACGTTTTGGCTTGCGACAGCGCGCCGGCATCAGGATTGCCCCATACCCGCACTCCGTCTATGGTTTGGTAAGTCATTTTTGTTTTCTCCTTGCACATTTCATCTGCTAATAGCTAGTTTTCCATTAAACAAATTATCGAGACACTAAACAATAACCGATATTGCTCCATTCAACCCCCACCAAAGAACTATAGTTCAGCATACGACTTTGGCAATAGGGCTGAAGCATTTTGTTTACTCATCGAATTTCTTTTTGTATTCCGAAAGATAAATATGCCTGTAACAAATTGATAGAGCATATGCAGCTCTCCATAATTCATTATGTGGAGTTGCTTTGTATTTATGAATCTCTTTAGTTATCGCAAAAAACATCAGATGATAATAAAATAAACACCAATTCAAATCCTCAAGTGTCCCATTAGATGCCTTTGTTGCAGTTCCAAAAAGAGAAAAACTCATTATCTCATCCTCAGAATTCGAAAATGGAAGGCCAAAAGAGCCAAGTACAGTAGGGACATATGACGAATGTATTGATTGTGAGTAAGCTCTATACAGTTCATTCCTAGTATCCCCAATTGCCCTAACAATATCATTTGGAAGACCAAATCTAGATTCCAAATTAATCAATTCTTTCGTTAATTGTCCTAAACTAAAGGACTTTCTCCAAATTTCTTTTTCTTTTTCTGGATCATTAATATGACTCGAATATTGTATTAATTTCGTTCTACTTGAGAAAAGAACCAAGGATAGCCAACTTGTTTCATTCAAAACACGCACTAAAACTCTTGCCGAATTATCAAGTCCACAATTCACAAGTTCTAATATTGAAAGCCCGTGATTAACTATCTGAACCAAAAAACTCCTAATTATTAAGTTGGGATCCACCGTAACTTCAGGTTTAATAAAATCTGCCGGTAGTAATGTCCTCCCAGAAGAGCTATCTTCACGAAGGTCTATCGCTAAACATAAATAACCTACTGATATTAATCCAATTAAGGCAAGTTGAGATTGTTTAGATAATTCTTCATTATTTTTTATATTCAGTCTTGACTCTGCATGCCTATCCTTAATTAAATAAGTCATATCATCTAGAAGCGAAAGATGAAACCTTCCGATGCCTAGTTCGTCACTAAGATTTTTCGGAAAAGCACGTCTAATTTTCCTCAGTTCACTTTGCACCATTTTTCGAAAGTCTTTATCAGTAACCTTCATCGGATGCCTCCATTCAGCTTTTACCCCAAAAAACGGTTAGACGAATTACCGTCCATATATCGAGTAGCGTTCAATAAATAGCTATCAGTTGGACACTAGGTTGAATCAAAGTTTTAAATGAGCGGATTGGCCCTCCAATCGCTCCTTTTTTTAGTCATCTCTCCAAAAAAACTTCTTCAGTTCTAACTCCTCACTTTATTTGGGTGATAGCAATCTTTTAATCCACTGTCATAATAATTATATATAGTAAAAAAATAAATATAGCCCCCCCCCCTGATCTTGAAGTTGTTATTTCATGCTTGCTTTCAGCTTCACTTATTTCAGCCCGATTGAACATGGTGTAAGTATAACAACGTAACAATTTATTGTTTCGAATAGCACTAATTATCGCGCCATCCCGTTGTCTGTATGTTTTAATATGGAGAAATGACACTCCCACGCAGCGACAATGACTGCCGTTTTGACTCTCTGTAAGGCACTTTCGTATATCGATTCGATACGGAAGAAGCTGCAATTGCCTCAGGTTTCACCCGGGCCGACAATCCCATCGCCTCGATCCGCCCGACCAAATCCGCGACGAACGCCGAAGTCCGGTTGCGCTTGGCATCCGTGCCTGCATCGATGTCGATGAACAGCTTCAGCTCCGCGCCTTGATAAACGTAGGGCAGGAGAATATCCTCCAGCTCGGCGCGTTTGCTCGCGTCGAAATACGAGGCAATCTCCTGGCTGAACGTCGTCTCCAGACCAAGCTTCTCTTGGAGCGAACGGATTTCCCGCGGCAGAATGACCTGCCGATAGCAGAACCAAGCGCCTCTGCCCGGCCGGAAAATAACGACGGACGTCACGAACTTCGTATGCCCGGCGTGAACCTGAGCATCCGTGCCTACCATCAGTTGATAGGCCGCGCGCGGATCGGTGAGCATAAAGCTGCGAATACGCGCGAACACGTCGTCCATCGTCAGATCCTTTTCGGAGACATTGCGGAAGGTTTTTTCGTGAATCATAGGGATTTGTCTTCTCTGCATGAGGGTCACCTGTAAAACAAGGTCGGCTTCTTCCTTTCTGCTTATGATTTTTGGCAGGGGCAGCAGGAGTCGAACCTGCATGTGCGGTTTTGGAGACCGGTGTTCTTCCCATTGAACTATACCCCCATGGCAGGGTTGGCAGGGCTCGAACCTGCGACCGTCCGATTAACAGTCGGACGCTCTACCTTCTGAGCTACAACCCTATAAAGTGGAGACGTGGACGGGACTCGAACCCGCACATCCGGGCGTGAAAAGCCCGTGTGTTATTCCTTTTCACCACCACGCCTTAAGTTGGTCGGAACGGCAGGATTCGAACCTGCGGCCTCTTGCTTCCAAGGCAAGCGCTCTAAACCAAGCTGAGCTACGTCCCGATAATGGCGGTCCCAGGGAGGATCGAACTCCCGGCTTCCGCGCTGACAACGCGGCGTTCTTCCACTGAACTATGAGACCGTAATGGAGACGTGGACGGGACTCGAACCCGCACATCCGGGCGTGAAAAGCCCGTGTGTTATTCCTTTTCACCACCACGCCGTGGAGGACAGGAGCGGGTGCACCCCGCCGATCTGTCGGCCGCCGAATCGCGGCAGCCTATCTGATAACGCCTATCCGTAATATGGATGCCCGGGCAGGAATCGAACCTGCAATCGATGATTCAAAGTCATCTGCCTTGCCGCTTGGCTACCGAGCAATAATTGGGGAGACCAACCAGACTCGAACTGGTACTAACGGAGTCACAAACCGCCGCGTTCGCCCTTTCGCCATGGTCTCCAAAATAAAAAGCTATCCGTTGTCCTGCACCTCGCTCCCCTGTTGGAACCGGGAAGAAGGATTCGGAAACCGGATAGCTCGAATCGCGCCGCGAGATTGCTCCCGCTTAGGAGAAGCTGCGACACCTCTGCCGGTAATCCGGCCGTCGCTGTCCTTCTCTCGCAAATCGGCTATCCTCTGTCTCGATCTCGTGATCCTGATGACGCCAATTCCGTTCGTACGGATACAAATTGTTTTTCATGGGACTAGCCTCTCTTCTGAAATGGATTTTTGATGCGATATGTACTTTGGAGGGATCAAGTATAAAAAAAGACCCCTGTCGCCTTCGTCTTCTCCTACGCTCAGGCTTGTGCCCCATAGAAAAAGACTACCGGCCTCGGCAGTCTTTACAACAACGCTATGTATACGATCGCGAACGGAGTCAGGCTGTAGAATACAGCCGGCCAGCCGCAACGGATGTTCTGCGTTTGTAAAGAAGGCCTCTATAAAATGGAATGCAGGAATCATGCGTCTCCAACCACTGTTCATGGAACTGTTCCCCATAGACTGCCGGTTGATTTGTCCAATCGAGTCGATTCATCGCTTGCATGGTTCTGCACTCCTTTCTAGATTCAAGATTTGTTCGTAATCCTAACATCTCATCTTTAACCATGTCAACCATTAATTTCTTGAATTGCGAAGGAAAAAGTTTGGAAAGGTTTTTGAAGCACGCGATCCGCCGCACTTATCATGCGATGGCCGCGGATTGGATTCGAACCAATTTACACCACCGAAGTAACCCTTCCGAGCGCCTCTGCAATTCTGCGAATCCGCCGCCTTGCGGCCTCGGCTTCACAACCTGATTTTCGCCGATTATCGAGGGATCGAACAGGGCGAAAGTATGGCAAACCCAGAAAATGATTCATTTTTCGCCGTGAGGCCAACACAAAAACAGCCGCGATCCGGCGAATTGCCGAATCAGGGCTGCTTCGTTTATGCTTCAATTTGTGCTAATAGGCAAGCGTGAACAGTCCGTTAATGTGGCTCAAGTAGCGGGCGTTGCTCGCTTTTTTCATCAGGGAAGCCGGAAGTCCGCGCAGCTCGATGCCCGTCTCGCCTACGGAGCCGATGCCGTCTTTCCGCCCCAGACTGGCCAGCGTACCGGAGAATACCGGTTGGAAGCTGTCCATCGTCATTCCCTTGAAAGCCGCGGCGATATTGGCGCCGACAAGCTCGCCCATCTGCCAAGCCAATTGTGCGGTCGGCGGATAAGGCCTGCCCTCCGGCCCAAAAACGACCGCACAGTCGCCCGCCAGGAAGACGTCGGGATGGGACGTGGATTGCAGCGCTTCAGTGACGGTTGCGCGGCCGCGATTGACTTCGATGCCGCAATTGGCGACGAGCGAGTTGCCTTGTACGCCGCCGGTCCAGACCAACGTGTTCGTATCGATCGTCCGTCCATCCTTCAAGGTTACCGTCTGGCCCTTCACTTCGGTAATCGGAAGGCTCGTCAGGAATTCCACGCCGCGCTTCTCCAAGCTGGTCACGGCCCGTTGAATAAGCTCCGGCGAGAACATCGGCAGAATGGTCGGCATCGCTTCGACCAGGTATAGCGAAATATCCGCAAAATCAACGCCGTTCTGGCGGCAGATAGCCGGCAGCTCGTCGGCCAGTTCGCCTACCAGCTCCACGCCGGTCAGACCGCCCCCTCCGATGACAAATGTCGCGTCCGCTTTATTTTTAGACTGGGCGTACGCCTTGATCCGTTCCTTCACATGGGCAAAAATGCGATTCGCATCCGACACCGATTTCAGGATCAGACTATTCTCTTGCAGCCCCGGAATGCCGAAATAGTTCGTTTCGCTTCCCAGCGCAAGCACCAACGCATCGTAACGATAGGAGGAGCCGTTCGTTAACATCACCTTCTTGCCTTCGACGTCGATCGATTGTACTTCCCCTACCGCGATATTGACTTGTTTGCCCTTTAGCAATTTCTCCAGGGGCAGAGCTACCGCTTTCTCGGACACGTTGCCTGCGGCTAGCCGATGCAGCTCCGTAATAATCTGATGCGTGCCTGCGCGGTTGATAACCGTAATGTTCGCCTCGCCAACCGTCAAGTGCGCTCTTGCCGACAGGGCGCTAAGCAAGCCGCCGTAGCCGCCCCCGAGAATCAAAATTTCTTTGCTCATCTATAGTCCTCCGTTCTTCGCCTGTGTGTGGGTCGTCTTAGTTCTGGCCTTGTTTTCTCTCGCCCAGGATGTTCAAATAAGCTTGGCTGAAGCGAAGCATCCTCTGCAATTCCGGATCCTTCAGCAGCTTCAACATGCCGAATACGCCGATCGTTTCGTTGCTGTTTTCCGCCCGATCGCTTGCTTCGATTGCCGCGGACGCGTATTCCTTTACTTTCTCGCCCAACGGCTTGGCAACTTCCTGAATGCCGCCGACGATATCCTGAATCAGCACGCGATCCGCGGCCACCTTCTGGGCGACATCGTAAATATTGGTCAGCACGGACATCATCTCGGCCAACTTCGGCAATTGATCCACCAAGACGGTAATCGCCTGCTGCACTTCCGGTTTCATTAATTGATCCAGCACATCCAACTTGGCAGCCGCTTCGGATACGGCCGTCTCTCTCTCGACACTCGCTACAGTAGCTTCGGACATTCTGTTTCCTCCCCTAGGTGATGTCATAAAAACCTAATTCAAAGCATGAATTGTGAATTAAATCACATTTATATCTATATTTTACCTCATTAATGACATTTCGTATAGGTAATCCGGCGGAACCTTGAGAATAAAATATGTGGGCGATAAACGCGTCAACATCAACTTCTCCCCTATCGAAAAAATCGCCGATGCTCTAAGCATCAGCGACATTCGGGAGATGATTGATTAACTTAACTAAAACTCCTCCCGAATCAAAAGATTCCGGTACGGGTACTTACTGAACTTATAATCAAACAGCAGCGCAAAGCCCGAGCTTTCAATCGAAACCGACTTCAAAGCAGGAGTACGGACGTACAAACGGATCATCCGGGCTACGACTCTGACGTCGCGCCGACGAATAGCTCTGGCTAGCGCCAGAGCAAAAGTACGGCAGGCAGCAAGCTTCCGATACAGAGGCAGCACGCTGCGAGCGATGGAACGATGTACCCGCGTTTCGAACTGAAATTGTACAGCCCCGGGAGGAATCGTCGTCCCGTTCGTGAAATGAACGTGGGATCGGGGAAACGGAAACGTAATGAAATAGCCTATGCCATTGGTGCCGAGCTCATCCCCAAGGGATGGGGATACAAGCCGCAGCAGCTTCTGCATCCGCGCCAGCTCGCCTGACTTCACCGCCTTGCTCCACTCAGCGGCATATGTGGGACGATTAGCAATTGCTTTATAGAAAGGCAGCATCGCTTTGGACACGCTGATCAATACGTCGGCCGTTATCCACCGCTTTGGCTTAGTCCTTTTAACCATAGAAGCACCTCACAGATGGATGTCTTCCTCCATTCTATGAACAATTGCCTATACACGCTTGGGCTGTGCCGCTGCTTCCCGACTCAATCCCCGCTTTCGTCGTCGCCCCGCATCCTGAGCGCCTTAGCAGAAAGCACGAATTCCGTATCCTCGTCTACGCGCTGGAAAGCCATTTCGATGTATCTATTCAAGACTTCCCGGGTCGTGGACAACTCCGGTTCGAACTCAAGATGTTCCCGGATCAAAGTCATCAGCTGCCACCCCTCGTACATGAACGCTCGCTCGCTTTTCTCGAAGGTCTGGTACTCCCCTAAGCTGCAATGACGCTCCACGATCTCGTCGCCGACGAACTGAAACGCAATGAGCTTATGGAATCTCGACGGATATACGTACAGGCAAAACGACGAACCGGAACCCTTGAGCGGATAGCCGACCTTCAAGTCGCTGAAGTCGAAGTTCGAGAGCGGCCCCCAAACGTACTGCAAGAAAATGCGAAGCTCCTTACGAAAAGTCTCCGCCTTCCTCCTGCCGACCGCCCGTTGAATCCATTGATCGATATTAGGATGAAAAAAGTCCGTAACGACAGGCGTCTGATGATCGTGAAACGGAGCGAACTCATGCTGCAACGCCGATTCTCCGCAGTGAAGCAAGTCCCCGGACTGATCGAAGATGATGCGGTCCCTGGTAATTCGGTGCTGATACAGGAATTGGCCGTTTTCATTTTCCACAAAGCTCATATAGGAAAGAATCTGCTTCTCCTTCCCCGGGTATTGCGACTGCAGGTAGTCCTTGAGCGGGGCGAATGCTTTGTCCAGCCACCTCATCGTCACTTTCTTCGGATAATCCACCTTTGCGTACATCCTGATCCCTCCTGATTTTCAAGAACGACAAAAAGCACCGCGCATGCAGAATAAAACTGCATACGCGGTGCTTCCGCGTCCGATTCGTGATTTGTTATTCACTATACCACTTATTCGGAAAAAGGGGTAGTCTTTTCCGCAAATTCACACTTTAAGCTGGTTAGGGCTCGTATTCTCTATCGTTGCAAGCATTTTTTCGCTTCTGACCATTTCGGCTTTGCATTGGGGACAGATGGGAACGATGGAAAACGTGAAATTATCTCTCATCCAGCCCTTGCAGTTCTCTCCGGCGCACGTCCAAATGGCGGTGATCTCTTCCGGCAGCTCTTCCAACGGTCTTTTCCGAGAATAATACAAGTACATTCCCACTCTCTATTTTGAAATGGATGCCGCGGTAAAAAAAGTGCCCCAAACCTTGGTTCGGGGCACGTTCTTATTTACAGCTTGACGACATTCTCGGCTTGCGGGCCGCGGTTGCCTTGAACGATGTTGAATTCGACTCGTTGACCTTCGTCCAATGCTTTGTAGCCGTCGCCGACGATTGCGCTGAAATGAACGAATACGTCGTTGCCGCCTTCAACTTCGATAAAGCCGAAGCCCTTGTCTGCGTTAAACCATTTTACTGTTCCGGATTCCATACTGATTACCACCTTAATAGTATTTACATGATCTTCTTATTCGATTAAAAATAAAAAATTCACATATCGTACAAGGTTATTAACATAAAAGAATAACCCTCTACGTTATGTGAATTAGGTCATATGTTCTATAGAGTTATTATACCCCATCTCCTTACAAATAGCCAGCATCAATGTGATTCACTGGCTATTCGGCCAATAAAGCCCGTTGCGACGGCAACCAGAGGGCTTCGCAATCAAACAAAACCTCAAAATTCCATTTCCCCCACCTTCCGTAATTGCTACAATGAAACTTATATGGAAAACGGAGAGAACGGAGGAAACGTGGATGGCTCGGGAAAGCTTCGACAAAGAGGTGCAGTTTCTCAGGCTGCTGGCGTTAGCGGGCGGCGCGTATAACCGGCAGCAGTTCGCCTCCCGTCTGGGGATTTCCGTTCATACGTACGACAAAACGCTTCGCTATCTCAAGGACATGAGAACGTCCCTTCAGCCTCTCTCGGCGACTCAGGAGTCCGACCTCGCGGAAGGGCTTCGTTACAATCATTACGAATCGGCAGACCCGCTGCTTCTGTTCCTGTTCCGTGCCAAGTCGCTTAAGGAGTCGGAAAGCGTGCGGCTTTCCTTGACAATCACCCTTCTGCAGGATCGGGAGCTGACCGCCAAGGAGCTGCTCGATGCCTGCAGCGAAAGCATGCCCTCGGACTTCCTCTGTCCCGACGAGAAAACGATTCGAGGAGACCTGAAGTATCTGGAAGAGGTCGGCGTCGTTACACGTTGCGAAGGCGGGCGCCCCTACCGGTACCGGGCCTCCAACGACTTAATTGACTGCCTGACCGACGAAGAGCTGCTCGACCTGTACGACTACGTCGATGTCATGGCCAACACTCAGGCGCCAGCCGTACAGGGCTATCTGCTCCGCGATACGCTTAAGAAGGCGCTCGGCCGACGAGGATTCGCCCCGGAAGCGGCCGAAACCCATCTGTACAAGTACCACTACCATTCCCGTATTCTCGACGAAGCGCATCTGCATACGATTTTCCAAGCGATCCGGGAACGGAGACGACTGCGCTTTCTCTACCTGTCGCCCAAGAAGGGGAAAAACTACGCCTCGAAAAATACGAATCCTCTGTTCGAGCGCGAGCCAGAAGGCAGCGACGAAACCACTCTTCCGCTGCTCGTCATCTACGATCACCAATACGGACGCTGGTATCTGATCGGCCATAGCGCGAAGCTCGGCATGATGAAGTACCGCATGGAGGGCATTACGCAGATCGAGACTGGGGATGCGGTGCCGGAAACGGACTTCGTCGAAAGACTCGAACGTGCGCGGGCACAGCTTGAACGAAGCTGGGTCACGGATACGCTGCGGCCGGTGAAGGTCGTGGCCCGCTTCTACAACCCCGATCGCTCCGGAGCCAACTTCGTTCGGGACAGAGTGGAGGCGCAGGGCCAGTGGGGTACGATCCGCGAGGAGTCCGAGTCGACTTTTCTCTATGAGATAACGGTTAACGGCATTTACGAGATCAAGCCGTGGCTCAGAAGCTTCGGGTCGAGCTGCGAGGTGCTGGAGCCGGCCTGGCTTCGCAAGGAGTTGAGCGCGGAATGGGAGGAGATCAGGAAGTATTATGAATCCGTTCGAGAAAATATTTAACTACCAGATCATTTCGCGTCTGGACGAATCTAACGCTATTGCGCTGACGTCCCAGGAACGAGCCTGGCTCCGAACGGCGCTGGCGCACGACTCCTCGGTCGACGCATTCACTCCGGAGACGCTGGGTAAGCTGAGACAGCTCCTGCAAGACGAATCCGGCATCGACCACCGCGATATGATCGTCGAGAAGGCCAAACACGCGGAACGCCAAGTCTACCACCCGCTCCTGCGCACGCTAAGACGTCTGATTATGCAGGACAAGGGAATGCTGCTCACTTCGAGGATCAAACATGGCGGAACGAAGACGAATCAGCCCGGACTCCCCGTCAAGCTCGAATACAGCATGGTCAAGAGGGAATGGTACCTGCTCTGGTACAGTACGCGAGGCCGATCCTTCATGGCGACCAAGCTGCAGAGCATCGTCTCGTTCGAGGAAACCGTCCTTCCTGCCGAGCGGGTTGAGGAGCTGAGAGGGCGAGTGTCTGCCCTGCTGGAAGAACGAAGGAGGCAGGCAGTCATCGAGGTCGTTCGCACCTATAGCGCCGAATTGTCACGAATTCTGTACGCATTCTCGTGCTTCGATAAGTCCGTCAGCTATGACGAGGAAGAGAACCTGTATCGCATTCATGTCACTTACCTGGCCGACGAAGGCGAGTTTCTGCTGTCCAGAATCCGGTTTCTCGGTCTCCGGGTGAAAATCGTGGAAGGCGACGAGCTGCGCAGGAGAATGCTGGAGTCGGCGGAGAAAGCATTGGCAAGGTATGGGAACGAAGCTCATCGCGCAGAACAGACAGAAAAGCCGGCCCCTTGAGGCCGGCTTCCTTTTACTTCCGAGCAACGCGCGATTGCAGCTCCGCTTCGACTTGGGCGAACGCAATCCGGTCCAGACCGTCGACGAGGATGTCCGCTTCCGAGAAGTCCATCTGCGCCGTCACCGGGTTCGGGACGGCCAGACCCCACAGGCCGGCGGCTTTCGCAGCGCGAAGTCCGTTCATCGAATCCTCTATGGCGATCGCTTCGTCCGGCTTGACTCCCAGAGCCTCCGCGGCAAGAATATATAGCTCCGGGTCCGGCTTGACCCGTTTTACGTCGTCGGAGGAGCGAATGACCTCGAAATAGTCTCTTATCCCCTGCCTGCGGAGATGCCCCTCTATCCAAGCAAGATCCGAGCTGGAGGCAAGACCGATTTTCCAGCCCAAGCCGCGCGCCTCTTCCAGCCTGTCTATCACGCCCGGACGGAGGGACGCGCTCTGCAGCCGCTCGACGTGCCTCTCCCGGAATAGCTTGTGCAGTTCATCCTTGTCCAACGTTTTACCCGTTCTGCTCTGCAGGTCCGCATAAGGATCGAACACCCCGTGCGTTCCGATGCATACCGCCCAAGTCTCCAGCGCAAGCTCCTGCCCATGGTCCGCGTAGATGCTGCAGATGGACTCGTAAGCGCTAGTCTCGGTATCCATCAACGTCCCGTCAAAATCGAATACGACCGCTCTTAATGCCACTTTGCTCCACACTCCCGTTTCTCTATTTTGCGTTAACGCTTCTATTGTACCGGAAGTTGGAGCATTGTGCCCCCTTGAAGTTCGCCTGAACGTCGAATCGGACTAAGCCCCTCGCTGCCAAGCGCTTCAGTTGGGAGGTAATTGAGAGCTCAATACGCTGCCTGGGGTAGGCGGCTGGTTGGTCGACAGCTTGCTCATCTTGTAGGTTCCGTCCAACGGGTTGCCGTAGACAATGCTTGATCCATCCACCACCGTATCCAAATACGAAATGACATGCTCTCCGTTCACGATCGAGCCGTATTCGGCGCTTGCGCCTTCGTTATACACGGCCATGGATACAACGGAGTCATTCGAATCGCGTACGAGCTGCACCCATGTCGCGTTGCCGTTCAGCGCCTTGTTCTGCCGCGAGGTGGCATTCAGAATATAGACGTCCGATGCGGTGAGCGACGTACCGTAGGCCGTATTGAAATCCGCCAAAGTTTTGGTGCTGCCGGGCAGGCGCAGCCACAGCACTTTCGCCGATTGGGCCGGGATGACGAAGCTTCCCGTCACGTCCAGCTTGTCGTAAACGTCGGTGTAATCGTAGCGAACCGCATAGCCTCCGAGATCGATCGCGCTCTTCGTGTTGTTGTAGACTTCGATGAAGTCAAATTCGTCGACATCCGGACCGGCGCCTCCGGGAGAATTGCCTGCCAGTTCCGTAATGAGCAGTTCCGGAACGATAACGGAGCTGGAGATCGTCCGGGATACGCCGCCGATCGCCGCGGTGGCTTGGACTAATATTTTGGCTCCCGCCGATGCCGGAACCTGCGCTGTAACCGCCGTCGCCGATCCCGAAGCGGCAATCGACGATACAGTCGTTTCGTCGATCTTGTTCGCCGGATCGAAGCTGTCTTTGAAAAATTCCACAAGCACGTTCGAAAGCGCGGAAGCTCCGTTATTATGAACGGTCGTTTCGACTTGAACCGGCGCGGCTCCCGGCGTCTGGCGCGTTCCCATGCTCAGCTCCATTGGCATCGGATCGACGATCCAGATCGGGGCCGTCACGGCCCAATCCCCGTCGCTCTGCTCCACTCGCGCAAAATAATAGCCGTATTGGGGCGGAAGCGAGGCGGTCAATCGCGCTTTGCGGCTGCTGAACGACTGGGACGCGACGACTCTTCCGTTATTGGAATACACCGTGATTTTCGAAATATTGTCCGCAGTCGGATTCACCGCGGTAACGTCGATGTTGAGCGTTCCCGGGGAAGTGAGCTTGGAGCCCATTTGCGCGCCGTTGATTTTGAAGCTAACCCGCAAGTCGGCGTCGCCATAGCTGGAATACACCCTTCGGTTCCGCATCGCGTCCAATATGCTGTCGCGCGTATTATATTCCGCCAATACGACCGTACGACTCTGCGTGCCCAGCCAGTTCGCCGCGTGGTCGTCTCCGCCGAAGGCGGGGGCGAAGTGCCAGCCCTTATCCAATCCCCTCTTGAAATACTCGAATTGATTGTCGGACCGTACCTCGATCAACGGAATCAAGTCATACGTGGAAGGGTCTCCGTTCGGATTGACGAAGTCGTTGAAGTCGCCGAAATGATTTTCCGGATGGTTGAACTGCGCCACCGCTTCGGGGGTCGCCCTCAGCTCGTCGAATAAGCCCGCGAAGCTCTTGTTGTAGCGTTCATAGAACCATTCGGTATTAAACACGTTCAAATGACCGTAATAACCGGTATTATGGTTATACGCGACCTCGAAACCCGAGAAAGCGGAGAAGGCGGACGGAGCATTATGAAGATCGGCTTGCAGCCGGATATCGTGCCATTCTGCGCTCTGTGTATAGTCGGTCCGGTTATCCAACTCTTCCGCGTGCTCCGAGAGAAAGAAGAAATCTCCTCCTCGGCTCCTGGACACCTGGTACGCTTGCGCAGGCGTGCCCGTCCCTTCCGTATCATATTCTGTATGACCGTGAACGTCTCCGTAAAACCAGTTGTACGTTTCTCCCGGCGTTGCGTACTGACCGGAGGCGATCTTACGCATGTTCCTCGTGTTATCGACAGGATAGCTGTAGACGATACTCTTGTCCTCGGCCGTATCGATTGTTGCAGTCGTATCGTTCGACGTCCCGTCGTTGTAGGTGACGCGGCTGACTTCCGTTCCCCCGTCCGTGTAGAGCGCCAGAGACTTTTTCCCCGTATTCGCCAGTCCTTCGGCTCCCGTCGCGAACGGATAAATGACCGAGTCGTCGACATATACGTCGTAATGGTTTTTGAAGTCGGCGATCGTCTTCCCCGCGCTTTCCGTGCGCTGCAGCCATACGACGACCCGGCTCTTCGCCGGCACGATGCGGCTTGCGGACAGATTCCAGGTGACATAGGTCGAGGGGCTGGCCGTATTGTAATACCACTGGAATTTGTAGCCTGCCAGATCGATCGAGGAAGAGGAGTGATTGTACAGCTCGATATACTCGTAGGCATCGTTCGAGCTGCCGCCTCCCGCGGATGAATTCGGCATAAGTTCCGTAATCCAGACGGCCGGATAGGACGGCAGAGTTCCCGGCGTCGCCTTCTGGTTGGAAGCGATCTTGCGCATCGTGATATTGCCGGGAAATTCGTACTCCGGATACTCGTAGACGATACCGCCGTTGGCAATCGCAGTATCTTCCCAGTTGCCTGTATTGTTGAAGACGGCATCGTTGTACTTCGCGATGCACACTTCCTCTCCCGAATCCAATTCGAGCACGACCTTCTGGATGCCCGTATTCTGCAGCCTCTCCGTTCCATGCACGGTGAGAATATAACTGTTCGCCGTCGTCAGACTCACGCCGTAATGCGCGTTAAAGTTGGCAAGCGTCAGCCCCGAAGCGTAGGTGTTATACACCCATACAACCATTACGCCTCCCGCCGGAATCGTCTTGCTGGCCGTGAAATCCCAGGTTAGACTGGTCGTAGGCGTCGTCCAAACCTTCAATCGATAATTGGCCAGATCAACGCTGCTCGAGCCGGTATTGTGAAGCTCAATGTACTCATAGGAGTCCGTAGTGTCGGTAGGCGACTTGTCCGGCTGCGGAACCATTTCCGTAATGATCACTTGAGGAACAGCGGAAGCGCTGACGGTTTCCATTCCCCCAGTTGGCAAAGACGACAGTAAGAGAAGACATCCAAGTACCAGAGCCAAGCACTTTTTCATGTCATATCCTCCATTCGCAGATCGTTAGTTCAACTGCCAGCCATTCCTTGCGCACAATGCTTCGAAAGCCTGAACGATTCCCGCCCCGCAATCGGCCTCTCCGACAACCCCTCCCATCTCCCGCACTCGCCGCTTCACTTCCGGATGGGCGTTCCCCGGGCAGATCGCATGCGCCGCCACAGCAGGGTCCATCATGGACAAGTCGGGAAGCTCGTCTCCGGCTACGACGATTTGATCGGGAGTCAGATCGTGAAGCCTCATCGCTTCCCTGATCGGCTTGTCCTTCGTCAGAAACGCCGGATGGGCATGAAATCTCTTCTCATGAGGCAAAAGGCTGATGACAAGCTCCGGCAGCTGCGGCTGGCGCTCGCGCAAGTAGGCGAACATGGCGTCGAGCTGATTCTCTACCGGCGTAAGCGCAAACCAAAATCCGTTAAACAGGGTAAAAACGGAATCGAAACGCCCGCACATCTCCTTGACGAACGGATGCAGTACGGATTGGCATACCTCTGCAAGACGCTCCCTAAGCTGTGCGGTATAGGGCTGAATCTCCGTTAATTCACCTCCCTTCAGCGCGCTCAGTTCCATGCCTACGCTGCCCGATATATAGAGAGGACGGCTCACTGCGGAGCTTGCGGCAATCAGATCGATCTGCGGTTTGGCCTCCCAAGCCGTGTTCGTCATCCATTGGCAGCCGCGCTGGTCCAGAAGATCCAGCAGCCGGCAGACCGCGTCCGGAATGCGGGAGTAAGGACGGAGCCCGCCGCCAAGCACGGTTCCGTCCAAGTCCGTTACGAATAATCGAGGGAAGGACGCTGTACGGTTCATTCTTTCACGCTCCCGACGGTAATGCCTTTAATGAAATAACGCTGAAGAAACGGATAGACGACCATAATCGGCAGCGCGCCGAGGAAAATCTGCGCCGAACGAAGCGTCTTCTCGCTCAGACGGTTCAACGCTCCCAGATCCTCCGTGGAGATCGCCTCGATGTTGATTTTGGTAACCAGCGTGTAGAGATAGCTCTGCAGCGGATAATGGCTCGGGGAATTCATATACAAAATCCCGTCGAACCAGGAATTCCAGTGGCCGACCAGCGTGAACAGCAGAATCGTGGCAATTGCCGGCAGCGATATCGGCAAGTAGATCCTCGCCAGAATCTTGAGCTGGCCCGCTCCGTCCACGATCGCGGCTTCCTCCAAATCCTTGGGCACCGACCGGAAAAAGTTCAGCAGCATGACCATGTGCCATACGCTCAACGCGCCGGGTAAAATCAAAGCCCAGATCGAGTCCATAATGCCGGTCTCCTTCACGACGATATAAGTCGGGATAAGACCTCCGCCGAGAAACATCGTCACGGCAAAAAACCACACGTACAGCGTCCGCAGACGAAACCTCTCTACTTCCTTGGACAGCGGATAC
Organism: Cohnella sp. SGD-V74; assembly: GCF_003001675.1. Taxonomy (GTDB): domain Bacteria; phylum Bacillota; class Bacilli; order Paenibacillales; family Paenibacillaceae; genus Cohnella. Next base: position 138,718 of record NZ_PVYW01000004.1, on the reverse strand, counting down.
GCCGCCATGACGACAAGCGCCATATTGATCGCTGTCCCCAGTACGACCCTTTGCAGGCTGACGACCAACGAATCCAGAAATTCCGGCTTCTGGCCGAGGAACCGATAAGCTTCGAAGGTAAAGCCGACAGGCCATAGCTTAACTTGGTTGGACAAGGCGGCGATATTGGAGCTTAGCGATACGGACAGCAGATGGATAAAAGGCAGCAGTCCCAGCACGAACAAGCTGGCAAGCACGATCGAATTGATAACGATGAACAATTGGCGGCTGAACGCCATTCTCCGAAACGGCATGCGTTTTCCCCCAATGCAGGTTAGAATATACGGTATTTGCTGAACCGGTAGGCCAGATAGTAGGACAGGCTGACCAGAAACAAGGAAATGACGGATTTGAACAATCCAATCGCCGCAGCGGGAGAATACTGCTGGTCGAACAAGCCGAGACGGTATACGAAGGTATCTATGACGTCGGCGCTGCTGTATACGGTCGGATTGTAGAGCACAAGCACCTGCTCGAAGCCCGCGTTAAGAATTCCTCCGATGCTGAGCGTGCTGATCAGAATAATCATAGGCGCCATCCCGGGAAGCGTCACATGGATCGCCTGCTTCCATCTGCCCGCCCCGTCTACCTGCGCCGCTTCATAGAGATTCTGATTAATGCCCGCGATCGATGCGAGGAAAATAATCATGTTGTAGCCCATCCCCTTCCACACGTCGGAACCGACAAGGATGGCGCGAAACCACCCGGCATCGCCCATGAACAGCACCGGATCGACACCCAGCCAGGCAAACAGCGCATTGATCGGCCCCTTGAAAGAGAAGAGCTCGAACAGAACTCCCCCCAGAATCGTCCACGATAAGAAAAAAGGCAGAAACACGCTCGTCTGCACGGAGCGCACGAACCAGCTTTTCGTCGCTTCGTTGAGCAGCAGCGCCAGAAGGAGCGGCACGGCCAAGCCGAATACGATCTTCAGTACGGCAATCTCCAGGGTGTTCCAGAATACTTGACTGAAATCCGGCAAATTGAAAATGTATTCGAAGTTTTTCATCCCGACCCACTTGGAATGAAAGAAGCCGGCGATAGGCTGAAACTTCTGGAACGCCATCGCAAGTCCGGCAAGCGGCCCGTAATGATAGATAGCTATGAACACGACTCCCGGCAAAAGCAGCAGGTGAAACGGCAGCTCTTCCTTGAGACGGAGCATTCTTTTAGACGTACGATTCATGCCTGGCATCCCTCCTTGCAGACTTTCAATGATCATAATGGCTATAAGAAAAGGGAGAGCCGCGCATCCATCCGCTCTCCCTAATCTGAATCTGTTACCCGGTCTGTGCTAATTCATCGGATTTTTGGCATACCAGTCGTTCACTTCAGCGGTAATGTCGTTGCCGCCAAGCTTCTTCCAGTCCTCTACGTACTTGTCGAACTCGTCGACGGACGCGGAGCCCATAATAATCTTCGTAAAAGTTTCGTCCGTCAGCTTGAGCAGCGAAGCCCCCTTCTCCACCTGGGTAGGCGTAGGCGGTCCCGCGAAGCCGCTGCGCACGATCTGACCCGAGTCGCGAACCTGGCGCGTAATGCCCCAGCCGCCGTCCTCGGAAGCCCGACTGAAGGTCAGCCCCCAGCTGGCTTGATCGCCGTTCGCATACTTCTTGGCGGTTTCGTACAGCAGCGCTCCCGAGCCGTTCTCGAACTCGTAGCCGTCGTTGTTCGTCTTCAGCGCTTCGTTCACTTGAATGTAGTTCGTCTCCATCTCCGTCGGATTGCTGACCCTAGGCTCATACCATTCGTACACGTAACCGTTGGCCGGAGTGGCGACATCGTTGTACTCCTTCTTCGTCATTTCCGGATAGAAATTGGCCATCTTGATCGCCGCCTCGGGATGGGCGAAGTTTTTGTTCACGACAACGATTTTGCCAAGCCGGGCGCGAGGAACGAGCGATTTGCCCGGATTCCCGTTATAGGAAGGCAGCGGCACGTTAATCCATTCGGCCTTGGGATCGTTATCCTTGACCAGATTAAGCGGCCAGTTCGGGTACCACCATTCGCCGAACGACATGCCGACCTTGCCCGCAATCATGTCCTCGACGACCTTGTTCTCGTCCTTGAACGCCCATTCCTTATCGAGCAAGCCCCTCTTATACCAGTCGGCCAGCTTGGAGAGCGCATCCTTCGTCTCGGGCAGCGTCTCTCCGGCCACCAGCTTGCCGTCCGCTCCCGGAATAAAGTTATAGGGATAGGCGCCAAGCGTATTGAAGAATCCCCTTGCGTCGAATCCCCAGAAGTTAAGCGATTTCATAAGCGCCAAGCCGTAAGTGTCCTGCTGGCCGTCTTGGTCCGGATCGTTGTGCGCAAAAGCGTCCGCCACCCTCTCCAAATCCTCGAACGTTTGGGGAACTTCAAGACCGACGTTTTTCAGCCAATCGGCGCGAATCCATACGGTTTGCAAAGATTGGTTGGCGTCGGAGTAGCTCGGCAGACCGAGCAGCTTGCCGTCCTCGGACTTCATCATGTTCAGCGTGGCGCCGCCGTCGAACTCCATCCATTTCTTGATCGTCGGCGATGCATAATCCCGATAAGCTTCGGTGAGATCGCCCAGAATGCCTTGCTCCTTGAACTGCTCGAACGTCACCTGATCGACCCACATCACGTCCGGCAGATCGCCCGAAGCGATGGACAATTTGAACTTCTGGTTAAACTGCTCGTAAGGTACGGTCCAGGCATACTTCACTTCGATATTGGTCATTTCTTTGAGCTTCTTCAAATAGCCGTTCTGGTCCGGCGTCAGTCCGGAAGGGACGTCCTTGGACTCCGGCGTTCTTGCGCCCAGCACCATCGACACGGTGACCGGCTCCGGATACTTGCCGAGCGGGTCCTTCGGTTGTTCCTCCGCAGAGGGGGAAGCCGACTCCGAAGCCGGCGCGGAAGCGGAGGTTGCCGGGCCGGAGGCGGACGGAGAAGACGAACCGTTGGAATTGCTGCATGCCGCCAGCATCAGTGCGGCGACCATCAGCACGGAGAACAGGCCGGAGCCCGATTTTATTTTCATACCGTTGACCACTCCCTTATATGAAATTCAAGCGTCTGCGTAAGTCTCGAGCCTTACTTCTTCATGATAGAAGGTCGCGCGGGGAGCGGACAATCACAAACGGTTGACATCCTTGAACTCCGTTTACTTCCTGTTCTGAAGCTCCTCCCGGTACTCTTGGGGACTTCTGCCGAACATTTTGCGAAAAAACGTCGTGAAATACGAAGCGGATTCAAAGCCGAGCTTCATCGCGATATCCTGAATTTTCATCTGGTGATTCTCCAGCAAAGCGCATGCCGCATCCGCCTTCGAGCCGTTGATATAATCAAACAGATTGCGCCCGGTTATCCTCTTGTAGTACCTCGACAGATAGGACGGATTAAAGTAGACCGCCTCCGCGATCTGAGCCAAAGACAGATGCCGCCCAATATTATCGTCCACAAACCGGTGAACCCGCTCTATGATCTTCTGCTCACGGTCGTATTCGCGGGACTGCTGCAGGGCGCATAGCTCTGAAGTCAATCGCAGCCAGTCCTCCTCGGCTTTGCCCCAGTCCTTGGGAACGGACAATAACGTGAGCAATTGAAGCCGCAGCGGCACCCGCCTCGCATCCTCCCCTTCCACGTCGCCCAGTTTGGCGAAATAGAGCAATGCAAATTCGTAATACAGCTCCGTTCCCGTCCAGGGGTTGGCGAGCATCTGCTCCTTTAAGCGGGTTAACAATTCGCGGCATAAAGCTGCGGCGCGCGCTTCATCGGCTTCCGCAAGCGCTTGCTCCAACTGTTTAACTCGCTGCTTGAAAGGTTGGAGGTCGAGGGAAATCAGCTTGCCCCCTAGCCATTCCGCACCTTCCCAATGGGCGCCGATGACGACGAGCGAAGGCTCGCGCGCGAGCGAAGGACCGATGAAGGATTGGGCTTGGCGAAATAAATCGGGGATGCCCTCCTCATGGACGGCAGGCCCCGTAATCGCGAACGAGATGTGCAGGTCCAGCGTATCGCGGCAGCCGTTCTGGACCGCTTCGAGCACGCCCCTCAAGTGCGCGGCTACTCCCGGCCAATCGACCGCGCCGTCCGCCGAACCGAATCGTTCATCCCCTGGATAGCAACGTACCAGCCAGACTAGCGTGGAGGAGTCGTATACCGCGGATTCGGCGAGAAGCCACCGGGGGAACAGATCGTCAAATAACCCCCGAACGACCGTTAAAGCTTTCAGCTTGGCGGCGTAGCCCATCTCGGAAGAGGAATCGATTACGCGTCCGACCAGCAGCAAGATCGAGCGGTCCGCTCCTTCCCGCTCTTGGCCCGTTGGGAACCAGTCGTGAATCGAATGAGGGAGCCGTTCTCCGGCAAGAAAAGCGCGGATTGTCTCGGCTTTCAGCAGCTCATTCATCTCCCGATTGCGCACCTCCGCCTGCTCCGCCAGCATTCGCTCGTTCAGCTCGGAATCCAGCTTGCCGACCGCCGACCTCACGGCTGCGATTACGACGGAGTCCTCCTCCGTTTTCAGGATGAAGCTCTCTACGTTTTTCTGAAAAGCCGTGTAAATATAATCAAACTCGCTGTACCCGGTCAGGAAAATAATCCGGCAATCGGGCCAGTAAAATACGATATCGTCGATCATTTGAAGTCCGGTCTTGCCGGGCATGCGGATATCGCTTAGCACGATGTCGATTTTGGTTCTCTTCGCAAGCTCGATGGCTTCCCCCGGGGAATAGGCTTGGCATACGTCCAGCTTCGGCTCGTCCAGTTGTTCGAACAATTGCACGAGGCCTTCGAGTATGACGGGCTCGTCGTCTACGATCAGCAGTCTATACATCGGCCGTCCTCCTTGAGTCGTTCGGTAAAATGACAATCTCCGCTTTCAAGCCTCCCAGCTCGCTTCTCGATATGGTTAGCCCGCTGCCTTCTCCATAATGAAGCACGATCCGTCGGGCTACGTTAATGAGCCCAGTCGTTTCCGAGGCACTCCACACGTCGGCCAACCTCGTCTTGAGCTTGCTTAGGGAATCGTCCGTTAACGAGCGTCCGTCATCCTCTACGGAAATGACCAATCGATCCATCGCGCAGCTCGCCAGAATTCGAATATAGCCCCTGCCCGGTTCCGAGTCGAATGCATGCTCGAAGGCGTTCTCGATAATCGGCTGTATGATCAGGCGAGGCGCTTGAATCGAGCCGCAGGCTTCCGGGAGCGCGGCGGCGTCGATGCGGATGCGATTGGAGAACCGGATACGCTGAATGTCGCAATAGTCCATCGCATGCCGATATTCCGCGCTTAATGGAACCTCGGCCGCACCGCTGCGCGTAATAAATTGATAATAGCTGGACAGCTTCTGGGACAAGGTGCCGACGCCTTCGATATCCCCCGTCTTGCTAAGCCGGTAGATGCTATAAAATCCGTTGTAGAGGAAATGAGGATTGATCTGCGATTGAAGCTGCTTAAGCTCGGACTGACGCAGGGCCAGCTTCTGTTCGTAATTTTGCCGGATGGAATCGTTTAATCTCTCGACCATTTGATCGTAGCTGCGAAAAAGATATAGAAATTCGTTGTCCTTGGCGGATCTGTCGGAGAACATTCGGTTATCGCCTTTTAACGACTCGAAGGATCGGATCAGCTTGCGAAGCGGACGATGAATGATGGCATGGATCGAAAAGGAAAACAGGAAAATGACGACGACGGAAATGACCGTCAGCGCCGTTAACCATTTCAGGAACAGCTTAAGCGGTCCCGTCGCTTTGTTCTGATCCGTATACGTAAATAAAACCCATCCGATCGAACGGATTCGTTCCGAGGTGATCTGATAGCGCTTTCCTTCAAAAGCGCGAACGTCGCTGAACGCCCCCGTCTGCCGCTTCGCGTCATCCCAATCGCCGGGCTGCATTAAATTTCGAAAAAGCCCGTTATCCTCTTGAGTAGAAATTCCCGGACTCTCCCGATCGATGGAAAGCACTGCCCCCGCATCGTTATCGGGTTTTACGAGACTGGCCAGCGATTCGCCGAACTTGGCCGCCGACAGCTCTACGAACGAGACAATCTTGCCGCTGTTGGACGTCTCTATGAAAAATAACCTTCCTTGGATATCGATCATGGAAGTATGATTCGATATCGAAGAATAGTCGGAGACGAGCTTCCATACGCTATCGGACGGCTCGGTCATGCCTTCCCGAATGGAGATCCCCCTGCCCAGCGAGCGGACGTATATGCCGGCATTGACGACAAAATCGTCGGAGCTTTGAATCGCCGCCAACTGCTCCGATATTTTTCTGAAGTATTGAAGCAATTCATAGGTGTTCAGCGTTCCCGCGAGAAAGCTTAAATTTTGGACGTCGGAATTGTTCATGACCTGAAGCTGCTGGCTGCGGATAAAGGAGATCTGCCGATTAAGTTGGTCGGCATAGAAGGTTGCATTGGAGACGATGGAGTCGGAATACTGCTTGCGGATAAAATTCATGCCCGTCGTATTCAGCCACAGGCTGAGGGCGTAGCTCGGAACGACCAGTACGCAAAACACGATCATGATCTTCTGGTACACGAATAATCTGGGCCAAATCGAGGGTGTCTTCTTCAAGCGATCGCTCCTTCGGATGCAGACTGTCCTTCGACAATTTTCGTTTTTGTTCTATTATAAGGCCCGTTTTCTTAAGATTAATAGCCTGAACAAATCGCGTGCAATCTCAATCGAATGACTTTCTTTCGATTTGTTGACTTGTTGATTGGGTCATCGGGCGTATGTCGCTAAGCGCTGTACATCCTGCATTTTGCGGGCGTGTTCAGCGGAGTTGATTGTGGATTTTAACTGGGGGACTGTGTGGCCCTTGCTTGCGATAGATTCCCGTCAGCTCCCTTGTAATTGCGCATAATTTTCCGTAACATAATGAGTAAAGTAAGTATGACTATTTTAAAAATGAGCATAAAATAATAAGATTAGGAAGGAGAAATAAGGATGGTGAAGACGATGACCAAACCAACACTTACCGTTGATCAGTTAATTACCTCGTCGGAAGCAGCCAAAAAGTTTGGCGACCTGCGAAAAAAAGCCAAGAAACTCCCTCAATTTATTACGGATAACGGTACTGTCGATTCCGTCTTAATTAGCTATGAACTCTTCGAGCAAATGTACGATCGGCTCACTCAGCTAGAGAATGAAGAAGAGAACCGTCTCTTGTTACAGCGCATCGAACGGAACGAGCAGAATCCATCAGCCGCAAAATCATGGAAAGACATCAGGAGAAATCCGGAGTCATGATGTCCGAAGATCGTTTTGATGTTCGATTCGATCCCGATGCCGAAGAGGAGTAAAACCGGCTGGATGGTTCTGTTCTCAGCATAGTAAACAAATCGATCGACGAACTAATCCTGCGAGCAGATGAAGTCGGCAAGTCGCTGAGGAATAATAGCTGATACTAAACTCGCAGGCTGCAGAGAGATAAAGCTAAGTGACGCAGGTATTCGCATCGTATACCGCGTGACGGATCAAGTCGTTCATGTGCTTCGTATCGTCCTTGTACTGACCATTGAGCGACGTAATCGTGATGCGGCATTTAAAATCGCTCATTCCCGGATGAGGACATTAAGGAAACTAACCAAAGAAGAATCTCGTAAGCTCCACGAGAAACAAAAAAGGTGGAAGGATATGATACGTGTAAAGGGAGACCCAATTAAGGAAAATAAACACGATCTGTCCAAGAAATAGAACGACTTGTTCTATCTTACCGCAAGCCACAGCCAAGGGTTCACTGCGAGGTGTTTGGTTTGCCGGAACCAAGCTGGAGTGATGCAGCAATGACCCGATCCAAGCCCCTCCACTGACCTGCGTAAAATTAGAAGGCCGGAGGAAGGCTGCAACCTATGTGCAAGAGGCGCTCCGGATATCGGAAGCGCCTCTTGTTGCCTGACTATGAGAGATGGAAAGTGTAATCTATTTGAATCTACTTGGTTCTACTCGGCCAGCGCCCCTTCACCGGTTGTCGGGTTTTTCGGCTTGCGGTGGAAGAGGCGGTCGGTGCCTTTGTGGATGAGCGGGAGCACGTAGCGGTCAAGTCCGAAGCGCCCTGCGTTCGTTCCGGCGACGACAACCAGCATGCCCAGGAGCAAGAGCCAAGGGTTCGTGCTTACAGTTCCGGCGAAGAGGAACATGAAGTTCATCAGGAGCCCGAAGAATGCGGCCGTTAAGGTCAACGTTCCAAGGATGAGTCCAAGTCCGACCAGGAATTCGCCCCAAGGAATCATAATGTTGATGAGCTTGACGTTCGGGAGGGCGAAGTGCTCAAGGAACGCTACGTAGGTCGGGTAGACCGCTTCGCCTGTCGCCTTGTCGACGATCGGGTTGTTGATCGCGTTGTTCAGGAAGCCTGCTGCGTTAAACGGCGTCTCGCCGGTCAGTTTGTGCCATCCGGCCGTCAACCAAGCATATCCGACTACGAATCTTACAATTGTTATAATGACCGCCGCTATGCGGTTTTCTCTCCAAAATTTCATCATCGTACTCACTCCCTATTGGGTTTGGTTTTGGCGGAGATTTGCTCGACTTCCGATTATCCGTTGGTCTGTATCGTCATATTCACCGATGTATGAGATCGTTTCGCTGACATCGGGATCACCATCCTCGTTGGCTGTCTGTCTTTCATGTCTTTATTGTAAGGCCATTGTCAGAAAATGATTGTGATTAAAATCACAAAGCGTGACGTATTCATCAACATGACACATTCGTGAGCGTGTGCCCCGGCCAAAAAAAGGTTCAGGAAGTTCAGGTAAAGTTAGAGCCCCCTTAGAGAGCCGCGACAAAGTGAAAGAAGCTCGAAATAATCGAGCTTCTTCGCCACACTAGCCGAGTGCATTCCCGGATGACTCGAGCTTCAAAGCTTGCCCTCGTTTTTCAGCGCGACCATGCTGTTATCCTGAATATGCAGCGCGAGCTCATTCAGGTCCTGGTCGGGAGCAAACACCGTATTCTCCGCCTCCAGCGTGCAGCAATCCATCGGTTCGCCCTGGACATCCTCCGGCGTGTACAAGTGATCGGCCCCGGAGTTCACCGCGATAAACGCCAATTTGTTGGCCACGGGAGCTTGGCTCATCAAGTTCCGATTCATCCCCTCGCTCCCGTGTCCGTAGATCAGCCGATCGATCCGCTCCGAGTAATATTTTCCCCCAACCTGCTCGGACGGAGCGGACGACGATTTCTTCATCATCATTTGCTTCCGCAGGTCGGTTTTGCGATTGTCCCCGGGAGCGTCTAACCGAGACGTCATGCGCGCCATATTTTTCTTCTTGTTATACTTGCTGTCTGCCAGCAAGGCCATCCCAAGATCCTCCGTCGTCGACACGAAGGGACTGTTCTTCATAATCCCCTCCTTGCCGGGAACGTCGTGCCCATACTTCATATGCTGCTTCGCGCTTTGCTGGACGGTTTCGTCGGAAAGATTCGACCGCTCCCCGGCCAAGTGCGCCCACGAATTCAAACCGGGATGCGTCACGCCGGAGTTTTCGTCCTGGACGAAAAATCTCGCCAGCACCTTGACGTTCTGTTCGGCATATTTGGCCTGGGCGAGCTTGTGCAGGTGCACCAGCTTGTTCATCTCGGCCCGCGCTTCATCGGGAGGCAGGTCGTACATCTCTTCGTTCGATTGAGCCAGCATCTGGATGTAATCCGGCATCTTCTCGTAGTCGGAAGCTTCCTCAAGCACCTCCGCAAATTGATCCTGCAGCGTCTCCATCGGAACCGACGGTTTGAGAGAACGGTTCACCTTCTCCGTGTCCTCCCGCGTCTTCTCCTCTTCTCCGAAATCAAGCAGCAAATCTTCCATGTCATTCGACGACCCGGACTTCGTCGAGAGCTCATCGGTAGAATCGCCCTTCAACAACCTCTCCACTTCCTGGTTGCCTATGGACTGCTGAAGCTCCAAGAGTGAATCTCCAACGGTACTCGGTTGAGGAATCAGGCCGAACTTCCTGTCCTGGTGACTGCCGGTTTTGTTGCCGGAGGAGGATTGCGACTTGCTTTTTTTATTAAACACAAGAGACATGCGGCACCGCCTTCGCCAATATTCCCGCTTATACTCCAATATTTTACCAATAATTGAAGAATTCTACGAGTGGCGCAGCGTTATTTCTCCAGAAAATGGACGGTCGGTGCGAGATCGCCACCACGAAGAATCAGCCGACCTCTCCACTTTCAATAGGCCCAATTGCCTTTGCGGAAAACAGGTTCGAGCTTACCATCCGGAAGCTCGCCGTCGATATCGAGTTCAGCGCATCCGATCATGAAGTCGACGTGCGTCAGGCTGACGTTCGCCCCCCGTTCCAACAATTGCTCCGGAGCAAGCTTCGTTCCGCCTTCCAGATTCACAGGGTATGCGCTGCCCAGGGCGAAATGGCAAGAAGCGTTCTCGTCGATCCCCGTATTGTAGAAAATCCGGTTCATGTTGGAGATCGGCGAATCGTGCGGAACCAAAGCAATCTCGCCGAGATACGAAGCGCCATCGTCCGTGTCGAGCAGCGAAGCAAGGTGCTCCTTGCCGGACTCCGCATCGTAGGAAACCACTTTCCCATCTTGGAAGGTCATTGTAATGCCTTCAATGAGCCTGCCGTTCAAGTTAAGCGGCAGAGTGCTCTTCACCGTTCCGTTCACGCCCAACCGGTGCGGCATCGTATACACTTCTTCGGTCGGCATGTTCGCCACGAAGTAGATGCCCTTCTCGTTCTCCCCGCCGCCTCCCCGCCACAAGTGCCCTTCGGGGAGACTCACGCGAATGTCCGTCCCGGGAGCGCGATAGCGAAGACTTTTGTAGCGCTTGGCGTTCAGCAGATTCTGCCTCGTCTTTAATTGCCGGATATGCTCGCGCCACGCGGCAACCGGATCGTCCTCATATACGCGAACCATGCGGAAGATCGCTTCCCACATCGCTTCGATCCGCTTTTCCTCCGGAAGGTCGGCGAACACTTTGTCCGCCCATGCACGGGTCGGCGCTTTGATCAGCGACCAACTGATTTTACTGCTCCTCGTATACTTCGAGTATTCCTTGCGGGCGACTGCGGCAGCTTTGACCGCTCTAGATACTTTGCCGGAATCGATGCCTTGGTACAAATCCGGATTGGGCACTTTAATATGCAAAATCGCTCCGCCCTCTTCAGCGAACCTTACCATAGCATCCGCCTGCCATTGAGGGTAAAAGTCAAAGGAATCGTCCGCGGCTTTCTCGAACCGTGCCCGTGTTACCGCGTCGTCGTCCCACTCGACCATAACGTACTTGGCTCCTGCCTCGTACGCATGCGAGACAATGGCTCGGGCAAGCTCCGCGGTCTCGATCGGGGAGTGAACAATAAGCACTTGCCCGGGCTGGATGTTCACTCCGACCTTGACGACCAGCTCGGCGTATTTGTTGAGAAGAATTTCGAGATTGTTCATGTTGAGGCTCCTTTGATCAGATACAGAACAATTGTAACAGATCCATACGGCACACAAAAACGCGCAACGGCGGCCAGGGATAGCCTCCCTGATGCCGCCATTGCAATATCCATCTTTTTTTGCAGAAAGCTATCCTAACCTAGATCAATTCGGATTGGATCAACAATTTTCGGATCATGACCATTACCTCCGCACGAGTTACGTGGGATTTGGGATCCAAAGTATCGTTCTTCCTGCCCGTAACGATGCCAGCAGCAATCGTCTCGCCGACGCCGCTCTTGGCCCACCCAGCGACAGTATCGAAATCCTGGAATCGTTCCGCTATCTCCACTGCGTCCCGACCATCCAATTTGTCTTTTAACCCGCTTATCTCCATAGCCTTCGCGATAATGGTCATCGCTTGTTCACGGGTAATTTTGTCTTGAGGCTGGAAAGTGCCGTCTTTGAACCCATCGATTAAGCCATAGGTCAAAGCCGTATGAATCGCATCGTTATACCAATCGTTAGCACGGACATCGCTGAAGGAAGCACTCCCCTTAACCAACTTAAGTCCTAGCCCGCGAACCACGATAGCTGCAAACTCTGCTCGTGTCATGTCCTCATTCGGTTTAAACGTCCCGTCTTCAAAACCGTTAACCACCATACGCGATCCCATATCGTTAACGGCTTCTCTTGCCCAATGGTTAGCCGCATCCGAAAACTCCAGCGGATGCCATACGACGGAATAAACGCTGTTCGTTAAGCTATTGATCTTAGCGTAATATTTTCCATCGATTTGGATCACTTTCGTCGGAACATGGCGTACCGTTCCATCCGCTTCGACGACTACCCCGGTCGTAATCTTGCTTGGATCTATGCCTTCAGGGATAGCTACCGTTCGTTCCACATAAGCGTTAAACCGGCTTACCTCCACCGTCTGGCTATTATATGTCGCACGCACATTGAATTCCAGCGCCGGCACGACGAGCGTGAAATTCCCCATGGAAGCAGCTTGGTTAACGACCTTTACGGTCTCGCTCTTCGGCTCCGCGATTTCAATCGTCACCTTAATCTCCTGCAAGTTCACGTTGCTTCCGATCGCTGCGGACACAGCATCAATGTCAATCTGCCTCGCGGGGAGACTGTACGTTGCAGCATCCGTCTTGATTTCTACAACAGCCTGCTTGCTTTCCATATTCTTGACCATCTGACCGGTCAGTTCGCCTGCAACCACATTCGCAGCCGCGTTGGCCGAAATCGTAATCACTGCACGAGCGCCAACCGCTGCCAATCGTTGCTCCAGCTTCTGCTGATCGATAACGATGGTCGTGATCGACCGGCCATCCTTCTGAGCGGTGATTGCCGTGCCTGCGTATTCGACTTTACCGTTTACCAGGACGCTCGCGTCCGTAGGTTGCACTTGTGTTGGAGCCGAGGGCGTTGGCGTCGATCCTGTTGGCGGGGCAGCGATGGTATAGCTCGCACTCATGACAGCGCTATTGGTCATGCCGGCTTTCACTGCAATCGCCTTAATCGTCGTTGCGCTCGTGATGATGATCGGCGCGCTGTAGACTGGACTGCTCTCCGTCGGCGTACTGCCGTCCGTCGTGTAGTGGATCGCCGCGTCTTCCGTCACAGTCGTCAAGGCGACCGTCGTTCCGGACGAGACGGCACTGCCTGCCGGAGCGGCCGTCGGAGCAGCCGCTTGAGGCAGCACCGTATACGACTCCGTCATCTCGGCACTGTCGATCATTCCGACTTTCACCGCGATCGCTTTAATCGTCATCGCGCTCGTAATGCTTAGCGGTGCGCTGTAGACAGGACTGCTCGTCGTCGGCGTGCTGCCGTCCGTCGTATAGTGGATCGTCGTGTCTTCCGTCTCGGTTGTCAAGGCGACCAGCGTCCCGGATGCTACAGCATCTCCTGAAGGGCTCGCTGTCGGCGTTGCGACTTGAGACATCAGCGTATAGGATTCCGTCATCTCGGTGCTATTGATCATGCCTGACTTCACTGTGATCGCCTTAATCGTCGTTGCGCTCGTGATGATGATCGGCGCGCTGTAGACTGGACTGCTCTCCGTCGGCGTGCTGCCGTCCGTCGTGTAGTAGATCGCCGCGTCTTCCGTCTCGGTCGTCAGAGCAACCGTCGTTCCGGACGCTACAGCTCCGCCTGCCGGAGCGGCCGTCGGAGCAGCCGCTTGAGGCAGCACTATATACGCCTCCGTCATCTCGGCACTGTCGAGTATTCCAGCTTTCACCGCGATCGCCTTAATCGTCATCGCGCCCGTAATGCTGATCGGAGTACTGTACACGAAGCTGTATACGGAGCTGCTCACCGTCGGCGTGCTGCCGTCCGTCGTGTAGTGGATGACTGCGTCTTCCGTCTCGGTCGTCAAAGCGACCATCGTTCCGAACGCTACGGCTCCGCTTGCCGGGCTTGCCGTCGGTTTTGCGGCGCGCGGAACGCTGATCGTGTAGTCGACGCTCAACATGCGGCTGATCCCCCAGCTCGCATGATGCGCAATCGCTTTGATCGTCATGGATTCATTCACCGGGATCGGACCTGTATAGATTGGACTTGCAAGAGTCGGCGTGCTGCCATCCGTCGTGTAATGGATATTCAAACCCGTCACAATCGAGGACAGCGTAACGTTCGTCCCCGGTGAGATCTCGCCGGAAGACACGTTTGCCGTCGGCCTTGGCGTTCGAGGCGTCTGGGTATGAGATTCGCTGCTCCGGACCGGGCCACTAACGCCAGATCCTCCGATAACGAATACTTTACCGTTGGGAAGCAGAACAGCGGCATGGCCAACCCGACCGACATTCGTAGTCGTCCCAATATTCCATTCGTTCGTTTCGGGATCGTAGATGGCTGTCGATGTAGGCATCTCATAATTGGAGTTGAGTCCGCCGTTGAGTGCAACTCTTCCATCTAGCAAAGAAGTGGAAGCATGGACGTATCTCTGCGACGGCATGTTGGCCGCTGCCGACCAACTATTAAGGACGGGATCATAAATGAGCGCACTCTCGGACATCATTCCATTTACCGTACCGCCCGCTACCAACACGCGGCCGTCCCCTAAGGGCGAGGCACTGGTTTCTTTGCGTGTGCCTGGCAGATCCGGCCCCGCAGACCAAGTATCGTTAATCGGATCATAAATCTCGGTGGATTGCAAATCCCCTTCATCATTTCCGCCGCCGACAACCAATACTTTACCATCGGGCAGAGTCGATGCAGCGGCACTGGCTCGTGCCGTCAACAATGAGGCAGCACTGTTCCATGTACTCGTAGAAGGATTATAGATAAAGACATCCGATGAGACGCCGTTGCTGAAGCTGTTTCCACCAGCTACCAATATCCTCCCATCTTTCAGCAAAGTGACAGCATGGCTGAAAATAGGTTTGGGCAGGGAAGTGCCCGAAGACCATGTATTGGTTGCAGGATCATAGATCAGAGTTGAGGTCAAATGGTTAATCCCATTGTTCCCCCCGATTACCATCACCTTGCCGTCGGCCATTGTAACCGCCCCAAGCAACTGTCGCGCATCCCCGGGCATTGAAGCGAGATCATCGGCAGCCAATACGCCGTTGAATCCGGCTGGCCACATGAGCGCCATAATTAATAACGATGCAAGTAGTTTCTGAAAGATGTTTTTCATATTCTTGGTTCTCCTCTATCGATGTGATGGTCAAGGATGTATTCGATACGAATCTTGCTTTGCGGCTTCTCACATTTCCTCCTCTCATTCGACAAAAATAGTCATTTTTCGCGCTAATCATAAACATAAACTATACTAGTCACTCTAAACATTTTCTAAACATCGAATAGCCGCTCGTTACCGAGCCGGCGTTACGTCAGCTCCCCTCTTTTGCAGCCATCCAAGCACGACTTTGTCGACGGTGCCGATCTCCTCACGCGATTGGACGCATTCTGCCGCACATACATAAAAGGCATGAACGGTCCCGACAGACCGCTCATGCTCGTAACCTACTTATTTAACTGCTCCAACATGTTCAAGACAACCGTCACGGCCTCTGCCCGGGTCGACAATCCCGCGGAATCGAAACTGTTCGCGCCTTTGCCGTTGACGACGCCGAGCTGCTTCAGCTCCGCGATTGCCTCCTTGGCCCAAGCCGGAATGTCCCGATCGTCCGCGAAGCCGGTATCGCTTGCATTCCCTTTAGCCGACAATCCGAGCGTCCTCGCGATCATGACCGCCATCTCGGAACGCGTAATCTCAGCATGCGGACGGAAAGTCCCGTCTCCGTACCCCGTTACGATACCCGCCTGCAGCGCTTGTGCCACGGCGCTGCGCGCCCAGGCTCCAATGCTGCCTGCATCGGCAAATTCCAACTCGATGCCGTTCGTCTGCGGCTGCAATGCGTTCATCAGCATCACCAGAAATTCAGCGCGCGAGACGGACTTGTTCGGAGCGAACGAACCATCCGCGTATCCACTGACAATGCCCAATCGCGACGCTTGCTCGATCTGCCGCGCTGCCCAGTGTCTCGCCGTGTCGCTATACGCCGGCACTTCAGCTTGAGAGCTGCGATTGATATTTACCGTATACGTGCGAGTCGTGCCATCCTCTGCTTGAACTTGGATAATCAACTCATTCTTACCCACGATCAAATCCGCTTTCGTGCCCGCGGCTGCGATTTGTCCGTTCAGCCGATACGTTGTCTTCGCAGCCCCGTGATCCGTTGCTGTGCCGACGACGATCTGAGCCGCATTCGTGTCGGCCTCGTAGGTAAATACATCCGTCCGGAACTCCGGCTTTAGCTTCAGCATGCCCTCTTCGCCAGCCGATAACGTTAGCGACTTCAGCCCTGCGTTGCTGGAAGCGGTAGAAGACGGAGAACCGCCAGACGGCGACGAACCCCCAGACGACGGCGCAACGACCGTTACGATGCGGCTTAGCCGATCTGCCGAATTGCCGGCGAGATCAGTAACGTCGTAATTTACCGTATAGCTGCCGACAACGCTCGTATTCACCGTATCCCCGGACACGACGATTGACGATGTGAGATCTATGCTTCCGTTATCCAGAGCCGTTGCGCCCGGATCCGTGAAGCTTGTTCCTGCAACGACCTGAACGGAGGCCGCCCCGTTAAGTGTAATGATCGGCTTTAACGTATCGACGGCCCTCTATCCGCATGGAAGATATCGATGGCATAAGCTTGATCGGAGACCAGGCCCAACGTTGTTGCCATACCATCCAGCCACACGATGCCGGTCGTAGCGCCCCGTACTCCGCCTAAATCGAGAGCCAGCTTTCCGTTAATGAACAGCCAGGTGTCATCGTCGGTGACAAGCATCATCCGCTGACCTTGTCCTGCCTGGTAGACGAATTGACTGTGGGCCTCCAGCGTAAAATCGAAGTTACGCTCATTCCCATTCCCGTCCCTTCCCTCGTTCCCCCACAGCTCCCCGTCGATTGGATAGAAACCCTTTCCGGAAGCACCATAAGTCGGATTAATGAACTCATAATCGCCGCTTCCTGCGTTCCTGATCAGCGTAAGCGTAGTATCCTTTCTCTGGTTCACCGAATCGTCGTCATGGAACCATTGGTAGAAAGAATTCGCGCTTGCGACTTGTCCCGAGAGCGAAGCATTGAACTCCGGGGTTCGGTCCGCAGCCAACGTCGGTCTCACGATACCCGATTCAGGGCCGAAGCCGGTTTTACCGAAATCAGAATGGCTGTTCGGAGCCTGCACGGAAAAATCGCGAATCGTGACCGGCAGCTCGATTGCCGTCGTCGGCGTAACGTCGATGCTCGTCACTTCGTTCCCGACACTTGCCGTGTAGCTCGTCGTCTCCGCGTTGAACACCGGCGACAACGTTCCTGAGCTAAGCGTCAGACCTCTTAGATCGGAGCTAGCTCCGATCTTCATCAGACGGTCGGCCGCAAACGGGATCATCCATATGCTCGTGTCGTCATAGACGCCTCCAACGAAGGCGGAGGATCCTATTGTAAATCCGTTGGGCCAACTTCGATATCCCGTAAAAGCGTTCCCCGCCACTTCATTTCCGGCCACAGGTCCGCTATATCCGATCCCGTCCTGACTGAAGACGTTTGCAGCCGCCGCAACGTTCGATATGCCGCCAATGCCCGCGCCGAGCTTCCCTGGAATCAGACCTATAGTAAAAAGAATAATCAAGATCGCGATCGCTAACTTTCTGCTTGTCCCTGTCACCTTTCTTCCATCCTTTCCATCTGCCATAGGAACTACTATAGTACAAAGAAACAGGGGCAAATAGTGAACTTAGTCTGTATTTTTGTCATATTACAAAATGGTTTTTATTGCAAAAAAGCAATCATCACAGAAGGATCTCTGCGACAACCGTTTTCCCAGCACCATCTTGATTTTGAAAAAAGTAGCATCAATTGACCGAGAAATGAGGATGTGAAATGATAAGACGGGGTGATGAGACGGTGGAACTGAAGAAGAACAAAGATCAGGGGCTCCTTGCCGGTCGCAGAGGCGGCGCCCGAAACGGCGCAGGCCGCAAACCAATCGGAATCACTCGCAAAATTTCGCTAACCTTGCCCCAGGAATACTGGGAAGAGATCGACCGGTGCTGCCGCAAGGGCGATTACTCGATATCCGAAGTGCTGAGAGCCCTTATAGAAGACAACCTGCACCATGCAGACAGTCTGTGAAGCAGCCGCAAAGGGAGAGCGTTATGATTCGGAACTATTTAACGGTAGAGGATGGACGCATTTTTTATACGGTTGTCGGAAACGGGGAGCCGATTGTGTTATTGCATGGAAACTTCAACGATCACCGAATCTGGAGCGAGCAGATTGACGCTTTATCCCGAGATCATAAACTCGTTCTTTGCGACCTGCGCGGATACGGCTTGTCCAGCACGCCCAAAGCTTCATTCTCGAATGTAGACGATTTGAAAGCCCTGGTCGATGCCCTAAAGCTGCATTCTCTCACGCTAATCGGTTCTTCGTCCGGTGGCGGCGTTGCGATAGACTTCGCTCTCACCTATCCCCATCTTATTCGAGCCCTTATCCTGGTGTCGCCTTCCGTTAACGGTAATCGTTACCCCCTTAGCATGACATGGCAAGGCATTAGAAATTATATTAATGTTCGGACAAAAGGACATCAAGCCGCTATTGAGTCCTTCATCGCGAATCGTTTCTGGCAGTACTTCTTTCCCCCTTTGAGAAAAGAAGAAGCTCGGAGCAACGTCCTTCGCAATGTTAGAAACGAAAGCAACTTCTGTCGATTCTCCCCGACCCTGCCCGTCGCTATTCGACCTTACGCCATCCGCCGGTTGGGAGAGATTCGTATTCCGACCCTTATCGTTACTTCGGATCGGGAGCATCCATTTAACATACGAACAGCGGAAACCTTGCATGCGAGCTTAAGGCTGTCGACCAAAACGATCATGCGGGATTGCGGCCACCTTCCTTTTGTAGAGGAGCCGCACGAATTCAATCGACGGGTTCTCGATTTCATCTCGACTACCGACTCTGGCAATCGGGAAGACTCTTCCGTTCAACGCCAATAGCCCAGAGGCCGCTGTGTGAGCGAACCGAACACATCAAACTCGTACAGCCTCGCTGCGTTCAGGTGGGGATCGCACAACAGAAGAAACGGAGAACTGCTTCGGCCCACAAAAAACTCCGACCGCGCAGGTCGAAGTTTAGCTTTTGCCAGATTCCATCTAATGGATATTGTGCTTACGGAAGCTGCCGCCCTTCACTTCCGCTATGTCATATACAATAATAAAGGCCTTATCGTCGACCTCGTTAATAATTTCCCTCATCTTGCTTTCCTCAAGCCGGTTGATTACGCAGGTGATTTCTTTGAATTGCTCGTTGGAATAGCCGCCGTGGACGAACGTGTAGGTCGAGCTTCGACCCAATCGATCGCGAATCGTCTCGATCATCTCTTCCGCCTGGCTCGTAATGATTTTATACGTTTTGGAGCCGCTGAATCCTTCTTCCACGATATGAATGACCTTGGCAGCGATAAAATAAGCAATCCCCGACAAGATAGCCCCTTGAAGCCCGAACACCGTCGAGACGACCATGAATACGAACAGGTTCAGGAATAAAATGAGATCGCTCGTTCCGAACGGCAGCCTTCTGGACAGCAATACGGCCAGCATGTCGATCCCGTCCAAAGCGCCGCCGTTGCGCAGCGCCAGCCCCATGCCGAAACCGATAATAATACCGCCGACGACGGTAATTAATAGCGTATCTCCCTTAACAATCGTCGGGATATGATGCATCACCGTCGTACCGATCGCAAGCGATGCAATGCCAAGCACGGAATAAATCGCAAAGCTTCTGCCAATCTGCTTATAACCCAAGAAAATAAAAGGAATATTGATCAGTGCGAGCAGCAGCGCCAAGGGCAAGCCCGTCCATTGCGAGCCGACGATGCTTAGGCCGGTCACGCCTCCATCCGATACGTTGTTGGGGATAAGCACCGCTTCCAAGCCATAAGCCGTAATAAAACCGCCAACAATCACGGTAACTGCCTTCATGATCTTTTTTCTGATTAAAGCTTGTTTAGAAACTACTCCCACTTAAGTTCCTCTTTTCTTTATCTCGTCAAACCGCCTTTCAATTTTACTGCGTAAAAACGTATAACTGCAAGATTTTCAAAAAAATTCATATATAAAAAGCATGAGCGGTCCGATAGACCGTCATGCTCGAAACGTGCTTATAAAACGGTATTCGCCGCCAAGCGCTTGAGGCTGCTGCAATCCCTACTTGTTGTTTTCAACCAGCAAACCCGCGATAATATCCAACTGCTGTTCTACTGAAATCGGATCGCTGAACAGGAATTGATTGAAATCGATGTTGTAGACGTTCCCGGCTTTCCCTGCCGGAGAATTTTGAATAAACTTGTCCACTCCCTTCAAATCTTCCTCCGCGCCTTCATTCACGGCCAACAACAAATGGTCGCCTATGAAATCAGTGAGCACCTCGGCGGATATCTCCCAGGTTTCGCCGTTAATGACGTCCGTCTTGACTTTCTCGTTCGGCTTCAAGCCTAAATACTTGTAAATAATGTTGCCTCCCATATTCGTGTCGCCGTAAACAAATAGCGAGCCGGGACGCACATTCAATATCGAGAAAGTTTCGTCGGATTTGATCAGCGGGCTAATCTTGTCCTTGTATTCGGCAATCTTGGTCGCGAATGCCTCGTTCCATTGTCGCGCTTCCTCCTGCTTGCCGAGAATATCGCCGAACATTTCAACGTCCTTGATCGGATCGTTGTACTGCTCCACAACAATTGTCGGCGCGATCTGGCTCAGCGCATCATAACCGCCCTCGACTACCTCGGCGAACGGCGCCGTCGTAATAATCAGGTCGGGCTCCAGGGACAGAATCTTCTCCGCATCGGGCGGCACTCCGACATCCGCAATATCTGACGTATCGCCTATCAGCGGATTATTCAGAATGTAGGTAGTAGCTCCTACCGGTTTTACTCCAATCGCCATCAGTTCTCCCAAGTGAAACAGACTGACGACGCGCTGAGGCTTCACGGGAATTTCCGTCTGGCCCTTCAGATGCTCGTAAATACGAGTTGTTTCCGCTGTGCCGCTCTCCTCCGCGGCATTCGTTGAAGCAGGTTGGGAGGCCGGAGTCTCTGTATTGCCGCCTGCCTGGCATGCGCTCAAAAGCAAAGCTGTGCATAGCAGCATCTTGGCTCCGACCGCTGGTCTTGAAAATCCGAACATCGATGTGTCCCCTTCCTCATCCCATTGATAATAAATCTCATTCTCATTATGGGAAGCAGGCAATGGGGATACAATAGACGATTTTAACCGACGCAATGGATTATGCTGAACCGCCTGCCTGTGGTCCTCCCGATACTGGAGCGGAGAACATCCGGTATGCTTCTTGAACAAGCGGCTGAAATAATAGACATCAGCATAACCCACGCTGCTCGCTATTTCCTGGATACGAGCCTCCGATTTCAGCAGAAATTGCTTCGCTTTGTGAATGCGTACATGAATCAGATATTCGATCGGACCGACTGCCAGCTGGTTTTTGAACAAGCGAGCCAAGTAGCTTGCGCTGCAATCGTAGATCCCGGCCAATTCCTCGGCAGTAATCGATTCCTTGTAATGCTCTTGAATATAGTGAATCGCTTCGGTTACCAGATTCGGCCTTCCGCCTTCGGTTGCCGACTTGCGGATTTGCCGCATGACCTCGTAGACGAACGGAAAAAAGACGGACTGCGCCTGCAGCCTGTCCATTGGAGCTCCTTGCTGCCATAGGCGCTGCATCGTCTGGCACTTTTCCTGCAAAGGCAGCAACGCATGAGGAGCGAATGCATACGGCACATGGAAGCTTTCTCCGTCCTCCGGCGACTCACAATCGGCTTTATACAAAATCAAATAGCAGGTGAATTCATCTCCCAACGGTATAAAGCCCAGCTCTGCATCCTTCCCTCCGTGCAAAATGTAGGGCGAGCGGGTTCGATAGACGGTTCCCGACAGACTCACTCTCGCCTCTCCACGGGTAGTAACTACGAAAAAGCCCGTATGCGCTGGATAGCGATCAGGCACGGTTCCATTCTCAGCACGAAACTGTCGAATATCCAGCAGCCTGACGGCGGCTCGACTCCAACGCTCGACGTGGGCCTCCCAATCCATACTCTCTCTCCCTCTGCAGCCGATCCACTCCGCTTCTTCTAGATATTCATTTTACAAGCGCTTATTTTTGCTGTCCAATGCAGCAATCCTTGTACTTCCTGCCGCTGCCGCAAGCGCACAGCTCATTTCTCCCCGGTCTCTTCCCGTTATACTGAAGCGCGGCTCCTTGCTCGTACAGTTGCCGGCGAAGCCGAACTCCAAGCTCCGCCATTCTGTCATGAGCATACGCATAAATCTGGCGATAGCTGCGGCAAAAATAATCCGTTGTCGATTCCGTTGTCGCCTCGTTCCACCGCCGGTTTCGCGGACAACCCCCGAAGCACAGCTCCAGCCACGGACATGCTTGGCATGCATCGGGCAGCTTGGATTTCAGCTTCAAAAAATCGCCGTACAGCGGATGAGCGACAAGATCCGTAAGCGAATCCGTCCCCGCATTGCCGAGCTTCCAATCGGGATGGATATAGAAGTCGCATGGATAAGCGTCGCCGTTGCGCTCCAGAATCAACGTTTTCGAGCAGGATTCGGGTTTCCGCCCAAGGAAACGCGTCTTGAAGCATCTTCCACTCCCGCTCCAGAAGCTCTTTGAGCTTTTCCTTCGAGTGCCCGGCGTCTCTGTAATAGTTCGGACATTTCAAGATCACGTCGTCGCCGTATGCTTCATGCCACTCCCGAATCCGCTCGCCCAGCACCTTGATCGATCCGCTGTTCACGATCCAGGTTACTGGAATATCGTGTCGATGAGCCGTCGCGGCCGTCCGCTCTACGCCCTCTATAGGCGTCCCGTTTCCCCAGGAGGTTTCGTAATGGGAGGCCTGCTTACATAGGTATAGATCAGCCTATCCGGTTTCATTCCGCTTCCTCCATCTCTTGCGCTGAATTTCTCGACTGCAGCCGATACTCGTTCGGCGTGATGCCCTTGTATTTTTTGAAAACGCGCCCAAAATAGCTGTTGCCGGTAAACCCGGTATCGCGGGCGATCGCGGCGATCAATTTATCCGAATCGCGCAGCATGCCCGCCGCCTTCTCGATTCGTACCTCGTTGATGTAATCGACCACAGACTTGGAGGTATACTTCTTGATCAGACGGCCGAGGTAGACCGGGGACATGTTCAGCGCGTCGGCGATGCTGTCCAAGCCCAGGTCCTCATTCATGAATTGGTTGTCGATCATTTCGGTAATTCGGTTCATCAGTTCATCGTACTTCGCATTCTTCTTCTCGTTCATCCGTCTCTCCATATGATGGAAGAGCTCCGAGAACTTCATCTTCATGTCCTCCAGCCGTTCCAGCTCGGACAACTCGGCGAACAGCTCATGGAAGCGGACGTCGAAGCCGAAGCCCGACGCTTTCTCCAGCGTATCCGCCACCATATGAATGGCGAAGAACAGGCGGGACATCGTCAAATGCAAGTTTCGGTAGGAGCTTCCCGCCGTCGAGTCCAGAATGGACAGACAAAGGCTCCGGACTTCCCCCATGTGACCCAGCATCAAGGCGTCCGTCATTTGCTCTTCCTTTTGGACCGGGTACCGGTAGGCAACCGCCTCCAGTTGTTCGGTCCGCTCGGCGTACAGAACCGCTCCCCAGCCTGCGAACACCCTGTAGGCCGCGGCCTCGCGGCAAGCATGATATAGACTTCCCGCTTCCGCTAAGCGCGAGCCCCGGGGGCTGAATACGGCCGTCACGGACAGCTTAAGGTGATCGCGGACGTTCTGCCGGATCTCCCGCGCCCACGCTTCGAGATCCTGATTTCCATCATCGCGGAAGAGGACGACCAGGTGATCCTCGTTCGCATCGATCGTTTCGCACCTTGCCCGTCCCTCTATCACTTCTGCGGCTATATTCATAATGCCAAATCTGAGCAGTTCCCGATCGCGTAAGTTGTACTGCGACGCAAACGCTTTGGCTTGGTCCACCATCAACAGAAGCATCCGAACAGGCCCCTCCGGGGGCAGCTTGCATCCAAACTCCGCCAGCTTCCTCTTGACCCCGTGCTGCAATTCCGTCTCTTCCGCAGCCAGAAGCCTGCGCATCGTCTCTTGCTTGCCTTTGTAAGAATGCTCCCGGATCGTATCGCTCTGACGCAGCAGCTTCTCGGTCAGATGCTCCACGGGCCGGTTCAGCCTTCGGGAGGTCGCATAAGCAAGCGCAAGCCCCGCCAGGAATACCGCAAGCGCAACCAGAATCGTGGTCCCCCGAATCCGGCTAACCTCCTGAATCGCATCCCGATAAGGCATATATCTCACGAATTTCCATCCCAACGCTTCCGAAGAAGCATAGGTGACGAGAGAACGAGCGCCGTCCACTTCCCCGATGAAATGTCCCGATATGTCTTCCGACTGCAAGAACGTTTGAGCGAACTCCTGCCTGCGAACGTTGCTCAGCGTTCGGTCCTTGTAGACGCTGCTGACGAGCACACCGCCCGAATCCATGATGAAGATGCCGCCCTCTTGGCTCTTATCCAACGAGGAGATCGCGTTAATCATCCAGCTGTCTGTAATGTTCAATACGATCGAATTCCTGCTGTCAGGGCCCATCGATTCGGTATAAATGAAGGTGTAAACGTTGTAATCCATATTGGCAAAATGAGTCGAATTCGGGATCCTGCGCGTGATCGGCTTGAAATTTTGCGAAGGCTCGAACGTCTTCAACAGCTCCACGATTCCTTGATCATGGAAGCCGGAGCTGGGAATCAGCATCTGTTGGTTCGTGTAGAACAGATCCATCTTGCTGTTGTACAGGTAGACAGAGTGGAGGAACGGCATCGACCCGATCAGGTGGAGCCGTTCCCCGATTCGTTGCATCTCCTGCGGCTCGGTTTCAGACAAATAGAAGACGCGGGTGATTTCTTTGTCGAGAAGAATTTGGGAGACCGCCATCTTGACGTTCTCGAGCATACTGTCGGCCGTCGTGCTGATCTGGGACAACGATTCCTCGCCGCGTTCGAAAATATTGTGTTTTTCGATGTCCACGAACTGCACATACAGGATGTACGAGACCGTCAATATCACCAGCGATACGAGCGTGGAGAAATAAAGGAGCAAGCTTGAAAAAAAGTGTTTCTCCGGCACCCATTTCAACATCGCCCATCATCCCTCCGGCTCGATTATCCCTCGATCGGAGGCTGCCGTTCCCCCGAACGGCAAGCCTCTCCATCGTTTGTTTGCGCTTACTTTTTATTCTCCGCTTTCCACTCGGCATACTGCTTGTTGATTTCTTGAAGTACCCTGTCAATTCCTGCTGCTTTCAGCTTATCCTTGAATTTGGGCAGGTTCTCGTCCGGGTTGACCGAACCGGTCTCCAGCGTCGGTCGGAATTCGTTCTCCACGTTCTTGATCGCCGCGATCTCAGTTTTGAGTTCGGAGCTGTCGAAGTTGAAGCCCAGGTTGGGCACGGCTTCGGATTCGCTGTTGAATACTTTGAATTGCTCCCAGATGTCGTCCGGCTCTCCCGGCACGAGGTACGTCAAGTACTGGTTCCCGTAAGCCCAGGTCGTTCCGGGATTATAACCGGATTTCGCGCCGTTATCCGTACCCGGAGGAAACTCGATCCGCTTGTCGTCCTTCTTCATATAGTGCTTGCCCTCAATGCCGCGGCCAACCAGATTGATCAGTTCTTCGTCGTGGTACATCATGTTGTAGAACATCAGGACGCGGTCCGGATCTTTGGAGGTGGTCGGGATACCCATCATCGAGCCGACCAGATCGTTGGTCGTCGTGATCGGCTTGCCGAAATGGTGGTAGATGAACGGCACCCCATACTGGTTCGAAACCTGGACATCCACATAAGGCTTCAGCTGTGCAAAGGCGAAGGCGCTCTTGGGATAGTCGTCTTTGGTAATCTTCATGACCGCCGAGTCCTTCCGAAGATAGCCGGCCTGGAAATAACGGTGGAGCGTCTGCAGCGAAGCGACGTACTCCGGCTCGTCCGCCACCAACGTGTATTCGCTTCCATCTTTCTTCAGCACGATCGATTGCACCGGGGATACGTTCCAGAGATGACGGTTAACGACATACGGAATCCTTCCGCCTCCCGAAGCCAGGATCGGCGTGATCGTCGGTTCGTTCTCCTTCAGGATTCGAAGAGCCGGTTCCATGTCCTCCAGACTGTTGATGCTCTTGATGTCGATGTTGTATTTCTCCATCAGGGCTTGATTCGCGATGAAGCCCAGCCAAGCGCCCTTCTCCTTATACGCGGCCAATGTATAGATCTTACCCTTGATCGTGCTGGCTTGCAGGAATCCTTCCGACAGAAGCGCCTTGGCCTCGGGAGCCAGCTCGTCGAGCTTATCGGTCAGATCGACCAGTCCGCCTTTGGCGATCAAGTTGCTGTAGTTCATGTTCCCGTTGGAGGTGAACATGAGGTCCACCTTTTCGCCCGTAGCGAGCAGCGCCGTCATCTTGGAATCGTAATCGCCGAACGGGATGATGTGCATCTTCACCGTCGCATTGATGCGAGGCTGTACGATTTTGTTGATTTCCGCCTCGACCAGCTCATTGTCTGGCTGCGGCGACGTGCCGATGATGTACCAGTCGATGACGTACGGATCCAGCTTCTGAGCCTCTGTGCCGGTTGGCTCCGTCGTCGTGCCGGGCGTTGAGCCGGTCCCCGACGTCTCCTTGCCCGCCGTGCTGCAGCCGGCCAGAGCCAACGACAATCCCATAATCGTCGTCATGCCCAGCGCAGCCCATTTTTTGACCATTCCCATTTGCGATAACCTCCTGAAATTTTCTATATACTAACCAGTATAACTGGGGTTAGCCTTTAACAGCGCCTACCGTCAACCCTTGCACGAAGTATTTTTGGAAGAACGGATAAGCGAGCACGATCGGTCCGATCCCGACGACCGCAAGCGCCATCCGGAACGTTAAGGCAGGGGGCGACAGCTGCATAATCGAGCCGTAATTCTGGCCGCTGGCGTTGGACAAGTAATCCGCGAAGCTCAGCGCTTTGTACATCAAATACTGCATGTTGAGCAGCTTATCGTTCGTGATCAGCATGAGCGGCAGCCACCAATCGTTCCAGAACACGATCGCGCTGAACAATCCGATTGTCGCGAGCCCTGGGAGAGACAACGGCAGGACGATCGTCAAGAACGTACGGAATTCGCCTGCGCCGTCGATCTTGGCCGATTCGAGCACCGGATCCGGGATCGTCGTCTGGAAATACGTTTTCATGATCATCACATACCATCCGTTGAACAGATGGGGAACGATTAGCGCCCATATGTTGTTCTTGAGATGCAGCACTTGCGTCGTTACCAGATACCAGGGCACGAGTCCGCCGTTAAACAGCAGCGTGAATACGACAAGGAATAGAAAGAGCTTCCGATAGGAGAAGTCCTTCCTCGTCAGCGGGTAGGCGAAGGTCGAGATGACCGCCAGGCTGAGTACCGTTCCCACCACGGTAGTAAAGATCGTGACCGCATAGGCGTTCAAAATCGTGCGCCCCTCCTGCCACAGGTAGCGGTAAGCGTCCAGCGACAGCTTCTCGGGCAGGAACCGGTATCCGTTCGCGGCTATGGTCTGTTCGTCTGAGAAGGAAACGGCGATTACCAGCAGAAGCGGCACGACGCACGATAAGCCGATGACGATGAAGATCGCGTGAATGGCGGTATTCGCCGTCTGCGATATGGCATTGCCTCTGTATGAGACTTTCATGGGGTTCCTCCTAGAAGATCGCTTTCTCCGAATCGATTCTCTTGACAATCCAGTTGGACAACACTACGAGTATGAATCCGACAAAGGCCTGAAAGGTGCTGGCCGCCGAGGACATCCCGATATCGCCGCTGTTGATCAGCGCACGGTAGACGAACGTATCGATGACATTCGTGACATCGAAGATCGCGCCCGAATTCATCGGCACTTGATAGAACAAACCGAAGTCGGCGAAAAACATGCGCCCGATGCCAAGAAGCACCAACAGCGTAATGACCGTCGACAGGGAGGGGATCGTAATATGCCGGATCTGCTGCCATTTGCTCGCCCCGTCCAGCGCCGCCGCTTCATAGTAATCGTTGTCGATCCCGATAATCGCCGCGAGATAAATAATGCAGTTGTAACCCGCGTACTTCCATACATTGGCGAACACGAGAATATAGGGCCAGTAGACGCTTCTGTTGTACCAATCGACTCCCTCGTGGCCCAGCGGTTCGAACACCAGTTGGTTCAAAATCCCCTTGTCTGCGCTGAGGAAGCCGAAAAACAAATAGCTCACCGCGATCCAGGAGAGGAAATACGGCAGTAAAATCGTGGTCTGATAAATCTTCGCCATCCGCCTGTTTCGAAGCTCATTGAACGCCACGGCCAGGAAGACGGAAATCGCCGTCCCCAGAAAAATGAACACCAGATTGTAGAGGATCGTGTTGCGCGTAATAATGAAAGCATCCGGCGTATTCAGAAAAAACTCGAAGTTATCGAAACCGATCCAAGGGCTGTTCGCGAAGTTCCGAAAGAAGCTGCCGCCCGATAAGCTGTAATTCTTAAAGGCGATCAGGATCCCGCCGATCGGCAAATAATGAAGGGCCAACAGCAGCAGCAGGCCCGGAAGCGTCATCACCAATAGTGCGCCGTTCTTGTATAATCGCGCTAACCTCGTCAAAGTCCCCACCTCCTTATTGTCTGAGCGCGCAGCTCCGAATGGACTCAACTTACCATCGCCCGGCGAACGTCGTAAATCGCAAATTCGCTCACAAATGCGCACTTTTCCGAAGCTTTCCCTTCGCACTTTTTGCACCGCTTCGAACTAATCCGACTATCAGAGCAAAAAAAAGAACAGCCCGAACGGTTCGGCTGTTCTTAACGCGTATATGTCTATGGATCGATCCCCTACCTCACTCTAAACGTCTTATGCGCATACTTGCGAACGGCTGCGATCGCAACCGCAAAATAAACGATGACAATCGCTATGACGACGCTCGTGAAGACGGCCGGCGGAATCGGGAAGAAGACCGCGAACCCGCAGACAGCCGACACGGCCA
Organism: Cohnella sp. SGD-V74; assembly: GCF_003001675.1. GTDB lineage: Bacteria > Bacillota > Bacilli > Paenibacillales > Paenibacillaceae > Cohnella. Next base: position 109,698 of record NZ_PVYW01000004.1, on the reverse strand, counting down.
TAGCCACGACGAAGTAGAGTGGATTTTTCATGTTCAAATCCGTGGAATACGGTTGAAAAATATAATAGAGAAACAGGTGATGGAGAGTAAAGAAGACGGCAATCGCAGCAATACTGAGCCACAACAGCACGGCATCCCATTGCAGAATATTCCCGCCCGCAGCGAAGGTCGCCAACGTCAGCGCGCCTCCTAGCGCTGCTGCAATCCACAAATTCTGGCCGATCATTTTGCGCAGCCGGATCAAGAAATGCTCGTAGGCCGCGCTTCGATAGAAGCTGTATCGGGTCAAGCTGATATCGCAATGGTAGAACATCGCCTTGCATGTCGTTTCGCCTACCGTCAGGAAACTCAACGCGATGGGCAAGAAGGCGAACAGCATCTTCAGCTCCAACTGCAGGAACTCCGGCTGTATACGCCCCATGACGAACATCGCGATCGATCCGACGATTCCGGCAGCAGCAATAATTGCGAGTCGCTTGCGGAACGGACGGCTGACCAAGCTGCGGTGCCTTGTGAAGAAAATCTCGTTCAGATAGGCATAGCCCTCTTTGCTGTTAACGGGCTCCTGCCGCAAGGCTTCCTCGGAGTAATCGCTCTCCTTGGCTTGAACACTCGTCTTTTGGGCATCTGCAACCATACCTCTAACGTTCAAGTAAGGATCGTCCCGCTTGGTTGCGGCCTCTACAGCTTCGCGGAAATGACGATATCTTGCAAGCTGAACGGCGGCCCACGCTCCCAGCGCAGCGATCAACAGCTGCACTCCCCAATGCATAAGAACCGGCTCGACTGTCGGGAACTTCTCCAGGAAGAGCGGCAAATACGCAGCGATATAGCCTGCACCGATGACGAGCCATACGACGGCCAACTGCTTGACCAGCACGATCCCCGTCTTCTCGAACAGCTTGAGATGAACATATTCGCACAGCACTCTCCACGCCGCCACGGAAACCGCCAGCATTACCGCCTGCAGCACCGTACCTTCCAGAAGCAGCACGAATACGAGCAGAGCCGGGATATAACCGACCAGAAATACGATGTAGCGGTAGGACAAGGCGGCATGCATATACAGCTGAGGCGACATTCGCATCAGCCTCACTGCTACATACTTCTCCCGCTTAGGTTCCAGCACGTTGGCGCTGCTGACTCCTGCGACTAGGAAGCTGATGACTGCAAATATATGTATGAACAGCTGGAGCGGCTCATCGGCGTGCGACATTTCGTTCGCAGCCGTCACCGGCAAATAGACAAGAACATAGAGGTAGAGCAGCTTGGACACAGGGCTCCAGAGCAGCAGTACGGCAAAAACGAGGGCGGAGACCGAGCGCTTCAGATCCGTTTTCGCATAAACCGTGCTCTTGATCGCCTTGCCGACCAGCGGCAGCTTCTGGAGGTAATAGAAAAACAAATTGATCGCCGAAGACGTCCGAATCGCCAACAGCGTACTAAGAATCCTCAGCATGGCTCTCATCCTTCAGCAGCTCGACGATGCTCTGCTCGAACTCCGGACTGCGCAACAGCTCGGGGGAAACCGACGACAACCGGCCGCGGTTCAAAATGACCAGTTCATCGCAAAGGTCGGATGCCAGCTGCAAAATATGGGTCGAGAAAATGAGGATATGGTTATGCTTCATCTCGCGGAGCAGCTTCTTCATCTCCAGCGCCACAATGACGTCGAAGGAAGTAAGCGGTTCGTCCAGAAGAATGACCGGCGGCTTCGTGATCAGGAAGAGCAGCATCTGCAGCTTGTTCTTCATGCCGTGGGAATACCCTTTAATGAGACGATGCCGCTCTTCCTCCGCCATGCTCATCATGTCGAAATATTGGTCGATCGTTCGGTCGATCGGCACGTTCTGGCGGCGGTTAATATCGATGAAGAACTTCACGAATTCATAGCCTGTCAGAAACTCCGGCAGAATCGGCAGCGAGTAGACGTAACCCACGTCCTGTTCGCGCAGCTCGCGCTTCTCGCCGTCCGTCTCCAATAAGGCTTGTCCGCCGTCCACCTTCAGCTCGCCGCTTAAGCAATTGAACAGCGTCGTTTTGCCCGCTCCGTTCCGTCCCAGCAGCCCGTAGATTTTCCCCTTCTCGAATCGATGCTCCACATCCTGAAGCACCTGCTTCTCATTGAAGCGCTTCGCGATCTTGTCCAGCACGAGTTGCAATGGAATCACTCCTTTTAGTGCTAATACGGTTGGGCGGTCTGTTGGTTTCCGGCTTTTGCTAGGCTCTTCTCTTCTTCCCTTTCAGAAAAGAAAAAAACACCCAATGATGGGTGTCAGACTGCCGAGAAAACCTGAACTCCGACCCCATGGGTCAGTGTTTCTATGTGGTCCGTTAGGAAGTTATCCCCTGCCCTACGGATTAATAAATTGCATCGCCTTCAGCATCCGCTTCAACTGGACGGCTCCTTGCGCGCGGGACGCATATTCCCGGGGACCGAGCTTCGTTTCGGTCACACCGAGGATGATGGAGGCTCCGGTCAGCCGACCGACCGCATCGTCCGCCCATGGCGCGATGTCCGCTTCGTCGGCGAACGTTCTCGTCGTCGCCCCGTTCGCATCCGGCGCATATCCGGCGTACTCCATCGCCCTGACGATCATGACCGCCATTTGTTCGCGGGTAATGGGAGCTTCCGGCCGGAACGTCCCGTCCTCAAAACCGTCAATGAGCTGATCTCGATGAGCGGCCCGGACGGCTCCCGCATACCATGCTCCCGGCGCCACGTCCCGGAAAGGCGTCGAACCGTCCGGTTCGTCGTCCAGACCGAGAGCGCGCACGAGCATGGCGGCAAATTCGGCGCGGCTAATAAGATCGTCCGGCACAAATCGGTCTTGCGTTCTTCCTTCGACAAGCAGCTTGTTCTTCATCAGGACGATATCCTTTTGCGCCCAATGCCCGTTCAAATCCGCAAACGAATGATCCGATCGGATGATCGAATAAGCGCCGCTATAAGGCGAACGAATCGTCGCCAGGGGTGACCCGTCGTTCGAGAAAACAGCCGGCGCGAACCGCATCCGCCCGTTTGCGTCGATGCGTACGGCAGCCGATTGATCCGGATTGGCCGGTTCGGGCAGAGCGGCCGTCAGAGTCGCGTACGTTCGGCCCCAATCGATGCTGCTGCCGTCGTTGGCCTGAAGAGAAAAGACGACCGGATGAGGGAGCAGCGGCTCTCCCCCCGCTGTCGCGATCGCTCCGTTCCCGGCGTCGCCGACGGAACCCGCGGCCGCCGCTATCCCGAAGGTAACGGTCGCTTCCTTCGGAACGCCTTGCAGGACGTGGATCGGAATGCGCAAGCCGTTTCCGTTAACGCTCCATTCCAACAGGGCGTCGGGACGAACCTCCAGCGCGTGCAGCAGCGAAGCGGCCGGAAGGTCCATCTTGACCGAATCTCCGATGTCTTGCGCTTCGATCCGAATGCTGTTCGGCTTAGTTGTCCATGCTTCGGACAATTGCTCCGCCGTCGGGAAAATTCGGGTGATGCGTTGTCCGCCGGACGTTTCGTACGATGCTCCCACCCGCTTGACCACTCCGTTGATTTTGACGCTCACCTGGCGGATGGACGCAGGCTCGCCGCCCGAGGTTCCCGAGTTCCCCGTATTTCCGGAGCCGCCAGAGCCGCTACGAGCCGTGACCGTCACCGTGCGCGTCGCTTCCGCGGCGGCATTGTCGGAGGGATCCTTCACATTGTATCGCAGCGTATATTCGCCCGCCTGGCTTGTATCTACCGTCCCTGTCACGACAATGAGGCTGGAGATGTCGCCGTAATAGTCATCGGTCGCTTGCGCTCCGGGGTCGGCAAACGCAGTGCCAGCCTGCACGCTCATCACGGGATCGCCGAGCAGCGCGAGAACAGGAGGCTGCGTATCTTGCACATAGACCGCGCGCGTCACGGTCGCAGCCGCATTGCCTGCAGCATCGGAAACGTTATAGGAGAGCGTATAAGTGCCAAGGGTCGTCGAATCCACCGTTCCGGTCACGATGATCAAAGCGGAAAGGTCGCCGTCCTGCACATCCTGCGCCGTTGCGCCTGGATCGACAAACGGGCCGTTCGCTTCCACCGTCATCGGACTTGCGCCATTCAAATAAATCGCCGGCGCGTCCCCGTCGTACACGTACACGGCGCGAGTTACCGTAGCGGTATTGCCTGCACGGTCCTCGACCGCATATTGGACCGGATAATTTCCGAGGCGCGCCGTGTCCACGGCGCCCGAAATCGTGATGGACGAGGCCGGAATCGCGCCGTCGATTGCATCGGCCGCCACCGCCCCCGGTTCCGTATACGTCCCGCCTTGCGGGATGTTCATCGGATTGCTGCCGATGAGCGTAAGCTCCGGCGCTGTGTTGTCCAGCACGAACGCGTTCGATACTACGTCGGCGACATTCCCGGCCAGATCCCGCGCGCGGATATGCAAGTACCAGTTGCCGTCTCCGCTTGTCTGCCTCAACGTGTCTCCGCTGGCAAAAGTCGTCCAGCCGTCTGCGGGAACAGCCGTACTTTGCGTCCAGGCGTATTGCAGCGAGGCCGCATCGACGCCGCTTTCCGCATCCGTCACGGTAACGGTGCTTTCCGCCGTTTGCGAAGGCGTCGCATGACCGTTCGCGGCGAACTGAACGTCGGGAGGCGCTCCGTCTCCATGCACGGTGATCGTATACGTCCGAGGCGGCTTCAAATACGGTTCAACCCGAACAGGGATAACCATCGTTGCTCCCGAGACGTTTACGGTCGCCGTGCTGCCGCTGGCTAGCGGCTTGTTGTCGACATACAGCTCGGCGTATGTCGGATCTGCCAGCGTTGCCGTAATATGCACGCTCAATACCGACGGGCCATCGAGGGTATACTCGGTGGTCAAAGAGGAAAACACGGGGTCTATATCGCCCTCCTGTACCGTCAGGCCGCTCAGACGGTCATTGCCCGGCACGTTCGTTTGACCGTAATAATCACTATCTCCCGGGCCGGCTCCCCAAGCGACGACGGTGCCGTCCGACTTCAGTGCCAGCGAAAGAGTCCCTCCCGCCGAGATCGCCACCACCCCGGTAAGCTCGGCCGGCACGGCCGATTGATGATTAAAATTGTCACCCCAGGCGACGACTGTCCCGTCCGCTTTCAGAGCCAGCGAATGAAGTCCTCCCGCCGAGATCGCCACCACCCCGGTAAGCCCGGCTGGCACGTACGATTGACCATGAAAATCACCACCCCAGGCGACGACGGTCCCGTCCGCTTTCAGCGCCAGCGAATGAGTCGATCCCGCCGCGATTGCCACCACCCCGGAGAGTCCGGCCGGCACGTCCGTCTGGCCATGGGTATTACTTCCCCAGGCTTCGACGGTGCCGTCGGCTTTCAACGCCAGCGAATGAAACCCTCCCGCCGCGATCGCCACCACCCCGGAGAGTCCAGACGGCACGTCCGTTTGATCATAATAGTCACTTCCCCAAGCGAGAACGGTGCCATTCGCTGTCAGCGCCAGCGAATGTTGCGTTCCCCCCGAGACAGCCTTCGCGCCGGAGAGCCCGGGCACGTCCGCTTGACCGTCACGGTTATCTCCCCAGGCAACAACGGTGCCGTTCGCTGTCAGCGCCAGCGAATGATACGCTCCCGCTGCAATTGCCGTCACCCCGGTAAGCCCCGCCGGCACGGTCAATTCACCAAGGTCCGGGTCGCCGTCTCCCCAGACATCTCCCGCGCTGCCTCCCCAGGCTTCGACGGTGCCGTCCGACTTCAACGCCAGCGAGTGAATCGATCCCGCCGCGACGGCGCCACCCTTGACCGGCTTGGCAAGCCCGGCCGGCACGTCCGTTTGACCAACGCTATTACCTCCCCATGTGACAACGGTGCCATCCGCTTTCAGCGCCAGCGAATGTTCCGCTCCCGCCGCGATCGCCATCACCCCGGAGAGTCCGGCCGGCACGTCCGTTTGACCATAATTATCATCACCCGAGGCGTTTCCCCAGGCGACGACGGTCCCGTCCGCTTTCAACGCGAGCGAATGATGCGCCCCCGCCGCGATCGACACGACCCCGGTTAGCCCGGCTGGCACGGTCGTTTGACCATCGCTATTATCTCCCCAGGCGACGACGGTCCCGTCCGCTTTCAGCGCCAACGAATGATTCCAACCCGCCGCGATCGCCACGCCCCCGGTAAGCCCGGCCGGCACGTTCGATTGCCCCGAAAAATTACGTCCCCAGGCGGCGACAGTGCCGTCTGATTTCAGCGCCAGCGAATTACTCCATCCCGCCGCGATCGCCACGACCCCGGTTAGCCCGGCCGGCACGTCCGATTCACCATAAAAATTATTTCCCCAAGCGACAACGGTTCCGTCCGTTTTCAGCGCCAACGAATGATACCATCCCGCCGAGATCGCCGCCACCCCGGAGAGTCCGGTCGGTACGTTCATTTGACCATGGGTATCCATTCCCCAGGCGACAACGGTGCCGTCCTCCTTCAGCGCCAGCGAATGATACCATCCCGCCGAGATCGACTCGACCCCGGTTAGCCCGGTCGGCACGTTCAATTGACCAAGACTACCATTATACCCCCAGGAGGCAACGGTGCCGTCGCCCTTCAGCGCCAACGAATGATAGGTTCCCGCGGAGATTTTCACGATTCCGCTTCCCACTCCCGTTTGCGCCGCATTGGCCTTCCCGGAACCGTAAGGAACCGCCGCAACAAGCAGCAACACGATAGACAAAACAAGAGACATGACTCTTCGCCTTTTCATGAATAACACAGAACTTGTCTCCTCCCCAACTACGGATTTATAATTTAATAAACACCTTGTGGATTATTATGATGTGGGGCAAGCAGGGCTTCAATGTGCAAAAGTGGCAAATGTGTCGGTTAACGAACACATCTGACCAAGGTGTCTGGAAAAATTTTCAGGAGAATCGGGGGTTTGGGATGATCGGGAACACGGCTGATCTGCGGGTGGTCCGCAGCAAACTGGCGATTCGGGATGCGCTGGTGGAATTGATCGAAGAGAAGGGGTTCGAAGCGGTTACAGTCAAAGACATTACGACGCGGGCCAGAATCAACCGGGGCACTTTCTACGCCCATTATCAGGACAAATACGACCTGATGACCAAGTGCGAAGAAGAGATCATGATCGGGATGTCGAACATTGCGAAGAAAATTTTTCCATCGTTGAAAACGGAACTGCAGCAGTCACCGTCCCGATTGGCAATTTATCCGTTCGTTGCAGCCCTCTTCGCGTTCATGAACGAGCATAGCCGATTCATGAACGCGGCATTGGGACCAAAGGGAGACATGTCCTTTCAGCTCAAGCTCAAGGCATTCATGCAAGAGACGATGCTGGGGAAAAGCACGGACGTGCTGATCAATGAAGAAGAATGCCTCGTTCCGGCAAAGTATTTTGCTACGTACGTGGGATCGGCGCACATCGGCGTGATTCAACAATGGCTGGAGAGCGGCAGGCAAGAGTCACCCGAGGAAATGGCGCGAACCCTCACAACCATTCTGGTGCAAGGTCCGTTGTATGCCGCCGGCTTGAGGAAGCAGCCCGAGTCCTGAACGCCCGGGATGACAAGCTGCCCGCACTGCGAAACGAAGCCGCAGCGTCATTGACGCGTGGAGCAAGGCGTACGCCTGCGGTGAGCGAATGACCACGCCCTGCTCCTCGGCCGTCCGCGACGGCTCGAACCGTCTCCGCCCTTGGCGCCGTTGCGCGCCGGTCGTCTAAACGAACGAACGCCGGCGTCCACAGGGAGGGAGACGCCGGGGCCGGGCACGATCGTGTACGCGCATTACAACATCGTATCGCAGGGCAGCGGCCATATCGAATTTGTCTCGCAGATTGTGACCCGCAGCAACGTCGTCAAAGCAAAACGTATGACGCTGCAGCTGTCGGAGCCTACTGCGATCTCCCCGGAACAAGACCTTCGGCGACCAGTTCCTGCGCAATATCCGCGGCAACGTTTGAATGCTCGGGAACAAATCATGCTCCTTCAATCCGTAATGCAGCAGTTGAGTGCAGGTCGCAATAATCCAGCAACAGCACGTTGTCCTGTTCGGCTTGAATCTGCAAAGCCGTCTTATCCGCCGCCGTAGTTCTCACTTCAGAAGAAGACTCCGGCGGCGATGCACCTATCTCGCTTGTGTCCGCGGAGGTATCCGAAACTCTCAACAAGAGGAACCGGAAGTAGGCGTAACTTGAAGATATTAGGATGGGCGACATTAGATTAAGCCTCCGAAGAACATTGCAATGGGCACGCGAAGGCTTCAGGAGATGTATGATGGGGAAATGGTTCGTCTTGCAGGGGGCACACAACCATCCTATAACGAAAAATCAGTAACCCCCTTCTTATGAGCATATTTCAAAGTATAAGTTTCATCTTCTTTTCCATGAGGCATCGTGGCAATTTGGATACGGGTATAATCAAGCCTGCTCTCCCTTAAGACTCTTTTCACCAAGGCTATACTCCGTTCTTCTTCGGTAATGACGCAAAATATATTGAGAGCACATTTATTCGGGTCGGAGATGCATTTGCCCATATCAAAGCCATCCACATAACCTAAGTTAGCATCTGCCAGGGAGATCTCTAAGTATTCCATGACTTTATCTCTTAACCAGTTGTCACGTTGGCTGCCTTTTGCGCTTTTCAGAGGATACTGTACCGCCAACCAATATTTCTCGGTCATTCAGATTCACCAGCCAATTTACAGGTAATATACTCAATACAACGCTTTTTGCTCATATCTTATTCTTCAAAGGATTCATATTGAACGAACTTAATTGATTCGAGCGCAGCCGGCGAATAATCCCATATCATCCATTATAACAAAGAAACTTTGTACAAAGCTTTCTCATGAATCCACTAAAGGAAACAGAATGTCCATTAACCATCTGGATCGATCAAAATTTATTACGCAAAGTACATTGCATTACAAAGTAAAGAATGGTATTGTATAACAAAGTATTTAGACCACAGTATTTTTTCAAACAAGTACTTTGTTATGAAAAGTAATAATGGCGAGGTGTTAAAACGTTGAATACTGAGATGATGAAAGGAATGGTCGACTTATTGATCTTATCCGTGTTAGAAGGGGCGGACAACTACGGCTACGAAATTTCACGGTCGATTAAGCTTAAATCCCGCAAACAATTCGATATCCCCGAGCCCACCCTATACTTGTCCTTGAAGCGCTTGGAAAGCAGAAGGATTCTACATTCCTATTGGGGGACGGAAAGTAATGGAGGCCGAAGAAAGTATTACTCGCTAACGGAAGAGGGGAAGGCTCAACTCGACACGTTAAGAAAAGAATGGATCGAAATCAGAAATTTGATTGATCGGTTTATTTAAGGAGGCGCTTATGAAAGCATATCGAGATACCCTGTTTAACCTGCGACAACTGAACTATAAACGGTTAATCATCCCTTCCATGCTGTTGTTTGCCGTGATGGTTTACATCGACAGATCCTCAGTGAATGAAAATCTGATCGTTCTCCAAGCCGGCTATTGGACTTCCTTCGGTCTGGCTACCCTCTGGGGGATTATGAACTATATTTCTCATATCCAATACAACGTGACCACTGCCATCCGGCATGGAGATATTGAAGAGTATGTGGACAAGATGAATCTTTCCGCGGAAGAGTCGCAAGAGTTTAAATCCTATTTGACGGACTATGCCGCCGACTTGGTCGTTCAGCATAACCTGTCTGACAAGGATGCGCAGATCCGCGCAATGAATGAATTCAACATTAAAGAAATCCATCAGTTAGTGAAAGATAAGAACTTGTTCACCTTCGGGAAACACACCTACTTGCTTGGTTATGCGGTCATTTTCACTATGCTGATCCTGGTGCTTTCAGTCATTAGCAGCTATGTCGGCTGGTCAACCGCAATGGTCAGCATCATTTGCATGTTGATCATTTACACGTTAGGATTTATCGGAATGTTCATTCTGTATAAATTTCCGGATGCTATTTTCAGGAAGAAATTGTACGGGGATGAGGAGTAGCGTGATGGAAGAAATCATATTGGAAATCTTGAACGACTATGGGTACGTTGGCATTTTCTTTTTAATCATGATTGAAAATCTGTTTCCGCCCATTCCATCCGAAGTGATCTTAACCTTCGGAGGGTTTGTAACGACGCACTCCAATTTATCCCTCATTGGCGTCATCTTATCTGCAACGCTGGGTTCGGTAGTCGGTGCGATCATTTTGTATAGTTTAGGTAGAGTCATGAACGCAAACAGAATTGAAGCATTCGTTACCAAATGGGAGAGGTACTTGAGAATCTCCCCTAAGGATATCCAACGAGCTGCCGCATGGTTTAGCAAAAACGAAAAATGGACGGTTTTCTATTGCCGGTTTATTCCTCTCATTCGAAGCTTAATCTCATTGCCTGCAGGTATGACCCGCATGAATTTTACCCCCTTCTTGTTGCTGACTACACTCGGCTCCCTGATTTGGAATGCTGCCTTAATCCTGGTCGGGGCTTATGTCGGAGAATCTTGGACGTCGATTGTTAAGTTTATGGATGTGTATTCGAACATCGCTTACGTCGGACTAGTCTTGTTATTCCTTGCGTTTCTTTATTGGTACTTTAGTAAATACAGGAGAAGAGAGCAGAAAATCTAATGCCCCTCTAACGAAGCCAAATGACGATCTAAGCGGTAAAATCAGATGCCGTGACTCGTCCGCTTCGCTCCCTACGCGGAGGGACGCCCCAACTGTCCTCCTTCGGATCGATGTCTATCCCTCCCTCTCACCGCCATAAAAACTCTGGGCTCATGCGGTCGGAGTTTTTATGGCGGAGGCGAACCGCGTTGGGATGAGCCGATTCATCTTTCTCCCACTAACTTAAATTGGCCGGAAGTGGTGTTGCCGATTTCGTAATTCTTAATCGTGACGTAAACGTTGTTATCGGTGTTAAGATTATTCGCCAGCTCCTTAATTGTGGAAATCTCCGAAATTCGTTTGTCGTACTTCGAGATTTTAGCGCTTAGCCCCTCGATTTTCTTCGCTTGTTCCTCGATTAGCGCCGCTTGTGCGTCATTCGCTTCCGCAAGGTCGCTGCTTTTTACGAACAAATAAGCGGCGGCTCCGCCAGAGGCGCCCGCCAAGATCAGCGCGACGATAACCAGTATTCGAATGGCGAGCGTTTTTGGGCTCCGGATTATTGGCAGGCTGAACAACCGCCGCCCCAAATTCTTCGTTCACCATTAAGACCTCCAACCTCGTATTTAGGTACAAAGACCATTAATTCGACATGTTCCGCCCAAGTCCTTCCAACCCGTTTCGCAGAATGATTTCTTACCTGCAATTTCTATACAACCCAAAAACCCAGCCCTCCTGCGGACCGGGTTTTCAGTGTGCTTCCCCTATACTACAAGTAACCCCGCTCTCTCATGTAAGCAGAAACTGCTGTTCCATCTACTTCATGAAGAGAGCAGTTGTTTTGGAACGCATGGGCTGCAGCATAACCGATAGCCTCACCCATTGGTACGGAATTTCCTGTAACGCGATAAGAGGCATGGGCCCAGAAATCTCCGCTTACGCATCTTCCAGCCATACCAAGGTTACTAATCTCGCCTGATACCAAGCTGCGATACGGAATTTGATAGGGTTTGGGTTCAATTCCGCCATCGAAGTATCCGATCTCGGCATCGCGTGAAAGAGAGTGCACATCTACTTGAAAACTGACTTCGCAGATTCCGTCCGGGAAAGTTCGACCCGTAATGAGATCCTCGGCAACAAGTCTGTACAAACCTTTAATTCTTCTTCCTTCGCGAATGCCAATATGAGATGAAGTCGATACCAGATGTACATTTTCCCAACCCGGGACTTTTTTTAGCTTTTTAACGGATTCGAACAACTCTTTTCTTCCATTTAGCGTCGCTTTGGAAATATCCTCCGTTGAGTCGCAACGCACAGCATATTCATGATTCATCATGAAAAACGAGAAGTTTGGATTGGGCAACTTGAAAATGCAGGGCGATTGGTAGCTTGGATTAACATCGGCAGATTGTAAAAAGCTTCTTAGCTCCTGATGCTTTTCCGGAATACTTGTATTCTCTTGAGACTGAGGAGCTCCGTAAAGGATAGCTAGCATAGAAGCCGGCTGAGTTTGTCCCGTCTTGGGATGACCTGTCTCGAAGCTGCATCCTGCTCTAAATGCCAGATCTCCATTGCCAGTGGCATCAATAAAGGAATGCGCGGTAAACGCATGGCGGCCGCTATGACTCTCTGTAATGACAGCTTGGATAGCCCCGTTCTCCACAACGGCATCGACGATGCGAGTGTGCAGATGAATGTCTACTCCCGCTTCCGCGCACATTTGCTCAAGCACAATCTTCATAACCTCTGCGTCATGTGTAAATTCTTCCTTGTAATTCGTATGCAGGTAGCCGCCTTCCGCTTTCAGACGGTCTAGCAACTCTTTAAATACCCCTTCCTTACCATTGCCATCCAGAATGATCGATAGATTACCGGAAGTCCAAATCCCGCCCAGGCAGCCAGCTAATTCTATAAGTAACGTTTTAGCGCCGTTTCTTCCAGCTGCAACCGCAGCTGCAAACCCGGCAGGCCCTCCTCCGCATACAATCGTGTCGTAATAGCCGGCTATCGTTAATTCTCTTGATGGTTCCACTACCTTAACCTGCAAGGTCACTTCCATATCCTCCTTAGCCCTTCACACCAGAGCTCATAATTCCTTCGACAATCCACTTCTGGCAAATGAGATAAATCGTAATCATCGGAACTAAGGCGCAAAGCGCCGCTGTTGCTACTAAACTATAATGAGTTCCGAACTCATCCGTATAGTTAGTTATTCCAAGCGGAATCGTATAGAGCGATTTATCATGCAGGAAAATTAACGGACTTTCAAACTCATTCCAATGCCATATAAAATTCAAAATAATAACGGTAACAACAGCCGGCTTTACTAATGGCGTTAATACCCTCGAGTAGGTATAGAAGTGTCCCGCTCCGTCCAGCTTCGCCGCCTCGATATAATCGTTCGGTACAGTTTGATAAAATTGTCTCATCAAAAATGTACTGACTACGTTTGTAATACCCGGCAAAATAATGGCCCAATGCGTATTCACAAGATCTAACGTATCGAACAAAATATACCTCGGGATCAGCAACACTTGATTGGGCACCATAAGCGTAGCCAAATACAGGAGGAATAAGGCTTCTTTCCCCTTAAACTGAAGCTTGGCGAAAGCATACCCCGCCATCGAGCTCGTCATTAACGTGCCTATAACGGTAATAAACGTTAGCTTAATCGAGTTCCAATAGTACGTATAGAAAGGGTACTTCCCAGCCCATACCTCGATATAATTCGCTAGAGTTGGCCGCTTTGGAACCCACTCCATCGGATAGACGAACACATCTGCCGCAATTTTGAATGAAGTGGACAGCATCCACGCAAATGGAATGATCATAATTAAGCTTAACAGAAGCATAACGAATGTAAGCATGCCTTTAGCCGTACGTACTCTCCATACTCTTGCTTGTACTCTCTCCATATGCATCTCCGCCTAAAAATCGTTCGCCCATTTTTTTTGCTGTCTCCATTGAAAGAACGTTACAATGAATAACATCAAGAATAAGAACCAAGACATTGCTGATGAATATCCGAACTTATGGAAGTTGAATGCCGTAATGTAGATGTAATAAGCCAGCATCGAAGTGCTGCCTGCAGGTCCGCCCTGCGTAAGCATAAATATGGTTCCGAATACTTGGAATGTTGTAATGATCAATGTGACCATAATGAAAAAGGTAGTTGGACGAAGCATAGGAACCGTAATATATAACAGTTTCTTCATTGAATTTGCCCCGTCCACTTCCGCTGCTTCGTATAAGTCTCTTGGAATCCCTTGTAAGCCTGCCAAATATAAAATCATGGTATACCCGATTAATCCCCATACACCGATGATGATAACAGCAGGCAGAGCCCAAGTCGTTGAGGCTATCCATCCTGGAGGATTAACCAGGCCTAAATCCCGCAGGAAGGAATTAATAAGCCCCTCCGATGGTCGATATAGCAAGCCCCACACGACTGCGACAATAACCGCGCTTGAAACATAAGGCATGAAAATCATCATGCGAATCAGGTTTTTCCAATACACCTTGCTATTAAGAATAAGCGCAATCGGGAGTGCGAAAAGCATAATTAACGGTACGGTAATCGCCACATAGATGAAGTTGTTTCTCAAGGACTTCAAAAACCAGGGATCTTCAAACATGGCAAAATAGTTATCCAAGCCGATCCATTTTAAAGCTTTGAATCCTCCAAGAAAGTTCCACTCTGTAAAGCTTAGAAAAGCTGAAAACAAAATCGGAATAAAGGTTAGACAAATTAAACCAAGCATGTTAGGAAGGATAAACAAATACCCCGTTAGTTGTTCTTTATTTTTGTTGTACCAGGGAAGCATGGTTTGCAACCTCCTACATCAACACCCTACTTGCGCTCGCCGATTAATTTGTCCGCTCTCTCTTTCAAGCTTGCCAATGTATCGTCAATGCTCTTATCGTTCAATATAAGCTGTTCCGTTTCTTCTTTAATGAGCTTATCAAGCTCGGATCTCGCAGTATTATTTTTAGGGAAGGAGAAGTTATAATTCCCCGAGTAGAATGCTTTCATAGAATCTATATCAAACAAATGCGCATTCTCTCCAACTGTCTGCTCAACGATTTTCGTTACATCATAATCCTTCCAGCTGGGTACGCGGCCAAAGTCTACCATTGGAGAGTAGCCTTCTGTAGAGTACCATTTGATAAATTCCCAAGCCGCATCTTTGTTTTGGGAGTTTTTACTGATGGATAGAAAATCCTGCATGCCAAATCCGTTATATGATTTTGTATCTTTATTTAATGTAGGAATCGGTAAAACCGCCGTTACGAAATCATGCGGGTAATTCTCAAGATCTTTGACGCTGCGAATATGGAACGAACCAAAAATCATTGCCGCTTTTTCGTTAACAAATTCTTGTGCTAATGACGGTTTCGCCGTTACCACGTCACCGTAAGGATATACGGATCCGTCAACATTTTGCATACGTTGATGCAAGGCGTAGATCTCTTTCCAATAGGATTGATCGAAAGAAGAAGAACCGTCGGCATTATAATAATAATCTGCGCCGACTTCGCTCATCGCCATATACTGCTCAAAGCTGATCGTTGTTGTCGCATAGTCAAACATAAAGCCATAACGCTTATTAGCGCCTTCGCCCGTTGTTAACTTTTTAGAAAGATCGGCCAGATCCCCCCAAGTCCAATCTGCGGATGGTAACGGCTCACCGATTTCATCCAGCATGGTTTTATTGATAAGAATTCCGTCGATCGCTTTTTGCGCAGGGATGTAATAAATATGATCGTCGATGACTTCAATGTTGTCTGAACCAAAGTTTTTATCCAAATCAAAACTATCTCCGTTGATATACGCATCAAGCGGTTCCACTACACCTGCATCAATGCGTTTGTTACGAAGCGTTGGGGTGTAGCCAATAAAAATGTCCACGTCTTTACCGGAATACAAAGCCGTATCGAGCTTCGTATTACCAGCGTCATCATTCACAAAGCGTACATATTCGACCTGAATGTTAGGGTTCTGAGCGTTCCAATTTTCCACTACTTGTTTAGGTCCATTTTCCTCGGGCGTTCCGCCCCAAATTTTCAATCGAACGACTTCCCCATTATTATTCTTGTTCGTGGTTGCGTTGCCGGAATCGTTACCGTTGCTTCCAGAGCAAGCCGTTGTAAGCATAGCCATAACTAATACGGAGAGTAATACAAGTCCCAGACGTTTTTTCACTATGAGATAACCCCCCTGTTTTGTGATGTCTTCAGTGTAATTAGTTAGGGCTCTACAATGAATGCAGTATTCTTCGTACATTAAGGACAATTATTTGGCTTGTAAAATGGATTTATCCGGAGCGGTTCTTATTCTTGATTATTCTTATATGAACTAGAAAGATTTTTCGTTTGCGTTTGCCGATACTCTAACGGACTAACGCCTACGTAGCGTTTGAATTGCTTGGAAAAATAATTAGCTTCCGAAAACCCGATTTGTTCAGCAATTTCATACGTCCGCAAATCCGTCTTTAGAAGCAATTGTTTGGCCTCTTCCAAGCGTATATGAGTTAAATAATCGATTAAGCTTTCGCCTGTCTCCTTCTTATAGAGGTGGCTTAAATAAGCCTCCGAAAGGCCAATCGCTTTGGCAATATCTGCAACGGCGATTCGATTTCTAAAATGCTTATACATGTAACTCCGCGCCTGCTTGATTTCCTCCCGATAGCTCCGCATATTTTCCCGTAAACTGGCCATATATTGCTCAATCCACTCCACGAATTTATGGCTTAATGCGCGTAAAGTCATCGCTTCCTTAATGAATGCATCCGATGAATACTGAATCCATTTGGGGGGCTGATTGGACTTACCCGGACATGTCCGATCATGCTGATAGAAAGGAATGAGCAATTCCTCAAATATGCCGATTGCTGTAATCGGATCGGGTTTATGCCGATGCATATACGCCTCAATAAGTTGGACAATGGCAATAACGCCGTCCGGATTGCTCATCTTCAACTCGTCAATCAAAGTATTTTTATACGCTTCAATATCTGCATTCATCTGATTTTCACGGATCTTTTGTACATTCATGCCTGTTGTCCCGTCATGCATGATCGAGATTTCATAAAACTGCGCGTATTGCAACGCTAATTGCGCTTGCTCCATTGTTCTTGACAAATAAGGTGCCGTGCCGAGCTCAACTGCAATACCGACAGAGATAGTGGCCTTCAAATACTGCTTTACGGAGCTAACGATTCTATTGGAAAGTCTATGCGCGCATTGCTTCCATTCCTCCTGATCCTCAATGTCTGCCAGCACGACAATATCATATGCGGAGTACTCAACGACCTCGCCTTCCAAGTCATTTTTTACAAGCTCGCGAGCTATATTCGCTACTGAATAAAGCAATAGCTCAAGCTTGGAGGCGCGCACCTGGTTCGCAAGCTCATGCACGCGACAAATAAGAACGCCCGTTGAGTTTGTTAAAGCAATAGACCAGGTCTGCACATCTTTTTGCCAGGCATCCTGCCACTTGTATCTCCCCTGCAGCATATCGAGCAGCGCCTGTTTTTTCATCGCTTCCGCACTAATGTACAGCTTTTGTTCTTGCTGCCTTCGCTCTTCCTTTTCCTTCTGCTTTAGCTTTTGAATATGGACTAATATTTTTGCCAGCTCGTCCGGATCCATGGAAAGCTTCAATATATAATCTATCGCTCCAAGCTTTAAGGCCTGCTGTACGAAATCAAACTCGTCGTGACAGCTTAAAATAATGACCTTAATCTGCTCAAATTGGTTTTTAATATGACTTAACAGTTCGATGCCGTTCATTTCCGGCATTTGTATATCCGTAATGACGACATCAGGTTGCTCGCGCTGAATCATCTTCAATGCTTCTTGACCGTTGGCCGCCTCGCCAATTAGCTCATATCCGATTTCCTGCCATTTGATCATCGATTTAATTCCAACTCTAACAATCATCTCATCTTCAACAATGATTGCCTTCAGCATTTTTCATCACCCGCCTGTTTTGGAATAATCATCGTTATCTTCGTCCCGCCACTCGCATAACTGCTTACAAACAAGCCATATTTTTCACCGAATTGAATATGAATACGATCCGTTACATTTCTTAGCCCAATACCAAATGAGCTTGTTGCTTCCTCATAGAGTTGATGAACCGGGATCCGATGAAGATCTTTGGCCATTCCGATCCCGTTATCGCAAATCATGAGCTCTACGCCCTCTGAGGTTGTACTTCCTTCTATGAAAATCTCCCCTGCAATCGAACCATTTTTGAATCCATGAATAATGGCATTTTCAACAATAGGCTGCAGGGATAGCTTGGGTATTTTCGTTCCCATAATCGACTCATCAACGGCGATATACAATTGATAGTTGTTATTGAATCTAGTGTTTTGAATATCAATATATAACTTCAAATATTCGAGCTCATCTTGAAGCGATACAAGCTCATTCGCATTTTTTGAATGATACTTCGAGCAATCTGCCCAATTTAGAAATCATTCCTGCGACATGCGGAGCTTCGCTCATATAAGCGCTCCATTTAATCGTGTTTAAGGTGTTAAATAGGAAATGTGGATTGATTTGCGCTTGAAGTGCCTGATACCTTGCTTCTTCCTTTTTCCTACGTTCCTCCTTATTTCGTTCTATACTATCGTTCAAGCGTCTAATCATAAGATTGAAATGCTTTGTCAATACTTTCACTTCAATCGGCCCCGAGATCGGAACGCGCATGTCCAGATTACCGCTGTCAATCCTTTGAATGGATTGCGATAATACGCTAAGCGGCTTTGTAATATATTTGGCAAACAAATAGATGAGTAGTAAAAATATAAGGCCCATGCTTCCTGCCATGAGGATTAGTGTGTTGCGAGATTGAGCTAAATTCTCCTGAATAACCTTCGGGTCATACATCATCACTAGCTTCCAATTAAAGTTAGGCAATTTGTAACCGAGTACATTTTTATTTACTCCGTTATAAGAGATGGATAAATCTTTGGATAGCGGAAGTTCCTTAATCCACTCCTCCGATATCGTCTCTCCCACTTCTTCGATCTGGCTAGACATAAATATCATACCTTGCTGATTAACTAAATAGAAAATCGTATCATCCTGTCTCTCAGCATGTCTTTTGCTTAAAAACTCCTCGTTTTTCACATGAATAAGCAGTACGATTTCCTCATCGCCATAATCAAACTTCATTAAACGTGCCATTGAAAAATAAGCCTCATCTTTATCGCCAAAAACAGCATCACGAGGGGAAGCAAACCAATAAATATAACCATTCAGCGCTAGTGTCTGTTCATACCAAGGCATTTGAACAATGTCGCTAGCCTTTTTGCCATTTGCAAGCGAAGCCGTGCTATATATCGTTCCTAATGAATCTATGAGTGTAATCTCGCCATCGCCGGGCAAAATATAATTTTTGACGTCCATCAGCTTTTTGGTTATTTCTTGATGCACGCGATATTGTTCAAATCTGCTGTTTCCGCCATCCCTTGATTTCTTGATCATGTCATGAATCCCAGAATCGAGACTAATTAAATTCGAGGAAGAAAGCAGCGCGTCTATCATTCTTTCAATACTCGTACTTTCGGTTCTAAGCGCTTCCATATTTGCGGAGTAAATTTCTTCACGAACCGCTCTTTGCGTAGAGACCGTGTACAACACAAGAATAAGCACGAGCGGCAATATAATAAACACAAATAAGAGCTGTAGAATGCGAGATAATATCGTTTGATAGCCTCTAGTTTGCCACCGCATAATCGTTGCTCCATTTCAGATAAATTCAATATTATATGGATATGATACATTGATTTATTGAAAAAATAACTGCGCTTTATCTAGATTATTTTTACCAAATTAGGGACTATTCTTTGATTCGTTCTATAATCTCTTTGTTGTGACTGAATCTCTTGAATTATCCTTAGTTGACGCGCTGCCACGCGCACGAAAAAAACCATCCTCATACGGATGGTTTCGATAATGGTGGAGGCGAGGGGAGTCGAACCCCTGTCCGAAGGCAACGGCACGCGTGCTTCTACGGGTGTAGTGACAGATTTGATGTCACCCTAGAGACTCCCTGTCACCGGATTCCCTTCGGGTCAGCCTGATTGTCTTCTTCAGCTAGCCCCAGGCGGAGACTAGACAGCGTATCCCACTAAAGTTGAGCCCCTAGCCCGCCACATGGGCGATGGAGAGTAGAAGCCTGGTGACCGTTTCTTAGGCGGCCAAAGCCAGAGAAGGTTGTTTCTTGCCGTTTAATAGGCTTTCCGCGTTGTTGAAGCAGTCACAGCCCTGCTACCCGCTGGCTTGTGATGAATGATATATTAAAATATAGTTTCAAAATCAAAAACTTCTAAGACTCCATATTCATCAATACCAGAAATTGCAGCTTCAAGTTCATCCTTTTTCAAAAAATCATCAAATTGTATCTCATATGTCCTTGGTTTATTTCCTACATTTTTTATCAAGTACTTTACTTCAAATGATTGTGCTACAAAACCCATACTTTGATAAAAACGATGATATGAGAAATTCGAAACATCATGTATTCTAACCCTTACTTTAGTGATCCATGAAAATGACTTGTTCCTATGTAAATTCTCAAGTATTTTATTTAACTTATCATTAACAACTTCACTGTTACTATCGTTATCTTGAATTTCATCATCTTTCTTATATTTCGAAGGATTCATATCTTTCTTGAGTTCTTCTAACTGACTTATTATTTCCTTACGAAAAGCTTCATTTTCGGTTATGCTTTTTACAAACTCATTTTTCAACTCTGCTACTTCATTAATACGTTCCTTTATGTTATCAGATGAATTTTGGAGTTCCTGTGATAATTCAGCCAACTGATGAACACTATTCTTTTGTCCTGCAATATCAAGTAATGTGATTAGAATAGCTATAATGGCTAATACAATTGAAATTGCAGTGGCAGTGAAGTTTAGTACAGCACCTGCTGTCTTATCAGTACCAAATAACACCGCCAACACATTAATTGTGACTAGTATAAGCAAAGATATTACAAATAAAAACCAGAACTCTCTTACTGGCATCATTTTTGATGGTTTTTGAAACAAACGTGTAGCTCCCCTCTTAGGTAATCAGCGTACATCTAGCACTTATCTAATAACGTACTACAATCTTTGTGAGGCTTGTTTATTCAACTTCTCAACAAATCTATATCATGTTGTCTATCCGCTTTAAATGACATCAAAGCGTTTAGAGTAAGTTCAACTATCTGTTTGAATGATCTGTCTCCAAGCCTAACACCATCACGTTCGAGCTGAGCAAGTTGCTCTCCAACGTGTTCGATTAATCCTATGACATAATTTAGTCTTTGCGACCCAGGTACATTAAGCATCTCCGACCACTGACGATTGATCACCGTTAAATAATGGCGGAAGGCAAGCGGCTCTCCCCAAGGTACAATCGCCGGATTTGCAGCCTCAATCAATGAACTACTAAATTCAGTTACCGGACCGAATCTGCCAGAAATTCCTCGCTGATATGCCAAACCAAGTGTTTGTGGACGAAATTCAGAGAGTGTATTTCCGTCATAATACCAAGTCGCTCTTTGTCTATCACTTTGTTCCTGAACATCAAATGTATCCGGATTAAATGAACGTACATTACGAAAATTGCCTGTGGCGAAACCTGTTACTCCCGCTGTTCCGTATATCAAGCTTTGTTGATTAGCGTATCCTAATAAGACCTTCTTATTTGAAAGCCGGATACTCAACAATCCATCAAGAATGTTATATAAAAACAGTTCATCGTTTACTAAAAAATCGCGTGGTGATTGAACAATGAAATAAATCCCAGCAACAGGGTAACTAACAACCTCATTTAAAAGACGATCAAATGCATTTCTGTCTCTTACAACATCAGGTCCAATTGCAACCGTCGAATAAATTAACCTTCCTGTATGCATTGAACTAGCCGTATCTGCAAACGCGTATTGAGTATCCAGCCAATCTTCAGAAACTACATTACTGAATCGACCGGGCAGTATTATCTCAGAGACATTCAGTTGCTCTAACTGATATGTAACTACGCCTCTACATAACTCAGTCGCACCTCTCGTTGCAAAATCAACAGTCTCAAAATTTAGATCATTCCAATATGGATAATTTAAAATATTCTCTCTTTCTGTCCGTGGTTGATAGAATTGAGGGTCGAACAGAACCGCCACATTTCTCTCATGCAATTCACTGGAATGACGTTCAATTTGCTCTCGTGTGCAGTTCCGCGGAGACATAATTACCCCCGCAGTGGGATTATTCTCTACGAATTCTTTATTCATCGACAGCATTCCATGTCCTTGTTGTAAGTAAAAACTGGTCATAGAAGAACCCCCTTTAGCAATTCAAATATATAGCTCGGGCTTGGTGGTCTACGATGAACTTGCTTTTTCATGCACCAGTTAATGATTCTCGATAATTCCGGGTTACAACTTTGAAGTGTTTCCGGTTCGAACTTTAATGTTTTCATCAAAACCTCAGCCGGTGTTGTACATCCTTGTGTAAATGGATTGAAGCCGGAGATCATTTCATACATCAATATTCCCCAAGCAAACAAGTCCGTCCGGGCTGAGATACTTCGCTTATCGTTGTTAATTTGCTCCGGTGCGGCATAACCTGGTGTCATCGGTCCGAACATAGCAACATCATGAGTCAAACTAGTCAAATCTAAATGTCTAGCTATTCCGAAATCAAGTAATACAACTCCAGTACTACTACTAAGCATAATGTTCTCAGGCTTAATATCTCGATGTACTAAATTTTTCTCTGAGATTTCAGTTAATGCCATTAGTAATTCTGAACCTACTTTAAATACTTCAGCATCGTTCAATGCTCCCGCATTGATTCGATCACGAAGACTGACTCCGTCTACAAATTGTTCGACTATGTAAACAACGTCAATATTTGCAACATTCGCATTGCCATATCTATATATTTGCGGGAACCTAGGTGGTGAAAAACTGGACGCTGCATTGATTTCTCTAATTGTTCTTTCGATCTGCTGGTTAGATTTTATGATTTTAAACGCTACACGTCCCTCTGGCTGCGTCTGTGCTCTGTATACATATTTCTGTCCACCTTCACCTAGCTTAGCTTCAAATTCAATATCAGGAAAAGCTTGGGCCAATACGATAGAATCAACTGAAAATAGGTTCTCGCTCACGTGCACCTCCAACTAACTTCTCATTTATTTGCCATAGCATCGGAGAGTTCTGTACTCCAGATTGGGCCGGTTTCACTACTGCACTATAGCCTGTAACTTCATTAAAAAAACTCAACCCAATACCACGTTTATCACACTCATGAGTAATAGAAGTGGCTCTCTTCCCTTCAACTTCAGGCATCAATATATATGAATCGTTAGTAAACCAAAGATGCCTTTCTGCCTGTTCTATTGCGTCCATCCACTGAGTCAACTTTGCTTCAAACACCCTAACACGATTGACAGCTAAAATCTCAGACTTGGGCTTTAATTTAATTAAGTGATCCTTAACTTCGATAAGTCCCCGTGCTTGAAGTTCCTGTACTACGGAATTTAGTTGTGCACGTTTCACATTTAGAAACTTTCCAAGATTTTCTCTTCTAACCCAGCGGCAAGTTGACAAGTACGAAAGAGCAAACGCCGTTTTTGTTGACAGAGGAGCCGTCAATAATTTCTGATCACATCCGCGACGCTCCTCAAGTACGTTAGAGTTATATTCAACTATGACGATATCCGGTCTGCCAAAACCAGTCTTCACTTCTGTCCATACTTCATAATCATTTTTAATAGAACGACTCATAAAGCCTGTAGACGAGAGGAAAGACTTCACAAACTCCTCCTCCGAATTCCAAGACACTACATTCCCCTCCAGCTAATCTGTATACTAACGTTAGCAAACAGACTAATTAGTAAATATTTCTACATTTATCGCCAAATTCCTTCAATAACAAATAGTATTATTGCATCTACAAAGAACTGAGGAGGCAAGGTTGCCTCCTTAAGATATTTTATGACACTACTCTGTAGTCCACAACATTGGATTTTTAATAAAGTACATGGCTGGCATCTGAAATCAAAATTCTTATTCTTGAGTGGTCTACGAACCTATAGCTCCGGAAGAATAGTCCTATCGAACAAAACCTCATCTTTCTTCCGCATCTGCACCGTCAAAAACAACCGCTTCGATTCTCGTTGAATAAAAACCTTTGATACAAACTTCGCCGCCAACTGATTCAACAACTGCGGATTCGGAACTTCTGCATCCAATAGCCCGATCATCGTCTGCATATCGTATTTGACAGATGCAATGTATTCCTCCGGCACTGATAAGCCCTGTAGGCTCGACGACAGCACATCAAGCTCTTGTATCTTCTCCATTAGCTCCTGTTGCATTACATACAGCATATCCTGATGATACGGTTTCGCTCTTCCTGCTCGTATATCGTCCTCAACGGCCTCAATACGCTTTTGTGGAAATCCAACCTCTGCTTCAAAAGTTTCTGCTCGCTGTATCTGACTTTTGTTTTTCTCGTTGTAGTAATGCTGTATCTCATCTGCAAGCTGGTTATCCATCGACAGCCGCAACAGCATTGTCCGCAGCTTCGTTGTAACAACTTCCTCCACACGCTCTTTACGCCATCCGACATAAGAACGGAACTCCTTACCCTTACCACATATAGCCTCCACAGATGTAATACTGCTGTCCGCCGCTCTTGGTTCGCGTAGAAGCCGAATCTCCCACCTTCCGCAATCCACGCTTATCATAAAACATTATCCCACGAAGCCAGGATGGTGAAGCTGACTTCGAAGCAAACGGCTTGTGCGTTTCTCCGCCATCATGAAAAGGAGGTCAATCGGCCTCCTCGTTTCACCACTCTGCCACTACTGTCTTTTCAAACAACTTACATTCTTCAATTTGTATTTTTACTTTGATATGCACCATCTTCGTATCCCGATCAATGCTCACATTCGAAACAAATTTCCTCACATACTCATTCATTAACTGCGGATTAGGATTCTCATCATCCAACATCGAGATCATTTGCTTGATATCATTCAGCACCGTTTGAATGTATTCCGGTGCTATATCTATTTGCGGTGATAGCTCACTCAGTTTCTCATACTCCGCTAGCTTCTCCTCCAGTTCTCCCCGCATTTCCTTAATCATTTCCGCGTAGTATGTTTTCCCTCCGCCAGATTGCAGTTCATTCTCCATCTGGATAATCCGCTTCTCCAGAAAACTGATTTCTGCCTCAAAATTAGCAGCTTGTATCTTCAAGTGCCGATTGGCTTCCCCATGACACTTTTGAATCTCTTCCTCCAACTGATTATCGAACGTTAGTCTCAACAAGGTACTTCGCAGTTTATTGGCAACGATCCGTTCAATATGGTCTTTTCTCCAGCTCACATAAGGGCAAAACTCTTTCCCTTTACGCATGTAGCCGCCGCACACATAATACTTCGGCCCGCCATACTTTTTTGTGGAGGCGGTTGAGTTAACAACCATCTTTGAGCCGCATTTATTGCAGGTAAAAATTCCGCGAAGCCAGAATCGAGAGGCCGGCTTAATCTGATAAGAATGATGGGTTACACCGCAGCCTGTATGCCTGTCTTCGGACCGCTGCTTGCAAAGGTTAAATTAGTTCTTCATTAAGAATAGCCGGATGGGCGTTCTCCGTGATGACCCATTCCGACCGATCCCGCCACTTTACTCCTGTCGTCTGATAATCCTGCTTGTTCCATATTTTGCGGCCAATATAAGATTCATTGTGAATGATGGCCCGAATGGTGCTGGCTGACCATTGCCCTCCTTTTTGAGTTGGAACGTTGCGTTCGTTCAGCAGATTAGCGATCTTTTATAGCCCATGTTCTCATAAGCATACTGGCTGAATATGAAACGGACGGCATCAATTTCTTCACGCGGGCCAAGTACCCATACTGACTTCGTCTTTTGACTTCCAAGAGCAAGATGCTCCGTCCGATAGCCGTATGGAGGAGTGCCGCCATTGTTATAACCTTGCTTGGCATTCTGATTCATGCCCTTCCGCACCTCGACAGCGAGATTAGCATTAAAGAACTCCGATATAACCTCCAGCATCCCTTCCAGCAGCATATCCTGGGGAGTTTCTGCTTCGGTTTGCTCCGTAACAGATATTACTTTCAACCCATACTTTTGCAACAGTGCCTTATAAATCACATGATCGTCCCGATTTCGGGAGAAGCGGTCAAACTTATGAACCAGGATCGCTTCAAAGTTCTTACTGGTTCGCTTCGCCATCGCGATCATCCTCTGAAATTCAGGACGATCATCGGTCTTTGCCGATTTCCCCTTTTCGACGAATTCTTGAGTAATCATCCATCCTTTATTCTGACAATACTGCTGGATGGCTTTCAGTTGTGCCGGAATAGAGAGTTCCTTTTCGGCTTGACGTTCAGAGGATACACGGACATAAACAGCTACTTTCATTTGGCTACAACTCCTTAATTGGATTTTGGACATAAAAAAAGCAGGTACACCACTTGGGCATACCTGCTGATTAATGCTGTTAGATATCAGAATCGTTCTAGTCATAGAAGTCCTTATACTTCTCGAACAAGTACTTTAGCGTATTGGAGTCCAGATCGTCCTGAGAATGGAGAGCTGCTATAATCTGATGAGCTTTATCGTCCGTGATGGAGAATAATGTGTCACCGACGCGGGGTCTAATATCAAGTCCAACTTCTGCAAGTGTAACCCCTGGTTTAGGATTGATAACCCATTCAAGATCAACCGAATAGGGCCACCTGCCGTCAACTCGCTTGCATTCTGATGCCACTGTGGTTAACCCGATAATCTTCTTCTCGGGGGAGGTGACATAGAGGAACATAAACTGACCCTTGGCTAATTGGAGTGCTACTTTCTTACGATTGCTCGGGAATCCAGCAGTCGGTTCGTTGATGCGGCCAAATATGCCAGGATAGACGAGCTTAATCATATGCTTCGATACGGTGTTCGTTTGATATTCACTACTCGATTTGTGTTTGGACAATTGAGCTTCCAGAATGTTCATCCGCTTGTTTAGCTCCAGAAATGATTTTTCCAATACACTAACGCGATCATCCATACGCTGCATCCTCCTCAATAAGTTATAGGAAATATATATGCAGCACTTGCCCAAGTGATTACTTATCCAAGTGAATCACTTGAATGACTTATTTTACGTTGCCCGTTCAAGGGAGGGTCTCCCCAGTTCACTACATCCTCTTTCAAAACATGTCGTTCCCTCTACGCCGGAGGATTCTTCGCTATCGCTCTAAGTTCCAAACAGCTTCCTTGGCCTTCGCCCATATCTCCGGGGCTCGGCTTCCTCTTCTCCCTCTTGCGAGGCCTTTTTGACGACGCGGCAGGATTCACTTCCTGTTGCGGCCTGGTCTGTTGCTCGCCCTGTCTCCAACAGGTACTTTCGTCGATGCGCTTCTACGCACAGATTTCGCCATACGCAGGCATCCTAGCTGCACGGGGGCTTCTTGGCCCCTCCCGTGACCGGACTTCCACCGGCTAGAGTATGCGTGCTTGGCTGGGCACGCAAAACACAGAAAAACCACCTCACGAGGTGGTCTCACTGATGGTATTGGTGGAGCCGAGGGGAGTCGAACCCCTGTCCGAAGACAACGCCACGAATGCTTCTACGGGTGTAGTGACAGATTTGATGTCACCCTGGGGACTCCCTGTCACCGGATTCCCTTCGGGTCAGCCTGATTGTCTTCTTCAGCTAGCCCCAGGCGGAGACTAGACAGCGTATCCCACTAAAGTTGAGCCCTTAGCCCGCCACATGGGCGATGGAGAGTAAGAGCCTGGTGACCGTTATTAGGCGGCCAGAGCCAGAGTTGGTTGTTTAGCTTTGCCGTTTAAATTGGCTTCCGCGTTAGTGAAGCAGACGCAGCCCTACTACCCGCTACACACGCTCGTCCTGTCCCCGTCGAATCCATAAACGGCCCCGAAATTGGGTTGCCGAACGCTTTAAGCGCCGGAACTCCATAAGGTCACCCGCGACAGGATGATTAGGATGAAGCTGTGTTGCAAAATCTATTATAACACATGCATCGGGCCATTACCCGAAATGTTGATGCCAACGCTGGTACAATGTGCTCAAGCAGCCAATGTTCGAATCACGCCGACAATGTCGGTCGACCCGCATCGAAATATAAGCAATTAATTATACGCCTTTTGCTTCTCCCGAAGAATCCGCTGAATGTCGCGCTGAGCGTCCCGCTTGGCGTCGGACTCGCGCTTGTCGTACAGTTTCTTCCCTTTGCCGAAGCCGATCAGGCATTTGGCGTAGCCGTTGCGAACGTACACTTTAAGCGGAACCAGGGTGTAGCCGTCGCGTTTCGTCAGACCGAGAAGCTTGTGAATCTGCTCCTTATGAAGGAGAAGCTTCCGAGCCCGAGTCGGATCCGAAGGGTTGTGACGGTTGCCCTGCTCGAACGGACTGATGTGCATGTTGTGGAGAAAAATCTCGCCGTTGCGGATCGTCGCGAACGAATCGTTCAGATTCGCGCGGCCGGTACGCAAGGATTTGATCTCCGTGCCCGTCAGCACCATCCCGGCTTCATAGGTATCCTCGATGAAGTAGTCGTGGGATGCTTTCTTATTTTGCGCTAATGGCTTGTCGTGCTGGCTTTTCTTGCCCACTTTCCTTCACCCGCTTTCCTAATATGCCTCAATAGCCGGAATCTCATTATAACATGCCGCCTATTCCCCCTTCAACAACGCGTAATACAAGGCTGCTCCGCGAGCCGAACGGAACGATGAACGCTTGTAT
The DNA here is from genome assembly GCF_003001675.1 of Cohnella sp. SGD-V74. Lineage (GTDB taxonomy): Bacteria > Bacillota > Bacilli > Paenibacillales > Paenibacillaceae > Cohnella. The sequence goes on along the minus strand of NZ_PVYW01000004.1, from coordinate 81,317 downwards.
CTGCCAGCAAAGAAAGATCCCCGGAAACCACCAGTTCGTTTGAGCCCGCTTTACTTTCGGCTCATCATTTCTACGATCACGGAAAACAATTGTACGCTAAAATAGAGCTAAATCTACTATTCTATTTGGGAGGCTATGGAATGAACAGATTCAAGAAAAGGCTGATCGCCGGGCTCACCGCTCTCTTCCTTCTGATTCCGGCCGGGCTGTCCAGCGTTCAAGCAGCGCCCGCCAAGCTGCAAATCGTCCACTTCAACGACGTCCATTCGCGCGTCGAGGAAAGCGCAACCAGCATCGGCTACGCCAAGATCGCCGCGTTGATCCAACAGCTGAAAGACGCCAATCCTAACACGCTGGTCCTGGACGCCGGCGATACGTTACACGGTCAGACGGTCGCCAATCTCGTCAAAGGGGAAAGCATCGTCCAAATTCTCGATATTCTCGGGATCGACGCCATGGTAACCGGCAATCACGATTACAATTACGGCTACGAGAGGCTGACCGAACTCGCGCAGCAAGCGAGCTTCCCCGTTCTCGCCGCCAACGTCTACCGGGCGGACGGAACGAGACTGCTGGAGCCTTATACGATTAAGACGGCAGGAGAATTCAAGGTGGCGATCTTCGGGCTGGCGACTCCCGAGACGCTGTTCAAGACCCACCCCAACAACGTCAAAGGCTTAACGTTCACCGATCCGGTCGAAGAAGCCAAGAAAATGGTCGAGGAACTCCGCGGCAAGGCGGACGTCCTTATCGCGCTCACTCATCTGGGATTGGACGAATCGAGCAAGGAGACGAGCCGCTTGGTCGCCGAACAGGTGTCCGGCATCGATCTCATCGTGGACGGACACAGCCACACAGTACTGGAGCAAGGGTTAAAAACGGGAGACACGCTGATCGTGCAAACCGGGGAGTACGGCAACAACCTCGGCGTCGTGGAACTGACGATCGACGACTCCGGCAAGGTCGTTGACCGGCAAGCGCGGCTGATCGCCAGAGCGGCTGCCGACGAAGTCGAAGGCGAAACCAAGATTTTGGACATTATTAACAAGATAAAAGAAGACCAACTCCCCGTCTTGTCCGAGGTCGTCGGCTCTTCGAAGGTTGATCTTCAGGGCGAGAGAGAATTCGTGCGCACTTCCGAGACGAATCTCGGCAACCTGATTGCCGACGCCATGCTGGCGGAGAGCGGCGCGGACGTCGCGCTGACGAACGGCGGAGGCATCCGGGCGTCGATCCCGGCCGGCGACATCACGGTCGGCCAAGTTATCACCGTCCTTCCGTTCGGCAACTATATTCAGACGAAACGAGTGAAAGGCTCCGACCTGATCGCGGCGCTGGAGCTGGGCGTAGGCTCTTATCCGGAATCGCTCGGCGGATTCCCGCAAGTGGCCGGCATCAAGTTCACCTTCGACGAGAGCAAGCCCCAAGGACAGCGCGTGCAATCTGCCCTCGTAAACGGCAAGCCGCTGGATAGGAACGCGACCTACCTGCTCGCCACCAACGACTTCATGGCCGCAGGCGGCGACAACTATACGATGTTCAAAGATTATCCGATCGAGAACGACTTTGCGTCGCTGGAAGAAGCCGTCATCAAATACATTCGCGCTTCCGGACAGCTGAATCCGCAGAAGGAAGGGCGCATCACGGCAACGAGCCAGGCTCCCGCATCGGCACCTCAGCCTCAACCGGCTCCAGAGAAGCCAACCGAGCCGAAGCCGATTCCTCAGCCGAGCGAGTCGCAGGATTACTACGTGGTCGTATCGGGAGACAATCTCACGAAGATCGCCAAGCGCTACGGCACGACCTGGCAGACACTGAGCAAGCTGAACAAGCTCGCCAACCCGAACCTGATCTTCCCGGGACAACGCCTTCTTCTGCCTTGATCCGCAACAAAAAAACCTTAGCGTTCTCGAGTTCTCGAGACGCTAAGGTTTTTTCTCATTCGCTTAACTCCGCTTGGACTCCACGATACACTTATCCACTAGAGCCATCCGAATGTACAAGCCGTTGACGGCTTGACGGAAGTACGCAGCGCGAGGATCGTCGTCGACTTCCTCGGTAATCTCTCCCGCGCGCGGCAGCGGGTGCAGCACGATCGCATGCTTGCTCATCCGAGACATCAGCTCGGCGTCCACGATATATTGGCCGGACGCTTTCTCGTACTCTTCGGCCGAGGGGAAGCGCTCCTTCTGAATTCTCGTCTGGTACAGCACGTCGATCGAGCCGGCCACCGAGTTCAGATCGTTCGTCTCCTCGTAGCGCACGCCCTTCTCTTCCATATATCTCTTGACGTTGTCCGGAATCCGCACGTTGTCCGGAGAGATGTAGTACACCCTAACGTCGTCGTAGTTCGCCAGCATGTAGCTGAGCGAGTGGACTGTCCGGCCGTATGCGAGATCCCCGACCATCGCGATCTTGACGCCGTCGATTTTGCCGAACTCCTTGCGAATCGTGTACGCGTCGAGCAGCGCTTGCGTCGGGTGCTCCCCCGCTCCGTCCCCGGCGTTGATGACCGGGATCGAAGCGACTTTCGCCGCGCGCTTGGCCGCGCCGATCTCCGTATGCCGCATGACGATCACGTCGCTGTATCCGCTGACGATGCGGATCGTGTCTTCCAGCGTCTCTCCCTTGATCGCGGACGAGAACTGGGCCGCGTTCTCCGTTCCGATCACGCCTCCGCCCAGCCGATGCATTGCCGATTCGAACGACAGCCTCGTTCTCGTACTGGCCTCGAAGAACAGCGTCGTCATGATCCGTCCCTCATGGCGCCGGTCCCCGCCGCGGGCGACGACCTTTTCCATATCCAATGCCGCGTCGAACAACTGCTCGAGCTCGTTTCTTTCGAATTGCTTCGCTCCAAGCACGTGGTACAACTGTTTCATCTATTGTCATCCTCCCCCGGACCTGTCCATGCACACCAAGTATTATCGTATAAGATCCGAGGACGATTGTAAATCGGTAATCCGCCCAACCCACGCCCAAGCCCACTCTGCCCGCAATGCTCGGCAACCCGCCCGATGCCCGAAGCTCAACTCCACTTTCCTTCGCAACGCTCCCACGGCGATCCGCCGCTTAAAACCGTATCCCTTCCTTCGGGGCACTCGAATTTTCCCCATCCGTCCGAGCCATCCATTCCCGAAGAGAAGGCAGAAGCGCCTTTGCGTCCTCCCAGCCTCGATCGTACAACGCCTGCAGCTTCGCCGGGTTCCGCTCCATTCGCCCGACCTCGAGAGGGACGCTGGGCCGAATGACGAATGCCGCGCCTTCCTGCTCCTGCCTGTCGATGTAGCTCAACGTTTCGTTGTACACCTCGTGTCTCCTCAGCATCGTCTTTACGAAATCGGGATATTTCCCATATGAAGCCCGCACCAGCCATGGAAAACGATTCGGAGACTTCCGGTAGCCCTCGTTTCTCGTCAACACAAGAATGTTGCGGACGCAGCCGTCGCGTTCCGCCTGGCGCAGCGGAATCGGATCGGAGATCCCTCCGTCCAGCATCGGACGTCCGTCGTATTCGACGATCGGCGCGATAAACGGCAGCGAGCTCGACGCCCGCAGCGCCCTCAAAGCGTCGAAGCCCGGAGCGTTCTTGTACCGATAGACCGTCTCCCCGGTCGCGCAATCCGTCATCCCCACGACGAGCTCCTCCGAGCTCGCGGCGAACGTATCGAAGTCGAACGGAACGAGGGAGTTCGGAATTTCGTCGAAAATAAAGTCCATGCCGAACAGCTGCCGGTTCTTCACCCAATTTTTCCAGGACAAGTACCGCGGATCCGACACCCAATCGATGTTGACGACTTTATTGCGCCCCCGCTGTCTGGACAGATAGCTCGCTGCGATGCACGCACCCGCCGACACTCCGATCGTATAAGGCAAGTAAAGCTCTCGTTCCGCAAAATATTCCAGTACCCCGGCCGTATACGCCGTGCGCATGCCGCCGCCCTCCAACACCAATCCGATCTTCTCCATGACGGCTCCTCCCCGCGTTTTCACGTATTCTTTCACACTAGCATCTATCCCTCACGCATGCAAACGAACTGCTCGGCCACTGGAACGCACCATTCCGATTCGCTACAATGAAGAGACGAAAGGCGGTTGATTGCACATGACGGATCGAATACGGCAACTTCAAACTTATATGGACCGGCACAGCCTTGACGCGATGCTGATCACCTCTCCGAAACACGTTTACTACTTAACCGGCTTTGCGACCAACCCTCACGAAAGGCTGCTGGCGCTCGTTCTGCCCAGAGGCGAAGAAGCTCGCCTGCTCGTGCCCGCCCTCGATTACGAAGCTGCCCAGGCGGCCTCCTCCGTCGCGAGCATTCATACGCACCAGGATACGGACAACGCATATGAGATTCTCGGACGGCTTCTTCCTTCCGGCATGGCGGCATTAGGCGTGGAAAAGGACGACCTCAACGTCAATCGCTTCGAAGCCGTCTCCGCGGTTGCGTCAGCTTCAAGTTACGTGGACATCGGTCTGCCGTTAAGAGAGATGCGAGCGGTGAAAATACCGGAGGAGGTCGAGCGCATGAAGCGCGCAGTCCGCCTTGTCGAGGACGTGCTCCGGGCAGGCGTCTCCCTCGTCAAGCCCGGCGTAACGGAAATCGAGCTCGTCGCCGAACTCGAGTATCGAATGAAGAAGCTGGGGGCGGACGGCCCTTCCTTCGACACAATGGTGCTGACGGGTCCGAAAACGGCGCTGCCGCACGGCTCCCCTGACGAGAGGAAGGTCGCCGAAGGCGAGCTTATCTTGTTCGACCTCGGCGTATATGCCGACGGGTACGCCTCGGACATCACGCGCACATTCGCGGTCGGGGAAGTGTCGGATGAACTGCGCCGTATCTACGACGCCGTGCTGCAAGGCAACCTTCGGGCGATTGAAGCGATCCGTCCCGGCGTATCGCTCGGCAGCCTCGACCGCGCCGCCCGGGACACAATCGCCGCAGCCGGATACGGGCCGTACTTCAATCATCGGCTCGGTCACGGCCTCGGCATGGACGTACACGAATATCCTTCGATACATGGGAAGAACGAAGACGCGGCTATCGAGGGCATGACGTTCACCGTCGAGCCCGGCGTTTACGTCCCGGGCGTCGGAGGCGTCCGCATCGAGGACGACGTGCTCGTCACCGCCGGCGGCGTCGAAGTGCTGACAACGTTTCCCAAGACGTTTGTAACTATCGGCGGCTGACTAGACGGAGTTGAGCCCGTGGGACGAGCTTATTCGGTGGACCTGCACGGGAATGAGTGAGATAAGCCCTTTCGGCGGGCTTGAGGTCATTCCGCAGGATAGGAAAGCAAAAAAAACCTTCCGGAAGGGCAATCCAACGCCCTGTCCGGAAGGTTCTTTTTATTCTTTCTTTTTCTTGCGCTTCCGAGGCTTCTTCTCTCCGCCCCCGGCCTGCTGCTGTTGTTGTTGCGGAACCGCGGCATCCGGCTTGACGAGAGGCTTGGACGGCCTGGACGGTTTGCCCGCTCCCCTGGAGCCGCTGTCCCCGCGGCCTTTGCGCTTGCCGTAAGACTTGCCGCCATCAGCCTCGTCATCGATCGTCTTGTAGTTGCCCGAACGCGGCAGCCCCCACATATCGAGCCCCGGTCCGCGCCGCTTGCCTCTGGCCGCTTTGTCGCTCTCTCGAGCGCCGCCGCTTCCACCCTCAGCGTCGACCCGGACGGGCTTCGGCGCTTCAGCGGGCAACGGCGCGCTCACGCTCTCCGCCTCGCCGCGCGGCTTCTTCTTCCGCTTCCCGCCGCCGGAGACGACGCTGTTGTAGAAGCCGCCGTCCAGCTCGACCGGCACCGCTTCGCCGCGTCCTGCACCGCGCTCCTTGCGGCGGTCGTTGCGCTCCTCGCGTCCCGAGCCTGCGCCCCCGCGGCCTCCGCCCGAACCTCCGCGCCCGCTCCGCTCGCCGGAGCCCGAGCCGCCACCGCCGCCAATGCCGACCCAGCGGCCCGCGGCGTTCAGCTTCTTGCGCTTGCGCGCGGCGTTGCGCCCAGGCCCAGTCCCCGGCCCGCCGCGCGCGTCGACGAAGCTGACGCGCTCCGCGCTCCGCGGCTTCATGTTGACCAGTTCGAAATCGATCGTGTGCTCGTTCATGTTCACCCGGGCAACGCGAATCTCGACCTCGTCGCCAATCCGGTAAATCTTCGACGACCGTTCCCCGATCAGCGCCATATGAAGCTCATGGAAGTGGTAATAGTCGTCCGTCATATCGCTGAGACGAATAAGTCCTTCGACCGTATTTTCCAGCTCGATGAACATGCCGAAGCTTGTGACGCCGCTGATGATGCCGGGGAACTCCTCGCCGATCTTGTCCAGCATATACTCGGCCTTCTTCAGCTTCTCCGTGTCCCGCTCGGCGTCAACCGCCGTGCGCTCCCGATCGGACGATTGCGAGGCAATATCCGGCATCCTTGCGTTCAGCGAATCATAGCGATTCTCCGGCAGAGCCCCGTCGTTCTCCAGCACCTCGCGCATGACGCGGTGCACGATGAGATCGGGGTAACGGCGAATCGGCGACGTGAAGTGAGTATAATAGTCCGCCGCGAGCCCGAAGTGACCCAGACTCTCCGCTTCGTACTTGGCCTGCTTCATCGATCTCAGCAGCATCGTGCTGAGCACCGTCTCTTCCTTCGAGCCGCGAATTTCCTCCAGCAGCGTCTGCAGCGCTCTTGGATGCACCGTATTTCCCTTGCCGCGCACCGCGTAGCCGAAGTTGCTCGCGAACTGCATGAACGTCAGCAGCTTCTCGTTGGTCGGCTCCTCGTGAATCCGGTAGACGAACGGCACCTTCAGCCAGTGAAAATGCTCCGCAACCGTCTCGTTAGCCGCCAGCATGAACTCTTCGATAATCTGTTCGGCAATCGACCGCTCGCGCTTGACGATATCGACCGGTTTGCCTTGCTCGTCGACAATGACCTTCGATTCCTGAAAATCGAAGTCGATCGCGCCGCGGCGCATCCGCATCGACCGCAGGCCCAAAGCCATCTCCTTCATCAGCTTAAACGTATCGACAAGGCTCGAATACCGCTCAGCCACTTCCGGATCTTCGTCGTTCAAAATTTTCCGCACGTTCGTATACGTCATTCTCTCCGTCGTGCGAATGACGCTCGTAAACAGGTCGTAACGGACCCGCTTCATCGTGCCCGGCTCGAACTCCATCTCGCACGACATCGTCAGCCGGTCCACCTGCGGATTAAGCGAGCAGATTCCGTTCGACAGCCGGTGCGGCAGCATCGGAATGACGCGATCGACCAGATAGACGCTGCAGCCCCGGTTGTAGGCTTCCTCGTCCAGCTTGGACTTCTCGCGCACGTAGTAGCTGACGTCGGCGATATGAACGCCGAGCAGCAGATTGCCGTTCGGCAGCCGTTCCACGTTCACCGCGTCGTCCAGATCTTTGGCGTCTTCGCCGTCGATCGTCACGATGACCTTGTTTCGCAGATCGCGGCGTCCCTGCTGCGCGATCTCCTCTTCCGTAATCGTATCCGGCGCGGCTTCCGCCTCGGCCAGCACGTCGCCAGGGAAGCCCTCGGGCAATCCGTGCTTGCGGATAATGCTCAGAATATCCACGCCCGGATCGTCCTTATGGCCGAGAATCTCGATAATTTCGCCTTCCGCGGCCGTGCGGCCTTCCGGGTATGTAACGATGTTCACGACAACCTTCTGCCCGGTCACCGCTCCCATGAAATTTTCCGCCCGGATGAAAATATCCTTCGTAATCCGCTTGTCGTCCGGCACCACGAAACCGAAGCTCTCGTGATTGTGGAACAGGCCGACGACCTGCGTCACCGCCCGCTTGACGATGCGGACGATCTCGCCTTCCAGCTTGCCGTTCTCGTTCTTCGCGGACACCCGCGCCAGCACGATATCCCCGTTCATCGTCCCCTTCATGTCATTGGCATGAATGTACAAGTCGGGGTGCTCCTTGTCTTCGGGGATCAGAAAAGCGAAGCCTTTGGGATGGGTTTGAATGCGCCCGCGCAGCAAATTCATCCGTTCCGGAACGCCGTAACGGTTCGAGCGCGTCAGCAGCACCTTGCCCTCCTGCTCCAACCCGGTCAGAAGACGCAGAAATTCCTTGAACTCCTCCGCATCCTCGATGCCGAAATGTTTCTCCAACTCTTTGTACGTTAATGGTTTATAGGCGGTCTCCCGCATAAAATCGAGCAGCTCCTGCTCCGTGCACAGCGGCATCCGAATCACCTCGTCCAATTATAGTATACACACATTGCGGCTTCGGCAATCGGACGAATCTCCCTCCTGCGCGCCATCTATGCAAAAAAGGCAGGAAGCTCTCGCCCCCTGCCTGATCTTATCCCGCGTTAGTTCTTGACGAAATAAGCAACCACCAAAGAAAGGATGAAGAAACCAACCGCCAAGCCGATCGTCAGACGCTGCAGGAACAGATCGATTCCGCGAGCCTTCTGCTTTCCGAACAAGTGCTCAGCGCCCCCGGAGATCGCTCCCGACAAGCCTGCGCTCTTCCCGCGTTGCAGCAGAACGACCGCAATCAATCCGATCGAGAAGATGACCAAGATAATTTTCAGTACGACGTCCATCGCTTACACCCCCTAAATCCCGTTACAAAAACAGTATTTTTATTTTATCACAACTTCCGCCCGGTTGACAACCTTCCAAAAAATATCAAACCATCGGACACACACGAACGCTTATTAATCAGAAGAAATCCATCAAATAAGCCGTTCTCTCCGGAATCCGCCGCTCCAGCCGCTTCAAGCTTTCCGCGGCGCCGCTAACCCGGCCCACCGATGCAAGCCAAGTCGGCTTGCGTTCTCCGAGCAGCATCGCTGTCAGCGCCTGGATGTCGCAGGCGATTACGTCCGCTTCGGAATCTTCTGCTCCATCAATACGCTCCAAAGTCCCTTCGCCTTCCTTGCTCCACGACAACCGGAACGTTCCGTCGTTCCAAGGAGCATGCCGATCCTCCAGCCGCAGCAGCACCGACTCTTCGCCCGTTCCCTGTTCCCAGGCATACTGCTTCGCGAATGCTTCCGCATCCACGATCCGCGACATGAAATACGGAAGCAGCTCCTGCCCGATTCTGGGATCGTCCAGCAGGTAAGGAAATCCGTCGTCGATCGGTGCGAACAGCGTCGTCTCCCCGATCATCGAGTCATGGTTGGCTATGAACGTCCAGAGCGCCGTCCTGGCCGTTTCGCTCAACGCGACGATCTCGTGCACCGTCATTTTGCTGTCCAAGCAATCGTAGAACACGTAGCCTTCCGGAGAGCCCGCCTCGTTGAAGTAGACGACCGCCGTCCCTTCTTTGCGCAGCGCCCGCTCCGTCCACCACTCGGCCGAACGCGCCAGCGTCCCGTTGTACCGGGAAGCGTAAGCCGAATAGATCGCGTCCAGAACGGCGACGTCCGGTTCCGCCATCCTTCTCACCTCGCCCGGAGTCTCCTTGCGGGAAGGCAGCAGTCGGGTCGGAATCGCATACTTCTTGCGCTCGATCGTCAGCTCGTACCCGTACCTCCTGTAAAACGGAAAAGAGAACGGGTGGAGCATGCTCAAGCTTTGCCCCTCGTTTCTCATCGTCTCCAGCGCATGAGAGAGCAGCCGGCCGACGCAACCCTGCCTTCTCGCCTCCGGCCATGTCGCGACGCCGGCCACGCCGCCCATCGCCATCTTCTTCCCCTGGACCCATACTTCCAGCGGAAGCAGCGTCAATGCGGACAGCAGCTTATTCGCCCCGTCGAAGACGCCCCAGTCCTGCTCGGGCAGGTATGTCCGTTTTCGCTGCTCCAGCTGATCTTCCGTCCAGCGCATCTGGAACGCGAACTGAGACAGCGCCATCCTCTCATAGTAGTCCTGCTCCGTCAGTTGCCGAATCTCCAATTCCATCCACCTCATTCCTTTGTCATCACGCCTCCCTTCATCCTAGCAAAAAGAAGCCTTATCCGAAACCGCCCTCCTCCATGCGAGGAATGACAGACGTTCAGGACTGCAACGCTTTCCCAACCTCGTAATCGCCCAAATCGATGTCCGTCTCCAGCCCAAGCGCCAGTCTGGCCAATTGGCTTCCCAAATAAGGGCCAACGGTGAGCCCGGACGCGCCGAGCCCATTGGCCGCGAGCAGCCCCTCCCATCCCGGCACGGCGCCGATCACAGGCAGAAATCCGGGAGTAAACGGGCGGAACCCGGTCCGCATCTCCACGAAGGCGGCGTCTGCCAGCCCTGGAGCCGTTTCCAATCCTTTGTTGAGAATTTCCTGCATGCCGCCTGCCGTCATTCTCGTATCGCTGCGTTCGACACCGTTCTCATGCGTCGCCCCGATCACGATCCTTCGCTGCTCGAAAGCGAGCAAATATTGATCGCTTGGCGGGATGACGACGGGCCAGGAGTCGGTTTCTTGATCGCCCTCCAGCTCAAGATGCATAATCTGAGCCTTCTGGAAGCTCACGTTAAAGCGGAGACCCAGCGGCTGCAGCAGATCTCTTGCCCACGCTCCGGCGCACGCGATAACGGCGTCCGCCAAATACCGTTTCCCGTCGGCAATCGCCCCCTTTACGCGAGTCCCCTCATAAATCAACTCGGCGTCTCCCCGGACGAGAACGGCTCCATGACGAACCGCAGCGCGGATGAGCGCATCGCGAAGCGCACGGCCGTCCACCCTCGCGGCGCCGCCGATGCGAACGGCGCGGCACCCTTCCGCCAGCAACGGGAACAGCTTGTGAGTCTCCAACTCGTCCAGCACCGCAATGTCGCCGATCTCCGGCGCCTCCTCGCGACGCAGACGCGCCCTTTCCTCTATCTTGCCGATTTTCTCCGGATCCGTATGTATGCTAAGGGCCCCGACTCGAGCGTACCCCGTGTCGGTCTCTCCGTCTTCCCGCAATTGTTCGATCAATTCCGGATAATAGCGCGCGCCTGCCTTGGCCAGCCTATACCACGCCTGATTGCGCCGCTGCGACAGCCAAGGACAGATAATGCCCGCCGCGGCGTCCGTCGCCTGCCCAGCGTCTTTGCGATCGATCAGGGCAACGTCGGCTCCGCTTCGGGCAAGCTGGTATGCGGTCGACGCTCCGAGAATTCCGGCGCCGATGACGATGTAGGTTCTCATGCTCAAGTTCCTTTCGATTTCCGATGACAGTCCCTTCATACTACACCGGGTTCGATGCGTCTTCAAGAAAGAGCGTCCATGGCGGTCGCGCTTCTGCCGATTTTCGGTACGGGCTGCACGCACGGAAGCGGCCTCCGTCTCATCTTGCGAGAACGAAGGCCGCTTCTATTCGATCGATTTATTTTATGTCGTTACCGATTGATCAATTCGGCGGCCGTCAGCAGCCGGCGTACGAGAACGGCCGTTTCCGCGCGGGTCACGTTGGCCGCAGGGTCAAGCTTCCCTCCTCGGCCTCCAATGAGGCTCGCGCGAACCGCAGCCGCAACGCCGTTCCTCGCCCAACTCGCCGTTTCGCCGCCGTCCGAGAACGAGGACAGCAATCGTGCCGCTTCGTCCGCGGACAGCGCGATGTTTAGCTTCGCGACCTCCATCGCCTTCGCGAGAATCACCGCCGCTTCTTGCCGGCTGATCAGTCGATCCGGAAGGAACTTGCCGTTCCCGAATCCGCCGATCAGTCCGTAGTCGATCGCGGCCTGCACCGCTCCCGCAAAGCTGTCTCCAGCTTGGACATCGGCAAAGCCTCCTGCATACGGCGCTTCCTGAATGCCGAGCGCGCGCGTGACGATCGCTGCGAACTCCGCTCTCGACACCGGAGCGTTAGGACGAAATTGCGTATCCGTCACGCCGGGAACGATCAGCCGGGAAACCATGTCGTTGACTTCTTTTTTCGCCCAATGGTTGGCGACGTCGCTCATTTCTCTAGGGTTGTAGATCACCGAATAGGTACTGTTGGTCAAGCTGTTCATGCGCGCGTACGCTTGACCTTGCCGCTCGGTGACGACGGTCGGCACATGGAGCAGTTCGCCGTCCTCCGTAAGCATGACGCCCGTCGTGATCTGGTCTGGATCTGTTCCTTCAGGCAGCGTAATCGACCGTTCAACGTAACTATTGAACCGGCTGACTTCCACCGTTCGCGAACCGTCGGACGCAGATACCGTAAAGCTCACCGGACGCACCGCCAGCTCCGCTCCATAACGTCCCGCAGCTTCCTTCGCCTGCCTCAATGTCTCATCGGAAGCTTCGGAAACTTGAATGGATACCACGATGTTGTCCAATTGAACGTCGCTTCCGAGCCGTTCGGCGATGCGGTCGATTTGAATGAGCGCCGTCGGCAGCGTGTACGTCGCAGTGCCGGTGACGAGCTGTATCGCAGCCTCATTCCGCTCCAGCGCCTTGACCAGACTTCCCGTCATCTGGCCGACCACGTCGCCGTGTGCGCCGGGCAACGGAATGGTCAGCAGCTTGCTGTTATCCGCATTCAGTTTGCGGATGACCTGTTCGCTGTCCAGTACGATCGTTGTGACGACTCTCCCGTTCACCGTTTCTTCTTTGGCTGTCGCCAGCTTCTCCTGCTTAACCCCGTCCAGAATGATTTCCGCTCCCGGGTTCTGGGCCGGTGGACCGGATGCACCCGATCCCGCGGCAGTGTCTGCGGACACGCTCACGGCAGCCTGAGCCTGGAAGCTGCCATATTCGGCCGTAATGACGGCCGTTCCGCCCGCCTTGGCCGTTACGAGCCCCGCTCCGTCTACGTCGGCGACTCCCGGATTGCTAGAAGAGAATGAGACGCCCGAGGTAATCGTCCGTTCGCTATGGTCCGAATAAACCGCGGCAACCACCGTCTGGTGCGTTGCTCGCACCCTTAGCCGATAATTTTCGCTGTCCAGCGCGATACCGGTCAACGTAACCGGCGCTTGGAAATAAGCCGTGTACGTCACGTTTCGCCTAATCGCGGTTGCCGCCAGTTGATCGCTCGTTAGAAGCGTTGCTCCGCCGTCGCTGCTCCAGCCGAGGAACGTGTAGTCCTCGTCTGGCGTAACTGCAGGGACGGAGACGGGGAATCCGCCTTCACTCACCGTTTCGGTGCCGGGTCCGCCAATCGTCCCGCCCTCCCCGGCCTGATAGGAAACCGTGTACGACGGGATCGGCGTCCAGACCGCATACAGCTTCACGCTTTGCGTCATCACGATCGGATCGCCCGGAAGATATGTCGTGCCTCCCGCGCCGGCCGAGGTGCTCCAACCCCCGAACGCATGGCCCGTCTTCGTCAAATTGCCCGTGTTGCCGGACGCATAGGCCGTCTCTCCCGCCTCGTAGCCGACAGGGTCAACGGGAACGGCCCCGCCGTTCGGGACATTGCCGTCGTAGATGATGGAAGCCATTAGCTTGCTGACGTTGTAGCTCGAAAGACTCGTACTATACACGTTTCTATCGCCGTCGACAGCAACGTCATAACGCAGGACGGGAGAAGACGGCGCGGTCAGCAATTCAATCTCCGTCCAATCTTCGGAACCTCCCCCGTAACCCAGTTTCATCGTCTGCGAGTTGGATAAGCTGATCCAATACACGTTGTCGTACTTGTCAACACTGACACCAGAGGCGAAAAATCCAGGCCCCGCGGTCGCAGGCGAGATGTCCGTCCACGAGCCGCCATCCACCGGCAGCTTGAACATGCGCGATTGCTGGCTTCCAGTTTCAGGCGACTGGCTGACATACAAATTTCCCGCCCCGTCCGCCGCAATGTCTACGGGGTACGAAAACACCGACGGCGCCCCGGTAATATCCTCCCACTCCGGGGTCTCGTCCTTGTCCTCGTCCAGCTTCATAATGCGCGGCGAGAATGGCGCGCTGCCATTTTTTCCGTCGACCACATACACGTTTCCTTGCGGATCCGCAGCAACGCCGAAGCCGTAAGCAAACGATTCGCCGTACGTAATGTTATCCCATTCGTCGTCCCCGTACGGAAGCTTCATGATTCTAACGGCGTTGGGAGCGGAGGACCCGTTGATCTGCGTGTTGTCCGCCACATACAGGTTCCCGTCTTTATCGACCGCAATGCCCATCGGATATGTAAAATTACCATTATAAGTAACGTCTGTGACGGATAGTCCGTCGCCGGAAATTCGCGCTACCCTGCCGGGAGCGCCCAGCGTCCAGTTTGTCTCCGTAACATATACATCTCCGTTTCCATCCACGTCCAAGTAACGAGGCATGTACCGCTCTCCTAGCCCGATGGGGCTTCCCGGGGGCGTATAATCCATCCAGGTCAATGGCCCCGTGTAACCCGCAGGCGGCTCCGGCAGCGGAACATACGGGGCTGAAGCGGCGGCGGCCCGGCGGTCTCCCGCGGCCATAGCGAGCAAAGAGCCTAGAAACAGCAGGCAGCTCATGAGCAGTGCGATCCTTCTTCTTAGGTCAGTTTGGCTGCTGTTCAACATACGTTACATTTCCTCCCTATCTAGTCTAGCTTCAGTCGTATCATAGCAGGTAATACCGGATAAACCTAGTAGAAACGTGCAGAAAAAACATGAATAATGTCGAATACCGCACAGAATGCGGCGTCCCGCCGAAAATAGAAAACGGCCGACTTCGCGTCCCCGGAACGCCGGGAAACGCAGAAGCCGACCGATGAAACGGAAGGCAGCGACGGGCTTTCCCCGTCACGCCTTCTCTAAGTGCCTTAAATCCAGCCCCGAGCCTTGAACCACTCGAAGTTGTTTTTCGCGCTGACGATCGAAGAAACCTCGTATTGCTCCTGCTCGATGATGACGTATTCCACGCCGGCCGATTCGCATGCCGCGAGCGCGGAATCCCAGTCGACGGAGCCTTTGCCGATCTCCGCGTCGGTGCCGTCTTCTTTGAAATCCTTCGCATGAACGACCGGAAGACGTCCAGCATATTTGTTCACGTATGCCGCAGGGTCCTGCCCTCCGACCTTCACCCAGCCCAGATCGAATTCCGCGAACAACAAGTCTGCCGGAACTCTCTCCAGAATATGATCGATAACCAGTTTATCGCCAACCGGCTTGAACTCGAACGCATGGTTATGATAGCCGAACTCGAGACCGGCTTCGGTCACGATCCGTCCCGCTTGCTCCAGCGTGTCCGCCATTTTGTATACGTCGTCGAGCGTCGGGTTGTCTCCCAGTGGATACCACGGCACGATAAACCGCTTCAGTCCCAGCTCCTGCGCGTACTCCACTTGCTTCTTCAGATTGTCCCAGATCGCCGGATCGTTCACGGTTAAGCCAACATGCGCCGAAGGGGCGTTAAGGCCGGCATCGGCCAGCGCCTGCTTCACGTCTTTCGCGGAATGTCCGTAGTAGCCGGCCAGCTCCACGTTTTTGTAACCGATTTCGCCAATCTCCCTGATCGTGCCCAAGAAGTCCTTCTCGCTGCGGTCGCGCACGGAATACAATTGAATGCCCACCTGCGGTTTGCTCATTTGATTTCCCACCATCCCATGGTTTGGTTGTTCGCGCGGCGGTCCGCGCGGCTTCCAACTTGTCTGCCTCTTTTATTATAGGCTTGGCGACGCTTTTCCACGAGAGAAGTTTTTGTCCTCTTTATATGCATTTTGGAGTTCCGCCCCTCCGCATCGCGGGCCGGGGCGGATAGAAGCGGCCCGAATTCAGCCGCGATCGGATCGGGACAGCTTGACCACGGCGCCAAGAGCGGCGGCGATCTCCCGCTCGACGGCCTGGGCTACGACGTTCGTATGCGGATCGTACTCCGCCGCGAGATCGGAATCCGCATAGCCGTCCACTGCCACAATCGCTCCGGCCCTTGCTCCCCTCAGGCTCGCCACGACGTACAGCGCGGCGATTTCCATCTCCACCGCGACCGCTCCAGCCTGCTTGTAGGCCTTATGCGGAATCTCCAGCGCTCCTTGGAAGAAGACGTCCAGCGACACCGTAATGCCATGCCGGACGACTCCTCCTTGCTCCAG
This sequence comes from Cohnella sp. SGD-V74, assembly GCF_003001675.1. GTDB lineage: Bacteria > Bacillota > Bacilli > Paenibacillales > Paenibacillaceae > Cohnella. The sequence goes on along the minus strand of NZ_PVYW01000004.1, from coordinate 65,438 downwards.
CGCGCTTTCATACAGCGCCTGAACGACCCGTCCGTCTCCGACGGCGGGGAAGCCGTCCGGCACAAGCTGGCGCGTCAGCCCTTCAGCGCGAACGGCCGCGGTGCTGACGACCAGGCTGCCTGCCGGCGTCTCCTCCGAATAGGAGCCTGCGGTCCCTACTCGAATCAATGTCGTCGCTCCTCCGCGAATGAGCTCTTCGAAGCAGATCGCAGCTCCGGCAGACCCCACTCCATGACTGGCTACTGCCACGGTAATGCCCTCGTACTGTCCGACGAACGTGCGGTATTCGCGGCTGAACGCCAGTTCCCGGGCTCCTTCCAGGCGGGCGGCGATAACCGCTGCCCTTCCCGGATCGCCGCATACGAGTACGTAAGGAGGGATATCCTCCGAATTGACTTGCAGAATAGGCAGTAACATCTTAATCGAACTCCTTCCTGGTCCACTCATCCTCGGGAATCGGCAGCGCCTCTCCGGAGAAACGCTGCTCCGCAAACGGATCGGCTTCATTGTGAAAGCCGTTGCGCTCCCAGAATCCCGGACGATCCTCTGTCATGAATTCGATCCGCCGCACCCATTTCGCGCTTTTCCAGAAATAGCGGTGCGGCACGATCGTGCGCAGCGGCCAACCGTGCTTGTCAGTCAGCGGCTCTCCATCGTAACGATAGGCAAGCATGACGTTATCCATCAGCAGATCGGACAGCGGCACGTTCGTCTCGTAGTCGGGGTCGGCGTGGAACATCACGTACCGGGCCTCGGGCTTCGGCTTGACCCGGGACAGCAAGTCCCTGAACAGCACGCCTTCCCACTGCGTGCCGAACTTCGACCAGCGCGTCACGCAGTGGATGTCGCATTCGATTCGGGAGACAGGCAGCCCGAGCACGTCGTCATACGTCAGCTCAAGCGGCTCCTCCACCTCTCCGTCGATCGTCAGCCGCCATTGCTCCATATCATATCGGGGAATATCCCCCTCGTGCAGAATCGGAAACTTGGCCGTCAACGTCTGCCCCGGGGGCAGCCGCCCGCCGAGCGCTTCGTGCGCCTCCGACGGAGCGATCGGTTTGGCCTTCTTTAATCTTTCCGCTTTGTTATGCATGTTGCCGCCTCCTATCCTTCCGCGCCGATCCGGGGTCCGGCTATCTGGAGCTGGTGCCCGAGCTTTGCGCGTCCTTGACGAATTCCTTGTTCTTGAAAAAAAACATCGCGGCGATCGTAACGGCGTAAGGGACCATCTGCGTAAAATGCGAAGGCATCGCGAAGCCTTGCAGACGAATGCTGAAAGCGTCCATGAGCCCGAACAGCAAGCTCGCCGCAGCGACTCCCAGCGGCCCCGATTGTCCGAGCATGGTGGCCACGAGCGCGATGAAGCCCCGACCGGCCGTCATGCCCTCCGTGAACATCGTCACCTGGCCAAGCGACAGCTGCGCCCCGGCCAGCGCGCACAGAACGCCGCACGCCAGCATCGCGCCATACTGATAGCGCCGCACTTGAATGCCCAGGCTCCGGGCGGCCAGCGGATTGTCCCCGGCGGCCAGGAAGCGGAAGCCTCCGATCGTCCGGTAGAAATAGTACCACATCGCTCCGACCAGCACGATTGCCAGATAGACGAGCGGCGAATGGCCGGACAAAATATCTCCGACGACGGGAATGTCCTTGATCAAAGGAATCTCCCACTTCGGAAGCCCGACCATATCCTTATTATAATAAGCTCCCTTGACGTTAAATAAAGTTCGCAGACTGAAGGTGGTCAGCCCCGCAGCCAGAAGGTTCATGGCGATGCCGACGACGATGACGTTGGCCCGCAAATGGATGCATAGATAGGCGAACAGCAGCGCGAAAAGCGACACGCAGCCGATCGAGAACGCGATGGCCGCTCCCGTGTTGCCGAAGTAATGGTTGCCGACGATCGCCGAGAACGCGCCGATCAGCATCAAACCCTCCAGGCCGACGTTAAACAGTCCCACTCTCGCGCACAAGGCTCCCCCCAGCGCGGCGAGCAGAATCGGCGTCAGCATGCGCAGCGCCGAATTGAACAAAGCCAGATCAAACAGCTGCTCCATTCGGGTCCCCCTCCTTTCTGCGTCTCCGGAAGCCCCGAACGAATTTGACGGTAATGAACAAAATCAGCACCGCCTGAATGACATCGCCGATCTCCAGCGGCACGTCGGTATTCATCTCCACGCCCATGCCTCCTGTCTGCAGAGCGACGAGGAAGAAGGCCGCGATCGCCGTGCCGATCGGATGCGCGTTCGCCAGCAGCGCGGCCATAATGCCCGTCCAGGCGAAGTCCGCCGCCACGAAGGAATTGTCGATGTACCGATACTGCGAGCCCAGCACCTCGCCGGCTCCCGCCAGTCCGGCCAGTCCGCCGCTGGCGAACATGACTCCGAGCATCAAGGGCGTCCGTCTGACGCCCCCATAGACGGCGAACAGCGGGTTGCCCCCCATCATCCGAGCTTCGTATCCCGATACGGTTCTCGTCAAATACACGTAAAGCGCGACCATCGCGACAAGCGCCAGCAGCAGCCCGACGTGCGCGGGCATGCCCTTGAACAGCTTGGGCAGCCAGATCGCGTTATCGATCATCTGCGACTGGGCCATCGCGGCCGAACCGGTCTTGTCCTTGAACGGATAGGCCACCATATAGCTGGCGAACAGCGTTGCGATATAGTTCAGCAGCAGCGTCGTGATCAGCAGGTTCATGCGGAAGCGAGCGTCCATATACCCGGCGAAGGCCGACCACAGACCGCCGGCGGCAATTCCGACCAGCATGGAGACGATGGCGACGATCCAGCCAGGTCCGGGCACATACAGCGCCGTCAGCGCCGCCGCCAAGCCTCCGAGCGCCATCTGGCCTTGAGCTCCCAGGTTGAAAAATCCCGAACGGAACGCGACGGCGGCTCCCAGGCCGACGAGAATGACGGGAGTGGCGCGATTAAGCGTGCTGGTGAGGAAGTAGAGGCTGCCGAACGCCCCCTTCCACATCTCCGCATAGGTTTCCAGGATCGAGCCCCCGGCAATGACGATGGCGATCGATCCCGCGAGCAAGCCGAGCGCGATGGCGGCCGCCGGCCCGAGAAGGGAAGCCGTCAGCTTCTTCCATTTATCCATTGCGCTTCCCCCCTACCATTAACAGACTCAGCTTTTCTTCCGTCGCATCCCCTTCTTGCAGTTCCCCGACGATCTTGCCCTCATACATGACGAGAATGCGATCCGACAGCTTCAATATTTCCGACAGCTCCGACGATACGAGCAGAATGGCGCCTCCGGCGTCCCTTTTGCGCAGCAGCTGCTCGTGGATCGTCTCCATCGCTCCGATATCGACTCCCCGGGTCGGCTCCGCCGCGATAAGAAAAGGCGTCTGCTGCGCAATCTCGCGGGCCACGATCAGCTTCTGAAGATTGCCGCCGGACAGGTTCTGGGTTTCGTTGTCCGGCGAGCCGGCCTTGATCGCATACTGCTTGATCCACTCCGAGACGCGTGCCTTTACAATCCTCCCCTGCAGAAATCCGAGCTTGCCCAGCTTGCGCTGATGGCCCATCGTTCCCGTCTCCGCCACCGTCGCCGACTTGCTGGCTCCCCAGACGTAGCGGTCCTCCGGGATGTGGGCCAGCCCCGCGTTCCGGAACTCTCGGGCCGACTTCCCGGTGACGTCGGCGCCGAGCAGCGCGACGGTTCCTCCGGCCGGCTTGATCAATCCCGAGATGGCCTGAAGCAGCTCCGACTGGCCATTGCCGGAAATGCCCGCGATGCCGACAATCTCTCCCGCTCTGACGTGCAGGCTGACGGAATCTACCGCAGGCTTGCTCCCGCTTCCGAGCACGGACAGCTCCTTGACCTCCAGCACCTTATCCTTCGGCAAGGCCGGCTGCTTGTCCATCGCGGCGAGCGGCCTGCCGACCATCAGTCTGGACAATTCCTCGATGCTGGTCCGAGACGCCTCCAGCACGCCGGTCACCTCCCCGTCCCTCAGGACGGTGATGCGGTCGGCCGCGCTCATGACCTCGTTCAGCTTATGGCTGATCAGAATAAAGCTCTTGCCCTGCTTGGTCAGCGTACGAATCGCTTCCAGCAGCTCGCCCACCTCCAGCGGAGTCAGCACTCCCGTAGGCTCGTCGAGAATGATGATTTCCGCCCCTTGATAGAGCACCTTGAGAATTTCCACCCTCTGCTGAACACCCAGCGGGCAGTCGACGATTCTCGCTCTCGGGTCCACGCGGATCCCGTATTTTTCCGACAACGCCTCCACCTGGGCGATAGCGGCTTTACGATCGAACCGCAGCTTGCCCGGCTCCTTGCCGATCACGATATTTTCCGCAACCGTGAAATTCTGGAACAGCATGAAATGCTGATGAACCATGCCGATGCCATGAGCAATGGCGTCCTTCGGATCGGCAAAGCGAACCTCGCGGCCTCCGATGCGGATCGTCCCCGAGGAAGGCTGCTCCATTCCGTACAGAATGCGCATCAGCGTCGTTTTGCCGGCCCCGTTCTCCCCCACGATCGCGTGCACCTCTCCCGGTTTCAGATCGTAATCGATTTGCCGGTTCGCCCGAACGTCGCCGTAATTTTTCGAAATCCCTTCCATCTTGAGCAGCATGGACTTGCCTCCATCCCTTGTCGCAAGCGTAGGAAACCGGCTGCTTAAGGCAGCCGGTTACGAATAAGCAGTATGGAATTGACTATGGAATTATTGCAAAGAATCGCTTACGACGATTTTCCCTGCAACGATATCATCATTGATCTGCTTCAGCTTGTCAACGGCTTCTTGGCCGATCGCGTCGCTGAGCGGAGATTTGCTTTCCTTGTTGACGTACGTGAGACCCACGCCGCCTTCCTTCAGACCGTAGTCGCGCACTTCGAACGAGAAGTTGCCTTCTACGAAGTCTTTGACCGTCTCGTAAGCGACGGCGTCCGTCCCTTTCAGTTGAGCCAGAATGACCTGCTTGCCGTCGGTATTGTCCGTATCTTGGCCAGACGTGTAGAAGCCCTTTTCGGCAGCCGCTTCGAAGACGCCCAAGTCGCCTACCGCGGACATGCCGGCTACGAAGTCGGCTCCCTGCGAGTTTTGCAGCAAGGCAAGCTCCTTCGCTTTGGCCGGATCCGTAAAGCCGCCTACGTAGTTGACCAGAACCTTGACATCCGGGTTAACGGACTTGGCGCCTTGCTCGAAGCCGCCCGTATATTTCTTCATCAGCGGAATATCGACCGCTACGACGTTGCCAACCGTGCCGGTCTTGGACACGAGCGCCGCGGCGGCGCCCAGCAAATAAGCGGCTTCATGCTCGCGGAAAGCGACGCTGCGCACGTTCGGCAGATCAATGACGGTATCGATGACCGCGAACGACTTGTCCGGATATTGAGGCGCGATCTTCTTCAACGCGTCCTCCACTTGGAAGGTCGACGTAATAATCAGATCGAAGTCTCCCGCCGCGGCCGACTGCAGATTCTGCTCGATGGAAGCCGGATCCGAGGATTCGATCGTCTTGACTTCAACGCCGAACTCCTGTCCCGCTTTCTTGAAGCCCTCGTCCATCAATTGGAAGAACGGGTTGACGCCGATCGGCTCCGGAGTGACCAGCGCGATTTTATACTTCGTCGCAGGCGCGGACGGGCTGCTCTGCGCATCGTTCTTATCTTTGGCCCCGCACGCCGCCAGCACTCCCCCCAGGATGACAAGCATAAGTACGAGTATAAACGGTTTTTTCATCTGTTTTCTCTCCCCTGTGTGAAATGCACGCATTCTGTTGATATCCTAGCAGTTTAGTCGGCTTTTGTCAAAACAAAACATGAGAATGGAACAACTTTCCTCCCCTTTGCCTCGTATTATTGTTAACGAATCTTCGGGAAGGATGAACGACGTTATGGATCGAGAATCAGCAGAAGCAACGAACCTCTCCAGATCGCGCGCCCCCAGGACGCGCATGAGCAAAAAGAAAATGCTGCTATATGGAGGCCTGGGCGTCTTTCTGATTATCGCTTCAATAGCGGCCTACTACATCTACACGATCGTTTCTTTCGCCGGCGAAATCTACCAGCCCCCTGCCGACAACCAGCCGAGCGCCGTCGTTCCGATAGATGGCAGCGCTCCCATTCCGGTTGCCGTCATCGAACCGCCGGAGCGGTTCGCGGACGAGCGAATCAATATTCTTCTGCTGGGCGGCGACTCGCGCGGCGTCAAGAGCACCGTCAAACCCCGCTCAGACACGATGATCGTCGTCTCGATCGATCCCGTCTCCAAGGGCACGCATCTCTTCTCGCTTCTGCGGGACACCTACGTGGAAATTCCGCGCCACGGATCGAACCGCCTGAACGCCGCGATTACGCTCGGCGGTCCGCTGCTCGCGATGGAGACGGTCGGGAACTTGATCGAGATGCCTATCCATTATTACGTCTATACGGATTTCGAAGGCTTCATCTCGCTGATCGACGAGCTGGGCGGCATCGATTTTGAGGTCGACAAGAACATGAGACATACCGACAACCGCGACAACCCGAGATACAACATTAACTTGGAGCAAGGCGTGCAGCATCTCGACGGGCTCACCGCGCTGCAATACGTCCGGTTCCGCAGCGACGCCTTGTCCGATTTCGCCCGCTCCGAACGCCAGCGGAAATTCCTGTCGGCGATCGCCGACAAGCTGAAGTCGTCGACGACGCTGCTCAAGCTTCCTCAGCTGCTGAACGGCATCGCCCCCTACATCGAGACGAGCATTCCGCCCGGCGATCTGTTCGAGCTCGCCCGTCTCGGTCTCAAGCTGGACACCGGCAATTTGCAAGGCATCCAGATTCCGCAGTCAGGCGCGTTCAAGAACGCCGTCATCAATGGAATGGACGTTCTCGTTCCCGACATCGATCGGATCAAGAGCTATGTCAAAACGACTTTAGAAGGAGAAGCACCTTTATGACCGCCGATCGCACTCGTATTCGCACCTTATTCGCGCTCGTTCTAATCCTCTTCGGAACAACCGTCTTGACGGGTTGCTCCAAGTCCGACAGCGACGGAACAATCGAATCGTTCGATCCCGACAAGCCCGTCAAACTCAAGATCATGTTCAGCGACAGCAACTACTTCCATCAACGCTACGGCAATATGCTGGCAGTCAAATATCCGAACATCGAATTCGAAGTCTTGACGCCCCCGGTCTCTTCCGAAGGCGTGACTACGGCGGAAGACACTCTCCAGCAGATTCGGGACAACTCCCCCGACATCATTAACGTCTCTTCGCCCTTTCATGAGAAGCTCGCAGCGGACGGACAACTGGTCGACCTTGATCCGCTGATCCGGCAAGACGGCTTCGATATCGAGGACATCCATCCTTCCGTAATCGAGTCCATAAGAGGCGGGGAAGGCGGCAAACTGTACGGGCTGGCTCCTTCCTTTTCCGCGAACGCGCTCTATTACAATGTCGACTTGTTCCGCAAGCACGGAATCGATTTGCCTGCGGACAAGATGTCCTGGGAGGATACGCTGAAGCTGGCCATGCGCTTTCCGTCCGATGGAACGGATGGGGAACGGGTTTACGGCTTCCAGACGGGCATCATGCAGAACTTTGCCGGGTTCGTGAGAAGCGTTGCCGAAGATTACGGTCTGACTCCGATCAGCGCCGACGGCAAAACCGTCGTCGTCCATTCCGACGGTTGGCGCTCCATTATCGAGAACGCGCTTCTGGCTCGCGACTCCTTGCTCATGGCCCGAGGAGCAACGACGCAAGAGCTGTTCGACAGCAGCCTCTTCTCTCCAGGAGAGGACCCGTTCCTTAACGGCCGAGTCGCCATGAAAATCGGCCACTTCGGCCTCTACCAAGACTTCGAGAACGCCAAGAGGCTCGTCCAGAATTATAGTCCGTTCGAATGGGGCGTCGTCACCGTTCCCGTGAATCCCTCAACGCCGGATACGGCGAAGCCCTTGCTTCTGGGCAGCATCTATTCCATTAATCGCGATTCCGCGCACAAGAGCGCGGCCTGGGAAGTGATCAAGTACATTAACGGCGAAGAGATCGCCAGGCTCGAATCGGGGACGCATTCGTCGGACATCCCAGCCCGCAAAGCATACGCGACGAAATCGGGTGAGCTTAACGTCGAGCCGTTCTTCGCGCTCAAGCCTGCCGTCAAGAAATGGAATCTGAAAACAACGCGCGACGAGTCCGCCTCCCGCTTCTTCGAATTGTTCTCACGGCAGCTCGATGAGGTCATCGCCGGCGGGAAGACGCTGGACGAAGCGCTCCAAACGATCCAGAGCGAAGGAGAACAGCTTTTGACAGCCAACGGAAAATAAGTTTGTAGAAAATCAACAAAACAAATTAACTCAATAGGATTAATATGTTATGATAGGCTTATCTTAGAACTGGAGGGGATTGGAAGGTATGGCGATCACGACATTCAAAGCAACCGCGCAATTGCAAGAAGGGGTAGTCGTTAAAGTCCGCTCAAGGGATTTCGAATTGACGATCGACGAGCCGAAGAGCCTGGGCGGAACGGATACGGGAATGAATCCGGTAGAAGCGGTGTTAGGCGCGCTCGGCGCATGCCAGTCTATCGTGGCGAGAGTGTACGCCAAGAAATTCGACGTGCGCCTCGACGATTTCCGCGTGGAAGTGGAAGGCGATCTCGACTTGGACGGCTTCTTCAAAAAGTCCGACGTCCGTCCAGGTTATTCGGATATTCGCTATACGTTCTACATTAAGACGGATGCTCCGCAAGAGCGCGTCGAGCAGTTCGTCAAGTTTCTGGAAGAGACCTGCCCGGTCGGCGATACGATCGCCAATGCGGTTAACCTCAAGTTAAGCAACATCGTCATCGAAGCTCCGGAAACGGTAGAGTAACAAGAACTCCGCCGCATCTCCCAAGCGCCGAAACGGTCCTCAGCCCTGCATTCCGCGACAGCGGAAGCCGGCCGGGGACCGTTTTTTACGCATAATGCCTCTTCTGCCCTTGTTGCCTCTCTGCTCACCAGCTATTGCTCATCTACCTTTGCTCGTCCAGGATTTGCTCATCTAGCCTTTGCTCGCCCCGGCCGTCAAGCCGTCGACCAGGTTGCGCTGCAGCACGAGGAACAGCGTCATCACCGGCAGCGCGACCAGCACCGCCCCCGAGGCGAACAGCGTAAACTCCGTGGAATTGCGTTGATTGACCATCTTATACAGCCCGACGGCCAACGTCCGTTGGTCCTCGGAGCGAAGCACCAGATCGGCGAAAATGAAGTCGACGAAGCAGCCGTTGAAGATCATCAGACTGGCGTAAGTGAGCATCGGCTTGGCCAGCGGAACCATGATTCGGAAGAAGACGGTCAGGTGACTCGCCCCGTCGATCCGCGCGGCTTCCTCCAGACTTCCGGGCACCGTATCGAAAAAGCCCTTGGCCACGAACACATTGGTCACGATCGCGCCTGAGCTGTAGACGAGCACGAGGGCCAGATGGGAATTGAGCAAGCCCACCGTATTCAGCACCACGTACACCGCGATCATCGCCATGAAGCCCGGGAACATCTGCAGCACGAGCAGCGCGTTGAGCGAGAAGCGCCGGCCGGCGAACCGGAACCGGGACACCGCGTACGAGGTCAGCAGCAGCAGGAACGTCCCCAGCACCGTCGACAGCGTCGCGATCTTCAACGTGTTCATGAACCAGATCGGATATTTGGTCGAGCGAAAGAGCTCTCGGTAATGCTCGAAAGTAAAGCTTCTCGGAATAAGCGTCTCGCTGTACAGGCTGTTCCCTTCCTTCAAGGAGGACAGAACGATCCACAGCGCGGGATACAGGCTGACGATCGTCAGCACGATCAGAATGGCGTAGCTGAGACCGAGCTTCAAGCGGGCGTTGGAGCCGTTCATACGATCATGTCCTCCTCTTTGTAGGATCGGGTGCGGCGATAGCTCCAGATGGACAGGGAGGCGATCATCAGGAAAATGACGATGCCGATGACCGACGCGAAGCTGTACTGCGCCTGATCCAGCGCGAGCTTATACAGCCAAGTGACGAGCAGATCGGTGTGACCCGCGTATTGGTAATGGGTATTTACCGGCCCGCCGTCGGTCATCAGATAGATGACGTTAAAATTGTTGATGTTGCCGGCGAATTGCATGATCAGCACCGGAGCGGTCGCGAACAGCATCATAGGCAGCGTTATGCGGCGGAATTTCTGATACGAGCCCGCTCCGTCGACCTCTGCGGCTTCGTAGAGATCCCGGGGAATCGTCGTCAAAATTCCGAATGCGAGAATCATCGTAATCGGAATGCCGATCCACATGTTGACGATCATGAGCGTCGCCTTGGCCCACATCGGGTTCGTCAGCCACGGCACGCCTTCGATTCCGATCATGCGCAGCATGTCGTTGATCGGCCCGAACTTGTTGTTGAACATGTTGCGCATAACAAGCAAGGAGATCAAGCTCGGAATCGCGAACGGAACGATCATGACCGTGCGCCAGAACGCCTTGAAGCGGATGCGCGGCTGATGGATGAGCACCGCCACCAGAATTCCGCCGACGTACGTCGTGACGGTGGCGATCGCCGCCCAGACGACCGTCCATAGCAGCACGCCGAAAAACGTGTCGCTCCATACCTTCAAGCTCACGAGCTTGACGAAATTCGCGAAGCCGACCCAATCGACAAGGTTCGCCGGCGGCAGATTCGGATCCGCGTAATTCGTAAAGGCGAGAAGAATGGAGAACACGAGAGGGAGCACCGTGAGAAATAAAATGAATACGGCGGGAAGCAACAGAACGACGTAAGCGAAATTTCTTTGATTAATCGCTCTCAACGTCTGGCCGAACGAACGGACCTTCCGCCCTTCCTCCCGCTGAAGTCCCGTCTTGTACGCGTCCCGAATGCAGGCCGCGTACAGCGCGGCGGCCAGAAGCACGGCAAGCAGCGCCATCAAGCCTTTGATCAGTAAAAAGATGGAGTGGTCTCCCTCCACCATCTGCGTCAGCTTGCCGACTTTGACCAAGCCGCTGGGCTGGTCGCCGAGCGTCCACAGCCCCCGCAAATAGTCCGGCAGATCGAGCGCCGCGGCTCCTCCCAGGAAACCGATTCCGACGGCCAGAAATAATATCCCTTTCATCCACTGACCGTGATAGAGCTGGCCCAGGCCCATGAAGAGCGCGGACAGCAAGGCGCCCGCGGTTGGTTTGCGCATGCGAGATTCCTCTCTTTCTCGCCTCGGACAGAGCCGTCTCATAAGTAACAAGAGTTGTACCGAACGATTATCGATGGATGCAGGGTACGAGCATCTATCTCCTTCTTTTTTCATCGTTAATCTTGTACGTCTCAACTTATGAAACAGCCCCGCGCTTGGCGGACCTTCTGTCTATTGGGAAGAGATGGCCGTTTGTACCGTCGTGACCATGGCGTCCAGCGTCGCCTTGACGTCGGCCTTCGGATCGTCCCACACCGTCGTGAACGCCGCCTTAAGCGGATCCCACAGCGCGTTGATTGCGGAGATGCCCGGCATCGGAGTCGAGTTCTCGAACTGTTGGAAGAAACCGCTGACGTACGGATCGTCCTTGATCTTCGGATCTTCCCCGGCTTCCTTGTTCGCCGGAATGGCTCCCGTCATCTCGTAGTTTCTCAACTGGTTTTCCTTGCTCGCCGCGAAGTTCGCGAACAGGCGGGCCGCGATCGGATACGGCGTGTAAGAGTTAACGTAGTAGGACTTGACCCCGGAGAACGAGGTGGACGGTTTGCCACCCGGTACAGCCGGAATCGGCGCAACGCCGAAATTGACCTTGTCCTTGAAAGCGGCAACCGACCATGGACCGTCGATGTTCAGAGCCAGCTTGCCGTCCGCGAACAGCTGCGTTTTGACGTCGTAGGTGACGTCCGCCGCGTTCATCGGCAGAATCGGCTTAAGCGATCTCAAGAACTCGAAGCCTTCTACCGCCCCCGGGCTGTTCAGTCCGATGTCGTTCGGATCGGTATTGTCCTGGCCGAAGAAGTAACCGCCGAAGCTGCCGACGAACGGATAGGAATAATAGCCGACGAATTCCCACATGACGGCGTACTTGTTCTCCTTCGAATTCGTGAATGTCTCCGCGAACTTCACGACTTCGTCCCACGTTTTGGGCGGTTCAGGGAACAGATCTTTGTTGTAGAACAGCGCGTACGTCTCCACCGATTTCGGATAGCCGTACAGCACTCCTTCGTAGGTTGAAGCCTTAACCGCCGCTTCCGCCATCGTAGCGCGAGTCTCTTCCTCGAACACGTCGTTGGGAAGAAGCAGGCCCGCTTTGACCGCCTGGGCGATCTGGTCGTGCGGCAGCGTCAAGACGTCGCCCGCCAGCTTAGAAGGGCCGTCCGTCGCCAGCCGTCCGCCCTGGTCTCCTCCGGCGACTTCCTCCAGCGTCACGGGTACGCCGTATTCTCTCTCGAAGGCCGCCGCCAGCTCTTGCATGTACGGCATTTGTTCCTTCGATTCCCATACTTTCAGCTTGGCGCCCGCTTCCGGCTTCAATGCCTCCTCTTCGCCGTCTTCGGACGGAGCGGCGCCTTCCGACGCAATCGAAGGACTTGTGCTTGAAGAAGGCGCCGCGCTCCCGTTACTTCCGTTGCCGTCCCCTCCTCCGCAAGCTGTCAATGCCGCAATCAGCAGCGCGCAGAGCAATCCGATGCTCCATTTTTTGAGCTTCATGTTACCCATCCTCCCGTTTTTAAGTGCTTCCCCTTTTCTGATTGCCTTGCCGATTTGTCCGACGTGCCGCCTCGTGCCATCGTCTTCAACGCCTTCCGGAAACCGCAAAAAGGGGCACACCCTCGCCAAGTGATTAACTCGCGAGGATGTACCCCTAGGGTAGCAGTGCCTTCAGAATGTCGAAGAAACTCTCTTTCGATCTTCCGTGAAAACGATTGCACAAACTCATCATAAACGATGGACGATTTAGTTAGCAAATTCCATTTTCAGCTCATATTCACTGTTTCAGGCCGAAAAATCGCAATTATTCCCACAAAATCTGTTAATTACTGCGAAATCGTTCGTATTGCGCCCTATTTACAGATTCGCTGATCTGGGATAACATGAACAGCAAGGATAGGGCGTGGCTTTTCGGCAAGGGCAAACGATTGCACCTACGAAAACCATCGAATCGGCCGTATTCCGCTATCCCAATATCGCAAACATCGCAAAAGCAACTTAAAGGCGCTGTTACCACCAGGTACAACCTCGTCCGTGCACGACGAGGCTGTGCCTTTTTTTCATCTCTAATTTCCCTATGAAGGAGACATGTCCATGCTGCGCGAAGCGATCTACCACCGTCCCAAACAGAACTGGGCCTATGCCTGCGACGACAAAACCATTTACCTGAGAGTACGAACGAAACGAGGCGAGATGGACGAAGTATCCGTCATCTTCGGAGACAAGTACGCCTGGCAACGGACCCGCGCCGTCGCCCCGATGAACAAGCTCGTATCCGACGAGTTGTTCGATTACTGGGAGGCCGCGGTCGTTCCTCCGTTTCGCCGATTGAAGTACGGCTTCCGCTTCCGCTCCGGGGACGAGGAGCTGTATATGTCGGAAAGAGGCTTCTTCGACGATGAACCGGCCAACTATTTGCTGCTGTTCGACTTCCCTTTCTTGAACCCCGCCGATGTATTCTCTCCTCCCGCTTGGGTGAAGGACGCGATGTTCTATCAGATTTTCCCGGAACGGTTCGCGAACGGCGACCCCTCCTTGAATCCCGAAGGAACGCTGCCCTGGGGCGGCGACCCGACTCCGACGAACTTTTTTGGCGGCGACTTGCAGGGCGTCATCGACCGTCTCGATCACCTGAGCGCTCTCGGCGTGAACGCCATCTATTTCAACCCGTTGTTCGAGGCGACGACCAACCACAAATACGACACGAAAGACTACATGAAGGTCGATCCCCGCTTTGGCACGAACGAGAAGCTGAAGGAGCTCGTAGCCGCCTGCCACGCCCGGGGAATCCGGGTCATGCTGGACGCGGTGTTCAACCATTCGGGAAAGGAATTTCCTCCGTTCGTGGACGTGTTGGAGAGAGGCGCGGAATCCCCTTACGCCGAATGGTTCCACGTGCGCGAGTTTCCGTTGCGGGTGGAAAACGGAATTCCGACCTACGATACGTTCGGCTTTGAACCGATCATGCCCAAGCTGAACACGGAAAACGCCGAGGTAAAGCGCTACTTGCTCGACGTAGCCAGCTACTGGATCGAAGAAGTCGGCATCGACGGGTGGCGGCTGGATGTAGCCAACGAAGTCGACCATGCGTTCTGGCGGGAGTTCCGGACGGTCGTCAAAAAGCTCAATCCCGAGGCTTATATTCTCGGGGAGATCTGGCACGACTCGGCCATGTGGCTCCAGGGGGATCAGTTCGATGCGGTCATGAACTATCCGGTGACGGATGCCGCGCTGGACTTCTTCGCCCGCGGCGAGATCGGCGCGGTTCAATTCGCCAACGCGATCGGCAGCCAACTGGCGGCTTATCCGAGACAGGCCGTGGAAGCGACGTTTAATCTGCTCGGAAGCCACGACACCCCGCGCCTGCTCACCGTATGCGGGGAGGACGAGCGGCGCATGAAGCTGGCCACGCTGTTCCAGCTGACGTTCCCCGGCGCTCCAAGCATCTACTATGGCGACGAGGTGGGGATGACCGGCGGCGGCGACCCTCACTGTCGAGGGTGCATGGTTTGGGAGGAGGACAAGCAGAACAAGGAATTGTTCGCGTTTTTCGCCTCGGCGATCCGTCTGCGCAAGGATCACGAAGCGCTTCGGAGCGCGAACTTCAAGTTCCTGGCCGCGGACGGAGGCCTGCTGGCCTACGAACGCCTCTCTTCCGACGGCTCCGAGCGCTTCGTCGTCGCAATGAACGTCTCGGAGCAGCCGATCACAGCCGCGATATCGACGGCCACGGCCGGCCACAACTGGACGCAAGCGTTCGGAGACGCCGCTGCCGACATCGCAGACGGACTCATTAAGGCAGAGCTGCCGGCTTTCGGCTATTCTGTCTGGCGGTCGGAGACGTAGCCGAACCGTCAAACCAACTCCTGAAACGTCGAATCATCTTTCTCCTTCAAGCCCGAGGTCCAGTCGATCCGCTAAGCGATACTCTCGCTGCGGATCGTTCGGGCCTTTCAGTATTAATCGGGCACTGCCCTCGATGTTCCCTGAATACAAAAAAGACCCTTCATCAGGGCCTTTGTACGCTTCACCAGGCTGAACAGACATCGCTTAATACAGGTCCTCTTCGCCTTCTTCCTCGTGCATCCAAGCGGCGTGCACAGGATTTTTACGATCCAGAACAATTTTACCGTTCTTCGCGGGAAGCGTAGTGACTTGCTTACGCACTGCGGGATTCAACTTCCGAAGACGAACCACGCATGCGACAACCTTCTTGGCGGAAGCGGTGGTCACGGGGAATTCCTCCCTATCGCTCACAGACTGGTTCACCTCCACGTTTGCGGGCTCAGCGCTTCCGTTTTAGTTAACCAGTGTATGCAAAATTTGTCTTTATTATAACATGAACTTGGCTCTACTCGCACCTGGTGATCCTCCACTAAATAAAAAGGACGAACCGCGTCTATGCGCAAGGGTTCGTCCTTCTTGTCGTTCATGATGTCTGGCTAAGATGTCGCTATTTAACTTACTTCAGGTTGCTAAGGTTGTAGAACGCCGCTTTGCCGCCGTACTTAGCCGTGGAGCCAAGACGATCTTCGATGCGGAGCAATTGGTTGTACTTCGCCACGCGGTCCGTACGGGACGGAGCGCCTGTCTTGATTTGGCCAGCGTTCGTCGCAACTGCGATGTCGGCGATCGTGCTGTCTTCGGATTCGCCGGAACGGTGGGAGATTACAGCCGTATAGCCTGCGCGTTTCGCCATCTCGATTGCGTCGAACGTCTCGGTCAGGGAACCGATTTGGTTGACTTTAACGAGGATGGAGTTGCCTACGCCCTTCTCGATGCCGTCAGCCAGACGCTCGGTGTTCGTAACGAACAGATCGTCGCCAACCAGTTGAACTTTGCCGCCGAGTTTCTCCGTCAGCAGCTTCCAACCTTCCCAGTCGTCTTCGGAACAGCCGTCTTCGATCGAGATGATCGGATACTTGTCTACCCAGCTAGCAAGCAGGTCAACGAATTCAGCCGGCGTGAAGGATTTGCCTTCGCCTTCGAGGTGATATTTGCCGTCTTTGAAAAACTCCGTGGAAGCGACGTCCATGCCCAGGAAAATTTCTTCGCCAGCTTTGTAGCCCGCTTTTTCGATCGCTTCGAGGATCGTGGACAGCGCTTCTTCGTTGGATCCAAGGTTCGGAGCGAAGCCGCCTTCGTCGCCAACTGCCGTGTTCAGGCCTTTGGCTTTCAATACGCCCTTCAGAGCGTGGAAGATTTCCGTGCCTGCGCGCAGAGCTTCGGAGAACGTAGGCAAGCCGATCGGCAGCACCATGAACTCTTGTACGTCGATGTTGTTGTCTGCGTGCTCTCCGCCGTTCACGATGTTCATCATCGGTACAGGCAGCGTTTTGGCGTTGAATCCGCCCAGGTAAGTATAGAGAGGAACGTCCAGCGCGTCGGCAGCTGCGCGAGCAACCGCCATGGACACCGCGAGAATCGCGTTGGCTCCCAGCTTCGCCTTGTTCGGCGTGCCGTCCAGTTGAATCATTTTGTTGTCGATCTCGACTTGATCCAGCGCATCGTAGCCGATAATTTCCGGAGCGATGACCGTGTTGACGTTCTCTACCGCTTTCAGAACGCCTTTGCCGAGGTAACGGCCTTTGTCTCCGTCGCGAAGCTCGACCGCTTCGTACGCGCCCGTAGAGGCGCCGGACGGCACGATGGCATGGCCTTTAGCGCCGGACTCCAGTTGAACTTCGACTTCAACAGTCGGATTGCCGCGAGAATCCAGCACTTCGCGAGCATATACGTCAGTAATGATCGTCATAGGTAGAACACTCCTTCGGTAGGTTAATTGTTAATACGGTTAGACAATCAAGGTGTTGCCCGTCATCTGCTCCGGCTGCGGCAATTGCAGCAGCGTCAGCAGCGTCGGAGCGACGTCAGCCAGAATGCCGCCTTCGCGAAGCGAGAGGCCGGCTTGAGTGACGATGCAAGGAACGATGTTCGTCGTATGCGCCGTAAAAGGCCGGTCGTTGTCGTCCAGCACCATATCCGCGTTGCCGTGGTCGGCGATGATGACGCAGACGCCGCCTTTGGCCGTGACCGCGTCGACGACTCTGCCGAGGCATTCGTCGGTCGCTTCCACCGCTTTGATCGTCGGCTCCAGCATGCCGGAGTGACCGACCATGTCCGGGTTCGCGAAGTTCAGAATGATCGCGTCGTGGTTATCCGCGGCGATCTCCTTCTCCAGCGTCTCCGTCACCTCGTAGATGCTCATCTCCGGCTGCAGGTCGTAAGTGGCGACCTTCGGCGAATTGATGAGAATCCGGGTTTCGCCCTCCAGAACGTGATCGCGTCCGCCGCTGAAAAAGAAGGTAACGTGCGGATACTTCTCCGTCTCGGCGATTCTGAGCTGTTTTTTCCCGTGCTGCACGAGCACTTCACCCAATGTATTATCCAACTCTTTAGGCTTATACGCAACCAAGCCCCCGACGGTTTCCGCGAACAGCGTCATGCACACGAAATACAGGTTCTTCGGGAAGCCCGGACCGCGGTCAAAACCGCGAAAATCCTCGTTCGTGAACACGTTGGACAGCTGAATCGCGCGATCGGGACGGAAGTTGAAGAAAATGACCGAATCTTCGGATTCGACGAGCGCATTCGGCTTGCCGTCCGCTCCGACGATGACCGTCGGCACGAAAAACTCGTCGTACACGCCTTGCTCGTAAGAAGCTTTGACCGCCGCGATCGGATCAATCGCCGCAGGGCCTTCGCCGTAAACCATCGCGCGATAGGACTTCTCTACCCGTTCCCACCGCTTATCGCGGTCCATCGCGTAGTAGCGTCCTTGCAGCGTAGCAATGCGGCCGATTCCGAACTCTTCGATTTTGCTTTGCAATTGGGTCAAATAACCGACTGCACTGTCGGGAGCGACATCGCGGCCGTCCAGGA
Source organism: Cohnella sp. SGD-V74 (assembly GCF_003001675.1). Taxonomy (GTDB): domain Bacteria; phylum Bacillota; class Bacilli; order Paenibacillales; family Paenibacillaceae; genus Cohnella. The sequence goes on along the minus strand of NZ_PVYW01000004.1, from coordinate 47,431 downwards.
AGCCGTGAATATACACTTCCTCCAGACCTTCCCGCTTCGCCAGCTCAAGCAGCGCGAACAGGTGATCGATATGGCTGTGAACGCCGCCGTCGGACAGCAAGCCGTACAGATGCAGCTTCTTGCTGTTCTCCTTCGCGTGACGCACCGCTCCGACCAGCGTCGAGTTGTCGAAGAAGTCCTGATCGCGAATCGACTTGGAGATTCGAGTCAAGTCCTGATAGACGATGCGGCCCGCGCCGATGTTCAGGTGGCCGACTTCGGAGTTGCCCATCTGACCCTCCGGCAAGCCGACCGCTTCCCCGCTCGCCGTTAAGGTCGTATGCGGGAAAGTGCTCCAATACTTGTCGAAATTCGGTTTGTTCGCTTGAGCCACGGCGTTGCCATGCTTCTCTTCGCGAATTCCGAAGCCGTCCAAAATAATTAACGCAACCGGTTTGGGAGCTGTCATCTTACTTCGCTCCTTCAACCAACGCCACGTAGGAAGCCGGCTCCAAGCTTGCGCCGCCGACCAACGCGCCGTCGATATCGGATTGGCCGAGGTACTCGGCTACCGTGTTCGGCTTAACGCTGCCGCCGTATTGAATACGCACTTTGTCCGCCGCTTCCGCGCCGAATTGCTTGGCCACGACGCCGCGGATATAGGAGATCGTCTCGTTCGCTTCCGCGGACGTGGACGACTTGCCCGTACCGATCGCCCAGATCGGCTCGTAAGCGATAACCGTCGCCGCGACTTGCTCGGCCGTCAGGCCGGCCAGCGCGCCTTCTGTCTGTACGCGAACGACTTCGTTCGTCGAGCCGGCTTCGCGCTCTTCCAGCTTCTCGCCGACGCATACGATCGGAACCAAACCGTGACGGAATGCCGCATGGGCTTTCTTGTTCACGATCTCGTCCGTCTCGCCGAAATACTGACGACGCTCGGAGTGGCCGATAATGACGTAATCGATGCCGAGATCCTTCAGCATAACGCCGCTGATCTCGCCCGTATAAGCGCCGCTGTCTTCGAAGTGCAGGTTTTGCGCGCCGACTTTGATCGTCGTGCCTTTAACCGCTTCGACCAACGTTGGAAGCGCCGTGAACGGAGCGCAAATGACGCTCTCCACGCCGGATACTTCCGCCTTGCCTTTGACTTCGGCTACGAAGGACGCTGCCTCGCCCGCCGTCTTGAACATTTTCCAGTTGCCCGCGATAATCGGTGTTCTGCTCATCCTTGTCACCTCTATTTGTCGTTAAGAGCTACGACGCCCGGAAGCGCCTTGCCTTCCATGAACTCCAGAGAAGCGCCGCCGCCCGTGGAGATGTGATTCATTTTGTCAGCCAGATGGAACTTCTCGGTCGCCGCTGCGGAATCGCCGCCGCCGATGACGGTGTAAGCGTCCGAGTCCGCGCAAGCTTGCGCTACCTCGCGAGTACCGTTCGCGAAATCATCCACTTCGAATACGCCCATCGGTCCGTTCCAGAGAACCAGCTTGGAGTTTTTGATGACTTCCGCGTAGATTTTACGCGTTTCCGGACCGATATCGACGCCTTCCTTGTTAGCCGGGATACCGTCGATGCCGACAATATCCATGTTGACGGCCGATTTAAAATCTTCCGATACAACGATATCGACCGGGAGATAGAAGTTTTTGCCGAGCTTCTTCGCTTTCTCGACGAATTCGAGCGTCAGGTCCAGCTTGGAATCGTCGCACAGCGACAAGCCGATCTCATTGCCTTGCGCCTTCAGGAACGTGTAAGAGAGACCTCCACCGATGAGGATATTGTCCGCGATCTCGATCATTTTATTGATGACGTCGATTTTGTCCTTAACCTTGGAGCCGCCGACAATCGCCGTGAACGGACGCTCAGGGTTGTTCAGCGCTTTGCCCAGGACGTCCAGCTCTTTCTCCATCAGCAAGCCCGAAACCGCAGGAATGTGGTGTGCGATGCCTTCCGTCGACGCGTGTGCGCGGTGAGCCGCTCCGAAAGCGTCGTTGACGAACAGATCGGCCAGCGCGGCCAGCGACTTCGCCAGCTCTGCGTCGTTCTTCTCTTCGCCCGCTTCGAACCGCACGTTTTCCAGCAGCAGCACGTCTCCGTCCTTCAGCTCGTCAACCTTCGCTTGCACGGATGCTCCGACGACTTCGTCAGCTTTGGCGACCGGTTTGCCCAGCAGTTCGGACAGACGAGCGGCAACCGGCGTCAAGCGCAAGCCGTCGACGACTTGACCGTTCGGACGGCCAAGGTGGCTCGCCAGAATGACTTTCGCGCCCTTCTCGATCAAGTGCTTGATCGTAGGCAGCGTCTCGCGGATGCGCGTGTCGTCCGTGATCGCTCCGTTTTCCAGCGGCACGTTGAAATCAACGCGCACGAACACTTTCTTCCCTGCAACCTCTACGTCTCTTACGCTTTTTTTGTTCAAGGGTCGAACCTCCTCAGATGGCTGTCTATCTCCTTGCGCAAAGCTAGGCCCCTGTAGGGAGCCCGCCTTGTTTCTGTATCTCGTTCCCCGAAGGGAAGATTTGCTTTTGACCTTGGTTCCCAAGCAGCGCAGTCATTGCGTGGGGAACCCCGGCTCTTGACCTTGGTTCCCAAGCGGCGCAGTCATTGCGTGGGGAACCCCAGCTCTTGACCTTGGTTCCCAAGCGGCGCAGTCATTGCGTGGGGAACCCCAGCTCTTGACCTTGGTTCCCAAGCAGCGCAGTCATTGCGTGGGGAACCCCAGCTTTTGACCTTGGTTCCCAAGCAGCGCAGTCATTGCGTGGGGAACCCGGCCTTCTCTCCTCAAGCAGCGCAGTCATGCGCAGAGGAGAACCGGCCTTCCCTTCCGGCCCGCGGCCGCTCTTCCCGCTCGATAGTTAAGCGTAGTCCCGGGTTTGCGGAGCAAATCCGGGACGCAGCGATCCAAGCAGGCCGTTCCCCTCCCCCGTCCTCTGTCACTCATCCGACAGCGCCGGGTGTCCAGAGGGCGGAGCCCTTTGGAGTCCCCCTTCGGGAAGGGGGATTTAGGGGGTTGCGATTAATTATAGGCCCTTGCTTGCGATATAAGAAGCCAAGTCAACAACGCGGTTGGAATAACCCCACTCGTTGTCGTACCAGGAGATAACTTTAACCATGTTGCCTTCAACGACCATCGTGTTCAGCGCATCGATCGTGGAAGAAGCAGGATCGCCGTTGTAGTCGCTGGATACGAGCGGCTCTTCGGAGTAGTTCATGATGCCTTTCAGCGGGCCTTCTGCAGCAGCTTTCAGAGCCGCGTTCACTTCTTCAACCGTAACGTTGACTTTCAGCTCGGCAACCAGGTCCGTAACGGATACGTTAGGCGTAGGAACGCGCATGGACATACCGTTCAGCTTACCTTTCAGCTCAGGCAATACGAGAGCAACGGCTTTCGCAGCGCCTGTCGAAGAAGGAATGATGTTCTCTGCGGCAGCGCGAGCGCGGCGCAGGTCTTTGTGAGGCAGATCCAATACTTGCTGGTCGTTCGTGTAGGAATGGATCGTGTTCATCATGCCCTTAACGATACCGAACTTGTCGTTCAGAACTTTCGCGAACGGAGCCAAGCAGTTCGTCGTACAGGAAGCGTTGGAGATGATCGTGTGCGAAGCTGCGTCGTACTTGTCTTGGTTAACGCCCATAACGATCGTGATGTCTTCGTTCGTTGCAGGAGCGGAGATGATAACTTTCTTCGCGCCGCCTTTCAGGTGAAGCTCGGCTTTGTCTTTCGCCGTGAAGATACCCGTGGATTCAACGACGATCTCAACGCCTACGGAAGCCCAAGGCAGGTTGCCCGGATCGCGCTCTGCAAAAACTTTAACCGATTTGCCGTTCACGATCAGCGCGCCTTCGCCGACTTCAACCGTTCCGTCCAGTTTGCCGTGCGTCGTGTCGTATTTCAGAAGGTGAGCAAGCGTATTAACGTCCGTGAGGTCGTTGATCGCGACGATTTCTACTTCAGGGTTGTTCAGCGCTGCGCGGAACACGTTGCGTCCGATACGTCCGAATCCGTTAATACCCACTTTTACTGCTGCCATGTTGGTTTCCTCCTTGGATTGAAAAAAATAATTGATGCTATATCAAGGCGCCTAAGCGCCGAGACCGCTATAAGTAAGGATTACCCGAATTGCAGGCTTTAAGCTCGCGATGAGCGTTAAATATGCTGGAGCGCTTCTCTCGCCGCCGCTTCGTCCGTTACAAGAACGTCGTCGTGTCCGAATCGCATGACGGACGCGATCGCTTCTCCTTTGCTCTTGCCGCCCGCGATTCCGATGACCACCTCGGCGGCTTCGATATCTTCGAGCCTGAGCCCGGCCGTCGCCATACGATGCACGACTTTGCCGTGACGGTCGAAATAATATCCGAAGGCTTCCGCCAACGCCCCGTCCTTCACCAGTTCGTCTCTCGTCTCGTCCTTGAGCTTGCGGCGTCTGGCCATCGTCACAGCATCCCCGATTCCGTGAACGACGATTCGCGCGCCTCGGATCATATCGACGACTTCCCTGACGTTCGGCTCCTGCATGATCGTCTGATAAGCTTCCTCGCTCAGATGATCCGGAACGTGCAGCATTCTGTAGCGCGCTCCCGCCCGTTTGGCCAGCTCCGAAGCGATGGTGTTCGCCTGGTAGTCGACGCTCTCTCCCAGTCCGCCTCTTGCCGGCACGAACCAATTGTCCTTCATCTGGGACGGCGCGGAAAATTGCTTGGCCATGTGCGCCATCGTGGAACCGCCCATAACGGCGACCACGTCGCCCGGGGAGAGGCTCTCCCGCAGCACGCGACTGCCCGCTCTGCCGAGTTCCGCCTTGACGAGAGCGGATTCGTCCGAGTCTCCGGGAACGATGACGACTCGCTTAAGCCCGAAAGCTTCGCGAACCTCGTCCTCCAGATCGGACAAACCGAACAGCTCCTTGACGATCGGCTCCATCTCTTCGACCAACTGCCTGCCGCCGGCGGTCAGCGTCATTCCTGTCGACGCCGTATCCAGCAGCCCTTGGGACTTGAGCAGCTCCAGTTCCGACCGAAGCACCCGCTCCGTCATCTCCAGGCTCGCCGCCAGCGTACGCCGGCCGATCGTGCCCTCCAGATAGATCCGGTGCAAAATATCGTACCTCGTCTCCATCACCTTCAGGAGATCCGGAAGCAGCTTTTTCTGAATATCGATTATTTTTCGCATTCTCTCCGCTTATCCTCCTGAGACCGAATGGTCATCGTCGGCAACGATGCGAATAGTTTTGTTGGACACAAAACGTCCCACCACATCATTTTAAGTCCCACCCCTATCTTAGCGAATTTTCACGTTTGTTGCAAGATGCTCCGTACACGAAAACATCAAAATTAAACCTGGATTTTTCCCTTGCATTTTAGAGTCTTATCGCCTATAATAACTCTTGCTGTACTTAATGAGCGCCCGTGGTCCAACGGATATGACGCAGCCCTCCGAAGGCTGAGATTGAGGTTCGATTCCTCACGGGCGCGCCAATATTGCTTACATCAGCCGGCCGGCTTCAGGCCGGTTTTTTTGTATCCCCGCCCCCTTGCTCCGAGAACCGCAAATTTCTTCGCCACCCCTCTTTGACTTTCTTTGACTTTTGTCTTCGGATTCGCTATGATAAGAAAACCACAGTACATGAGGAGGGACGCCAAACATGAGTTTTGTACCTATGGTTGTCGAGCAAACCAATCGAGGAGAACGGGCATATGACATCTATTCCCGATTACTCAAAGATCGAATCGTATTTCTGGGCACGCAGGTGAACGACGTAGTCGCCAACTCCATCATCGCTCAATTGCTGTTCCTGGCGGCCGAAGATCCGGAAAAGGACATTCACCTCTACATCAACAGTCCCGGCGGTTCGATTACGGCCGGCATGGCCATATACGATACGATGCAGTTCATCAAGCCGGACGTCTCCACAATCTGCGTCGGCATGGCCGCGTCGATGGGCGCGTTCCTGCTCGCCGCGGGCGCCAAGGGCAAGCGCTTCGCCCTGCCGAACAGCGAAGTGATGATTCACCAGCCGCTCGGAGGAGCAGAAGGCCAAGCCAGCGACATCGAGATCCGCGCTCGCAGAATTCTGAAGCTGCGGGATAAGCTGAACGGCATTCTGGCCGAACGTACCGGCCAGCCGCTGGAGAGAATCGAGAAGGACACCGACCGCGACAACTTCATGGATGCCGAGGTCGCCTGCGAGTACGGTCTGATCGATAAAGTCATCGAGAAAGTCAACTAAGCGTTACTCCCGCATCAAGAAGAAGCCGTTCGCGTCATCCCAAGATGACATGAACGGCTTTTTTTACCCTCTAATAACACAACTCCAATTGTATGTCAACAAAAATTCAAAACTTTGAATGCCCTCTCTGCTAGTCCACCAAACCATGTTATTCTGTTAAATATAACAATTCCATTTAGACCCAGTTCTAGCTATCTCTTAGGAACTTTGGAAGAGAGGAATTATGTATGCCTGAAAGATCGTATCCGTACCTTGTAGCCACGTCGTCCGAGGACCCTTCCGCAGCAGGGAGAACGCATTCCACTCCCGTTGACATGGTTGCAGCTCGTCGGTTGAGCGATAAAGCATCCTTGCTTCGCCCGCTTAAAGATGAGCATCTGCTGGAAGTCTACAGAGAAGCCAAGAAGATGAATCTGTCTCACGAATTCATCGAACTGCTGGAAGAAGCGCTCTCCATTCGTCAATTGAGCCATTATAGAGAAGCCTAAACAACCCCATCATCTTTGCGATAACTTCTTACTCTTCCCGCCCGCCGGCTCAGGCGGGCGGTTTTATTTTTCCTGACTCGCCTGCGCAGCAGCCCAAGCAAAAACGCCTTCGGTGTCCTCTGGACGATGAAGGCGTTTTGTCGGAGACGATTCAGATAAGGTAGCGGATTTTATACTTTCAGGCTGAAGCGTTAAAAAAGGCCGCCTCGAAAACCGGGGCTCTTGCTTGCAAGAACCCTCCGAGCTTCCAAGACGGCCTCTGCCGCGCTCCGATTATTGCATCTCGTATTGAACGGTGACTTGGGTGCTGATCTCGATCTGACCCGATTGTACCGAGGAAGGGGCGCTGCCGGCCGCCATATCGGCCATAACGGCTTTTGCTTGTTCGCGGGCATACAGCACCGGATTGTTCGACACTTCGCCCTGCACGATATTCGTGACGCCCTTCAGCTGACGATTGGCCGACGTCGCCAATACCCCGGCTTTGGCAGCCGCGTTCTGCATCGCCTTCTTGAGCGCTTCCAGCTCATACTGCTCCTTCTTCTCGGTGGAAAACTGCACGCCGTCCAGACGGTTCGCTCCGGACTCCGTCAGCGCGTCGAACAGCTTGCCGATGTCCGGCAGCTTACGGTAAGTCACCTGGATCGAATGTACCGCGATATAGCCCTTCAGCACGCGACCGTCCTTCTCCGTATAGTTGTATTCCGGCTGCACGTCGAACCCGGTCGTCGTGACGTCTTTCTTGGCGATGCCGAACGTCTCGTACAGCACCTTCTCCACTCCCGCGAACTGCTTCGCGTTCGCCTGCTGCGCCTCCGTCGCTTTCGACCCGCGCGTCTCGACCGCCAGACGCAGGTAGGCGACGTCCGGCTCTACCATCACGGAGCCGCTCGCCCCCACCGTTACCGTATAAGGCGCCGTTTGGGCGGCCGAAGCCGAAGTTTCTGCGGACACCGCGTTCCCCTCCCCTTTCACGAATCCGAACCATCCAATCACCGCCGCGGCCAGAACGACCGACAACACTTGCAAAGCGCTTTTTTTCATGACCAAGCCCCTTTCGATCGGTTTGTCTTTATTAACGCAACCGAATAGACAAATGTTTCACATTCAGGGACAAAAACGCTAAAAACGCAAAAAGCCCCTCCACGGGGGCTTCATGCAAAAAATCTTATTGATTTTCCAGTTCTTCTTTGCTCACGAGTTGGACTAAAGCGGTTACAGCCTGCTCTGCGTCCGAACCCTCCGCGCTGATCGCGACCTCCGTGCCGGAGCTGATCGCCAGGCTCATAATGCCCATGATGCTCTTCGCGTTAACCTTCTTCTCATCCTTCTCGACGAAGACGTCCGAAGAGAATTTATTGGCCTCTTGCACGAATAGTGCCGCCGGTCTGGCGTGAAGACCTGTTTTAAGCCGAACGACTACCGGCTGTCTCGTCATGGACCGGATACCCCCTATCTTTAATTCGTCCCGCTCGTCGGGACTCCCGTGCTCCAGTTCTACATTATTATAACATTGATATGAACAAATGCGCCATACGCTTTATGCCCCGCCGTTTCGGATTTTTTCGGCCAACTCGTCGAGCTTGCGGAGCCGATGGTTAACGCCCGATTTGCTGACCTGGCCTTTCAGCAGATCTCCGACTTCCTTGAGGTTGATATCCGGGTGCTGGAGCCTGACCTCGGCCACCTCGCGGAGCTTGTCGGGAAGATTGTGAAGTCCGATTTCCTTCTCCAGGAGCTTGATGTTATCGATCTGCCGAACCGCGGCTCCGATCGTCTTGTTCAGATTGGCGGTCTCGCAGTTGACGATCCGGTTCACGGAATTGCGCATATCCCGCATGATGCGTACATCCTCGAACTTGAACAGCGCCTGATGCGCGCCGATAATGTTCAGAAATTCGATGATCTTCTCGCCTTCCTTGATATACAGGATAAAACCCTTCTTCCGCTCGATGAACCGGGCGTTCAGATGGAACTTGTTCGCCAAGTCGACGAGAGCCTTGCAGTGCTCCTCGTACATCGACGAAATCTCGAGGTGGTAGGACGACCCTTCGGGATTGTTCACCGAGCCCCCCGCCAGGAAAGCGCCCCGCAGATAAGCCTTCTTGCAGCAGGATTTACGGACGAGCTCCTTGTCAATGCTCGGATGGAAGAGAAATCCTTCCGAGACGATGCTCAGATCGTTCAAGATCGCTTCGGCCCCGGCCGGAATTCGAACGACGTAGACGTTGTTTTTTTTCAGCCGCATCTTTTTGCGGACGAAAAGCTCTGTGACGACCGTAAAATGGCGCTTTAGCAACGTGTAAATTCGGCGCGAAATCGCGGCATTCTCCGTGGCGATGTCCAGCACGACCCTGCGGTTCGACAACGAGATCGTACCGTTCATCCGAATCAGCGCCGACAGTTCCGCCCTTTCGCAGCAGCTGTCGCTCTCGAGCATCGTGAGCTCCTTTTTCGTTTGCGCTGCAAAAGACATGCCTTTCTCACCCCTTTCTGAGCATCCAGTTATCAACCAGCTGGTAAATGTGCTCGCTTAGTTTCTCCGCGTCATGCCGCAAGTAAGTGCGGAACAGGACGAGTTTGTCCGCGATGACCTTGTAGCCCCGGCGGGTAACCTCCTCCAGGTCCAAGTGGACCGCCTTGGCTCCCTGCTCGGCGTAGAGGTTCTCCACCTGCGGGGGAATTTCTCCGTCGTTCACGATGACGTAGTCAAAAAGATGATGGCCGATATGGGCGTGAACGGCGGCCAGATGATCGCTGACGGAATAGTTGTCCGTCTCGCCGGGCTGGGTCATCACGTTGCAGACGAACAGCTTGACCGCATCGGATTCCACGATCGCCTCCGCCAGCTCCGGTACGAGCAGATTCGGGATAATGCTCGTGTACAAGCTTCCCGGGCCGATCAGTATCGCGTCCGCTTCCCGCAGCGCCTCTACGGCCTCCGGCAGCGCCTTGACGTCGGGCGGCTCCAGATACACCCTCCGGATGGCCAGCCCCGACTTCGGAATTGCCGACTCGCCTACGACGGTCGAACCGTCCTCCATCTCCGCCTTCAACACGATAGACTGATTGGCCGCAGGCAGCACCCGTCCCCTGACGGCGAGAATACGGCTCAGTTCGGTTATGCCGGTGACGAAGTCTCCGGTAATGTCGGTCATCGCCGCCAGGATAAGATTGCCGAGGCTGTGTCCGGCCAATCCCGTCCCGTTCTGGAATCTGTATTTCAGCACTTCGGCCATGAGAGGCTCCTTATCCGCGAGCGCGGTCAGCACGTTGCGGATATCGCCGGGAGGCGGAATCTGCAATTCCTCCCGCAGAATGCCGGAACTGCCTCCGTCGTCCGCGACCGTGACGATGGCCGTAATGTCGAGCGGCTTCCGCTTCAAGCCGCGCAGCATGACGGACAGCCCGGTGCCTCCGCCGATCACGACGATCCGCGGCTTGCGGGCAGAGGGTTGTCTTTTGCTCATTCCCTCACCTCAATGCCGGTCGCGTTCGGAGTCACGGTGGCTCACTCGCACCGATTCCGTATCGCTGGACCCCAGCCTGCGTCCCAAATATTCGGCCAGCGCCACCGATCTGTGCTTGCCTCCCGTGCATCCGATACCGATGACGATCTGGCTCTTGCCTTCCTTATGGTACATCGGGATCAGAAACTGCAGCATATCGAGCAGCTTCGTCAAAAAAGTCTGCGTCTCCGGCCACTTCATGACATAATCGTACACGTCCGGGTCGACTCCCGTTTTCGGGCGAAGCGTGTCGATATAGTGCGGGTTCGGCAAAAAGCGAACGTCGAAGATCAGATCGGCGTCGATCGGAACGCCGTACTTGAATCCGAACGACGTCACGTTAATCGAAATGTTGTTCTGATCCATGTTCGTGAACCGGGCGACGATCTTCTCTTTCAGCGCGGCGGGCTTCAGATTGCTCGTATCGATAACTTGATTGGCCCAGCCCTTCAAGTCTTCGAGCAGCTTACGCTCCAAGTGTATCCCGTCCAGCGGCAATCCATCCGGCGCCAGCGGGTGACGGCGCCTGCTCTCCTTGTAGCGCTGCACGAGCACCGAGTCGGTCGCGTCGAGGAACAGAATCTCGTAGTGGATCGTGTTATGCTCCCGAATATGATTAAGCGATTCGGACAGCGCCGTGAAGAACTCTCGCCCGCGCAGATCGATCACCAAGGCGACCTTGGCGATTCGGCCTTGCGACTGGTCGATCAAATCCGCAAACTTCGGAATAAGCACCGGCGGCAAATTATCGACGCAGAAGAAGCCCAGATCCTCCAAGCTCTGCACGGCGATCGTTTTGCCGGCTCCCGACATCCCCGTTATAATGACGAGCCTAGGCTGCGTCGTTATCGTATCCATGCGTTACCCCTCTCCCTGCGGCCTTGATTGCGTTCATCCCTCTGCGGGACAGTAATAATAACATGAAGCGCCCGGACCGCTTCACAAGCGTGCGGAGCCGAGCGCCTTGCTGCAATTATGCCCGAAGGAACAATCCTGCGGCTCCGACCACTCCGGCGTTGTTGCCGAGCTCCGCCGCCACGATCTCCACTCCGGCCGTCGCGTTGGCCGGCGTCAGCTTGCCGAAGGCTTCGCGAATTTGCGAGAACAGATACTCTCCCGCCTTGCTGACTCCGCCGCCGATAATGAAGCGCTCAGGATTGACGACAAGCGCCACGACCGCCATCGACTTGCCCAGATAGAAGGCCGCCCGGCTGACGATCCTCGCGGCCGCCTCGTCTCCTTCCTTCGCGGCGTCGATAACGTGCTTGGCCGTCAACTCTTCTTCCACGAGAGCGAGCGACGTCTTGTCTCCGCGCGCGACGGCATCCTTCGCCATGCGGATGATTCCGGTAGCCGACGACACCGTCTCCAGACAGCCCATTCTGCCGCAGCCGCATTGGATCGCCTCAAGATCGGGCACGATCGTGATATGGCCCAGTTCCCCGGCCATTCCCGAAGCCCCTTCAATCAGCCGGTCGTTCAGTATGACGCCGCCGCCGACGCCTGTCCCGAGCGTGTAGCATACGCAGTTCCGTACGCCTCTGCCCGCGCCTCCCCATGCTTCGCCGAGAGCGGCGACGTTGGCGTCGTTGTTGATCTTCACCGGCTTGCCCAGCTTCTCTTCCATGATGCCCTTGACCGGCACATCCTTGAACGGAAGGTTGGGCGAGAAGTTGATAATCCCCTCGGGAATGTTGAGGAACCCGGCAATGCCGATGCCTACGCCGACGACCGCTTCCCATTCCGCCGTTCCCGGAGGAACGAGCTCCCGCACATAGGCCGCGATATTGGACAGAACGGCATCCGCTCCATCGGAGGCTTGCGTAGGTCCTTCGTACGTGCGAAGCAAATCTCCCGTCTCGTTGCACAAGCCGACCTTGATGGACGTTCCGCCCAAATCTACGCCTACGAACAATGAATCTGACATGTTTGTCGACACCTCATAAAAAATAATAAGATCTTAACCGCCGGCTCCGCAGCCGAACCGTCGGCGGCGGAAGCGGCATATGAACGGCAAGCTTACAGAGACTGGCTCCAGTCGTGCGTCGCGGAGCCTTCCAGAAACTTCTCACAATCGAGCGCGGCCATGCAGCCGCTGCCCGCCGCCGTAATCGCCTGGCGGTACTTATGGTCCTGCACGTCTCCGCAAGCGAACACGCCCGGCACGTTCGTCTCCGTCGATCCCGGCTTCACCTTGATATAGCCGAGTTCGTCCGTCTCGATCTGATCGCCGAGAAACTTCGTGTTCGGCGTATGGCCGATCGCCACGAACAAGCCCTGCGTGCCGAGGATCTCTTCCTCTCCTGTCGCGTTGTCGCGCACTTTGAGACCCGTAATGCCCTGATCGCCGGCGACGACCTCCAGCGGAGTTTTGTTTAATCCCCACGAAATCTTGTCGTTCTGGCGAGCCCGCTCCTGCATGATCTTGGAAGCGCGCAGTTCGTCGCGGCGATGGACGAGCGTCACTTCCGAGGCGAACCGCGTCAAGAAATTCGCTTCCTCCATCGCGGAATCTCCGCCTCCGACGACGATAATTTTCTTGCCGCGGAAGAAGAACCCGTCGCAAGTCGCGCACGTGCTGACTCCGTATCCGACGTTCTCCTTCTCTCCCGGAATGCCCAAATATTTGGCGGAAGCCCCTGTAGAGATAATCAGAGTCTCCGCTTGCAGCGTCTCCCCGCCTTCAAGCGACAGAGTGAACGGCCGCTTGGACAAGTCGACCTGATTGATCCAGCCCGTGCGGAATGCCGCTCCGAACCGTTCGGCTTGCTTGCGCATGTTCGCCATGAGATCCGGTCCCATAATCCCCTCGGGAAAACCGGGGAAATTCTCGACCTCCGTCGTCGTCGTCAATTGACCGCCCGGCTCGGGCCCTTCGATGACAAGCGGCGACAGGTTCGCGCGGGCCAGATAGATCGCCGCTGTCAGCCCTGCGGGTCCCGTTCCGATTACGATTGTTTTGTGCATGGATGCTGCCTCCTCGTGGCGCGAAACAATATCGAGTTCGAGTTCGTTGTTAAAGCGGAATTGGATGTCAGTGAAACGACGGTCTCGTCAAATCCAGCTTCTCCCGAATGCCGCACGCCTCGTCGATCCGGTTCGCGTACCGGCTGATGCTCGCTTGAGACACGCCGTACCGGCTGACGAGGTCCGCATAGGTGACCGTTCTTCGGTGCATCTTGGCCGTCCAATATTCGAGCGCCGCCGCCCAGCCCGTCGACTTGTGCAGCTTCGGCACCTCCGGGTACACGCGCGACAGAAAATCGACCCACAGCGTCATCATGTCGTGCTGCTGCACGACGTCGTACCGTCCCGACATCCCTTCGAGCGCCTGCTCCAGCACCGTCTGCCATGCGCTGTCCCAGACCGGAAGCTGCGCGGATTTGCGGCGCGCGTCCAGCGTCAGCGTCCGTCCGCTGAAGATGACCGTGAGCGAGTCCTGCACCCCGATGGAACGGAGCACCAGCACCGCCACCCGCTTCAGTTCGTCCTCCTCGTCCGGATCGATCAGGAAGGCTTTCAGCGCCTCGACCACTTCATCGTCCGCCACGAGGCCCAGCGCTTGAATGACCTGCACCTTCGTGCGCCGGTCTCCGTGCCTGAGCGCCCAGAAGAAAGACGAGCGGATAAGCGGATCGTTCTTGAGCGCCTCCGTCACTTGGCCAGGGTTGTTTTCCCACTGCTTGAACTGCTCTTCGAACGGAAGGTGATAGTGGTAATGCGTCGGAGCGGTCTCTTCTCCCGCACGGATCCTTTCCAGCTTTTTCAGGTGAAAAGGAGGCACTTGCGATTCGGGATCGAGTCTCTCGGCCTGCTGCCAATGCTTCTTCGCATCTTCGTAACGCTGAAGATTGACCGCCGCGATCGCCGCGAAATGATGCAGGCTCGGCTCTCCCGCCAATTCTCCCGTGCGCAGCAGACGGCGAAAATGCTGGTAAGCCTCGCGATGCTCCCCCACAATGCCCAGCGTCGTCGCCATTTTGAACACGTGCTCGGGGTGGAAGGGAATCGTCTTGTTCAGCTTCGCGATCAGCGACCGAAGCTGCTCCTGCTGGTTCGAATGCTGGTAGAAAATCGCCAGATTGCACAGCGCGTGCAGATTGCCCGGCTCCGAATCCAGCACCTCGGTAATGGTGGAGACCGACTTGTCGAACAGCCCCATATAGTAGTATGCCAGCCCCAGGTTATTCCTTGCCGCCAAGAAGTCCGGCTGCCGCTCAATAATTTCTTCCAGCATTTTGACCGCCTCGGCGAACCGGCCTGCCTCCAGCAGTTCCCGGGCCTTGTCGTGGGCGTAGATATTTTCTTTGGCCTTGATGGTCGACAGCTTCGCGGGCCGGTTCAGCTCATAGTGAAGCAAGTCGAGCAGCTCGTCCGACTCTTCCAGAAATTGGCCTTCCGTATCGTTCTCCAGATACCGGACAAGCGCTTCTTCCGCCGCTTCGAACAGTTCCATGTTGGCGTAGTTGTTGGCTAAGTAGTAGTAGCATTCCGTCATCGCGGGATCGATCTGATCGAGCACCGAGCGAAGAATGACGTTCGATTCCTCGTACCGCCCCATCTCGGACAGAATGCCGGCCATGTTGCAGTGGTTGACCGGGTTCTCCGGTTCGTACTCCACCGCGCGGCGAAAATATTTCAGTGCCTTGTCGTAATGGTACCGATCCAGCGACTGAACGGCACGCTCGAAGAAGAATGTCGCATCCAATCTCATCGGGATGACTTTGGGACGTCGGTTTTTCGCCGCGCGCTTTCGCTGGCTCATCGCAAGGCACCTCCTCGTGGTCTGAAACTCATCACCCAAGATTATAACACAGCCTGCGCGATCCATAAAATAAAGCTCTTTATCTGATTCTCGAAGGGCCGTAACAGTTGCCTTCCGGCAATCCGTCACGGCCCTCAAACTTTCAATAGAAGCGGTTTTCTTCGACACTGCTCTAATTTACTTCAAATCGTTCACCTTTTTCTTGTAGCTCTCGGAGACTCCAGTCCCAAGCCTGACATCCTGCGGGATAGCCAGATGCTCTATCGGGTCCTGGCGATTTGATGAAGATGTACCGCCCACTCGTACTTCCATATGCAGGTGAACGCCAAAGCTATAACCAGTGTTCCCCATGACCCCAATCTCCGTCCCTGCTTCGACCCAGTCGTTCTCTTTAACCTTGACTGAGTTTTGTTTCAGATGAGCGTAATACGTATAGTAGATTTGCCCATTAATATCGTGTTTTATCATGACGTAATTACCAAAGGTGCTCCCACATTTGGTATCCCCGACAACGCAATTGGAGATGCTCGTCACAACGACGCCGCTGGCAGCAGCTACTATTGTCGGACTGTAGCCTGGATTTCCGATATCCAGACCACCATGTTCCCCTCCGTACCCATTCGTAATCAGCTTCGACTCAGGCACTGGCCAGATAAATTTCGCTTGTGATGCTCCCCCTGCAGAAGCAGCACCTTCGATACGAATGTACTCCGCGGTCCCCCAGCCAACAATGCCGTTATATTCGATTTTGTAATACCCATTGGATGGACCGTCTCCAATAACAATAATTCTGGAGCCGTCCAGAATACCCGCAAGCTGTCTCGCATTTGCGGCAGGAACGTCCCGCAGCTTTAACCCAATGTTGCCGGTGTTGAACACGTAAGCATTCCTGCGCTGCTCAGGTGTGGCAGCAATCCGAATGTATTCGGCAGTTCCCCATCCGACAATACCGTTATATTCAATTTTGTAATAGCCATTAGATGGACCGTCTCCAATTACAGTAATTTTGGAACCGTCCAGAATACCCGCGAGCTGTTTGGCGTTTGGCGATGGGATATCACGCAATTTTAATCCGATATTTCCCGTATTGAACACATAGGCATCCCTTCGTTGTTCAACAACAGATTGTTGATGCGGCTGGTTCACTGCCGGCGGTTGCGGTTCTGCTACGGGCTGCTGCGGCTGTCCTACAGGTTCCTGCTGCCTGCTCGCCGCCAACTCCTTCTCCTTCTGCTCGCGAGCCAGTTGATACATCTGCTTATAACCTATATTGCGATATGCTTTGCTAAGCTGCTCTACGCTGTCTGCTGCGCTTTGCAATCTGACTCGCGATGGCTTGTCGAAGAAAAAAATGATGTCTTTGGAATGATTGCGAATACGCTTTGCCAGATCCGAACCGTCCATCACCTTGTCGAAGTTGACAAACAACTTCTCGTCCATAGGCGTACCACTGATAGCATCCTGCCTGGCTCTTTCCTGAATGGCTTTCATCAGCCTCACAGTACCTTCCATATAATCCATAGAGCTGTCCATGAGAGCGTTGTATAAATCCCTTTTCGCTTTGGAGAGTTCTCCCAGAGCATTGCCCAGATCCACATAAGCTTCAAGCGTATTCTCAGAGAAAGAGAGAACAGTCAGAAATTGCTTGCCTCCCGGCACCTGTTCTAATGGCTTCGTAAGCTGATCCTCCACAAGATCTTCAGCGCTTAACGGAATGCCATAAAAGTCGGCCACAGTTCGCTTTAACAAGTCTCCCATATTAAGCGCAATAGCTAAGGCAACATTATCCCCGCCATTTTGCATGTATTCGTTTCCCTTGTAATTGCTGGACTGCGCGACAGGCGATAAGATAGACAAGCCCAACACGACCGATACAAGTAATAACGCGATCCGTCTCATCTGCATATCCTCCTCGATATAGGTTTCGTCAGGACTGCTGTTTACTTAATCGATACTGTTTCCCCAAGTAATCCAACTGTAAAGTAGTTGTATCTATTAAAGTGAATACCATATTAGGTCCGCTTGGGTCATCCAATAAAGTCAGCTCAATTTGCGTGTCTGAGCGTTTAACATAGTTGAAATGCCCGCCGACCGTTTCGCCATCAATGATGTAGCTGATTAATCCTACCGACTGATCAAGGAACACGATCGTAAAATCGTAATCCGTCAATTCGCTATTTCGCCATTTCCCGGCAAAAGGGCTTTGCGTATTGTCGCTTTCTGCCGTGTTTTGTTGCAATCGTTCAAAGGTTTTCCATATCATCGTTGCCGCCTGGGCGCGAGTCACTTGCCGATTAGGTTGAAATGTCTTATCCGGATATCCGCTAACTACCCCCTCCGAAAGAGCCTTGGAGATATAGGGGCGGGCAGCAGCAGGAATCTCGGTCCAATCCTTGAGTGTGGCAAGCTCGGACAGACTTTGGTCGGCATCATAACCGAGCAAGCGACCAAGTGCGACGACGGTTTCCACTCGGGTTGCTGGCTGATCTGGTTTAAATACGGAATTCTCGTTAAGTATGTAACCTTCTAGAAAGGGGCTCATCGCATAGACGCTGTCTCTATACCACTTATTTTGCGGAACATCTTCGAAATGGATCGAGGTTGAGACAGAGCCTGCGGGAATTTTCGCCGCTTTATACAAAATTGCAGCCAGTTCGGCTCTTGTAACCGGTAAGTTAGGACGAAAAGTCTGATCGGGATATCCCGTTAGAACGCCTTTGGCTACTAAAGCCTGAATATCTTCTTTAGCCCAGTGGGTGTTACTCACATCCTTAAACCCGGCGGCAAGTGCAGCAACAGAAGCTGATAGCAATACGATGATGGATAGACCAACCAGCAAAGTGAACTTATGTATGCTCCTTTTCACACCTCAACATCCTTTCCTTGGTCGACATTTTTCGGGAATTAACTTGTCGTATCCTGTTTCATTGTCCCTTTCTCAATCATAACACAGCCATCTCCAGCACTGCAGACGAAAAAACGCGCACACTGACTTTTCCGACACGTCCCGGAAAAGTAGTGTTGCGCATACTCCGCGTCACCGAACAGTATTTTCTATTACTCTACGATTGCCCGGATCTGAATCAACGCCCTTATAGCATAAGAAAAGCATAAGAAAAAAACCGCAAGCTAAGGAGATTGTCCTCCGCTTGCGGCTCCTGCCTGACTTATGCCTCTATACGCCTTTCGTCTTGAAGAGCGTGCTGATCGAGCCGCCTTCCATGATGATGCGCGTCGCTTCCGCGAGCATCGGCGCCACCGAGATCACCTTGAACCGGGAAGAGCGTTCTTCCGGCAGCAGGATCGTGTCGGTAACGACCACTTCCTTGATGTTCGGGTGGTCGAGCCGCTTCAGAGCCGGATCGGAGAACAGCGGGTGGGTCGCGCATACGAACGGATCCTCCGCGCCGCGTTCCTTCAAGCCCTCGACGACGTTAACGATCGTCGTGCCGGTATCGATCATGTCTTCGATTACGATCGGGGTAAACCCTTCGACTTCCCCGATGACGTGCGTAATGACGGATTCGTTGTGCGCCGGACGCTTCTTGATCATGATGGCGAAAGAGCAATCCAGTTGGTTCGCCAGCTTCTCGGCCGTCGAGGCTCGTCCCGCATCCGGGGAGACCACGACGGGATTGCGGATGTTCTTCGACTTCAGATAGTCGCTGATCAAGTCCAGCGCGGTCAAGTGGTCGACCGGAATGTCGAAGAAGCCTTGAATGGCCGGAGCGTGCAAGTCGATCGTCACGATGCGGTGCGCGCCGACTGTCGTCAGCACGTCCGCTACCATCTTCGCGGAGATCGGCTCGCGGGGAGCTGCTTTCCTTTCCTGCCGGGCATAGCCGTAATACGGAAGCACGACGTTAATCGTCCGTGCCGACGCCCGTTTCGCCGCATCGATCATGACCAGCAATTCCACGAAGTAATCGTTGATCGGATGGGATAAAGACTGGACCAGGAAAACGTCGCAGTTGCGAATCGTCTCCTCGTAGTGAACGTACACTTCACCGCTCTTGAACCGGGAAAGCTTGATTTTCCCCAGCGGCACTCCGAGATTGTCGGCGATCTTGCCTGCCAACAACGGATTGGATGATCCCGAAAAGATACGAAGCTTACTGCTGCTGTACATGTGCCCCTCCATATTTTGGCGATTCGACGCTCCATGTGTCGAAATCCGTCAAGTCATCAATCCCATTATACATGAGTACGGGTCGATTTTAAAAAGGTTTCATTTCCCGTTTACGCCCAGTGAACAAAGCCAGGTGCGTATATCCGGCTTTTTTCAGCATCGCTTGCGCTTCTGCCCCTTTTTGTCCCACTTTGTCAGGGTGATGGGCGTCGGAACCGTACGTTGCGGGGATGTCGTAAGCTCTGGCTCGCTCCAAAATGGAAAAGGAGGGATACATTTCCTTGCAAGGCGCGTAGAAGCCAGCCGCGTTCAGTTCGAAGGCGAGGTCGTATTTCTTGACGGCCTGCAGCGCAGCATCCTCCAGGGCGGTCACGTCCTCCTCCGGACGGTAGCCGAACCGCTTGATCGCGTCGATGTGCCCGATGTAGTCGTAGAAGCCGGTTGCCGCGGCTTTCGCGATAGCGTCGAAGTACTGCTCGTACACGTCGACGACGCGGCGCCCCTCCCATCGGCTAACCTGCCTGAAATCCGTCACATCCCACGTTCCGAGAAAATGAACCGAACCGATCACGTAATCCCACGGATAACCGTTCACGATTCGCTCGATCTCTTCTTCGTAACCCTCGACGTAATCGCCTTCCAGACCGACGCGCACCTCGATGCGGCCCTTGTATTTCTCCTTCAGGGCGAGCGCCTCCTCCACATAGCGGGGAAGCTCGTCCATCGGCATCGCGGAATCGGGATTGTCCTTGTCGGTCACATGCAGCAAAGGCATGTGGTCGGACAAGCCGATCTGCTCCATGCCTAGGTTCATCGCGCTGAGGATGTAGTCCTCCAAGTTGCCGACCGCATGGCCGCAGCGCGCGTGATGCGTATGATAATCGATGAGCATGCCTTTCGCTTCCGGTCGGGTCATGGCCGCTTCACCTAATCCTTCTTGACCGGTTTCCGGTGACGGAATTCCAGCTCTTTCAGCACATCGTCGAACGGAATGCCTTGCTCGCGGAGCAGCACCATCAGGTGGAAAATGAGATCGGCGGACTCGCAGCGCAGCTCGTCACCGTCGCGGTTTTTCGCGGCGATGATCACTTCAGCGGTTTCTTCCCCGACCTTCTTGAGAATTTTGTCGATCCCCTTCTCGAACAGGTACGTCGTGTACGCGCCTTCCGGGCGTTCCGCGTCGCGCTGCGCGATCGTCGTCTCGAGCCGGCTGAGCGGACCGAAGCGGTCCTCCTGCTGCGCCGCTGCCTCGGCCGTCTTCGACGTCCCTTCGCGATAGAAACAGCTGTACGCTCCGGTATGGCACGCCGGTCCGTTCTGGCGCACCTTCACGAGCAGCGTATCCCCGTCGCAATCGTAATGCAGCGACTCGATCTGCTGCGTATGCCCGCTGGTCGCCCCTTTGTTCCAGAGCTCGCCGCGCGACCGGCTCCAAAACCACGTTTGCCCGGATTCGAGCGACTTTTGCAGCGACTCCTTGTTCATGTAGGCCAGCATGAGCACTTCTTTACTCAGCGCGTCCTGCACGACCGCCGGCACCAGGCCGTCGTCGCTCCACTTGATTTGATCCTGCCACTGCCCTTGCTCTTGCTGCGTCATCTGACGTTCACTCCTTTGCCGCGTAACGTTTGCTTGACCTCTTGCACAGTAACTTCCTTATAGTGGAAAATGCTCGCCGCCAGCGCCGCGTCCGCCTGTCCTTCCGCGAACACATCCGCGAAATGCTGAGCGTTGCCCGCTCCTCCGGAAGCGATGACCGGGATGCCCACGCTCGATGACACCGCCTTGGTCAGCGCGACGTCGAAGCCATCCTTCGTGCCGTCCGCGTCCATGCTGGTGAGCAGAATCTCTCCCGCTCCCCGGCGCTCTGCCTCTTTCGCCCATTCGAGCGCGCGAATGCCCGTCGAATTGCGTCCGCCGTGGGTGAACACTTCCCATTCTCCCCACTCCGCGTTGAACTTCGCGTCGATCGCCACCACGATGCACTGCGCCCCGAACGTACGCGAACCGTCCGTAATCAGGTCCGGGTTGCGGATCGCCGCCGTGTTGATGCCGATTTTGTCCGCGCCCGCGCGCAGCAGCCGCTTCATGTCCTCCACCGCCGAGATGCCGCCTCCGACCGTAAACGGAATCGTAATCTCCCCGGCCGTCCGCCGCACCACGTCCACCATCGTCGCCCGGCCTTCCACCGACGCGGAGATGTCCAGAAACACCAGTTCGTCCGCGCCTTCCCGGTCGTAGATCGCCGCCAGCTCCACCGGATCCCCGGCATCCCGCAAATTCACGAAATTAACGCCCTTAACGACCCGGCCATCCTTCACGTCCAGGCAAGGGATAATTCTTTTAGCTAACATGTGGCGTTCCCCCTTTTCTCGCGTTATCCGCTATGACGACCGCGACGGGTTGCAATAGGCCACGACCTCTCGATAGGGAAGAGTCCCTCCGAAAATATCGAGAGCGCTGCCGATCGTAATGTCCAGCTTGCCTTGCGTCAACTCGCGGAATCGCGCCAAATCCGCTAGCGATCGCGCGCCGCCTGCGTAAGTGGTCGGAATCGTCGCCCATTCCGCGAGCTTGGCTGCCAGCCTCTCTTGCACGCCCTCCCGCTTCCCTTCCACATCGACCGCGTGGATCAGGAACTCGTCGCAGTAGCTTTCGAGCTCTCGGACAGTGGCTTCGTTGACTTCCAGATCGCTAAACGTCGTCCACTGGTTCGTCACCACGTACCATTTGCCGTCCCGTTCCTTGCAGCTGAGGTCAAGTACGAGCCGTTCCCGGCCGACCTCCGCAACGATACGCCGCAAGTTGTCCATCTGAAGACGACCGTCCCGGAAAACGTAAGAAGTGACGATGACGTGCGAAGCTCCTTCGCTTAAGTAGCTTGCCGCGTTATCCGCCGTGATGCCTCCGCCGATCTGCAAGCCGCCGGGATAGGCCCTTAGCGCGGACACCGCAGCCTCCCGGTTGCCTCCGCCGAGCATGATAATGTGCCCGCCGGTTAACCCGTCTTGTTGATACAGCGAAGCATAATAATCCGCCCCCCGTTCGGAGACGAAGTTCTCCACGACCTTCGAAGCGTCCGCCTGAAGCGTTTCCCCGACGATCTGCTTCACCTTGCCCTGGTGAATATCGATACAAGGTCTAAACCTCAAAGCCCTCAATCCTTCCCGACGCCATATCCGTGAACTTGCGGAGGAGAGCCATGCCCAGATCGCCGCTTTTCTCCGGATGGAACTGCATGCCGTACACCGAGCCTCTGCCGACGATCGCCGTCACCGGCTGGCAGTAGTCCGTCACCGCCAGCAAATCGGACTCCCGCTCCGGCAGCGCGTGGTACGAGTGCACGAAATACACGTGTCCCGGCTCCACGCCCTCGAACAGCGGACTCTCTTGCTTGAAGGTCAACTCGTTCCAGCCCATATGTGGAACCTTGTAGTCCCCTTGGAACCGGACGACCCGTCCCGGCAGCAAGTCCAGCCCCTGGTGGACGCCGTGCTCCTCGCTCTCGGTGAACAGCAGCTGCATGCCGAGGCAGATGCCGAGAAACGGCTTGCCCGAAGCCGCGTACTCCTTAACCGTATCGACCAGCCCGGTCTCGCGCAGATTCGCCATCGCGTCGCCGAAAGCGCCGACGCCCGGCAGAATCGCGCCGTCCGCCGCCAGAATCTCCCGCGGGTCGGACGTCACGCGAGCTTCGCAGCCGAGCCGCTCTACGGCTTTGCTGACGCTGTGCAGATTTCCCATGCCGTAGTCGATGATCGCGATCACTTACAACACTCCTTTGGTGGAAGGCACGCCCTTCACGCGCGGATCGATCGAAGTCGCTTCGTCCAGAGCGCGTCCGAGCGCCTTGAACACGGCCTCGACCATATGGTGCGTATTGCGTCCGTAGTGGACGATGACATGCAGCGTAATACGCGCTTCCAGCGCCAGCTTCCACAGGAACTCGTGTACCAGCTCCACCGTGAAGCTGCCTACGTTAGCCGCCGGGAACTCCCCGCGCAGCTCGAAATGCGGCCGGTTGCTGATATCGACGACAACCTGCGCAAGCGCTTCGTCCATCGGAACGAACACGCTGGCGTAGCGCTTGATGCCCTTCTTGTCGCCCAGCGCCTCCCGCAGCACTTGCCCGAGGCAAATGCCGATGTCTTCGACCGTATGATGGTCGTCGATGTCCACGTCTCCGCGCGCTTCGACTTTCAAGTCGAACTGGCCGTGCTTGGCGAACAGGTCCAGCATATGGTTCAAGAACGGAACGTCCGTCTCGAGCGACACCTCGCCGCTTCCGTCCACTCCCAGGGACAATTGAATGTCCGTCTCGTTCGTCTTGCGGGATACGGCCGAGGAACGGCCGCCCAACACCTTCTCTTCGCTCACTTCGTCTCCCTGCCTTCCAATCGGATTTCCACCGCGCGGGCGTGGCCTTCCAGCCCTTCGTGCCGGGCCAGCGTCGCGATCCCCGCGGCGTCTCTAAGCAACGCCTGCTTGCTGTATCGGATCAAACTGGATTTCTTCAGAAAATCGTCCACGTTCAGCGGAGACGAGAACCGCGCCGTGCCGTTCGTCGGCAGGATGTGATTCGGGCCCGCGAAATAATCTCCTACCGGCTCCGAGCTGTACGGACCGATGAAGATCGCCCCCGCCGTCTCGATGCGGCCGAGCAGCTCCATCGGCTCCTCCGTCATCACTTCCAGATGCTCCGGAGCCAGCTTGTTGACCACGTCCAGCCCTTCGTCCAGGCTGTCGACGATCAGAATCGCCCCGTGCTGCTCCAAAGAGCTGCGCGCGATATCGACCCGCGGCAAAGCCGCGACCTGGCGCTCCAGCTCCGTCTCCACCGCCGCGGCCAAAGCCTGCGACGGCGTCACCAGCACCGCCGACGCCATCTCGTCGTGCTCCGCCTGCGACAGCATATCCGCGGCCACATACCGCGGATCGGCGCTGTCGTCCGCCAGCACGACAATCTCGCTCGGGCCCGCGATGCTGTCGATGTCGACCGTGCCGTACACGGCCCGTTTCGCCAGCGCCACGAAGATGTTGCCGGGCCCGCAAATCTTGTCGACGGCGGGGATGCTCGCCGTCCCATAGGCGAGCGCGGCTACCGCCTGCGCTCCCCCGACCCGGTACATCTCCGTCACGCCCGCTTCCGCGGCCGCCACCAGAATGTACGGGTCGATGCCTTCCCGGCCGCCGGTCGCCGGCGGAGTGACCATCGCGATCTCTGGCACGCCGGCCACCTTGGCCGGGAGCACATTCATGAGCACCGACGACGGATACGCCGCCTTGCCACCGGGAACGTATAGCCCGACGCGGCGCAGCGGGCGAATCGCCATGCCCAGCATCGTGCCGTCCGGCGCCACGTCCATCCACGAGCCGCGCTTCTGCTTCTCGTGGAACGCCGTAATGTTCGCCGCCGCCTGCCGCAGCGCCGCCAGAAACTCCGGCTCCACCTTGGCGTAAGCGCCTTGAATTTCCTCTTCCGTTACCCGAAGCTGCCCCGGCGTCAGCGTCACCTTATCGAAAGCCGCCGTATACCGCAGCAGCGCCTCGTCGCCTTCCCGGCGCACCGCTTCCACGACTTCCCGCACCGTGGCGTTCTGCTCCGGCGAGCCGTACTCGCTCTCCCGCTCCAGACGGAATCCGTCCGCTTTGCCTATATACATTCCTGCTCCCTCCTCGCTTAACCGTATCCGTCAGACCGGAGCGCCGATAATCGCGCCCAGACGGTCGCACAGCTCCTGAATCGCCGAATTCTTCAGCCTGTAGCTCACGCGGTTGGCGATCAGCCGGCTCGTCACCTGAAACAGCGTCTCCATCTCGACTAGCCCGTTCTCCTTGAGCGTCTGCCCGGTTTCCACCATGTCCACGATCCGGTCGGCGAGGCCGATCAGCGGAGCCAGCTCGATCGAGCCGTTCAGCTTGATCACTTCCACCTGCTGCCCCTGCTCCCGGAAATATTGCGAAGCCACGTTCGCGTACTTCGTCGCCACGCGAGGATGGATAACCGGCTTCCAATCAGGCAGCCCGATGACCGACATCCGGCACTTCGCGATGCCGAGATCGAGCAGCTCGTAGACGTCCTTGTTTTCCTCCATCAGAACGTCCTTGCCCACGATCCCGATATCCGCCACGCCGTACTCCACGTAAGTCGGAACGTCGACCGGCTTCGCCATGATGAACTCCATGTTCGCCTCGGGAACCGGGATGATCAGCTTGCGGGAATCGTCGAAATCCTCCGGAATCGGCAGACCGGCCTGCCGGAACAGCTTGCTGGCCTGCTTGTAGATGCGCCCTTTGGGCATCGCGACTTTTAACGTGCCGCTGTCCGTCATGCCAAATCATCCTTTCCGTCTTCGAAAGAAACCAGCTTCTCATACGTTCTTCCGCGGTACGATATCCCGCTCCCGCTCGCATGCCCTTCCTGATGCGAAGCCCGCAGCTCCTCCAGCTCAGAAGCCGATACGAGCGCGGTCACGACGATCTCGCCTTGCTCGCGCAGCCTGTTCGCCTTCGCGAGAGCGGCCTGACGCTGCGGGCCCTCATACGCCACGAGCGTCCGTTCGCGCTCTTCCGCGGCGTCTTCCACGACCTCCAGAATACGCGTCGTCTTCAGCGCGAATCCCGTAGCGTGAGCGGGGCGTCCGAACTGCGAGAGCAGGTTGTCGTACCGTCCTCCGCTGCACACCGGGAAGCCCAGATGCGAGGCATAGCCTTCGAAAGTCATGCCCGTGTAATAGGAGAAGTCCCCGATCATCGTCAGATCGATCAGCACGTGCTCCTGGATGCCGTACGCCTCCAGCACGTCCCATACGTCGCACAGATGTCGGATCGCCGCCCGCGCGCCTTCGTTGGAGCTAAGCTCCAGCGCCTGGGCGCACACCTCCTGACCGCCGCGAAGCCGCAAAATATCTTCCAGCTCCCGCTTCCACGCGGCGTCCAGCGACAGCTTGCGAATCGCGTCCCGGTAGCCGACGTGATCCCGCTGCAGCAGACAGGCTTTCAGCGTCTCCTGTTCGCCAACCAGCCCTGGCAGCGTCTCCTCGAACAAACCGTTCAGGAACCCGACGTGGCCCATCGCGATCTTGAACGCCGGCACACCCGCCGCCTTCAGGGAGGCGACCGCCAGCGCGATCATCTCCGCATCCGCCTCCGGAGACGCGTCTCCGACCAGCTCTACGCCGGTCTGGTAGAATTCCGAGTCCCGTCCGCCCTCTTCCTCGAAAGCCCGAAACACGTTGCCGTGGTAGCTCAGGCGGATCGGGAACGCCTCATCCTTCAGCAGCGAACCGACGACGCGCGCGATCGGCGCCGTCATGTCCGAGCGCAGCACGATCGACGTGCCTCGGCGATCCAGCAGCTTGAACAGCTTCTGGTCCGACGTCGAGCTGGCCATCCCGACCGTATCGTAATATTCGAGCGCGGGAGTGATGATCTGCTCGTAACCCCACAAGCGCATGCACTCCAACACGCTGCGCTCGATCCTCCTCAGCTTGGCTACCGCATGCGGCAAATAATCCTTCACTCCGGTAGGCTTCTCGAACACTTTCGGTTTCGTCATCTTTGCGCACCTTCTTCGCGTTTTCCTCTATTGCAAATGATTTGTTTCAGCTTTGAACGGACCGTGCCGCACTCTCTTGCGACTCTCCGTTGCTTCTCGCATTAACTTCACCACATTAAAGTACTACCATGTTACCATACTGCCAAAATAAAGAGATTAGTCGTATATTACCATGACCCCATCGCTCAGTCAATCCCGCTTTCCCGATACGTTTCCGCTCTCCGATACAGTGAAAGTCGCCCGACGCCGTCTAGGCCGTCGGGCGACTTTCGTTTATTCGAATACGACTCCTGCGCCGTACTGCACCAAGTCGCGAACAAGCATGAACGCGTCGCCGTTCGTCAATCGTTCACGGTCGGTCAGATTGGCGATCGTCTCGCCGCGAATCCATCCCCGCTCCGCCAATGCCTGCAAGGCCGTCTGACGGTCGGCGGCCAGATCTGCCGCTTGTGCGATCATATACGCGGCCAGATCGAGACCAAGCGCTTCCTTCGCGGATGCCCCGCCAACCGAGGAAGCCGTCAATGTACGCCGTATCAGCTCCGGATAGCGCTTCTGCAACGTACGCATCTGATTTAAGAATCTCTGGGGATTCGTCGTCTCGTCCAGCTTCCAGTCGTTCCCGTACCCGCCGCTCGCAAGGGCCAGGCTGGCCGCCGCCGCAAGTCCCGGGTACGCTTCATGCTTCGTATAAGCCGGAGGCGCGAAGCTGCGCATCGTCAAGTCCATCCCTTGCTTCGTCAACCTCTGCCGAAGCTCCGCCATCGCTTCCCGCGACAGGGAAAGCTCCCGCAGGGAGACTCCCCGCTCCAACGCAAGCTTGACTGCGGCGCCCGCGGCCTCGCCGGTCGCCATTCCGAGCGGAATAACCCGAGCGCTGCCGTGAGGCAGCGTGTCGAAGCTGGCCGACCGGCCAACCACGAGCAGACCGTCCACCTTCAGAGGAACAAGACTGCGGAAGGGCACCCCGTACTGCTTCGGCACCATCAGAATCGTGCCTTTGTTATTGGCGTCGAGACTTTGAATATCCACCTCGTACGCCCCGTAGGCGATCGCGTCCCAGTGATCGCGATTGTCCAGCAGATCCGCCATTGTCAGCCGGTACTCTCCCAGAATGTGACGGGTTTCCCTGACGTACAGCTCGGGCGCGGTGCCGGCGAATTCCACGCTGCGGAACTGCTCGAATCTCGTCTTCAGAAATTCGACAATCAGCGGCGCTTCCTTCTCGCCGATCCGCAGCCCCTCGCTCACCGATTCCGGATCAAGCGGATCGATTCCGTAAATCTGCATCGAGTTGATCAGTACCGTGTCGCCGTCCTCTCGGCCGATGTTCAGGTTGCGCATTTGCACTCTCGCCGAATCCGAAGACACGTACTCCCTGGCCTGCTGATATCCCCAGATGCTGCGGCTGTCGAAGCCGGTATTGTCGAACCGCTTCATCTTGCGCCACACTTCATCCGTCACGCCGCTGAGCTTGAACACCAGCGTAACCGCCATCCGCGCTTCCGGCTCCCCGAGATCCTCGCGTCCGAACGTATATGCCGCCCCAGCGGCGGCGGCCACGTCGGCATCCTGGGTTGCGTCGATAATCGCCTTGGCGCGGACGACGATCTCCCCTCTTCCGTCCCCCGTCTCCAACCGCATGCCGGCAACCTGGTTCCCTTCCAACACGGGCTCCATTGTTCGCGCATGCATAAGCAAGTCGATATTATCCTCCGCGGATACCATTCGATTGAACAGATTGGCGGCGCGGTTGACATCGAAGGAGGTGCCCTGAATGCCGTTGTACCACTCTTGGAACAATCCTTTGTTCAAATAAACGGGATCTTTCCAGAGCCGATATTTCACAGGAGCCTTGTTGAGATCGAGCGTATTCAGCCACCCCAGCGTCATCAACCCGCCCAGGACGGAACGGTCGCGGCTCTCGACGAGCAGCACCTTCAAGCCGTTGCGCGAAGCCGAGATCGCCGCCATAATTCCTTCCGGATCGGTTCCGGCTACGATCACATCGTACTCGTCGGCAATGCGTTCCGCGGAAACGACGGGATCGAGCGGCTCCTGAGCAACCTTGTAGTTCGATTCATGAAGCCGATTCTGGTAGGTTAGGCAGAGCAGAAGGGGAACGAGCAGCAGATAACCGATGATTGTTCCCGGACGCTTCACGATTTCGCCACCTCGCTATCGAAGCTCCGGGCCGTCGGCGGAATCGCCAAGCGAACGCAGAGGATTGCCCCCGACACGCGCCCCCGGAGCGACGTCCTTGTGAACGACAGAGCCGGCCGCAATGACCGCGCCGTCGCCGATTGTCACTCCCGGAAGCACCGTCACGTTCGCTCCGATCATGACGTTCGAGCCGATCCGGATATCTCCCAGACGGTATTCCTTGATCAAATATTCGTGAGTGAGCAGCGTCGAGTTGTAGCCGATGATCGAGTTGTCTCCGATCGTAATTCGCTCGGGGAAGAAGACGTCCACCATCACCATGAGCGCGAACGACGTACGCCGTCCGACTTTCATCCCAAGCACTCGCCTGTAGATCCAGTTTTTAACCGGCAGGCTCGGACAGTAGCGCGCAATCTGGATAAAGACGAAATTGCGCACCGACTTGAACCGGGACACCGTGCGGTAGACCTGCCACAGCGCGTTCGGACCCTCCACCGGATACCGCTCCACGTTCCTCAACCTTAAGCACCCTCATTTCCGATTCCGCATAGAGCCAGCAGCTCGTCCATCTCCGTTACGATGTACGATGCGCCGGATTTGCGCAGCAGCTCTTCCCCTTTCAGGGACCATGCGACTCCGACGGGAACGGCTCCCGCCCGGAGCGCGGATACGATGTCGACGGAGCTGTCTCCGACCATCAGCGTCTCTGACGCTTTCGCGCCGAGCGCCGCGACCGCCTTCTCTACCGGCTCCGGATGCGGCTTCGCGTTCTCCACGTCGTCCAGCGTCACGATCGTATCCATATAGGAGTAGATCTCCAGAAGCTTAAGCGCGCGAATCGTCGTCTCCCTCATCTTCGTCGTTACGACGCCAAGACGAACGCCCTCCCGATGAAGCCGTTCGATCGTCTCCTTCACACCCGGAAACAGCGACACCATTTCATCGTGCTTAAGCAGATTGTATTCCCGGTAGGCGCCCACCAGCGTCGCGACATCGTCTCTCCCGCTAAAATGCTTCATCTGAACGGCCAGAGGCTCGCCCATCGACGGAATAATCTGCTCCCGCCCGAAACTCTCGGGAACATGGCCGCGAAGCGCATGCATGAAAGATTGGATGATCAGTTCGTTCGTATCGATGATCGTGCCGTCGAGATCGAACAGGACGGTCGTAATCTTGGCCCCGGACCTAATCTCCGCCGCCACCGTCGCCTCCGCCGCTTCCCGCTTCGCCTGCTGCGTCTTTACCGCCGCTTCCTTCGTCTGAATCTTTGCGGTTGGCTGCTCCTCCGTCCGCGTCGTTGCGTTTGTTCCCGTTTGCGTCATTCTTGCTGCTCCCCGTTTCTTCGCGCCCCTCGGACGCGGTTTTCCCGGTTTTGAAATTCACCAGCGGATCGTTGTACTTCTCCGTTGCATATCCCAGCTTGCGCCGCGTTGCGATCAGAATGATGCCGCCTATGACGAGCAGCAGAGCCAGCAGCTGCGAGATGCGGATATTGCCTTCCGCCGGGTTCAGGTAGCCTTGCTCGAACACGGCCGTCATCGGAGACCACAGCGCGTCCAGCGTCGACTTGAGCCACTCCGGCCCTTTGAAAGCCAAGCTGTCCGTGCGAAGCGCCTCGATGAAGAAGCGGCCGATCGAATACCAGATGAAATAGGTGAACAGCAGTTCGCCCGATTTCAGGAAGTTGCGGCGCCGGATGACGAACAGAATGATCAGACCGACCAGGCTCCACAGCGATTCGTAGAGAAAGGTCGGATGATGAAACACGCCCTGGACGTTCATCTGATTCACGATAAAATTCGGAAGGTGGAGCGTCTCGCGCAGAAACGACTCTTCAACCTCTCCGCCGTAAGCCTCTTGATTGACGAAGTTGCCCCAGCGCCCGATCATTTGCCCGATGAGCAAGGATGGAGCGCAGATATCGGCGATTCTCCAGAAGCTGTAGCCTTTGGCCCGTATGTAGAAAAATCCGCTGAGCAGCGCTCCGATCAACGCCCCGTAGATGGCGATCCCGCCGTTCCAAATCTGGATGATCTCGCCCGGATGATCCTGGTAATAATCCCATTTGAACGCCACGTAATACAATCGCGCCGCAATAATGGAAGACGGAACTCCGATCAGCAGCAAGTCCAGGAAAAAATCGGCGTTTAGCCCGAAGCGCTTGCCTTCCTGAACCGCGATGAGCAAGCCGGCCAGAGCCGCGGCCCCCAGAATGATGCCATACCAATGTACATCAAGAAGAGTTCCTATCGAGAACGCGATCGGATCGAGCAGCATCGTAAACATCGTTTTCCTCCAACTCTCTTATTCGTAATCGTCCTCGGATATCGCTTCCGTCAGCTTGTTCGTGAATTGCAGCGCCGCATTGTAGCCCATCCGCTTAAGCCGATAATTCATCGCAGCCACTTCCAGAATGACCGCCAAGTTCCGTCCCGGTCTGACCGGCACGGTGAGCAGCGGTACCTCAGTCTCGATAATCTTGGTCGTCTCTTCGTCCAGTCCGAGGCGATCGTACTGCTTGTCCTGCTGCCAATTCTCCAGACGGACGACGAGGCTGATGCTTGTCTGGTTTTTCACCGCGCCGGCTCCGAACAAGGTCATCACGTTCAGAATGCCCAAGCCGCGAATCTCCAGCAGATGCCGAATCAGCTCCGGAGACGTTCCGAACAGATGGTTGTCGGCCGTCTGGCGGATTTCGACCGCATCGTCCGCGATCAGGCGATGGCCGCGCTTGACCAGCTCCAGCGCCGTCTCGCTCTTGCCGATGCCGCTGCCGCCGGTAATGAGCATGCCCACGCCGTACACGTCCACCAGGACGCCGTGAATCGTCGCCGACGGAGCCAACCTTTTCTCCAGAAAATTCGTAATCCGGCTGAGCAGAATCGTCGTCGCGACGGAGCTCCTGAGTACCGGAAAATTGCGCTCGTTGGCGATCTCCACCAGCTCGGCGGGAGTGTCCAGTCCGCGCGTAATAATAAGGCAAGGCGTTTCCTCGTGGCATAGCCTCTCCATCCGGTCGCGCCGCTCTTCCGAGGTCAACGTTTCCAGGAACGCGAGCTCCGTACGGCCCAGCATCTGCGCCCGATCCGCCGGATAGTAATTGAAATAGCCGGCCATCTCCAGGCCCGGCCGATTTAAGTCGTCCGTGACGATAGTACGTCGCAATCCGTCTTCGCCGGCGACAATTTCGAGGTGAAATTGCTGCACGAGCTCGGATACTCTCACTTTCTTGGCCATCGTACAGCTCCTTTCCTGATTTCCCCTATTTATCGTATCGAAAATAATCGGACAAAGCAATCGAATTCGCTGGATGAAACGGCGATTGAGCGGCATGCGCCAAAAAACCGTCCGGCCAGTGGCCGAACGGTTTCCGCTCTTACCGATCTATTAGCTCTCGAACACGTTCAGTTCCGAGTCCTTGTCGAAGATGTGGACTTTGTTCATGTCGATCGCAAGCTTGATGTTTTGGTTCTCGCGCAAGCCGGAGCGGCCGTCAACGCGGGCAATGACGTTCTCTTTGCCCAGACCGTTCAGGTACAGGTATTGCTCGTGACCCAAGTTCTCCGCAACTTCGATCGTCGCGTTGACGACCGTGTTCGGGGAAGCTTCGATGAATACAGGCTCTTCGTGCAAATCTTCCGGACGGATGCCCAGGATGATCTCGCGGCCGATGTAGCCTTTGGCGCGCAGCACTTTCGCTTTGCCTTCCGTAACTTCAACGTTAAAGCCGGTTGCGCGGAAGCGAACGGAGCCGCCTTCTTCAACCAGTTGGCCCGTGATGAAGTTCATCGCCGGAGCGCCGATGAAGCCTGCAACGAACAGGTTGACAGGGTGGTTGTACAGAACGTCCGGAGTAGCGGCTTGCTGAATGAAGCCGTCTTTCATAACGACGATACGGTCGCCCATCGTCATAGCTTCCGTCTGGTCATGCGTTACGTAGATACAAGTCGTCTCAAGACGCTTCATCAATTTGGAGATGTTCGCGCGCATTTGCGTACGCAGCTTGGCATCCAAGTTGGAGAGCGGTTCGTCCATCAAGAACACTTGAGGCTCACGAACGATTGCGCGTCCCAGTGCGACACGTTGACGCTGACCGCCGGAGAGAGCCTTCGGCTTGCGGTCGAGCAAGTGCTCGATTTCCAGCGTGCGAGCCGCTTCGCGTACGCGACGGTCGATCTCGTCTTTGCGGAATTTGCGCAGCTTCAGACCGAATGCCATGTTCTGATACACGTTCATATGAGGATAAAGGGCGTAAGATTGGAATACCATCGCGATGTCGCGATCTTTCGGAGCGACGTCGTTCACGACGCGGTCGCCGATGTACAGCTTGCCTTCGGAAATTTCTTCGAGTCCTGCGATCATACGCAGCGTAGTCGATTTGCCGCAGCCGGATGGGCCTACGAGTACGAGAAATTCCTTGTCTTGGATGTCCAAGTTAAAGTCGGTAACCGATGCTTTGTCGGAACCCGGATATTTTTTATACACGCTTTCTAAACGAACGCCTGCCATGTACATTTCCCCCTAAACTTCGTTTGAAGGTACACGAATATCTTACCTTACAGCCGGGCCGGATGACTATGCACAAAGCGTACAAAAAATTCATTTCCTTTTCGTGACTTTGTACAATAGCAATAAGATCCGTACGAGCACTGCGTCGTTGAACGAGCGCACGTCCAGTCCCGCCTCGTTTTTGATTTTGTCCAACCGGTACAGAAGGGTGTTCCGGTGAATGAACAGTTTTTTGGCGGTTTCGCTCACGTTGCAATCCATCGAGAAGAACGCGTCCAGCGTGGCGACCGTCTCCGAATCGGTAAACAGGTCGGGCCTTCCCATCATCTCTTCGACGAAGCGGGAGCGAACCGTCTCGGGAATGCCGCTGAGCAGCCTCTCGAGATGCACGAGCCACGGCAGATGAATCTGCATGCCCACGTGGAACTTGCGACCGAGGAAGATCGTCTCCCTCAGCGTAGCAACGATGCGCACGACGTTCTCCGAAGGCACGATCGGCTCTCCCACCGCGATGTGACACTCTCCGCCCCATTCGCTCGTAATCAGCTCGTGCAGCCCTTGAGCCAATGAAGCCAGCAGCTCCTTCGTCTCCTCGTGCCCGATCTCTTCGTCTCCGTCCGCGTCCGCCTCGGACAGCACGCTGTCGCTGGTGAGCACGAGCCATTCGTGCTCACGCAGAGGAATCAGCAGTGTGTCTTCCGGGATATACGTCCGTATCGTCTTCTCCAATTCGCCGTACGACGGCTCCTTGTCTTCCACCTGCTCGCACGAGAGGAGAAAAGGCACCATTCCCTCGAACAGCCGGTTGCGCAGCTCCATTCGATCCGGAACTTCCGCCCTCCACTCGCCGGCCGCCACCGACTGCTGGATCCATTCTCCGAATCGTCTGGCCTGGCGCTCCAGATCGGAGGCCGTCGAGACCGGCCGCATGTTCCCTTGGCGGATCGCCCAGCTCAGAAGCTGTCTCTCGAGCGGAGACAGCGCGGCCCCGATCTCCACGCAATGGAGTTCGGATCCGCCGACTCGCGCGAGCATCAAGCACCCGGTATCCGTCTGAATGGCGTCTCCGGCTTCCGGGTGCTTCTCCCCGCCCGCCTTCTCCCATTCGGTTCCGGTCAGCACTTTGGCGACGACCGTCGCGTTCAGCAGCTTGCTCAGCTCCTGCAGCTTGGTTTTGTTCATCGTCGAAAAGCCCCTTGTCAGCGAAGATTGCGATATGCGTCATTGTACCATATTTGACGCGGGCGGAGCGATTCAACGCACAATGAGCAGCACGACGATGGACAGCAAGGAGAACACCGCCGCGATCAGGTAGAGGAAGCTGACGGTCTGAACCTGCGTCAGCCCCCACTTCATCAGGCTGTGGTGGGTATGCAGATTGTCCGCCCGGTGCAAGCCTTTGCCTTCGAGCAGCCTTCGCGAGAATACGATCACCGTATCCAGAATCGGCACGCCGAGGGCCAGCATGGGGACGGACAGGGAGAGCAGCGTCGCCCCTTTGAGCGTGCCGTCCACGGCCGTTACCGCAAGCGCGTATCCCAGGAAGGTCGCTCCGGCGTCGCCCATGAAAATGCGAGCGGGATGGAAGTTGTATGCGAGGAAAGCCAGACAGGCTCCCGAGAGCGCGACGGCCACGAGCGCCGTATCCTTATGCGCGAAGATGAGCGAGGCGGCGAACAGCGTCATCGAAGAGATCGCGGTCACGCCGGACGCCAGTCCGTCGATGCCGTCGATGAAGTTGAGCATGTTGATCAAGGCGAACACCCATACGGCCGTGAAGGCGGCGGAAGCCGCCGGGGAGAAAATGATCATCGCGGCGGAGGAAGGCGAGGAGATTCCCTGGATGGCGATCCCCTGCCAGAACGGGACGAACGCTACCGCGATGTAGGCGATGAGCCGGGGCCATACCGGGAATTCCAATCCCCTGGCCTTGAATCCGTCGTCGATCAGCCCGACGACGATCAGAGCGGCGCCGCCGATCGACAGCGCCCGGAACAAAGGAGAATCGCCCATGAAGAGAACAACCGGTACCATGACGCCGGCAAACAGCGCGATTCCCCCGGACAACGGAACCGGCGCCGCATGGATTTTGCGCTTGGAGGGACGATCGACGAAGCGGAAGCGGAGCGCAAGCTTGCGCACTTGAGGGACGAGCAGCAGCACGATTGCGAAAGAAAGAGCCAAGGCGTACAGGTAGATCATCTGGTGTCCTCCGCCATTGTTCGATATGCACTTAACTTTCCCCCGTCCCGACGCCTTCTATCCCTTAAGGGCGACCGCCAGCGCCTTCTCCTGAATCTCGATCGCCCGGCCGATGCCGAGCGTCCGCAGCTCCGCGACGCAATCGTCGAAGCTGCTTAGCGGCTCCACGCCGAGGATAATTTTCAGCGACACCTCGTCCACCAGCGTCTCGACGTCCTGCATAATGGCCGACAGCTCCGCGTTTTCCTTCTCCGATAAGGAGACGCGCGGCATCCTATGTTTGGCGGCGTCGGTATCGGACCATATGTCCATCGCCTGGCGCTGCTCCGGCAGGAGATAGTACTGTTCGATATATCGGCCGTCCTGCACGAACGCGCCGAAGTAGCTCGCCCTCGTGTACATGGCCAGAGCCTGGGAGGGAGCGAGCTTGTCGGGATTGTCCAGAATCAGCTTCGTATACGTCGGATAACCGTCGATCATCTCGTAGCTCTGCCCCTCGATGCCGAAGTTGAACAGCAGATGCCCCTCCTCTCCATACCCGTAGTCGAGCATTCGGACCGCCTCCTCGACGTTCGGACTGTTCGCCGAGATCGCCACTCCTCCCGTTCCGACGTAGTCGAAGCTTCGCTGCCCGAATTTCGGCCGCTCTCCCTTGTTCAGAACCGGATAAGGAGCGGCCGCCAAGCGTGCCTTAGGATCCTTGGCCTGCATGAACGGCTGCCAGGTGCCGATGCCCGCTCCCGCGTTCCAGATGCTGGCGCCGCTTCTGCCGGAGATCACGTTCGCGTCCATCGTCTTCGTGTCGACGGTGGCGATATTTCTATCGATCAAGCCTTCGTCGTACCACTGGCGGAACAGTGACAGGAACTCCTTGTATCCCGGTTCCAACGGACCGAACTTCACCCGGCCTTCTTCGAGATAGAAACCGTTTTTGACGCCGAACGCGCCAATGAAGGCTCCTCCCTCCAGTCCGAACAACGGATGCGGAACGCCCAGGAACGTTAGCGGCGCGGCCGCTCCCTTCCGCTCCTTGAACGCCTTCAGCGTCTCGTGCCACTGCCCGATCGTCTCCGGGATCGGAAGGCCGAGCTCGTCCAGCCAATCCTTGCGCACGATCGGCCCCTGGAACGTCAGCAGCCTGTCGTCTCCGCGGATAAACGGAAATACATAATAGCTTCCCGAGCCGGTCTTGACCTGCTTGTCGATCTCAGGATGCTCGCTCAAGTATTTGCGCAAGTTCGGAGCATGCTTCTCGATCACTTCGTTCAACCGCAAAATATAGCCGTCGGCGATCGCCTTGTCCGGTCCGCCCGGGAACGTATCCCATTCGAACTCGATCATATCGGGCAGATCCCCGGAAGCCAGCAGCACGTTGAGGGACTCCCTGGCCTGGTTGGCCGGGGGCTGAATGAACGTCAGCTCCACCCCGGTCTGACGCTGCCATTCTTGGAAAAAGGGAACCTGCTGGAACGTCGGAACGATGCTTCCCGCGTTGCCGTTCAGTTCCGCCCAGTAGGTCAGCCGCCGGGCCTCCCCTTCTTTCGCGCCCTCGACTTGCCTCTGTGCGCCGCCCGCAGACGAGCTCTCCGGTCCGGACAGCGAGCTTGTCCCCGTGCAGGCTCCCGACAGCAGAAGCATGGCCGCAGCAAGCAGCAGCCGGGCGGATGCGCGGCCTCCCGTTCTTGTTCTCATCTCCCGCTCCCCCTTGTTGATCTATCGGCAGGCATGCCGCTTCAGCTCATTTCCTTGAATTTGCCCGGCGTTATGCCTTCGTATTTCTTGAACACGCGAATGAAGGTCGCCGCTTCGTTGTAGCCGACCCGCTTCGCGACGTCGGAGATCGACGTCCCCCTGTCGCGGATCATCCGCTTGGCCCTGTCGATTCGCAGCTTGTTGATGTAGTCCGGGAGCCCTTCGCCGATCTCGTTGCGGAACAGCTTCGACAGGTAGCTGCCCTTCAGCTCGAAGCGTTCTCCGAGCGAGTTCACGCTGAGATTGACGTCGTCGTAATGCTCTTCGATATGGCGAATCACCTTCGCCGCCAGATGGCGCAGCGATTCCGCCCGCTCCTGGGAGACGCCCTTCTCCCGCTTGGCGGCAGCGAAGGCGCAAACCTCGTCCAGCAAGTCGAGCAGTTCCTTCCGCATCTCGTGGATCGTATCGCAAGCGATGATTTTATCCATCCATAGCGGATTGTCGCCGAGAATGCTGCTCTCGCCGTCTCCGATTTCGTTAATCGCCTTCACCATCGTGCCGACCAGATTGAAGATCAGACACTTGGCCAGCGTCAGCGTCACGACCGGCTTGTTGAAATTCCGCTGCATGATCTCGTCCATCGCGCGTGAAGCTTCTTCCCCGTCGCCCGCCTTGATCCAGTTGATGATCTGCTGTTCCAGCTGCAAGGGATAATAGTACCCGAACTGAAGATTGTCCGCCGGATCGATGCGAATGTCGTCGTACGTAATGATTTCCCTCTTGCCCCTCACCATCTTGTACTCCATCGCGTCGACGGCTTCCCGATAAGCCTCGGCAATGCCCGCGAACCCTTCATGAATGCCTCCGACCGAGATCGTCAGATCCAGCCGGAACTGCAGCAGAAACAGCTGGGCTTCCGTCGCGATCTCGCGCAGCTCGTCCCTGAACTCCGTCGGATCTCCCTCGGAGAAATTGACCAGGCACACGATCATATCGTCGATCTCCGCCACGTAGCCCGCATGGCCGTGACGTCCGACCAACTCCTCGACGACATTGGTAATAATGAACTGGGCCAGCTTGCGCCGTTCGTCGGCGTCGATACCCGGCAGCACCGAAGAAAGGTTGCCCGCGTTCTCCACGACGAACAGAATCGTCGCGAAACGCTCCGACGACAGCTTCATCCCGAACGATCTGAACGCCTCGTCGTAAGGCACGAGCGAATCCATCCGCCCCTTCAACAGCCGGTTCAGCATGTTGGAGCGCAGCGTATGCTGGTGCAGCTGCAATTGCAGCGCGATACGTTCTTTCTCGTTCCTCGTCTGGGAGATCGCCCTCTGGATGAAATTCAGCTCGTTGCCGTCCGTTCGCTCGCCATGAACGCTCTTGTCCGACAGCGATCGCACCAGCTCCTGAATCGGGGAATAATTCCTCCGCACGAAAAACCAGGTCAGCACTCCCGCGCCGAGCAGACTGATCGCGATGCTGGCGTAAGTGAACTTGCGCACGTACTCCGCCTTCTGCCAGAAAATCCCGCTGGGAATGACCAACGCGTATTTCAGATCGGACACGGAGGACGGAATCGAGAGCAGCTCGAAATCCGCGTTCTCTGCCGAATAGCCTCCGGCGAGCTGTCGGACCGCCTGCTCCTGAACGTGCGCATCGGTCAAATTGGACAGCAGCACCTCGTTGTCCTGATTCAGAATCAGCACCTGGCCTCCGCTGAAGCCCGAGATGCTCTCGATCGCTTCCTGGAACCGGGACAGATCGGTCATGACGACGACCGTGCCCGTCACCCTGCCGTTCAAATCTTTGGGCAGGTGGGTTAAATACGCGATCGACGTTTTCGGATACAGCGCGTCCATATGGGGCAGCAGCAGGAAGCGGCTGCTGGCCGAGTTCCGAATCGTCTCCAGCCATTGCCCGTAGCTGATTTCCCCCGTCGCATGGATCGTATTGAAAGCGGTTTCGAGTTCGCGTACGTTGCCGGAACGCAAAATCGCCCCCTCCTGCTCCCAAGTCACGTAAAATTCGTCGATCGAAGCGTACGAGGTCTGGTAGGTCTGCAAATCCTTGACGAGCTGATAAGCGGTGTACTGCGCGTCCCCCTGAGTTTTCGTGGAGTACATCAGGCTTTGCAGCTTGGCATTCCACGTCATCTCCATATTAAGCCGCTTCATCAGATCGATCTGGGTGTCGATCGTGTAGCGCGCCTGCTTCAGCAAAGAGTCGTTCGCGCGATGAATCTCGCTTCTGAGCGCGTCGCTGGACTGGGTATAGATAATCAGGCTGATGATCCAAGGCACGAATAGAACTACGCTGTAGGAGACGATCCATGTAAATACGACGCTTTTGCGCTTTTGCCACAAATATCGAATCTTCAAGAGCCTCTCCTCGCAATCGTCGTCTCTGGGGCGATAGGTGTCGGCCTCCTTCTTTTGGTTCTTTCATTATAGCGGCATGAACGCTCTCTGGACATATGCAAAAAGTTCAACGCGATTGACGAAAACTCCAAGAAAGCCTTGCGCAACGAGGGATTCAGGGCGCCGGGCCCATGAGAATAAAGGCCGTCCCTCTCCCGTCGAACGCGAAGAAGGAGCAGCCTGTGGGGGATTATCCTTTTAACGATCCGATCATGACGCCTTTCACGAAGTAACGCTGGACGAACGGGTACACGAACAGAATCGGCGCCGTCGCAACGACGATCGTCGCGTATTTGATCGTCTCCCCGATCTGGTGGCGATCCCCTGCATCGGCTCCCGCCGTCATGCTGTCCGTCGAGTTGGCGATCAGAATCTCCCGGAGCACGAGCTGCAGCGGATACAGGTCCCGGCTCTTGATGAAAATCGAAGCGTAGAACCAGCCGTTCCACTTATCGACCGCATAGTACAAAATCATGACCGCGATGACCGGCATGGAGAGCGGCAAAATAATGCGCAGCAAAATGGTCGCGTGATTCGCCCCGTCGATCTTCGCGGACTCCTCCAGACTGTCCGGAATGCCCATGAACGACGTGCGCATGATGATCAGATTAAACGTGCTGACCGCGAACGGAACGATGGTCGACCACAGCGAGTCGAGCAAGCCGACCCCTTTGACGATCAGATACAACGGAATAAGGCCGCCGGAGAAAAACATCGTGAACACGATGAAAAACATGATGGCGTTGTTCCAAAGCACGTTTTTGCGGGACAGCACGTACGCGGCGAGCGCGGTCATGACCAGGTTGACGGCCACGCCGGCCACGACGATAAAGAACGTGTTGCGGTACCCGATCAGAATGCCCGGATTGCGGATGACGCTCTCGTAAGCGTCGAAGCTGAGGCCGAGCGGTCTCCACAG
This sequence comes from Cohnella sp. SGD-V74, assembly GCF_003001675.1. Classification (GTDB taxonomy): domain Bacteria; phylum Bacillota; class Bacilli; order Paenibacillales; family Paenibacillaceae; genus Cohnella. The sequence continues at coordinate 6,868 of NZ_PVYW01000004.1, read as the reverse complement.
GAAGCCCTTATGCGTGATGAACTCTCCCGGCTCGCTGAACGAGGCGAACAGCACGTATACCAGCGGATACAGAGTCACGATGACCAGCGCGGAAAGCGCCGTATAGACGAAGACGTCGAAGAGCCTGTCGAATGCACCTTTTTCTCGTTTCACGGGCTCACCTCACCATAGACTGCTATTGTTAACCCGGCGGCTGATCCAGTTGGCCGTGATCAACAGCGCGAGATTAATGACGGAATTGAACAATCCGACGGCGGAGCCGTAGCTCCAGCCGAACTCCAGCAGCCCTTTCCGATAGACGAAAGACGAGATGACGTCCGCGGTTTCGTAGGTTACCGGATTGTAGAGCAGAATGATTTTCTCGAAACCGACGTTCATCAGATTGCCCATCCGCAGAATGAGCATGATCGCGATCGTAGGCATAATGCCCGGCAGCGTAATGTAGAACATTTGCTTCAGCCGGCTAGCCCCATCCATCCGCGCCGCTTCGTACTGCTCCATATCGACGCTCATGAGCGCTGCGATGTAGATAATCGATTCCCAGCCGATTCTCTGCCAGATTTCCGACAGCACGTAGATCGGGCGAAACAGCTCCGGTCTCTGCAGCATCGCCTGGCCGTCGTAGCCGAACAACATGAAGAATCGGTTAATGACGCCGTCCGAGTTCGTAAAATCGGTAATAATCCCGCAGATGACGACGAGCGAAATAAAGTAAGGCATGTACGTAATCGTCTGAGCCGTGCGCTTGAACGCCTTGTTGCGAACCTCGTTAATGAGCAGCGCAAGGATGATCGGCGCGGGGAATTCGAACACCAACGTGTACAGACTGATCAAAATCGTATTTTTCAAAATCCGCCAAAAGTAATAACTGTTGAAGAAATCCTCGAAATGCTTCAATCCCGCCCAGTCGCTGCCCAAGATCCCCTTCATCGGAGAATACTCCTTGAACGCGATCAAGGCGCCGTACATCGGGGCATAGTGAAACACGGCATAATACACGAGAACCGGCACGATCATCAGGTACAAGTACTTATTCGTCGCAAAATCCTTCACTACGCGCCTCTTCATTGCCAAACTTCCGGACGGCTTTGCTGTCCCCAGCGCTGCCCGCGCATCTGCCATATCGGGCGACTCTCCTCTCGATCCGGATGAAGGGAGGACGGCCGAGCCGTCCTCTCCTTGCATGCAGCCGTCTTATCTGTTCTTGTACCGCTCCCAAGCGGCGGTCTGGATCTCGATCGCCCGATCGAGCTTCAGCGACTTCATCTTCTCGACATAGCTTTCGAACTTGTCGACGGATTCCGTTCCCAGCACGATCTTCAGCGTCATCTCGTCGATCAGCGTATTGATGTCGTTCATGATCGTGGCATATTCCGAGCTTTCCTCGGGCGTCGGCGTCAGAGGAGGCAGAGCGTAATTGGACACGTCCGTGTTCTTCCAGACATCGATCGCGTCGCGCTGCGTCTGCAGGGCGAAGAACTGCTCCGCGTAGCGCTTGTCTTGGATGAACGGTCCGTTATAACTGCCGCGAATGTACATGGACATCGCTTGCGCCGGGGCCAGCTTATCCGGGTTCTTCATCAGCAGATCGGTATATTTCGGATAACCGTCGACCAGATTGTAGCTGACGCCTTCCGTGCCGAAATTGAAGAACATGCGACCTTCCTCGCTGTAGCCGTAGTCGAGCATTTTGACGGCCAGCTCGGCGTCCTTCGCGGCCGTCGTCACGGCGACGATGCCTCCGCTCGAATACGCGTTGTCCTTCTGTCCGAACTTCGGCTTATCCCCTTTGTTCAGTACCGGATACGGCGCCGCGACGAGCACGGCGTTCGGGCTGTTCTGCTCGACGAGCGGCTGCCATCTGCCGATGCCGCCGCCGGCGTTACCGACCGAAGCGCCCGTCTGGCCGGAAGCCCAGTTGCTGTCGATCGACTTGGCGTCCGCGGTTGCGATGTTTTTGTCCAGAAGCCCTTCCTTGTACCATTGCTGGAACAAGCCCAAGTAATCTTTGAACCCGCTTTCCGCCGGACCGTATTTAATGACTCCGTCCTCTTGGTAGAATCCGCGGTTAACGCCGAACGCTCCGAGGAACGCGCCATTGTAGGAATCGTTGAAGAAACGCGGTTTGCTGTTCACGGTGAACGGTGCGGATGCGCCCTTCTTCTCCTTGAACTCGCGCAGCGTCGTCGTCCATTCGTCGATCGTCTCCGGCACGGGCAGGCCGAGCTCGTCGAGCCAGTCCTTGCGGATGATCGGTCCTTGGAATACGCGCAAGTACTCGTCTCCGCGAATGAACGGGAACGCATAGTAGCTGCCGTTGTCCGTTTTGACCATTTTGTCGATATCCGGATTTTCCTGAAGGAATTTCTTCAAATTCGGAGCGTGCTGATCGATCAGATCGTTCAGCCTCAGAATATAACCGTCCGCGATCGCCTTCTCCGGGCCGCCCGGGAAGTCGCTGAGGAAGTTGTATTCAATGATGTCCGGCAGATCGCCGGAGGCGAGCAGGATGTTAAGCGCTTCCTTCGCTTGCCCCGACGGAGGGGCGGTGAAATTCAGCTTAACTCCCGTTACCTTCTGCCACTCTTGGAAAAAAGGAACTTCGTCGTGCGTCGCTTTGACGCCTACCAGGTTGCCCGTCAGCTCTCCCCAGTAGGTCAGCGCCTTGTCTGTGTTGAGCGGATACGTCGCCGTCCCGCCTTCTTCTCCCTGCTGACTCGCCGAAGCTTCCGTCGTCGCGGACGGGCTGTTCGATGCTGCGGGGCTTTCCCCTTTGTTTGCGTTGTTGTCTTTGGATGAACAAGCGACTAGCAGCGTGCCGACCATTATAATGGCAAGGGCAGCCATGAGCAGTCTTTTCATTTCCCAACCTCCGCCTGTCGAATAGTGAGATGCATCTCGCTATCAGACTAACGGAGGAAACGATGGGGCCGATATGGGCAAAACGTAAAATCGAATGACGAATTTCGCGTTGCCGCAGCGACGATTTCTCCAATTGGATTGATCATACGGACAAAAAAAAGAGCCGGGAATCATCCCAGCTCTTGCAGCGCTTCGTCCGGAGAAAGCTCGCCGCTTGCTACCCGTTCGATGCGATCGGCGAACATCTCCAGCATGTAATGAAACAGTGAGACGACCTCCAGCAGTTCGTCCGCCGATACCGTTCGCGAGGACGGAACCGTATAGACATAGCGGGCATACACTTCCCCGTCTTCCTTAATGCCGAAGTATCCGAGCGGCAGTACGCCGTTGGCTGCGTGCAGCAAGCTCTCCAATGCGCTCCTTCTATTCGCGGCTATCTCGCAAGGAACGACGGTATAGAGCTGCAGCAGTCTGATCCACTCGATGTCGGATTCCGGAAGCGGCACGAAGTTCAGGTTAACGATCCGATCCCGGCCGCGTGCGTCCTTGCCGAGCGGCAGCAACAGCACATGCAGCGGAATGTCGGAAGAGCGCTCCAGCAATTCCGTAGAGAAGCCTTCCTTGTTCAACCCGGCCTGCAATCCTCCGAGTTCCGCCAGTTGTTTCGCATGCTCCATTTCCGATACCATTGGGCACCCTCCGTCTGTCGTAGATTTCTAACTTTTTCTCCGCTGGCAGCCGGGGTTAATCCCGCTGCTTCATCGCTTCCATCAGCAGATCGCGCTGCTTGTCGATGTCGCCGTTCGCCTCGAACAGCGCCTTCGTGCTGCATCCCGTCGCTTCAATGTAAACCAGAACCCGCTGATACTGCTTCTTCGCTTCATCCGTATCGTCGGCCTCGGGAAGCTTGGCGACCATATCGAGGATGAGGTCGGTGTCGTTGGCTCTCTTGGCATGTTTCTTGTCGGACGACTTATCGGCATTAAATACGGATGACCAGGCGCTGTCCGGACCTTTGGCCGACGCTTTGTCGCGTCCGTATTGTTTGAACCGGCGGAACAGCCCCATTCCGACCTTCGCGCCGCTTGCCGCCGCCTTCAGACTGATGCCTACCGCAGAGCCGGCGCCGCTGAGCGTGGCGATATCTCCGGCCATGCTGACCATTTCGAGTCCGGCCTCTATGCCTCCTCGGGTCAGCCGCTTCTGGTTGATCGATTTCATTTCTTTGGCCAGTTCGTAATTTTGAATGTCGTCGAGTTCGCTTTGCGCCGCCTTCTTCTCGTCCTCGGTCGCGCTTTGGTTAGAGGTATCAATAATGTCCATTAATTGTTTACGACGTTCGTCGATTTTCTCCTTGTTCGTGCCCAGCGATTGGTGGATCGTTTTGCCGAACAAAGTGTAATTGTTGCTCTTGACCATGTCGCTGTTGGCGTACTTGGCTTTGAAATCTCTCTTGATCGTGGTCATCTGCTCCTTGGAAGCATGCCACTGCATCATATCGAACACTTTAATCGTAATTTTGATGCCGCTGATCGCGATGCCGATTCCCGGAACCGCTTCGGTCAGCTTGCCGACTCCGGATTCAAGAATTTCCAGAATCGACTTGACGGTTTTGACGGCCGATTGCGCCGACTCGAGTCCGTTATGAAGCGCGCTGAGCCCGCCTTTGATCGCGTCCTCCTTGGAGATGCCGTCCTCCGAGAAGCATTCCTTGAACACTTCGTATATATCCTTAACCATGAAAAAGGCGCTCTTGATCGCCGCCAAAGCGTCCCCGATGCTGCCGGCATAACCGGCTACCGCTTCCGATGCGCCGGTGCCCTCCTCGTTGCCTTCCAGCTTGGCGGCGTTATCGATGACTTTCGCGACGCCCGTAAACGACTTCTGAACACTCTCCGCCCCTTCGTACAGAGCTCCCGCCGTCTTCGCCTTACTTTTGGACTCCTCGATCGCCTTCTTCATATTGATTAATCCGACAAAACCGGAACCTACGTCCAACAACCCCGAGGCGACGCTCAGCTTCTGATTTTCCCGGTCTATTTTCGCCTTTTCGCCTTTTTGCGCCGAGACGTCCTGCCCGCTCTTCTCGCCCTTCTCGATCCGATCCTTCAGATCGTCCGACATGTCCTGATAGTTATCGGATTGCCCGCCGACGCCCGAATTCGAGATCTCCATCGTATCGCCGGCATTGTCCGGAGCGGAGCTCTCGTCTTTATAGGCTCCCGCCTGGCCGAAATTGCCCGAACTCTGCGCGTCTTTGACCTTGCTGCGCATCATCCCCAAGCCTCTTGGCCGGGAAGCGGTTGCAGTCGAGCTTGCAGCCGGGGATGCCGGCGTCTGCGTCGACGGTGCTGCTGGCGTTGTTGTCGTTGTCGCCTGCGTTGATGGTGCGGATGTCGATGCTGTCGGTGCTGCTGGCGCCAATGTCGTTGGCGTCGATGACGCTGCAGCCACTGGTGCCGGTATCACTGGTGTCGACGTTGCAGGTGCTGCTGTAGTTACAGTAGTTACTGTCGGCGCCGTCGCTATTACTGGCATTGGCGATGTCTGTGTCGACGGCGCAGCTGGCGTTGTTGTCGATGGTGTCGTCGTCGCCTGCGTTGATGGTACGGATGTCGATGTCGATGCTGTCGGTGCTGCTGGCGCCGATGTCGTTGGCGTCGATGACGCTGCAGCCACTGGTGCCGGTGTCGCCGGTACTGGTGCCGCAGGCGCAGGAACGGTCATAGTCGTCGTCGCACTCGCTGCCGGATTCGCATTCGAATTAGGGGAGGGCGTTCCCTGGTTGCCTTGCGTGCTCTGGACACTCCCCGCTAACTGAAGCGTCCCCTGATTTCCAACGTTCATCTGCAGCCATTGAAGCGTGTTCAAGCTTTGGCTATTCTGACGGTGTGCGCCGGGAACAACCTTGCTGCTGGACGTTTTTACTTGCGCCGCTCCGGTTCTTCCTGCGACATGGCCTTGTGTCATGCAGTCTTCCCCTTTTAGCCAAGCGGGCACTGAAGTTACAAGCCGCTTGCGAATAATCAATCCATTATAAGACAGCCCTCCTCCGGTTCACAGTGAGTTTGGTCGCAAAAGATGTCATATGACAAATTGGATTTTTATGTAACAATAAAACCGCCAAGTCACCCTGACGGAAATCAAAAAAAGCAGACGCTTTAACGTCTGCTGTCAGTTCGAAAACTGGTGAGCCATGTAGGACTCGAACCTACGACACCCTGATTAAAAGTCAGGTGCTCTACCAACTGAGCTAATGGCTCGGGTAATGGTGGAGGGTGATGGATTCGAACCACCGAACCCGAAGGAAGAGATTTACAGTCTCCCGCGTTTGGCCACTTCGCTAACCCTCCATGTATAACCCGCCGGTAGAATGCACACCTGATTGGCTTGCTAATACCGGGTAAAACAGATGGTGGCTCGAGACGGAATCGAACCGCCGACACGAGGATTTTCAGTCCTCTGCTCTACCAGCTGAGCTATCGAGCCTTACTTGCCTTAGTACAGGCATCCGACGAATGGTCGGAAAATAAATGGCGGAGCCGACGGGATTCGAACCCGCGGTCTCCTGCGTGACAGGCAGGCATGTTAGGCCTCTACACCACGGCTCCGCGATACTAGGGGTCCCCGAAAAGTATTCGGAATATGCTACGAAGGCATTCTTCACTTTTTGGGGTACTTTTATGGTGGAGGCTGAGGGGATCGAACCCCCGACCCTCTGCTTGTAAGGCAGATGCTCTCCCAGCTGAGCTAAGCCTCCATGGGAATAAAGATTGGTAGCGGCGGAGGGACTTGAACCCCCGACCCTCCGGGTATGAACCGAATGCTCTAGCCAGCTGAGCTACGCCGCCACATCGTAAACGTCGATTCGGCACGATAGCTGAACCGATATGCATTCATCATGCACGCAAGGCTTACGCCTTGAAAACTGGATGCGAACCAAGTGGAGCGAAGAAGAAGGTGAAGTGTCTTGCTTTGTCGTGTCATTCGTTAGGATAAGCCCTCG
>NZ_PVYW01000003.1 GCF_003001675.1 Cohnella sp. SGD-V74 | reverse complement strand
CGTTTGCAATAGACGGAATCCGAAACGCGAACAATGCCCGATAGCAGCCGATTCGATTCTCTCGCAGCCATGGCGCGGCGAATTTTGTGACAGATTAACCAGGCCGTTTTATAGGTGACATGGATCGCTTCGGAGAGCTGGCGGGCATTGACGCAGCGGGGCTGGGCATGCAGAAAAATGGCCTGGAACCAACGATGAAGAGGCGTACGGCTGCCCTCCATAATGGTGCCGGCGATCAGGGAAGTTTGCGTATGGCAGGAGCGACATTCGTAGAGCGGAATCCGACGGGTGGAAATGAGATAGAAAAGCGGGTGGTTGCAGCGCGGACAGCGAAAGCCGTCGGGCCACTTCAACTCGAACAGAACAGAGAAACAATTCGCTTCCTCTTTATAGACGGAACAAAATTTTTGGAATTTCTCCGCGGCTTCTTTAAGGCTCATACGAATCTCCCTTCCGCATAAAACGAACGTTTGTTCTCTATTCAATTATACCAAACGTTTGTTCTTATTTAAAGTTAGAATTAGTTAATTTTTCTTTTTACCATCATGATTTCCAACTGACTCAAAGGGATATCGGCAAAAGGGGGAGATAGAGGATGGTAGCGGGATCGTGAACTGACTGAAAGGGATAGCGGCAAAAGGGGCGGAAAGTGGAAAGAGAAGAAGTAGACGAACTGACGGAAGGGGATATCGACAAAAGAGACGAAAAGGCGAAATAAACAAGGCGGCGGAGACAGGTTGAAGCAAGTCGAACGTAGCGGACAAGGGGGAGCAGACGGGCACTGGCTGACTGGCGGAAGGGGGGAGAATGGGAGAGCGGGGGCCGACTTTGTTACGTTCGCGAAAAAAAGGTACAATGAGAAAGGTGAGTTTACATACGGAGGGGAAACTATGCCAATCGAAGTCGATGTCGCCGTATTGGGCGGAGGGCCGGGAGGCTATACGGCCGCGGTGAAGGCGGCGCAAGCCGGATTCAGCGTCGTCGTGATTGAAAGGGACAAACTGGGCGGGACATGTCTGCACAGGGGATGCATTCCAAGCAAGTCTTTGCTTAGAAGCGCGGAAGTATACGCGACGATCGGGGATGCCGCTTCGTACGGCATTCAATTGCCGGAAGGGGCAGCGTCGGTTGATTGGAGCGCGGTGCTCAAGCGAAAGGATGGCATCGTGGAGCAGCTTCACAAGGGGCTGCAGGCTCTGATGAAGCAGCATAAAATCGAAGTCGTCAACGGAAACGGACGGATTATCGGACCTTCGATCTTCTCGCCCAAAAGCGGGGCGATCGCGGTGGAACTGGCGGATGGGGAAGCGGAGACTGTGGTGCCCAAAAATGTGGTAATCGCGACTGGCTCCCGACCTCGCAAGCTCGAAGGCTTGAGCTACGATGGGGAGCGCATCGCGACGAGCGATGAGGCGCTGGCTTGGACGAGCCGTCCGTCTTCCATTCTGATCGTCGGAGGCGGGGTAATAGGCGTCGAGTGGGCGTCGATGCTCAGCGACTTCGGAACGCAGGTGACGATCGTCGAGGCCGCGGACAGGCTGCTGCCTACGGAGGACAAAGATATCGGAGCCGAAATCGCGAGGTCGCTTAAAAAGAGAGGCGTTGTCATCCACACGGGAGTTTCGGTGCAAACCGAGAGCTGCCGCTTGTCGGATAAAGGCGTCGAGATTCAAGCGACCGCGGCAGGCGGGGATACGGTGTCGCTTGTGGCCGAGAGGATGCTCGTATCCGTAGGCAGAATCGGCAACGTGGAATCGCTGGGGCTCGAGAACACCGACGTCAAGACGGAGAGAGGCTTCATTAAGATCAATCCCGCGACGCTTCAGACGGGGGAATCACATATTTACGCGATCGGAGACTGCATCGGAGGCGTTCAACTGGCGCACGCGGCTATGCACGAGGCGGGGACGGCGATTGAACATCTGACCGGAAACAAACCTTCCAGAGCGGCGGATCGGGATATTCCCCGCTGTATCTACTCCCGGCCGGAGGCGGCAGCTATCGGCTGGACGGAGGAGAACGCCAGAACCGAAGGCTTCCAAGTGCGAACCGCCAAGCTGCCCTTGCGCATTCTGGGCAAGGCGCTTGTGCACGGGGAGAGCGACGGTTTCGCCAAGGTGGTCGCAGACGCGGCGACAGGGGATTTGCTGGGCGTTCACTTGGTCGGACCGCATGCGACGGAATTGATCGCGGAAGCCTCGCTCGCGAAGCTGGTGGACGCGATTCCGTGGGAGATCGGCCGGACGATTCACCCTCATCCGACGATGTCGGAAGCGATGCAGGAAACGATGCTCGCGCTGGGGGGCGCCGCCGGGCACGCCTGATCGCGATCGGCATCATCAGGCTCAACCCGGGGGATTCGCATCCTTCAGGCGTCGAAGAACGGTTCCGTCAAGGGAATTTGTTCGGCGCGACGGGTTGGGCGTTTCTTTTTGCTTGCGAGGGGAGTATAATAGGAATTAACTCCAAGTATTAAGACCAGGTTATAAAACTAAACCAAAGCAGGAGGACGCGCCCATGACACATACAGGTTCCGTCCAGCGAATGCATCGCCACGCCGAATTAGGGCTTTCCGACGATCGCGTAGTCGACATGTATAAGACGATGATGCTTGCCCGGCGGTTTGACGAGCGGGGGCAATTGCTTCAGCGCGCAGGCAAAATTAATTTTCATATTTCCGGCATCACCCAGGAACCTTCTCAAGTCGCGATGGGTTTCGCGATGGATCGAGAGCATGACTGGTTCCTGCCTTATTACCGGGACTTCGCGTTCGTACTTTCGGTCGGCATGACGGCCAAAGAATTGATGCTGTCTCTGTTTGCCAAAGCCGAAGATCCGAACAGCGCGGGCCGGCAATTGCCCGGGCACTTCGGAAGCAAGCGGCTGAGAATCGTAACGGGTTCAAGCCCGGTCACTACGCAAGTTCCTCACGCCGCAGGGTTCGCTCTGGCGGCCAAAATGCGGAAGGAGCCTTCCGTTGCGATCGTGTCTTTCGGCGAGGGTTCGAGCAACCAGGGCGATTTTCACGAAGGATGCAATTTCGCGGGCGTTCACCAGCTTCCGGTTATTTTCGTGTGCCAGAACAATCAATATGCGATCTCGACGCCGATATCCAAGCAAACGAGGGGACGCATCAGCGACCGCGCTCTCGGCTACGGATTTCCTGGGATCCAGGTGGATGGGAAAGATCCCTTGGAAGTTTACCGCGTCTTTAAAGAAGCCCGCGAGCGTGCGGTTAAGGGCGAGGGGCCGACGTTGATTGAGATCCTGACCTATCGGCTTACGGGGCATTCGAATACCGATAACGACATGACCTATCGAACCAAAGATGAGGTCGATTCGCATAGGGGCAATGACGGGTTGCCGATGTTCAAGCAATACTTGACGGAAACCGGCCTGTGGTCGGAGGAGAAGGAAGCGGCGATGCAGGCCGAAATTCGCGCGATCATCGACGAAGCGACGGACTATGCGGAAAAGGCTCCGTTTCAATCGACGGAAGAAGCCTTCCGGTATGTATACGCGGAGGAGAACGGGGAGGGCGAAGCATGCCGGTAATCGAGTATATCGAAGCCATCAGGCTCGCGATGAAGGAAGAAATGGAACGGGATAACGACGTGTTCGTGTTGGGCGAAGACGTCGGCCTCAAAGGCGGGGTGTTCGGGACCACCAAAGGGCTGCAGCAACAATTCGGAGAGCTTCGCGCTCTGGACGCGCCTCTCGCGGAATCGGCGATCGCCGGGGTGGCGATCGGAGCGGCGATGGCGGGGATGAAGCCGGTCGCCGAGATGCAGTACTCGGATTTCATGTTCCCCGCGACCAATCAGATTCTCAGCGAAGCGGCCAAAATCCGATACCGTTCAAACAACGACTGGGATTGCCCCGTCGTCATTCGCGCTCCGATCGGGGCAGGCGTGTTCGGCGGACTCTACCATTCCCAATGTCCGGAATCCGTCTTTTTCGGAACGCCGGGTCTTAAAATCGTCGCCCCTGCCACCGCATATGACGCGAAGGGCTTGCTAAAGGCGGCCATTCGCGATCCGGACCCGGTTCTCTTTTTCGAAAACAAAAAATGCTACAGGCTCATTTCCGATGAGGTGCCTGAAGAGGATTACATCGTTCCAATCGGAAAGGCGAAAGTGATGCGCGAAGGAACCGACTTGACGGTGATCGGCTACAGCATGCCTCTCCACTTCGCGATGCAAGCCGCCGAAGAGCTGTCCAGCGAGCTGGGGATTGAAGCTCACATTCTCGATTTGCGTACGATCCAGCCGCTCGACCGTGACGCCATTCTCGAAGCCGCGGCCAAGACGGGCAAGGTTCTGATCGTGCACGAGGACAATAAGACCGGAGGCGTCGGCGCGGAAGTCGGCGCGATCATCGCGGAGGAGCTCCTGTACGATCTTGACGCGCCGATCCGCCGGTTGTGCGGCCCCGACGTGCCGGCTACCACGTTTCATGCTCCCGGCGAGAAGCATTTTATGCTGAACAAAGAGAAGCTGAAGACGGCGATGCTGGAGCTTGCGCGCTACTAAGCCGGTTGCCGGATTTGGAGAGGGGAATTGGATCAAATGGCTAAGAAGATTGTGGAAGTAGCGATGCCCCAGCTCGCGGAATCTCTCGTATCCGCGACGGTCGACCGGTGGCTCAAGCAGCCGGGAGATATGCTGGACATGTACGAGCCGATCTGCGAACTCATTACCGATAAAGTCAACGCGGAGCTGCCCTCTACGGTTAGAGGAAAGCTCGTCAAGCATCTTATAGGCGCGGGAGAAACGGTGGAAGTAGGAGCCGCCATCTGTCTGGTGGAGGTGGAAGCGGAGGCCGAGGCGTCCGCTGAGCCGCAAAGCTCCGATTCTCCGGCATCTTCGTCGGGGGAGGCTCCGGCGTCCCGGCCTGCGGCGGCAGTATTGCCGGCCGCAGGGTTCGACGCCAACGCTCCGATGCGCCATCGTTACTCTCCGGCCGTTCAGCGGCTGGCTGCGGAGCACAGCATCGACCTGAACCGGGTTCCGGGGACCGGAGAAGGCGGACGAATTACCCGCAAGGACGTGCTGGAGGCGGTGGCTTCCGGGAACGCGGCAATCGAAACGTCGCCGGCCGCCCCGACTCCTGCACCGTCGTCAGCGCCCGCTCCGAGCGCGGCTTCGCTCGCACCGATGGATCCGAAAATTCCGGTGCGTTCATCGGGCATCCATCTGTCCGAATCTCCGCGAATCCCTTCGATCGAAGTGGAGGGGCAGGAACTGCCCGGCCGCGGGGAATATTTTATCGACGTAACGCCGATCCGCAATACGATTGCGACCCGGATGCGTCAGAGCGTCAGCGAAATTCCGCACGGCTGGATGATGATCGAGGTCGACGTAACGAATCTCGTGCTGCTGCGCAACAAGCTCAAGGACGAGTTCCGCAAGCGCGAGGGCATCAACCTGACCTACATGCCGTTCATGATCAAGGCGGTCGTGAACGCGATCAAGGACTACCCGATCATGAACTCGGTATGGGCCGTGGACAAAATCATCGTCAAGCGCGACATCAACATCTCGCTGTCCGTAGGGACGGAAGATTCGGTCGTCACGCCGGTCATCCGCCACGCGGATCAGAAGAACATCTCTGGGCTCGCCCACGAGATCGACGATCTGGCAAGACGCACGCGCGAGAAGAAGCTCAAGCTGGACGACGTTAACGGCGGCACGTTCACGGTGAACAATACGGGGTCGTTCGGCTCGATTTTGACTCAACCGATCATCAACTACCCTCAGGCCGCGATCATCACGTTCGAATCGATCGTTAAGCGTCCCGTCGTCATCAACGACATGATCGGCGTTCGTTCGATGGTGAATCTGTGTCTGTCGCTCGACCACCGGATTTTGGACGGCGTCATCTGCGGGCGGTTCCTGCAGCGGGTGAAGGAAAATCTGGAGGGCTACAATCTGGAGACGAAAGTGTATTAAGGCGATTGCCCGGCTCGTCGCGCTCAAGCGCGGCGCGTCGGGTTTTCTTGACGAGTCAGAAAGGATAAAATCCGCTATCCTTGTCTGAATCGTCTCCGACAAACCGCATTCATCGTCCAGAGGACGCCGAAGGCGGTTTGCTTGATCGTTCAGATAAGCTACAATAAGGTAGGAGTTCGGGCAGGAGGTTGCGCGGCATGAAGGAACTGAACGTCGAATGGTTATCCCGGCTGAAGTACGGAGAGGCTTGGGAGCTGCAGAAGCAGCTCGTCAAGGAGATCGACCGCAGCGAACGCAGAGATTCCTTGCTGCTGCTCGAGCACTCGCCGACATATACGCTCGGCACCGATCGCCATCCCGAGCACTTGCTGTACAGCAAGGAAGAGCTGGGCCGGCGCGGAATCGAAGTGTTCGAGATCGATCGCGGAGGAGACATTACTTATCACGGCCCCGGACAGCTTGTCGGTTATCCGTTGCTTTACTTGGATGCCGCGGGGCTCGACCTGCATCAATACTTAAGGAATTTGGAAGAGGCGATCATTAAGCTGCTGGCCGAATTCGGCGTTGAAGGCGGAAGGAAGCCGGAGTATACCGGCGTATGGGTAGGAGATCGGAAGATCGCCGCGATCGGGGTCAAATTCAACAAAGCCCGGACGAGGCGGGGATTCGTCACGAGCCATGGCTTTGCTTTTAACGTGAAGAGGAACGTGGAAGAGGACGGCTTCCAGGGTATTATTCCGTGCGGTATTGCAGAATACGGAGTAACCTCCCTGGAGACGTTAACCGGTACCGAGCTTCAGGTGGAAGAAATCGGAAGACGAATCGTTCCGCACTTCGCCGAAGTGTTCGGCTATTCTTCCGTTACTGGAGAAGGGATACTCCCATTAACAAGGTCGTAGCGACCAGCGCGAACAGAGTGACGTAGATGACGATTTTAAACCAGCGGCGATTCATGGGGGCTGCACATCCTTTCAGATTAAGGCTTATCCATACCCCTATTGTAACGAATACGACTTCAGGAGGAAAGATCATGGTTCAAAAGGATAGACTGGTGGCCGAGTTTATGGAATTGGTGCAAATCGATAGCGAGACGAGACACGAGGCCGAGATCAGCAAAGTGCTGAAAACGAAGTTCGAGGCGTTCGGACTGGAAGTGACCGAAGACGACGTGGCCGAGAAGATCGGACATGGAGCGGGCAATCTGTTCGCTTGGCTGCCGCCGACGGGGGGGCAGGAGTCCGTTCCGGCGATTCTGTTCACGTCCCATATGGATACCGTCTCCCCGGGCAAAGGGATTAAGCCCCGCCTCGCCGACGACGGCTACATCCGCAGCGACGGCACGACGATTCTGGGGGCGGACGACAAGGCGGGACTGGCAGCGATGTTCGAAGCGCTGCGAGTGATCGGCGAACAGCAGCTGCCGCACGGCGGCATTCAGTTCGTCATCACGACCGGAGAGGAATCCGGGCTGATCGGTTCCCGCGCGATGGACGGCTCCCGACTGCGCGCCAAGTTCGGGTACGCGCTCGATTCTAACGGCGAGATCGGGGCGATCGCGGTGTCCGCGCCGACGAATTCCCGCCAATATATCACGATCCAGGGCAAAGCCGCCCACGCGGGCGTAAATCCGGAAGACGGCATCAGCGCCATCCAGGTGGCGTCCAAAGCGGTATCCCGGATGAAGCTCGGCCGCATCGACAGCGAGACGACGGCGAATATCGGGCGTTTCGAGGGCGGCGGCGAAGTGAATATCGTCGTCGACACGATCAAAATTTACGCCGAAGCCCGCAGCCAGGTGCAGGAGAAGATGGATGCGCAGGTCGAGTCGATGCGGGAAGCGGTCGCCAGCGCGGCGGGCGAGTGCGGAGCCAAGTTCGACTTCGAAACGGTGACGATCTATCCGGCGTATTCGCACGACGACAGCACGGAGGTCGTCCAAGTCGCCAAAGCGGCCATCGAGGCGATCGGGCTGACGCCGCGAACGTTCTCCTCCGGAGGCGGAAGCGATGCGAACATGTTTAACGGCAACGGCGTTCCGACCGTTAACCTAGCGGTAGGCTACGAGCACATCCATACGACGAAGGAGCAAATTAAGGCGGACGATCTCGCGAAAGCCGCCGAGCTTGTTCTGGCGATCGTGAACGAGACGCTGAAGCGGTAAGCCAAGCGCGCATAAGGGCAGCGCCCCCGGCTTGTCGGCTACGGACGCTGCCCTTGTCCATTCACGGAGCAGGATAAGCTTGCAAGCCTCAAGAGCCGCTCCGGGGCGGCTGCTTGGCCGAGAGCAGCGCGACGAGAGGCGTGCGCCCTCCGTGGAGCTTATTCTCTTGGCGAAGCGCATGGCGGATTTCCCAAGCTTTGCCGACGAATTGCAAACGTTGCGACGAAATATATTTTTTTAACATGGGCGCAGCCTCCTCGTATCGGCTGCGTCATCCGTACGCTAATGGGACGAGCTGCCTATACGTTGAAGGTATGCGCGAGCGGACGAGATTAGACTGGGGGATGCCAAATGAGCGAAAACAAACAGATTTCCTCGCATCCGTTCTATGAACGGACGTTGGAGAGCAAGCCGATCTTCGAAGGCAGAATTATTTCCTTGCAGGTGGATACGGTAAGTCTGCCTAACGGCGAGACGGCCACGAGGGAGATCGTGCGCCATCCCGGAGCGGTGGCGGTCGTGGCGCTCCTGGACGGCAAAATGCTCGTCGTGGAGCAGTTCCGCAAGCCGCTGGAGAAGGTCCAGGTGGAAATTCCGGCGGGCAAGCTGGACGCGGGAGAGGAGCCGGAAGCGGCAGCGCTCCGCGAGCTGGAAGAGGAGACGGGCTATCGGGCGAGAAGCATTCGCCATCTGCACTCGTTCTCCACGTCGCCCGGCTTTGCCGAGGAGATTGTGCACTTGTACGTGACCGACGACCTGGAGCCGGGGCAGGCGCATCTGGACGACGAGGAGTTTCTGACGTGCGAGGCGATTACGCTGGAGCAGGCGCAGGCTTATATCGCGGAGGGACGGATTTGCGACGCCAAAACGCTGCTCGCGGTCTACGCCTGGCGCATGTACGCATTAACGGGAGCGTTCTGATCGATGGGCGATTCGCAAGCGCAAGCGGTGCCGGAAGAGAGGCTGTCGCCCTATTTCGCCGATCTTCACGTGCACATCGGCCGGTCCCAGGACGGACAGCCCGTTAAGATAAGCGGGAGCCGGAATCTGACTTTCCGTCAGATCGCCGAGGAAGCGTCCGAACGCAAGGGCATCGAGCTGGTCGGTATCATCGATTGCCACTCGCCGGCCGTCCAGAAGGACATTCTCGATTGCTTGCATTCGGGGGAAATGGAGGAGGTGCCCGGCGGGGGTATCCGGTACCGCAATACGACTTTGCTGCTCGGAGCGGAGATGGAGGTCAAGGAAGAGGGGGGCGGCCCGTTTCACTTGCTCGTTTTTTTGCCGACGCTGCGGGCGATGCAGGAATGGACCGAGTGGATGAGGCCCCGCGTCGTCAACATCCGCTTAAGCACGCAGCGGATTCGCGTCTCTGCCGCGGAGCTGCAAGCCGAGCTGATCGCCCGCGGAGGGCTCCTCATCCCGGCTCATGTGTTCACGCCGCACAGAGGCTTGCTGGGCTGCTCGGCCGATCGGCTGGCGGATCGGCTCGACCCCGGCGGCATCGCGGCTGTTGAGCTTGGTCTGAGCGCGGATTCGGATATGGCGGGGCTGCTGTCCGAGCTTGACCGCTATCCGTTCCTGACCAATTCCGACGCGCATTCTCCCGGCATGATCGGCAGGGAGTGCAATGAGCTGTCGCTGGCGACCCCATCCTTCGCGGAGTTCGCGAAAGCGCTCAGAGGAGAGGAAGGCCGCCGCATTCTCGCCAACTACGGACTGCACCCGGAGCTTGGCAAATATCACGAAACCTCGTGCGCGGCATGCCGCCGCTCCGTTCCCGAGACGGAGGGGGAGGTCGCCGTCTGTCCTTACTGCGGGAGCTCGCGGCTTACCCGAGGCGTATCCGGACGCGTTCGCCGGCTGGCGGACCGGGAGCGCCCCGTGCATCCGGAGGGAAGGCCGCCCTATCGGCCGCAGGTTCCGTTGTCTTTCTTCCCGGGCGTCGGGCCGGCCAAGCGAGAGAAGCTCTTCGCTGAGGTCGGCACGGAGATGGACGTGCTCCATCGCATTCCCGCGGAAGCGATCGCCGCCGTAACGGGGGAGAAAATCGCACAAATGATCGTCCGCGCGAGGGGAGGCAAGATTGCGTTTACGTCGGGAAGCGGCGGAAGCTACGGAAGCATCCGGCAATCATAAACGGATCTTGTCCATCATACAATGAGGCACGGGACATGCCGCTAAGGATGGACAAGGAGGTTGGCCGCCGTGAACTTCCGCTTATGGAATTTGTCGGCTCGCGACAATTTGAATCTATACGTGTTTTTGGGAGTGCTCGTGCTGGTCGGGGCGATCTTCGGGGCGATGCTCGTCAACGCGCTCACCCTGGATCAGCAGCAGGAGCTGACCGACGCGCTCGGCGTGTATCTTGCCAAAGTCGACAATCCGGGCAACGCTTCGCCCGCTGCGACGTTTCGCGAGAGCTTTCTGTTTTACGGAAAATGGATGCTGCTCATCTGGTTTCTCGGACTGTCGGTCATCGGCTTGCCCCTCGTGTTCGTGCTCGATTTTCTCAAGGGAGTCCTGATCGGGTTTGCCGCGGCGGTGCTGGCCCAGCAATTCGCCTGGAACGGCGTGCTGTTTTTCCTGCTCGCGACGGGACCGCGCAATGCGCTGGTCGTACCCGCGCTCATGATCGCCAGCTTATCGGCCGCGAGGTTCGCGTATTTCGTCGTTCGGGAGCGTCTGTTCCGCCGCAAGGGACAGCTGCTGCCTCCGTTTCTGGCGCATACGGCCGTCGCCGCGGCGATGCTGCTCGTGCTGTGCGTCGCCTCCCTGTACGAGGCGTTCGTGTCGCCGAATTTGCTGGATCGCATCGCGCCATCCGTCGTCAGTCAAGAAATTTCCGCCTTATCTTCTAAATTTTGATGCGAGGTTTGACTAAATGAATAGGCTTCTCCTATAATGGAAAGAAGTGCACCAGCTACCGGAGGGGAAACCATGGAAGCCCGCATTGAAAAAATTAAACAACAGTTGCAGTCCCAGGGCTACAAGCTGACTCCGCAACGGGAAGCGACGGTTCGGGTGCTTCTCGAGAACGAAGAAGACCATCTCAGCGCGGAGGACGTCTTTATGCTCGTCAAGGATAAGGCGCCCGAAATCGGCCTGGCGACCGTCTACCGGACGCTTGAGCTGCTGAGCGAGATGCACGTCGTGGAGAAAATGAACTTCGGCGACGGTGTGGCCCGTTACGATCTGCGTACGGACAGCAACAAGCACCACCACCACCATCTGATCTGCGTGAAATGCGGATCCATGTCAGAAATTATGGAAGACTGGCTGGGACCGCTTGAAGAACGACTGGAGAAGGAATATCGCTTTTCCGTGCTGGACCACCGTTTGGATTTCCAAGGCGTCTGCGCCAAGTGCCAAGCGAAGGAAACCGCCGAAGAGTGACGCGACAGCAAGAGGCTCCCCGAATCTCGTTCGGGAGAGCCTCTTTTTCCATGCTTATTTTCGTCCCTTCGTTCCTATAGCAGCTTGCGAATATGCTCCTCTATGCGCTCGGGAGTAACGGTCGGAGCGAAACGCTTGACGACTTTGCCGTTGCGGTCGACCAGAAACTTGGTGAAGTTCCACTTGATGTTCTTAAGCCCGAGAAAACCCGGGGCCGTTCGGGTGAGGTGGCGGTACAGCGGGTGTATGCCGGCTCCTTTGACGTCGATCTTGGCATACAGCGGGAAGGTGACTCCGTGGTTGATCTGGCAATGCTGGGCCAGGGAATCTCCCTCCAAAGGCTCCTGGTTGGCGAACTGATTGCTGGGAAACCCTACGACGGCAAGGCCTTGGTCCGCGTAGGTTTCGTGCAGCTTCTGCAGACCGCCGAACTGAGGAGCGAAGCCGCACTTGCTCGCCGTATTCACGATCAGCATAACCTTTCCTTGGTGCTCGGCCAGCGTAGTTTCTTCGCCTTTTCCGGATTTGACGGGAATATCGTATAGGGACATAAGAGAAACCTCCTTGGTTATATTGACGACAGGCATATATATTGCTATAAATTAAATTGTATACAATCAATTAAAAAAGTCAATCCTTTGCCGGAAAAATAGAGAAGGAGAACGAAAATGGACAACGAATCCGCGCTTAACCTGGACAACCAGCTATGCTTTGCCGTATATGCCTGCGCCAGGGAAATTACGAAGCTGTATCACCCGCTCCTTAAGCAGTTGGGGCTGACATACACGCAGTACATTACGCTTCTCGTGTTGTGGGAGGATCGCCGGGCAACGGTCAAACAATTGGGAAAGCGGCTGTATCTTGACTCCGGCACGTTAACGCCTCTGCTCAAGAAGCTGGAACAAATGGGGTTGATCACGAGAACGCGGGATCCTCAGGACGAACGAAGCGTGATCGTCGGGTTGACCGAGAAAGGCGCCGCCCTGAAGGAGAAGGCCCGCGACATCCCGCAGCAGCTGTTCTGCCAGGCAGGAGTTGCCCGCGAGGAGGCGGACGCACTGCGCGAGCAGATCGTCGCGACGCTCGCCAAAGTTCAGGGAATGACGTCGTCTCCGGCTCCATAACCGAACGACTTTGCAAAAAAAGGCATGCCTCTTCCGCAATTGCTGCGGTAAGAAGCATGCCTTATGCTGTTCAGTGACGAAACGCGACATCCGCCCACTGGCGAACGGCGAGCGACGGAGCGATATCGTACTCCTCCTTGAGCATGGAACGGAGCTGATCGTACTTCAGCTTGGCCATACCCAGGTCGCCGTTATCCGCATGGAATTGCATAATCATGAAATACAGCTCTTCCGAGAAAGGGAACTTCTGTTCCATCATCTCGTAAGTTTCCAACGTTTCTCTGCGATAGCCCAACGTACGCCACATTTCGCTTACCGCGTGGGCATGCTTGTACCAAATATCGCGCAGCCTTTTCCTCTCGTTCTCGGCCCATGCGTAATCCGTCTCCGACAAATAATCTCCTTCGTAGCTCTGCAGCCAGGAGAGGTGCTCGGCCGCCGTCTCGGGGGAGAGCTCGGGCAGCGACAGACGGCTGTTCTCCCATTCCTGAACGTCGTACCGGTTGTTGCCCAGATCGAGATAGTAGTCGCTTCCGCTGTTCGTCAGCCGAATCGTGAGACCTGCGGCCTCGATGGATTTGCGGATCTGGTACACCGTCGTGTACAGCTGCGTGAACGCCTTCTTGTACTCCGTGTCCGGCCAGAGCAGGTCCAGCAAAATATCTTTGCGAACCGGCTGGTTGCGCTTGTACACCATATAGGCGAACAGCTCTTGCGCACGGACGGTGCGCCACGAGAACGGTTCCGCCTTGCCGTATTCGATGTTTAATCTGCTAAAGCAGCTGACCGTGGCAACGGGGGCCTCGTTCTCGCGCGCGCGGGACGGAGTTCTTTGCTTCAACCGACTGATCGTATGGGCTAGTCTGCCGGCGTTAATCGGCTTAAGGACGTAATCCAGAGCGGCAAGCTCGAACGCCTTGATTGCGTATTCGTGGTAAGCGGTCACGAATACAATCTCGATCTCGTCGCTGATCTTATGAATCCGCTCGGCGGCTTCCAGACCGGAAATCTCGGGCATGTCGATATCGAGGAAAGCGACATCGGGACGCAGCTCCCCGATCCGCCGCAGAGCGTCCGCCGCGTTCTGGAACTTGCCTGCGATCTCGATGCCGCCGATTTTCTCCAACTGTCTCTCCAGGTCTTTCAGCGCCAGTCCTTCATCATCTACAAGAATTGCTTTCATAAGGCACCATAATCTCCTAATCGGTATGCGTCGGTAATAAGCCGCCGATAGGGTTCGTCCGGCCTATTTCTATTATATCGGCATTTGGGCGCGCGAAAATAAGTCGATTAGCGAGCTGCTGGCTCGATTTGCAAAAGTCCGCAGCCGACCGCGTTTTTGCCGCCCGGAATTCGCAGCGCCGCTTGCTTCAGTCTACGGGCGACTTCGGTGGCGGTGAGCTTGGGACGAACGCCTCGGAGGAGGGCGGCGGCTCCGGTTACGTGCGGAGCGGACATCGAAGTTCCCGACTCCCTGCGGTATGTGCCGTGCAGCCATGTGGACAGAATGCTGACCCCCGGAGCGGATATGTCGATGCCGCGTCCCCGGCTGGAGAAGCTGGCCGCGCGATTGGCGCGCGTGGTGGCGGCTACCGCGATCGTCTCCGGATAGCGGGCCGGCGCGTCGATCTGCGGGAAGGCGGTGCCGCTGTTGCCCGCGGAAGCGACGATGACCGCGCCGCGGCGCCGGGCTTGCCGGATCGCGTTTCTGAGCAAGGCGCTATCGGCGGCCAGACCGAAGCTCATATTCAAAATTCGAATGCCCCTCGCCAGGCACCATTCGATTCCTTCAATGATGTCCGAGATAAAGCCGGAACCGTTCTCGTCAAGCACTTTGACGGCGTACAGCTCGACTCTGGGCGCGACTCCGTAAATTCTTCTTCGGCCGGTCGCAGCCGCAATTCCGGCTACGTGGGTGCCGTGGCCGTTGTCGTCGGCGTAAGATTTGCCCGTTATCGTATTCACGCCGCCGGCGATGGCGAGATCGGGATGGCGAGCGATTCCGGTATCGAGAATCGCGATCTTGATCGAGGCGCCGGAATTCGAAGCGGGCCATACCGGCGGAGCTTTGACGCGATTGACGTTCCAGGGGATGCGGCTCTTGACGACGGCCGACAGGCCCGGCAGCTTGGGGCTGCCCAGGCCATGGGCTTTGACTTTGCGATCCCGCTCGACGAGGGCGATGCGGGGATGGCTTCGCAGCTGTTTCCAATCGGCGCCCTTGTCGCCATGGCAGCAGATCATCCGCATCGAGTCGACCTTTTTCACCGGCCGAATGCCCGCCGCGGAGAGATGCTTGAGGCAGCTGTGATAGTCCTGCGACCGGCGGAACACGATGTTCCTCCGTTCCGTGCGGGATGTCGGTGTGCGCTTCACCGTCTGGCTGAGTTGCTTGGCCAATGGCTTCATCGGATGTCCTTCCTCCTGGGCGGATCATAACCGTACTCATGATCGTATTCTGTAGTAGGGTATGGAAGATTCGCACAGGAGGTGCATTGGGCCTCGCGCACATATTTTCTAAGGGCGGGGAGATTGTAAAAGGGAAGGACGAGACTGCGTGCGGGGAGGAACGAGCATGATTGTCGGATTGCCCAAAGAGATCAAGAAGCAGGAATATCGCGTTGCGCTTACGCCTGCCGGCTGCGAGATGGTCGTGAAGCAGGGTCACGGAGTCGTCGTTCAGCAGCAAGCGGGCGAAGGAAGCGGCTTTGCCGATTCCGAATATGCGGCGGCCGGGGCGCGGCTGGTCGGAAGCGCGCAGGAGGTATGGTCGGCCGCGGATCTGATCGTGAAGGTCAAGGAGCCGTTGCCGGAAGAATTCGCCTTCTTTCGTGAAGATCAAATTGTGTTTACTTATTTGCATCTGGCCGCCGCGCCGGATCTGGCCCATGCGCTCGCGGATCGGAAGGTAACTGCGATCGCGTACGAGACGATTCAAGCGCCGAACGGAAGTCTCCCGCTGCTCACGCCGATGAGCGAAGTGGCCGGGCGGATGTCGGTTCAGGAAGGCGCGAAATATTTGGAGGCGTTCCAGGGCGGCCGGGGCGTGCTGCTCGGCGGAGTACCGGGTGTGCCTCCCGCTGAGGTCATTATCATCGGCGGGGGCATCGTCGGGACGAATGCGGCCAAGATGGCGCTCGGCCTCGGAGCCGAAGTCGTCGTCCTGGAGAAAAGCGCAGATCGGATGCGTTATCTGGACGACGTGTTCCAAGGACGGCTGCGCACGCTTACGAGCAACCCTTATAATATCGCCAATGCGGTTCGCAAAGCCGATCTTCTGATCGGAGCCGTGCTTGTACCTGGCGCAAGGGCGCCGCGGCTCGTCACGGAGGAAATGGTGAAGACGATGAAAAAGGGCGCCGTCATCGTCGACGTAGCCGTCGATCAAGGGGGATCGATCGCGACGATCGACCGGGCGACGACGCACCAAGACCCGATCTACGAAAAACACGGCGTTATTCATTATGCGGTCGCGAACATGCCCGGGGCCGTTCCCCGAACTTCGACGCTGGCGCTTACGAACGTTACGATCGATTACGTTCTGCAGCTGACGCACAGAGGGTTCGAAGATACGGTGAAGAGCAACCCGATGCTGGCGCTCGGAGTGAATGCGTACCGCGGGGCGATCACACATCCGCAGGTGGCGGAAGCCGTGGGGCTTCCTTATACGAAGCTGGAAAGCTTGTGGTGACAGGCATGAACGTCTCCCCTTCTTCATACGGTTGAGTATGGGCAAGGACAAGAAGGGGAGATGAGGAATGAAAGGTCCATTGGAGAGATGGTGGGAGCGATTGCAGTTTACGCTCCTTTTTCTCGCGCTTGCGGTGGTCGTTCACGGTTTCTTCGGATGGTTTCACGGCTGGCTCGATCCGGATGATCCATATAAGATCCCCGAGGGCAAGGCGTTCAAAGTATTCATGACGGGCGAAGGAAGCGACCCGGACGTTTCCCCGGGAGATCGACTGCGATTGTTTTATTGGTTGGGGGAATAGGTTCGGAAGGAAATGCGCGGTCGCGCGTGGAATGTAAATGAAGTCCGGATGTTGACGGACGAGGTCCAGAGCAAGAGAAAGGAATTCGTCATGGAATTAAGGAGCCTGCTGAACGCTTATCTCGTGTACTTGAAGGAGGAGCGGGGCGTCTCCCGCGGAACGGAACAAAGCTATCTTGGCGATCTGTCCGACTTCCTGAACTTTCTGGACAGACAGCGCGCGGGTCTCGCGGCCGAATTAAGAGCGGCCCATCTGACCGCATACGTGAATGAAATGCGCGCCAAAGGCAGATCATCGGCCACGATCGCCCGCCGCATTGCCGCGCTTCGCTCTTTTTGCAAGTATCTCGTGCTTAAGCGTATCGTCGATATCGATCCGGCGATGCAACTGGAAGCGCCCAAGGCGGAGAAGAAAGCGCCGAAAACGATTCGATCCGGAGAATTGGACAAGCTGCTGGAACTGCCGGATGTCAGCCAGCCTTTGGGAATTCGGGACAAGGCGATGCTGGAGCTGCTGTACGCGACCGGCTTGCGGGTGTCGGAGCTTGCGTCTTTGGATGCGGAGCACGTTAGACTGGACATGGGATTTTTGCTATGCTTAGGATCGGGCGGCCGGGAAAGAATGGTGCCGGTGGGAGCGAGCGGAAACCACTGGGTGTCGAAATACGTACTAGAGGTTAGGCCGAATTTGCTTGAGCCGGGCAGGAGCGAGGATGCGCTGTTTCTTAATCAGCAGGGATCGCGCTTGACCCGCCAGGGAATCTGGAAAATATTGAAGAACTACGCCGGCAAGATAGGGATGGATGCGTCTCCGCAGGCGCTTCGCGGCTCGTTCGCTTCGCATCTGCTGGAGAATGGCGCCGATCTGCGAGCGGTGCAAGAGATGCTGGGAGTATCGAGCGCGGCTGCGCTGCAGCCTTACTTGTCCGCTGCTAAGCCGAGACTTACCGAGGTGTATGAACGCAATCATCCCCGCGCGGGGACGAAGCCCGGAGTTTGAAGGCGATATTTGTTTGGGAAAAGAGGAATCGAGGCATGACTTTTAAACGGATTACGGTTATTGTACTGGACAGCGTAGGCATCGGAGAGCTGCCGGATGCCGCGCAATACGGAGATACGGGGGCGCATACGCTCGGTCACATTATCGAGAGAGTGCCAGAGCTGGAACTTCCGAACCTGCGCAAGCTGGGACTCGGCAACATCGCTACGCTAGGAACTTGGCAGCCGGAATCCGCGCCGAGCGGATACTTCGGCAAGATGGCCGAGGTTTCGGTCGGCAAGGATACGATGACCGGTCATTGGGAGCTGGCGGGACTGCGCATCGACAAACCGTTCCGCACGTTTCCCGACGGCTTTCCCGCCGCTCTGATCCGCCAATTCGAGGACGAGACGGGCAGGTCCGTCATCGGCAACAAGCCGGCGTCGGGCACGGAGATTCTCGACGAGCTGGGCGCCGAGCAGATGAGAAGCGGCTCCTGGATCGTCTATACCTCGGCGGACAGCGTCTTCCAACTGGCGGCTCACGAAGACGTCATCCCTTTGGAAGAGCTGTACAACGCATGCCGGGTGGCGCGCAGGCTGACGATGAAGGATGAATTTTCGGTCGGCAGAGTCATTGCCCGGCCTTACCTAGGCGGACCTGGAGCGTTCAAGCGGACATCCAACCGCCACGATTACGCGGTGAAGCCTCCGCATCCGACGGTGCTTAACGCCCTGAAAGCCGGGGGAGTGGATGTGGTGTCCGTCGGAAAAATCAACGATATTTTCAGCGGCGAAGGCATCGCGAGAGCGACGTCGACAAAGAGCAACGCGCACGGCATCGAAGTGACGATCCAGGAGCTTAAGAAAGAATTCGGCGGCTTCGTTTTTACCAATCTGGTCGATTTCGATTCGCTGTACGGGCACCGGCGCGATCCGGAAGGTTACGGGCGGGCGCTTGAGGAGTTCGATCGCGCGCTCCCGGATATTATGGCGGCGATGAAGGACAGCGATTTGCTGCTGATCACGGCCGATCACGGCAATGATCCCATTCATGCCGGTACGGATCATACCCGGGAATACGTGCCGCTGCTGGCATGGAGCCCGAGCTTGACCGGAGCGGGACAACTGGCGGATCGGGCCACGTTCGCCGATGTCGCAGCCACCGTCGCGGACAACTTCGGGATCGAATTCAAGACGCACGGTTCCAGCTTTCTTCCGCTGTTGAAGTAACCGATGGATATAGAGGAGAGGTTAATGCTATGCAAGCGATAACGAAAACGATGATCGAAGAAGCGGCGGCGTTCATCCGCAGAACGACGGACGTGCGCCCGGAAATTGGCTTGATTCTCGGCTCAGGTTTAGGGGTTCTTGGGGACGAGTTGGAAGATGCGGTTACGATTCCGTACGAGGATATTCCTCATTTCCCGGTCTCGACGGTAGAAGGCCATGCGGGAGAATTGCTGATCGGCAAGCTGCAGGGCTGCAACGTCATGCTGATGCGCGGTCGATTCCATATGTACGAAGGCTACGAGCCGGAGCGTACGGCGTTGCCCGTCCGGGTCATGAAGGCGCTGGGCGTGCAGAAGCTGCTCGTGACGAACGCGGCCGGGGGCATCAATCTGGATTTCGCGGCGGGCAATTTGATGCTCATCTCCGACCACATTAACTTGACGGGCAAAAATCCGTTGATCGGTCCGAACGACAACGCGCTCGGCGTCCGGTTCCCGGACATGTCCGAAGCGTACAGCAGAAGACTGCGCGGCATCGCTCAAGAGACGGCCAAGGAGCTTGGCTTCGAACTTAAAGAGGGCGTATACGTCGGATTGCTCGGCCCGAACTACGAGACGCCGGCCGAGATCCGCATGCTGCGTACGCTAGGAGCAGACGCCGTGGGCATGTCCACCGTATCCGAAGTGATCGTCGCCCGGCATTCCGGCATCGAAGTGCTCGGCATTTCGTGCATCAGCAACGCGGCGGCGGGCATCCTGGATCAGCCGCTCTCGCACGAAGAGGTTATGGAGACGACCGAGCGGGTGAAGGAACAGTTCTTATCGCTCGTTCTGTCGGTCCTTCCGAAAATGTAATAACGGCAAACCAAAAAGGAGCCCGCCCCTCGGGGGGCGGCTCCTTCGTTATGTGAAGGGATTATTTAAGAATATGCCTCTTGAGTACGTGGATATCGTGGTCGTGCTGGGTCGACTTGTCCATGAGATAGAGGATGGAGTCGTTGAAGTGAGAGTGCCCGGTTTCTATTCTTTCTAGACGGTCGTTCACTCTAGTCATCTCTTGCTTCACTTCGTGTACTTCTTGCTTCACTTCGCGTATTTCTTGCTTCAGTCCACTAACTTCCTTCTTTACACCGTTCATCTCTTGCTGTAATCCGCTCACCTCTTGTTTTGTACCGGTGAGCTCCAGCTTCATCTCAGCCATATCCTTGCGCATCTCATGCTGTTCGCTCAGAACCTTCCCCACCATGCCGATTAGCTGCCCCATCATATCCTCGAGCCTAGCCAGACGTTCTTCGGACATTAGTAGACCCCTCTCGCAATTGATTTACTAATATTAGCAAACATGTGTTCGGATGTCAAGATTCGAGAACTTTTTCAGAAGTTGTTCAGGCGACATTGCTAATATTCAGCTATGCGCTTTTTTTGCATGCGGAAAACCGGGGGAGACCGAGTCATTTTGAGCGACAGAGGAGTCCGGATGCAATTGCAACACTTATTATAGAGAGGAAGGATTTTGTGAGAGTTAGCAGAGTAAGAGTGAGCAAAGCAAGAGCTCGACAAGCCAAGCAGAAGCTGGCGATCTTCGTTGCGCTCGCTTTGGTTCTTCAGTTGGCGACGCAGTTGTTCGTGGCTCCATCTTCGCATGCGGCGGGGGAAGTCATCTCGGGCAATCTGATCGAGAGTGCCCAAGTTTACGATCAAGTTCCTTTGATTGGCGAAGACGGAATGGCAATTCCGCAGGGTAATCCGATTCAGAGCGTGGAGCACGATGTCAACAATAGCGTTGCCATCATTTTGGATTGGGAATTACCGATGGGTCATTCCTACAGCGACGGAGCAACCTACACTTTTTCGCTGCCTAGCATTTTTACGGTTCCCAGTCCGATCCCTGGAACGTTGTCCGGCAATGTGGGTACCTTTGTCGTGAATACGGACCGCACGGTTACATTTACTTTCGGCAATAGCGGCGAGAGTATTAATGGCGGTCAAGGCTATGAAGGCAGCTTCTACGTCTGGCTGAAATTTGATGAGGGGCAGCTAAATGACGGCCTCGAATACAATATTGACTTCAGCGCAGTCGGACAAGCCACCATACCGGTGACGTTCGCCAATACCACTGAGGACAAATTGGTAAAGACCGGTACTGCCAACAAAGGCGGATTCAATTCCGACGTTATCGACTGGGTTGTAGAGTTCAATCAGCAGAAAAACACGATTACGAACGCCACGCTCAACGATACGCTGGGAGGCTCGACAAGCGGCTTGACCCTTCTGGGCGATATCGAGGTTTACGAGCTTAAAGTCCAACCGGACGGTTCAATCGTCAAAGTGAACCCGGGGACGCCGCAAACGTTTGCCGCATTCCCGATCAATCTGGGAACTACTGACAAGGCTTACCAGGTCGAGTACAAGACGAGTGTCGAAGCTCCGATCGTCGCGCCGTTCACCAGATCGTTTACCAATTTGGTGGAGTTGACGGGAAACGATATCACGACGAAAACGGATACCAAGACGGTGACGATTCGTTTTAACGAACCTTTGAACAAGAGAGCCGTCAATAACGGCTACGATTCCGCGAACCAAACGATCACATGGAAAATCGAATACAACTACAACCAGCAGACGATTGCACAGGTCGATGCGGTCATCCTGGACGAGTTCGATCCGGCCAACGGAATTCAGCAGAGCGTCGTTCATACCGATCTTAAAGTTTACGAGGTGACGATCGACAGCAACGGCAACGGCACTCCCAGCGCTACGCCGATCGATTCGAGTCTTTATACGGTGACTTCCGTAGGCACCGATTACAAGGGCGGCTTCCGGTTACAGTTTAACGGTGATGTAGATAAGGCGTACGACATCGTCTACAAAACCAAGGCCGAACAGCGTGTCTATCCCGCTACGAACAAGACGGTCAAAAACAAGGTAACCATCTACGACAATATGTTCAAGGAAGGCACTGCAAGCTATCAGGAAGTTATTTTCGCCAAATCCGTAGCCCAAGAGGATTTCAATCAAAAGAAAATCCAATGGAGACTTGTCGTTAACCATGACAAGAAACCGATGACCGACATTGTCATCTTGGATACGTATCTGAACCGCCATATGGAGTTGGATGCCCAAACGGTCAAGGTGAAGAAAAACTCTGATGCCGTTGTTGACATTGCCGACAGCGCCGAGTTCGAGCTGGTCGAGGAGAACCCGGTTGTTGCCGTAGCCGACAATCCTGGTGATTACAAGAAAGGCTTCATTATCCGGCTTAAGCCGGGCGTGACGATTACCGATCGTTACGAATTCACATTCACGACGAGTTTCGATCCTACGGCGGGCATGCCTGACGACAATCAGTACCTGAATACGGCCAAGATCGATTGGAGCGAACCGGGTCAAGTGACGCCGCAAACTCCGATTACGAAAACCGCACAAGTCACAGCCCAAGAGAACACTGTAAATAATGGAAATAAGACAGGTGCCTATAACGCCAAAGACAAAACGATTCGTTGGACGATCGACGTTAACTACAATCTCTTCGATATCCAAGAAGCGATAATCAAAGATAACTTCCAGGCGAATTCGCCTCAAGCGAACTTGGAATTCGTCGCGGGATCGCTTAAGGTTTTCAAACTGAACCTGAACACGGCTAACAATACGTATACCGTCAGTCCAACGGCTGAAACGCTGTTGCCCGATCAATTTTCCCTTAACGGCGACGGCAAAGGCTTCGTGCTGAACCTTGGCCCTATCGGCAAACAAGCCTATCGTGTTCAGTACGAGACGAGCGTTGGCGGTCAGTATCCGGTAACGGGCACCTACTCGAACCAAGCGACGCTTCAGGACAGCGATACGGGGCCGATTATCTTTAACCGGTCGGCGACGGTAACGCCGAAACACGGCGGTGACTATCTGCACAAGTCCGGCAGACAAGTCGGACAGACCGATAAAGCGATTTGGACGGTCATCGTGAATCCGAGCCAATCCTACATCGCGGCGAATTCCGTGCTCGAAGACACCTTGACCGATAATCAAATTCTGTTCGGCGATACGATCAAGGTGTACAAGACGAATCTTCCGACGGACAACTCGGGCAACATTCCGAAGGGCGATCCTCTGGAAACTTCGAAGTATGCCGTGGCCGTGACGGAAAACACGTTCACCGTTACATTCCATGAGGCTCTGGATACCGCGTACATCGTCGAGTACGAGTCGTATATCAATGCGGATCACAATGACCGGATCGGCAATGACGCGCATTATATGGGGCAATCGGTGGCGGTTAAAGAAGACAATCAGGAAGGCTTTGTCGTGAAGCTTGCCGACGCGGGCGGCGGAGCGGCTACAGACATCGGGAAACTGAAAATTGTTAAAGTCGACGACGAGAACAAACCGCTCGCGGGCGTCGAATTCGAGCTCTGGAACGCCGCCGGCACCCAATTGCTGGAGGAACTGACGACGAGTGTGAACGGAGAAGTCGAAACGCTTCGGAAGTACCGCTTCAACGGGACGTCCGGAATTCCGTACATTCTGAAGGAAGTATCGGCTCCAAGCGGTTATCTCGTAGATCCGGCATACGGCACGCCTAGCGGACAAACCATTCATTTCAAAGGTCCGTCCGAACCGATCCAGATCGTTAACGAGGTCATTCGCCAAGGCTTCGAGCTTGTGAAGGAAGACTCGGTTACGGGTGAGAAGCTCTCGGGAGCCAAGTTCGAATTGAGGGATTCGAGCAACACGGTCATTGACGACAACTTGGTTTCGGGAACGGATGGAAGACTAGGCAAAGGCAATCTTCCCGCGGGCAGCTACACGCTGATCGAGACAGAAGCGCCGTTGTTCTACACGCTCGATCCGACGCCGATTCCAATTACGATTGTCGCCAATCAGACTCAAATCGTTCAGCTTGCTCATCCTAACGTAAGAGGAGCGGGCGGAGCGTTGACCGTCACGAAAGTGAATGCCAAGGATCCGGATAATCTGAAGCTTGAAGGCGTAGAATTCGAATTGTGGAACGACGATAACGTCCTTGTGGCTACGAAGACGACGGACGTGAACGGAGTTGTCGAGTTTACAAACTTGCCTTACGGCTTGTATACGCTGGTGGAAACGAAAGCGGACGGATTCGTCATCGAACATCCGAATACGAACGTATCCATCCATCAGTCGAATACTTCGATTATCATCGAAAACAAGGAACACATTCGCTCGGTCAAACTGACGAAGTTCAATGCGAGCAAATCCTTGTTGCTTAGTGGAGCGGTGTTCGATCTGTGGCGCTTTACGGGAAGCTTCGATCTTCAAGGCAATGAAATCTATGAACGCGTTACGGGAATCGCTCCGGCTCTGCTGACGACTGACGTCAACGGGGAATTGTTCTTGGATAATCTCGATCCTAATAAATATCGGTTAATCGAAGTCAAGGCGCCTTACGACTATTATCTGAACACCGATCCGGTAGAATTCGAGATTACGACGACTCAAACGGCTACCGTTCTCGTAGAAAAAACAAATCAGAGAATCCCAAGCTCGGGCGGAGGTTGGACGCCTGATCCGGGACCGTCGGAGACGCCTAAGCCTACAGAAGAGCCGAAACCTACCGAGCCTGAACCAACGATAGATCCGGAGCCGTCGGAGACGCCGGAACCTTCCGAGACTCCTGAGCCGAGCAAGCCGGGAGAGAAGGTAGAAGAGAAAACGACGAATGACAAGCCGGTGGAAGGAAAAACGGAAGTTCCCGAAGGCGGCAAAGTCAGAATCGGAGAAGAGCCGGAGCATGGTACGGTGACGATCACGCCGGATGGCAAATGGAAGTATACGCCTGACAAAGACTATAAAGGCAAAGACTCCTTCACCATCATCGTGACCGATCCGGAAGGCAATGAACAGGAAATTCTCGTCGAGATCGACGTGGACGACGTTCCGCGCGGCGGGGTAGACGCCGGAGGCCAAACTCCGGGCAAAACATTGCCGAAAACCGGGGAAAACAGCCCACTGCCGCTTCAGCTTGCAGGCTTGGCGCTCATTGTCGCTGGTGTGCTGTTCCTGAATCGCAATAGAATCTCCCTTATAAAGAAAAAATAGATAATAGAGATAATATCTACTAAACCTGCCGGTTTTCCGGCAGGTTTTTCCTTGCTTTTTCGACGAGAAACCGCTATAATTTACCTATAAAAGCAAGCTCGATAACGGCAAACCTGTCGAAAGACAGCGACGCAAAGCTAGAGGGTCTTCCCTTCCGTCGGAAGGATGACAGCCAGCTACCGAAGGACTAGGCTTTTTTTGTTTTATTCGGACAAGCTTCACGATAAAGGCAAACCTGCCGAAAGGCAGCGACGCAAAGCTAGAGGGCCTTCTCTTCTGCGAGGAATGGCAGCCAGCTACCGAAAGGAGTTTAGGACTATGCTTAAATCAGCTAGATTGTTGTTGGCGCTTCTTGTTCTCTTCGCTTCGATTCCGGCTATTGCATCGGCAAGCACGGGAGCGGGCAAAGCTGCGCTGGATACGTCCGGACTGGACAAAGGCGTGATCGGCATTCGCCTGGCGAACAAGACGACAGTGGACATGAAGGCGAAAATATCGAAGGGCAGTTCCAGCTATACTTATACGTTGAAGGCATCAACCGACGGGCAGACAGTATGGCTGCCGTTGCAGATGGGGAACGGGCAATATGAGATCGCGGTGCTCGAGCATGTCACCGGGAATAAGTATCGTGTGAATCTGGCGGAGAAGGTCAACGTAACCGTAACGAAGACGTCAGACGTTTTCTTGAACTCCACGCAAGGCATCGCATGGCAGGACGCCGACAAGGCGCTGGCCAAGGCCAAGGAGTTGACGGCGGGCGCTGCGACCGACGAACAGAAGGCGAAAGCAATCTACGAATATATTATTCGCAACGTAAGCTATGATAAAGAGTTGGCCCGCAAGGTGACTTCGGATTACGTTCCCGACATTGACGGCACTTTGGCTTCGGGCAAGGCGATCTGCTACGGCTACGCTACGCTCTATGCGGCCATGCTGAGAAGCGCAGGTATTCCGGCCAAGCTGGCGATGGGCACGACGAACTTGGTCGACGAGTACCATGCTTGGAACGAGGTATACTTGAACGGAAAATGGGTCATCGTGGACACGACTGTGGACGCGGGATTAAGCAAGGGCGATAAGAAGGTGGCGTTCGGCAAGAAGGCAAGCGATTATTCGGCAGTCAAATACTATTAATCGGATATCGAAACGGCCAGAATCTATTCACGATTCTGGCCGTTTTTCGTATTTACAGCTATAACAGCTTGCGCGAAAGGCGGGATTTCATCCCTGATCCTCGATTTTCTCGGCATGAACGATAAGCCGGTGAGTCGGATTCACCAACGGATCACAGGTGATCAAAGTAAGAACGGCTTTGTCTCCATCGCTCTTCAGCACGGATAGATCGGTTGGAAGGACGACTTTAATGTCCGTTACCCGGTAGGAGACGCTGCTGTTTCTCATTCGGACGTCGATCCTGTCGCCGATCTCCATCTCGTCAAGACGATTGAACATCCGGCCCTTCGTACGAGCCCGATGGGCGGCCACGGCCGCGTTGCCGATCTCGCCAAGCGGCGCCGTCTCCGTCATATGGGCGGCTCCGACCTTCATGTTTTTCGCAGTTGCTCCTTCGAGAATCGGCAGCTTCAGATCGATCTTGTCGATCTGAATGATGGCGATCGTTTTGTCGTCCATAGGCTCCTGCGATTGCTCGGAAGCGGCGATAGGGGACGCTTCCGTCCCCGCCCGTTCGAGACCGGCGTCGAGGAGTTCGGAGAGCCGGACGTATTCCGATTGAAGAGAGTAGGAGCTGGCCGGATCGACGGGCGATAGAGACTGCTCAAGCTCGTTCAAAAGCTTTTGCTGTTCCCGGTCGTGGACGTGTTCGCGAACGAAAGGAAAGACCAGCAGAATCAGCCCTGCGGCTATCAAAGCATAGGAAGCGATTTTGACGGACAGCTTTCCCTGCGGTTTCATAGATTTACCAACTTCCTTTATCTATACATGATTCTTTCAACCATGAAATAATAAACTATTGGTCTGAACAAAAACTGTACAACGAGTTTGAATTGTTCTTAATCAAAAAGCTGAAAAAGTTTAGAAAATGTTCAGTCAAACATGATAGAATAGCAAAAGACAGAAAAGTAGTTCTTTATCCCTAAAACTGGGTATTTTGATCTATGCGTGGAAGCTGTTCTATGAAAGGTTTGGTTATATGGAGAAATATGCAGAACGTAAAGTGAGCGGATTACCTGCGAAAGCATTGCTGATTGCGATAACCGTCTCTCTGCTGGCAGGTTGCGGGATATTCGGCGGCGGACGGAACGAGGGAAAATCTGCATCCGCAACGCCGCCGATTGAGCGGTATAACGGGCCGATGAGCAAGGTTGTGCCTTACGTGTACACGGCGAAAAAGGAGCTGTCCCTTACGTTCAACGGGATGAGCGATGGCGTTACGATGGGAAAGCTGCTGGATGAGCTGGACAAGTACGGAATCAAAGCGACCTTTTTTCTGCCGGGGATACGCGTGGCCGAGGAACCGGATATTGCCAAGTTGATCGTTGCCAGAGGACATGAAGTAGAAAGTAATACTTTGAATCGTCTGGATATGTCCAAGCTCAGTTACGAGCAGGTGTATAAGGAAATCCGTCTCAGCAACGAGATTATCGAGAGAGAGACGGGGATTGCTCCGCGTTATGTCCGTACGCGATCGGGCGATTATACCGACGATGTCAGATTGGCAGCGGCCCACAACGGAATGGAATCCGTTGTCGTCTACAGCTTATTTCTGCATAACTGGCAAAAAGAGAGCGGCGAGCAGAGAGACCTGTACATCAGGAAGTACATTACCCGAGGCGGGATTATCTCTATAGACACGGAAGAAAATACGGATCTCGTAGAGGACATAGCGATCGTGGCGCATGCCGCGAAGGAGGTCGGCTACGACTTCATACCGCTGGGACGGATGATCGAGCACGGCGGGGAACGAAAACCGCTTGAGCAAATCGAGGGCTATGACGCGGTTCGGATTAATCCGAATTACGAGGACGCAAAATATAATTTGATATACGACGTAGTCACGGACGAGAAAAAAATCGCTCTGACCTTCGACGATTGGGGAACCGATTATACGGTTACTAAAATATTGGACATTTTGGCCCAGTACGATGTTAAAGCGACGTTTTTCTTGCGGGCGAAAGGCACGGAAGCCAATCCGAACCTGGCAAGGGCGATGGTAGAGGAAGGGCATGACGTCGCCAACCATACGTATACTCATCCGGTCATCACGACGCTGACGCCCGAGCAATTGCAGGAGGATGTCGTCAAAGCCCACCAAGTGATTACGGAAGCGATCCAGCAGAAACCGACGATGCTGTTCCGTCCTCCTACCGGAGAGATTGACGACAAGAGCGCGAAAATCGTCTCCGCTATCGGTTATCCGGAGATCGCTCTCTACGACGTAACGACATTCGATTGGGATATAAGGAATAGCGCGGAAGATATCGTGAACAAGATTATGGAGAAAACGGAGAACGGAAGCGTCATTCTGCTTCATATGCTTGACGACATTCACACGGTCGAGGCGCTTCCCGTCGCTATCGAACGTCTGCAGAAATCGGGCTTCACCTTTGTCAAAATGGCGGATTTAATCGGGTTGCAGGAGTAGAAGGAGTATGGGAGAGAACTTCATGGGGATATATGAAAGACTATTGGAAAGGCTCGAACCCATTGCGGTAATCGGACTGGGCTATGTTGGTTTGCCGCTTGCTCTCGCTTTTGCGAAAAAAGTGAATGTGATCGGATTCGACGTAAACGAGAAAAAGATTGAAGGATACCGGAACGGAATAGACGCGACTGGCGATGTTGGCAACGCGGCGGTCAGAAACAGCGAGGTGTCGTTTACCTCGGATACTTCAAAGCTTGACGACGTGCGGTTCTATATCGTGTCCGTACCGACGCCGATTCGCAGCGGCAACATTCCCGACTTGACTTACGTCGAGAATGCTAGCCGGATTGTCGGGCAGAGGCTTAGTAAGGGAGCGATCGTCGTCTTCGAATCCACTGTATATCCAGGGGTAACCGAAGAGGTATGCGTTCCGATTCTGGAGGCGGAATCCGGTCTGCGCTGCGGGGAGGATTTCAAAGTCGGCTATTCACCCGAGCGAATCAACCCGGGGGATAAGGTTCATCGCTTGGAAAATATCGTGAAAATCGTATCGGGAATGGACGAGGAGACGCTCGAGACGATTGCCCAAGTGTACGGGCTTATCATCGAAGCCGGGGTGTATCGAGCTGAGAGCATTAAAGTGGCGGAAGCCGCCAAAGTGATAGAAAATGCGCAGCGCGATATTAATATTGCCTTCATGAACGAACTGGCAATGCTGTTTAAGCAAATGGACATTCCGACTAAAGCCGTGCTGGAGGCAGCCGCGACCAAGTGGAACTTTATGCCTTTTAAGCCGGGGTTGGTCGGAGGACACTGCATCGGCATCGATCCTTATTATTTGACTTACAAAGCTGAAGACACGGGTTATCGTTCCCGCATTATTCTTGCCGGCCGACATATCAACGAAGGAATGGGAAGCTTCATTGCCCAGAGCATCGTCAAGACGCTGGCGAGGTTGAAGGTCGATGTCTCCAGTGCCCGAATCGGGTTTATAGGATTTGCATATAAGGAAGATTGTTCAGACATTCGCAATACGAAAGTGATCGATGTTATTCGTGAACTGCAAGATTACGGAGTAGCGCCGCTCATAGCGGACCCGGTAGTCGATCGGCATCAGGTGTATGAGGAATACGGGATTGAACTGTCCGACTTGGGAGATTTACAGCAGCTAGACGTTGTGGTCGTTGCCGTGCCGCATAGCGGCCTGGCCTCGATGACCGCAGGCGATTTCAAAGCTATGTTCGCGTCGGACGGGAACAAACCGAAAGTAATGATCGACATTAAAGGAGCGTTCGACAAAGCGGATTTTGAGAGAAACGGATTCCATTATTGGAGTCTGTAGCATTAGTCTCGCGGATTGGAGACGGCAAAAGTGTTTAAAAAGAAACCGAAGAAAAACGTCGAAGAAATATTGACCGTACCAAAAGGGGACAGGCGGACGTTAGCTTACGTGCCGGACCCCGATAAACTCCGCGTATCGACCGATCGCAGAGGTCTCAAAGTCGAAGAGGGCGGAGCGGCGACGGAGGGGAACATTCACGAGAAGCTGCGCATGCTCAGCCTTCGTTATGTTGCGGAATTCGAAGTGCTGATCGTTCCGGCCAGAAAGCGGAAAAATAGGGGCATCAAGGGGATTTCCGTAGATATTTCTTCAACGGGGATTTTGGTTGCGGTCGACTTGCCCGAGGATAGAATCAAAGTGGGAAGCAGCGTCAACATTCGCTTCCGCATTCCTCCCGGAGCGATGCCGGAAGGTTTTGAATCGAACGTCAACACGCAGGCGACAGCCGTAAGAACGTTCGTCAGGGAGCAGGATGGACAAGAGCGGACGATGGTCGCTTTCGAATTCGACAAACCGTTGACCGAGTATTTTCAGAAGAAACGCTGGGGATATTCCGTCTATATGGCCAGCAGCCTTCTACTCTGTACGGCTTTGTTCGTTATGCTCATGCGCGCGGAAAGCTTGATCTATTTCAAATACAACTCGCTGCTTTACACGTACAGTATCATTGCCGCCGCTTTCCTGCTGTCCAGATACTTGTTCGGTTCGCTGTATCGGGACGTTCCCATCAACCCCTCCTACACGCCTGGCGTTACGATCATTATCCCTTGCTTTAACGAAGAGCAGTGGATCCATCGCACCATTCTGAGCTGCGTGAATCAGGACTATCCGGCCCACAAGCTGGAGGTCATCGTGGTGGACGATCGTTCGACCGACAATTCGCCACAGCGTATTCGCGATACGATCGAGTTGATCCACAACGAAGCCGAACGCTTCGGGACTAGAGACAGAGTGAAGATGCTCCTGCTTGAAGAGAACGGGGGCAAGCGGGTAGCGCTAGTCAAAGGCGTTGAGATGGCGAAGCATAATCTGGTCGTTTTCGTAGATTCCGACAGCTTTCTTGAGCCGACCGCGATTCGGCATCTCGTTCAACCTTTCCAAGATCGGAAGGTTGGTGGCGTGGCCGGGAGAACGGATGTAGAAAATAAATTTACCAACTCTATTACCAAGCTTCAGACCGTCCGGTACTACATCGCTTTCCGGATCATGAAAGCGGCCGAGTCCTGGTTCGATAGCGTGACCTGTCTGTCCGGTCCGCTGTCTTGCTACCGCAAGGAACTGGTGATGAAGCATTCCGATGCATGGTTGAACCAGAAGTTTCTCGGACAGCCGGCCACGTTCGGCGACGACCGAAGCATGACCAACTTCATTTTGCGGACTCATCGTACAACCTACCAGGACAAGGCCATCTGCTCGACGGTCGTTCCTTCCGACATGGGAGTATTTTTGAAGCAGCAGATGAGGTGGAAACGTTCGTGGCTGAGGGAGTCTCTTCGCGCATGTGCGTTTATTTGGCGCAAGGAACCGTTCATGGCGCTTTTCTTCCTCGTAGGTCTGATCGTGCCGATTGCCGCTCCTGTGATCGTTGTGTACAACTTGATCTATGTTCCATTATTCCATCGCGTGTTCCCGGGGACATTTCTTATGGGATTGCTGATGATGGCGATGTTTATGAGTTTGGCGCATCTGTTCTTCCGTAAGAGCAAGCTGTGGATTTTCGGAATCGTGTTTTGCTTGTTCTATGAATTCGTGCTGCTCTGGCAGATGCCGGTAGCTTGGGTCACATTCTGGAAGTCGACGTGGGGAACGAGAGAAACTCCCCAGGATATCGAGGCCAGGAACAAGAAGGAGGCCCGCAAGCAAAAAAGAAACATGCGGAAACCCGGACTGCCGTTCTAACCAGAAGAGACATTCCGTTTCAGTAAGGAGAAGCAAAGATGAGGAATAAGTATCGCGATCCCTTCCTCGACATTCGGAAAAAAGATCGGAGCAAATGGATCAAGACCGTGATTCAGCTTGCGGTGCTGATCGTTGTTGGTTATATTCTGTTTCACGCGCTTGTCGACGTCGAGAAGTTCGCGGAGCCGGATCGCAGCGAATGGACTTCGGATAAAGGTTTTGTCGCTCTATCCTACTTCGGAGTCAGCCGTTCAGGAACGCCGAAGCTGATCTCGAAGGAGGAACTGAACAAGCATCTTAAGGCGCTTAAGGATCAGGGTTTTATCGCTATATCTCAACAGGACGTGCTCGACTATTACCGGGAGGGCAAGAAGCTTCCGGACAAGGCGCTGTTTTTGTCCTTCGAGGACGGGCGCAACGATTCCTCGCTGTTCGCCCAGCCGCTGCTTGAGAAGTATAATTTCAAGGCGACATTCCTTTCGTATGCGAACAAGATGGGCAACGGAGATCGCAAGTTCCTTCAGCCGAAGGATATGAAGAAAATGATCAAGAACGGTTACTGGGAGCTTGGCAGCAACGGGTACCGGCTAACCTACATCAACATTTTCGACAGCGAAGGAAACTTCATCGGCGTGAAAGACGAGAACGAACTGCGGAATAAAATGAAAATCGATTATTACAACCATTATCTGATGGATTTCTTGAGAGACGTCGACATGATTCCGATCGAGACGCGAAGCGAGATGGAAGCGCGGATCTCTGAAGACTATCGGTTGATGGAAGAGATCTATACAGATCAGCTAGGCTTCGTTCCGAACGTATATATGATCATGCATGCGAACGCGTTGGGAGCAGGGATGAACCGTCTCGTAACGGATGCCAACAATGCCGAAATCCAGCGGATTTTTAAGATGCATTTTAACCGAGAGGGCGTTTCCTTTAACGGGAAGGACGACGAACCGTACAATTTGACGCGTGTGCAGCCGGCTTCTTATTGGTATACCAACCATCTGCTTATGAAAATAAGCAAGGATACCGGTCAGGAGATGAAGTTTCTGACCGGAGATGCGGAACGCGCGAAAGATTGGACGCTGGTAAGCGGAGCCGCCGAGTTTATCGACAATCGCATTGCTTTGACCTCGGAGCCGTCTTCGCCCGGAACTCTTGTGCTTAACGGCAGCCGAGATTATCGAGATCTGGAGCTTGAGGCGACTTTGGCGGGCAACGTCGTCGGTCGGCAGTCGATCTATGTCAGGTACGACAGGGAGCGGGATTCGTTCGTCCGGATATCGTTGGATAATAATGTTCTGACGATTGAGCAGAAGAAAGCCGGACAAGAGATCGAGAAGCTGGTACAATCGGAACTGGACGAGATCGATTGGAAGGAAACGGAACTAGCCCTCAACAAGGCGACTATCTATTCGAAGGCTCAGACATCCGAGATCGACTTGACGGAAGAGACTCAGTACCCGGTCAATATCGCAGGCAAGAGGAAACTTGTCGTATCGTTGCACGGCAGCGAGCTTCGCGTGACGGTAGATGGAGAAGTCAGAACGCTGGACGCCCAAGTAGACGATGGAATATCGTCGGGGGCAGTTGCGC
Organism: Cohnella sp. SGD-V74; assembly: GCF_003001675.1. Taxonomy (GTDB): domain Bacteria; phylum Bacillota; class Bacilli; order Paenibacillales; family Paenibacillaceae; genus Cohnella. Next base: position 484,428 of record NZ_PVYW01000003.1, on the reverse strand, counting down.
TCGAATCGGAATACAACGTACAGAACGAACGGGACGACATTTACGACGGCGTTTTCGACGATGTTCAGATCAAGGGTTTATACAGCAATAAAGATACCGGAATAAAAAAATGGGTCGGGAAAATAGAAAGATATTTTCATACAACCGTCGATTGGATGATTGAGACGTTCTGATCGGCCGATACAGAAAGGAGTGCGATACTTGAACAGGACTCGTTCGCGCAAACGCAATCGCCGCAATCGCACCGTCGTCCTCTATGTATTCGCAGGGCTGTTCGCTCTCTCCGCTGGTCTGCTCTATTGTTTTAAACAAGACGTGTTCGGAGCGGCAACCAAGCCCCAAATAACGGAATATAAAACGGAGAGATCTGCTTGGCTGGCGGATTGGCGTTGGGAAGCCGGCATGGAGCAATTGGGGGGCGTCGCGGGTGGATTGACCAGCCTGCAAGTGTTTGCCGCCTATTTCGACGAATCCGATCGGCTGCTGTTCACGGAAGAATTCCGAGAGGCGCTGCCCAAGATCAAGCAGGAAGCTGAACGCAACGGCATGGACAGGCTTTTTTTGACCCTGGTAAACGACATCAAGTATGAGAGCGGAAGCGACGTGCAGAAGGACGCCGACTTAGTCTCGAGACTGGTTAAAGATTATTCGAGCCGCAACCGGCATATTAACGAAATCATTGCTGTCCTCGAGACGTACGGGTTATCCGGCGCGGAGCTTGATTACGAGAGAATAGGGGATCGGGACTGGCCTAACTTCGTGCAGTTGATTCGCGAGCTGCATGCCCGGATGAGCGCGAAAGGCAAAGAGCTCAGAGTCGTGTTCGAGCCGCGCGCGCCGTTAGAGCGGCTGGACCTGCCCGAAGGCCCGGTATACGTCATGATGGCGTATAACTTGTACGGCAGTCATAGCGGGCCGGGACCGAAGGCTGACGATGCGTTCGTGCGCAAGCTGGCCGCGCAGATGAAAGACGTATCGGCCAAGTCTTATATCGCGTTGTCGTCGGGAGGCTTCGATTGGCACGGAGGAACGGGCAAGGCAACCGGAATTACCGAGCGGCAGGCGGCTGAGCTTGCGCGCAGCGCAGCGGCTGCTCCCGTACGGGATAAGGCTAGCGGCGCGCTGAACTTCGAGTATACGGATTCGGGCGGCGCCAAGCATAAAGTCTGGTATGCCGACGGGGCGACGTTGTCCCAATGGATTCAAGCCGCCAAGTCCAAAGGTATTTATAATATCGCCGTGTGGAGACTCGACGAGCTTGGAGCGGAGTCTCTCGAGCAGCTTCGAAGCTCCGGTTCCAATCTAATCGAATAAAATAGACGTCCGCCAAGAAGAGTAACTCTCTTCTTGGCGTTTTTTCGTTTACAATCATACGCGTCGGATGGAATATATTTCATCACCGAAGGACAGACTAAAGGGAAGAAATCATTGGCCGACACTCGGCCTTCAGGAGGGGGAGCCACTTTTGGCTTGTAAAGAGACACGAAAACCATCCGACAAACGCCCTTACGCCTGGCTGCTTGCCGGGCTATTGACGGCTGCGCTGATCGCGCCGTCCGCGGCCTATGCCAAGGAGCCGGCGGTGAAGCAGCCGGTCACGGACTTGGCCTCCAACGCCAAATCCGCGATTCTGATGGATGCGGACAGCGGAACGGTCATCTATGAGAAGAACAGCACGTTGGCTCTGCCTCCCGCCAGCATCACGAAAATCATGACGATGCTGCTGGTGATGGAAGCGATCGACGAAGGCCGACTGAAGCTGACCGACAAGGTGACGGCGAGCGAATACGCCTCGTCGATGGGCGGTTCCCAGATCTTCCTGGAGCCCGGAGAGGAGATGACCGTCGAGGATATGCTTAAGGGCGTCGCCCTCGCTTCCGGCAACGACGCTTCCGTAGCGCTCGCGGAGAAGCTGGGCGGAAGCGAGCAGCAGTTCGTGGCGATGATGAACGAGAAAGCGGCCGAGCTTGGCATGGCCAACACGAAGTTCGTCAACTGCAACGGTCTGCCCGCGGAAGGACATGTATCCTCCGCCCGCGACATCGCCATCATGTCCAGGGAACTGCTGAAATACGAAGGCATTACGAAATACACGGGACTGTATCAGGATTACTTGCGCAAAGGCAGCCCCAAGCCGTTCTGGCTCGTGAATACGAACAAGCTCGTTCGCTTCTACAGCGGAGCTGACGGCTTGAAGACCGGTTTTACGAGCGAAGCGAAGTTCTGCTTGTCGGCGACGGCGCGCCGGGACAACCTGCGTCTGATCGCCGTCGTGATGGGCGAGCCGAACACGAAGACGCGCAATGCGGAAGTCTCGCATTTGTTCGATTATGCGTTCGCTCAATACACGAACGTCCCGATCTACAAGAAGGGCGACCCGATCGGAACGCTGCCGGTGGAGAAGGGCAAAGTCGCCAAAATTCCGCTGACGGCCAAGCATTCGTACAGCGTCCTCCTGAAGAAGGGCGACGCGGGCAAGGGGATACGCCATGAGCTCGTGCTGGAGCCTAACGTTAAGGCGCCGGTCGCGATCGGACAGCCGATCGGCAAGCTGATCGTCTACCGCGGCAACGACGTCCTGACCGAGTTTCCGGTGGAATCGCCGGTGGCGGTCGAACGAGCGGGATGGTGGTCGCTGCTGCGCCGCACAACTGGACACTTGTTCTTCTCGGATTCGGATTAATTCGGCGATATGGCGGCACGACGAACAGAACGTCGCCGCCTCTTTCGCGCGTTTTGTCGAATCGGGAGGGCCAGCTTCTAGTTTTGTCGGAGGGCAGGAATGGGAGAGCGTTTCGTAGAATTGGTGACGAGCAAGCAGGTTATGGGGAAGGGGAAATGAAGATGAGCTTACAGGTCGAGCTGGAGCAGCAACGCAACGTTTTGATCGTCCGCCTGAGAGGGGAACTGGACCATCACACCGCGGACATCGTCCGTTACAAGATGGAGGACGCGATCCTGCGCGGCCGATGCGATCACGTCGTTCTTAGTCTGAAAGATTTGCAATTCATGGACAGCTCGGGACTCGGCGTCATTCTCGGGCGCTACAAGCTGATCAAGGGTCGCGGCGGCAAAATGGTCGTGTGCGACACGCAGCCGAGCGTCAAGAGGTTGTTCGAACTGTCGGGGCTGTTCAAGATTCTATCGTTCTACGATTCGGAGCGTTCGGCAGTCGCCGGTCTGGAGGTCGTATCATGAGCGGACATAATCATATGAAGCTCTCATTCGCAAGCCGTTCCGAGAACGAGTCGTTCGCCAGAGTCTCCGTCGCCGCGTTCGTCTCCCAGCTCGATCCTACGCTGGAGCAGCTGGACGAGATTAAGACGGTCGTATCCGAGGCGGTCACCAACGCGATTATTCACGGATACGACGGAAGAACGGACGGCATCGTCACCGTGGAAGCGGAAATCGACGGAGATACGATCAGCCTGTCCGTAAGCGACCAGGGCAGAGGGATCGAAGATCTGGACTTGGCCAGACAGCCGCTGTACACCTCCCGTCCGGAGCTGGAGCGTTCGGGAATGGGCTTCACGATCATGGAAAATTTCATGGACGAATTCGACGTCGTCAGTTCGGAAGCAGGGGGCACATCTCTTCGGATGAAAAAACGGATCGAGTCGAAAAAAGCGTTGTTTAACTAAAAACCGTGCGGCAGGGGTTGGAGGCATGGAAGCAGAATGGAAACGATCGTCTCCGCCGGCATACTTGGATGACAGCGAAGTGAAGCGCCTCATCGCGCTTAGTCAATCCGGGGATACGACCGCGCGAGACACGCTCGTTAATAGCAATATTCGCCTGGTATGGTCCGTTGTCCAGAGGTTCGCCAATCGCGGCTACGACAGCGACGACCTGTTCCAGATCGGCTGCATCGGCTTGCTGAAGTCGGTGGACAAGTTCGATCTTTCTTACGACGTGAAATTTTCGACCTACGCCGTTCCGATGATCATCGGGGAAATCCAGAGATTCCTCAGGGACGACGGCACGCTGAAGGTGAGCCGCTCCCTGAAGGAAATGGCCAACCGCGTCCGCAAGACGAAGGATGAGCTGTCCAAGCGGCTCGGCCGCGCGCCGACGATCGGCGAAGTGGCCGAGGAGCTCGGCGTGACGCCGGAGGAAATCGTGTTCGCCCAAGAAGCGAACAAGCCGCCGACATCGATTCATGAGACGGTGTTCGAGAACGACGGCGACCCGATTACGCTCATGGATCAGATCGCCGACGAGTCGCAGGAGCGTTGGTTCGACAAGCTGGCGCTGACGGAGGCGATCCAGGGACTGAGCGACAGGGAGAGGCTGATCATCTATTTGCGCTATTTCCGCGATCAGACGCAGTCCGAGGTGGCCGGCCGGCTGGGCATCTCGCAGGTTCAAGTGAGCCGGCTGGAGAAGAAGATCCTGCAAAATATCAAAGACCAGATCGCGCAGTAGGCCGAAGCCTGTAAGGCGCGATCGAGGGAGGCGGACTGCCGGGAAACCGGCGGCCGCCTCTTCTTTTTTTCCCAATTCGCGGTTACGATGACCGCTTCCATTCCATACTAAGCGAAATGCCGAATGGGGAGGGGGTAGCATGGGCCGTTCCGAAGAGGATTCCACAGTCGTCTACGTCCGCATGCGCAGGCGAGCCGTTGTTCGGCCGGGAGCGGTCGTCTACCTGGGAGACGTCGCGAGACTGGTGACGGAGACGGCGCTGCAGAAGCGGCTGGAGAAGCTTCCGCTGCACAAAGTGACCGCCGCTGACGGAAATCTGGTGCTGATCGACATGCTGCAGGTGGTCAAAGCCATTCGCGAAGCGGAGCCGGGCTTGGTCATCGAGACGTTCGGAGAGCCGCACGTGCTGCTGGAAATATCGCCTGCCGGGGAAGTCAAACCGCGCAAAGTCGTGCTCGTGCTCGCCTGGCTCCTGCTGTTCTTCGGCTCCGGGATGGCGATGATGAATTTCCATGCCGACGTCAACATGCCCGCGGTGCAGCTGCGGATAACCGAGCTGATCACCGGGAAGGGGAGCAAGCATCCGTGGCTGTTTCAAATTCCGTATTCGATCGGGGTCGGAATGGGCATGCTGCTGTTTTTCAACCGGCTCTTGCGCAAGCGGCTGAACGACGAGCCTAATCCGCTGGAGGTGGAGATGTTCATGTATCAGGAAAACGTGAACCACTACGTCATTACCGAGGAATATCGCAAAAAACACGAAGACAGGACGGGAAGAGATGGTGGCTGAAGCGCTGCGTGGCTTGCTGCTCGCCGTCGTGAGCCTGGCGGGCGGCTTTGCCGTCGGGAGCGCCTTCGTGGCGCTGTTGATCGTGCTCGATCTGATTCCGAGGCTGGTGCAATTGACAAGGGCGTATCGACGGTCCGCCGTATTCGAATCCGCCATCCTGATCGGCTCGCTGTACTGGATTTGCGCCGATCTGTTCGACTGGACGTTCCGGCTGTCGGCCCGCTATCTGCTCATTCCGGCGGCGTTTCAAGGGCTGTTCGTCGGCATGTTCGCGGCTGCATTAACGGAAGTGCTGAACGTCATCCCTATCGTCTCTAAAAGATTAAAGCTTAAACCTTACTTATTGCCGTTGCTGATGGCCTTGGTATTCGGCAAGGTGACGGGATCCCTCGTCGATTGGCTGTGGCTGCAGCCTTAAGGAGCGTGAACATGATGGAAACGACCGAACACGGAAGCATGGATTTGAAGAACGCCGGCCGTCCGATGAAATTCCCCAAGGAATTGGGCGAAGAGAGCGGACGGCACGAGGACGATAGAGGGCCGTCGGGACGAAGAAGGTCGGGCCGGAGAGACGAAGAAGACTCGCAAGACCGCGAAGAGGGCTCGCATGCCCGGGGAGGCTCGCAAGATCGGGAAGAAGGCTCGCATGCTCGGGGGGAGGACTCTCGGAAGCGGGATGAAGGGGAAGGCGGAAAGCAAGACAAAGAAGAGGAGCCGATGCCCTCGGCCTCGGAGACGGCCCGCAAGTCCCAGGAGCGAATTCCCTCTGATCTTGAGCGGTGGAAGGAGCTGCTGACCGAGACGATCGGTCTCGACAAGAGCTTCGAAGTCCAAGTGCGCGAGATGACGTTCGGCGGCAGGAAGGTGGCGATGCTGTTCCTTAGCGTGTTCGCCAAGGACGCGTCGCTGACGGAAATTATCAAAAGACTGACCTATCTGGATCCCGACAGCTCGCTCGATTCCGATGCGCTGCACGCTTTTCTCGAATGTTACGTGCCCGCGGTCCAGATCAAGAAGACGGAATCGTTCCCGCAGATGATCGACGAAGTTCTGATGGGCAACACGGCGTTCTACGTGGACGGGCAGCCGGCCGCTCTCATGATCGACGCGAAGTCGTTTCCGGCGCGAAGCCCGGAGCAGCCTTCGCTGGAGAAGGTCGTCAGAGGCAGCCAGGACGGCTTTACCGAGACGCTGCTGACGAACGTCGCGCTCGTCCGGCGCCGGCTTCGCGATCCGAATTTGCGCTTCGAGATCATGAAGGTCGGCAGACGCACCCAGACCGACGTCTGCATCGGATACATCGACGATATCGCGAATACGGAGCTGGTGGAATCGATCCGGGACAAAATCCGCGCCATCGATATCGACGGCCTTCCGCTCGCGGACAAGCAGCTGGAAGAGATGACGGTCAGCAGCAGCTGGAGCCCGTTTCCCATGGTGCGCTACACGGAAAGGCCGGACGTCGTCGCGGCGCAATTGCTCGACGGCAGCGTGACCGTTCTCGTCGATACGTCGCCCAGCGCGATTTTGCTCCCGACCACTTACTTCGACCTGGTGCAGCATGCGGAAGAGAATCGGCAAAATCCGTTCATGGGCTCCTATATGAGGTGGGTGCGGTACTTGGGCATTATCGCGTCGCTTGTCCTGATGCCGCTGTGGTTTCTGTTCAACGCGAATCCCGGCATCCGTCCCGATTGGCTGTGGTTCGTCGGAACCGACAAGGCGGGTCAGATCCCGCTTATTCTCCAGTTCGTCATTGCGGAGATTGGCGTCGATCTGCTGCGGCTTGCCGCCGTTCATACGCCTGCGCCGCTCGTCACTGCGATGACGCTGCTCTCGGCGATCTTGATCGGGGACATTGCGGTCAAGACCGGACTGTTCGTCAACGAGGTCATCCTGTACATGGCCGTATCCGCGATCGGGATGTTCGCGACGCCGAGCTACGAGCTGGGACTGGCCAACCGAATCATTCGACTGGGCTTGCTGCTGTCCGTCTTTTTCTTCCAGGAAATCGGTTTTGTCCTGCTCGCTACCGCCACGCTGCTGTATTTGACGTTCAAGAGGTCGTTTAACGCGCCATACCTGTGGCCGTTCTTGCCTTTTAACGCCGTCGCTTTCCGCAACATTCTGTTCAGAATGCCGCTGTCGACCAACAAGAAGAGACTTTCCATTTACCGGACCAAAAAAAATCGCAAGCAACCGGTTTAACGGACAATATCGCGACCTTCGCCGTTTGGGCTTGAGATGGGCGAACCCGCCGGCGAGTCTTCGTGATCAAAAGCGAACTTTTTGAACAACCTCTTGAAGGTTAATGCAAATGTTGTGGCAAATCCTCCATATCCCCTTGGCCGGTTTTCCGTTATACTGAGTGTTAAAGTGCAAACACCGGAAAGCCGCACGACGGCCCGATTCCGGAAATATTCGCCAAAGGGGAAAGAAGTTATGTTCTTGCATGGTACGAGCAAAATAAATAGCAAAGGTCATCTGGAAATCGGAGGATGCGACGTTACGGATTTGGCGAAGCAGTTCGGCACTCCGCTGTACATCGTGGACGAGGAGCTGGTGCGCGTGCGCGCCCGCGAATTCATGGAAGCTTTCCGCGCGACGGGCATGCGCCATCAAGTCGCTTACGCCTCCAAGGCGTTTTGCGTCATGGCGATGTGCCGCGTGGCCGAAGAAGAAGGCATGAGTCTCGACGTCGTGTCCGACGGCGAGCTGTATACGGCGCTTCAGGCGGGTTTCCCGGCCGAGCGCATTCATTTCCACGGCAACAATAAAACTCCCGAAGAAATTCTGATGGCGCTGGAAGCGAACATCGGCTGCTTCGTCGTCGACAACTTCAACGAGCTGCACCTTCTGAACGCCCTGGCAGGCGAACAAGGCAAGCGCGTGAACGTGCTTCTGCGCATCACGCCGGGGGTCGAAGCCCATACGCACGATTACATCTCCACGGGTCAACAGGACTCGAAGTTCGGTTTCGACCTGGGCAACGGCACGGCGTTCAAAGCGATCGAGACGGCGATCTCCTTGCCGAATCTGAAAGTGCTCGGCGTCCATTCCCATATCGGCTCGCAAATTTTCGAAGTCGAAGGCTTCCGGATGGCGGTCGAAAAAGTGTCCGCCTTCGCGGTGGACATCCGCGACAAGCTGAACCATACGTTCACGGTACTGAACCTCGGCGGCGGATTCGGAATTCGTTACGTGGAAGGCGATCAGCCGCTGCCGCTCGGCACTTACGTACAAGCGATCGCGGACGCCGTTCGCACGACTTGCGAGAACGCGAACTTCCCGCTTCCGGAAATTTGGATCGAACCGGGCCGCAGCATCGTCGGCGATGCCGGCACGACGCTGTACACGGTCGGAACGAGCAAAGACATTCCGGGCGTGCGCAAATATATCGCGGTGGACGGCGGCATGACCGACAACCCGCGTCCGGCTCTGTATGAGTCCAAATACGAGGCGGTTCTGGCGAACCGCGCCAACGACTCCGCGGCAGAGGTCGTCTCCGTCGCGGGCAAATGCTGCGAGAGCGGCGATATGCTTATCTGGGATTTGAACCTGCCTGCCGTACAATCCGGCGATCTGCTCGCCGTGTTCTGCACGGGAGCGTACAACTACGCGATGGCGAGCAACTACAACCGCATTCGCCGGCCTGCCGTCGTCTTCGTGAGAGACGGCCAGGCGGATCTCGTCGTCGCCCGCGAGACGTACGAGAACATCGTCGGCAACGACGTCATCCCGCAGCGCCTGCAGAAACAAGCGGTCGCGAAATAAGCATGGCACTGAGCGCCGCGTCCCTGCACAGGGGCGCGGCGTTCATTTTAGCGGGGGTGCATCGCGTCCGTCCGAGAATCTGGCAGCGCTGCCAGAGCGGCGTTACAGCGGCTTGTCGACATGGACAGGTGGTGCGACGGCAAGGAAATGTTGTAAAATAGGGTGAACCGAACTTGAGGAGGATACACCATTGGCTAAACAAGCAATTATCAAAATGGCGGACGGCAACGAAGTCGTCCTTGAACTGTTCGACCAGGACGCGCCGGGCACGGTCGCGAACTTCGAGAAGCTGGCTAACGAAGGCTTCTACGACGGCATTCCGTTCCACCGTGTCATTCCGAACTTCGTCGCGCAAGGCGGCTGCCCGAACGGCAATGGAACCGGCGGACCAGGCTACACGATTAACTGCGAGCACAACAAGAACAGGCACGAGCGCGGAAGTCTGGCGATGGCTCACCGCGGACCGAATACCGGGGGCAGCCAGTTCTATATTTGCTTCCAACCGCAGCCTCACCTGGACGGCGTACATACCGTATTCGGCAAAGTAACGTCCGGCATGGAGCATGTGGACGCGTTCAAAGGGCAGGACAAGATGGAATCCGTCCGCGTCAGCTGACAATAATTCCAACCTGACCGCTTGCAATTTGGCAGGCGGAGTGATACACTGACATACAATAGTTGCTTATCCTTCGGGGCGGGGCGCAATTCCCCACCGACGGTGATCGGCAGCACTTCGGCCATCGATCGCATCGAAGCCGATTTCGCCGCCGTCAGTCCGTGACCCGTCATCGCTTCTTCCGGTTGATCCGGCGGACGCTTTGCGGTGGACCTGGTGAGAATCCGGGACCGACAGTAACAGTCTGGATGGGAGAAGGAAGCACAGCGGCCATGCCGTGTCAAATTGGAAAGCGTCGACTCGCGGGTAACGGGGAATCCGGCATGTGTCGGACTTGATTGTTCCTTTTTTCACAAACCTGCGTTGCGACGGGTTGTTTCAGTATGCTTGTCGATTCGATTCTAAGCTGCTGTTTCCCCTTGCTTTTCGGGACACGACCTGAAGGCCTGTTTATCGCTGTGCATTTAACGCCCCCGGGATGATTCGCTCCCGGGGGCTTTTTGTCTGACCGACGGCAGGAGAGGAGGAGACAGATGGACATACTGAATGACGAATATTACATGCGGTTGGCGCTTAATTTGGCGGACGGGGCTTCCGGACAGACCGGCGTTAATCCCGTCGTCGGCTGCGTCGTCGTGAAGGAAGGGCGAATCGTCGGCTTGGGCGCCCATCTGAAGCGGGGCGAAGGCCATGCGGAAGTGCATGCGCTGAATATGGCCGGCGCTCAGGCCCGCGGGGCGACCGCATATGTCACGCTTGAGCCTTGCAGTCACTACGGACAGACGCCGCCTTGCTGCGAGCGGCTGATCGAAGAAGGCGTGTCTCGCGTCGTCGTCGCCGCGGTCGATCCGAATCCGCTCGTCGCCGGTCGGGGGATCGCCAGACTGCGCGAAGCGGGCATCGAGGTGCTGACCGGCGTGCTGGAGGCGGAAGCGTCTGCTCAGAACGAGGCGTTCAACAAGTTCATTCGTACCGGACTGCCTTTCGTTACGCTGAAGACGGCGCTAAGCCTGGACGGGCGCATCGCCACGCATACGGGCCACAGCCGCTGGATTACGGGCGCCGCGGCCCGGGAAGCCGTTCACACGCTGCGGCATCGCCACAGCGGGATTATGGTCGGCGTGCAGACGGTGCTGGCCGACGATCCCGAGCTGACGACCCGCCTCGGCGTGCCTGCGCTGAACCCGACGCGCATCGTCGTCGATTCCAAGCTGAACGTCCCTTCGACCGCAAGAGTGCTGAACGACGCCGCCCCGACGATCGTTCTGACTACGCTTCAAGCGGACGAGGGGAGAGCTGAGCGGCTCAGAGAGCTTGGCGCGGAGGTGCTGCGTCACGGAGACGGCGAGCGCGTCGATCTGGCTTCGGCGATGAAGGCGCTGGGGGAACGAGGGATCAGCTCGGTGCTGCTGGAAGGCGGCGGCGTGCTCAATGGCGCTATGCTGGAAGCGGGCCTCATCGATAAGGCGATGCTGTTCTACGCTCCGATTATCGTCGGAGGAGAAGGGGCTCCGTCCGCATTCTCCTATGTCGGCCCTAACGAAATGTCCGCGGCGCTTCGTCTCGCGAGAGTAACGATGCAAAGCTACGGAGACGATTGGTGCGTGACCGGGTATCCCGACAACCGGCTTGCCCCACCCGGGGCGGAACCGCTTGAGCGTGCAGGCAAGGAGGAAGACTAACCATGTTTACGGGACTTATTGAAGAAATGGGCGTGCTGCGCTCGGTGCAGCGAAGGGGAGAGGCGATGATCCTCGGCATCGCGGCTTCCAAGGTATTGGAGGACGTCAAGCTCGGCGACAGCATCGCGGTCAACGGAGTATGCCTGACCGTCGTCGAGTTCGATAGAACGAGCTTCGCGGTGGACGTGATGCCGGAAACTTACCGTCACACGAACCTGAGCGCGCTCAAACCGGGCGCTCCGCTGAACCTGGAGCGGGCGATGCAGGCCGGAGCCCGGTTCGGCGGACATCTCGTGCAAGGACATGTGGACGGCACGGGGACGATCAGAGGTCGAACGGCCGAAGCCAACGCCGTCGTCTTCGCGATCGAGCCCGACGATCGGTCCATGCTGCGCCACGTCGTGCAGCAAGGCTCGATTACGCTGGACGGAATCAGCTTGACGGTCGTCTCGACCGACCCGGATGCCGGCGCGTTCACGGTATCGATCATTCCCCACACGCTTCGCGAAACGGTGCTGCAGCACAAGCACCCGGGCGACACGCTTAATATCGAATGCGATATTCTCGGCAAATACGTCGACCATCTGCTGAACTGGCGGGATCAAGCTCCTTCCGCTCGCAAGGCCGGAGGATTGACAGAGTCGATATTGCGCGACAACGGATTTATGTGAAAGGAGAGGCCAACATGGAAGAGCATCAGTTTGACCGGATTGACGACGCGATCGAGGATTTGAAGCAAGGGAAGATCATCATCGTCGTCGACGACGAAGACAGGGAGAACGAAGGGGATCTGATCGCGCTGGCCGATAAGGCGACGCCGGAAGTGATCAACTTCATGATCAAGGAGGCCCGCGGGCTGCTCTGCGTTCCGATTACCCAGGAACGCGCGGAAGCTCTTGACTTGCCGCCGATGGTCAATCACAATACGGATTATCACGGCACGGCGTTTACCGTTTCGGTCGATCACGTGTCCACGACGACGGGAATTTCCGCTCACGAGCGTTCGCTGACGGTGCAGGCGATGATCGATCCGGAGGCTAGGCCGGGCGACTTCCGCAGGCCGGGCCACATTTTCCCGCTGATCGCCAAGAACGGAGGCGTGCTCAGACGGGCGGGCCATACGGAAGCGGCGATCGATCTGGCGAGAATGAGCGATTCCGCGCCGGCGGCCGTTATCTGCGAAGTCATCAAGGAAGACGGAACGATGGCGAGATTGCCGGATCTGCAGATTTTCGCCCGGGAGCACGGACTGAAGCTGATCACGATCAAGGATCTGATTCATTACCGCAACGAGAAGGAGAAGCTCGTCAAGCGGGAAGTCGCCGTACGCCTGCCGACGGACTTCGGAACGTTCCAGGCGATCGCCTATTCGAACGAAGTCGACCGCAAGGAGCATGTCGCCTTCGTTAAGGGAGAGATCGACGGTTCCAGGCCGGTGCTCGTGCGCGTGCATTCCGAGTGCTTGACCGGCGACGTGTTCCATTCCCATCGCTGCGATTGCGGTCCCCAATTGGAAGCCGCGCTCAGGCAGATCGACGAAGCGGGCAGCGGCGTGCTGCTCTACATGCGGCAGGAAGGACGCGGCATCGGCCTGATCAACAAATTGCGGGCCTACGAGCTGCAGGAGCAGGGATTGGATACGGTCGACGCGAATATCAAGTTGGGATTCGCGCCCGACTTGCGCGATTACGGCATCGGGGCGCAAATTTTGAAAGATCTCGGCATTCGCGACATTCGGCTGCTGACGAACAATCCGCGCAAGATCAAGGGTCTGGAAGGGTACGGCTTAAACGTCGTCGAGCGCGTTGCGATCCAGATGCAGGAGAACGAAGACAATACCGGATATTTGCATACCAAAAAAGCGAAGCTGGGCCATCTGCTGTCGTTCCAAGGCGAGCCCGACTACAACATTTGAGAGGATGAACGAATATGTCTATCGTATATGAAGGTCACTTAGTATCCAAAGGGTTAAAATACGCGGTCGTCGTCGGAAGATTCAACGAGTTTATTTCGTCCAAGCTGCTCGGCGGAGCGCTTGACGCGCTTAAGCGCCACGGGGCGCAAGAGGACGAGATCGAGATCGCATGGGTTCCGGGAGCGTTCGAAATTCCGCTGATCGCCCAGAAGCTGGCCGAGAGCGGCAAATACGACGCGGTCATTACGCTCGGCGCGGTCATCCGCGGCTCCACGCCGCATTTCGACTACGTCTGCAACGAAGTAGCGAAGGGCGTTGCCGCGATTTCGCTGAAGACGGGCGTGCCGACGATCTTCGGCGTGCTGACGACGGACAGCATCGAGCAGGCCGTGGAACGCGCGGGAACGAAAGCGGGCAACAAAGGTTGGGACGCCGCTGCGACGGCGATCGAGATGGCGAATTTGACGCGGGCGATCTCCGGCTGATAAGATCTTATTTTAGGGATAGACAGGATCGTGCGCAGAGGCAGGAGGAGAAACCCGCGTGGCAATGCTGTACAAGCTGGAGACGTTCGAAGGTCCGCTCGATTTGCTGCTCCATCTTATCGACAAGGCGGAAATCGATATTCAGGATATATCGATCAGCGACATTACCGATCAATATATGGAATATTTGGCGGCTATGCAGGAGCTCGAGCTTGACATTACCAGCGAGTTTCTCGTTATGGCGGCGACGCTGCTCTCGATGAAGAGCAGGCAGCTGCTGCCGAAGCCTCCCGTAACGGAAGAGCCGTGGCTGACGGTCGACGAAGACGATGAGCTCGATCCGCGGGAGGAACTGATCCGCAAGCTGATCGAGTACCGCAAGTTCAAGTCGGTAGCCGGACAGCTTCGGGAGAAGGAATGGGACCGCAGCCAAGTGTACACGCGCGAGCCCGCGGATCTCACTCCGTACGAGAAGGCGATCAAGACGAATCCGGTCGAAGGCTTGCACGTGAACGATCTGGTGAGCGCTTTTCAGAAAGCGATGAGGCGTCTGGCCGGAAGAAACCGGGTATCTTCCATTCGCAAGGACGAGATTTCGGTCAAGGACCGGATTCGCGACATCGTTCATACGCTCAAGAACCGTTCGACCGAAGGGAAGCTGTTGTTTTCGCAGCTGCTGAGGGAAGCGGACGATCGCGAGGAGATCGTGGTCACCTTCCTGGCGATTCTGGAGTTAATGAAGCGAAGATGGGTTTCGTGCCATCAGAACGCGCTGTTCGATGAAATCGTGTTGTCGTGGACGGGGAGAGAAGAGAACGATGAATTACTCGACATTGAAATCGGTACTTGAAGGCTTGCTGTTCGTATCCGGAGACGAAGGAATCAGCGCCAAGACGGCGGCGGAAGTGGTGGAGACGGACGTGGAAGTCGTCACGGACGTATTCAAGGATCTTCAGAAGGAATTCGTCAAGAAGAACCGAGGCATCCGCATCGCCGAAGTCGCCGGAGGATATCGTCTGACGACCGTCATCGAACACGCGCCTTATTTCGAGAAATTGGCGTACTCTCCTTCCCGTTCTTCGCTGTCGCAAGCCGCGCTGGAGACGCTCGCGATCATCGCTTACAGGCAGCCGATTACCCGGATCGAGATCGAGGAGATTCGCGGCGTGAAAGCCGATCGTCCGATTCACCATCTGGTGAACAAGGATCTGATCGAGGAGAAGGGCAGAGCCGACGCGATCGGCAGGCCGATCCTGTACGGCACGACGAAGTCGTTCCTCGACTATTTCGGCTTGCCGAGCATTCAGAGCCTGCCGGAGCCGACGATCGCGGACGGGGACGACGAATTGGAAGAAAGAACGAAGATGCTGTTCGATCGGATCGAAGGACGTCAGCTGTCCTTGGAAGATCTGGATCGCGAGCTCGATACGGACTAATCTTTGGCGCAAACATGGAATGGAAGCCAGAAGGTCATACTACCCCTAGGAAAGGCGGGGGAGGTATGGCCTTTTGGCTTTGGATCGCCTTGGCGGTCGCAGCGGCGGCAATCGTCGCGGCAATGTTTTCGCAGATCAAGGTGCGAGTGCGTTACTCGCGCAGCGGCAAGCTGGATCAGCTGGTCGTTATCGTTCAGGCGTTGTTCGGCCTTTTTCGCTATCAAATTTTGCTGCCTTCCATCGTGATCCGCGGCTGGAACGTCGTATACCGCGAGCAGCGGGAAGGCGGCTTGCCTGGCAAGGAGAAGGATGCGAAGGCGAAGCGGATGCTGGGCAGAAGAACGGTGCGACGCTACATAAGGGCTTATCGGACGGTGCTCGTGTCCACGAAGCAGTTCAAGCGTTGGGCGAGAACGACGCTGAAAAAGGTCGAGTGCACCCGCTGGCGGCTCGATTTTCGCGTGGGCACGGGAGACGCGGCGTCGACGGCGGTGCTGACGGGACTGCTGTGGGCCGTATCCGGCTGCGCGACGGGCGTTGCGGACCGGCTGATTTCCTTGCGCGCGTCGCCGCACGGGGAAGTGACGCCGAATTATTCGTCGCCCGAATTCACCGTCGTCTGGGAGGCGGACTTTCGCATTCGCCTGGGAACTGCCGTCGCGGCGTTCTTCAAGCTGGGAATAAGCACCGTTCGCATCGGCCGGGCGATTCGGGCTTGGCGCAGCTGGCTGACGCCGCCGAGCGAAGGCTTAAGCTGATCTTTCTGCCAACGAGAGACCCGGAATGAGACGCATAAAGGCAGCGGGAATTCGGGCAAATTAGGTACACGAAAGGAGGAGTTGAAGATGTCTCAGCATCAGCATCCGATTAACGGCTTAATGCAAACCGCCATGGAAAACATCAAGGACATGGTGGACGTCAACACGATCGTCGGCGAACCGGTGCAAACTCCCGACGGCAGCGTCATTATGCCGATCTCGAAAGTCGGCTTCGGCTTCGCGGCGGGGGGCAGCGAATTTACGGCGATGGACGACGCGTCCGGGGATTCCGGGCATCATCATTCGCACGGCCAGGACGGCCATAATGCATCGGTCGCGCTTCCGTTCGGGGGAGGCAGCGGGGGAGGCGTATCGATTACCCCGATCGCCTTCCTCGTCGTCGGCTCGCAAGGCGTCAAAGTCGTGCCGCTGGACAACCAGACGCATCTGCTCGAGCGGTTGATCGACGCCGCTCCGGAATGGGTCGACAAGCTGAAGAACGCCTTCATGCGCAGTCCGAACGCGACGGAGACGATCCGCACGGTCGAGACGAAAACGTCCACCGATTCCTCGCTTATGTAACCCGGGGTGGACGCCAAAGAGGCCGTTCCAAAGTCATCGTTAGATGACTTGGGACGGCTCTTTTTGTCTGACTGCGTCGGCTTAGAGCGAGCGAACGGAGGCTGGCAGAGCTCCAGTCCGAGTGATTCTGCTGAGTCGGGTTGGAGCTGCGAATGAGCGAGTTGAGTCGCTGTAACCGCGCAGAGTCGGGTTGGAGCTACGAATGAGCAGGTTGAGTCGCTGTAACCGCGCAGAGTCGGGTTGGAGCTGCGAATGAGCAGGTTGAGTCGCTGTAACCGCGTTGGGTCGGGTTGGAGCTGCGAATGAGCAAGTTGAGTCGCTGTAACCGTGCTGAGTCGGGTTGGAGCTGCAATGTCGAGCGGAACCGAGACTCCATTACGGCAGACACATACTTTGGGACACGCATACATAAAATGGTGGCAGGAACTTTTTCGCGAAGGGCGATCCCGTCTTCGGAACCGACCGCCCAAGGAGGACAGGCATGATTAACAAAGCTCGCTGCTTCAGAAATATTCGTCTGCTCGGGATCGTCTTGACGCTCTGCTCTCTGCCCGCGCTGGCGATTGCCGCGGCCGCCGCCGGAGCGGCCAAGCCGTCCGGGCCGCCTGCGAACCAGGCGAGGGCGGCCGCGCTCGCCGACGTCGCGTCGGGGAGGATTCTATACAGCCAGCGCGGGGACGAGCCGATGAAGATCGCCAGCCTGACGAAGATCATGACGGCCATCGTCGCGATCGAGCACGGCAAGCTGGACGACGCCTTGAAGGTGAGCAAGCGGGCCGCCGGCAAGGAAGGCTCCTCGCTATATTTGAAGGTCGGAGAGAAAATCTCGCTGCGCAACGCGCTGTACGGCCTGATGCTGCGCTCAGGCAACGACGCCGCGACGGCGATCGCCGAACACGTCGGAGGCTCGGTCGAAGGCTTCGCGTTCCTGATGAACCGGAAGGCCGAGGAGCTCGGGCTGGCCAACAGCCATTTCATGAATCCGCACGGACTGGACGAGCCCGGCCACTATTCTTCCGCCAACGACTTGGCCAAGCTGACCGTCTACGCGCTTCGCAACCCGGAGTTTAAGAAAATCGTCGGCACGCAGGTACGAACCGCGCCCAACCCCAACGACTCTTGGGATTACAAGTGGGTGAACAAAAATAAGATGCTGAGGTTGTACGAAGGGGCGGACGGCGTCAAGACGGGCTATACGAAGCAGGCGCTGCGTACGCTTGTCAGCTCCGCGACCCGGGGCGGGCAGCAGCTCGTTGCGGTTACGCTTAACGACCGGGACGATTGGAACGATCACGCCAAGCTGCTCGACTACGGCTTCGCCGGCTTCCCGCTCGCTTCCGTTGTGAAGGCCGGAGAGCCGCTCAAGAATTATCCATACGAGACGGCGGCCGACTTCGCTTATCCGTTCGCCGACGGAGAACGCGAGCGGCTGGAAATCCGACTCGCCCCGCTTAAGCCGGAGACGGTTCATTACCGTCTCGGTTACCGCGGCGAACTCAGGTTTATGCTGGACGGCCGCCAGGTCGGGACGGTTCCGCTCGTCGCCGACGCCGAACGGGAACGACAGGCCGCCCAGGAGACGCGGCCGGGCGGCGACCGTCCGTCGTCTGCTGCGGCCGGCTCGCAAGGCGGGTTCGGAACGGCGTTCAAGACGGCGCTTAGAGCTTTGCTACTGCAAGGAGGAGATTAGCCTATGGTGAACTGGATATGGATGGGCATGATCGTGTTCAGCGTCATCTACGGAGCCGCCAACGGCAAGATGGAGCAGGTGGCGGAGGCGGCGTTCGGCGGAGCGCAGACCGGCGTCACCGTCTGCCTCGGGCTGATCAGCATCCTCGTATTCTGGATGGGGCTGATGAGAATCGCCGAAGAGGCCGGGCTCGTCCGCAAGCTGTCCCTGCTCATGGCTCCCGTCGTCCGCAAGCTGTTTCCGGACGTACCCGGAGACCATCCGGCGATGGGATACATTCTGTCGAATATGAGCGCCAATCTGCTCGGCTTGGGCAACGCGGCCACTCCGATGGGCATCAAGGCAATGCAGGAGCTTCAGAAGCTGAACCCCGAGCCGACCGTCGCCACGCCGGCGATGTGTACGCTGCTGGCGCTCAATACGGCCAGCATCACGCTCGTGCCTACGACGATCATCGCCATCCGGATGAACTTCGGCGCTGTTCATCCCGCGGACATCGTGGCGCCGACGCTGCTAGCCACTCTGATCTCGACCGGCGCGGCCATTCTGGCGGACAGGTGGTATCGCCGCCGCAACAGGCTCCCGCCCGCCTTCAACGCGAACAGGAACGCCGGCAGCGTTAATCCGGGCGCCGCCGTCAGTCCGCCTCCCGCGTCCGCCGGAGGAGGCTGATCGCGTTGATCTCGATCATTCAGATCGTCTCGACTTGGACGATTCCCGTACTTATCGCCTTTATTCCTCTATATGCTTCGCTGCGCAAAGTGCCCGTCTACGAGACGTTCGTGGACGGGGCCAAGGACGGCTTCGGGACCGCGATCGGCATCATTCCGCATCTCGTCGGCATGATGACGGCGATCGGCATGTTCCGGGCCTCGGGAGCGATGGACGCCCTCGTCGGCGTAATCCGGCCGGCGCTGGAACTGATCGGCATTCCGAGCGACGTGCTTCCACTGGCGCTGCTGCGGCCGATTACCGGGGCCGGCTCG
Source organism: Cohnella sp. SGD-V74 (assembly GCF_003001675.1). Taxonomy (GTDB): domain Bacteria; phylum Bacillota; class Bacilli; order Paenibacillales; family Paenibacillaceae; genus Cohnella. The sequence goes on along the minus strand of NZ_PVYW01000003.1, from coordinate 465,289 downwards.
CTCGCGTTCGTCTCCGATCTGATCAAGGAGCAGGGGCCGGATTCCTTCGCCTCCAGAGTGGCGTCGACGATTCAGGGCAGCACCGATACGACACTGTACGTTCTGACCGTCTACTTCGGAGCCGTCGGCATTCGCAACGCCCGCTACGCGCTCAAGGTCGGGCTGTTCTCCGACCTCGTCGGATTTTTCGCCGCCGTCGCCGCTTGCTGGTTGCTGTTCGGCTTGGTATGATGGGTTAGAGGTGAAAGTCGTGGAGGAAAGATTGCAGAAGGTTCTCGCGAACGCGGGCGTCGCTTCCAGACGCAAGTGCGAGGAGCTGATATCGGCGGGCAAGGTGACGGTCAACGGGAAAGTCGTGACCGAGCTCGGCGCCAAAGCCGATCCGGCCGTGGACACGATCACGGTGTCCGGCAAGCCGATCAAGAAAGAAGCGAAGATTTACGTGATGTTCAATAAGCCCAAGGGCGTTATTACGAGCGTATCCGATCCGAAAGGGCGGAGCGTCGTGACCGATTACATGAAAGAGATCAAGGAACGGCTGTATCCGGTCGGCCGGCTAGATTACGATTCGGAAGGGTTGCTGCTGCTGACGAACGACGGCGACTTGGCCCACAAGCTTACGCATCCGAGCCATCACGTGCCGAAGACGTATCATGCCACGGTCGAGAGAGTGCCGCACGGCAACGCGCTGGAGAAGCTGGCGAAGGGAATCAAGCTGGACGACGGCATGACCGCCCCGGCGGAAGTCGAATACCAGGATATCGATCCCGACGGCAAGTACGCCACGATCGCCATCACGATCCACGAAGGACGCAATCGGCAAGTCCGCCGGATGTTCGAGGCGATCCGCCACCCGGTGACGAGACTGAAGCGCGTTTCTTTCGGAGGGCTGTTCCTGAACAATCTGCAGCGAGGCAAGCATCGGAAGCTGACTGCGGAAGAGCTGGAGAAGCTTCGCGAGATTGCCGATTCGGTCCAAGAATAAAAAGGAACGACGAGAGAGAAGGCGCGATAGAGGCGCCTTCTCTTTGATTTTCATTGGATATTGACTCCTGTTTTAACCCCGACATCCTCGCGAAACTGTACTAATTTAGACAAACTAATTTCTGAAATGCCCGTAAAATCAACGTATACTGGAAGGGGTCGATTGATGCAGGACCAACATTTCGATACAATGGAACTAAGCGAAGCGCGGGTGGTGTTAACACGATTATGGGACGTTATCGGAAACCGGTTCAATATATCATTTTAGCCGTCGTGCTTCTCATCGGAGGATACGCGATCGGCAATTCGTTGTTTTCCAAAAGCGTCGTGCTTACGAAGGGCGACAAGCCGCCGGGCTTCCGTCTGGCCGATCTTAACAACGTGGTTCACGATATGGAAGACTACGAGGGCAAGCCGCTCATCATCAATTTCTGGGGGACCTTCTGTCCGCCGTGCCGCAACGAGATGCCGGCCTTGCAGCATCAGTACGACAAGTGGAAGGGCCAGGGGCTGGAGCTGATCGGCATCAACCTGAGCGAGGACAAGCTGACGGCGGAGAGCTTCATTCGCCAGATCGGCGTCGATTTCCCGATTTTGCTGGACAAGGACAAGAAGACGGAAAGGAAATACGGGCTTAAGCAGTACCCGACGACGTTCTTCATCGCCCCCACCGGAGAAATCCAGGAGGTCGTCATCGGCGGGGTGCTGACGGAAGAAGAGATCGACAAGAGGATCGAACGGCTCATTCAGACGAAGTCGTGACGTCAGTCAGGGAGGATTAACCGTTGTTTCAGAACACCAAGTGCGAGTGCGGCCATCAAAATCCCGTAGGAACGGTGTTGTGCGAGTCCTGCGGCAAACCTCTCGACGAAGCGCTGCTCAAGGACGAGAACGCGCTGCTGGAGATGAGGTACGACGGCGTGGCGCGCAGATCGCAGAAAGCGAATCCACATTTCGTCGACCGGATATGGAACTTCTTCTCTTCGGTCAAAATCGCGGTATACTTAATCGTCATTACGCTGATTGGAGCCGCTTTCGGAACGATTCTTCAGCAGGAGAGCACGATCATCAACCTGACGGAGCGTTCCGAATTCGCCGCTTACTACAAGGAGCAGCACGGCACGTTCGGCGTCATTTATCATGCGCTCGGACTGTCGAGAACGTACGAATCGTGGTGGTTTATCGGACTTCTCGTCATGATCGGCACGTCGCTCGTCGTCTGCAGTCTCGATCGGGTGCTGCCGCTCTACCGGGCGCTCTCCAAGCAGCAGATTCGCAAGCATCTGCAGTTCATCAACCGCCAGCACGTCGTCTACTCGGGCGAGCTGACGCAGGACAAGCAGGAATGGCTCGATCGCTTCGCGAAGGAGCTGAAACGCAAGCGCTACCGCGTCTGGAGGGAGGACGGGGCGCTGCTGGCGGAGAAGAACCGGTTCAGCCGCTGGGGACCGTACATCAACCATATCGGTCTCATCGTCTTCTTGCTGGCGGTGCTCGGACGGAGCATTCCCGCCTGGCACATGGACCAGTACCTGACTCTCTACGAGGGAGAGACGCGGCAAATTCCGGGAACGAATTATTATTTGAAGAACGACAAATTCACGCTCGACTACTATTCGGACGAAGAGCTGGCCAGCAATCAGAAGGGAACGAAGGTTGTTAAGCTGTACGAGACGAAAGCGCGCCTGTACGAATGCACGGACGCCTGCGACGATCCGACCCGCGAGCCCGTTCTGACCGAGGTCAAGCAGCACGACATTCGCGTGAACAGCGCCCTTGCCTACAAGGGACTGAAAGTCTATCAGAACAGCTTCCAGGAGAAAGTCCGTTTTATATCCGTGCATGCAACGCTGAAAGACAAGGTTAACGGAACCGATATCGGCAGCTTCGACTTGAAGATGAACCAGCCGGAGGAGGAGTACAAGCTCGGGGAGTACACGCTCAGGCTGATCGACTATTACCCGGATTTCGGCTTGGACGAGCAGACGAGGCCGATGACCAAGTCGCGCGATCCGAACAATCCGGCGTTCGTCTTCCGGATTGCCGGCCCCGGCATTCAGGACCGGGGAGAAGTGTACGTCTACTTCCCAATGCCGAGCGAGAAGAGCAAGTATTACGAGACGATTCTGAACGAGAGCTTCAAGCAGCGCGGGGACAACTCCGGACGCTTCTCCATTCAAGTGGACAATCCGATCGTCGACGGCCAGATGAACAATATCGAATATTCCGCCTTCACGACGTATTTGAACATTCGCATGGACAGAGCGATGCCGTACGTCTGGGTCGGCGCGGCTATCTCCATGATCGGCCTGATCATGGGCTTCTACTGGCAGCACAGGCGGATTTGGATCCGGATCGACGGCGACAAGCTGGCGCTCGGAGGACATACGAATAAAAATACTTACGGCTTAAGGGCCGACGTTGCCGGAGCGCTGGGCAAAACCAGGATCGAAGTGGACCCTAAGACGCTCGATAACAGGAGGAATGAACGTTGAAGTGGTGGTTGGATTTCAGCAGTGACGCATTTATCGTAGCCTTTTTTCTGTACTGCGCGTCCTTCATCAGCTACGCGATCGCGGTAGGCGGGAAGAAATGGAGCAATCGCAAGCCGGCGGAACACGCGGCGCGCTGGGGCAAAATCGCCTTCGTGCTCGCGGCGATCGGCTGGCTGGCCCATCTGACGTTCTTCTTTACCCGCTGGTATGGCGGCGGCCACATTCCGACCAGCAACATGTACGAGTTCATGACGTTCCTCGGCATGGCCATCATGTTCGCGTTCATCGTCATCTACGCGATCTACCGCAACATGATGCTTGGCGCGTTCACGCTGCCGCTCGTCATCATCATTATCGCTTACGCGTCGGTGTTCCCGTCCGAGGTGCAGCCGCTCATTCCGCCGCTGCAGAGCATCTGGCTGAAAATTCACGTCACGATGGCCGCGGCAGGGGAAGCGTTCTTCGCGATCGGCTTCGCGGCGGCGCTCGTGCAGCTGATCCGCGTCGTCGACTTTACGCGGACGGACAAGGCGGGCCGCCGGGCGCAGTTCTGGACGGAGTTTTCCTTGTACGTCATCATCGTGCTCGTCGGCTTTATCGTGGCGGTGTTCGCATTCCGCGGCGCAGGTTATGAAGCGAAGTTCACGCAAGAGACGGTTACGATCGACGATGCCGGCAATGCGCTTACCAGCGTCGGCGAAGTGAAATACACCTTGCCTCCGCTTGTTGCGCCTTATAACAGCGAGACGGAATCGTTCCAATCTTTCTTGGGCATCAAGAAACCTCTGGTCGAAGCTCCGTCCTGGATGAACGGAGTGAACGCGGGACGCAAGCTTAATACGGTCGTCTGGTCGGTCATCGCCGGATCGCTGCTGTACGGCCTCCTGCGGCTGATCGCGCGCAAGAAGCTGACGGCGGCCATCAACCCGCATCTGTCGGACATCGATCCCGACGATCTGGAGGAAATCAGCTACCGCGCCATCGCGATCGGCTTCCCGGTGTTTACGCTCGGAGCGTTGATCTTCGCGATGATCTGGGCGGAGATCGCCTGGTCCAGATTCTGGGGATGGGATCCGAAGGAAGTATGGGCGCTCATTACTTGGCTGTTCTACAGCGCTTATTTGCATCTTCGCCTGTCGAGAGGCTGGCAGGGAACGAGGTCGGCCTGGCTTGCCGTTATCGGCTTCCTCGTCGTCATGTTCACGCTGGTCGGCGTCAATCTCGTCATAGCTGGATTGCATTCGTATGCCGGGGTATAATGGGGCACATAGAGGTTTAAGAGCCGAGAGGAGCGTTGACGCATGAATACGGGAAGTCGGATTTTGGTCGTGGACGACGAGGAACGCATTCGCCGTTTGCTGAAGATGTATCTGGAAAAAGAGGGCTACGAGATCGAAGAGGCGGAGGACGGGGAAACGGCGCTTCGCAAAGCGCAGGAAGAGGACTTCGACTTGATCGTGCTCGACCTGATGCTTCCGGGGATCGACGGCATCGAAGTGTGCGCCCGCCTGCGCCAGCAGAAGGCGACTCCGGTGCTCATGCTGACGGCCAAAGGCGAGGAAGTCAACCGCGTGCAGGGATTCGAGGTCGGGGCCGACGATTACGTCGTCAAGCCGTTCAGCCCGCGCGAGGTCATTTTCCGGATCAAGGCGATTTTGCGGCGTTCGTCGGCTACGGCGTTCTTGTCGAAGGAATTGAATACGAGCAACAACATCGTGTTCCCTCATCTCGTCATCGAGCACGACGCGCATCGTGTGACCGCAAGCGGTCAGGAAGTGAACCTGACGCCGAAGGAATACGAATTGCTGCACTATTTGGCCAGCACGCCGGACAAGGTGTTCTCCCGCGAGGAGCTGCTGAAGGATGTCTGGAACTACGATTTCTTCGGAGATTTGCGGACGGTGGACACGCATGTCAAGCGGCTGCGCGAGAAGCTTAACCGCGTATCCGCGGAAGCCGCGGCGATGATTACGACGGTGTGGGGCGTAGGCTACAAGCTGGAGGCGACGAAGTAGCGCATGGCCATCTTAAGAACCGTCGTCGGCAAAATGTGGCTGACGATTATGGGACTGGTTGGCGTCGTCATTATTACGATCGGTTTTTTCCTGCTCGAATATATCGATTTGACATTCGCGGACCCGGTCAAAGTCAAGCATCTGTTCATCTACTCGGGGATCGTCGGCTTTCTGCTGACGACCTTCTTCGCTTTTTTCCTGCTGACGAAGATTACGAATCCGCTGCGTGAAATGAAGGACGCGGCCAACCGGGTCGCGCAAGGGGATTACACGACGCGGGTCGCGATTCGGTCCAGCGACGAGATCGGAGAGCTGGCGAACACGTTTAACCAGATGGCCTCCGAGCTGCACACGCTGATTCGGGACATTCAGCACGAACGCGATCACTTGAGCAGCGTGCTTCGCAGTATGACGGATTCCGTCATCTCGTTCGATTCCGAAGGCGAAGTCATCTTGACGAATCCGCAGGGTCAGCATCTGCTGGAGGAATGGCAGACGGTAGACTGGACGGATGCCGACGAGGACGAAGAAGCGCGCGAGAGGGACATTCGCGTTCCCGGCCCGCTGCGGGAGACGTTCCGCAACGTCATTGCGGGCGGCAAGGAGCTGACCGTCAAGATTCACGTCAAAAGCGGGGTCTGGTCGGTCGTCATGACGCCGCTCGTCTCCACCGATTCCGTCCGCGGAGCCGTTGCGGTGCTGCGGGACGTGACGGAGGAGTTCCGCGTCGACAAGATGAGGAAGGATTTCGTCGCCAACGTCTCGCACGAGATCCGGACGCCGCTGTCGATGGTGCAGGGCTACAGCGAGGCGCTGATGGACGACATCGCGTCGACGCCCGAGGAGCGCAGGGAGCTCGTGCAGGTCATCCATGACGAGTCGCTGCGCATGGGGCGGCTGGTCAAAGATTTGCTCGATCTGGCGAGGATGGAAGCCGGGTATTTGGAAATGAATTTTCAACCGGTCGACGTCAACGCGCTCGTATCGCGCGTCTATCGGAAGTTCGCCGCGCTGGCGAAGGAGCGGCAGATCAAGCTGACGAGATCACCCGACGATCCGGCCCTTACGCTCGAGGCGGGCGACGCCGATCGGCTGGAGCAAGTGCTGACGAACCTGATGGACAACGCGCTGCGGCATACGCCCGCGGGAGCTTCGATCGCGCTTGAGGCCGGCCGGGTTTCCGCGCTGAAGGGCGAATGGCTGGAGCTTAAAGTGAACGATCAGGGGCACGGCATTCCTTACGAAGATTTGCCTTACGTATTCGAACGGTTCTACAAGGCGGACAAGGCGCGCAAGCGCGAGACGACCGGCGGCGGCACCGGACTCGGGCTGGCCATCGCCAAAAATCTGATCGTGGCTCATGGGGGAACGATCAGCGTATCGAGCGAACCGGGCGCGGGAACGACGTTTACGATTTTGCTTCCGGTGGCGACCGGACGGAAAGCGGACGGGGAAGCCGCGCGGCATTGAAGAGGGGAAACATCATGAGCTTACGATTCGGACGGTTGTTCCGCCGTTCGGCGCAAGGCGATCCGGACACTCGGCTTTCCGCGGAGGCCCGGATTGCTTTGTTTATCCACGGTTGTTTTCAATTCGGAGCTTCGATGTCGGGGCTGTTTCTGAATTTGTACCTGTGGCGGCTGACCGAGAATTTGGCGATTAACGGCATTTTTAACCTTATCGTATACGGCGTTACTCCGATCGCGTTCGCGGTCGGCGGATGGATCGCGAAGAAGAAGGATCGAATGGTCACGTATCGCCTCGGCATTGCGTCGATCACGGTCTTTTTTCTTGTCGTCATCTATGCCCAGGAGAACGTTGTCTCCTATTATCCGCTGTTCGCGGTGTTTAACGGATTCGCTCTCGGCCTCTATTGGACCGGCTATATCGTGCTGATGTACGACGTGACGACGATCCGCAACCGTTCGAGGTTCATGGGCGTCAACATGATCGTCTTCAATTCCGCGGGCCTGGCCGGTCCGGCTTTATCAGGTTTCCTGATCGGTTTGTTCGACGGGCTTAAAGGCTACTTGCTGATTTTTGCAGCGGCGTCGGCGCTGTTCGGCATCGCGTCGTTCTTCAGCCTGAAGATTCGGGCGATCCATTCGCACCATCGCAGCTATTACTTGAAATTCGCCGTGCCGATGATGAAGCGAAGCCGGCTGTGGCTGGCGTCGCTCGGCGCTTTTCTCGTACTCGGATTGTCGCAGGGTCTCATGCTGTTTCTGCCCAACATCCTCATGTTCCAGACGGTGGGGAGAGAGGATCAGGTCGGCTATTTGACCGTATTCTTCGCCTTGCTGACAATTGCGACAGGGTACGCGATCTCCCGCAGAAAACGACCCGTTCGCATCCGTCGGGAGCTGGCGGCGGCCTCCTTCGGCATCATCGTCGGAGCGGCGGTTTTGTTCATCGACATCAAGCTGTGGACCGTTATCCTGTTTATGTCCGTCTACTCGGTCATGGCTCCGTTTATCGTCAACATGCTGACGACGTACTACTATTCGTTGATGGACCATCTTCCGCTGAAGGGACTGTTCCGGATCGAATCGGTCGTCATTCGCGAGCTGTTCTTGAACGCGGGGCGGGTGCTGTCCATTCTGGCGCTTGTCCTGTTCGTCGAAGACGCCGATTCCCCGATGCTGCCGGCCATCGTTGTCGCGACTTCGGTCACGCTTGCGGCGATTGCTTTGTTCGTGCGGGACAGACCGTCCGATCGGAACGGCCGTTGAGCCGGTAAATCTATCGAATTCAATAGCGATGACAGGGCCGCTCCGATGGGGGCGGTTCTCTTTGTGTTTGGGTATGGACACGATTTCACAATAATGCGCTATATGGCGGGCGGATGCCGAGCGCTACAATGAATGGAATCGATGATGGAAGAGGCCTGTCCGGATCCGCGGCGACCTGAACCCGGGAAGGGGGCGACGCATGGCGCTTATCGTGATGTTGATGCGCAGAATGCTGCAAAACAAATGGCTCGTAGCCAGCCTGTTCGCTGGTATTCTTCTATCCGTTGCCCTTGTCAGCAGCATGCCGATATATACGGAGGCGGTGCTGTCGCGCATGCTTCTGAAAGATTTGCAGAGATTGCAGCAGGATACGCACGAGTATCCCGGCGCGCATTATTCCTATATTCAGTTCTCGTCGGAAACCCCGGAGCAGGTTCGGGCCAAGTACGAGCGGATCGACCGGTTCATCCACACGGAAGGGGCGCCGGGGCTCCGATTACCGATTCGGGAGCTGGTGGCAGACCTCTCGACGGCGTCGATGAAGATGAAACCGGCGAACGATCCGAATCCGCTGAGCGACCGGAACATGCAGTGGGTCACGATCAAAGCGTTCTCCGGGCTGGAGGCGCACATCGAGTTGACCGACGGCCGGATGCCCGCTCCGTCTCCGGTGGACGGCGTATACGAGGCGCTGCTGACGGAGAGAGGATTAGCCCACTACAAGACGGTGCTGGGCGCGGAGTTCGTCGCCGAAGACGGCAGGGCGGCAGAGCCGATCCGGCTGAAGCCTGTCGGCGTATTCCGCAAGAAGGCGGATGACGATCCGTATTTCCGCTCGGGCGCGCTCGGCGATATGAACGGCGCCTTCATCCTGCCGTTCGAGCTGGCGAAGCGGCATATTGTCGAGGAATACCGGATGCCGGCAAGCGGTTCGGGCTGGTTCATCGTCTTCGATTATTCGAAGATGGAGCTCCGTTCGGTGCAGTCTTTCCTGGAGACGCACGAGAGCATTCGCCAGACGCTGCTCAAGTACGCGGCGCTGTTCCAGATGGGGACCGACGCGAGGGCGCTCGATACGATTGTCCTTTATCTGGAGCGGGCCGCGCAATTGCGCACGCTGATGTGGTCGCTTAACGTTCCGATTTTGACGATGCTGCTCTTCTACATGTTCATGGTCGCCAATCTGATTGTCGGCCGGCAAAAAAACGAAATTGCCGTTCTGCGCAGCCGGGGAGCGGCCAGATGGCAAATCATCGTATCCTATCTTGCGGAAGGGCTGCTGTTATGCGCCGCAGCCGCGGCTTTGGGACCGCTGCTCGGCGCAGGGATGACAGGAGTATTGGGCGCTTCGAACGGCTTCCTGGAATTCGTGCAGCGGGCAAGCTTGCCGATTCGCATAACGGAGGAGGCCTACCGCTACGCGGCCATCTCCGCCGGAATATGTCTGGTCGCGACGATGATTCCGGCGATTGTGGCGGCGCGGGCGACGATCGTCCAGCACAAGCGGCAAGCGGCCAGACTTGACCGAACGCCGCTCTGGCACGCGGCTTTTCTCGATATTATCGCGCTCGGGATAGCGATATACGGCTTGTTCGCTTTCCGACGCCGGCTGAAGGATATGCAGCAGCTCGGGTTAAACGCGGACGACCTGAACATCGATCCGCTGCAATTTATCGTACCGGCCCTGTTCATGGTAGGAGCGGGGCTTCTGCTGCTGCGCTTGTATCCGTGGTTGTTGAGAGCGATCTATCGGCTCGGCCGGAGGTGGTGGCCCCCATCCGTCTATGCGGCGTTGATTCAGACGGGAAGGTCGAGCAGCCAATATCAATTTATGATGATCTTCTTCATCCTGACGATTGCCGCCGGCGTCTTCAGCGCTTCCGCGGCAAGAACGGTTAACGCCAATACCGAAGATCGGATTCGGTACGCCAACGGCGCGGATCTCGTGCTGACCGTTCATTGGGTCAACGACGCGCCCCCGCCGGATGGAGCCGCGAGGGGAGCTCCAGGGACCGAGTCCACAGAACCGAAGCGGATTCATTATTCGGAGCCTGCGTTCGAGCCGTTCCGCAATCTGGCGGGGGTGGAGCATGCCGCCAAAGTATTCACGAAGCCGAAGGCTGAGTTTGCCGTGAACGGACAGTCCGGAAGCGCGGCGCTGATCGGCATCGACACGGACGAATTCGGCATGACGGCGTGGTTCCGGGATTCGCTGCTGCCCTATTCGTTAAACGAGTATTTGAATTTGATCGCCGCCGATTCGTCGGCCGTTCTCGTCTCCGCCACGTTGGCGGAGCAGAAAGGGGCGAAGCCCGGAGATGCGATATGGATCGGCTGGCCGGAGGCGGAGCGTCAGTCGTTCAGGGTGTACGGCGTGATCGACTACTTCCCGACGTTTAATCCGATTCCTCCCGCGGGATCGGTGGATGTCGGCGACAAGCAGGCCGATCATGCCCCGATGCTGATTGTCGGTCATCTGCCGCGCATTCAGTCCCGGCTTGCCTTGGAGCCGTACGAGGTATGGTTGAAGCTGGACGATCGCGCCGCGGCAGGGGACGTGTATGACGGTATTCAGGAGGGCGGGCTGTCCGTAACCGGAATTGTCAATACGCGGGAAGAACTCGTCAGAGCCAAGAACGATCCGTTCCTTCTTGCCCTCAACGGCGTATTGACGCTGGGATTCGTATTATCGGTCGGCGTCAGCTTTGCCGGTTTTCTGCTCTATTGGATTCTGTCCTTGAAGGGGCGCGCGCAGCAGAACGGCATTATGCGGGCGATCGGCATGTCGCTGACCAACCTGACCGCCATGCTGGCGATAGAGCAGCTGCTCACGTCCGGTATTGCCGTATTGTTCGGCGTCATCGTCGGCCATACCGCCGGCATGCTGTACGTTCCGAATTTTCGCACGGCGTTTGCTCCAAGCAGTCTTGCTCTGCCGTTCGCGGTGCGCTTCGAAGCGGCCGATCAGCTGAGAATCTATGCGGCCGTAGGCGTGACGCTGACGATCGGGCTTATCGTCTTGATTTTCCTGCTGTCCCGTCTGCGGGTCCACCAAGCGCTGAAGCTGGGGGACGATTAAAGAGTTTGCAAAACCGTGCGGCATTCGATGGGCAAATCCCGGCACGCGTTCTATAATACGATCAGGTCTACTATACAAGTTATACCCAAGATACGCCGAAGAGGTGGACGAAACGATGCCGCGCCTGCCGTTCTACAAGGGAAAGTACAAGCTGCGCTACGAGATGATCCTGATCAACACGTTGATTGCCGTCGTGCCGTTTCTGCTCGCCGTTTCGGCCTTTTATTTCTACTACATGGACAACGTGAAAAAGCGCGTCGACGAGTCGGTCGATCTATTGTTCAGTCAGGTGAGCGGGCGATTGGAGGAATATTTCGATTCGATCGACGATCTGTCCCGCATCGCCTTCTTTAACCATTCGCTGCAGCGCACCTATCTGGAAGGGGCGAACAAGTCGGCGTACGACTGGGACCAGTTCATGGCGATGAAAGAGAGAATCTACCCCTTTCTGCATATGAACGCCTCCGTGAAAGACATTCATCTTCTCGATTTAAGCGCGGGAATGCCCTTGGTAAGAAGCTACAGCACGGGAGCATATGCGCTCAAGCCCGCGATGTACGATTTTTTGCAGGGGATGGATCGCCGGGAGCTGGCGTCGGGGCGCCTGATTTTCTCCGGGGCTTTCGTATCGAACGGGGAAACGATGAACGAATACTTGGCCGTCAGGCGCGTAAGGGCGATTGAGGAAGGGCGTTCGTATTTGAACGAGATGTTCCTGGGCGTTCTCGTGCTCGACCGGGGACGAATTAACGAGATCGCCGCCGATATCGGGCTGAACGATCGCTCCGTCATGCAGATCATCGACCGGGAAGGCCGCGTCGTCACATCGACGAACGAGCCATTCGCGCTTCATGACCAAGACGCGGCATCCGAACCGCTGGACGGAGACGTAAGGCGCGTGAACGGCATTCCCTATTTGATTAAGACCAGCCCGGTAAGCAAGGTCGATTGGCAACTGGTCCTCTACATCGATCAGGAGCATCTGTACCGGGAGGAGCAGTTCATCAAATGGGCCGTTCCCGTTCTGGTCGCTTTGATCATCGCGGCGGTCGTCGTCGCCGCCCTGGGCTTTAATCTGAAAATGACGCTGCCGATCAAGAAGATTACCGACGCGCTGCACCGCGTTGCCGCCGGCGATTTCAACGCGCGTCTGAGATTTACATACAGCAACGAGATTACGGCCGTCCAGGATCACTTCAACCATATGACCAGCGAGGTCGAGAGATTGACGAGCCATCTGCTGAACACGCAGCAGCAAGTGTACGAGATGGAGCTGGAGAAAAAGCAGTTTCAGCTGAGCGGGTTAAGATCGCAGATCAACGCGCACTTTCTGTACAACACGCTGCAGGCGATTCGGGGGATGGCGGTTAACGAGGAGAGGGACCGCATTCACCGGCTGATCGAGCGGTTGGCCGATTACTTCCGCTACGTCACCAAGGACGAGGAATTCGTGCCTTTGCGGGAGGAGCTTTCGTTCATAAGGGGATACGTGGACATGGTTCGGCTGCGTTACGGCCGGCAGATCTCCTTCCGCGATCGCGTGCCGGAGGAGCTGGAGCATGCGCCGATTTTGAAAATGACGCTCCAGCCGATGATCGAAAACGCGATTTTCCACGGGCTGGAACGAACGCGCGAACGGGGGCGCATCTTTCTTGTCGCGGAAGCGCATGAGGGCGAGCTGCGCATCAGAGTGGGCGACAACGGATCGGGCATGCCGAAGGAACGGCTGCTTGCCCTGAGGCATGCGCTGTACGGCGGAGCCGCTGCGGCGGCGAGCGACGGAAGCGGCATCGGGCTTCGCAACGTTCAGAAAAGAATTCAGCTGTATTGCGGAGCCGAGTACGGTCTGACCGTGAAAAGCTGGCACAATCGGGGGACGGTCGTCGTCTTGAAATTGCCGCTTCGCGCAGGGGAGTATGCCGCCGCGAGCAGGAGGGAGCAGGCATGACGTACAAAGTGATGATCATTGACGACGAACCGTGGATCGTGAAGGATCTGGTCGCGATGCTGGATTGGGAGGCGCGGGGGTTCTCGATCGCCGCCGTCTCTTCGGATGCGACTGAGGCGGAGTTTCTTGCCGGCAAGCAGGCTCCGGATCTGATCCTCTGCGACATCCGCATGCCCGGTATGAGCGGGCTGGAGCTGATGGAGCGCTTGAAGCGGCGGCACCCGGGCGTCGTATTCCTGTTTATGAGCGCATACAGCGAATTCAGCTATGCGGTCAGGGCGGTGCAACTGGGCGCCTTCGACTACTTGATCAAGCCAGTTGGGACGGGGATGCTGGAGGCTGCGCTGGACCGGGTCACATCGGCGCTGTCCGAGCGCAACCGGGAGCGGGCCAAGGCGGCGGCGCTGCGCAATACGCTGCTTATGCTGGAGCTGCTGGACGGCGGTTTGCCGCATCGCGCCGCGGCGGGGAGATTGGCGAAGGAGGCGTTGTTCCGACCGGCGGGAGGACCGTACCGGCTCGCGATCGCGCACGCGGACAATCCGCATTCGAGCGAGCGGCTTCAGGAGCGGCTGGCGCTGCTGGCCGACCGTCTGACGGACGACGATCCCGCTGTCTCGTTGATGATCGGTCAGTCTGGCGCAGGCAAGTGGTTCGCGCTGATCGGCCGCTCCGACCGCGCAAGCCGCATCCGGCTTAGCTCATGGAGAAGCATGAGACGGCAGTTCGAAGAGGAAGGGATCGCGCTCGGCGTCAGCAGCGCCTTCACCGGGCTGGATCGGATCAAGCTTCATTACCGGGAAGCGGAACGAATGGCGAGGATGAGATGGATGACCGGTCGCGCCGGCATGTACATCTATCGCGCCGGCCGGAGCGGCGGCGCTCTGCTCGATTTCGTGGATCGGATTCGCATGACGTCGCATTACGCCGAGCTCGGAGCCCTGCTCGGCAGCGTCGCATCCCGCTGCGTGAAGGAAGGGGCGGACCCGGATACGATCGCCGCAATCTATAACGAGACGATCCGGCAATCCGCGCGCCTGGACGGCTGGCTTAAGGAGCAAGAGGTCGAGGAATGCTCGGTCGAGGAGCTGCTTGCGCTGTATCCGAATCCGGACAAGCTGTTCGAGGAGCTGATCGCCGCGGTTCGCAAGCCGGCCGGGCAAGACGGGGAGAACGACAGCCGAATCGTAGCCGAGGTGCTTCGGGAGATCGAACGGAATTACAATCGCCGGCTGTCATTGACGAGCATCGCGGCGAAGCACTATATCAACGCCAATTACTTGAGCCAGCTGTTCAAGCAGAAGACGGGGCGTTCGTTTAAGCAGCACCTCGTGGAAACGAGGATGGCCAAAGCCGCCGAGCTGCTCCAAGACAGCGGGATGACGCTGCAGGAGATCAGCGGCGAAGTCGGCTATGACGACTATTTCCATTTCAGCAAGCTGTTCAAGAAGTACCGAGGAATTTCGCCCGCGGATCTGAGGAAGATGCGGTAAGGGCCTAACATAACTACATCCTTCCCTAATCTGGCGACATGTCGCCCGGAGACGGGGGCTCTTACAATAGAATCTGTAAGGGCTTTCACACTTCGCGGGGAAGGAGGTACCCAAGTCGCATGAGCGTCGCAATGAGAAAGTACGGAATGCTGTATGTCATGCTGCTGCCGGCGATCGTGACGATATTCGTCTTTAGCTACGTTCCGATGTACGGCATCGTAATCGCGTTCAAGGAATTTTGGATTACGAAAGGCATTATGGGAAGCCCTTGGGTCGGCCTGGCCAACTTCGAAACGGTGTTCGGACTCAAGAAGTTTTGGCAGGTTATGCGCAATACGGTGGAGATCAGCATGCTGCGCCTGCTGTTCGGATTTCCCGCGCCGATCATTCTGGCGCTGCTGCTGAACGAGGTCAGGCAAGCGCTGTTCAAGCGAACGATTCAAACGATCGTCTACTTGCCCCATTTCATCTCGTGGGTGACGATCTCGGGCATTTTGTTCGTGCTGCTGTCCAACGACGGATTGGTCAACAATCTGCTGCACGCGTTTGGCTCGGCGAAGATTCAATTCCTGTCCAACAACGAGATGTTCCGGCCGCTGCTGATCTTGTCGGCGCTCTGGAAGGAGGTCGGCTGGGGGACGATTATTTTTTTGGCGGCCATCGCCGGCGTCTCTCCCGAGCTGTACGAAGCGGCGCGCGTCGACGGCGCGAACCGGTTCAAGCAGATGCTGCACATTACGCTGCCGTCGATCGCGCCCGTCACGACGATGCTGCTCATTCTCAGCGTTGGCAGCTTGATGAGCGGAGGCGGCTTCGATCAAGTGTTCAACCTGTACAATCCGATGGTGTACGAGAGCGGCGACATTATCGATACGTATATTTTCCGGATCGGATTGACGGAAGGCCGCTACAGCATGGCGACGACGGTCGGGTTGTTCCTCAACCTCATCAATCTCATCATGCTTGTGACGGCGAACAAGATTGCGCAGAAGACGAGCGGCAACAACATTTATTGATTTCTTGCGAAGGAAGCGAACCGCGATGAACAATTTCGTTAGAGCCGGCCGTACGGCGCAAGCGCGCGTGCGAACGGCGAATGTCGGAGCTTCGGCGTTCGATGCCGCGAATGCGATTTTTCTGATCGTGCTTGCGATCGTAACGCTGTATCCGCTCTGGTACGTGATGGTCGGATCGCTGCTTCCGTACGACGAGGCGATTCGCAGCAGCTTTAATCTGTATCCGAAGAAAGTGACGCTGGACGCTTACCGTTTCGTCTTCGGGTCGAAATTCATTATGAACGGCTTCCTAATAGCGATCGTCGTGACGATCGGGGCGGTCGTCTACCAATTGCTCATTACCTCGGCCGCCGCCTATTCTTTGACGAAGCGGGATTTGCCGCTGCGCAACGCGATCTTCCTCTTTTTTATCCTGACGATGTTCGCCAGCGGAGGCCTGATTCCGACCTATTTGCTGATCAAGAGCTTGAATCTGATGAACAATCTGCTCGTTATGATCATCCCTTCCGGAATAAGCGTATTTAATCTGATCGTGATGAAGACGTTTATTCAATCGCTGCCGAAGGAGCTGGAAGAGTCCGCCCTGATCGACGGAGCGGGGTATGCGAAAATATGGCTGCGCGTAATTTTGCCGCTGTCGGGGCCGGTGCTCGCGACTGTAGGGCTGTTCGTGGCGGTCGGGCAATGGAACAACTGGATGACGCCCATGATGTATCTTCAGGACAAGTCGCTATGGCCGCTGGCGATGGTGCTGCGCGACATTTTGGTGGAGGATAACAAGTTTCTGCTGAACGCCACCGTTCAAGTCGAACGGATGACGCTCGACAAGACGATCAAGAACGCGGTCATTATCGTGTCCATCGTGCCGATCATGCTGGTCTATCCCTTTATCCAGAAGCACTTTGCCAAAGGCGTGATGATCGGCGCGATCAAGAGCTGAGCGCGGACGTTCGGACCAAATCCAATCTGTGAATGACAAAGGGGTGCGAGTCGCATGGGGAAGAAAAAAAGGTGGATATCGGCGGGGTTATACGCTCTGGCGGCGGTTATAGCGGCGGTGACGGTGCTGGCGGGCTGCAGCAAGAAAGAGGAAACGGCGCGGCAGGAAGAGGGGCAAGCTCCCGTCGAACTGACCATTCTGATGCCGGGCTCGCTTGAGCTGAGCGGGAATTCTCCCATCTATAAGGAGATTCGGCAGAAACTGAACGTCGACTTGAAGATTATTTCCTCCGGCTGGAACGACTACGACCAGAAGCTGAACATGATGATCGCTTCGGGCGAGCTGCCGGATCTGTTTTTCAACTACAGTCTGGGGATGTTCATGGGCGAGTATATGGGCGTGTACAAGCGCTGGATTCAGGAAGGAATCCTGCTGCCGATCAGCGATCATACGGACGGCTATCCGAATCTGGCGAAGTGGCTGGAGCCGTTCGAGGACGAGAAGAAGGCGAGCGGCGGCAAGCACTATTCGCTCTACTTGCTGAATTCCGCCAACAAAACGTCCAACGGTAGAGCGATGCTCATCCGCACGGATTGGCTGAACAAGCTCGGGCTGCCCATGCCGAAAACGATGGACGACCTCTACAACGTGGCCAAGGAGTTCACGCTGAACGATCCGGACGGCAACGGCAGCGCCGACACGTTCGGCATCGGAGCGGGAGAGAATCTTCAGGATTTGTATCCGATCATCAATCCGTTTAATACCAGCTTGCTGCGGGCGAGGAAGGCAGACGGGAGCTGGACGCTCGAGGTGGTCTCCGACGAGATGAAGGAAGCGCTGCGCTACCTGCGCCAGTTATATACCGAGCGCATTATGGACCCGGAGTTCATGCTGATCAATCAAGAGCAGAAGATTGAGAGATTCGTCTCCGGCAAGACGGGCATCATTCATGCGGCTTCCTACAACAACGTATACGAAGGATTCAAGAAAGCTTATCCGGACCGCGATCCGGCAACGATGTTTACCTATATTCCGCATCTGCTCGAAGGCAAGAACGGCTTCACAAGAATCGACGGCAATCCGAACTGGTGGGGAGCGTATTCGATCAATGCGCAGTCCAGCGCGGAGAAGCGGGACAAGGCGCTTAAGCTGCTCGACTTCCTGCTCAGCGAGGAAGGGATGAAGCTGGTTTCCTACGGCGTCGAAGACGTTCATTACAAGCAGGAGGGAGACGCGATCGTCAGCCTGCTGCCGGAAGGCCAGAAGCTCGGCGACGCGGACCCGGGCGCCGCGCTGCGCGGAATCGCCACTTCCTACGTGCCTTCGATGGAGGAGGACGAACTGTACAAGCGCGACCTTCAGGCGGGATTCGAGAGTTACGGGGACCCGAGCCCGGATCCGCTGCGGTTTCTGGATCTCAGCTTCGAAGCGCTGGACCTGTATAAGCAACTGTTCGACTATACCGGCCAGGCGATTACGATGCTCGTCATTCAGTCGCAGAACTACGACGAGGATTGGGACCGTTATCGCGAAGAGTGGATGAGCATGGCGGGGACGAAATTCCTCGAACTGCTCGATCAAGAGGCGAAGGCGGCAGGGTACTAGGGCGTGTATGCAAACCCGCTCGGAGGCATCTATCACCGCCTTTTCGCCCCCTGCTGCGTCACTTTTGCTTGACGTACCTCCGGTACGCCTTCACAAAAGTTCCTTGCATGGAACGAAAATTCGGCAACATCTGCTATCTTCGGAGTATGCATACACGCCCTAGAGAGAGGAGATGAATATGCCATGAGCCGAACGATGAAGTTTCGCGCCGACGGAACGTTCGTCATCGTACAGTTCTCCGACGTGGAGTTTATTGCCGACGGAGATTACGATCCGGATACGCCGGATATCAATGCGGAGACGAGGAAGACGATGGAGACGGTCATTGCCGCCGAGCGGCCGGATCTGATCGTATTCGCCGGAGACGTGACGGCCAGCGCAAGAGGGCAAGATCCGCTGGCGTCATTCCGGCAAGCTGTCGCTCCCGCCGAAGAGAGAGACATTCCGTGGGCCGCCGTGTTCGGCAATCACGATTCGGAAGGGGCGATCTCCCGCCGGCGAATGCACGAAGAGCAATTGGCGCACAGGCATTGCGTCGCCTCGGAGGACCCGCCCCATCTAAGCGGAGCGGGCAATTACAGCATTACGCTTGCAGACTCCGGCGGATCTCCGGCAGCGGCCCTGATCTTCCTGGACAGCGGGGACTACAGCGCGGTTCCGTCCGTCGGCGGCTACGATTGGGTTCGCAGAGACCAGATCGAATGGTACGCGGCGGAGTCCGGCAGACGGACCGCGGCCAACGGCGGAGTTCCGCTGCCTTCGCTGGCTTTCTTCCACATCCCGCTGCCCGAGTATCGCGAAGTATGGGAGACGCGGACTTGCGAAGGCCACTGCTTCGAAGGGATCAGCTCTCCCCGGGTGAATTCGGGTCTGTTCGCCGCCATGCTGGAGATGGGCGACGTCATGGGCGCGTTCGTCGGCCACGACCATGCCAACGATTACAGCGGCGAGCTGCACGGCATCCGTCTCTGCTACGGCCGGTCGACGCGGTATGTGAGCTACATCGACGGAGCGCGGCGGGATCGCTTCAAGACGGGGGCCCGCGTCATCCGTCTGAAGGCCGGAGAGCGAAGCTTCGACACCTGGATTCGCCAGAACGACGGGAGCCTCGCCGAGCTGCCCGTTCATCTCCCGAAGGGCGGAGCGTGACACATGGAGGGTATGTACGAAAATGACTGCAGACCGCACATACCCTCCGCCCCGGATTGAAGCTATGCTAGGGCGTGTATGCAAACCCGCTCAGAGGCATCTATCACCGCCTTTTCGCCCCCTGCTTCGTCACTTTTGCTTGACGTACCTCCAGTACGCCTTCACAAAAGTTTCTTGCATGGAACGAAAATTCGGCAACATCTGCTATCCTCGGAGTATGCATACACGCCCTAGAGCTATAACAGGAACGCGGGAGGATGAGTCTATGAAATGGCAGACGTACGATGCGAACGAGTGGCTGTATCCGGATACGGAGATTGCGGCGGACGGAGCGCGAGATATCGCGCTGGAAGCGGCGCGGGGAACGTACATCGGCTGCCAGCTTCTGTGGGACGGGCTGGAGCCGGGCGGGGAGATGGCTTGGGAGTGGATTCCCGAATCGGCCGCTTCCCCGCTCCTTGAAGCGGTCGAGATGTACCGGCTGCTCGACGCGAAGGTCAGCGAGAATACCGGTCCCGATTACTCCACCGTGCCGGTAGGCACTCCTGCCGATTATGCGTCGCGGCTTGCGCCGTTCAGAGTGTACGACGCGCTGCGTCCGGTCGGGAACGCTTTCCGCGTCGACGGGGCCAGGGCGGCGCTCTACGTCTGCTTTCGCGTCGATGAAGCTTTGCCGCCGCAGAGCTACGCCGGCGAGCTGAGATTCGAGATCGGCGGGCGCCGCGCAGCGGTTCACGTGAAGCTGGAAGTATTCGCCGCCGTCGTCCCGAAGCGGGAGACGCTGTCGCTGACGAACTGGTATTCGCTCGGCAACATCGCCGGCCGGCACGGGCTGGAGAAGTGGTCGGAGCAGTTCTGGGCCATGGTGCGCCGCTACGGCGAGGCGATGCGCCGGACGAGGCAGACTCATTTTATCGTCGATTCCGAGCTGGTCGAGATTCGCGAATCCGGCGAAGGCGCATACGCTTTCGACTTCTCCCGGGCGGAGCGCCTGATCTTGCTGTTTCTGGAGCTGGGGTTCTCGCGCATTGAAGGCGGGCATGTCGCGACTCGGGATGGCTGGGAAGACCCGCGGTTCGTCCTGGCGTACGACCGGAGCGTCGAAGCGACGAGTCCGGAGGGCTATGCCTTCCTGTCGCAATACTTGGACGCATGGCGGAGGTTCCTTGCGGACAAGGGCTGGCTGGATCTCGTCGATCAGCATATCGCCGACGAGCCGATCGCGCAATCCGCGCAGGATTACAGAGTGTTGTCCGGCATCGTCCGGAAGCATATGCCGGGCGTTCCGCTCGTCGACGCCGTAGTCGATACCGGATTGGACGGCGCGTTGGACATCTGGGTGCCGACCAACCGGGATTTCGAGCGCAATCTGGCGGACTACGAGCGAATTCGCGCCGGAGGCGACAAGCTGTGGTTCTATACGTGCTGGAATCCGGGCGGTTATTACTTGAACCGATTCATGGACTTGCCGCTGCTCAAGACGAGGCTGCTGCATTGGGGCAACTTTCTGTACGGTCTGGAGGGCTATCTTCATTGGGGCTTTAACTACTATTTGCGCGATCAAGATCCGTTCGAGTCGAACAATCCGATGCTGGCTCCCGGCGTGCACGGCAAGAGGGTGCCCGCGGGCGATACGCATATCGTCTATCCGGGGGATGACGGGCCGTGGCTCAGCATGAGACTGGAGGCGATGAGAGCGGGAGCGGAGGATTTCGAGCTGCTGCGGATCGCGGCGCGGTCCGATTCGGGCTTGGCCGACGGGATCGTGCGAAGCTGCATGACGGGCTTCGCCGAGGCGAATACCGACCCGGTGCATTTTCGAGCCGTACGACGCAAGCTGCTGGAGGCGGCTTCGGCCGGCGAAGCGGGAAGCTGAAGCGGCGGCCAGGCAAGGCAGCCTGAGCCGATCCCGGCAACCGGAATGGAGTGATCGATGTGAACTTGCTGCGGAAGTTGACGATTCGTTCCCAAATCTCCATTATTGCTTGCCTGATCGCCCTGGTCGTGATGGCGATTCTGTCGGCCAGCTACTTGCAGATGGCCAGAATCATCGGCTCCAACAACGAGAAGCTGACCGGAGACCTGATTTTGCAGATGCGGCAGACGGTTCACTCCAACAAGGACGTTCTGGAGCGTCTGATGATGAACATCGCCTTTAATATGGACGTGCAGAACTTTCTGATCGAACCGGACAAGGCGCAGAGCTTTATGCTCTCCAAACGGGTAGACAGCTTGTTTATCAATTCGAGGACGCTGAAGGAGGGCATCCTCGATATTGTCATTCATGGGGAAGACGGGCGTTGGATCGATATCGCCGGGGGGAGGGGACTGACGAAAGCCTACCAAGGCGCCATTACGGAAGGGAAGTTCTTTCACTATTACGGCTTGCAAAACTTCGGACGCCATTACGAGATGGAGAACGTGTTCCTGATCGGGTCGAAAATCAAATATTCGCAGCCGGGAGAAAGGTTTAACGACACGATTGGAACGCTGTTTTTCGTCGTTTCCCCGCAGGCGCTGCTGGGCGAGATCAGCGATCTGTCTACGGAAATGAACACGATGTCCTTCTTCGTCGATTGGCAGAGGAAGGTCGTCTCCGGCAACGAATCGCTGCGCATGATCGACGATCTGGAGCTGCTGGGAGCCGGGCGCGACGGTTCGATCAAACGCGAGGTGAAGTGGGAGGGAGAAACCTATATCGCCCACTCGGAGTATTTGCCCGACATGAAGAGCGCGATCGTCAGCATGATTCCCAAAGACGCGGTCATGCGCGACATGAATGCGATACGCATCTTCTTCATCGTCATGTTCCTGATCGGCGGCGTCGTGATGACGATGCTGTTCAAGGCGATTACCGGCAATATTCTGCTTCCGTTGAAGAAGCTGATCAACTTCATGAGCACCGTGAAGCGGGGAGATCTGGCCAAGCTGAAGAGCAGAATCGATCTGGACGGCTACGTGGAGATCAACCTGATGGCCACCGAGTTCAACAACATGCTGAATAAAATCGACTCCTTGACACGGGAACTGCTCGATACGCACGCGACTCTGTACGGCGTGGAACTGGAGAAGAAAAAGGCCGAGCTGGCGTATTTGCGCAGCCAGATCCATCCGCACTTCCTGTACAATACGCTGGAAATGATCAAAGGCATGGCCGCCGTCAAGGGAGCGCAGGAGATCCGGGAAGCCGCCGCTTCGCTCGGCAGCATATTCCGCTACAGCATTAAAGGGGAAGGCATCGTGCCGCTCCAGACGGAACTGGCCGTCGTGGAATCCTACCTCCACATTCAGCGGCTGCGCTTCGGTTCGCGGTTCAGCGTCGAGTTGGAGGTCGACGCGCATTGTCTTGAATGCCCGGTGCCGAAAATGATTTTGCAGCCAATCGTCGAAAATGCCGTATATCACGGCCTGGAGCCGAAGGAGGACCGCGGCGTTCTCCGAATCAAGTCGTACTTGGACGACCGCAGCGACTTGATCGTCGTTGTCGAGGACGACGGGGTCGGGATGAACGAAGAGCGGCTCGGACGGCTGCGGACGGCGTTGTCGGACGAGGATTATCGCGCGCGGCTTGGGGGCGAAGGGGGACACAGCATCGGCTTCGCCAACGTGAACGCCAGAATCAAGATGATCTGCGGTCCGGCATACGGACTAAGGATCGCAAGCAAGGAGGGGGGCGGCACGACCGTCCGGGTGAAGCTGTCGACGAAAGGAGAAATGCTTCATGCGATATAAAATTTTGCTTGTTGACGACGAAGCTTGGGTGATCGAAAGCTTGAAGGCGAGCGTCGATTGGCATCGGCACGGCTTCGAGGTGGCGGGAACGGCGCTGAGCGGAAGCGAAGCGCTGTCCATGATCGACGCCATCCGGCCCGACGCGGTGTTTACGGATATCCGCATGCCGGGCATGAGCGGCCTGGACCTGATCAAGAAAGGCAGCGAGCTGCCCAATCATCGGGCGCACTACATCGTGGTGAGCGGCTACGCGGAGTTCGCCTACGCGCAGAAGGCGCTGACGTACGGCGCGCTGGCGTACTGTCTGAAGCCGTTCGACGAGAACGAGATCGTCTCGATTCTGAAGAAGATCAAACGAGAGAAAGACGCGAGAACGGCCGGACCGCTCGAGAGAGGAAGGGCGCTGCAAGCGTTCCTGGAAACGCCGCACGACGACTATCGGGAGGATCTGCTGGAGGAATTGAACGCTTACGGTTTGTCCGCGCAGCCGGACGACGGAATCTGCGCGATCGTCTGCGCCTTGGGCGTGCCGGCGACCGGGCGCGCTTCGCTCGGCATGCTGAACGTCAAGATCGGCAAATACAAGCAGCTGTTCGTCGCCCCCTGGAATCGGCTGGACAATGCCGCCAAGGAGATCGAACGAGAGCTGGCGGGCGATCTGCGAGGCGTCGGGGTTAGCGGGAAGGTGACGGATATCGGCAAGCTGCCAGAAGCGGTCGATGCGGCCAACGCGGCGGCCGATCGATACTTCATTGCCGGCGCGCCGGGAATATTCCATGACGCGCAGCCGGACAAGGAAGCGTTCCACGACGCGATGAAGCGGCTCGGAGACGCCATCCGCGAGGGCGATCTCGCCGCGGCGAACCGTGCGTTCGACGGGATCGCCGGGGTGTTCCGCGAAGGCGGCCTGGCGGTCAAGCACGCGCTGCATTTGTACAATATGGTGCATTCCCTCATGTACCACCGCTTCCGGTCGGACATGTCCGACCGCATGCTGTACAGCCATGAGCTGCTGCTGACCGGCTTCGTCTCGCTGACGGAGATGCTTCATTATTTGCGCCAGTTCGTCAGCCGCTATATGCTGGAGTCTCCCGAATTCGATTCGCAGGAGTCCGGCAACGAGACGTTCCGCGCCATTTTGCAATTCGTCAACCACAACTATCTCCAGGACGTCTCCATCCAAAGCCTGTCCGCCAAATTTTATACGAACCCCAGCTATATTTGCCAGTTGTTCAAAAAAGAAGTCGGCGATACGTTCACCTCCTACATCGCCCGGCTGCGCATTACCTACGCCTGCGAACTGCTCACGGACACCGATCTGATGGTCGGCGAAATCGCGGAGAAGGCGGGATATCCCGATTACTTCTACTTTACGAAAATATTTAAAAGAATCGTCGGCAAAACGCCGTCGCAATACCGCGCGGAGATGAAATAGGCGAGTATGTACATTTTTTAGATCTTCCGGTTAACTCCCCTGCCTATTTCGGCTTCGTCCCTGCCGCGCACGAGGCTGTATGTACGAAAAGTATGCATTCCGCTAAATACTCTTCGCCCGCGCTTATCCGATACAATAAAACCGGAAGCAAATGAAACCGCTTTCGAAACGGCTTCTACACTATTCCAGTAGGGGGACGAAGAATGAGGATAAGATGGCTTTCGACGATGCTGGTAGCGGTCATGCTGGCGCTGGCGGCGTGCTCGGGGGGCGGTTCGACGAACGAGCCTTCCGAGCAGGCGTCGCCGTCCGCTTCGGCGACGGACGCCGAGGCGAGCTCGCCTTCCGCCGTTGCCGAAGAGCCCGAGGTTGCGCCTTCGGACGGTCCGATCGATCTGAAAGGCAGGACGATCCGGATCGGACAATGGTGGGGCATGGAAAACTATCTCTCCGAGGAAGAGATCGAGAGACAGAAGAAAGCCGAAGAGAAGTTTAACGTCAAAATCGAGTACGTCACCGTTCCGTTCGGGGAAATTCAATCGCGCATCATTACGACTTCGGTAGCGGGACAGCCGTTCGCCGACATCATCATGATTCCGCTCGAGTGGTCGATTCCGAAGATGGTCAGCGAAGGCTACATTCGCAACATTGACGACCTGGTCGACATGGCGGATCCGAACTGGAACTCCATTATGCTCAACTACGGCAAATACAACGGCAAGCAATACAGCTTCACCGACAAGGACAACAACGGCCACGGCTTCTACTACAACAAAACGCTGGTTCAGCGCAACGGACTCGAGGATCCTTACGAGCTGCAGGAGCGCGGCGAGTGGACGTGGGACAAATTCCTCGAGATGGCCAAAGCGGTGACGAAGGACGGCGTGTTCGGCGTATCGCAATACGACTCGCCTTCGAGCCTCGCGATTCCGTTTATTTACTCCAACAACGCATTCGTGACCAAGGACGACCAGATTACGTACGACGCGCCGGAAGCGCTCGAAGCGATCCAGTTCGTATCCGATCTGTACAACGTTCATAAAGTCGTCGGAGGAGCATGGACCGAAGGCACGGTATTGTTTTATCCCGGTTACCGCTGGGCGGCGTACGACTTCAACGGCAGCATGGCCGACGATTGGGGCTACGTCTTCTTCCCGAAAGGACCGCGGGCGGACAACTACGTCGTGCCGACGACGATCAATATGTGGCATCTGATGGCCGACGCGGAAAATCCGCGCGAAGTGATGGCGGTGTGGAAGGAGCTCTACGAGAGGGATATCGAGAAGGGCTTCGACGGCGTCATTCGCGCCGAGGAAGCGAACTTCCGGAATCAGGAGGGGCTTAACACGCTGCGGAAAATGCTGGGCAACGGCACCGTACTTCAATTCTATGCGTACGAGGGCTTCAGCAACTATTTCAGCGAGGCGATCAACAATATTATGGCGGGCAAAGGAACGCCGTCAAGCGAGCTGGCGCGCATCAAACCGCTGACGCAAGCCGCGATCGACGTCACGTTGAAGAAGTAGGCGCCGTTTCATACCCAAAGCCGCGGACACCCCAATCGGTTTAACACTGTTGGGGTGTCTCTCTTAAGCGGGAAGGAGAGTCCGCATGGTTCAGACGAGAAAATACGAGACAGCCAGAGTCGTCCTGTTCGCGACGTTGGCGGTCATGCTCCTGCTGCCCCAGCCCTATCGCGGGCTGTTCGCCGTCGAGGCGGCGCCCGCGAGCGATTGGTCGGAGAGCGATCTGGGCAATAAGGCGGAAGGCGGCTACGACCGGTATTTGGCGCAATATCGGGACGCGCCGAGACCGGACGTCGAGCTGATCGTTCCGGGAGGAAGCTACGCGAGCGCGGAAGAGATGGAGCCGAAGCTCGTGCGCCGGCTGGAAGATCGGCCCGTCAACGCGGTGGAGACCGGCGAGTCGGGCAGCGTCACGTGGCAGGTCGAGGTGCCGGAAGACGGATTGTACGGCATCGCGATCCGCTACTACCCGGTGGAAGGGAAGGGGGCCGACATCGACCGCGAACTGCGGATCGACGGAGAGCTGCCGTTCGCCGAGAGCAGAAATCTGGTGTTTCGCAGAGTGTGGGCCAGCTCGGGAGAGACGACCCGCGACGAGCGGGACAACGACATGCACGCCAGGCAGGCGGAGCGCCCGATGTGGCAGGACGTATTCGTGCAAAGCTCTGACGGACGCCACACCGATCCCTACTTGTTTTACCTGTCGCGAGGAAGCCATACGATTACTTTGGTATCCGCCAAGGAAAAAATGCTCGTCGATTACTTGAGAATCGCGCAGCCGGAAGAAGCGGAGAGCTACGCGAGCGTCGCTTCCCGGTACGAGGCGCAAGGCTACAAGGACGCCGCGGATGCGCTGATCAAAGTGCAGGGCGAACAAGCCGAGCTGAAATCGAGCCAGGTGCTGTACCCGATGATGGATCGCAGCAGTCCGGCTACGGAGCCGTATCATGTGTCCCGGATCAGACTGAACACGATCGGCGGCTACAACTGGTCGGAAGCCGGCGATTGGATCACCTGGGAAATCGATGTCCCGGAGGACGGGCTTTACCATATCGGCGTCAAGTACAAGCAAAGCTATCAGCGCGGCGTGACTTCCTACCGGAAGCTGTATATCGACGGAAAGCTGCCGTTCCGGGAGATGGCCGGCATCGGCTTTCCGTTCTCGACGAATTGGCAAATGAACCGGCTCGGGGACGGGAAGACGCCGTATTCCTTCTACCTGACGAAGGGCAAGCACGAGATCAAGATGGAAGTAACGCTCGGAGACATGGCCTTGCTGCTGCGAACCGTCGAATCGAGCGTTCTTGAGCTCAACCGAATCTATCGCCGCATCATTATGGTGACGGGCACCGTTCCTGACGAATTCAGGGATTACCAGTTGGAGTTGAAAATTCCCGAGCTGCTCGACGTCCTCGCCGGGCAGGCCGACATTCTCGAGTCCGTCGCGCGTCGCGCGGAACAGATTGCCGGAGGCAGCAGCGACCGCACCGCGGCTTTGAAGCGTCTCGTCTACCAGCTGAGAGACATGGCCGAGAAGCCGGAGACGATCGCGCGCCGGCTGGAGACGTTCAAATCCAATACAAGCTCGCTGGGGGATTGGATCTATTCCGTCAACTATATGCCGCTGTCGGTGGACTATCTGGTCGTCGCTTCGCCGGATCGGAAGCTGCCGGCCGCGGAGGCGAATTTTCTGGGCAAGGTGAAGCATCAGACGAACGCGTTCCTGCATTCCTTCTTTACGGATTTTAATCAGCTGGGAGCTTCCAACGAAGGGACGAAGAAGATCACCCTGTGGATGACGCAGGGGCTGGATCAGGCCAAAATCGTCAAAAGGCTGATCGACGAATCGTTCACTCCCGACACCGGCATAGCCGTCGATATCCAGGTGGTGACGGAAGGCGTGCTGCTGCAGGCGATGCTGGCGGGGCGCGGCCCGGATGTGTCGTTCTCGCTGACGGACGACAAGCCGGTCAACTACGCTCTGCGCAGCGCCGTCGCCGATATGTCCCGATTTCCCGGGTTCGATCGGGTGAAGAGCCGCTTCCACGACAGCGCGTTCGTTCCCTATACGTTCAACGAAGGCGTATACGGTTTGCCGATGGAGCAAAGCTTCCCCGTCCTGTTTTACCGCAAGGACATTATGGATGAGCTGAACGTGCAGATTCCGCAGACGTGGGATGACGTGTTCGAACTGATTCCCGAGTTGCAGAAGCAAAATTTGCTGTTCGGTTTTCCGATTCAGGTACTCGTCCGCTTGGGCTCCAATGTGCAGGAGAGCGCGGCGCTTCCCGTCAATGCCACTTACGGCATGATGCTCTACCAGAACGGAGGCGAGCTGTATCGCGAAGGCGGCAAAGCCAGCGCGCTTGATACGGAAGTGGCGGTCAAGACGTTCCTGGATTGGACGGAGCTGTACACGACCTACAAGCTGCCGCTTACGACCGATTTCGTCAACCGGTTCCGCAGCGGCGAGATGCCGATCGCGATCGCCGATTATACGAGGTTCAACATTATCAGCGTCGCCGCGCCGGAGCTGAACGGGCTATGGGAGTTCACGCTCGTGCCGGGCGTTCGCCAGCCCGACGGATCGATCCGCAGGGACGTTGCCGCCAACGGATCGACGGCGGTCATCCTGAAGGACAGCAAGCGGCAGGACGAGGCATGGGCCTTCCTCGATTGGTGGACCGGCGCGGACGTTCAGGCCCAATACAGTCTGGAGATGGAAGGCATCTTCGGACCCGGCGGACGCTATCCGACGGCCAACCTGGAAGCCGTTGCCCGCATTCCGTGGCAAGTGAAGGACTACAACACGCTGATGGAGCAATGGCAATGGGCGCAGGGCATTCCGGAAGTCGCCGGAGGCTACTTTACGGGGCGGCATCTGGACAACGCCTTTCGCAGCGTCGTCATCTCCAACGAAGATCCGCGGGAAGCGATCGATCTGTACACGCGGCACATTAACGAAGAAATGATCAAAAAACGGACCGAGTTCGGCTTGCCGAATTAGAGGAAGGGAGGCGAAGCGCGATGCCGGCAGCATCCGACAGAAGCGGCGCGGGCGTTGAATGGCGCGGCCAAGCCGGAACGACGGCGCGTCGGCCCGGCGCCGGGCGGGGGAGGCTGAATCGCCTGATCGGCGAAATCAGAATCAAACGGCAGGGCTACGTGCTGCTTGCCCCGTATTTTATTTTGTTCTTTCTGTTCACCGCCTTTCCGGTGCTGATGGCGTTCGGCCTCAGCTTTACGAACTTTAACGTGCTGGAGCCGCCGACTTGGGTCGGATGGGACAATTATGCCAATCTGTTCGTGAAGGACGAAGTGTTTCTTATCGCGCTCAAGAATACGCTGCTGTTCGCGGCGATTACCGGACCGCTCAGCTATGTCGCCTGTTTCTTCCTGGCCTGGCTGATCAACGAGCTGTCTCCGGGAATTCGCTCCTTCGTCACGCTGCTCTTCTATGCGCCGTCCATCTCGGGGAACGTATTCCTGATCTGGCAGGTGGCCTTTTCCGGCGATTCCTTCGGTTATGCCAACGCGTTTTTGATGAAATGGGGGTTTATTCTGGAGCCGATCCAGTGGCTCCAGGACCCGAAGTACATGCTGGCCATCATTATGGTCGTTCAGCTGTGGCTCAGCCTGGGCACCGCGTTCCTCGCCTTTATCGCCGGCTTGCAAGGCCTGGACATGACGCTGATCGAAGCGGGGGCGATCGACGGCATCCGCAATCGCTGGCAGGAGCTGTGGTTCATCACGCTGCCGTCCTTGCGCCCGATGCTGATGTTCGGCGCGGTCATGCAGATTACGGCGTCTTTCGCGGTCGCCGAAGTCGCCACCAGCCTGGTCGGCTTCCCGAGTCCCCAATATGCGGGGCATACGATCGTGACCCACTTGAACGACTTCGGAACGATCCGGTTCGAGATGGGGTACGCCAGCGCGGTCGCGACCTTCCTGTTCGCCTTGATGCTGGGAACGAACCTGGTCGTGCAGAAATTGCTGCGGAAAGTGGGGGGCTGACCGATGAGGCTCGGATTCGGAATTCGATTAAGGCGGCAGAAGAAGCTCAACCGCTCTTGGCCGGTCGATATCGCCTTGTTTGTGCTGCTCTCGGGCGCGGGCGCGTTCATGGCCGTTCCGTTCGTGTTTATGGTCAGCACGGCGCTTAAGCCGCTGGACGAGATGTTTCTGTTCCCGCCCACGTTTATCGTGCGCTCGCCGACGCTGGACAACTTCTATGACTTGACGCTTATTTTCGCCAATTCGTGGGTTCCGCTGTCGCGCTACGTATTCAACACGATTTTTGTCGCCTTCGCGGGAACGGCGGGACATGTCATTCTGGCGTCCATGGCGGCCTACCCGCTGGCGAAGCTCAGGCTGCCGGGCGGCGGCTTTCTGTTCGCGGTCGTCATCCTGTCGCTCATGTTCGCGTCCCAGGTTACCTCCATTCCGAACTACTTGACCGTGACGTGGCTTGGCCTGCTGGATTCCTACTGGGCGTTGATTTTCCCCGCGCTGGCCACTTCGCTCGGCTTGTTCCTGATGAAGCAGTTCATGGAGCAAATTCCGGACGCCTTGATCGAAGCGGCCAAAATCGACGGGGCGAGCGAATACCGGATTTTCTGGACGATCATCATGCCGATGGTCAGGCCGGCGTGGCTGACGCTGATTATTTTCTCCTTCAAAGGCTTGTGGGGAACGGGCAGCGGAGCGCAGGGGGCGTCGTTCGTCTATAGCGAGCAGTTGAAAACGATGGATTACGCCTTCAGCCAAATTTTGTCCGGAGGCTTTATACGCTCGGGACCGATGGCCGCCGCGGCGCTCATTATGATGCTCGTGCCGGTCGCGATCTTCATCTTGACCCAGCGAAGCGTTATCCAGACGATGTCGACTTCGGGGCTGAAAGATTAACTCAGAGAGGGGGTGAGCGCTTGGCTTCCGCAAGGAGCATAGCGAGGATTATAGGGCTGATCTGCTTCCTGTTCGGCTTCTGCGCCCCGGCTTACGCGCTGCCCGATCACGGCTACAATTATTCCTACTGGGGGGAAGCGGAGCCCGCTCCGTATCCGTATTTGGCCGAGAAGAAGATTACCGGGACGAGTCTGGGCATCGGCCATTTCAACGTTCCGCAGGACGTATTCGCGGCGGGGGACAGGCGTATCTACATTGCGGATACGGGCAACAACCGGATCGTGTGCCTGGACGAATCGGGCCATCTGATCCGCGTGATCGACGGCTTCGATTACGGGGGGAGAAGCGACGGCTTCAACAAGCCTTACGGCGTCTACGTCGATGCGAGAAACGATATTTACGTGGCGGACACCTTCAACGGCAGAATCGTCAAGCTGAGCAACGAGGGAACGTTTATCGCCGCCTTCGGACCTCCGGAGTCCAATATTATCCCGCAGGATTTTCAATACTTTCCGCTTAAGCTCAACGTGGACCGGACGAACCGGATTTACGTCGTGGCTCAGGGCGCCTACGAAGGCATTATGGAGCTTGACGCCGGCGGCAGCTTCAAGGGATACGTCGGAACGAACAAAGTGAGATTCAGTCCGGCCGACCTGCTGTGGAAAAGAATATCGACCCGGGAGCAGACGGAGCAGATGGAGCTGTTCCTTCCGGTCGAATTCAGCAACCTCGACCTGGACGAACGGGGGTTCATCTACGCGGTTTCCTCCGAGATCAACGCCAGTACGCCGATCAAGCGGTTTAATCCGGCGGGGGAAGATATTTTGCGCCGCGAAGGTTATTTCGACCCGAGGGGCGACGTGTCTGTCATCCCGCTGGATGCTTCGCAGACCGATGCCCCGGCGCTTCGGAACGAAGGAAGCTCCCGGTTCATTGACATCGTCACCGACGAAGGCGGCATGTACAGCGGGCTCGACTCGAAGAGAAACCGTATTTTCACCTATGACCGCGACGGCAATTTGCTGTATCAATTCGGCGGCGTCGGCACGCATGAAAATTATTTTCAGAAACCGATCGCCATCGCCATGCTCGGAGATCGAATGGCGGTGCTGGACAATGAGATGAACCGTCTGACGATATTCGCTCCCACAAGATACGGAGCGCTGATCCGCGAAGCGATCAAGGCGAACTTCAACGGCCGGGCGGAGGAGGCGGCGGCCGCTTGGGAAGAAGTGCTGCGCCTGAACGCCAACTTCGACATTGCTTACATCGGGATGGGCAAAGCTCATCTGAAGCAAAACGAGAACAAGCTGGCGATGAGCTATTTCGAGAACGGCAACAATCGGAAGTATTATTCGGAGGCGTTCAAACGCTATCGCAGCGAAGTCGTCTGGAACCATTTCGGGACGATCATGATGGTTGGGCTGGGCGCGGCTGCGCTTGCGATCGCGGGCCGCGTCTACTGGGCAAGGCGGCGACCGCAGCTTTATTTTGTCGACGCGGGCGTGGCGAGGGCTCCCTTCTATACGCTGTTCAGGCCGTTCAGCGGCTTCTGGGAGCTGAAGTACGAAGGCAAAGGCCGCGTCAAGATCGCTCTGTTCATCGTGCTGGCGCTTATCGTGACGATGATCTTGAAACGGCAGTATGCCGGTTTCGTCGTCAACTTCAACAAGCCGGACGAACTGAACAGCATGGACGAACTCATCTATATCGTCATGCCTTTCCTCCTGTTCTGCGTCTCCAACTGGTCGCTGACGACGCTGATGGACGGGGAGGGCAAGTTCCGCGAGATCGTCATGACGGTCGGCTATGCGATGCTTCCGCTCGTCCTGGTGTATGCGCCGCAAATTGCGTTCAGCAACATGATTACGCTGGACGAGGCGCCGTTCTACTACTTGATCGAGACGATTGCCGCGATCTGGTTTCTCTGGCTGCTGTTTGTCGGGCTGATGACAGTGCATCAGTATTCGATTTTCAAAACGGCGCTTACTCTGCTGCTTACGTTGGTCGTGATGGCGTTCGTCGTGTTTCTGGGCATTCTCATCTTCAGCTTGCTGCAGCAGATGACCGCGTTTATCATTTCCGTCGCGACAGAGATTCGGGCAAGGCTCTAGGAGGTGCGAACATGAGCATTAGAAGGAAGTGGGCAGTCTTGACCTGCTGCTGCCTTGCGGCGGCCGTCATTGCGAACGGAGTCGTCCTTCAGGCGCAGACGGAAGCGGGAGGGCGCGAGGAGGCGAACGTCATCGTCGAAAAGGGGGCGGCAGCAGAGACGGCGAGGCGCGAAGTGACGATCTCCTCGTCGGCCGCGGCGACGCCCGCAGGCATGCGGATGATCGCGGCCAACGGGGAACTGGAGCTTCTGCTCAACGATAAGACGACGGAAGTGGCCGTGAGAGAGAAGCGCAGCGGTCGACTCTGGTCTTCCAATCCGCCGGACCGGGAAGAGGACCCTATCGCCGCGTCGGTCAACAAAGCGGAGCTGGCCTCCCAGTTGATTGTGTCCTACTATAACGACCGCGGGCACGAATCGTTCATCAACAACGTTTCCGAGAGTGTCGCGAAAGGACAGTTCGAGATCGTCCCGACCGCTAACGGCGTTCGCGTCGTATATGAGATCGGCAGCTCGGACAAAGGGCTCGGCGCAATCCCGAAGGCGGTCGGCAAGACGAGGTTCGAGGAACGGATTTTGGGACAAATCGAGGACGACTCGGTACGAAGCCGCTTGCGCTCCCGATTTTTCTTCAATGAGGCCAAAAACCAATACGAGCGCAAGGAGATGCAGGATTACATCGTGAAGGACGTGGTCGCCATCCTCGAGTCGATCGGCTACACGCCCGAGGAGGCGAAGCTGGATAACGAATCCGCGGGGGCTGCGGAGGAGAGAGGAAATTTGGCGCCGCGCTTCGTCGTCCCGATCGACTACGAGCTTGAGGGGGGAAATCTGGTCGTCCGAATCGACACCGCCCTGCTCGAAGACACGGAAGCGTTCCCGCTGCACAAATTACAGCTGCTGCCCTTCTTCGGAGCGGCCGGCATGCGGGAGGAGGGCTATATGTTCGTTCCGGACGGCTCAGGTGCGCTGATCGCGCTGAACGACACGAACAAGGGAGCCCGGGCATACGAGGCGCCGCTGTACGGAGAGGATCAGACGCCTCTGGCCAGCGAGCTGGTTCAGGCGCAATATACGCAGCTGTCCAGGCTTCCCGTCTTCGGGATGAAGCAGGGCGACCATGCGATGTTCGCCATTATCGAGCAGGGGGACGCGATGGCGAGTATCTTGGCCGATACGAGCGGCAAGCTGAACGGCTACAACCGGGTAGGCGCCTCGTTCCGGATCAAAAATATGGAGCCCGTGGAATTCAGGGCCGGTTCCGTAACGCGGCAAATTCCGAAGTATTCGCAGACGTACGACGGCGGGATTGCGGTGCGGTACGGCTTTCTGGCCGGGGAGTCGGCCGATTACGTCGGCATGGCGCATTATTACCGGAACTATCTGGTCGAGCGGTACGGCTTGACGCGGGTGCAGAAGACGAGCGATACGCCGTTCGTGCTGGAACTGATCGGTTCCATTCCCGTTCGCCAAACGTTTCTCGGCATTCCTTACAAGGCGGTGGAGCCCGTTACGACGTTCGGGCAGGCGATGGACCTGCTGGACGCGCTGCAAGCGCGCGGAATCTATCAAATCCGCTTGAAATATTCCGGGTGGTTCAACAAGGGCTATTACCACTCGCTGCCCGACACGGTAAAGCCGGATTCCGCCCTTGGCGGACGGAAAGGCTTCGCCGATCTGATCGCTTACGTGCGCGAGCGCAACATCGAGCTGTATCCCGACGCGGCGTTCCAGAGAGTGTACGTGAACGGCAAAGGTTTCCGCGCATCGCGCGACGCGGCGCGGTTTCTGAACCGCAAGTCGGCCCGAAGCTACAGCCGCGACATCGTGACGACCAACCCGGACTCGAGCAGCCATTATTTGCTGTCGCCGCGCAAGCTGACGGACGTCGTCTCCGGGTTCCTGGACGACTATGCGCCGTTTCGGGCCGGCGGGGTGTCGCTGAGAGATCTCGGAGAGGATCTGAACAGCGACGTGACGCCGCGGGATACGTTGAATCGTCAGGAAGCCGTCGGCATCGTAACCGACGTCCTGCGAGAGATCGAGGACAGCGTCGGACGGATTCTGGTCAATGGCGGCAACGCCTACGCGATTCCGTACGCCGGAACGATCGCGAACGCGCCGCTGGAGAGCAGCAAATTCAACATCGCTTCCGAAGAAGTTCCGTTCTACTCGATCGTGCTGCGCGGCTACGCGGATCTGGCGGGAGCGCCGATTAACCATGGCAGAGACCAGGACCCGAGATCGGCCCTGCTGAAGATGCTCGAGACGGGCTCGTTCGCGTTCTACCAATGGTTCTACGAGCAGCCGACGGTCATTCGGGATACGAGGCTGAATCATTTGTACTCGTCGCATTACGGCAATTGGCTGGAAGAGGCCGTCGGGCTCTACAAGGAAGCGAACGCCGTGCTGAGCCAGGTACAGGGTCAGACGATCGCCGGCCATCGCAAGCTGGCGGACGGCGTCTACGAAACGACTTACGAGAAAGGCTTGAAAATTATCGTGAATTACAATAAAGCCGCGGTGACGGCCCAAGGAACGGCGATCGAAGCCCGGGGCTACCGCGTGATCGGCGGTGAAGGAGGATGAAGCGCGCACGTATGACGCTAAGAAGACGGAAGGCTGCGCTGGGGATGCTCTTCGTGTCGCCCTGGCTGCTCGGATTTCTGTTCCTGTTTGTCGTTCCGCTGTACGAATCGTTCCTGTACAGCCTGAATTCGCTGACGCTCGGCAAAGGGGGATTCGATACGAGCTACGAAGGGTTCGCCTACTACCGGGAGTTGTTCCGCACGCATCCGACCTTCAACCGCGTGCTGACGGAGGCGATCACGGACATCGTCATCAACGTGCCGTCGATCACGATCTTCAGCCTGTTCGTGGCGACGCTGATTAACCAGAAGTTTCGCGGCCGGGTATTCGCCCGCGCCATCTTCTTCCTGCCTGTTCTATTGGCCGCTCCCGTCTTATCGCTGGAGAACAGCACGCAGATGAACGCCATCGCCTCTTCCATTACCGGAACTTCCGGCGAAGGCGGCTTTCTCTTTACGAGCTTCGAGCTGCAGCGCATGCTGCTCGAAGCGGGGGCGGGGCAGGGCATTATTAGCTACATTACGGATTCGGTAGACCGAATCTATGAAATTATCAGCTCTTCGGGCGTGCAAATTCTGATTTTCCTCGCGGCGCTCCAATCGATCTCGCCTTCGCTCTACGAGGCGGCGAAGATCGAGGGCACGACCGGTTACGAAGCTTTCTGGAAAATTACGTTCCCGATGATCAGCCCGATCCTTCTGACGAACGTGGTGTACACGATCGTGGACGCTTACAGCCGCAACGCGCTCAGCCAGATGATTACCGATACGGCGTTCCAGTCGCTTAACTTCAGCTTGAGCGCGGC
The DNA here is from genome assembly GCF_003001675.1 of Cohnella sp. SGD-V74. Lineage (GTDB taxonomy): Bacteria > Bacillota > Bacilli > Paenibacillales > Paenibacillaceae > Cohnella. The sequence goes on along the minus strand of NZ_PVYW01000003.1, from coordinate 428,728 downwards.
GATGGCCTGGGTGTATTTTCTCGTAGTTGCGACTATTTTGCTCCTTACGACGACGCTCATATCGCGCAAGGTGTTCTATTACGATTAACCGTTTTATGACTAAGGAGGTGCGGCGCCTTGAAGCCAGCAGTCCGTCCCCGCGCGGAAGCGTGGATCGAGCAGGTCAAGCGGATCCATCCGATTTACTGGGCGAAGCATTGGAGCTGGGTGGCCGTCCGAGCCATACTGGTCATCGGTTTTTGTTTCGTTATTTTGTATCCGCTGTTTTTCAAATTGTCCGTCTCCTTCAAGGATCGGATGGACATCTACGACACGACGGTATTGTGGATTCCGAAGAACTTCACGCTGGATACGATCCGAATCGCTTTTCAGGCGCTCAGCTACCCGAAGACCGCCTGGAACTCCTTTGCGATTGCCGGCGTATCGACGGCGATGCAGGTGGTGTCCTGCTCCTTGGCGGCTTTCGCTTTCGCGCGGCTGCAATTCAAGGGAAGCGGTCTGCTGTTCGCCGGCGTCATCTTCACGATCATCGTGCCGGTGCAGACGATTATGATCACGACATATCTCAATTACCGTTATTTCGACGTTTTTGGTCTAATCGAGCTATTCACCGGACAGCGGGGCATTAATCTGCTGGACAGCTACTGGCCGTTTATTTTACAGTCGATTACCGGCATGGGCATCAAGAGCGGCTTGTTTATTTTCATCTTTCGCCAATTTTTCAGAGGCATCCCGACGGAACTGGAGGAAGCGTCGTATATCGACGGGTGCACCGTGTTCCAATCGTTCTACCGCATCATGCTGCCGAACGCGATTCCGGCGATCGTCACGGTCGTTTTATTTTCGTTCGTCTGGCAATGGAACGACAATTATTTCGTATCGTTGTTCCTGACGTCCACGGACGTGCTGTCGACGAAGCTGCCGGTCATGTGGGCATCCTTCTCTCTGACCGATCCGTTGTACGCCTATCTTGTCAAAAACGCCGGAGAGCTGCTGTTCATCGCGCCGATCATCCTGCTGTACATGTTCGCGCAGCGGTATTTCGTAGAGAGCGTAGAACGCAGCGGACTGATCGGATAATTGGTATAATAGAAGCGAAAGGTTCCGATGACGGTTGGCCGACTTGCGAGGGGGGAAGGCATTGAAGCGCTCCAGAAAGCTCGTGTTCGTACTGCTCGTCCTGCTGATCGTATTCACGGTCAGCTTCAGCGCGGTAGAGCGTTCGTTGACTTCGACTCCCGCAAGCGATCGGCCGATGGGCGAACATCTGAATCTGTCCATTGCCTTCTGGGATATCGCAACCGCTTTCAAGGGCAAGGATCCTGTCTTGCGGAAGATCGAGAAGGACTTTAATGTGACGTTCGAGCCGGTCCAGATTACGATGTCCGACTACCATCAGAAGCTGCAAATGTGGGCCACTTCTGACAAGCTGCCGGACGTGTTCGCCCATTCCATCGCCAGCGATTCCCCCGGCATCTACAACGAATGGATCAAGCACGGGCTGATCAAGCCTCTGCCGGAAGATCTGACCCCGTACCCCTACGTCGATCAAATTGCGCAAATTCCCGATATCCGCCTGCTCAGAAAAGACAACCGGCTGTACATGCTGCCGCGAATCGGTTACCCGACCAATCGGCTGTGGATGCTGGAGAGGGTCGTGTTCGTCCGAAAGGATTGGATGAAAGACGCTTTGATCCGGGAAATCGCCGACTTCGAAGACTTCTCCAACATGCTCGCGACGTTCACGAACCGGAGGGTGAACTCCGGCTCGGAGCAGCCTCCCGTCGGGCTGACCGCAGCGGGGATGAACGGTTTGGCCTGGGCGTTCAGCTCGACTTTTCCCCAGTTCGCGGCGGGTCAGTGGGTGTTCGAAGATAACGTGTGGATTCCGTACTACGCGTCCCGCAAAATGGACGAGGTCGTCGTGCAGCTGCGAAAGCTGTACGAGAACGGCGCGCTGGATCGGGATTTCTACTATATGAAGGAAGAAGACGCCTTGACCAAGTTCGCGCAGGGCCAGGCGGGCGCGCTCGTCTACCGCGCGACTCCGAGCAGCCTGAGCGGATTGGAAGAGCTGTGGAACGACTATCAGCCGAACAAGGATTTCCACGATTCGGTCGACATCCTGCGCATGTGGTTATCGGAGGAGGGCTATCGCTACTATTACGTCGCGCAGACTTATTGGTCCGAGACGTTCTTCAATGCGAACATCAGCGACGAGAAGATGAGCAGGGTGCTGAAGCTGTACGACTATTTGCTCTCGCCGGAAGGACAGAGGCTGACCAGCTACGGCCTGGAAGGCGTCGATTATCGGCTGGAGGACGGCAACCCGGTCATGATCCGGCCAATCGACGAACATAACGGCCAACCGGATGCCATCTCCAGCGTCTATCCGTCCATTCCGATTTTCCGGTCGCTGGCATCCTGGGGCAAGGAGACCGAGTTCCGGCTGAACGAGCTGAACAAGATCAGCTACGGAGAGGCGAACATTCAGAAGAGTTTGTCCGAGATGGAGTGGCTGATCAACAACGCGGTGGCCACGCCCGCGTACCACAAGATCAATTCCTTGTCCACGCCGGCCAAGGACAAGCTGAGCGCAATGATCAATCCGCTCGAGGATCTGATCAAAGTCGTCATCAGCGGCGAAGACCCGGTCGCGATGTGGCACGACCATGTGCGCCAATACCGTGAGCTCGGACTGGGCGAGGCGATCCAGGAGGTTAACCTGGCTTTAAGTCTTCGCGACCGCAATTAGGAACAAAAAAAGCTGCCCCGAAAATCAGGCAACTTGGATCATCGAGATACATACCCCCGGTACATATGCATCGATGATTCTAAGTGTTGCGCTCTGATTCCATGGGACAGCTCTTTTTGACGTTCTTAGTACAAGTGAACTTCTTTAGCGTTGTTCAAATCCGGAAGGGCGGAGATTTCGCTCAGCACCTGCTTCGTGACGCCTTTGTCGACGCCCAGCACCATGACGGCTTCGCCGCCGACGATTTTGCGTCCGACCTGCATCGTGGCGATGTTGATGTCCTTCGTGCCGAGCAGCGTGCCGACGCGGCCGATGAGACCCGGTTTGTCGTGATGCGAGATAAGCAGAATGTGTCCTTGCGGCTCGACGTCGACCGGGAACTTGTCGACCTGCGTAATGCGCGGGCCGAAGCCGTTCAGCAGCGTGCCGGCGACGAGACGCTCTTCCTTGTCCGTGCGCAGCGTGACGCTGACTTGGTTCGTGAAGCCCTTGGTCGCGTGAGACTTCGTGACGACGATGTTGACGCCGCGGTTTTTGGCCAAGTGCATCGCGTTGACGACGTTGACCTGGTCGGAGCCGAGGTGATGGGCGAGCACGCCTTCGACGACTCTGCGCGTCAGCGGCTGCGTATCGACGTCAGCCAGCTCCCCTGCGTAAGAGACGGCGATTTCCTTGACCGCGCCGGCGGCGATCTGCGCCGAGAAGCTGCCGAGCTTCTTGCCGAGCTGGAAGTACGGCTCGAGCTTGCTGAGCACGTCAGCCGCGACAGGAGGCATGTTGACGGCGTTCTTGAACGGCTCGTTGCGCAGAATGTGCAGCAGCTGCTCGGATACGTCGATCGCCACGTTCTCCTGCGCTTCTATCGTGGAAGCGCCGAGGTGAGGCGTCACGATAATCTTCGGATGCTTCAGGAACGGGTGATCCGCAGCAGGCGGCTCTTCCTCGAATACGTCGAACGCCGCGCCCGCTACCGTGCCGGCATCGATCGCTTCCACGAGCGCCAGCTCGTCGATGATGCCGCCGCGAGCGCAGTTAACGATGCGTACGCCCGGCTTGATTCTGGCGAATTGCTCTTTGCCGATCATGTGGCGGGTTTCCGGGGTAAGCGGAGTGTGAACCGTGATGAAGTCCGCTTCCGCAATGATTTCATCCACGGACGCTTTGCGCACGCCGATCTTGTCCGCGCGTTCTTCCGTCAGGAACGGATCGTAGCCGAGCACGTTCATGCCGAACGCCTTGGCGCGAGCGGCGACTTCGCTGCCGATGCGGCCCATGCCGAGCACGCCGAGCGTCTTGTTGCGGAGCTCGACGCCGACGAACGATTTGCGGTCCCATACGCCGCCGACCGTCTTCAAGTAAGCTTGCGGAATATGGCGGGCAACGGCCATCATCATGGCGAAGGTGTGCTCGCAAGTGGTGATCGTGTTGCCGTCCGGAGCGTTAATGACGATAATGCCGCGTTTCGTGGCGGCTTCGAGATCGATGTTGTCGACGCCGACGCCCGCGCGTCCGATCACCTTGAGCTGCTTGGCCGCGTTCATGATGCGCTCGGTGACGCGCGTCTGGCTGCGTACGAGCAGGGCGTCGTATTCGCCGATGATGGCGACCAGCTCGTCCTCGCTGAGGCCTGGTTTCTTGTCGATGGTGATGTCGGAAGCTTCGACCAGGAGCGAGATGCCCAAATCGCTGATCGGATCCGATACGAGTACTTTGTACATGTGGAACCCTCCTTCGAAATATAGAAAACACCCTCAACCGCCGATCCTCCGCTCAGGGCGGATTAACGGTGCGTAGAGGGTGACTCCGCAAGGTCACTACTTTAAGTATCGTCTTACGCACGAGCTTGATTCCGATTGCCTTTCCTATTTTATAGCAATAGGGCGGACAATTGCAATGGCGAATGTGAGACAATTGACGCTGTATAGCGTTAAAGGGCTAAAAAACTATTTTCCTGACGAAAAAAACGGCAGCTGGGGGAGCTGTTCGCTCGCGTAAAACCTCGACTTGACTTCGTTGAAGTAACCGCTCGTCACCGCTTCGGTGCTGATCAGCAAGTCGGCGATGGCGTTAAAGCTCTTGATCTTCCGCTTCTCGGCCTGGCCGGAGGCGATGAACTGGTCGACTTTGGCGGCCAGGTCGTGCGGCAGATAGTCGGTAAGCGCGGCTTGCTCGGTCATGAAGTCGGACGACGCTTTAAGTTTGACGACCAGCGGCAAGTCCTTCCAGTCCGCGATCGAAATAACGTTCAGACCGTCGACGTCGGCGGGAATGTCCGCGTTGACCGCTTCGGCCCACTTCAGCATCGAGCCGAAATATTCCTTCTGCCCGGTCAGCGCGAATTTCAGCCCTTCTTTATAGTAAGAATCGGCTTCGACTTTATCGAGCGCGGTCTGGGCGGAGCCTTCGTTCGCGCTCGCCGCGAGCCCGGAGAAGCCTTCTTCGAACAGTTTCAGGCTTTTCATGTAGTTCGTTTGAGCGGATTTAAGCTGCGGCGAGACCGGTGCAACATAAACCCCTTTGATCGCGTCGTATTTGTTCCGGGCCGTCTTGGCAAGCTGCTTGAGCGCCGCGGAGCGGTCGGCCGTCGAATCGCTCAGCCACTTGTTCTGCGCGTCGAGCCAGTCGTTTTGAAATTCACGATACGACAAAAATACGGTATGATAGAAGGAAACCAAATCTTGCTGCTGGTAGGCGTTCGGCTCGGGAGTAGCGGCCGCCGCTTCCACGGCTTCCTCCGAAGCGCGGCCGGCCTCGGCGCGATCGGTACCCACCTTGACCCCGTAGAAAAAAGCGCCAATTGCGATTACAAGCATGAGCAGGAACGCTAGGGAGAACATAAGATCAGAACGGTTCAGACGCTTTTCCATCGGTTGCTCCTTTTAAACGGTCTTTTGAGTATTTTGTAGTCCTAGTATAGAAAAAAACGCACTTCTTGAACATACAAAAAAATGCAAAAATCGAGGAATCATGAGAAAATTCGACATTCGCAATATTAAAGTTCGCAAGGTTACGGTCGATCAATTAAGCGACAGGATGCTGCTTGCGAACCTGTACGTCACTCAGGCGCTTACTCTTATTATCGGTATCGTATGGTTATTATTTCAGCGCAGAAATCCGCTGGAGCTGCTTATTTTTCCGACGACCTACGAATTCGCGATTTGGGGCGCCGGATTGGCGCTGCTCGTCCTGCTGTTCGATCTGTCGATCTCCAGGTTCGTTCCCGAAGAAGCGGCGGACGACGGAGGCGTGAACGAGAGAATATTCCGGGCCAGGCCCGTGTGGCACATCGCGGTCATCTCCTTCGTCGTTGCGGTGTGCGAAGAGATTCTGTTCCGGGGAGCCGTTCAGCATGCGTTCGGACCGTACTGGACCAGCATCTTGTTCGCGGCTATCCACGTCCGGTACTTGCGTCATTGGATTCCGACGGGAATGGTGTTCTCGATCAGCTACGGTCTGGGCTGGATTATGGAATACACGGGAACGTTATGGACGCCGATCTTGGCGCACTTTCTGGTGGACTTCATCATGGGATGCATTATTCGTTTTCGGAGGGAAGAGAAATGAAGGAAGACCGAGAGTCCTCCTTGACCGCGTGGGAGCGGTACGTATCGGCCAAGAAGGCCGCGTTCGGCGCGGATAATGCCAATGAGCCCCTGTCGCTGGAGCAGTTGGAGGAGGCGATCGCTCAAGCCGCCGCGAGCGCGGGCATACCGGAAACCGGCATGCCCCCTCGCGCTGAAGTTCATCCCGTCAGGAGAAGCCAGCTGTCGAAATGGTTTTATTTGACGTTGGTCGTGCTGTTCGCGCTGCTGGTCGCAGGCTTGTTCTGGTGGGGACGGGAGCAGCAGATTTCTCCGTAGCGGTCTTACAGCTCGGTATCGATCGCGTCGGGATCGACGAAGGAGTAGCCCTTGTCCTCCAGCTGCGTCAGCAGCTCGTCCAGCGCTTTGGCCGTCCAAGGCAGCTCATGCATCAGAATGTTGCTGCCCGAGTGCAATTGCTCCAGGACGTTGTCGATGACCGCTTGCGGGCGCTTGTCCTCGGAGATCTTGCCCATGTCCCAGTCCAGCGAACCGTTCGACCAGGTCATGAACAGCAGGTCGTTGTCCTTGGCGATCTGGCGGACGGAGTCGTTCGACGAGCCGTGGGGCGGACGGAAGAAAACGGGGGCTTTGCCCGTAATGTCCTTGACGATCTCCTGCACGCTCTCGATCTGTTCCTTGATTTTCGGAGCCTGTTCCTTCTTGAGCTCGATGTGGTCCCAGGAATGGTTGCCGATCGTTTGGCCGCGCTCGTCGATTTTCTTGAGCAGGTCGGGATTCGCCTTGACGCGGTAGCCGTTCACGAAGAAGATCGCCTTCGCTTGGTGCTTGTCCAGCGTATCGAGCAGAGGATCGAGCGTCTCCGGCGCTTTCGGCCCGTCGTCGAAAGTGAGCAGCACGACTTTGCCGTCGGTCTTCTCCTTGTCGATCGGGACGATGAAGTAATTTTTGTTCATTCGGTACGTTTTCTCCACCGGGCCTGCTTCCGGCTCCTGGCTCGCCGGGGTTTCTGCGGGCGATTCCGAAGCGGACGGTTCCGGCGAAAGGGACGGGGAAGCGGGAACGGTCGCCGCGGGCGTCGATGCGGAAGCTTCGGGAGCGGACGAGCCGCCGCCGTCCGGCGTTTGCGCGCCGGCGCAGGCCGTAACCAGGGCGCCGAGCAGCATCAGGGATGTGCAGATCGAGATCAGTCGACGATTCATGTTGAAGTTCCTCCGTTTGTCGTTCGTAAACATGTTCGATTGTACCATAATCGACTAAGGCGTGTATGCAGACACGCCCTAGGCTTCGACAGGAGCGGCTTCCTTAATTTGATGAGCATGTCCGGAGCGCAAGGAGCCACAATAAGAGCAATAAGGAGGTGGCAATTGTGAAAATAGGGGCTTTCGTGATGGGAGGATTGGCCGGAGCGGCGATCGCCGTGTGGATTCAGCGCAATCAGAGAATGTCCGCGGCGGCTGCGGCCATGGGACACAATGTCAAGGAGCGCGTAATGGGCATGAAGGACGATGCCATCGAGAAGGCGATGAACATGAAGTTCGCGAGCAGCTTTCGCCGCTTCGGCGCCGAAAGCCGCGACGAAGATCACGGGCATCACGCTTCGCATTCTTCTCATCATTCTTCTTCGCATTCGAGCGAAGAAGGCGGAATGGACCAAATTCGCAAGCTGATCGCGCAAGACCCGGAAGTCGGCAAGGAAGTCGACGCGATTCTCGGGCAGAACGGACATCCTCATAATTAAGGCAAGCCTGTCGATTGACGGCGGCATCGTTCTTCCCTGCCGGGGAGAACGGTGCCGTTTTTTTGTCATTCGAGGGTTTTCCCTAGTGCATTTCGGCCGGAGAAATGATAACATGATCTCAAGCAAAGTTTCATTCACGCATTATATGCTTAATCATAAGCTGTTATCACCGGCAGAAGGAGGATCCTGTCATGAGGATGGAGCGGCTTAGCCAAGACAAAATTCGGATTTTCCTCACGTTCGACGATTTGACGGAGCGCGGGATCCAGAAAGAAGACATGTGGCGCGAAATTCCGAAAGTGCACGAACTGTTCAGCGAGATGATGGATCAGGCGTATAACGAGCTTGGATTCGACGCTTCCGGCCCGCTTGCGGTCGAAGTGTTCGCCATGCCGGCGCAAGGAATGGTCGTGATCGTGACTCGCGGCAAGCTGGAACGGGATGCCGAATCCGCCGTCGAGGACGAAGAAGAAGTATACGAACTAGAAGTGACGCTTGAACAGAGCGAAGCCATCATATATCGCTTCAAGGACATCGAGGACGCGATCGGCGCGGCGAAGACGCTTGCCGGCCGTTTGACGGACGAGGGAAGAATGTACCGCTACCAGAATCAGTGGGTGTTGGTGTTCGATCCCGCCGGTTTGGAGAGCTCGAGCTATCATGCGTTGATCGCGGTGCTCGCCGAATACGGGGAAGCGACCTCGATTACGCCCGCAGTGCTGGAAGAGTACGGGAAGCTGGTTATCGGTTCCAATGCGATCAGAGTGTTGGCGGAGCATTTCGCGAATTGAGCCCGCCGGTTTCGACGTTCGATTCATGAGGAGTCGCCTGCGATTGCGGGGCGACTCCTTTTGTCGCGTCATTCAGAAAAAAATAACCAGATTCACTAAATGTTCTTTTTTTCTCGCGTTCTTTTTGCTGTTATAATGGAGGTTAGGGAAGGGGGGACGACAGAATGCTGCTCGTGTCCGTGCTGGCGGCCGCCGTCGTGCCGGGTTTTGCGTTGTTGGCGTACTTTTACTGGAAAGACCGCTACGACACAGAGCCGATCTCGATGGTGCTGAAGATGTTCATGTTCGGCGTTCTGATCGTTCTCCCGATCATGATCGTGCAGCGAAGCCTCGTTCTCTGGCTGGGGGAGTCGCCCTTCGTCTATTCCTTCATCATCTCATCGGGCGTCGAGGAGTTTTTCAAATGGTTCGTGCTGTATCATATCATTTATAATCATACGGAATTCGACGAGCCTTACGACGGCATCGTATACGCCGTCGCCGTCTCGCTCGGCTTCGCCACCCTGGAGAACGTCCTGTACGCCTTTTTGCAGCCGGCCACCTTCGGCACGCTGTTTCTCCGGGCGCTGCTTCCGGTTTCGGGACATGCCCTGTTCGGAGTTTTGATGGGCTACTCGCTCGGCAAGGCGAAGTTCTCCGTCGGCAAGAGCGTCAAGCTGCATTTGCGGCTCGCCTTGCTCGTGCCGATCATCTGGCACGGGTTTTACGACTTCATGCTGCTCACATTCCCTCCGACGTGGCTCTGGATGGCCGTGCCGTTCATGTTCCTGCTCTGGTTCATCGGAATGCGCATGGTCAACAGCGCCAACGCGGTATCGCCTTTCCGCTTTCTCAAACGCGAGGAAGAGATTAAATTTTAGGCAATCCGTCCATACTGGGGGTGGGAATATCCGGTATGAAGGAGAGGATGTCGTTGTCGCAGCGGCTGAAAGTGACGATCCGGTGCAATCGTTGCAACGAGAAATTCGTTCTGCGCGGGCGCAAGGAGCGAGGCAAAGTAGATACGGGCTTCAAAATGTGCTTGTGCAGCAACGCGGAAGATTTCGAAATCGTAGAGGAAGCGCTCGGTTAACGGGGCGGCTTCCTCTTCTTCGTTTCTAAGAATGGCGCATAATGTCCGGGCCTTCTTCCCACAATAACGGCATCACCTTGTGGGAATGAAAGGGGTCGGCTTTTCATGTACGCTCGTCTAAGTTCCATTATGTTCCCGATCGCTGCGCTTCTGTTCGTCGGAGCCATCGTCTGGGGGTACCAGGAGCACCAAGAGAAAAATTCAATATTGATCAAGGCCGAAAACCAATACCAGCGCGCGTTTCACGATTTGAGCCACCATATGGGACGGCTGCACGACCAGCTCGGCGAGACGCTGGCGGTATCTTCGGCGTCGCACGGCATGCAGCGCAAAGGGCTCGTTAACGTCTGGAGGCTGACCAGCCAGGCGCAAAACGAGATCAACCAGCTTCCGCTGGCGATGCTTCCGTTCAACAAGGCCGAGCAGTTCCTCTCGAGAATATCCAACTTCGCTTACCGGACGGCCGTGCGCGATTTGACGAAGCAGCCGCTCACTCCGGCGGAAGTGAAAATGATGAAATCGCTGTATCAGGCTTCCGATACGGTTAACCAGGAGCTGAGCAAAGTCCAGGACGCGGTCCTCAAGGACCGGCTGCGCTGGATGGACGTCGAAGTCGCGATGGCCAGCGAGGGCGGCCCCCACGACAATACGATTATCGACGGCTTCAAGGCGATGGACAAGCAGATGGGCGCTTACCCGGAATCCGATTGGGGACCTTCCGCCATGTCCTCCGACCGCAAGATGAGCTCTGCGGGCTTGGAAGGCAAGCAGATGTCCGCGGAAGAAATCAAGAGCAAAGCTCTCGCGTTTCTGGGGGCGCAGGCGCGCGGCGGAGAGGTCAGCGTCAGCGAGGACGGCAGCAAGACGGATATGCCGGCGTATACCGTATCGGTCAAAGGCAAGAGCGGCTCGCCTATTCAGCTCGACTACACGCGCAAGGGCGGGCATCTTCTCTGGTTCATGAATCCCAGAGACGTCAAGTCGCGCAAAATCAACTTCGATACGGCCCGCAACAAAGGCTCGCAGTTTCTCGTCCGGCACGGCTACAAGAGCATGACGCCGATCGCTTACGACGAATACGACCATGTCGCCGTCTTCACTTACGCCCACACGATTGACGGCGTGAAGATCTATCCGGACAAAGTGACGGTGCGGGTCGCGCTGGACAACGGGGAAGTCGTCGGCCTGCAGGCCAGAGACCATGTCTTCGCGAAGAAGCTGCTCACCCCGGGCAAGCCGAAGCTGACCAAGGAGCAGGCGCAGAAAGGGCTGAACCCCGACTTCCGCGTCGAGAACCATTCCTTGTCCGTCATCGAGAACGACATGAGGGAGCCGACTCTGTGCCACGAGTTCGTGGGCAAAGTCAACGATCACCGCTATCGGATCTACTTGAACGCGGAGACCGGTCTGGAGGAAAGCATCGAGCAGATTGCGGACGCCGAGAAGTCTCTTTACAGATAGTCGCTCACATGGAGCTGTCCCATAGGAAGTCAGGAAGCAACAATTCGAATTATCGATGAACAAGAACGGGGTATGTATCTCCTTCCGCTGCTGATATGATCATGAAATTAGGAATTGATTAACCCGTGACAGGGTAATTTCATGATCGTATGAGGCAGGCGCTTCGCTCTACAGGAGATACATACCCCTATTTCTAAGTCGATAATATTCTGTTGTCTGACCTATGGAACAGCTCCATTGTCATTCCCGAATTCACGCGCCCGTGATATAATGTGGCAGTACGCAATCAATTTGCTCCGAACATGCCTACGTGGAGGGTTATGGGTGCTGCCGAAAATCAATCAGATGATGTACATACAGACCGAATCCGAGGAGGATTCGGAACCCGTGACGCTTCGTTCGCGCGTAGCGGACTCGGACGATCATAACATTTATATCGAGATTCCTCTGAATGAGAAGAACCGCCGGCTCTACCGGGCAAGCGTCGGAGAGCGGCTGCAGATCTACTATTTTACCCAGGACGGAGTCAAGCATCTGTTCGAGAGCTCCGTGCAGGGATTCCGCAAGGAATCGGTTTCCCTCGTCGCCATTCGCAAGCCCGACCCGGAGCAGATCACGAAGGATCAAAGACGCAGCTATCTGAGAGTGGAGACCAATCTGGAGATTGCCGTCAAGATCGGCGACAAGATGCGTTTCGTAGCCGTTACCGAAGATCTGGGAGGCGGAGGCGCGTCTTTCCTGTGCGAGCGAAAATGGCCGATCGTGCCGAATGTCGTTATCGGTTGTTGGTTATTATTAAGCTATAGGGGCGGATCGGTCGCGCACGCCAAATTCGAGGGGGAAGTCGTCAGAGTGCTTCCCGTCGAGCCGGACAAGCATCTGGTCATGCTGCGCTTCGCGGACATTACGGAATCCGACCAGCAAAAAATTATTCGCTACTGCTTCGAGCGCCAACTGGATCTGCGGAGGGATTGACCCGCGCGTCCGGCTTCTTGAAGCGGAGCCGGGAGGACGTCGCGATTTGGCGGAACGCAGAAGAGCGTCCGGGCATGCCGATTTCGTCGCATGGTCGGATCGCATGGAGAAATGGATCGTCAGGGGGATCAAGGCGCTCGTCGTGCTGCTCATCGTCTCCCAAGTGGCTTTGCAGTTTCCGGGGATTCGGCAATGGCTGGCGTCCGCGGATCATTCCGAAGGGGTGCCTTATCGGAATTCGCCGCGCTGATCGTCTTGTTTTTTTGCATAGAGTGTGGCCCTGTGGTATAATTTTCTCGATCCTTGCAGGCTCAGCCTGCCTTATTTTTTGATCGCAAGGTTTCTTGTTGTCGGCATGTAGGAGGCTAGTTGTTCGCTTATGGACGTATCTCAATCTCACACTCATCGGATTAATATCGCGATCGACGGACCGGCAGGGGCCGGCAAGAGCACGGTTGCGCGCAAGGTGGCAAGCGCCCTTCAATATGTCTACATAGATACGGGCGCGATGTACCGGGCGGTAACGTTGAAGGTGCTCGAATCCGGATTGCCGACCGATGACGACGCGGCCGTAGGCCGCTTGGCGGACGGACTGGACATCGTTCTTCTTCCGGGGCGAGACGCCCAGCAGGTTCGGGTGAACGGCGAGGACGTCACGTCCAAGCTGAGGTCGCTCGAAATCAACCGCAACGTTTCTTACGTCGCACGGCTCTCCACCGTTCGCTCGCGAATGGCCGAGCTCCAGCGCCGCATGGCCTTGGACAAAGGCGTCGTCATGGACGGCAGGGACATCGGGACCCATGTTCTTCCCGATGCCGAATTGAAGGTGTTCCTGACCGCGACTCCGCGAGAGCGCGCCAAGCGGCGATTTCTCGAATTGGAGCCGGGAACGGAGATTACACTCGACCAATTGGAACGCGAGATCGAAGAACGCGACCGAATCGATCGAGAGAGGGAGATCGCGCCTCTCCTCCAGGCAGCGGATGCCCGTCTGCTCGACTCTACCGGCAAGACGGTGGACGAGGTGGCGGAAGAAATCGTACAATGGGGACTTGCGGCAGTAAGAACCATTTTAGCGGAGGAGAAGTAGACTATGTTATACCGCATCGCAAGGGCTATTCTCCGAGCGCTGTACGTGCTGCTCTATCGATTGGAGGCCAGGGGAATCGATAATATTCCCCGAGAAGGTCCGGTGGTGCTCTGCAGCAACCACAGAAGCTTGCAAGATCCCATCACTTTGGGGGTATGGGTGCCCCGCAAAGTTCACTATATGGCCAAGGAAGAGCTGTTTCGCATTCCGTTGTTCGGACCGTTGATTCGAGCGGTAGGCGCGTTTCCGGTCAAGCGCGGAGGCGTGAGCAAGGAAGCGATCCGCACGGCGATTACGCTATTGCAAGGCGGCAATGTGATGGGGATTTTCCCGGAAGGCACACGCAACGAATCGGTAGGCATGGGCAAGCGGGGCGCCGTTACGATGGCGGTTCGCGCCAAAGCCATTGTCGTTCCGGTTGCGCTGGTCGGCCAGTATCGTATTTTCCGCAAAATGGTTGCGGTATACGGCGCTCCGATCGATCTGACGCCTTACGCGGAGCAAGGCACGACCGAAAGCATGGAGGAAGCGACCGAATTGATTATGTCCCGAATCAGAGAAATGATGAGCACGGGACGGCCTGCATCCTGAGGATGCATGTTTCTTGTCGGAAACCATCATACTAAAGGCATTATTTGGTTCTCATGTTTTCGGGTAAGCAAGATTTAAGCGCCGCGCAGCGCGAGTCGGAAGGCCGGGTTGCAGCGGGTTTAAATAAAGTTGGGGTAGATCTGAGGAGGTAATTTCCATGTCTGAAGAAATCAACGTTCAGGAAACTGCGGCAGAGCCGGTGGCGGATACCGTCAGCCAGGACGCACTGGAAAATGTCGTAACCTTGAAGAAAGGGGACACCGTGAAAGGTACGGTGGTCAAAATCGACGACAACCAAGCGTACGTTAGCCTTGGATATAAATACGACGGCGTTATTCCGTTGCGCGAGCTTTCCTCCGTGAACATCGACAATGCTGCCGAGGCGGTGCAAATCGGCCAAGAGGTCGAAGCGAAAATCGTCAGCATCAACGATGCCAAAGAATCGCTCGTGCTGTCCAAGCGCCAAGCGGACGCTCCGCGCGCATGGGATGAGCTGCAAGCGAAGTCCGACAACGGCGAAGCTTTCGAAGTCGTCATTACCGACGTCGTCAAAGGCGGCCTCGTTGCCGACGTGGGCGTACGCGGATTTATTCCGGCTTCCATGGTGGAGCGTCATTTCGTAGAAGACTTCAGCTCGTACAAGGGCCGCACGATCAAAGTCAAGGTCAAAGAAATCGACCGCGAGAACAACAAGGTCATTCTGTCGGCCAAAGACGTGCTGGAAGCCGAATACGAAGAGAAGAAGCAGCAAATCATGAGCAGCCTCGAGCCGGGCCAAGTGCTGGAAGGCAAAGTGCAGCGCCTGACTCCGTTCGGCGCGTTCGTGGACATCGGCGGCATCGACGGTCTCGTTCACGTATCCGAGATCGCATGGCAGCATGTTGCTCATCCTGCCGATGTCGTATCCGAAGGCCAGGATGTTAAGGTGAAGGTGCTGAAGGTCGATCCTTCGATCGGCAAAATCTCCTTGAGCATCAAAGCCGCTCAACCGGGTCCGTGGGAATCGGCCGTTGGCCAATTCAACATCGGCGACATCGTCACCGGCGTTGTCAAGCGTCTGGTCAGCTTCGGCGCATTCGTCGAGATCGCACCGGGCGTCGAAGGTCTCGTTCACATTTCGCAAATCGCGCATCGCCATATCGCGACGCCTTACGAAGTGTTGAAGGAAGGTCAAGAAGTTCAAGCCAAAGTGCTGGACTTCAACCCTGCCGAGAAGCGCGTGTCCCTCTCTATCAAGGAGACGGAAGAAGCGCCGGCTCGTCCGGAACGCGAAGCTCGCGCACCGCGCGCGCCGCGCGAAGAGTCGAACCTGCCTCCTGCGGAAAGCATGAGCTTTAACCTCGGAGAGCGCTTTGGCGACAAGCTGAGCAAATTCAAGTAATCGTCATCGTTTTATCGGAGGAGCCGTCCCATTGCGGGATGGCTCCTCTTTGCGTTGTGCGCTCGGAAGGCGCGGAAGTCGAATGGGTCGTCGAGGGCATGTTTTACTGTCCGTAAGGCGCATACTACAGACTGGAGGTGGAGAGATGTCGCCACTGTACGGCGCCGCATTTCTGTGGCTGGTCGCTGCGATCTTGTGGTGGAGCGGCTGGAGGGAAGAGACGACCGAAGATTTGCCCGGTTGGGCGGCAGGCTTGTTCCTGGCGGTATGGCCTTTGGCGTGGCTTGGAAAAGTAACGATCACCGAAGACATATCGGTGAACGGGGCGTGGGTATGGACGCTGTTTTCCGCCGTGCTGGCTGGCGCGCGGATGCCGGCGGCCAGAAGATGGACGTCCGCATCCGGGGGGCTGCTGATCGGATCGGTCGCGATATTGGCCGGGAGATTGATTTTCATCCCTTCCGGCTTCGAGCCGGACGGATCGTCTTGGGCGATCGCCGCGCTGATCGGCTGGCTGGCCGGTCTGCTGCTCCGCTCCGCGTCTGAACAGGCGGTAGCGGTGTCGGTCTGCCTGATCATGAATGAAGTCGCTCACGCACTTCTGCGGGCTCAGGCGGATACGCTTCCGGCCGGCGCCCCGGATGAGGGACTGCAGGCGTGGTGGATCGCAATTCTCTGCGCCAGGCTGTGGACGACGTTCGCGAAGGCGGCGGGCGAGCAGGGAAGAAAATGGGCGGTCAGATCGGGCGGGCGAAGAGGAGGACAAAGATCATGATGCTGGACTGGCTGCATTCACATAAAGAGCTGACCGCCGTCGCGATGGGGACGGCTTTCGGCATGCTCGCCCGGATCGCCATGCTGCGCAGCGACTATCGGCAATACCCGGCGTATCCGCACGGCAAAATCATTCATCTGGCGCTCGGTCTGATCGCCGGCGCGCTCGGAGCGGTCGCCGTTCCCGCTTTGTTCAACAAGGATTACACGGCGATTACGTTTTTGTCGCTTGCGGCCCAACAGTTCCGCGAAGTTCGCAACATGGAGCGCAACACGCTGTCGGCGATCGACGATCTGGAGCTTGTCCCGCGGGGAGCCGCCTATATCGAAGGCATTGCGGTTGTGTTCGAGGGGCGCAACTACTTGGCGATCGTCACCGCGCTGCTGACCAGTCTGTTCGCCCAATGGATCGTCTGGTGGGCAGGGCTGACCGCCGGCGTCCTGTCCCTTGTGATCTCCCACTTGTTTATGAGAGGGAAGCGAATTTCCCACATCGCCCGCGTGGAGATAGCCCCGATCAAGCTGGACGGACCGAACCTGTACGTCGGCGACATCTACATGATGAACGTCGGCCTGGACGAGAACAGGGACATTATCCGCGAGCAGGGAATGGGCTTCATCCTGACGCCCAGGAGCGACGACGCCCGGGTGACGATCGCCAATCTCGGACAGCGCCAGGCGATTCTGCACGACGTGTCGACCCGGCTCGGCGTGTACCGCGACGACGGCGATCCGGGACTTCTCCCGATTGCCAAGCTCGGCTTGCGCACGGGACAGCTGGGACTGCTCGTGCTGCCCCGGGAGAAGGACGCGGACAAAGCCTACGAGGCGGTAAGCGGCGTGCCGCTGCTGGAAGCGGCCGTGCGCAAGCCGACGAAGGCGAACCGCAAGAGCTTGGAGGAGGCGGAATCCAATGGCTAGAATCGTAGGCATCGTGACGACCAGACGCGAGGAGGTCGGAGGCGGAGCTCCGATCTTCTACGCGGCGGACAGGGAAGGATTGCAGAAGGTCGCTCATCTGTTGGAGAAGATTTTGGACTGCGCGGCCCACACGATCAACGAAGACTTGTTCATTATCGTAGAGCGGGAATAGCTCGAAAATGGCAATATCCGTTAGCCAAGCCGCCCGATTTTTGGTATGATGAAATTTGCGATTGTTTCAGATACCGACGCCCATGCAAGAGGACGGCCGGATCTATTGAGGAGTGGAAACCAACATGGCAAGACCGATTATTGCGATCGTAGGGCGGCCTAACGTCGGCAAATCTACGATTTTTAACCGGATCATCGGCGACAGACTGGCGATCGTCGAAGACAAGCCGGGCGTCACGAGAGACCGTCTGTATGGGACGGGCGAATGGAACGGGCGTTCCTTCAACATTATCGACACCGGAGGCATCGAGATCGACGGCGAGGACAGCTTGCTGCGTTCCGTGAGAATGCAGGCGGAGCTCGCCATCGAGGAAGCCGACGTCATTATATTCATGGTCGACGCCAAGGCCGGTGTCACCAACGCGGACGAAGAAGTGGCGCAGATGCTGTTCCGGTCGCGCAAGCCGATCGTGCTCGGCGTGAACAAGGTCGATAACCTGCAGCGCATGGACGATATTTACGAGTTCTACTCGCTCGGCTTCGGAGATCCGCTGCCGCTGTCCGGCTCGCACGGGACGGGAATCGGGGATTTGCTCGACGCGGCGGTGAGCAAGCTTCCCGTTAAGGAAGACCAGGAATACAACGACGACGTCATCAAGGTGGCGCTGATCGGTCGGCCCAACGTCGGCAAGTCGTCGCTCGTGAACGCGATTCTCGGAGAAGAGCGCGTCATCGTCAGCAACATCGCCGGCACGACGCGCGACGCGATCGATACCCCGTTCGAGAAGGACGGCCAGAAATACGTGCTGATCGATACGGCCGGCATGCGCAAGCGCGGCAAAGTGTACGAATCGACGGAGAAATACAGCGTCATGCGGGCGATGCAGGCGATTGAGCGCGCGGACGTCGTGCTGGTCGTCATCAACGGGGAAGAAGGCATCATCGAGCAGGACAAACATATTGCAGGCTATGCGCACGAGAACGGCAAAGCCGCCATTTTCGTCGTGAACAAGTGGGATGTCGTCGAGAAGGACGACAAGACGATGCAGCATTTTACGAACTCGATCCGCGAGCAGTTTCTGTTCATGACTTACGCCCCGGTCGTATTTCTGTCCGCGCTCACGAAGCAGCGTCTGACGAAGCTGTTCCCTGTCATCAATCACGTGGCCGAGCAGCATGCGCTTCGCGTGCCGACGAACGTGCTGAACGACATTTTGAGCGACGCGATCGCGATCAACCCTCCTCCGACGGACAAAGGACGCAGGCTGCGCATCAACTACGCGACGCAGATTGCCGTCAAACCGCCGACGATGCTCATATTCGTCAACGACCCCGAATTGATGCATTTCTCTTATGAGCGTTATTTGGAGAACAAGATTCGGGCGGCATTCGCGTTCGAGGGCACGCCGCTGAGGCTGTTCACCCGCAAGAAGTCCGATCAAGAATAGGGGAGACCGTACGTGTTAAACACGATTATCGCGATTATCGTCAGTTATTTGCTCGGCTCGATCTCATTCAGCATTCTTGCCGCCCGCTGGCTCAAGAAGATCGATATCCGGGAGCACGGCAGCGGCAACGCGGGAGCGACGAACACCTTGCGCGTGCTGGGCAAGGGGCCGGCCATCGCCGTCTTCCTGCTGGACATCGCCAAAGGCTCGGCGGGCGTGCTCATCGGCCTGTGGCTCGGGGAAGGGAATGCGGCCGTGGAAGTCGCATGCGGCTTGGCCGCGATCGGGGGCCACAACTGGCCGATCTACTTCCGGTTCAAGGGCGGCAAGGGGATCGCCACGACGATCGGCGCATTGGTCGTATG
The DNA here is from genome assembly GCF_003001675.1 of Cohnella sp. SGD-V74. Taxonomy (GTDB): domain Bacteria; phylum Bacillota; class Bacilli; order Paenibacillales; family Paenibacillaceae; genus Cohnella. The sequence goes on along the minus strand of NZ_PVYW01000003.1, from coordinate 409,650 downwards.
GGCGTTCCTTCCGACGCTGATCGCCGGCATCGCCGCCATTCTCGTCATTGCGCTGACCCGGTACGTATCGCTCGGATCGATGGTTTTCGCCGTATTGCTTCCGATCTTCGTTTTTGTGTTCGACAAGGATCCGGCGTTCCTGTGGGGCGCGCTCGTCGTAGCCGTGCTGGCGATCGTCCGGCACCGCAAAAATATCGTGAAGCTGATCAACGGCACGGAAAATAAACTCGGCAGCGGCAAAAAGGGTGAACCTCATGGCGCTTAAGAAAGTGGCCGTCCTCGTGGCGGGAAGCTGGGGAACGGCGCTCGCTCGCGTACTCGCGGACAATGGACATCGCGTCCTGCTCTGGACGCGCAATCCGGCGCAAGCCGACGAAATCAACCGGCTTCGCCGCAACGAGAAGTTTCTTCCCGGCGCGGAAATTCCGGAGGGCATCGCGGCGACGACCGATATGGCGGAAGCCGTTCAAGACGCGGAGGCGGTTCTGTTCGTGTCCCCGTCTTCGGCGATGCGCGACGTCGCCCGGCAGGCGGCGGGTTACATACGTGAGGACGCCCTTGTTATCCATGCGACCAAAGGCTTCGAAACCGACAGCTTAAAACGGATGTCCACCGTGCTGTCGGAGGAGCTGGGCCGTTCCGAGCAGCATATCGTCGTCCTGTCGGGACCAAGCCACGCGGAGGAAGTCATTCGGCGGCACCCGACGACGATCGTCGTTGCGGCCAAGGAGATCGCCTGTGCGGAGGCGGCCCAGGATTTGTTCATGAACAGCTCGTATTTCCGCGTCTATACGAATCCGGACAGCGTCGGGGTCGAGACGGCCGGAGCGATCAAAAACATCATCGCGCTGGGAGCGGGGCTGTCGGACGGACTCGGCTACGGCGACAATGCCAAAGCGGCGCTGATTACGCGCGGCTTGGCGGAGATCGCCAGGCTGGGCGAAGCGATGGGAGCCAATACGCTTACGTTCGCGGGGCTCGCCGGCGTCGGGGACTTGATCGTTACCTGCACGAGTCAGCACAGCCGCAACTGGCGGGCGGGCTCCATGCTCGCTCAGGGATTGCCCCTGGACGAAGTGCTGGAGCGGATGGGGATGGTCGTCGAGGGCGTCCGGACGACGAAATCGGCGCACGTGCTCGCCCGTCGCCACGGCGTCGAAATGCCGATCACGGACCAGCTGTACGCCGTGCTGTTCGAAGGCCGGCCTCCGGGACAGGCGGTGGAGGCGCTGATGGGGCGCGTGAAGACGCACGAGATCGAAGAGGTCGCTTCGGAAGTCCGCCGCGGCCGCACGTTGGGTTAATGTCCGCAAGGAAATGAGAATCGCCCACACCTTCCCGTTTTTCTCCTCATAGGATGCAGTGCAAATACCCGGAGGAGGGGAAGCATGGACAAATTTCCGAAGGATCTGCTTGGCGCGGTCAACAAGAAAGCCGGCAAAAACATTTCCGAGAAATCGATCAAAAAAATCGCGGGCGGCGTGACGCCCGGCACGATGCAGAGCGACGCGCAGATGAAGCAGCTGATCAAGCAAGTGTCCGCGATGGCGAACATTCCGGTGTCCGACGAGACGGTCAAGGAGATCATCAGCACCGTGAAGAAAAGCGGGATGAACCTGAACAGCCTGGAGTCGCTCGTCAAAATGATGATCAAGAAGTAACTTGCCCGCGTGTCGCCGCTTGCCGAAGCTGGCGCGCGCGGGTTTTCTTTCGACTTCGGAGGCTCGTCTTTTGTCATCTTTCGTGTCGAATGGTATAATATAAAGCATTTGAGCGGATTGGGAGAGGGAGGCGACAAATGATGGTTCTTATGCTTCAAGCCTATGCGGCGGCCAAGCTGGATCCGATGAGCAAGATGTGGATGTCGTTCGTCGGAATCGGACTGATGGTCATCGCGGCTCTTATTATTACATACGCCCGCAACAAGACGAAGGGCTGGGTCCGCCTGGTGCTTACGCTCATCGCGGTCGTCGTGCTGATCTACGGCATGATCTGCGGTCTAATTTCTATTATATAGCGCTTATTATTGAAACGGGGTCGGCTAGCATGATTACTTTAACGGGACGAACCCTCACGAAATCCGTCGAAACGCAAATCGGCAAAAGCCTGCTCAAGATCGCCCAGGAATCGTCCATAGACTGGCAATTCAATTGCTCCAGGGGCACTTGCGCGAGATGCCGCTGCATTGTGCAGGAGGGGGCGGAGCTGCTCTCGGAGTCGAGCGACGCGGAGTGGGACCGGCTCGGTCCGGATGAACTGGACGCCGGCTACCGGCTCGGATGCCAGGCGATCGTCGAACGGGAAGGCGTTATTAAAGCCGTTAACAAAACGTATTTCTAAGTCAGAATGGAAGTGGCCGTTATGGAGAGCGATGTTCCGATAGACGCCTTGGCCGAGCTGGCCTCGGCGCTTGGTAGCGGGGAAGTCCGCTACGTGGTCGGAGGCAGCACGGGGCTGGCGCTCCGGGGGGCGGACCTGGGACGGCCGCCTCGGGATCTCGACATTTACGTCGACGAACAGGACGTCGGGCTTGCCCATCGTCTGCTTGCCGCTTACGAATTGGACGTTCCGGAGAACAGCGTGACGGACCGATACCGTTCCACGCTGTCGCATTACCGGATAGCGGGGGCGATGGTCGAGCTGGTCGGCGGATTTCGCGTGTCGGCGAAGGAATCGGTGTATATGACGGAAGTGAGAGAGATTCTGTACCCGGCATGCGACCGAATCGAGATGGGCGCTGTCGCTCTGCCGGTCGTTCCGCTCGGACACGAGCTGATCTTTAATTTGCTTCGGGAGCGGCCGGATCGGGCGGAGCTCGCGGGCAAGCTGATTGCTGCGGAACCGGGCAGACATCTGCCGAAGCTGCGGACGCTTCTGGAACGGAACCGGCTGGCTCCGCAAGTGGCCGAACAGGCGCTTCGGCTCGCGGAAGCGTCCGCTTCTGGGGAGGAAGGGCCGTGACCCGGCGGCATGAAGTCGCGTTCGAGCCTGACGGGCGGAGCGTATCCGTCCGACCCGGATCGACGCTGCTGGAAGCTTCGCGCCGGGCCGGCGTCTCGATTCGCACGCGCTGCGGAGGAGTGGCCGGCTGTCTGATGTGCAAGGTGAACGTGTCGGCCGAGCAGGCGGCTTCGCTGAGCCCGCCGACGCAGGCCGAGATTCGCAAGCTGGGCTCGCTGCTGTCCGAGGGCGTTCGACTGTCGTGCCAGGCGCGAGCGCAGGGAGACGTCACCGTAACCGTGCCCGAAGACCCGCTTAAGGCGGCGATTCGCAAGAAGCTGGCGGAACAGCAGCAGGAGGACGATTGGTGGAGTTAGAGGGAATACAGGGGGCTGACAAATGAAAGTTCGTTTTTGGCAAACATCCGGATTGGCGCTTGCGGCGCTGCTGCTCGTCGCTCTGACGGGGTGTCTCTATCCGGAGGACCGGACGCCGCGCAACGACGCGACGGCCAGAGAGGCGGTGCTGACGGTCCAGGACGCCGTTGACCGCTATCGGGAACAGACCGGCGTGCTGCCGATCCAGAACGCGGACGAGACGGTTCCGCTCTACGAGAAATACAAAGTCGATCTCGGCAAGCTTAAGAGAATGGGTTTTATCGGCCATATTCCTTCCGCGGCTTTCGAGAACGGCGGCAATTATCAGTTTCTGGTCGTCAACGAGGAGACGAAGCCTCTCGTCAGGCTGCTCGACGTGACCGCGTTCCAGGCGGTGGACGGCGTGCAGAAGAAGATGGATCAATATCGCTCGTCGCAGGGCAACCGCCTTGCCGCGGGAGACGAGATGTATCCCGGGTTTCGCTCGGTCGATTTTGCCAAGCTGGGCATGAAGGATCCGGGAGTTCGCAGCATGTTTTCGAATCAGACGCTGAACTGGCTCGTGGACGAACAAGGGAAAGTGTACGCGGACTACGGCATCGACATTGCGACGGCGGCGAAGAAGACGGGGACGGAACCGGCTCCGAACGAAGATCTCCGGCGCGTCTTGATCGAAGAATCCTATTACGTGCCCGTGCGTGCTCCGGAATACCGCTGGATCGACGGAGATCCTCAAGCTATCGTTCCGTGAGGAACATCTTAATTTGATAAAAAGATGAAGAGAGATGACATACGTGTCTCTCTTTTTTCATATGCTCATGAGGGAAACAAAGGAGTACCCGGCAGGCGAGGGCTTGCCGGCAAACATTTTGTGCGGGCGGCGTCATATTCGTGGCAATCGCACATACAATGTTACCAGTCCAAGTTCGTGTACGAGTTCCGCCCTGACGGCGGGTCACGAAAGTTTCGCGATTACGATGGGAGGGAATCTCAGTGGAAAAAGTGGACATTTTCAAGGATATCGCCGAACGCACCGGCGGCGATATCTACCTCGGGGTCGTGGGTGCCGTCCGCACGGGCAAATCGACCTTTATCAAACGGTTTATGGAAACCGTTGTTTTACCTAATATCGCCTCGGAGGCCGATCGGGTCAGAGCGATCGACGAGCTGCCGCAGAGCGCGGCGGGCCGCACGATCATGACGACCGAGCCGAAGTTCGTGCCGAACAACGCGGTGCAGCTTAAGGTGGCCGAGGGGCTCGAAGTGAACGTGCGCCTGGTCGATTGCGTCGGCTATACGGTCGACGGAGCCAAAGGCTTCGAAGACGAAGGCGGACCGCGCATGATTACGACGCCTTGGTTCGAAGATCCGATTCCTTTCCAGGAAGCGGCCGAGATCGGCACGCGCAAGGTCATTCAGGAGCACTCGACGCTGGGCGTCGTCGTGACAACGGACGGCACGATCGCGGAAATTCCGCGCAGCGCTTACGTGGACGCCGAAGAGCGGGTCGTCAACGAGCTGAAGGAAGTCGGCAAGCCTTTCGTACTGATCGTCAACTCCGCTCGGCCGAAGAGCGAAGAAGCGCAGGCGCTTCGCGGCGAGCTGGCGGCTAAATACGATATTCCGGTCATGACGGTCAGCGCCGCTACGATGGGCGAAGAGGACGTCATGGGCGTGCTGCGCGAAGTGCTGTACGAGTTCCCCGTACACGAGGTCAACGTCAACCTGCCGAGCTGGGTCATGGTGCTGAATGAGGGCCACTGGCTGCGTTCTGCCTACGAGAACTCGGTGCGGGAGACGGTCAAGGACATCCGGCGCCTGCGGGACGTCGAGCGCGTCGTCTCCCAGTTCATGGAGTACGACTTCGTCGCCAGAGCGGGCCTCAGCGGCATGAACATGGGCCAAGGGGTTGCCGAGATCGACCTGTACGCTCCAGACGAGCTGTACGACAAAATCCTGATGGAAGTCGTCGGCACGGAAATTCGCGGCAAGGACCACCTGCTGCAGCTCATGCAGGAGTTCTCCCACGCGAAGCGGGAATACGACCGGTTCTCGGAAGCGCTCGAGATGGTCAAGACGACCGGCTACGGCATCGCCGCTCCTTCTCTTGCCGAGATGGTGCTCGACGAGCCGGAGCTCATCCGCCAAGGCTCGCGCTTCGGCGTCCGGCTGAAGGCGACCGCGCCTTCGATTCACATGATCCGCGTCGACGTCGAATCCGAATTCGCGCCGATCATCGGCACGGAGAAGCAGAGTGAGGAGCTCGTGCGCTACCTGATGCAGGATTTCGAGAACGATCCGATCAAGATTTGGGAATCCGATATTTTCGGACGCTCGCTGCATTCGATCGTCCGCGAAGGCATCCAGGGCAAGATTGCGATGATGCCCGACAACGCCCGCTACAAGCTGCAGGAGACGCTCGGCCGCATCATCAACGAAGGCTCGGGCGGCTTGATCGCCATCATTCTGTAAGCTGCTTAATACGCTTCGCCTAAAGCGCTGAATCGCCATTCGTGGCCGGTTCGGCGTTTTTATTTTATCTCCGGGTTCCATCATAGGAAATGTAAGCGCAAAACTATTGTCAATTAAAAGAAGATATAAACTCGGATATTGTCAATTGGCGAGAATTCTCCTAGAATGGTGTGATGGATTCGGCAGAGACGATAGATAGAGAGAGCACGGTTTCTTGCATTATTATGCAAAAACCGATTGACATACTCGGATTAACTGTTTATAGTAATTCTATCATCCATAGCAAGATATGAAATGGGAGGCCACAGAGAGATGAAACAACGTAAATCCAAACTGTCCTGGATCGCGCTCGCGCTGACGCTCGTATTGGTGCTGGCGGCCTGCGGCAAAAAAGAAGAAAACAACGCGGGCAGCTCCTCGCCGGCATCGCCTTCGGCATCCGCAGCCGCTTCCGAATCGGCATCCGCCGAACCGTCCCAAGACGCAAGCATCGAAGCGCTTAAAGGCAAGAGAATCGCGCTCGTCATGCGTTTCAACACCGGCACGTTCTCCGCTCAATACGTGGACGGCGTGAAGAAGCAAGTTGCGAAGTTCGGCGGCGAAGTGACCGTCCTTGCTTCCGAGAACGATCTGGCCAAGATGGCCGCTAACCTGGATTCCGCCGTTAACCAGAAGTTCGACGGCATCCTGGTCGACCACGGCGACGCCGCGGCTCTGACGAACGGACTGAACAAGGCGAAGGAAGCAGGCATTCCGATCGTCGCTTTCGACTCCGGCCTGAACGACTTCGAAGGCATTACGAACCTGGCGCAGAACGACCAGCTGCTGGCCGAGTACACGCTGGAGAAGCTGGCTGAAGAAGCCGGCGGCAAGGGCAACATCGTCAAAGTATGGGTAGCCGGTTTCCCTCCGATGGAGAGCCGTCAAATCTCCTACAAAGCGTTCACCGAGAAATATCCGGACATTAAAGAAATCGCCGCGTTCGGCGATGCCAGCAACCCGCAGCTCGACACGCAGAACAGAATGGAAGCCGTTCTGAAGCAATACCCGAACAAAGGCGACATCACCGCGGTATGGGCGTCTTGGGACGAGTTCGCCAAAGGCGCGTCCAACGCGATCAAGCAAGCCGGCCGCGACGAGATCAAAGTGTACGGCATCGACCTTAGCGACGAGGACTTGAAAATCATTCAAGATCCGACGAGTCCATGGGTTGCTTCCGCGGCGGTCGATCCGACTTCGATCGGCACGGTGCAAGTGCGGTACTTGTACCAGAAGTTCCACGGCGACACGACTGACGCGGTCGTGCAGCTGGAGCCGGTATTCGTGCACCGCGACTCTCTTCCTACGGATAAAGTCATCACGACGGACGAGCTTTCGCAGTACGTCGAAGGCTGGGGAAGCAGCGATCTGGGCAACACAGATTACTTGACAGCGCTGGAGCAAGCCGTAGGCGCGCAATAATTCAAGCAAACGAAGGCTACGCAAGGCACGGCGCGGGAACATTCCGCGCCGTTTCCTGCTGTCCATGCGACATTCACATCTCTTCGGGAAAGGGGCAGGGTTCCGATGGCGGCGGTCGAACAAGCTTCCGTGCTGAACATGAAAAACATCTCGAAGTCGTTCGCGGGCGTTCAGGCGCTCAAGAACGTGGACTTCAACGTTCGCGGCGGAGAGATTCACGCTTTGCTGGGCGCCAACGGCGCGGGCAAGAGCACATTGATGAAAATATTGTCGGGAGCTTACGAGACCGACGAGGGTGCGATCGAGGTCGCAGGAGGCGCGCACGTATTCCGGTCTCCCGCCGAATCGAAGAAGGCCGGCATCCACTGCGTTTATCAAGAGGTTGACACTTCGCTGGTCGCCCATCTCAGCGTGTCCGAGAACATCTTTCTCGACCGGTTGGCAACGTCGGGCGCGGAAGCTTGGCTTCGCTGGGGCAAACTTCACGAGGAAGCGGGCAAGGTGCTCGAGCGCGTCGGGCTGACGCTGTCGCCGCGGACGCTCGTGCGCGATTTGACTTTGTCGGAGAAGCAGCTTGTGCTGATCGCAAGGCTGTTCGCCGAGAACGCCAAATTCGTCATCCTGGACGAGCCGACCGCGCCGCTCAGCCTCGAGGAGGCGGAGAAGCTGTTCGGGATCATGCAAGGTCTGAAAACCGCGGGCATCGGCGTTATTTTCATCTCGCACCGGTTGCCGGAAGTGTTCCGGATTTGCGATCGCATAACCGTCATGAGGGACGGGGAACGCGTGCTGACCGAAGACAGGGAAAATATCGACGCTGCAGGCGTCGTCAGGGCGATGCTCGGCAGAAGCTTCGAGGAAGAGTATCCGAAGCTGGAGACGAAGCTCGGAGAGCCGGTGCTGCAGGTGAGGGGACTCAAATCGGGGCGCAGGGTGCGAGGAGTCGACCTCGACGTAAGGCGCGGGGAAATCGTAGCCGTCGTCGGCCTTGTCGGGGCCGGGAAGACGGAATTGTCTCGCGTCCTGTTCGGCGCCGATCAAGCCGATAAGGGCGCCGTGACCGTAGGCGGCAAGCCGGCCGATCTGCGTTCGCCAGCGGAGGCGGTCCGGTCCGGCATCGCGCTCGTGCCCGAGGAGCGGCGCAAGGAAGGCATTCTCGTTCGCGAGTCCGTCCTGCACAATTTGAGCGTACCGCTGCTCAAGTCGATCAGCAGGCTCGGCTTCTTGTCCCGGAAGTCCGAGCGCGGCTATGCGGACAAGCAGATTGCCGATCTGGGCATCAAGACGCCTTCGGTCTCGCAAATAACGGCTTTCTTGAGCGGCGGCAACCAGCAGAAGGTCGCGATCGGCAAGTGGATCGGAACGGAGGCCGACGTCTATCTGTTCGACGAGCCGACCAAAGGCGTCGACGTCGGAGCCAAGAGCGATATTTTCCGGATTATCGGGAAGCTCGCGCAAGAAGGCAAGGGCATTCTGTACTTGACTTGCGAATTCGCCGAAGCGCTCGGCCTGGCGGACCGGATTCTCGTCATGTGCGACGGGGCGATCGTAAAATCATTCAACCGCGGCGAAGCTACGCAAGAAGATCTCTTGTACTATGCGAGTGCGGGACGGGAGGAATTAGCGTGAAAAATCGCCTGCTGCCGTTTACGTTCAAATACGGCGCGCTTATTTTCATCGGACTGGTCATTCTGTTTTTCTCGTTGACGAACGAATATTTCTTCACGTACAGCAACATTACCGACATTTTGCGCTCGATCTCGATCGTGACGTTCGTGGCGATCGGGGTGACGATCTCTCTGACCGTCGACGGCTTCGACCTGTCGGTCGGGGCCACCGTCTCGCTGTCGACCGTCATTACGGCCACGATGATGGTCTGGTATGAGATGCCGCTCGTCGTCGTGCTGGTCGTTCCGCTGCTCGTCGGCGCGCTCGTCGGCCTGCTGAACGCCTTGCTTATCGTCAAGATCCGCATTCCGGATCTGCTGGCGACGCTGGCGGTCATGTACATCGTCAACGGCATTCACAAGACGTACACGAAAGGGTATTCGATCTACAGCAACATGCCGCTGCCGGACGGCTCGACCGCTCCCGGCGTCATGGACAAGTCGTTCCTGTGGATCGGCCAAGGCAAGCTGCTGGGCGTTCCGTTCCCGGTCATCCTGATGCTTCTTGCCGTTATCGGCGCGCACGTCTTCTTCAAGTACACGCGCTGGGGACGGCAAATGATCATCACCGGCGGCAACGAGGAGGCGGCGCGCCTCTCCGGCCTGAAGGTCAAGCGCGTCCGCGCCCTGGCCTACGTCGCCTCGGGCGTCTTCGCGGCGATCGGCGGCATCCTGTTCGCTTCGCGGATCGGCTCCGGTCAGATCGATGCCGGCGCTCCGATGCTGATGGAGTCGGTGGCCGCCGTATTCGTCGGCTACTCGGTGTTCGCGGCAGGGCGTCCGAACATCGTCGGAACGTTCTTCGGGGCGGTGCTGATGGGGGTTCTCGTCAACGGCTTGACGATGATGAACGTGCAGTACTATACGAACGACATCATCAAAGGGGCGGTTCTCGTCCTGGCGCTTGCCGTCACCTTCATCCACCTCAATCGTCGAAAAGCAGGCCGATAAGCGGCCGAAATACGCGCCGCGCTTGAAACTTCGCGATAGCGGAGTGTATAATTTCTGATGAAACGGATAAACAGATAACATGCCATCGTATCTAATCGGGGAGGTGAATGCATTGAATAAAACCGAATTGATTGCCAAAGTGGCGGAATTGGCCGACCTGTCCAAGAAAGACGCGACGCAAGCGGTAGACGCCGTGTTCGACGTCATTTCCGAAGCGCTGCAAAGCGGAGACAAAGTCCAACTCGTCGGATTTGGCAACTTCGAAGTTCGCGAACGTTCCGCCCGCAAGGGCCGTAACCCGCAAACCGGAGTGGAAATCGAGATTCCGGCCGGGAAGATCCCCGCATTCAAGCCGGGCAAAGCCCTTAAAGATGGAATCAAGTAAGAGCTTCGCGGCTCGCAGACCTTCCGATGAGGCATTCATATGCCCATAAGAACGCCGAGACTATCTTTCGCGACTTTCCTTCGGGAAGCTCCGGGAGATAGTCTTCGTTTTCTTATTGCGCGGCTCGATTGCCCTGTGCTATAATTCCTTTTGTGTCGCAAGATTGCTAGAACGGGACGTGGCGCAGCCTGGTAGCGCGCACCCTTGGGGTGGGTGAGGTCGAGAGTTCGAATCTCTCCGTTCCGACCAGGTTTTCTCCAGAACGCTAACATCTTGCCGAAGAGACGATTCTTCATCCGCAGCCGGGAGGAGTAGTCTTTTTTTATTCAAGCTTGTCGCGTTGCCGGCGTAACTAAGGGGGCAGTATCCGTGAACGAAGAAGCAATGGAAATTCTTAAAGCTCTGAAGGCCGGTCAGGAACTGCTCATCGCCAAAATCGACGGAATCGACATCAGGCTTGCCAAGCTCGAGGGAGAAGTTAGAGCGGTGAGGGAGAAACAAGAGGAGCAGGATAAGGTCGTCGACATTCTGTCCGTCAGAACGACCAGGCTCCAAGCTAGGCTGTAAGCGAACGGCCTCCGTGCCGCAATCGCACCATACATAAGAACGGGACGTGGCGCAGCCTGGTAGCGCGCACCCTTGGGGTGGGTGAGGTCGAGAGTTCGAATCTCTCCGTTCCGACCATGACATAACGACACACTGCTTTCTGCCCGAGCGTTCCGGGGGAAGGCAGTTTTTGTTTGACATTGCTCCGTCTTTTCCTTCATCATGAAACCATAAGGAGGCTGCGAACATGGATACGGAACAGGAATACATCGTCATTAAGGCCAAGGACAGCGGCGTGCAGGTCATCGGGCTGACGAGAGGACAGGATACGAAGTTTCACCATACGGAGAAGCTGGACAAGGGAGAGGTGCTGATCGTCCAGTTCACCGACCATACTTCCGCGATGAAGATCAGGGGCAAGGCGACGATCCTGACGAAGCACGGAACCGTGGAGACGGATGCCTGAATAAGCGGTGGCGGGGCGCAGGCATAGCCTGCCCTTTTTATATGTACAATGGGTATGGAGGAGCCTCTCGCAGGAAGAGGTCGTTCCGACAGTCCAATGCGGACTCTCGGAACGCTCGCATAAGGGGGTAATCGCTATGCCTATCCGCCGCTATCTCTCGTGGGTCGCGCTTGCGTTGACGGGATTCGCCGTCGTGCTGCTGCTCGGTCAGCTTCCGGCAGCCGAGCGGAGCCTGAACCAACGCCTCTCGACGGTATCCGTCTTCGAACCCGAGACGACCAAACGGCTGACGGACGATCGGCTCGTGGACGCGCTGTCGGCGATTAAGCTCGGCAATCGGCCGATCCGGGTCGGCTGGGATCATGGAATATTGGCGGTCGATCTGCTGGACCGCGAGCCGGGCGTTCTCCGCCGCGATATCGCGCTGCTGCTGGATTTCGCGTATTCGGACATGCGCAACGTCAAGCAGGTGCTCGTGCGGGTGTTCGAAGCGCGCGGAGAGCGGAAGGTGCTGCTGCTCGCGGCGGAAACCCGAAAATCCGATTGGACGGAAGACGAACTGGATAAGCTGAGGCTAGCGGCCGAGAAGCCGGACGCGGAGCTCGCATGGCGTTCCGCCAACGTTCGTTGGACGGTTACGGCGGCCGGCAAGGGCCGGTTCGAAAATTTTGCAAATTCATGAACAAAGTCCTTGGCTTATGCGAGCTTTTCTAGGATATGTTATACTAGTTAGGATAAACGTCGTTAACGGTGTCCTGGCAGCTAGTTCGGAGGCGGAAGCAATGAGCAGATCACGTATTGACCAATTGGCCGGCAAGTACATGAACCACGATATGATTAGCCTGCATACGGAATTGCCTGACTTTCCGAATGGCAGGATTTCTTTGCTATACACCGTGTTAAGCCATCAGCCGCTCGCGGCTTCGCAGAAGGATTTGCTGTCGGTCGTCACGTCGCTCGTGCAGATGGGTCTGGATACCCACGACATGGTTGAGAACGCGACCGGGGCCGCCGCGGTCGGGACGCAGGGAATGCGGACTCAGCAGCTGCGCGTGCTCGCCGGCGACTATTTCAGCAGCCGCTTTTACCACCTGCTGTCGCAAGCCGGACAGATCGAGACGATTCGCCGTCTGAGCGAAGCGGTCTGCGACATTAACCGGCTCAAGATGAGCTTCTACGGCAAAGCGAAACAGATGAAAATGAACGCGGAGGAATATCTCCATATCGGCGCCGAATTGAAGTCAGGGCTTTTCCTTTCTTTTACCGCCGTTATGAACGGAGTGCATGCCAAGCTGTGGCCGGACATCGTCAACCGGTTCAGCCGCTGCGAGCTGCTGCTGCAGGAGCTCGGCAAAGTGGAGAGAACGTCTTCGCTGCCGGGCAGCTGGGGCGTCTGGCACATTTTGCAGGAAGGCTCGGAAGAGGATCGGCGTTTGCTGGCCGACGACAAGGAAGACGCCGGGCTGATCAAGACGCTGCTTCACAAATACGACGTGGCCGAGAAGCTGGGCGCGCTGCTGCGGCAATCCACCGCCCAATTGCAGTCGCTCATTCAGCGGCTTCAGTCGGACAAATTGACGAAGGAGCTGCAGCCGCTGCTCGAGCCATTCCTGGCCGCGACCGGACAGCAGAGGGCAACCGCATTGAAGGAGCTGGGATAGACACAATGATGGACGCGAAATCCAAAGAGCGGCACGTGCACGAGGTGTTCGAGCGCATCGCTCCCAAATACGACTTGATGAATGACATCATCAGCTTCAGAAGGCATAAAGCTTGGCGCCGGTTTACGATGCGCAAGATGGACATTCAGCCGGGGCAATCTTCCTTGGATTTGTGCTGCGGCACGTGCGATTGGACGATCGCGCTGGCCAAGGAGAGCCAGGGCGGCAAGACGGTCGGGCTGGACTTCAGCCGCAACATGCTGGACATCGGCCAGGCGAAGGTGGACAAGCTGGGCTATGGACAACAGATTACGCTCGTTCAAGGGAATGCGATGGAGCTGCCGTTCGAAGACAATTCCTTCGATTTCGTGACGATCGGCTTCGGCTTGCGCAACGTTCCGGACGTCGTCAAGACGCTGAAGGAAATGAAGCGCGTCGTCAAGCCCGGAGGCAAGATCGTTTGTTTGGACATGTCCAAGCCGACCTGGCAGCCGTTCAAGAGCATTTATTATTTTTATTTCGAGAAAGTAATGCCCTTATTCGGAAAATGGTTCGTCAAAAGCTACGAGCAATACCGGTGGCTTCCGGAATCGCTCGCGACTTTTCCCGATCTTCAGGCTCTCGCCGAGCTGTTCCGCGAAATCGGCATGCGCAACGTGAAGGCTTATCCGTTTTTCGGAGGCGTAGCCGCGCTGCATATGGGAACGAAAGGGAATGAAATCGTATGATCGCCAAGGTGCGCGTTTTTCTGGAAATGATCAAGTTCGAACATACGCTGTTCGCGCTTCCTTTCGCTTACGTAGGGGCCATTCTCGGGGCGGTGACGGTGGAGAAGCGGCTGCCGGAATGGAGCGAATGCGGCTGGATCTTGCTGGCGATGATCGGGGCTCGCACGGCGGCGATGGGGTTGAACAGGCTGATCGACAAGGCGATCGACGCCCGCAATCCGAGAACGGCCAATCGGGCCATTCCGGCAGGGCTGCTGCAATCCAAGGACGTTATACTGTACGTGATCATATCGTTCGTGCTGCTGTTCTGGGCGTCCGCCCAATTAAACAGCCTCGCCGTCAAGCTGCTGCCGCTGGCCGTGTTCTTTCTTGTGTTCTATTCCTATACGAAAAGGTTCACTTGGACCTGCCATCTCGTTCTGGGCCTGACAATCGGGCTTGCGCCTCTCGGAGGCTGGGTGGCGGTGACGGGCGGCATCACTTGGGAAGCGATCGTCCTGTACGTGACTGTCGCGCTGTGGACGGCGGGCTTCGACGTGATCTACGCCTGCCAGGACGTGGAATTCGACCGCAAGGAAGGGCTGCACTCGATTCCGGCCCGCTTCGGCATCGCCAAGGCGCTCGGAATCGCCCGCAGCTTCCATGCGCTCACGGCCGCCGGGTTCGCCTTGCTGCTCGTGCTGACGGATTTGAGCTGGTGGTATTTTGCCGGAATGATCGTGGCCGCCGCGCTGCTGCTGTACGAGCACAGGCTCGTCAAGCCTAACGATCTGAGCAAGCTGAACGCGGCCTTCTTCACGATGAATGGCATTCTAAGCGCCGTTATTTTCGTCTTTACGTTCATCGACCTGGTGGTGGTTCGATCGTGGTAAGCGGCGGCAACAGCGGTTCAGCCAAAAGGTGGGTTGTCGGGATTACCGGAGCCAGCGGGGCGATATATGGAGTGACTTTGTGCCGGCAATTGTTAAATGCCGGTTTTCATCTGCATCTGGTCGTATCCGAAGCAGGATGGCGCGTTCTGAAAGAAGAACTAGGTTGGAACGTCACGAATCGGTTAGAATGTATGAATAAAGCGTTTGATTCCGCGCCGGCGGAAGGACGAATGACGTATCATCCGCTCGGCGACATCGGGGCGAGCATCGCCAGCGGTTCGTTCCGCTGCGAAGGGATGGCGATCGTGCCGTGCTCGATGGGATCGCTGTCCGCGATCGCGAGCGGCGCGTCCACGAACTTGTTGACGCGAGCGGCCGACGTCATGCTGAAGGAAGGGCGTCCGCTGCTTCTGGTGCCTCGGGAGACGCCGCTGAGCGCCATTCACCTGGAAAACATGCTCAAGCTGTCGAGGCTCGGCGTGCGGATTATTCCGGCGATGCCCGCTTTTTACAACGGACCGCAGACGCTGGACGACGTCGTCGACTTCATCGTCGGCAAGACGATGGACGGCATGGGCATCGAACATAACTTATATCGAAGATGGGGCGACCCGAATGAATAAAACGAACTCGCGGCCGATTCGCCTCGGCCGCATCTCTTATACGAACGCTTGGCCGGTGTTTCATCATTTCGACCCGGCGCAGCTGCGGTTTCCGACGGAGATCCATTCGGAACTGCCCGCGGCGCTGAACCGCAAGCTGAGAGCGGGCGATATCGATATGGCGGCGATCTCCTCTTACGCATACGGAATTTCCGCCGATTCCTATTACCTGCTGCCCAACCTGTCGGTCAGCGCGTTCGGCAGAGTGCAGTCGATTCTGCTGTTTCTCAAATCGCCGCTGGAGCAAGTGCTGCACGGCAAAATCGCGTTAACGACCGCTTCGGCCACGTCGGTCAATCTGCTGAAAATCATCATGGAGAAATTTTACGGAGGCAAACCGACCTACGAGGATGCCGAGCCGGCGCTGGAACAGATGCTGGAGAACGCGGACGCCGCGCTGCTCATCGGAGACCATGCCATCCGGGCTTCCTGGAAGGATCACGGCTACCGGGTGCTGGATCTCGGGGAAGTGTGGAACGTCTGGACCGGCCAATGGATGACGTACGCGCTCTGGGCGGTGCATAAGGAAACGGCGCATCGTTATCCCGAAGCGATCCGCGAAATCTATGAAGGTTTGATTGCGAGCAAGAGCAAGTCCTACGGGAACGTCGAACCGATCGTGAACAAGGCGCTCAGCCAGATCGGGGGAACGGTCGAGTACTGGAACGGCTACTTCGGCAATCTGTGCCACGATTTCGGCGAGGCGCAGAAGTCGGGACTCAAGCTTTATTTTCAATACGCCAAGGAACTCGGATTGATGGAAGGCGAGCCCGATATCGCGGAATTGCCGCTGCCCTATCTTCTAGATAACCTATCCAACCGCAGGTGAACTTATGAAATTAATGCAGCTCTACGCATCGTTGAAATCGGAATTGCAGGCGATCGAGGATCAGATGGCGCTTACCGTCACCTCGGATCTGCCGATCTTGAGCGAGACGTCCCTTCATTTGTTGAAGGCGGGCGGCAAAAGAATCCGTCCCGTGCTCGTGCTGCTGGCGGGCAAATTCGGCGACTATTCGCTCGAGACGCTTAAGAAAGTCGCGGTGCCGCTCGAACTGATCCATATGGCTACGCTCGTTCACGACGACGTCATCGACGATGCGGACACCCGTCGGGGTCAGCTTACGGTCAAATCCAAGTGGGACAACCGGATCGCCATGTTTACCGGGGATTACATCTACGCCAAGGCGCTGACGGTCGTCACCGAGCTGGACAAGCCGCGCATTCACCAAATTTTGTCCGGTACGATCGTGCAAGTGTGCATCGGAGAGATGGAGCAGATTCGCGATTTTTTCAACGTCGATCAGAGCGTGCGCAATTACTTGCGAAGAATCCGGCGGAAAACGGCGCTCCTCATCGCGATCAGCTGTCAGCTGGGCGCGATCGCGACCGGAGCTCCGGCCAAAGTCAGCAACGCGCTGTACCGGTTCGGCTACAATCTGGGGATGAATTTTCAGATCATGGACGACCTGCTCGACCTGTGCGGAACCGAGAAAGCGATCGGCAAGCCGCCGGGCAGCGATCTGCGCCAGGGGAACATTACGCTGCCGGTGCTGTACGCCTTGCAGGAGGACGCGATTCGCGATCGTCTGCTCGGGGAGATCGAAGCGATCAAGGTCGCCGACGGGCGCTCGGATTCGACCGCGGCGGTGAAGCTCGTACGCTCGAGCAAAGGGATCAAGGAAGCGGAACGGATGGCGGACCGCTATATCGCCAAGGCGCTGCAGGCGCTCGATTCGCTGCCGGACATTCCGGCGAAGCGGAATTTGACGGATATTGCGCGTTTTGTGGCGAAACGAAGCTACTAGAAGTTATGAACGGGCGTTTTTTATGGTAAAATAGAGAACAAGCAAGCAGGTTGATTCTGGAAAGGGGGAGAAACATGGAGAGAACATACTTGATGGTAAAGCCCGACGGCGTCCAGCGGGGACTGATCGGAGAGATCGTCGGCCGGTTCGAGCGCAAAGGGTTGAAGCTGGTCGGAGCGAAGCTGATGCAAGTGTCCGTCGAGCGCGCCGAACGCCATTACGCGGAACATAAGGGCAAAGATTTCTACGAGAAGCTGCTCCAGTTTATTACGTCTGGACCGGTGTTCGCGATGGTGTGGGAAGGGGACCAGGCGGTTGCGCTGTGCCGCGCGCTCATCGGCAAGACGAACGCGCTGGAAGCCGCTCCGGGCACGATTCGCAGCGATTATGCGATACATACGAATTTCAATTTGATTCATGGCGCGGACTCCCTGGCGAATGCCGAGCGGGAGATCGCTATTTTCTTCTCGGAAGACGAACTGGTGTCCTACGATAAGGCCATTCAGGTGTGGATATAAGGGAGAGAACAGAACGTCATGGGAGACATTCGTTCCATTCCGAGCGCGGGCTCGGGCTTTTCCGAGGATGAGGATTTTACGCGGTTTGTCGTGAATATCAAGAGATTGACCTCGATAGATCTGTCCCAGTACAAGGAAAATCAGATGCGAAGACGGCTGACGACGCTGCGAATGAAACACGGATTTCGCACGTTCGATGAGTATTTCGCGGCATTGACTGCGGAAGCAAGGCTGCGCAACGAATTTCTGGACAGGATGACGATCAACGTTTCCGAGTTTTGGCGCAATCCGAACCGGTGGCAGGTGCTTCGGGAGAAGTTTCTGCCGCAGATGCTGAATCAGTCCTCGCGGCTGAGCATCTGGAGCGCCGCTTGCTCGACGGGGGAAGAACCGTATACGCTGGCGATGATTATGGATTCGCTGGGGGCCCTCGACAGAACGTCGGTGCTCGCCACCGACATCGACGACGGCGTGCTGGCGAAAGCCAGGGAAGGCATCTACTTGGAGCGCTCGCTGCGGGATGTGCCATCCGACTTCAAGTCGAAGTACTTCGTTCCGGAGGACGGCGCTTTCCGTATCGACGGCCGGCTGAAGAAGGCGATCAAGTTTCAGAAGCAGAATCTGCTGCTCGATTCGTTCGGGAGCCACTTCGACCTGATCGTCTGCCGGAACGTTATGATCTACTTTACCGAGGACGCCAAGCACATCCTGTACGGCAAATTCGCGCAGGCGCTCAAGCCCGGCGGACTGCTGTTCGTCGGCAGCACAGAGCAGATTTTCTCGCCCGGCCAGTACGGGCTGGAGACGGCGGACACTTTTTTCTACAGACGCGTGAATTAACGTATGTTAACTAGGCTCCCAACCGATAATAAGGCTAATCGGGCCAACGCGGAGGGTGTCTATGGACAAACGCAAAGTGATCGCGGCTTATCGGCGAGGATTGATATCCGTACAGGAATGCGCGCAAATATTGGGCCTGGATAACGTGGAGCTTCTCGGACATTTGAGGGACCCGGGAACGCCGAGAACGAAAGCCGGCAAGAAGCAGTCCGTCCGAACGTGACGGGCTCTTTTCTTGTCAAACGCTTTAACGCTGTACTATAATGATCAAAGATAGGCACGGCTTGCGTGGATAAAGGGAGGAACCGGAGTTGAGTTTACGTTATTTGACCGCGGGAGAGACGCATGGCCCGCAGCTTACCGCAATTATCGAAGGATTGCCAAGCAACCTGGAGCTGGATTTCGAACAGTTGAATTTTCAATTGCAGCGCCGTCAGAAAGGACACGGGCGCGGCCGCCGCATGCAGATCGAGACCGATACGGCTCAGATCGTGGGCGGAGTCAGGCACGGCCGCACGACCGGAGCGCCGGTGGCGGTCATCGTGGAAAATAAAGACTGGAAACATTGGACCTCCGTCATGAACGTCGAGCCGATCGAAGGCGGCGACGAGACGAAGCGCCGCGTTTTCCGTCCCCGTCCGGGACATGCCGACTTGAACGGAGGCTTGAAGTATAATTTGCGCGACTTGCGCAACGTGCTGGAGCGCTCCAGCGCGCGTGAGACGGCGGCCCGCGTCGCCGTAGGCGCGATCGCGCGCCAATTGCTCGGCCAATTCGGCATCAAGGTAGCCGGGCATGTCGTCTCCATCGGCGGAATCGAAGCGGCCGCTCCGAATCTGCCGATCGACGAGTTGATCGCGGTGACGGAAGAATCGCCGGTTCGGGTCGCGGACAAAGACGCCGAGCAGAAAATGATCGAGCTGATCGACCAGATGAAGAAGGACGGCGATACGATCGGCGGCGTCGTCGAGTGCATCGTCAGCGGGCTTCCCGTCGGTCTCGGCAGCCACGTTCAATGGGACCGCAAGCTGGACGGCCGCATCGCGCAAGCCGTCGTCTCGATCAACGCCTTCAAAGGCGTCGAAGTCGGCATCGGCTTCGAAGCGGCCCGTATTCCGGGCTCGCAGGTGCATGACGAGATTCTGTACTCGGAAGAGCAGGGCTTCTACAGAGGCTCGAACCGCGCCGGAGGATTCGAAGGCGGCATGACGACCGGTGAGCCGATCGTCGTGCGCGGCGTCATGAAGCCGATTCCGACGCTGTACAAGCCGCTGGCGAGCGTCGACATCGATACGAAGGAAGCGTTCACCGCACAAGTCGAGCGTTCCGATGCTTGCGCCGTTCCCGCGGCGAGCGTCGTCATGGAGCACGTCGTCGCCTGGGAAGTCGCCAAGGCGTTCCTGGAGAAGTTCGGCGGCGATTCGATCGAAGAAATCCAGGCGAATCTCGACAACTACTTGAAACAGGTAGAGGCTTACTAATGGCGGGCGGAACGAGAGAACTCACGGTAGATCTCGGGGAACGTTCCTATCCGATCTATATCGGCACGGGATTGATCGCGGAATTGGGACGGAAATTCGCCGAGCGGGGATTTCCTGTGAAATCTCCGATTCTGCTCGTCACCGACAGCGCTGTCGAAGGCTTGTACGCGGCGGCGGTCGAAGAGAGCCTGCGCGCGAGCGGCTATACGGTCGTTCGCGCCGTCGTGCCGTCCGGGGAATCTTCCAAGTCTCTGGAGATGCTGGATCTTCTCGTAGAGAAGGCGCTTCAGGCGGGATTGGACCGCAAATCGACGGTCATCGCGCTTGGCGGCGGCGTCGTGGGCGACTTGGCGGGCTTCGTCGCGGCTTCCTACATGCGCGGCGTGAAGTTCGTGCAAATTCCGACGACGATCTTGGCGCACGACAGCAGCGTCGGCGGCAAAGTGGCGGTTAACCATCGGCTGGCGAAAAACATTATCGGCGCCTTCCATCAGCCGGAATTCGTGCTGTACGATCTGGATACGCTGGCGAGCCTGCCGATTCGGGAAGTGCGCGCCGGCTTGTCCGAAGTGATCAAGCACGGGCTGATCTGGAACGCGGACTTCGTCGCATGGTGCGACGACAACGCGGATCGGCTGCTGGCGCTGGAGCCCGATGCGCTAGGCTACGCGCTGTACGAAGGCTGCAAGGTGAAGTCGATCGTCGTCTCGCGCGACGAGCGGGAGAACGACTTGCGCGCCATTCTGAACCTCGGTCACACGATCGGCCATGCGCTGGAAGCGGTCGCGGGTTACGGGGAACTGCTGCACGGCGAAGCGATCGCGATCGGCATGGTCGGCTCGGCCAGGCTGGCGGGGCGCTTCGGCTACTCCGCGGATATCGAGGAGACGACCGAGCGCATTTTCCGCAAATTCGGGCTTCCCGTCCGCATTCCGGACAGCTGCCCGACCGACGCGATCATGGGCGCGATGCTGCATGACAAGAAATTTTCCGAAGGCAATATGGTGTTCGTCGTGCCTACGGCCATCGGAAGCGTGGAAATTCGCCGCGACGTTCCTTCCGCATGGGTAACGGACATCGTGAACGGATTAAGAGAGGGGAAATAGACGATCATGAGCGTTAGGGGAATTCGCGGGGCCATCACCGTCGAGCATAACGAGGAGCAGCTTATTTTGGACGCGACCGTCGAGCTGTTGAACGGAATCGTCGAAGTCAATCAATTCGAGCCGGAGGAAATCGCCAGCGTGTTCGTCACCGTCACGCAGGATTTGGACGCGACGTTCCCGGCGAGAGCGATTCGCCAGATGGCGGGGTGGGAGCTCGTGCCGCTCATGTGCTCGCTCGAGGTGCCGGTCAAGGGCAGCCTGGAGAAGTGCATCCGCCTGATGGTGCTCGTCAACACCGACGTCGCCCAGAAGGACATCCGCCACGTCTACCTGAATCGCGCGCAAGTTCTTCGCCCGGATTTGGCGGCGAAGTAGGGAACTGCGCCGGCAGCGATGGGATCGCTGGATGTGCTGTACCGCGCTGAGTCGGGTTGGAGCTGCTGGCTGAGTCGGTAGAGTCGCTGTAACCGTGCTGAGTCGGGTTGGAGTAGCGTATGAGCGGGTAGAGTAGCTGTAACCGTGCTGAGTCGGGTTGGAGCAACGTATGAGCAGGTAGAGTAGCTGTAACCGCGCTGAGTCGGGTTGGAGCAACGTATGAGCCGGTGGAGTTGCTGTAACCGTGCTGAGTCGGGTTGGAGCTGCTGGCTGAGTCGGTAGAGTTGCTGTAACCGTGCTGAGTCGGGTTGGAGCAGCGTCTGAGCAGGCAGAGTAGCTGTAACCGTGCTGAGTCGGGTTGGAGCAACGTATGAGCAGGTAGAGTTGCTGTAACCGGACTGAGTCGGGTTTGAGGGCTGCAGGAGAAAGCATCAGGCTCTACATTGCTCATTGTTAATTGCAAACTATTGCTTGAAAAATATTGGATAACCTGGAATAATGGTATTGAGCACATGCGTGAAGCACACGCCGTTTCTCTCTTGGGAGAGGACGGCGTTTTTTTATTTTCCGAATAAGGAGTGAGCAGGGATGTCTGTTAATTCTATGGCAGAGCTTGAGTATCGAAATCTGTTGGAAACGCAGATCAAGCAAGCAACCGGTATGAGGTTGGAGCAGCTTCAGAAGCAGGGTGAAGGAGAGCGCAAGTTGATGGTTGAGATCGTTTGGCCGGTTAGAAAAACGTTCGAAGGTATAATATTGGAGAAAGAAATTGTTACTTTAACTGGCGCTAAAGCCTACATCGATGCTTTTGACGAAAAATTCCGGTTAGGTTTGGAAAGTGAAGGATTCGTAGTCCACGCGGAGAGGGTGACTCGTCCCCGCTTCGATTTCGAAAGAAATAGAATTCGTTCAATGTTGGCCTATGGGATTCATTATACGCCATTTACTTACGATGAGATGGATAAGAGACCGGAGATTTGTCGGAGAGCGCTCTACGAAATCTACGGGAGTTTTAGCAGTCCAGCCGACCATTTTTCTAAAGAACAATTAACATTGTACGAGCGCGAAGTGGTCAGATATGCTTTATGGCTAGGTCAGCCGTTTAGCATTCGGGATGTTCAAGCTTGTACGAATAAGGGAGAAGACTTTTGTAGAAAAGTAATCCGCTCTTTGTTGAAGAAGAGGTTGATCAGACCGATGCATTTGAATCGAACTAGAAACTATTATTATGTTCTTGAAGAGAAGGCCAGCTCGACGATCTGGTATTCGGCAAGAAGTATGGAACAGGATGCCGCTACTGCAAAAGTGGTGCATAGGGAGGAAAGTGGGGATGATGGAAGGGGCGAAATCTAGTTGAGTGGCTGCAAGCCGATCAGATCGGGCTAGAGCGGCAAAGCTGCGCCGAAGGTGCCTGCAAGCCGACGGGGTCGGGTTAGAGCGGCAAAGCTGCGCCGAAGGTGCCTGCAAGCCGACCAGGTCGGGTTAGAGCGGCAAAGCTGCGCCGAAGGTGCCTGCAAGCCGATCAGGTCGGGCAAGAGCGGCAAATTTGCGCCGAAGGTGGCTGCAAGCGGACCAGGTCGGGCAAGAGCGGCAAAGCCGCGCCGAAGGTGCCTGCAAGCCGACGAGGTCGGGCTAGAGCGGCAAAGTCGCGCCGAAGGTGCTCGCAAGCCGACCAGATCGGGCAAGAGCGGCAAATTTGCGCCGAAGGTGGCTGCAAGCCGACCAGATCGGGCAAGAGCGGCAAATTTGCGCCGGAGGTGCCTGCAAGCCGACCAGGTCGGGTTAGAGCGGCAAATTTGCGCCGAAGGTGGCTGCAAGCGGACCAGGTCGGGCAAGAGCGGCAAAGCCGCGCCGAAGGTGCCTGCAAGCCGACGAGGTCGGGCTAGAGCGGCAAAGTCGCGCCGAAGGTGCTCGCAAGCCGACTAGGTCGGGTTAGAGCAGCAAATTTGCACCGAAGGTGCCTGTAAGCCGACCAGGTCGGGTTAGAGCGGCAAATTTGCGCCGGAGGTGCCTGTAAGCCGACCAGGTCGGGTTAGAGCGGCAAATTTGCGCCGGAGGTGCCTGTAAGCCGACGAGGTCGGGCAAGAGCGGCAAATTTGCGCCGAAGGTGGCTGCAAGCCGACCAGATCGGGTTAGAGCGGCAAATTTGCGCCGGAGGTGCCTGTAAGCCGACGAGGTCGGGCAAGAGCGGCAAATTTGCGCCGAAGGTGCCTGCAAGCCGACCAGGTCGGGCTAGAGCGGCAAAGCCGCGCCGGAGGTGCCTGCAAGCCGACCAGGTCGGGCTAGAGCGGCAAAGTCGCGCTGAAGGTGCCCGCAAGCCGACCGGGTCGGGTTAGAGCAGCGAAGTCGCGCTGAAGGTGCCTGCAAGCCGACAAGGTCGGGCTAGAGTGCAGGGGACCTAGCCCGACTGCGTTCGTGCTTCCGCACGATATTCTTTGCTGCTCTCTTTTCACACCGCTCAACGCTTGCTCCTCCTCCACACCGCTCAACGCTTGCTCCCCTCCACACCGCTCAACGCTGCGAAATTCGACATTGACGCCCCGAGTCGCGGATGGTATAGTAAGTAGCATATTACGCAGAGCGGAACGGTCGGCCATAGGGACGACAACTTACGCGGATGCGAGCCCAGCAGAGTTGAGATCAGATGAGCGGAGTTGCCGTACCGGCGTGCAGCATGGATTTGCCTTGCGCATAGCGGGAGTCGGTCAACCTAATCTTGTCTATGAACGCATCTCTGCGCATGCAGAGATGCTTTTTTGATTTTTGGCGAAGCGGGCGCGGCCCGGGCCGACGGGGGAGAGATCAGGATGGATCAGCGGGAGTTACAGGAAATCAAAGCAATGGCAGGACGCTACAACGTCATTCCGGTCGTGCGCAAGCTGCTGGCCGACACGGAGACGCCGATTCGGGTGTTCCAGCATCTGAGCAGGGACAAACGGGCGTTTCTGCTGGAGAGCGTGGAGGGCGGCGTCAAATGGGCCAGATATTCCTATATCGGCACGGATCCGTTTCTTGTGCTCAAGCTCAAGCATAACGCGCTGACGTTGGAGGAAAAAGGCAAAGTCGAGTCGCATACGACGACGGAGCCGCTGCAGCTGCTCAGAGAGAAGCTCCGCTCCTATCGCAGCCCGGCGCTGCCCGAGCTTCCTCCGTTTACGGGCGGGGCGATCGGATTTTTCGGCTACGACTTGCTGCAGTATTATGAACGCAAGCTGCCGCCGCATAAGAAAGACGACTTGAACATGGACGACATGCAGTTTATGTTTTGCGATCTCGTCATCGTGTTCGACCACTTCAAGCAGCATGTGCTCGTCATCGGCAACGTCCATATCCCGGAGGGAGCGAGCGACGCGGCGATCGAATCGTCTTATCTGGAGACGCTGAACGCCATCGACGATACGATTCGCCGAATCCAGCAGCCGATTCCGGTGCAGCCGTCGAGAAGCACGCCGCCTCAGGACCCCGATCTCGGAGAAGTGGCCTCCAACCTGACGAAGCAGCAATTCATCGACAACGTCAACGAGGCTAAGGAGTACATTCGGGCCGGGGACATTTTCCAAGTGGTGCTCTCGCAGCGATTCCACATCGAGACGGAGGTCGACCCCCTCCACGTCTACCGCGTGCTCAGAACGATGAACCCGTCGCCGTACATGTATGTGCTGAAGCTGGACGAGGAGGTCATCGTCGGAACGTCTCCGGAGCTGCTCGTCAAAGTCGACAACGGCAAAGTGGAGACACGCCCGATCGCCGGCACTCGGCCAAGAGGCAGAACGCCTGAGGAGGATTTGCAGCTCGAACGCGAACTGTTGGCGGATGAAAAAGAACGCGCCGAGCACGTCATGCTCGTCGATCTGGGCCGCAACGACCTCGGCCGGGTGTCCACGTTCGGCACGGTCAAATGCGACAGCTACATGGAGATCGAGCGTTACTCACACGTCATGCACATCGTCTCGAACGTGACGGGCGAGCTGCGACCGGACAAAGATTTCTACGACGCCTTCCTGTCCTGCTTGCCTGCGGGAACCGTCTCCGGAGCGCCGAAGCTGCGGGCGATGGAGATTATCGCGGAGCTGGAAAACGAAGCGCGCGGCGCGT
Source organism: Cohnella sp. SGD-V74 (assembly GCF_003001675.1). Classification (GTDB taxonomy): domain Bacteria; phylum Bacillota; class Bacilli; order Paenibacillales; family Paenibacillaceae; genus Cohnella. The sequence continues at coordinate 384,239 of NZ_PVYW01000003.1, read as the reverse complement.
ACGCGGGTGCGATCGGTTATCTCGGATTTTCGGGCAACTTGAATACGTGCATCACGATCCGCACGATCATTTTCAAGCATGGCAAAGCTTACGTGCAGGCAGGGGCCGGCATCGTCTGGGATTCCGTTCCGGAGAACGAGTACCTGGAGACGCAGAACAAAGCCAAGGGGATGCTGAAGGCGATCCGCGCGGCGGAAGCGGCGTTCCCGCCAGTCGGTGCAGCGAGGCGCAGCGCGAGCGAGTTCTCGACCGTCCTGGCGGGAGACCGGCGCACGAATCTGGATTACGATTAATCAAGAGGGGGATTCGGTAAACATGAGCGAGACGATCGCGATTAGCCTGCCGCAGGCGCTCTCCAAGCTGATGAGCGGGGACGACCTGACGAGGGATGAAGCATTCGGCGTCATGACGACGATCATGAGAGGAGAGGCGACTCCGGCGCAGATTGGCGGAACGGTCATCGCGCTTCGCATGAAGGGCGAGACGACGGACGAAATTCTCGGCTTCGCGGAAGCGATGAGGGCACTCTCCAACCGGGTCGCGACGCAGAACAGCGACTTGCTGGACACATGCGGCACGGGAGGCTCCGGCGTCCACAAGTTCAACATTTCGACGGCGTCGGCGATTATCGCTTCGGCGGCCGGAGTGAGAGTCGCCAAACACGGCAACCGCGCGATGTCCGGCAAGGCAGGCAGCGCGGACGTGCTGGAAGCGCTCGGCGTCAACATCAACCTGACGGCGGAGCAAGCCGCCGAATGTCTGGAGCAGACGGGCATCTGCTTCATGTTCGCGCAGCTTTACCATCCGGCTCTGAAGTACGCCGCGGCTCCTCGCAAAGAGCTGGGAGTACGCACCATTTTCAATATGCTCGGACCGCTGGCCAATCCGGCGAGAGCGGATCGCCAGATGATCGGCCTGTACGACCGTTCCCGCACTTCGACTGTCGCGGAAGTGCTGTCCAGACTCGGCCTGAATCGCGCGATGGTCGTCGGCAGCCACGACGGGTTGGACGAGATCAGCATTTCGGCCCCGACCCAGGTGTCGGAACTGCGGGACGGTGAAGTCGTCACGTACGACATTACGCCGGAGGAGCTCGGCCTGGCGACCGTCTCCCTGAAAGCCGTGCAAGGCGGCAACGCGGCAGAGAACGCACATATTATCCGCCGCGTGCTCGGCGGAGAGAAAAGCGCATACCGCGACATCGTGCTGGCGAACGCCGGAGCGTGCATCTACGTCGCCGGACGTGCGGATTCGCTTAAAGACGGGGTAACTCTGGCGGCGGAGACGATCGCCTCGGGCCATGCCGCGGATAAGTTACAGCAATGGATTGTTACGACAGGAGAGCTGAGCCATGTTTCTTGATCGCATCGTCGCTACCAAGCTACAAGAGGTAGAGTCGCTTAAACAAACGCTGTCGCTCTCCGATGCGGAGAAGCGGATTGCCGAACTGCCGGCCTGCCGGGGCTTCGAGCGGGCGCTGGTCGGCCGCAACCGGCCGGTAGGGCTGATCGCGGAAGTGAAGAAGGCGAGCCCGTCCAAAGGATTGATCCGTCCGGACTTCCATCCCGTCAGCCTGGCGCAGGCTTACGAGCAGGCCGGAACGGATTGCATTTCCGTTCTGACGGACGTCGATTATTTTCAGGGCAGCAACGATTACTTGACGGAAATCCGCAAACAGGTTAAAGTTCCTTTGCTGCGCAAAGATTTCACGATCGACGAACGCCAGATTTACGAAGCGAGACTGATCGGCGCGGATGCGATCCTGCTGATCGCGGCGATCTTGACGCCGAAGCAGCTGGCAGATTTCCATAAGCTCGGCCGCGACCTCGGCCTTGACGTGCTTGTCGAGGTGCATAACCGTCCGGAGCTCGAGACGGTGCTGGAGTTCGGACAAGCGACGCTGATCGGCGTCAACAACCGCGACTTGAAAACGTTCGTCACGGACCTGAGCGTAACCGAGCAGTTGATCGGCCTCATGCCGTCCGGCGTCGTCGCGGTGAGCGAGAGCGCAATCGCGACGACGGACGACGTCGCCTACGTCCGCAAGGCGGGCGCGCAGGCGGTTCTGATCGGCGAGCACTTCATGCGCCAGCCGAGCGTCGAGGACGCGGTGAACGAGCTGCTCGGTTCCGCGAAGAGAGAAGGCGCTGCAAGATGACGGATGTGACGGATGGCCGGGCTCCGATGGGGAAGCCTGCGCTCGTGAAAATATGCGGCATTAAACAGGAAACGACATTGCAAGGAATGGCGGGGCTGCGGGTCGACTATATCGGCTTCGTGTTCGCGAAGAGCCGCAGGCAGGTGACGCCGGAGCGGGCCGCGCAGCTTCAAGCGGCGGCGCGCAGCGTTGCGATGGCGGCAGGCAAGCCGCCGCTGACGGTCGGCGTGTTCGTCAATCCGACGCTGGAGCAGTTGGAGCAGACGCTGAGCGTCGTTCCGCTCGACGTCGTACAGCTGCACGGCGAAGAGACGCCGGAGTTCGCGCGGCAAGTCCGCGAGCGGCTGAACGTCGATGTATGGCGGGCTTTGCCCGTGAAGGACGAGGACGATTCCACCGCCGGAGCGGCGCGCTTGCAGGCTTACGCGGGAGCGGTGTCTACCGTGCTGCTGGATACGGCGGGCGGAGGAACGGGCCAGACGTTCCGCTGGGACGTCATTCCGGCATATCAGCGGGCGGCGGTTAGCAGCGGACTCAGGCTGTTCGTCGCGGGGGGGCTGTCCCCGGACAACGCGGACAAGCTCGTCTCGGCCTACCGGCCAGAAGGCGTCGACATCTCCAGCGGCGTGGAGACCGACGGGGCGAAAGACAACGGCAAAATCGCCGCATTCGTAGAAAGGGTGAACAACGCATGAGTCAAGTACCGGATCAGCACGGACGCTTCGGTCCGTTCGGCGGAAAATACGTTCCCGAAACGTTAATGAACGCCTTGATCGAGCTGGAGGACGCGTACCGTAAATATAAGGACGACCCGGAGTTTCTGGAAGAGGTCCGCTATTTGCTGAAGCAATATTCCGGCAGACCGACGCCGCTGTATTACGCGGAGAGATTGTCCGAGCAGCTCGGCGGCGCGAAAATCTATCTCAAGCGCGAGGATTTGAACCATACCGGCGCCCACAAGATCAACAACACGATCGGTCAAGCGGTGCTGGCGAAGCGGATGGGGAAGAAAAAGGTCATCGCCGAGACGGGCGCGGGCCAGCACGGCGTCGCCACGGCGACGGTAGCCGCCCTGATGGGACTCGAGTGCAAGGTGTTCATGGGCGAGGAGGATACGAAGCGTCAGCAGCTTAACGTGTTCCGCATGAAGCTGCTCGGCTCCGAGGTTGTCCCGGTCACGTCCGGAACCCGCACGCTCAAGGACGCCTGCAACGAAACGCTGCGCTATTGGGTCAGCCACGTCGACGACACTTATTATATTCTCGGCTCGGTAACCGGGCCGCATCCTTATCCGATGATGGTTCGCGACTTCCAGCGCATTATCGGCCTGGAGTCGCGGGAGCAGATTCTGGAAGCGGAAGGCCGTCTGCCCGACGTCGTCGTCGCGGCGGTCGGAGGCGGCAGCAACGCGATCGGCATGTTCCACCCCTTCATCGAAGATACAAGCGTTCGTCTTCTCGGCGTGGAAGCGGCCGGCCGCGGCGTCGATACCGAAGAGCATGCGGCGACGATGACCAAAGGCCGTCCGGGCGTATTCCAAGGCTCGATGAGCTACGTGCTGCAGGACGAGGGCGGGCAGGTGCTGCCGGCGCACTCGATCTCCGCGGGGCTGGACTATCCGGGCATCGGTCCGGAGCATGCGTACCTGAAAGACACCGAGCGCGCGGAGTACGTGCCGATTACGGACCAGGAAGCGCTCGACGCGCTGACGACGCTGTCCCGCTTGGAAGGCATTATTCCGGCGCTGGAGTCGGCGCACGCGATCGCGCAGGTGCTGAAGATCGCGCCGAAGATGAGCAAGGACGAAATCATCGTCGTCAGCCTGTCGGGCCGCGGCGACAAAGACGTGGAATCGATCATGTCTTACTTGGCGAAAGAGGAGGGACAGCCGTTATGAGCGCGACGAATGCGATCGACGCCGTCTTTGCGAAGCTGAAAGCAAGCGGAGAGACGGCTCTCATTCCGTTCATTACGATGGGGGACCCCGACTTGGACACGTCCGTCGCGCTCGTGCAGGCGGCCGAGGAAGCGGGAGCGCATATGGTTGAGCTGGGCGTTCCGTATTCGGACCCTCTGGCGGACGGTCCGGTCATCCAGCGCGCGTCCGAGCGCGCGCTGCGCAACCGGATCGGGCTGCTCGACTGCATGGCCGTCGCTTCCAAAGCCCGGGAGCGCGGGGTGACAATGCCCTTCATTTTATTTACTTATTTTAATCCGGTACTGCAGCTCGGGCTTGAACGCTACTTCGATCTGCTCAAGGAGCATGGCTTCAGCGGCATGATCATTCCGGATTTGCCGCTTGAGGAAGACTCCGAAGTTCGCGCCTTGGCCGAGGCAAGCGGCATCCATCTGATTCCGCTCGTCGCTCCGACTTCCGAGGCCCGGGTCGAGCGGATCGCCGCCCGCGCGCAAGGATTCGTCTACTGCGTCTCCTCGCTCGGCGTGACTGGCGTACGCTCTTCGTTCCACGAAGGCATCGACGCGTTCCTGGATTCGGTTCGCCGGGCTTCCAGCGTGCCGATCTGCGTCGGCTTCGGCATCTCGTCGCGGGAGCACGCGGAGCGCTTCGCAGGCTTGTGCGACGGCGTTATCGTCGGCAGCGCCATCGTGCGCCAGGTGGAGGAAGCTTTGCCGCTGCTGACTTCCGGACAATCGTCCGATCGGGAGCGGGGCCTTCAAGCCGTGCGTGATTTTATCGCCGGGCTGAAGCCGCGCGCTGCGGTCTGATTCCGTTCATTTTTTGGGGAAAAAGCGCAAACAGCACCTGTACAGCACCGCGTTGGTGTGTCACAATAGAATCACTATAATCTTACGGAGCGACTGGTGCCCCGCCGCGGCGGAGCATGCAGCGCTCCGTTTGCCGTATCTCAGGAGGGACAAAGATGCAACCGAAACCGAATATCGTCCACTTGCCGGTCTACCAGCCGGGCAAACCGGTAGAAGACGTAAAGAGAGAGCTGGGCTTGACCGAAGTGATCAAGCTGGCGTCCAACGAAAATCCGTTCGGCTGCTCGCCGAAGGCGAAGGACGCGATCGTGCGCGAGCTCGACAACATCAGCATCTACCCGGACGGCGCCGCCGTCGAACTGACGAACGCCCTGGCCAAGCACCATGGCGTCAACCCGGATCAGATTATTTTCGGAGCGGGCTCCGATGAAGTCATATTGATGATTTGCCGCGCGTTTCTGCTTCCGGGCGACGAGACGGTGATGGCCGATCAGACGTTCCCTCAGTACAAGCACAACGTGACGATCGAGAACGCCAAGTCGATCGAGGTGCCGCTTAAGGAAGGGACGCACGACCTGTATTCGATGCTGGAGCGTGTGAACGAGAAAACGAAAGTCGTCTGGATCTGCAACCCGAACAATCCGACGGGTACGATCAATACGGCGGACGAGGTCGAGTGGTTCCTGTCCAAGGTTCCGAGCCATGTGCTGGTCGTGCTCGATGAAGCTTACTGCGAGTACATCGACGATCCGTCTTTCCCGGACGGACTCAAGCTGCTGCAAAAGTACCCGAACCTGATTTTGCTCAGAACGTTCTCGAAAATCTACGGGCTTGCTTCCCTGCGCATCGGTTACGGCATCGGCCGCGCCGACGTGATCCGCAGCATCAACCAGGTGCGCGAGCCGTTCAACACGTCCCGCATCGGCCAGGCGGCGGCGCTCGCTTCCTTGCAGGACGGGGAGTTCATCGCTTTCTGCCGCGAGGAGAACAAGAAGGGGCTTGCGTTTTTTAATCGGAAATTCCAGGAACTGGGCTTAAAGGCGTTCCCGGCTTACGGAAACTTCATTATGGTCGACGTGCAAAGGCCGGGCCAGGAAGTGTTCGACGCGCTGCTGCGCAAAGGGATCATCGTGCGCGCGGGGCATCATCGCTACCCGACAAGCATCCGGATTACGGTCGGCAACCAGGAGCAGAACGAGAAAGTCATCGCCGCGCTGACCGCGGTGCTGCAAGAAATCGCGGTAAAGGTGTGACGGCATGAGCGGAGAGTTTAGCGACTTTACGGACTTTATAGATTTCGACGAGGCGAATCCGATTCGCGTCGCCGTATTCGGCGTCGGACTGATCGGCGGCTCGCTGGCGTTGTGTTTCAAGGGCAAGCCCGGCGTGCACGTCGTGGGCCATTCGATCAATCCGGCTTCGACCGAGAAATACGTGGCGCTCGGCGTTGTGGACTCGGCGACGACCTCTCTGGAGGAGGCGGCGAAGGATGCGGACTTCATTTTTCTGTGCGTACCGGTCGGTCGCCTGGAGGAATACGTGAACGAGCTTTCGAAGCTGCCGCTCAAACGCGGCTGTATTATCTCCGACGTAGGAAGCACGAAGGCGTCTGTTGTGCGACATGCAGACAAGCTGAGCCTGCGGGGAGCGGTCTTCATCGGCGGGCATCCGATGGCCGGCTCGGAGCGCTCCGGCGTCGAAGCGGCCAGCCTGTATTTGCTGGAGAATGCCTACTATGTGCTCACTCCGACGGCGAATACGCCTCCCGAACACGTGGGCAAGCTGGAGCGGCTGCTGAAGCATACGCGCGCGCACATCGTTAAGACGGACGCGGTGCAGCACGACGACATCGTCGGCGCGATCAGCCATTTACCGCACATGATCGCCGTCGCTCTCGTGAATCAGATTGCCGGCTACAACGAGTCCAACGAGCTGTACATGCGGCTTGCGGCGGGAGGGTTCCGCGACATTACGCGCATCGCCTCAAGCGATCCGGTCATCTGGCGGGACATTCTGCTGAGCAACCGCGACGTCATGCTGAAGCTCGTGCGCGACTGGCAGGGCGAGATGGATCGCTTCGCTTCTCTGCTGGAGCAAGAGGACGGGGACGGCATTGCGGAGCGGTTCCATACGGCCGGGGAATTCCGCCGTCAGCTGCCGGAGCGGCGCAAGGGCATGATCACGTCGCTGTTCGAATGCTATGTCGACAACGTGCCGGACCATCCGGGCATCATCGGCAAAATTGCGACCGAGCTCGGCCAGGCGAAGATCAACCTGAGCAACCTGCAGATTATCGAGAGCAGGGAAGACGTTCCCGGCATTTTGCGCCTGTCGTTTAAGCAGGCGGAGGACCTGGACCGGGCGACGGCTTTGCTCAAAGCGCTGAATTACGAAGTCCATATGTGATCATATGCGTTCCGGGGGCATGTCGCCCTGCTGCGGGGAGCGAAGCGCGAGCTTTGTTCTTCGTTGCAGGGGGCGTGCTTCTTTTTTGTGCTGTGTCGGGAAAATAGAGGGTGTGGCGGATTTATTTCGAGTGCGCGGGAGACTTGCGGAAAATAGTGTCGCGTGGCGTTACCGAGAACTGATTGCGAGGGAAGACGGCAATAGTACCGTGCGGCGTGCCAATGATGAGCTGATGGTGGAGGACGACGGCAATAGTACCGTGCGGCGTGCCAATGGTGAGCTGATGGTGGAGGACGACGGCAATAGTACCGTGCGGCGTGCCAAAGATGAGCTGATGGTGGAGGACGACGGCAATAGTACCGTGCGGCGTGCCAATGGTGAGCTGATTGCGAAGGGCGACGGCAATAGTGCCGTGCGACGTGCTTATGGGGGGCTGCGGGCAAAAAAAATCCACCCCGAAGGGTGGCTGCACAGAGTGCAAAGGATTGGATAGGAGTGGAGAGAAACCATACTGTACTTTTATTATATGTATTCGTTTACATTTTGTCAATAAGCGCTTTCATTTTATTTTGAAGCGGTTTCAATTCTTTTGAATCCGTTTTATGTCTATTTTAGATCCATTATTAAATTCGAATACGGAAACTCCGATAATAAATGCGCGATACACGATGAACAAATTGAGCCCCCTCCGCCGAGCGAACCTTGACGAGGGCCGGTTGCGGAATGATTCACGTCTGGGCGAACCTAAGCATACATTCAGTAGAGCGGTCGAATGTCGCGATCGAAAAAATATTGCAAAACGACGATAATTTTTGAGAAATTTTTAAGCGCATAACCCGTTTTCCTGTGTTACAATAGCATATAGTATTTGTAAAATACTGGCTCGCCAACATTCAATGCGCTTTCGAGCGCAACTTTTTCGTTTTTGGCCGGTACAATTAAGATAGAACGCCGGCTGCGAACGTTCACCCTGAACAGGGGGAGGGTCGCGGGAATGATGACCGATTCCCAGTTGATACGGGAAATCAAAGACGGCAACGTCGAATTATACTCAATGCTTATGGGGAGATACCAGAAGAAGATCCTTTCTTTCGTCTACCATATGCTGAAGAGCGCCAAGCTGGAAATTCTGGCGGAAGATTTGTGTTCCGAAACGTTCTACAAAGCCTACCGAAGCTTACACTCCTTCCGGGAAGTGGATGCGTCTTTTTCGACATGGCTCTATACGATTGCACGCAACACCGTCCTTAGCGAATTGCGCAAGCAGAAGGCCGCGCATCTGTCGCTGGACGACTCCACATACATACCAGCCGCCCCTTCGGAAGAGGCGCCCGAGCAGCGATTGCTGCGCAACGAGAAAGTTTCCATGGTAAGAGACGCGATCAACAGTCTGCCCGAGAAGCAGCGCTCCGCGCTCATTCTCAGGGAATACGACGGAATGGATTACCAAGAGATCGCCAACATTCTCGGACAGACGGTCAGTTCCGTCAAATCGTTGCTATTCCGGGCCCGGGCCAGCGTGAAGACGCAATTGGAATCCTACTTTGCAGAACCGGCCATGATGAAGGAGTACGAGGAGATGAAGCTGCGATGAAATGCGAAGAAGCCGCGGAATGGTTTGGGGTGTACCGGGATTTGCCCGAGGATTCCGCCGATAAGCTCGCCGTCGATTTGCACGTGCAAAGCTGCAAAGAGTGCGAAGAGGAGTTCCGGATTTGGGAAGAGAGCGCTCTTCTCATTCACGAACTGCCGTTCGACGACGAACAAGACGCGGTGCCGATCTCTCCTATGCAGATCAATAAGAAGGTCATGGACCGCATCTATACGGAGCAAAGCTGGTACATGCCGGCGACAAGGCGGACGTATGCCTTCTCATTCCTATTCAGGAAACGGGTAGCCGGCGTTCTCGCTGCGCTGCTTGCGCTATTCGTCTGCGGATTTCTGTACGCTGCGTTCGGCAGCGGCATGACCGGGGAGAAGGCGGCGGCAGGCAGAGAGTCGGCTAACGCGTTCGCTGTGAGCCATCAATACGGTAACGACATCCGGCTGGACATTCCCGTTGCCAGCCTGAGCGATCCGATCATTCTGAACGTGTCTCCTGCGGTGCCGGAATACTGGATCGCGTTCTCGATCGTCGGCATGATCATGACGCTTCTCATTCTTAACTGGTTTTCCCGGGTGCGCTCATGAACGAGGCTGCGCGTATCGGTTGGGTCCGTCACGGCATTACGGAGTGGAACAAGAGGGGCATCATTCAGGGCGTAACCGATATTCCGCTTAGCGAGGAAGGGTTGCTGCAAGCGCGGCTGCTGGCCGATCGGTTGCACAGCGAGCCTCAAAGGTGGAACGGAGTCTACTGCAGCGATTTGCAGCGGGCCGTTCAGACAGGGGGAATATTGGCTGAGCGTCTCGGGATTCCGCTGATTCGGGATTCCAGACTGCGGGAAAGGTCGTTCGGGGAAGCGGAAGGCACGACGTTGGCGGAGCGGCTGGAAAAATGGGGCGAGGATTGGAGAAAGCTCGTACCGGATCAGGAGAGCGACGATTCCGTGCGGGAACGAGGCTTCGCGTTCGTTCGCGAGCTGGCGGAAAAACAGGCGGGGGAAGCGTGGCTCGTCGTGACGCACGGCAGTTTCCTGGCGAGAATGCTGCAGGCGCTCTGCCAGGGACTGAACGATTCGCATCTGCTGAACATGTCGCTGACGGTGCTCGAACGGCGGCAGGACGAGTGGCAGCCGCTGCTGCACAACTGCACGAAGCATCTGACGCGGGAAGAGGAAGCGTCGATTCATCCATAGAAGTAACGCAGGGTCGTCCATGAGGACGGCTCTTTTTCGGTAAATTTTCTTGAAGTAAGTATGTGGAAAGCAACGTACTAAAGGGATATTTCAGGAGAACTGGCCGGAGCGATTAGGCATGCCCACTGTTGGATACGAGGGCAGATAAGGCCCGGGGTTTATCGTTTCTCTGCCTCATTTGTCGGTATCCCGTCCACTCAGCTTTTCTGCACCACAATTTGAATGCCGTATGTAGCGCCTTTTCCGCTCTTTTGCCGGTATCCCATCCACTCAGCTTTTCTGCACCACAATTTGAATGCCGTATGTAGCGCCTTTTCCGCTCTTTTGTCGGTATCCCATCCAGTCAGGTTGGTCGTACGCTTCCTGCGGGATCGGCCATGACCTATCCTATCCTCCATTTGTCGGTATCCCGACAGCTCAGAAATCTGGTTATCAGCGTTTAGCGATAAGCCATACCGGTTCATTCAGTTGATCATCCTCACGGCTGTGAATTAACGTTCAGCAGCTTGCTTGGTATCCCAGTGACTCAGTTTGAGACTATCTTTTGAAAAGAAGAGGTTTTTTGAGGATGAGGGGTTTGATTCCGCCTGTTCTAAAGGAGAGGATTACCCAAGTTTAAGGCAGGCTTGCTGCGAGGATCGAGTCAGTCGGTCAGAAAGGGAAACGAGTCCTAAGCTTCGTAAGTTCAGGATAGGTGATTGTGGAAGATGGGAGGCAATCGGCGAGCAACTGTACATGACTCCCAACTGACTCAAAGGGATAGCGGCAAAAGGAACGAAAAAGCGGTAGTATGGTTGAGGCGTGAACTGATCGGAAGGGATAGCGGCAAAAGGAGCAAAAAAAGCGATAAGAGAGGTACGGCCTGAACTGAGGGAAGGGGATAGCGGTAAAAGGGATGAAAAGGAAGTGAGCTGCTGGGGAGGACTGACGGACGGGGATAGCGACAAAAAGAAGCGGAAAGTGGAACGGAAAGAAGCAGATGGACTGACGGACGGGGATAGCGACAAAAGAAGAGAATGGGGACAAGACGCTGAATATAGCCTGCCCCGCGTGCAAAGATCATTTTTAGCACCTACAGGAATTTCATCCTATCGGAAAAGCAGACTGTCTCGTAAGCGCAGACTCGGCTGATCCACGCCGGCGGAATGTTCGCGACGACTGCGCCAAGAACGAGACCGCCCCGCTTTGAAGGACGGTACGTTTAAGACGGCGTTCCCGCGACTATACTGAACAATAAATCCTCCAAGAAGGGGGAACGCCTAATGAACTTGGCCGACATGCTCTGTTATGCGGACATCGCCGAGTTGAAGAAAATCGCCGATACCTATGAATGCTCCAGCACGAGCCACTCGAAAAACGAACTGATTCAGACGATCCTGGCGACCGTGCAGCGAAGAGATGTGATCGAATCCCGTATCCGGGAAATTTCGGGCAACGATTTGCGTTTCCTGAACTCTCTCGTGTTCGAGAACAGAACCGCCTACAGTCTGGAAGAGCTCAAGGCAAGGGCGCTGGACAAGTCCGCGGCCACATCGACATCGGTAGCATCCGAACCCGTCGCAGCGCCAGAACCGCCGCAGCAGAAGAAGACGCGCTCGCGCAAGGCGAAGAACGCGCCGCCACCGCCGCCGGGACCGGAAGAAATCGCGAGGCTGTCCATTTCGAGATTCAAAAGCTTCGGATGGCTGTTCAACGGTTTCTCTCAGCAGACGCGCTCTCTGTTTCAAGTGCCGGAGGACATCAAGTCCCGGCTGTGCGACGTTCTGGAAAAGCGCTACAAGACAAGCCTCATCTATACGGGGGAACCGCCAGCCTATCGCGATGAACGCAGCCTGCTCGCCGAAGACGCCGTGCATTTTCTGCGGTTCGTCAGAAACAGCGTCGTGCCGATCACGGCGGAGGGCGTCATGTACAAGCGGCAGATTTCCCAAGCGCTGGATCAGCTCGCGGTAGTCGAGCCGCTGCCGACGCAGGCGGGATGGCGCTTCGGATACGGCCGTCATTTCCGGGATTATCCCGATCGTTTCTCTCTATTGTACGACTTCGTCTATTACGACGGGCTTGTCTCGGAGAACGGGGACGGCCACTTGACGCTTACGCCGGCAGGAATCGACGCGGCCAGCGGGCTGGTCAAGCCCGATCCGGCCAAAATGTATCGTTTCTGGATGAGGCTGTACAAAGGGCCGATCCCAAATTTGACTTCGTTGGTGCAATGGATCGCAAGATTGTCCGCGGAGTGGGTCACGGTCGAGTCGCTGCGGGAAGTGCTGCAGCCGCTTATCCGTCCCTACTATTACGATACGGCAGCGGATATTTTCGAACGCCGGATTTTGCGAATGCTGATGCATCTCGGCGTGCTGCGTTGGGGCGAGACCGAGCTCGGCCTCCAGGTCGTCAAGGCGACGCCGCAAGGAAGAGCGCTCGTATCCGGGCATCCGCTGGCTTTCGAGGATACGCTGAAGTTGGAAGAAGACGCGAACAAGCCATGGAACAGGTAGGCAAAGGTACATTGATCGGCAGGGGGGCTATCGTCTTGAACGGGGCAGACATCGGTGAATATGCTTTAGTGGGAGCCGATGCGCTCGTAGCCGAACAACCGGAGGTGCAACGAATGGACAACATGAAAGTCGCCTATGAGACGATGCTGGGATTGGCGGCAGAAATGGTCCTGGACGAAGCGCTGCGCAATTACCGGACGGAGAAAATCTACACCGCAATCGATGACGCGCTTGCGCAAGGTGACGTAGAATCGTTTCGGCGTTTGACCGACGAGTTAAAGGCTATCCAAGGATAGCCCGGACATTCGCGGGAGGCGTCGAAAAAATCGGAACAGTCGTGACGACCCGGCCCGGCGACGGCCGGGTTTTTGCCGTTTGCGTCGGGTCCCGCGCGAAACCGGACTTCCTTTGTCCGGCGTTTTGGAGTACGATGGAAGACGATAGCAAGATGGAGAGGAGCGTAAGGAGCGGATGAAATTCAGCGAGATCGATCCGCGGAGCTGGCCGGAGCTGCAGCCTTATCTGGACACGTGCGTGCTGCCCTTGTCCGGTTTGAGCGGCGAGGAATCGCCTTCGGAAGCGACGGACAAAGTCGCACGGGCGGGAGAATGGCTGTCGCCTGTAGAGGAGGCGTTCCGCGGCCGAACGGTGACGATGCCGGCCTGCCATTACGGAACGGGGGGCACGGAGTTCGTTCGGAACATTAACGAGCTGATCTCGGCTTGGAAAAAGGGAGGCTTCCGTTACGTCGTTCTGGTCGGCGGGCAGCCGATGGAGCTGCCGGGAGTCGAAGCGGATCTATACATACGTCCGGCAGGCAGCGAGGACGAGCCCGACGCGGAGGCGATCGTCAAATCCGTGACGGATTTGTGGCAGGGACGAACGAAGGCGACGACCTGACGCACGCGGAAAAACGACGGAGAAACGAATAGGTTGGCAACATAGGGTAAACAATAGTCAGGCACGCCCCCGCGAGGAAATGTGACAAATTGAGAACATTTTGGTTCCGTAACTCTCGCTTGCGCGGGGAAACTCCCGCCACTATTCTTGACGCTCCATAGCGCGTGGGCTATTATAGTTATGTCCTTGTGAACAAAATGGAAAGTCCGTATCGGACGCGAGATTGGTGTGGCAAAGGGGGTAGAACGAATGGACCACAATAAGCAGCAAGAAACCGCGCATAAACCAGTCAAGCGCAAAGAGATGTCGAGACGTCAGTTTCTGTCGTACACGCTTGGCGGAGCGGGAGCCTTCATGGCCGGCGGAGCCATTTTACCAATGATCCGCTTTGCCGTAGATCCTATATTACAGAAGAAAGAATCCGGCGGATTCGTCAAAGTTATCGAAGAAAGCAAAGTGACGAACGAACCGACCGAGGTGAAGTTCAAGATTCACCAGGTGGACGGCTGGTACGAGAGCGACCCTAAGCTGGCCGCATGGATTACCAAAGGCGAAGACGGCACGATTTATGCGCTGTCGCCGGTGTGCAAGCACTTGGGATGCATGGTGAGCTGGGGAAGCGGTGAGTCGCCGAACGAGTATCATTGTCCCTGCCACGGAGCGCAATACACGAAGGACGGCAAAAACCTGAAGGTAGCGCCTAAGCCGCTCGACGAATACGAAGTCAAAACGGAAAACGGCTGGGTATATCTCGGACCGATTGCACCGAATAGTCGCGTTTAGAAGGAGGGCGTTTCGTCCCATGTTCAAAAACATGTACAACTGGATCGACGAGCGTCTTGATATTACGCCGATGTGGAGAGACATCGCCGACCACGAAGTGCCTGAGCACGTCAACCCGGCGCATCACTTCTCCGCGTTCGTTTATTGCTTCGGCGGATTGACGTTCTTCATCACCGTCATCCAGATCCTCTCGGGGATGTTCTTGACGATGTATTACGTCCCAGACATCATTAACGCGTATTACAGCGTTGACTACCTGCAGCATCAAGTCGCTTTCGGCGCGATCGTGCGGGGGATGCACCACTGGGGAGCAAGTCTTGTTATCGTAATGATGTTCCTACATACTCTTCGCGTTTTCTTCACAGGCTCTTACAAAGCGCCTCGCGAGATGAACTGGGTTGTCGGAATGTTGATTTTCTTCGTCATGCTCGGCCTTGGTTTCACGGGTTATCTGCTTCCGTGGGATAACAAAGCTTACTACGCGACGAAGGTTGGTCTGGAAATCGCCGGATCGGTGCCTTTCTTAGGGGAGTACATTAAGGAGCTCATGAACGGTGGAACGATCGTCGGCGCCCAGACGCTGACCCGATTCTTCGCGATCCACGTGTTCTTCCTTCCTGGCGCGCTGCTCGCATTGCTTGCCGGACACTTCTTTATGATTCGAAAACAGGGCATTTCCGGGCCGCTGTAAGAGAGGGGAGTGACAAGCGATGGCACATAAACATGATCCAAACGAGAAAGTCGTATTCATCGGGGATTCGCGTATTCGGAAACGGGATTATTCGAACGTAAAGCCACCCGATTATACGGCATATCCGGGCAAATCCGAGGCCTTCATCCCGAACTTCCTATTGAAAGAATGGATGGTCGGAGTCGTCGTGCTCGTCGGGTTTCTGACGCTCGTCATTGCCCACCCGGCTCCGCTCGGATATCCGGCGGACCCGTTGAACAGCTCGTTCATTCCGATGCCGGACTGGTACTTCCTGTTCCTGTATCAATTGCTGAAATACCCGTACGCTTCGGGCGACTACATCGTGCTCGGAATTCTCGGTCTGTCCGGCATTCCGTTCATCGCCCTGCTGCTCGCTCCGTTCCTGGACACGGGCAAGGAGCGTCGCTTCTACCGCCGTCCGATCGCATCTTCGTTGATGATCGTATCGCTGGTTGCGGTTGCATACTTGACTTGGGTGTCCTGGGACCACTACACGCACGAGCTGGAAGCGAACGGACAAATTCCGGAGCATATCGAGCGCAAGATCAAGGCGGAGGAATCCGTCAACGCCGGCAAGGAACGCTGGGTGCCGGGCAAGGAGAAAATTCCGGCCATGGTGGCCGCGGACGATCCTGCCTTCACTGAAGTGATGACGCAAGCGCAATGTATCGCTTGCCACGGCGCGGAGCTTGAAGGCGGCGGCGCACCGGCGCTGCGCGGCATCGGCGACGTGCTGAGCAAGGAAGAGCTTGTCGACATCATCGCCAACGGCGCAGGCAACGGCGCTATGCCGGCCTTCCAAGGCGACCTGTCCGACGAACAGATCGACCAAGTCGCAACTTGGCTCGCTCAACAAAAAGCGGAGTAATCGACTCGCGCATCAAACCTGACCTTAACCGGTCAGGTTTTTTTATAACAGAATCCGGAAAGGGCGTGCGCCGATGGTTTGGGCGAGATGGCTGCTGTCCCGGAACGTGCTCCTTCATCCCGCGATTTTCTGGCTAACGATGATCATCTACGTTCCCGGCACGATTTACGGGTATTATTGGTACAAAGGTCAATTGATCGAAACCTGGAACGAGCATCCCCATTGGCAGCTTCCGTTCGTTCCGGACAGCCCTACGGCCTCTCTGTTTTTCGCGCTGGCGCTGCTGTGGTTGTGGTTTAAGCCGGAGCGTTCGTCCCGTTCCTGGGTGAACGGGGTGCGCGGCATCGTGGAGACGCTGGGCGTAGTTACCTCTGTCAAATACGGCATATGGGCGACGGCGATCATTTTCGCGGGACAGGCTCAGGGAGACGTCCTGTACTGGGATCACTGGATGCTGATTATCGGCCATACCGCGATGGCGATCATGGCGCTGCTGTACGCGCGGTTCTTCACCTTCGGCGGCATGGCGCTGCTGGCGGCCGCGGCGTGGACGTTCCTGAACGATACGGTGGATTACACGTTCGGGGTGTACCCGTATTTGCCTTCGCAGCTGGACGACGACGTGCCTTACGTCGCCGCGTTTACGATCGTTTTGACGGCGCTCAGCGTGCTTGCCGCCGGCGTCGCCAAGTTTGCGTTCCTTCGCCGTCCGCCTTCCGCGGACAAGTCGTTCTAATCGCGGACATCCTCTCATATCCATTGGGGTAGGAGGGGATGTCCGTGTTTTTATTTCGATCGATCTGTTTGGCGGCCGCGGTCGCCATCGGACTGTTCGCGGCCGGAAGCTCTGCCGCTGCCGCCGCAGAAGAGAACGCTCCGCAATCTTCGGCCGCCTCTGTCTCCGGACAAGCTTACGAGAAGTTTCTGACCTCGGCCGAGAGGTTGTATGAATCCATCAACAGAGGCAATCTCGAAGCCGCCGTCAAGCGGCTGAACGATATCGAACTGCAGTTGAGAAGCTTGCCGATGCAGACGATCGCTACGGCGGAGGGCATTCGCGCGCTGGCTCACGACGTGGCCGAGCTGAAGCGAACCGTCGCGGCCGTTAAGCCGGACGAGGCCAAGTGGAAGAGCGGAGCGGCTTCTTTAAGATTGGCCGCGGACGCGCTGGCCCATCCGGACAAGCCGATCTGGCACCGCTACCGCACCGTTCTGCAAGAGGACATCAACAAGCTTGCTGCGGGGTTGAATAAAGGCGTCGGCCCGAAAGGCGAACCCGATGCGTCCGTTCACGTCGCTTTCGGACAGCTGACGGAGCATTACGGGCTCATTCGGACGGCGGCGCTCCTGCGCGCGGAACCGTGGAAGATCGAACGGATCGATTTCGTGCTCCGTTACGCCGGCCGCGTCTACGAAGCGGACTCTCCGAAGCCGGAGCTCGTTCAGGGAACGCTGCAGCCGATTCGGGATGCGTTCGGGGAGCTGTTCCCGGTCGGAGCCGCAGCGTCAGAGACGATCGTTCCTCCGCTCGGAGCCGTGCCTCCTTCCTGGGGATGGTCCGCGATGATGGGGACGTTCATCGTAACGATTCTGACATGGGCGGGCTGGAAGAGGTACAAATACGAGGAAGCGATCGGCGGCAATCCAAGCGCCTTCCGCAGAGAGGATCGGCAGGACGCCGCGGAGAAGCTGCTTCGCAGCTGGCGTAAGAAAAAGTAGCGCGTTCGCGTAAGAACTTCGCCGGCTTCATTCGTTGCGGAAACCTTCGCCGAGCACGTCGTGCACATCGCTTATGACGATAAAAGCCCTCCGGTCATGCTGACGGACGAGGCTTTTTAGTTTGCCGATTTCGAACCGTCCGACGACGCAGTAGATGACCGTCTTGTTTTCCCCCGAGAACGCTCCGACAGCGGGCATCAGCGTCACGCCCCGATCCAGCACGCGCGTAATGCGCCGGGCGAGCTGCTCCGGGTCGCTGCTCAAAATGGTGAACGCCTTGGCTGCGTAGGCGCCCTCTTGAATATAATCGATAATTCTGGAGGCGATGAACACGCTGACGATCGTGTACAGCACTTTCTCCTTCGGAATGAACAGCAGCGAGACGCCCAAAATGATGACGTCCAGCGACAAAATGATCTGCCCCATGCTCCAGCCGCGCATCCGGTGAAGGATGCGGGCGATGATGTCGACGCCACCGGTCGTGCCTCCAGCGCGGAAGACGAGACCGAGCCCCATGCCCAGCGTCACCCCGGCGTAGAGCACGACGAGAATGAAATCGTGCTCGGAACGGAACGGCACGAGCCAGCCCCGTTCGACGAGCCGCTCCATCACCCACAGAAACACCGACAGCAGCACCGTTCCGGCGAACGTATACACCATCGCGCCTTTCCCGAGCTGCCGCCATCCCAAGGCGAACAGAGGCAGATTGATCACCAGTGACGTAATCGACACGGGCCAGTTAAGCGCATAGTTGAGCAGCACGGCAACGCCGGTTACGCCGCCTTCCATCAGCAGATTCGGAATAATGAAGAACTGCAGGCCGAAGGCGTACAGCGCCGTTCCGGCGATCAGCAGCCCCCATGTATTGAGCGTATGCCAGAAACCGGGTCGATTCATCGGACGATTCCTCCAAAATTGCATTTGTTTTCGAATTCGTCTTACGATAACATAGGATAGAAACCATCATGAAAGGAAATCGGAGATGGGAGAATCCCGCATAGTCGACGTAACGCTGCAAGAGCGCACCTTGGCGGATATGCAGCGCGAGGTGGACGCTTACATTTCGCAATTCAAGGAAGGCTACTTTTCGCCGCTCGCGATGCTGGCCCGCATGACCGAGGAGGTCGGAGAGCTGGCTCGAGAGGTGAATCACAGCTTCGGGGAAAAGCCGAAAAAACGGGACGAAGCCGACAATTCCATCGAGCTTGAGCTGGGCGACATTTTATTTCTCGTCATCTGCTTCGCGAACGCGCTCGGCATCGATATGACGGAGGCGCACCGCAAGGTCATGGAGAAATTCAATACGCGGGACGCGGACCGTTGGACGAAGAAGCACACGGATAACGGCTGATTCTCATATGCTGTACTATCCTCGGAACGGAAGGAGGATGGTCGGCATGAACGGGGATGCATGTATCCGCTTGGCGTACGACGCCATCTTTCAAGGCGATTTCGAGGCGGCCGTCCACTGGTTCGGGCAAGCGCTCGAGCTTGAGCCGGACAACGCCGAATACTATTTCCGGGCTTCGATCACCTGCGCGAGAAGCGGCAAGGCCAACCAGGCGATGGCCTACGCGCACAAAGCGGTGGAGCTGAATCCCGATGACCGCTCCTATCGGCTGCATCTGAAAATGCTGCAGGCAAGAGAGCGGTTCGCGGAGGCGCGGCAGCTGCTCTCGCAAGCCGAGCCTGACGTCGGCCGCAGCGTCGTTCTTCTGCAGGAGGCCGTGCAACTTGATCCGTTATTGGCTCAGGCGCGGCTGCTGCTCGGAATCGCCTATCGGGCTCAAGGAGAGTACCGTCAAGCGCTCGAATCGCTGAGGGACGCCCTGCAGCTCGACCCTGGCCTCGAAGAGGCCAGAAGATTGCTCCGCGAGACTCGCGCCGAGAGGCGCCGCCTTCTTAAACATTATCACTCGAAAAGGAACAGGTGATTCTTATGTCGCAGAAAATTACCGTAGCCGTAGCGGGAGCCGGCGGCCGGATGGGCCGCGAAGTCGTCAAAATGGTGCTCGAAGATCCGGAGCTGACACTCGTCGCCGCGATCGACACGTCGGCCGGCCCCGTTGACGCCGGTACGCTCGTCGGCAAGCCCGATACCGGCGTCGTCGTGTCCGCCGTCCTTGCGGACGCCTTGGCCGCCAGCCGCCCGGACGTGCTCGTGGACTTCACGAATCCGAAGTCCGCGATGCCCAATACCGAGACGGCGCTGGCGTACGGAGTTCGTCCCGTCGTCGGAACGACGGGGTTCACCCCCGAGCAGATCGCCGAATTGGACAAGCAATGCAAGGATAAAGGCATCGGCGGATTGATCGCTCCGAACTTCTCGATCGGCGCCATTCTGATGATGAAGTTTTCGGCGATGGCCGCCAAATATTTTCCCAATGTGGAAATTATCGAGTACCACGGCGATCAGAAGCTTGACGCTCCTTCGGGAACGTCGATCAAGACGGCCGAATGGATCTCCGAGGCGCGTCAAGAGCTGCGTCAGGGCAATCCGAACGAGGAAGAAGTGATCGAAGGGGCCAGAGGCGGCTACTACAACGGGTTCCGCATACATAGCGTAAGACTTCCGGGCGTGTTCGCCCAGCAGGAAGTCGTCTTCGGGGCGTTCGGCCAGACGCTGAAGATCCGCCACGATTCCTACGACCGCGCGGGCTACATGCCGGGCGTGAACACGGCGATCAAGAAGATCATGAACGTCACCGGAATGGTGTACGGCTTCGAGCATTTCTTGGATTAACGACAGGCATACGGAAAAGCGATTCCCCTCAGGAGAGGAGACAGAAGTCAATGATCGATATCGCGTTAATCGCGCATGACCGCAAAAAAGAGGAAATGGTCAACTTCGCCATTGCCTACGAACACGTGCTTAAGCCTCACAAACTGTACGCGACCGGAACGACGGGGACCCGCATTATGGAGAACACGTCCTTGAACGTGCACCGGTTCATGTCCGGCCCCCTCGGCGGGGATCAGCAGATTGGGGCGCTCGTCGCCGAGAACAAGATGGATCTCATTCTCTTCTTCCGCGATCCGCTGATGGCGCAGCCCCATGAGCCGGACATTATCGCCTTGCTGCGGCTGTGCGACGTGCAGGGCATACCGGTGGCGACCAACGTCGCGACGGGCGAGCTGTTGATCAAAGCGCTTGAGCGCGGGGATTTCGCTTGGCGCGAGCTCGTACATAAATACAAACCCGGACTGGAAGGGTAACCGATCATGAGTCGCGAACTACCCGATGCATTGGACATGCTCGTCTTCGCCGCTCATCCCGACGACGCGGAGATCGGCATGGGCGGCACGATCGCCAAGCACGCGCAGGCGGGGCTGGCCGTCGGCATCGTCGACTTGACGTACGCCGAGATGTCGTCCAACGGGAACGTCGAGACGCGCCAGCGCGAGGCGAAGCAGGCCAGCGAGACGCTGGGCCTTGCTGTGAGAGAAAACCTGGGCTTGCCGGACCGCGGTCTGGCGGGACATCCCGAGCAGATCGCCGCGATGGTCGACGTCATTCGCAAATACAGGCCGAGAATCGTGTTCGCGCCGTATTTTATCGATCGTCATCCCGATCATATCGCCTGCAGCCGGATGGCGGAGGAAGCGGTATTCAACGCCAAGCTGAGGAAGGTTGCGCCGGAACTGCCGGCGTGGACGGTCGAACAGCTTTATTTCTACTTCATTAACGACGCGCACGTTCCGCAGCTGCTGATCGACATCAGCGACGTTCAGGAGACGAAGATGGCCGCCTTGCGCGCCTACCGTTCGCAATTCGCGCCCGAGGGCAGCGAGGCGGATTGGGTGGAGACGCCGCTTACGGGCGCCTACTTGGACAATATCGTCGCGCGGGACAGGCTGCTCGGCCAGCCGCGCAAGCTGCAATACGCGGAAGGCTTTATCGCCAAAGGACCGATCGCGCTCGAGCGCTTCTAACGGCGAAGGTTAGGGGAATAGTATAAAAAATGACGACCGGTAGCGCTCGGCTCGCCGAATCCGCTACCGGCCGATTGGCGTTCGGACTGGGAGGCATGAGGATCGACATGAATCGACCGCTCAAAATCGGAATCACTTGCTACCCTTCTCTCGGAGGCTCCGGAGTCGTAGCGACGGAGCTCGGAAAGCTTCTGGCGGAGAAAGGGCACGAAATTCACTTTATTACGCACAGCATGCCGTTTCGTCTCGGCAAGTTTCATCGCAACATTTTCTATCATGAGGTAGAAGTGTCGGATTATTACGTATTTCGGTATCCCCCTTATGACCTGTCGCTCGCCAGCAAGATGAACCAGGTCGCCCGGCTGCAGAAGCTCGACCTGCTCCACGTCCATTACGCGGTGCCGCACGCGATCTGCGCCATTCTGGCCAAGCAAATGGCCGGAGACGATCTGAAGGTCGTCACGACGCTGCACGGGACGGACATTACCGTGCTGGCCCAGGACGAGTCGCTCAAGGATATTATCCGGCTCGGCATCCGCAAGAGCGACGCCGTCACCGCGGTCAGCCGCGATCTGATTCGCGAGACGCGCGAGCTGCTGGACATCCGCGAGCCGATCGACCTGACCTACAATTTCGTGGACAAGAGAGTCTATTATCCGCGCGAATGCAGAGATTTGCGCCGGGATTACGCGGAGCCGCACGAGAAGGTGCTCATGCACATCTCCAACTTCCGGCCGGTCAAGCGCACGGCGGACGTCGTCGACATTTTCGCGAAGGTGCAAGCCGTTACGCCGGCTAAGCTCGTGCTCGTCGGGGAAGGACCGGATCTGCCGCGCATCCAGACGAAAATCAACGCGATGGGATTATCGCATCGCGTTCATTTCTTGGGGAAGCAGGACGACGTCGCGCAGGTGATCTCCATCGCCGATCTGATGCTGCTCCCTTCGGAGAAGGAAAGCTTCGGCCTCGTCGCGCTGGAGGCGATGGCTTGCGGCGTGCCGACGATCGGCTCGATCGCCGGAGGCATTCCGGAGCTGGTGGAGCACGGGCGCACCGGCTTCCTGTCCCCGATCGGGAACACGGACGAGATGTCCGCCAACGCATTAAAGCTGCTGACGGACGAGAAGCTGTACGCGGATTTCCGGGAAGCCTGCCTTCAGCGGGCGCATCACGTGTTCTGCAACGAGCTGATCACGGCGCAATACGAGGAGATCTATTACCGGGTGCTAGGAATGCCGATCGACGTTCCGGTTCCCGCCTGCAAAGTATAAGAAAGAAGAGAAGCGATATGGATTCCGAGATGGATATGCAAGAGAATGACCGCAAGCTGTGGGAGGACGGCCTCGCCATCGTTCGCGCGCTGGAGAGCGCCGGCTATCGCGCGTATTTGGTCGGCGGCTGCGTCAGGGACAGATGGCTAGGACGGCCGCTGAACGATATCGACATCGCCACCTCGGCCAAACCGGAGGCGGTGATGGAGCTGTTCGGGCGAACGCTGCCGACCGGACTCCAGCACGGAACGGTGACGGTGATGGAAGGCGGCCGTCCGTTCGAGGTGACGACGTTCCGCCGGGAGTCCGGCTATTCGGACGGCCGGAGGCCGGACGAAGTGGCGTTCGTCGACGACTTGAACGAGGATCTCGCGCGGCGCGACTTTACGTTTAACGCGATGGCGTTCTCTTCGGAAGGTGAGTTGATCGATCCTTACGGCGGACAGGACGCGCTGCGTGCCGGCGTCGTCGATTGCGTCGGGGATGCGGCCGAGCGCTTCGGGGAGGACGCGCTGCGCATGGTGCGGGCGATCCGGTTCGCCGCCGAGCTCGGGTTCGACATTTTGCCGGACGTCTGGGACGGCATCGTCGGGCAGCGGAGCCGGCTGAAGCAGGTCGCCATCGAGCGCATCGGCGCGGAGTGGGACAAAATGATGGGCGGAAGCGGTCCGGAGCAGGCGATGCATTACCTGTTCAAGAGCGGCTTGCTCGCCTGCGTGAAGGAGCCGCTGCCCGAAGCGTTCGCGCAAGCGGCAGAGCGATACCGGCTGAACGGCTCGCCACGGGAATGGGATCCTTGGGGAGCGTCGGCGTCCGATGAAGCGACGCTGGGCTCTCTGCTGGCGCTGCCTGCCCTGCTGGAGAGAGATAGACGGTGGGCGGCGCTGCTGGCCGGCCTGCACGTCGGCGCGGAGGACGCGTCCGCGCTGCTTCGCACGCTGCGGATCGCCGGGCATAGAGCGGCCAGAATCGCAGCGGCTGCCGGGGTGTTCGAGCGGCTGGGCGGCTGCGAAGAGGCTGAGCTGAGGAGCGTCTGGATCGAGGCGGTGCTCGCTTGCGGACGTCCGGCCGCCGAGGACGCGCTCGCGATCCGGGAAGCGAACGGCGAGCCGTGCGAAGAGCTGCGAGAGTGGCTCGAAGCGATGCCGATCGCAACCGTGGCGGAGCTGGACGTGAAAGGGGACGAGCTGGCGGCCTATTTGGGCCGGACGCCCGGCCCCTGGATCGCCGAGACGCTGCGCAAGCTGCTGGCGGAGACGGCTTCGGGCCGGCTGCCCAACGAGAAGTTCGCGCTCTTGTCCGCCGCCAAGCAGACGAGAGCGCCAGAGCGGGAGGGACGCGGATGAGCAAGGCAAATCTATTGAGTCTGCTGGAGGAGCGGGAAGGCCAGTACGTCTCCGGAGAAGAAATCAGCCGCGCGCTGAACGTAAGCCGCACCGCCGTCTGGAAGCAGGTGCGCAAGCTGGAGGCGGACGGTTACCGGATCGAAGCGGTGCCCCGGCTCGGCTACCGGCTGACCGCCAAGCCGTCTCGCCTGACGCTTCAGGAGCTGCTCCCGAAGCTGCGGACGACTTCGTTCGGCCGCCGCTTGACTTTGCTGGACGTGACCGACTCGACGCAGAACGAGCTGCGGAAGCTGGCCGAGCAGGGAGCCGCGGAAGGCACGCTGGTCATCGCGGAGCAGCAGACGAGCGGACGGGGTCGCATGGGGCGCAGCTGGGTGTCCCCTTTCGGCAAAGGCATCTGGATGAGCCTGCTGCTGCGGCCCCCGGTTCCGCTGCCGCTGACGCCGCAGCTGACGCTGCTGGCGGCCGTCGCTCTGAGCCGGGCGATCTCGCAGCAGCTTCCGGAGCTGGACATCGGCATCAAATGGCCGAACGACCTGCTCGTCGGCGGCAAGAAGATCAGCGGCATTTTGCTGGAGTCGGCGGCGGAAGACGAGCGGTTGAATTACGTCGTCGTGGGACTCGGCGTCTCCGCGAATCTCGAAGCGGGAGATTATCCGGAAGAATTGCTGGACAAAGCGGTCTCGCTGAAGATGGCTTCCGGGGAGACGGTGAATCGAAGCGCGCTGATCGCCTCCGTGCTGGAGCAGTTCGAGCAGCTGTACAAGCTGTACCTCGAGCAGGGCTTCGCGCCGATTCGCACGTTGTGGGAGGCGCGCTCGGTGACGCTGGGCAAGCGAACCGAGCTGTATACGCCGCAAGGGAAGGTCGTCGGCGTTCCGCTCGGACTGGACGAGATGGGCGGCCTTCGCGTCGAACTGGAGGACGGCTCTCTGCACACGGTTTATTCGGCAGAAGTCGGCGCCTCCGGCTAAAGCCGGCTTTGCCGAAGCCGGCGATTGGCGAATTGTGGGAGAACGATCATAGACGTAAGGCGCGGATTCTGTTATAATCGCTGTGCGAGGTGGTATCGCATTGACGGCGAACCGCACTTGCTAATAACGGAAGTATGAAACGGATCGAATGCAGCAACAGTAACTCCATACCGTCACAGATTCGCGGCGGATTCTGCTCTGAGCCGAAAGGACCGAGACAGAAGGACGTGAAGGACGTTCTATGTTGAATGGGAACCCTTTTTTGCTCATGGGCAAAATGGGTTTTTTTGCTGTTTGTCATCCGACTTCCTAGGAGGAACTCCCATGAAACAAGCGTTGACCGTACCGCGCCTGAAGACGATGAAAAACCAAGGAAAACCGATTGCGATGGTGACCGCTTACGATTATCCGTCGGCGATGCTGTCGGAGGAAGCCGGAGTCGATCTCATTCTTGTCGGAGACTCGCTGGGCAACGTGGTGCTGGGCTACGAGACAACCGTTCCCGTCACGCTTGAAGATATGATCTACCATACCCGTTCCGTCGTCAGGGGCGCGCCGGGGACGATGATCGTGACCGATATGCCGTTCGCCACTTACCGGCTCGGTCCCGAAGCGACGCTGCGCAACGCCGCCAGAATCATGCAGGAGGGCGGCGCGCAGGCGGTCAAGCTCGAAGGCGGAGCGGAGCTCGCCGCGGAAGTTCGCCTGCTGACGTCGGCCGGCATTCCCGTGCTGGGCCATCTCGGCCTGACTCCGCAATCGGTTCACCAGATCGGGGGCTACAAGGTGCAGGGCAAGAGCAGCGAAGAGGCGGAGAAGCTGCTGCAGGACGCCAAGGCGCTGGAGCATGCGGGAGCGTTCGGCATCGTGCTGGAGCTCGTGCCGGAGGAATTGGCCGCGGCCGTGACGCATTCGGTCGGCATTCCGACGATCGGCATCGGGGCAGGACGGGGATGCGACGGGCAAGTGCTCGTCTATCATGACCTGATTCGCTACGGCTCGGGCATCCGCGACAAAAAAATGGTGAAAAGCTACGCGAACGTCGGGGATACGATCCGCGACGCGATCGCGCAATACGTAGACGAAGTGAAAACGAAAGCTTTCCCGGAAGAGAAGCACGCTTTTACATTGCAGCAGTCCGCCGATCCCGCCCAGAGCGGAACGGGCAAGCTGTACGGAGGAGAGCGCAAATGACATCCAAGCCGACGATCGTTCGCACCGTTGCCGAGCTTAGGAAGGAGATCGCTTCCTTCCGCCGCTCCCGGCCGATCGAAGCGGCAGCCGTCGGCTTCGTGCCGACGATGGGCTACCTGCACGAAGGCCACGCCAGCTTGCTTCGCCGCTCGGTTCAGGACAATGGCTTGACCGTGCTCAGCATATTCGTTAATCCGATCCAGTTCGGTCCGAACGAGGATTTGGACAAATATCCCCGCGACGAGGAGAAGGATGTCGCTCTTGCCGCTTCCTGCGGCGTCGATCTCGTCTTCCTCCCGACCGTGCAGGAGATGTACCCGCAGCGGCGCGTGACGACCGTCACAGTCGCCGAGGTGACGGACGGACTGTGCGGAGCGAGCCGCCCGGGCCATTTCGACGGAGTGGCGACGGTCGTCGCCAAGCTGCTGAACATCGTCCAGCCGGACCGCGCGTACTTCGGATTGAAGGACGCCCAGCAGGTCGCCGTTGTCACCCGAATGGCGCAGGACTTGAATATTCCGACCGAAATCGTGCCTTGCCCGACCGTGAGGGAGGAAGACGGATTGGCGCTCAGCTCCAGGAACGTCTACTTGAACGCGGAGGAGCGGGAGCAGGCGCTGTCGCTGTCGCGTTCGCTCTCCAGAGTGGCGGAATGGATCGGCGAAGGGGTGGACGCTCCGGAGCTGTCCGAGCTGCTTAAACGGGAAATCCGGCGCTCGCCGCTGGCGAAAGTCGAATACGCCGAAGCGCTGACGTATCCCGACTTGCTGCCGCCGGAGCCGGGAACGCCGCTAAGGAGCATCGACGGTTCGGTGCTCGTCGCGCTCGCCGTCCGGTTCGGAACGACCCGCCTGATCGACAATCGGCTGTTAAATCCCAAGGAAGTAGGTGTTCACGCATGTTTCGCCAAATGATGAAAGCGAAAATCCATCGCGCGACGGTAACGGAAGCCAACCTGAATTACGTAGGCAGCGTAACCATCGACCAGGATTTGATGGAGCTCGTGGATATATTGCCCGACGAGAAAGTTCAGATCGTTAACAACAACAACGGAGCGCGGTTCGAGACGTACGCCATTCCGGGGCCGCGCGGCTCGGGCGTCATCTGCCTGAACGGAGCGGCGGCCAGACTCGTCCAGCCGGGCGATCAGGTCATCATCATCAACTACGGGCTGTTCTCGGACGAGGAAGCCCGCCGCCATCATCCGCGGGTCGCCATTATGGACGAAGGCAACCGGGTTGTCAAATTGTTGGCGGAGGAGCCGCATTCGACCGTTTTGTAACGCGTATGAAACACCCCCTCGGAACGCAGAATGAGCAGTACAGTATCACTTTGCGATCAAGGGGGAACGAACATGATCCAGCAATGGTTCGCGACGATGAACGACGTGCTCGACGACCTCATCTTACGTTATCCGCAAGCCTCCGCCGAAGAAAAAATCGCTTGTCGGCAACAATGGGACATGCTCAAAACGCTAAGTGATGATATTATTGAGTTATGGCTTCAATTCGAGGATAAAATGGGCTGCTTCCGCGATCTCCAGCAGCAGCAGCCTGAGCTCGTCGCCGCCGAGGAGCCGCAGAGAATGCTTGGTTCGTTCGTCAAGGGTCAGGGCTACTTCAAGCTGCAGATGTTCAAGCAAGCGTCGGAGCAGCTGGAGCAGGCAATCGTTTCTTATCCGGATTTTCTGTGCGCCCGGTTGTTTCTGGCCATGTCGCTCATGCATCTCAAGAACTGGAGCGAAGCCCAGCGGCACTTCCAGTTGATCGCGGCGATTACCGATGAGAAGAGACTGCAGGCGATCGCCTACAACGCGCTCGGATGCATCCAGGCGATATACGCTCACCTCGACAAGGCGCAGTCGTATTTTCACAAGGCGCTGGAAGCCGATCCCGGCTTTGCCGATCCGAAGCTTAATCTGCAATCGGTCGTCCAAGGCAACAATCAAATTCAATTGCAATTCGGCAGCGCGGAGCTGCAATCGCTCGTGCAGGCGTGACGGAAAGGAAGTCTGGAATGAAATTTGCCGTGCTCGATTTTGAAACGACGGGCATGTCGTCCGATAAAGATGAAATTATCCAAACGGGACTCGCGTTCATCGACGAAGCGGGTACCGTTTGTTCCACGTATGCAAGCTTCGTGCGGCCTTCCAAACCGATCCCCCAGGAGATTACCCGCCTTACCGGCATTGCGGACGCCGACGTGGCGGACGCGCCCGAGCTGGAGGATATGCTGGGCGACATCGTACCTTTGCTTCAAGACGTCGTACTCGTCGGACATAACGTGGGCTTCGACGCCCACTTCCTGCAAGCCGCCCTTGATCGGAGCGGCTATTTGCCGTTCGCGGGTCGCATGATCGACACGGTCGACCTGGCCCGCATCGCGTTTCCGACGCAATCCTCGTTCTCCTTGACGTCGCTGACGCACGCGCTCGGCATTGCCCACGATCGTCCGCATCAAGCGGACAGCGACGCCGTCGCCACCGCGGAGCTGTTCCTGCTGTGCCGGGACAAGCTGAGAACGCTGCCGATGTTTACGCTTCAGCGCTTGCAGGCGATGTTCGATTCCGATCGGCACGACCTCGGATGGCTGATCGCCGACGCGCTCGCCTGGCGGGAAACTCAGCCGCCGCTGGCGGAAGACGGAATTCATCATTTTCGCCAGTTCGCGATGAACGTCGGGGATTGGAGCGATGAGCAGCAGACTTCTTCGCGCGAGGAGGACGCTTCCGCTGCCGCCGGTTGGCCGGACATGGATTTCGAGGGCTACCTGGAAGCGGTTCGCAACAACTTGCAAACGATTTTTCCCGGCTATGAATCGCGGGAAGGCCAGGAGATTATGTTTCGCGAAGTAAACGAGGCGCTGCAGGAAGACTCCCATCTGCTCGTCGAAGCGGGAACCGGCACCGGCAAGTCGCTCGGTTATTTGCTTCCCGCTCTCTATTATGGGCGGAAAGAGGACAAAAAAATCGTCGTCAGCACCCATACGATCCAGCTTCAGGAGCAGCTTCGGGAGAGGGATCTGCCGCTGCTTCAGCAGGTGCTTCCGATGTCGTTCAAGGCGTCGGTATTCAAAGGCAGAAGCAACTATTTGTGCCTTCGCAAGTTCGAGAGCCGCCAGCAAGTTCCCGAGCACGCGCTCGGCAAGGACGAGGCCGTCGCCAGGGCCGGCATGACCGTCTGGCTGGGAGAGACGACCAGCGGCGAGTCGGAGGAGCTGAACGTCGGGGGCCGGAACCGCGAGGAATGGGCGGCCGTCGCCAGCGACGCGGCTTCGTGTCTGAACCGGGCCTGTCCATGGTTCAGGCGATGCTTCTATCACCGGGCGAGGAACGAAGCGGGCAAGGCGGATTTGATCATTACGAACCACGCGCTGCTGTTCACCGATATGAGAGCCGAGCATCGCCTGCTTCCCGCTTACGACCGGCTGATCGTAGACGAGGCGCACCATCTGGAGGAAGTGGCGAGCAGCCATCTGGGTCAGAAGACGTCCTACTCCTCCTTGATCATTCCGCTTCAGCGGCTGTGGAAGGATGCCCGCACGGGCTTGCTGCCGCAGCTTCTGGGTTCCGTGTCCGCGATGGCTTCGGACTATGCGGGGGCATGGACGGAAAAGCTGGAGCTGCTGCTGCCCAAAGTGCAGGAAATCCGCGAAGCTTGGGAGCGCTGGATGGAAGCGCTGTTCGCGATGCTCGCTTCCAATGCGGCGGCAGACGAAACCGGTAATCTGACGGTGCGGATCAAGCCGTCCGACCTGCCTTCGCAATGGGAGGCGCTTGGCGTAGACGGCAACAACGTCATCCAGCTGCTGTCGGACTTGATTCGCCCGCTGGAGAAGCTGACGGTCGACATACGCGAGGAGTCGGACGAGCTGGGCATGCAAGGCTTGCTTACCGACCTCGGGGGCGTGCTGAAGGATCTGTCCAACATTCGCGCCGACACGCAGTCGTTCGTGACGCTGGGCCGCCCTGAGTTCGTCTATTGGGCGGAGGGGCATACGCAATACCGCAATCGTTCCGTCAGCGTCTACGGGGCTCCTGCGGACGTCAGCGAGCTGCTTAAGGAAGGCATGTTCGACAAAAAGGCCAGCGTCGTCATGACGTCGGCGACGCTGACCATCGACAAGTCGTTCAAATACGTGACCGATCAGCTCGGCTTGATCGACGCGGAGAAGAAAGGCCGGCTCAAAACGGCGATGCTGCCGTCTCCGTTCCGTTATCGGGAGCAGGCGCTTGTGCTGATTCCGCGGGATTTTCCGGCGATCAAGGGCAGGGACGGAGAGGCGGCTTTCGTCAAGGCGCTGATTGGTTCGCTGCACGAAACGGCGCTGACGGTGGGCGGCAGAATGCTCGTGCTGTTCACGTCCTACCGGATGCTGAGGCACGTCTACGGCCCGCTCAAGGACAGTCTGGAGCAGGCCGGCATTCAGGTGCTCGGCCAAGGGGTGGACGACGGCAGCAGAAGCCGGCTGACGCAGCAGTTCATGAAGCAGCCCGCCTCGGTGCTGCTCGGCACGAGCAGCTTCTGGGAAGGCATCGACTTGCCAGGCGACGCGCTGACGTGTCTGGCGATCGTCAGATTGCCGTTCCAGCCGCCGAACCATCCGGTGGCGGAAGCCAAGTCGGAGAAGCTGCAGGCCGAGAACCAGAATCCGTTCATGAAGCTGTCGCTGCCGCAGGCGGTCATCAAGTTCAAGCAGGGGTTCGGCCGCCTCGTCCGCACGGCGAGCGACAAGGGCATCGTCATTTTGTACGATACGAGAGTGATCGACACGAATTACGGCAAATACTTTCTGTATTCGCTGCCGGGTCCGAAGATGGAGCATTTGCCGCTGGCCGGCATGACGTCCAGAATCCGGCAGTGGCTGGAGCCGGACGCGGGCGAACAAGACAGATTAGCCGCGACGCAAGAGAGAGGGGACATGCGATGAAGCCGATCAAAATTTCCGAAGCCGTCGTCAGGAGGCTGCCGATTTATTTGCGTTATTTGAATGAACTCAGTCTCAGCAACATACAGACCGTATCCTCTCAGGACTTGGGAGAGAAGCTGGACCTTAATCCGGCGCAAATCCGCAAGGATCTGGCGTATTTCGGAGAATTCGGCCGCAAAGGCGTCGGCTACAACGTCGATTACCTGATCGAGAAGATCCGGCAAATTTTGAAATTGGACAAAACGATGAACGTCGCCTTGGTCGGAACGGGGAACCTGGGGCGCGCTTTGTGCAATTATAATATGTATATCAAGGACAATATGAAGATCGTGGCCGTGTTCGACGCCGACAAGAGCAAGGCCGGCACCTCGATCAACCACCTCAAGGTGCAGCCGATGCAGGATTTGAACGAGACGGTTCGCAATCTGGATATCGCGGTCGGAATCATTACGGTTCCCGCGGGGGAAGCGCAGAATGTGGCGGACCGGTTCGTCGCGGCGGGCATTCGCGGCTTGCTTAATTTCGCCCCCGTCGTACTGAAGGCCGCGCCCGGCGTGCGTATTCACAACGCCGATTTTACCGCCGAGCTGCTCAGCTTGGCCTATTACATGGACGATCAAAACGAGGAAGAGTCGGAAGGGGACGAGGAACAATGACCCGGTTGTTAATCAAACAAGGCACGTTCGTGACGATCGACGAACAATTGCCGGTATTTCAAGGCTGGCTTGCCGTAGAGGACGGCAAAATCGCCGCGCTTGGCGAAGGAGAAGCTCCGCGGGAGCAGATCGATTCGGCGACCGAGACGCTGGACGGCAAGGGACTGCTGTTCATGCCGGGGCTCGTCAATACACACGGACATGCGGCGATGTCGCTGCTGCGCGGTATGGCCGACGACCTCGTTCTGCAGGATTGGCTGCAAAACCATATGTGGCCGACCGAAGCGAAGTTTACGGAAGACGACGTATACTGGGGCTCGGCGCTGGCCGCGGCCGAAATGATCAAGAGCGGAACGACGACGTTCGTTGATATGTACGACCAGATGCACCGCGTCGCCGAAGTGGTGGAGACGTCCGGACTGAGAGCCAGCCTGACGCGCGGCGTCATCGGCCTGTGTCCGGAGGATGTGCAGAAGGCGAAGCTGGAGGACGCGATCCGCTTCGCGCGCGATTGGCACGGCCGGGCGAACGGACGGATCAACGTGATGATCTCGCCGCACGCGCCGTACACCTGTCCCCCGGATTATATTGTGAAGTTCGTGGAAGCGGCGCACGAGCTGGACTTGCCGATGCATACGCATATGTCCGAGACGCTTGCGGAGGTCGAGCAGAACGTGCGCGATTACGGCTGTCGTCCTGTCGAACATCTCGATCGTCTCGGCGTGTTCAGCAGACCGACGCTGGTCGCTCACGCGGTGCATCTGAACGACGAGGAGATCGCTCTGCTGGCCGAACGGAAGGTCGCCGTATCGCATAACCCGATCAGCAACCTGAAGCTGGCGAGCGGCGTCGCCCGCGTACCCGACCTGCTCAAGGCGGGCGTAACGGTGTCGCTGGGCACGGACGGCGCGGCCAGCAACAACAATCTCGACCTGTTCCAGGAGATGACGACAGCGGCGCTGCTGCATAAAGGCGTCAGCGGCGATCCTACGGTCGTTCCGGCAACGGAGGCGCTGCGAATGGCAACGCTGTACGGGGTCCGCTCGCTGGGGCTCGAGGGCGTTACCGGCCAATTGAAAGCCGGTCTTAAAGCGGATATCATCGCCGTCAACATCGCCCAGGCTCATTTCGTGCCGCGCACGGATTACGTGTCGCACCTCGTCTATTCGGCCAGAGGCTCGGACGTCGTCCACGTATGGGTCGACGGCAAGCAACTGCTGCGGGACGGCAAGCTGACGACGCTTGACGAGGAGAAAATCATGGCCGAAGCGGAGCGCTGTTACCGGGGGCTGCGGGCATGAACATGAGCCGGAGCGAAGGCAAGCGGGCGCTTCCTTCCCTTACCCTCGGCCGGTGGCTTGTCATTATCGCCGGATTCGTCGTGTTCGTCGCCGTCTCGTTCGTGCTCTACGTGCGTTCGGCCGACGCGGATTACCGGCGCGCGGAGAACGAGGCGATCCGGATCGCCAAGCAGCAGGGGGAATTGGTCAAAGTGTACGAAGCCGTTCCCCACACCTGGCAGGAGACGGTGTGGATCGTGACCGGCGAGGATGCCGAAGGCGAACGGTGGACGCTGTTCCAGCTTCCCAATGAAATCGTGCGCCACAAAACGAGCGAAAACATGACCGAGGAGCAGATGCTGGCCAAGTTCGCGGCGGAACATCCCGGCGAGCCGATCCGCATCATGCCGGCCTGGTTCAGCGGACAGCCCGCGTGGGAAATCCGTTACTGGAACGAGAACAGCCAGGAGCATCAATCGCTCGACTTCTACTCGTTCGCGGACGGTTCGCGCATACGGACTTATGTACTGTCTTCCCAATAATTATAGAAACGCTCTCGTTCCTGCCACCAAGGAATCGAGGGCGTTTTTGCTTGCATTGCCAGACATCGTCTAACGATTCGTCTATCATTTCCTGATATACTGTTAGTTGTACTCGACAGGGCCGAGTTTCTCGTTTGACCTTAATTGACCAGTCCCGATCACTGCAGACAACCTAGTTTACTTCATAGAGGGGGATCGGCGAATGAATAAAATTAAATTAATTCCGATTACGATAACGGCGGCGTTGACGGCCGCGATTTTGTTCGGCGGATGGTTCGCCTACCGCCATTACGGCATTGAGAAGCCGCTCGACAAAGTGGCGGTCTCGGTTCCCGGCGTGGAAGCCGCGAACATCGACATGACCGGCTCGCTTGTAAGAATCAGCGTCGAGCTTGCGCCGGGCGCCAACCTGGGCGACGTGTACCGCACGATCAAGCAGGACGGAGCCGGAGAGATCGGCAGCCGGCAATTGGAGCTGAAGGTGACGGCCCGCGGCAGCGAGCTGCTGGACAAGGCTTGGAGCTATTCCTTGTTCGATGTCGCCGAGGCGATGGAGAACCGCAAATATTCGGGCGTCCGGGAAGCGATGGAGAAGCTGTCCGAGCAATTTCCGGGCGTTACGGCGACGACGGACATCGACGAGAACAACGTCTATGTCTCCTTGAGGGACGGAGACGCGGCGAAGTTCGTCGTGCTTCCTCGCCAGCCTGCAACGATGGGGGTGTGGCCGAATGCGTAAAATCGGCGAATACGGCAAAGAAATGGCGATCGGAGCCATTATCGTGACGCTTATTTTTCTAGTGTACGTCGGATTGCCTCCCGCCATTCTGGCGATGGGGCTCATTATGTTCGCCGCGGTCTATCTGTTCTCCCGCTCGCGCGGGATGGCGATGGGAGCGGCCGGAGGCAAGAAGACGATCGTCCGCAAGCCGGAATTTCTTACCTTCGACGACATCGGGGGACAGGATCAGCCGAAGCGGGAGCTGAAGGAGGCGCTGGATTTCCTCGTCCACAAGGACAAGATCCAGAAGCTCGGCATTCGCCCGCTTAAGGGCATCCTGCTGACCGGACCTCCGGGAACCGGCAAGACGCTGCTGGCGAAAGCGGCGGCGCAGTATACGCATTCCGCGTTCATCGCGGCGTCGGGCAGCGAATTCGTGGAGATGTACGTCGGCGTCGGCGCCGGCAGAATCCGCGATCTGTTCAAGGAGGCGCGGCAGCAGGCGGTTAAGCTGAAACGGAGCAGCGCCATTATTTTCATCGACGAGATCGACGGCATCGGGGGCAAACGGGACGGAGGCCAGCATCGCGAGTACGACCAGACGTTGAACCAATTGCTGACGGAGATGGACGGCGTGCAAGGCGACGAATCGGTGCGCGTGCTGCTGGTCGCGGCGACCAACCGCAAAGAGCTGCTCGATCCGGCGCTGCTGCGTCCGGGCCGGTTCGACCGCCACATTCAGGTCGATATGCCGGACAAGACGGGCCGGGAGCACATTCTGAAGCTGCATGCCCGCAACAAGCCGCTCGGCGAAGACGCTTCGCTGGTCAAGGTGGCGGAGGAGACGTTCGGATTTTCCGGCGCGCAGCTGGAGAGCGTCATGAACGAAGCGGCGATCTACGCGATGCGCGAAGAAGCGGAGAAGATTACGATGGCGCATCTGTCCCAGGCGATCGACAAGGTCATGATGGGCGAGCGGATGGACCGCGAGACGACGCGCGAGGAGCGCGAGCGCGTGGCGATCCACGAGCTCGGCCATGCGATCGTCGCCGAGACGGTGCGTCCGAACAGCGTCGCGCAAGTGTCGCTTACGCCGCGCGGGCAGGCGCTCGGATACGTGCGCCATCATCCCCGCCAAGACAGCTACCTGTATACGCAGACGGTGCTGGAGGAGCAGATCATGATCGCGCTCGGCGGCGCCGTCGCGGAAGAGATTTTCTACGGGGGCCGCAGCACGGGCTCCAAGGGCGACTTCGATCAGGCGACGTCGATCGTCCGCACGATGATCGAGTCGGGCATGTCCGAGCTCGGCATCGTCCACCCGCAGGCGCTGACGCAAGAGCAGTGGTCGGCGGAGAACGCCGCCATCCTTGGCGGACTGACGGACAAGACGAGAGAGCTGCTCGACCGGCGCAAGGCGTCTTTCAAGCTGCTGCTGAACCATCTGATCAGCGAGGAGACGCTGTCCGGCAAGCAATTGCGGGACATTCTGTCCCACCAAGCGGCTTGATGTTCGAGAAGACTGCTGCGGCATTGAGCCGGGCGGTCTTTTCGCGTTACATAGCGGCAGGACCGCTGCAATCAGGCCGACTGTCGGAGCCGTGTTTTTTAATGGAATTTTAGGTTGATTTGTCGTCGGGGGGAAGGAAATCGGTTAAAAAATGTGATAGCATTGAACCGAGTGCGTTTATGAATCGTCTAACGGATTAGAGGTGGCAAGATTGGAGTCCCAACGCAATTTCGATTTCCTTAAATATATGGTTGAGAGCGACGACAACCAAGGATTGCTGAACGAACTGATGACGGCCTATGGCAAGGAAGTCTGGAATTACGCCTACAGCATTACCCGCAAATGGGACCTCGCCGACGACATCACGCAGGAAGTGTTCATTAAAGTATTCCGCAACATGCACGCGTTTCGTCGGGACGCCTCGGTCAAAACTTGGCTGCTGACCATTACCCGCAATACTGCGATCGATTTTCAGAGATCCGCTTTCTTCCGCAAGGTGACGCTGTCCGACTTCGTCGAGGATTACGGGCAGCGGCATTCGGTGGAGCAGGACGTGATGGAGAAATCGGCCGTGAACGATATGTGGGCGATGGTGCTCGAACTGCCCAAGAAATACAGGGAGGTTATTATTCTATACGCTCATCATCAGATGTCCTTGAAGGAGATCGCGCAAATTTTGGACGTGACGGAAGGAACCGTGAAGTCGCGCATGTTCCACGCCCGTCAGAAACTATCGAAAATGAAGGAGGCGAACCGCGGTGGATGACAAAGATTTATTCGAGCAGCTAAGAAGCGGTCCGTTTTCCCGAAACGGGTTCGACGAGAATCTGCGAAGGAAAATCAACGAAAATCTGGACAATCCACGGCGGGGAGCCAAGCGTCCGTCGTTTCTCAGACTGAGCGTCGTCGGCGCCTCGTTCCTCTTGATCGCCGTCGTCACTGTCGCGCTCTGGGGATGGGACGGCTTCGGCGCCGAGCGGAAGGGCGAGGAGCTGGCGCTTCCGACGGAGCAAGCTTCCAGCGCCGCCGCCTCCGACGAGGCAGACGAGACGAACAAGCTTCCGCACTCGGCGGTCGTCATTGGATTGCGCAAGGACGAGACGGATATGCGGAGCAGCTACCGGACGATCGTGGTCGCTCCCGAGAACGATCGCCTGCAGCAGATCGGCAGCGGAGAAGGCATCTGGATGCCTTACGGACAAGATTTCTGGCAGATCGAAGTTGTGGACGATCCGCTGGGCAAAGGCGATCAGCAACTGGTTGCCCACCTGAAGGGCGTCAAGACGTCCACTACTGCCGAAGTTAAGGGAGAGAAGGACGCATCCAGGCTGAGAAGAACGGAGAAACTGCTCTATGCGGGAGATCGTTACGTCTCGGTTCTGCAGACGACGAACGTGGACACCGAAGGACGCACCGTCGGGCAGAGCGACGTCGTCGTCAACTTGCTGCAGACGCTGAAACCGGCCAATCGGGCCGCCAATCTCGACGCGCTGAGCATGGAGAACGTCTCGTTGAACGAAGCGCTGGGCAGCGAAGATCCGGCCGCGCAGGTCAATCGCTGGGCCGTCGTGCGGGAGAACAACGCCTGGGTGGCGAAAGAAGCGCTTAAAGTCTCCGGAGTGTACGGCGCCGAGGAGATCCGGCGATGGCCGACGGTCGACGTTCGATTGGAGAAAACGAAAGTGGCCAAGGACGAACCTCTGGCGCTCGATTGGTCCGAAGTGACGCGCATCGAACCCGACGCGGTCGACGCCTTCACTTCCCAGGACGAAGACGTCGCGGTCATCGTCTCGGACGATCGGATTCAGCTCGTGCCGTACAGGCTGCCCGAGTCGGAGAGAAACCCGGTCACGATCGACCTCGCCGCGAACGAATCGGTCGTGATGGTGCAGTGGGCGACTCAGGAGCAATACGTGGAGAACTGGAAAAAGTGGTTCCGAGAATGGTTCGCTGATTCGTCACGATAATGGTGATATGATAAGATGAGAGTACCCGATAAAATGTTCCGCAATGTGAGATTTTTCAATGCGGAACGGGTGCGATCATCTTATTCTTGTATAGAGCGCGAAATTCATCGCAGCAATCGGGTTGGAGGGAACAGACATATGTTTAGAGTCGTTGGCGTAGTAGGCGCGGGAACGATGGGGCAGAGCATTGCCGAGATGCTCTCGGTAAAAGGGCTGGACGTGCATCTGGTGGAGAAAACGCCGGAGAAGCTTCAGCAGGCAAGGGAAATGCTGGAGCTCAGCCTGGATCGACAGCTCGAGAGATGGGCCATTACGGCGGCGGAGAAGAAGCTCACGCTTAGCCGAATACATATGGAAGCTTCGCTGCACGATCTGGCGAAATGCGATCTTGTCATCGAGACGATCAGCGAAGAGCTGGACAGCAAAAAAGAAGTGATCCGACAGCTCGACGACATTCTGGCTTCGGATGCGATCGTGGCGAGCAATACGTCGACGCTGAGCTTGACCGAGCTTGCGGGGGTCAGTAAATATCCGGGACGGGTCATCGGCATGCACTTCGTCTATCCGGCTTTCCGGATCGATGTCGTCGAGATCATTCGGGGGCTGCAAACTTCCGACGAGACGTTCGGCAAGACGAAGTCGTTCATCGACCACGTCCTGTCGAAAAAAGGCGTCATGGTGTACGAGTCTCCCGGATACGTGACGACGAGGCTGATCTGCCTGCTCATCAACGAAGCGCTTCATCTGCTTGAAGAAGGGGTGGCTTCTCCCGAAGACATCGACGATGCGATGAGCATGGGCTACAGCTTCGAGCACGGACCGCTGGAGATGGCGGACCGCTTCGGGCTCGATTCCGTTCTGGCCGCCCTTGAGCGGATGTTCCGGGAATACGGGGAACTGAAATACCGGCCGTCGTTTCTGTTGAAGAAGAAAGTACGGGCCGGCCAGCTCGGCATCAAGACGGGAATCGGATTTTTCAAGTACGACAAGGACGGTGAACGGTTGTCATGAACATTCTCGTCATTAACGCGGGGAGCTCCTCGCTCAAATACCAGCTGTACGATATGAAGACGGAAACCGCCATGGCCACGGGACGGGTCGAGCGGATTGGAATGGATTCCTCGATCCTGACGCACGAGGTCGCCCATCAGCCGGAAGTGCGGGAAGTAAGCGAAATTCTCGATCATACGACGGCGATCAAGAAGGTGCTCGACATGCTGACGCACCGGAAGTTCGGCGTGCTGCGGAACATCTCGGACATTCAGGCAGTCGGCCATCGTGTCGTGCATGGAGGCGAATCGTTCAGCGAGTCGGTGCTCGTCGACCACAGCGTCAAGCTGGAAATCCGCAGGCTGTTCGACCTGGCTCCGCTGCACAATCCGGCGCACATGATGGGCATCACGGCGGTCGAAGACAACTTGCCAAGCGTCCCGCAGGCAGTCGTGTTCGATACCGCCTTCCATCAGACGATGCCGCCGATCTCGTACTTGTACGCGATTCCGACGGTATTGTACCGCAAGCACAAAATCCGCCGCTACGGCTTCCACGGCACGTCGCACGACTATGTCAGCCAGCGCGCGGCCGAGTTTCTGGGCAAGCCGCTCGACCAGCTGAAGCTGATCACGTGCCACATCGGCAACGGAGCGAGCTGCACCGCGATTTTGCACGGCAAGTCGTACGATACGAGCATGGGCATGACGCCGCTTGAAGGGCTGATGATGGGGACGCGCAGCGGGGATCTGGACCCGGCGGTCGTGCCGTACACGATCAACAAGGAAGATTTGACGCTGAACGAGGTCAGCTCGATGCTAAACAAGCACAGCGGACTGATCGCCGTCTCGGGAGTCAGCAGCGATATGCGCGAGATCGTCGAGGCGATGAACGAAGGCAACGAGAAGGCGAAGCTGGCGTTCGACATGTACGCTTACCGGATTCGCAAATATATCGGCGCTTACGTCGCGGCGATGGATGGAGCCGATGCGATCATTTTCACCGCAGGCGTCGGGGAAAACTCGGACGTCTTGCGCAAGGCGGTCTGCGAGCGATTGACGTTCTTCGGCGTGCGGCTGGACGAGGAGAGGAACGCGATTCGCTCTTCGGAGCCGCGCAGAATTACGACCGACGATTCCGAGATCAGCGTGCTGGTCGTTCCGACGAACGAGGAGCTGCTGATCGCGCGGGATACGTTCCGGCTTGTCAAAAATAAAGCAGGCGGCCGGTAAGATAAGGCTGTTGCATATCGAACATCGGAAAGGGGCTGTGTCCATGGGACGTGTAGATTTGAAGACGATCGGCAGCTATGTCGGTCAGACGGTAACGTTCGGGGGCTGGCTGACGCGCAAGCGTTCCAGCGGTAAAATTCAGTTTCTGCAAATTCGCGACGGCATGGGCTTCATTCAAGGCGTGCTGGTCAAAGCGGAAGTGCCCGAAGAAGTATGGGAACGCGCGGGCCAACTGACGCAGGAGAGCTCGTTCTACGTGACGGGTCTCGTGCGGGAAGAGCCGCGCAGTCCGTCCGGCTTCGAGCTGGCGGTGACGGGCATCGAGATTATCCAGATCGCCAAGGATTATCCGATCACGCCGAAGGAGCACGGAGTCGACTTCCTGATGGATCATCGCCATCTATGGCTGCGCGCGCCGCGTCAACGCGCCATTATGCGCATTCGCGCGCAAATCATCTCGGCGATACAGCAGTTTTTCGACGAGCGCGGTTTTACGCTCGTCGATCCGCCGGTACTGACGCCGTCTTCGTGCGAAGGTACGACGAACCTGTTCCATACGAAATATTTCGACGAGGACGCCTATTTGACGCAGAGCGGCCAGCTCTACATGGAAGCGGCGGCGATGGCGCTGGGCAAAGTATACTCGTTCGGCCCGACGTTCCGGGCGGAGAAATCGAAAACCCGGCGCCATCTGATCGAGTTTTGGATGATCGAGCCGGAGATGGCTTTCGTCGACCATGAAGAGAACTTGAACGTTCAGGAGCAATTCATCGGTCATATCGTGGACCGGGTGCTAAGCAACTGCAAGGCCGAGCTGGCCGTGCTGGAACGCGACGTCGCCGCGCTCGAACGGGTGAAACCGCCGTTCCCGCGCATTACGTACGACAAAGCGCTTGAGCTGCTCCAGGAAATCGGCATGGATCTGCCTTGGGGAGAAGATTTCGGCGCGCCTCACGAGACGGCAATCGCCGAGAAGTTCGACCGGCCGGTATTCATCACCCACTATCCGGCGAGCTTTAAGGCGTTCTACATGAAGCCGGACCCGAACCGTCCGGAGGTCGTCCTGTGCGCGGACATGATTGCGCCGGAGGGCTACGGGGAAATCATCGGCGGCTCGCAGCGGATCGACGATCCGGAGCTGCTGGCGGAGCGATTCGCCGAGCACGAGCTGACGGAAGAAGCCTACGGCTGGTACAAGGATCTGCGGAAGTACGGAACGGTGCCGCATTCGGGCTTCGGGCTCGGACTTGAGCGGGTCGTTGCCTGGATATGCGGCCTGGATCACGTTCGTGAGACGATTGCTTTCCCGCGCACGCTGTACCGGCTCTATCCGTAAACGAACGAAATCCGCTGAACGATAGACACGTTAAAGAGCAGACAGGGGATGAAACCGGGGGATGAACGATCGCAGTTCTTTGGCCAAGGGAATGGCGGAGGCATATATGGACGGAGCCGTCAGCATCCCGTACGCTTTGCTTCGAACCTACAGGGCGCTTAAGCTCACCGATACGGAAGCGATGCTGCTCATGCATCTGATCGCGTACCGTCAGCTGGAACAAAACGAATTTCCGACGATCGAGCAGCTTCAGGAGAGATTGGGCTGCTCGCCGTCGGTCGTCGGGCAGGCGCTGCAGAAGCTGATGAAGCTCGGCTTCGTCGAGATCGACGAAGTGTTCGATCCGGCGAGCGGCGTCCAATCGGAGCGTTACAATCTGTCGGGGCTGTTTTACGAGATCGGGGCTCTGCTGTCGGCAGGAGAGCTGCCGATGCGGGCGGGACGGGCCGACGAGACGGCCGAGGCCGCCGATCGCGCGGCCGCCGTGCGGCCGGCGCTGTCGCCGGTGACGGGCAGCCTGTTCTCGCTGTTCGAGCAGGAGTTCGGACGCCCGCTGACGCCGACGGAATACGAAATTATGAACGGCTGGCTCGACCAGGACCAGTATCCGGACGATCTGATCCGCTTCGCGCTGAAGGAATCGGTGTTCGCGGGCAAGCTGAGCTTCCGCTACATCGACCGGATTTTGCTCGAATGGAGCCGCAACCGCGTCACGAACGTCGATCAAGCCCGCGATCATGCGCAGAAGTTTCGCGGCGGGCGGTGAAGTCCGGGGCGACGCTCTGTCAAAAAATCCGCTTCCCTGTCTGCCGATTGCAGACGAGGAAGCGGATTTTTTTTGACAATTGCAGAAAGTATAAAATTCGCTATCCTGATCTGAATCGTCTCCGACAAAACGCATTCAAATTCGAAGTCAGCCCTTGCGGCCGTTTAAAAGTTCCCAACGGTAGGCGTACTCGAACAGAAACTCGAACGCCTCCAGATGCTTTTTCGCCTCGAAGGCGTCTTTGCCCCAGGCGCATACGCCGTGCTTGCGGATCAGCAGGCCGGGTACGCGCGGATCGAGCCGTTCGGTAATTTCCGGGACGATGCGCGGCACGTCGGCGTAATTGGTCAGGATCGGCACGTCGATGCGCGCATCCTCTTCCCAAATGTTGAACGCCTTGATCAGCTCGACGCCTTGAATCGGAACGGCGCGGCGTTCCCAGAACCACTCGGAGACGAGGTTGTTAAATACGCTATGAATATGGAAAATGGCGCCCGCACCAGTCAGTCGGTAAATTTCGCGGTGCAGCGACGTCTCGGCGGAGGGCTTGAGCGTCGTCGCCTCGCACGGCTTGCCGTCCTGGTCGACGAACAGGAAGTCCTCCGGCGTCGAGCGCGTCTTGTCCTTGCCGCTTGCCGTAACGGCGAAATAGAAGCGGTCGGGCGAGTAGGGGCCGATCCGCATCGACAGATTGCCGCCAGTGCCGGCGAACCAGCCGCGCGAGGCGAATTCTGCCTTTACTTCGGTAAACTCGCCGAGCACTCGGCGCTTCTCTTCGGTCGTAATGTCCGCGAAGCTCATGAGCGCAAGCCCCCTTGTTCAAGATGATGAATGACGTCGTGGAACGTCTCGAACGGCAGGTGCGGAAGTCCGAGCTCTTGGCACTTGTCCGTCAAATGGGAGCGGGAGAAGACGAGGTCGACGATCTTCGCTCCGGGAAAATCGGTGACGCTGTCCCCGATCAGAATGCGATAGTGGCTGTCCGCCGGGAAGCGGCGGATGACGGCGGTTTTGCACATGCCGCAGCGACCGCGGTTGTCGCAATGGTCGTCGCAGTCGTACGGCCACGTAATCCGGATGCGGTCCCCGCTGAAATCGCTGCCGTTGCAGTAAACATGGTCGGCCGGAATGCCGAACGGCGCCAGCAGCGGATGGACGAAGAAGTCGATGCCGCCGCTCGTGACGTAGAAGGGCACGTCGTGGGTCTTGCACCAGTCCAGCAGCTCGGCGAAGCCCGGACGGATGCCCGCGCTCGTCAAGATGTAATTTCTGACTTCGTCCTTCATGGAAGCAGGCAGGAGGGCGAACATCTCGCCGACGCCTTGCTTGACGGACTTCGTGTCGGTGATGATTTCCTGTACGATCTCATCCCAACCCGGCGGGTTAAAATGCTTCATGACGGCGATGATATTGTCGCTGAGCGTGATCGTGCCGTCAAAGTCGCAGAACAATACCGGTTGACGCGGAAACTTAGCTGTCGTGCCGCTCAAGATGTGCGTACCCCCCAGCGTTCGATCGCGATGCGCAATTCCTCGTGATTTTCAGCGTATTTTTCCAGCGGGACTCCCGATTTGGTTGCGTCTACCGCCTGACGGAACGCGCGTCCTCCGGCAGCCGCGCCTCCGGGATGACCGTGCACGCCGCCGCCCGCATTCACGACAACTTCGGGGCCGAAGTCTCCCATAATCAGCGGCACGAGGCCTGGATGAATGCCCGCGGACGGAACCGGGAACGCCGGCTTCTGCGGCAGCCCGGGCACAAGCAGCGCCTCCATGACTGCGAGGTTTTCCGCCTTCGGCATGACGACCGAGCCGTAAGGGGAAGGGAACAGCGACAGATCCGCTCCGGCGATCCGCATCAGCTTGCCGAGCAGCACGGGCGCCGAGATGCCGTAGTGCGGCGAAGGGTAGAACGCGCCGGCCATCGCCGGATGGGCGGCGATCGGGACGTTGACGTCCGGGTCCTTGGCCAGCTCGGCGAGCGCATCGAATCCGTAGGCGAGCACGTTGAACAGGAGGCCGTTCGCTCCCGCCGCAATTGCCCGCTTGGCATTCTCCTTCAGCTCGAACGTCGATCCGGTCAAGTTCGCGAAGTAGATGAGTTTCTGTCCGGTGGCCTGCTCCGCTTCCTTGGCGGCGGAGACGCATGCCTCGATGCGCCGCTCCAACGGGGTCAGCGGGTTCTCGAACAAAATTTCGTCGTCCTTGATCAGGTCGACGCCGCCGAGCGCCTGCTGGAGGAACTGCTCGCGGAGATTCGCCAGATCGTGGCCGATAACGGATTTGAAAATGCTCATGACGAGCGGCCGGTCGTGAACGCCGAGCAAGTCGCGCACGCCTTGGACGCCGAATTTCGGCCCGGGGAACGCGCTCAGGAAGTCGGAGGACGGCGCGATGTCGATCAGCTTGATGCGGCCGTCCATCGACAGCTTGCCGAACGCGGTGACCAGGAAGGCGGGAATGTCCCGGCTGAAGTTGACGTCCGGGTAAGCGATCGTAATATCGGCATAGCGTTCGCCCGGCTGCACGCCTTCGGGCTCGTGCGCCTCTACGGACACGACTTGGCCAAGATGCTTCTGCATCTGTTCCTTGGCCGCCTCCGGCAGCTCGGTCCAGCTTCC
Organism: Cohnella sp. SGD-V74; assembly: GCF_003001675.1. Taxonomy (GTDB): domain Bacteria; phylum Bacillota; class Bacilli; order Paenibacillales; family Paenibacillaceae; genus Cohnella. The sequence continues at coordinate 339,403 of NZ_PVYW01000003.1, read as the reverse complement.
TACGGTGAGTCCGACGGCGATGCTCTGCGCCTTTTTGGCGAAATCGGCCTTGTCGTCGTACAGCCGGTAAGTGGCATGGCTATAGGCAGAGGAATTCATTTCGATGATAACCTTCTTTCCTTGCAAATCTTCTTTTGGAACAACCTCTTCTATACTTGCGGATCAGGATTTGACGGCTTCTTCGCGGATGGCCTCGCCCATCTCGCGGGCTCTCTCCGCGCAGCGCAGGATGGCCTGGTTCATGCCTTCCCGGAAGTCGAACCGGTCCAGCGTCTCGATGGCCGCTTGGGTCGTTCCGTTCGGCGACGTGACTTTGCGGCGCAGCTCGCCCGGATTCTCCCCGGTAGACAGCACCATCTCGGCAGCGCCGCGAACCGTCTGGACGGTAAGCGCCTTGGCCGCTTCCGGCGTTAAGCCGAGCTTCACTCCGGCGTCGATCATCGCTTCCATCAGATAGTACACGTAAGCCGGGCCGCTGCCGGACACGCCGTTGACCGCCTCGATCAGCGGTTCCTCGACGACGGCGGTCATGCCGATGGCGCCGAACATGGCCAGCGCCAGCTCGCGGCGCTCCGCGGAGACGGCTTCGGAGAAGCTGATGCCCGTCGCCCCGAGGCCGATCGTGCTGGACGTATTCGGCATCGTGCGGACGACCGGCTGCTCGCGGCCGAGCAACTGGTGGATGGTAGAGATAGACAGGCCGGCAATGAGCGATACGACGAGCTGCTCCGGACGGAGCAGCGGCTTAAGCGCCTTGATCGCCGTCGCGGCATCCTTCGGCTTCATGCCGAGAACGACGACGTCCGCGGACGTCAGCGCCTCGTTCTTCTTGTCGTCCGTATCGGCGGGAACGACGCCGTAGCGGGAGGCCAGCTCCCGCAGGCGTTCGGCGTTCTGCCGGTTCATGACGGAGATGCTGCCCGGTTCGGCCAGCTTGGGCTCGACCAGGCCGCGCAAAATCGCTTCCGCCATCGAGCCCGCCCCGTAAAAGCAAAGTCGAACTCCCCGCAAGGGGGAGGAGGTTGAATTCGTCATTTTTCCGTTGCACGCTCCTAAGCTCTGATTTGACCCGAACCGACAATGCGGTATTTCGTCGAAGTGAGGGCGGGCAGTCCCATCGGACCGCGCGCGTGCAGCTTCTGCGTGCTGATGCCGATTTCGGCGCCGAAGCCGAATTCGAAGCCGTCGGTGAAGCGGGTGGAGGCGTTATGGTAGACGGCGGCGGCGTCGACTTCCTGCAGGAAGCGTTCGGCGTTCCCGGCGTCTTCCGTCACGATGCACTCCGAATGCTGCGTTCCGAACTTGCGGATGTGGGCGAGCGCTTCGTCTACATCTTTTACAATTTTCAGGTTCAAAATGTAGTCGTTGTATTCGGTGGCGTAATCTTCCGCGGTTGCCGTCTCGATTGACGGAACGAGCTTGCGGGACGCTTCGCAGCCTTTCAGCTTGACGCCGGCTTGCGTGAATTTGTCGGCAAGGGCGGCCAGATGCTCGGAAGCGAACGCTTCGTGCAGCAGCAGCGTCTCCATGGAGTTGCACACCGACGGACGCTGAACCTTCGCGTTCAGGGCGATCGCTTCCGCCATCGCGTAATCCGCGCTCGCGTCCGCGAACGTATGGCAGATGCCCGCGCCCGTCTCGATGACGGGCACCGTCGCGTTCTGCACGACGTTCTGAATAAGCGATGCGCCTCCGCGCGGAATGATGACGTCCAGCAAGCCGTTCAGCTTCAGCATTTCGTCGACCGACTTGCGGTCCGAATCCTCGATCAGCTGCAGCGCGTCCGCGGGAAGGGCCGAGCGCGACAGCGCCTCGCGCATGACCTCGACGATGGCGCGGTTGGAGGAGAGCGCCGCCGAACCGCCGCGAAGCACGACGGCGTTCCCGGTTTTCAGGCAGAGAGAGGCGGCGTCCACAGTGACGTTGGGCCGCGCTTCATAGATCATGCCGATAACGCCGAGCGGCACGCGCCTCTGTTCGATGGACAACCCGTTAGGACGATCGAACGACTGCAGCGTTTCGCCGACCGGATCGGGCAGCTCGACGACTTCCCGGACGCCTTGGGCGATGCCTTGCAGCCGCTGCGGAGTCAGCTTCAGCCGGTCGAGCAGCGATTCCGACGTGCCTTGGGCGCGCCCGCGGACGATATCCTCCTCGTTCGCGGCGAGCAGGCGGTCTTCAGCGGCAAGCAGGGCGTCCGCGATTAAAATCAGCGCCTCGTTCTTCTGCTCGGTAGTCAGGTTATTCAACGCGGCGGTCGTTTCCCGAGCCGCCTTGGCTTTCGTTACGACTTCACTCATGTGCGTGAGCCTCCTTTACGATCGTGGATGCGACCCATTCGTCGCGGTGAATGATTTCGATGCGGGCGACGTCGACGCGTTTGCGCGCTTCGTCGGTGGATAAGCCGGCTACGGCCGTAATCTGCCATGGGGCGTAATTCGTGATGCCCCTGCCGAGCACTCGGCCGTCTTGACTGACGACCTCGACGACTTCCCCGGGGTGGAAGTCTCCCTCCGCGGCCGTAATGCCGGCGGGGAGCAGGCTGCTTCCCCGGTTCAACAGCGCGTCTTCCGCTCCGGCGTCGACGACGATTCTTCCTTGCGGATCGGACAGGAATCCGACCCAATGCTTCTTCGCGGACAGGGAGTGGAGGGAAGGGGCGAAATAAGTGCCCTTGCCGACTCCGGCCGCGGCCGCCATCAAATCTCCGGCTTCGGATACCCGTCCTACGAATAACGGAACGCCTCCCCGCATGGCGATGCGCGCCGCGTCGAGCTTGGAGCGCATGCCGCCGGTGCCGACGGAAGAGCCGGCTCCTCCCGCCATCCGGTACAGTTCTTCGGTGAGCGCCTCGACGCGTTCGATGCGCTCGGCTTCCGGCATTTTGCGGGGATCGCCCGTGTACAATCCGTCCATATCGGTCAGAATGTACAGGCCGTCGGCTTTGACCAGATTGGCGACGAGCGCGGAGAGAGAGTCGTTCTCCCCGAACTTGATCTCGTCGACGGCGACGGTGTCGTTCTCGTTAATGATCGGGATCGCCCGCTGCTTCAGCAGCTCCTCGATCGTTCTCGTGGCGTTCTGCGCCCGTCCCCGGTTGCTGAAATCCGGCCGGGTGAGCAGGATTTGCGCGGCCGCGATGCCGCTTGCGCCCAGCGCTTCCTGGTAAGCCTGCATCAGCAGCGCCTGGCCGACGGATGCGGCCGCCTGCTTCTCGTGCACGAGCTTTGGTCTGTCCGTATAGCCGAGCCGGCGGAACCCCGCGGCGATCGCTCCGGACGTGACGAGCAGCACCTGGTGGCCCTCGCCGTGCAGCGAGGCCAGCTCGTCCGCGAAAAACTTCACCTGCGCGCGGTTTAATCCGCCTTGCTCGGAGGTGAGGGAGCTGCTGCCTATTTTGACTACGATTCGTTTGCCCATGCGTTCAACCTCCTATCAAGCCATAAAAAAAACTCCCGCCCCATAAAGGACGAAAGCTCATCTTCCGCGGTACCACCTTCGTTGACGGCGCCTGAATACAGAGGCATCCGTCCTCTCATGCTCCCGATAACAGCGGGCGCTGTCCGGCTCGTCGCCGTCCGCTCGGGGATGGGGGAGGCGGGGGGCCAGGCAAACTCTCTCAGCCAAGGAGTTTGCTCTCTGCGCGAGCCCGGGTCCGCTTCGTTTCCCGTCATTGCGTTGGTATGATCGCCGGTCGCCCCGGCGCTCGAATATCCTAAGAATACCATGCGCCGCAAGGGTTGTAAAGGAACGGACGGCGGGGGAGGCGGACTTAGAACAGCCCGAGCCGTCCGACTCTGGCCGCCACCTCGCGCAGCCGCTCCTCGCTCGTCAGCAGGCCGAGCCGGACGTAGCCTTCGCCGCTTTCGCCGAAGCCGGAGCCGGGAGCGACGACGACGTCCGCTTGCTCCAGCAGCAGATTGGCGAACGACATCGACGTGTGGCCTTGGGCGACTGGCAGCCAGCAGAAGAAGGAGCCCGCAGGCTTCGTCGCTTTCCAGCCGATTTCGTCCAGCGCTCCGTACAGGGCGTTGCGGCGGCTTTCGTAGGTCGCCACGAGGTCGCGAACGGATTGCTGCGGGCCGGTCAACGCTTCCGCTGCGGCTTCCTGGATGCCGCCGAACAGACTGCAGTACATATGGTCTTGAATCAGGTTGATCTGCTCGATAATGTCCGCGTTGCCGATAGCGAAGCCGACGCGCCAGCCGGCCATATTGTACGACTTGGACAGCGTGTAAAATTCGACGCCTACTTCCTTGGCCCCCGGCGTCTCCAGGAAGCTGACCGGACGTTTGCCGTTGAAGCCGATTGCCCCGTAAGCGAAGTCGCTGGCAACGACGATGCCGTGCTTGCGCGCGAACGCGACGGTCCGTTCGTAAAATTCGGGAGTCGCCGTCGCAGCCGTCGGGTTGTTCGGGTAGTTGAGGAACATCAGCTTGGCGCGATCGACGGCGCCGGACGGAATCGCTTCGTAATCGGGAAGGAAATCGTTCTCCTCCTTCAGCGGCATGAAGCTCATTTCCGCCCCTGCGAGCGCGACGCCCGACCAGTAATCCGGATAACCCGGATCGGGCACGAGGCAGACGTCGCCCGGATCGAGATAAATTTGGCTGATCTCGATCAGGCCGGATTTGCCTCCGAACAGGACGGCAACTTCCGTCTCGGGATTCAGCTCGACGCCGTAATCCGCCAGATAGCGCTCAGCGACGGCTTGCTTCAGGAACGGAAAACCGCGAAAAGGCGGATATTTGTGGTACAGCGGGTTTTCGGAAGCGGTTTTCAGCCGTTCCACGACGTTCCGGGGAGTCGGCAAATCGGGATTGCCTTGTCCGAGATTGATGACGTCGCTGCCTGTAGCGGCGCGCGCGTTCGCTTTGGCGACGAGCGCCGCGAAAAATTGTTCGGGTAAAGCCTGCATCCGCTTGGCAGGGGTAAACTTGACACTCATGCTCGATCGTCACGCTCCGTCATGCTTAGAATTGGAATAGGATGAATGTAGCATAACGACATCGGCTCGGCAACGGATGCGGGCTTTTTTGTGGAAAAAAATCAGAGATAGCAGGGCGGAATTGTGGAAATTGTTGTGGGCGTGTTGCGGAAACCTGGCCAGAGCGGGCGCAACCATACCGCTAACCCGCGTTCAACCGCCAGCCCTGGAAACCAATAACTTAACCAGATAACATTGGCGGAACGATACGCGCGGTTGCCGGAACGGGGAGGATGCAGTACGATGGAGGACATAGAGCGACTGTCGATCAAGGATCGAGCCTCACGATCCGCTAATGACTGCGATTCGGCGCGGCGAGCCCCGTTCGTTGACAGTCTCCATAATGGACGTCTACAGGAGTGAATAACGATGACTCAATTGAGGATTGCATTAGTGCAGATGAATATAGAAGCGGGGAATACGGAAGCCAACTTCGCCAAAATGGAGCAGAAGCTGGAAGAGGCGGCCGCGCTTGAGCCGAAGCCGGACTTGATCGTGCTGCCCGAAATGTGGAACACGGGTTACGCCCTGAAGGAAATCCGCAAGCTGGCGGACCCGGACGGAGAGCGCACGAAGAAGCTCGTGTCCGAGTTTTGCCGCCGTCACGGCGTCAACGTGCTCGCGGGATCGATCGCGCAGCTGCGCGGCGAAGGTGTGACGAACACGATCCACGCGTTCGATCGGACGGGAGCCAATATTGCCGAATACAGCAAAATTCACCTGTTCCAGTTGATGAACGAGCATCTTCATCTGGAAGCAGGGGGAGCGGCGGGATCGTTCGAACTGGAGGGCGTTCCGGCGGCGGCGATGATCTGCTATGACATCCGTTTTCCCGAGTTGGCCCGCAAGCTGGCTTTGGGCGGGGCGAAGCTGTTGATCGTCCCGGCAGAATGGCCGCATCCCCGCCTGCATCACTGGCGCACGCTGCTGCAGGCCAGGGCGATCGAGAACCAGATGTTCGTCGTCTCCTGCAATACGGTCGGTGAAAGTGGGGGCTCCAGCTTCTTCGGCCACTCGATGGTCATCGATCCATGGGGAGAAGTCGTGGCCGAAGCCGAAGAGCGGGAGACGATTCTCGTCGCCGACATCGATCTCGCGCTCGTCGACGAGGTGCGCGGCCGCATCCCGGTATTCGCCGACCGCAGACCCGAATTATACGAGTGACGGGTATTCATACGCGATTTCCTCGCCGCGTGATGCAGCATTAACGGTCTGTCGGACCGTTAGCGGTTTCTCGTAGAGGTGAATCGCCGGATTAACGGTCTGTCAGACCGTTAGCGGTCTCTCCCGGCGGGGAGTCGACGGATTAGTGGTCTGCTGGACCGTTAGCGGTCCCTCGCAGAGGTGAGTCGGCGGATTAACGGTCTGTCAGACCGTTAGCGGTCCCCGAGCAGTGCCGAACCGTCGGCTCAACCGTCGACCACCCCCGCCAACCGTCTCCGTTATTTTCCCATATCGATCTTGTCGAACGTGGAGCGGAACGTCGAGATGAAAGCCTCGGCCGCGTTGGACAGGTAGCGTCCTTTGCGATAGGCGATGACCAGCGTACGCGTCGGACGGCCTTCCAATTGCAGGTATACCGGGGCGCGGCCAGGCCAGTCGCTGCGAGTGACCATCTTGGGCAGGAAGGCGACGCCCATGCCGGCGGCCACCAGCGACTGGACAGTGTCGATGTTGGCGCTCTCGAAGACGACGCGCGGGTCGAAGCCGGCCGCGGCGCACAGATCGTGCGCGATCAGGCGGAACCCTTGGCCTTTCTTCAAAAGAACGAACGGCTCGTCCTTCAGCAGCCCGACGGAAATTTCCTTGTCCCGGTACTGCGGATGCGCGAGAGGGTGGTCGGGAGGCACGGCGAGGCAGATGCCTTCTTCGATGACGGGAAGATAGGCGAGCGACGGCTCAATCAGCGGAAGCGAGAGCAGGCTGACGTCCGTGCCGCCGCTGGCGGTCAGCTGTTCCAACTGCCGGGTCGTCTCTTCGATGAGCACGATTTCAATGTTCGGGTAGGCCTCGCGGAAAACGGGAAGAACGTGCGGCAGCACGTGGGCGCCGGTCATCGGGAGGCTGCCGACGACGAGCCGGCCTTTGCGCATGTCGGCGATGTCCTCCATCTCGCGGCGAAGCTGGTCGGCCATATCGACGATCTGCTGCGCTTTCTTGACGAACACGTCGCCCGCGTGCGTCAGTTCGACGGAGTTTGTGCTTCTCTTGAACAGCAGCACGCCGAGCTCCTTCTCGAGCTTGGACAGCTGCTGGCTAAGGGACGGTTGGGCGATGTGCAGCTTCTCGGCGGCGCGCGAGAAGTTTCTTTCATTCGCGATTTGGATGGCGTATTGCAATTGGCGGAACTCCATCTAGAGCCCTCCTTTATAGTCTGGAACAATTAACCTTATAGATATTATATCTTGGAACAATGATAGACGAAATGTTAAGATAAGAGCAAGCTAAAGAGAACTTTTGGGGTGAACAACAGATGAGCAAAAAAACGATGTTCGAGAAAATTTGGGAAAACCACGAGATCGTATCGGAGCAAGGAAAACCTAGCATCCTGTATATCGATCTTCACCTGGTGCACGAGGTTACTTCCCCGCAAGCGTTCGAAGGCTTGCGCTTGTCCGGACGCCAAGTAAGACGGCCGGAATTGACGTTCGCGACGATGGACCACAACGTTCCGACGAAAGACCGCTTCAACATTTCCGATCCGATCTCCAAACAGCAGGTCGATACGCTTACGGCGAACTGCAAAGAGTTCGGCGTCAAGCTGTACGACTTGAACACGATCGACCAAGGCGTCGTTCACGTTATGGGACCGGAACTCGGCCTGACTCACCCGGGCAAGACGATCGTGTGCGGCGACAGCCACACGTCCACGCACGGCGCGTTCGGCGCGCTTGCTTTCGGGATCGGCACGAGCGAAGTCGAGCACGTTCTCGCTACGCAGTGTCTGCAGCAAGCCAAGGCCAAAACGATGTGCATTCGCTTCAACGGCAAACGCAAGCCGGGCATTACCGCGAAGGACATGATTCTCGGTCTGATCGCGAAGTACGGCACGGACTTCGGCACAGGCTACGTTATGGAGTATACGGGCGAAGCGATTCGCGAGTTGACGATGGAAGAGCGGATGACCGTCTGCAACATGTCCATCGAAGCCGGCGCGCGCGCCGGTCTGATCGCTCCGGACGAAACGACTTTCGCATATTTGCGCGGACGCGAATACGCTCCTCAAGGCGCTGCGTTCGATAAAGCTGTCGAGCAGTGGAGAGCGCTGTGCACGGACGAAGGCGCCGAGTTCGATTTGACGCTCGACTTCGACGTTGCTACGCTCATTCCGCAAGTGACTTGGGGCACGAGCCCCGGCATGGGTACGGGCATTACCGATTCCGTACCGGTTCCGGAAGAGCTGCCGACCGAGAACGAGCGCAAAGCCGCCAAGAGCGCGATCGAGTACATGGGCCTTAAGCCGGGTACGCCGATGACGGACATCGAGATCGATTACGTGTTTATCGGCTCCTGTACGAACGGACGCATCGAAGACTTGCGGGCTGCGGCATCCGTGGCGCGCGGCTACAAGGTCAACCCGAAAGTGACCGCGATCGTCGTGCCGGGCTCCGGACGCGTCAAGATCCAAGCCGAGAAGGAAGGTCTCGACAAGATCTTCGTCGAAGCCGGATTCGAATGGCGCGACGCGGGCTGCAGCATGTGCCTTGCGATGAACCCCGACGTTCTTCAGCCCGGCCAACGCTGCGCTTCGACGTCCAACCGGAACTTCGAAGGCCGTCAAGGCCGCGGCGGACGCACGCACCTCGTATCGCCGGAGATGGCAGCGGCAGCCGCCGTCCAAGGCCGTTTCGTAGACGTGCGCAAATGGGATTTCAAAGCCGAAGTAACGGCGTAAGGGGAGGATCACGAACATGGAAGCATTCGTACAACTGAACGGACTTGTCGCCCCGGTCGACCGGGTTAATGTAGATACCGACGCCATTATTCCTAAGCAATTTCTGAAAAGAATCGAAAGAAGCGGGTTCGGCCAATTCCTGTTCTTCGAATGGAGATGGGATGAGCAGGGCAACGTCATTCCGGAATTCAGCCTGAACAAGGACCGCTACCAGGGCGCGTCCGTCCTGCTGTCCCGCGCCAACTTCGGCTGCGGCTCGTCCCGCGAGCACGCGCCGTGGGCGATTCTGGACTACGGCTTCCGCTGCGTCATCGCGCCGTCGTTCGCCGACATTTTCTACAACAACTGCTTCAAAAACGGCATTCTGCCGATCAAGCTGACCGAAGAGCAGGTCGACGACCTGTTCAAGCGCACGGAAGCGAAAGAAGGCTACAAGCTGAACGTCGATCTGGAAAACCAGGTCATTACCGACGAAGACGGCTTGAACATTTCTTTCGAGATCGACGCGCACCGTCGGAACTTCCTGCTGAAAGGGTTGGACGATATCGGCCTCACGCTTCAGCACGAAGCCGCCATTACGGCCTACGAACAACGCCGCGCCGCAAGCGCGGTCGTCTAACGCCGAATACTGCGGACGCGGATGCCTGAAATAGGCAGAAAAAAGACCTTTTGTCTCCGATTCGGCAAAATTCGGGGCAAGGGGTCTTTTTTTCCTCCGTTACGCAACTTTTCATGTTTTTCTACGTCTAATGATTCGTGGACAAGCCGCTGCAATTCTACATAAATCGGCATCGTTCGCAAATCTTTCAGACATCGAGGTGAAGCATGAAGAAGTGGCTCTCCCTGTTGTTCGTCGTCGCCGGCATGCTGGTCCTGAGTTCGGGCATGGCGCACGCCGCCAAAGCGGAGACGCCGACGCCCAAATTGATTTTGGACGGCATGGAGTTAGAGCCCCAGGTTCCGCCGTTTCTCCTGAACAGCACGGTTATGGTGCCGGTGCGCATCGCGACCGAGAATTTGGGATACAAGGTGGACTTCGACAACAGCAAGAAACAGGTGACGGTATCCAACGGCAAGAAGAAGCTCGTCATGACGGTGGACAAGCCTACGGCTTACCTGGACGGTACGCCGATGGAGATGACGAAGCCGCCGCTCATCCAATCCCAATTTACTCTTATCCCTTTAAGATTTCTTGGCGAGTCTCTTGGCGTTCAGGTTTTCTGGGATAATCAAATTAAATCGGTATTTATGTATTCTCCCGCGGAGACTGAGCCCGGCGGCAGCGCCGGCAAGCCGACCGATCCTTCGGACGGCGGCCTGATCGGGGTCGTCGACCCGAGCGAAGGCACCGGCGAATCGGGAGAAGAGACTTCTCCGGGCACCGTCGTTCCTCCTGCGGTGACGGGAAATCTGAACGAGATTTACTACGATCCCGGGACGGAATCGGTCGTGCTGAAATACGACGGCCTTATCGTTCCCCGAGATTTCAAGCTGGACAATCCGAAAAGGATCGTAATCGACGTTCCGAACGGAAGATACGCGCCGGAATTCATTCCCGCCGTCGACTTCTCCATGGCGAACGAAGGTTATATTCCCGTAGAGGGACACGAAGCGCTGCGTTCGATTCGGTATTCGATGTTCGGAACGGATACGAAGGCGCCGAGATTCGTGCTCGACCTCAATCAAGCCTGGGATTACGAGCTGAGCAACGATCCGGGCGCCGGCACGCTCACGATTGCGCTCAAGCGTCCTCCGGAAGACAAATCGCTCTACACGGTCGTTCTGGATGCCGGACACGGCGGAACGGACCCTGGCGCGATCAGCATCTCGAAGAAGCCGGAGAAGGATTTTAACCTGGCCGTCGTGCTGAAGGTGCAAGCGCTGCTGGCGGGTGAAGAGCGGATCAAGCTGATTCTGACCCGTGCGGACGATACGTATCCGACGCTGACGGATCGGTATACGCTGGCCAATTCGATTCAAGCGGACATTTTCGTGTCGGTGCATGCGAACAGCAGCACTTCGCCGAATACGAACGGCACGGAAACTTATTATACCCGTGAAGACAGCAAGGCGTTCGCCCAGCTGATGCATTCCTTATTCGCTCCGGCGACGGGCTTGAAGGACAACGGCTACAAGAAGCACTCCGTCAATCTCGCCGTGACGACGAAGACGACGATGCCGGCCATTTTGCTGGAAGCCGGTTATTTGTCCAGCAGCATCGACGAGCCGAAGCTGTGGACCGAAGAGCTGCAAAACCGCGTAGCCCAGGCGATCGCGACGGGAATCAAGCTGCAATTGAATCTGCAATAAGCTGTCCGGCCCTATTAGGGGCCGGCATGCTCATATTCCGGGAGAGGGGACAGTATGACGATGAAGAAAGGATTATCGAAAGGCATTACCGGTTTGCTCGCTGCATCGCTGGTGTTTTCGGGGGTCTCCTACACGGAAAAATCGGCGTCGGCCGCTTCCATTTTCACGGACGTCAAACCGGGCTGGGCGGAGAAGCACATTACGAAGCTCGCGATGCAAGGCATTTTGAAGGGCGGAACGGGAAAGCAGGCGGGCATGTTCAGTCCGGCCAACAAAGTGACCCGCCAAGAGGCGGTCATTATCGCGCTCAGATTTATGGGCGTCGACAACGAAGTGAAGATCGGGGAGCCCCTCGTTTTTCCAAGCGATCTGGTCATCAAGGACGACTATAAACCTTACATAAAACTTGCGGTTCAAAAAAATATTTTGCTGCTCGACGAAGAGATCGCGCTCGTCAAAAAAGACGGCGGCAAGGAATGGGGCAGCAGCCCCGCTACGCGCGAATGGATGGCCAAGCTGCTCGTGCGCGCGATCGGCAAAGACCAGGCGGCCAAGGAAGCCGGAAGCCAAGCGACCTCGTTCGGCGACGACGCCCAGATCGACGCCGGCCTGAAGGGCTACGTCAGCGTAGCGGTGGCGCTCGGACTCGTTAACGGCGTAACGCCGACCAAGTTCGATCCGACGGCTTCGGTCACGCGCGAGATGGCTTCCACGCTGTTCAGCCGCGCCCAATCCCAGATCGACGTCGCTTATGCCGGCCAAGTGACCGGAGCGCTTGTCGGAGTGGAGGGCAACAAGCTGACACTGCTTCATTCCGACGGCGTCGTGAAGGATTACACGTTGTCCCAGACCGCTTCCGTCTACGGATTCGGCTCGGAGCAGACGACGGATATTTCTTCATTAAAGCTGTACGGCGAAGTGATTCTCATCGGCACTTCCAGCGGCACGGTCGGCTACGTGGAGCAGACCAGCGAGACGCCGAAGGTGACCAACATCCAAGGAACGCTGCTGCTCGTGTCCGAAGCGCAAAGCAAGCTGACCGTCTCCGTCGACGGCGAGCCGAAGAGCGTTTCTTATAACGCGGCGTCTTTGACGATCAAAGACATTAACGGACAATCGCTGACGATCGCCGATCTTCCGCTCAACGTGCCCGTAACGCTGGGCGTCGACGTGGCGACCGAGAGCAAGCTGCTGTCGCTTACGGTAAACAAAGCGGTAACGAACAAGTCCGGCTCTGGCACGGTCGAGAGCGTTAACGTGACCGGTCTGACGCTGCAAGTAAAAGACGCCGACGGCACATCGGATACTTATCCGATCGACGCGAACGCCGTCGTCAAGCATAACGGCACGAATCTGACGCTGGATCAGCTGGTCGCAGGCGACGCCGTCTCCTACGAAGTGAAGATGGGCTCGGTGACGAGCATTACGATAACGAAGAAGGTTCAGCCTCCGATCGAGGGCGTCATCAACCTCGTGGACAAAGCGGGCAAGACGATTCAATATCGCATCAACAACGAGCTTGGCGCCAAGGATTTGGCCGATAACGTCATCGTTAAGCTTGAAGGGCTGTCCAACGTGACGCTGGACGATCTGTTCAAGGGCGATACGGTGTCCATGACGTTGAACGAAAGCGGCAAAGTCGCCATCATCACGATCCAGAATCGTTCCGTCAACTTCCTGAACGGGGCAGTCGTATTTTCCGCCGACTTGGACAACGACATTCTGATCGTGACGGATTCCGCGAACAAGAAGGTTCCGCTTATTCTGACCGAGACGACCCGATTCGATCTGAACGGAACGGTTCTTACGAAGAAAGACGCGGCGAAGTATATCCTCAAAGGCAAGAAGATCAACGTAGGCTATACCAACTCTAACGCGGCGTACATTTCGGTCGTTTCCCAGTATACCGGGACGGTGCTGGAGAACAACCTGTCGGCCAAGACGCTGAAGCTGCAGCTGGATAACAAGAACGAAGTCGTGCTGCCTTATCCGAACTATTTTGCGGCGGAAATCTACGGAACGTCCTCGACGAGCTATCTCGACATTCGCGTCGGCGACAAAGTCACGGCACTTATGGATTATAATACGCAGGACACGGTCATCGCCGTTCAAGTACAGAAGACGGTTCAATTCGAGCTGGACAGAGTGGATCTCTCGTTGAACAAGCTGCGGGCCAAGCGGGCCGACGGCGTATTCGAAGAATGGAGCCTGAATACGACACAGTTGTCTCTCGTGGACGAGAACGACAATCCGATCAGCCTGACCGCTCTGAACCAATTGAACACGAAGCTGCTTAACGTCACGTTCAAAGGAAGAACGCCGATCAAGATCAAAGCTTATCCGGTCACTTACGGCAAGGTGGTTTCCGTGAACGCGGCGACCAATTCCATCGAGGTGTTGACGAACGCCGGCGCGACGGTGACGAGATCGTATCCGGCTGCTCCGACGGTGACGAGAGCGAATACGGTAATCGGTTCGCTGTCCTCGATCAAGGCGAACGACCGCGTCGAAATTCGCGTGGACGAGAATGACAAGACGGTCATCGAGATCATTCCGGCCGTCAGCAAGCAGTACCTGAATCACAATTCCTCGATTCTGTACGTGAACAGAGCTTCCTTGAACGAGAACAATACGTACGATTTGCATCCTCAGGTGTACGTCCATCAGGGCGCGAATACGATTTTGCTGTCGAGCATGAAGAAGGACGATCCGATCACGCTGTACATCGTCCGCGGCAAAGTCGTTGAAATCGTGAAATAAGCTTTATCCGCCGTCAGGCCAATCGGAGCGATCCGGTTGGCCTGATTTGCTGTGCGGGATTAGTGTCGTGTGGCGTGCTAATGTGTGCCGCATATTGCCGCATGAGCGATATTCCGGTAGACTAATAAGTTAGAGACTTTCTGAAAATGAGGAGCGCTTATGAACGCCGCAACGTTAAGGCAAGTGTTGAATACGATAGCGGAGATGTTTCCCGATGCGCGCTGCGAGCTGAATCACCGCAATCCGTTCGAGTTGACGATCGCGGTGCTGCTGTCGGCGCAGTGTACGGACGAGACCGTCAACAAGGTGACGGCTGCGCTGTTCGAGAAATACCGCTCTCCGCAGGATTACTTGAACGTCCCCTTGGAAGAGTTGGAGAACGACATTCGCAGAATCGGGCTGTTCCGCAACAAAGCGGCGAATATCCAGAAGCTGTGCCGAATGGTCATCGACCTGCATGGCGGGGACGTGCCCCGCACGCATGAGGAATTGACGGCTCTGGCCGGCGTAGGCCGGAAGACGGCGAACGTTGTCATGTCCAACGCCTTCGACGTGCCGGCGATCGCGGTGGACACCCACGTGGAGCGCGTATCCAAGCGTCTTGGCATCGCCAAGCCCGACGATTCGGTGCTCGAAGTCGAGAAGAAGCTGATGCGCAAGGTGCCGAGAGATGAGTGGACGATTACGCATCATCGGTTGATCTTCTTCGGGCGTTACCACTGCAAGGCGCAAAATCCGAAATGCGAAGTTTGTCCGGTACTGGAACATTGCAAGGAAGGCAAGGCTCGAATGAAAGCCTCCTTGAAGAAGAGGAGCGTAGCGAAGTGAACTCTATCGACCTCGGCGCGCCGCCAACCGGCGTGCCGTTATCATCAGAACTTATCCGATTCCAACAAGCGCTGCGGCAGATGTCCGCCAGAACGGCCGGCAACGGCGACGAAGTCCAGGCCGCGAAGCTGGAGGAGCTGTCCGGCAAGCTGGAGAGCGGACGGCTGACCGTCGCGTTCTGCGGGCATTTCTCCGCCGGGAAGTCCACGCTCGTCAATACGCTGTGCGGGGCGACGCTTCTGCCCGCATCCCCGATTCCGACGAGCGCCAACGTCGTGACGGTCGTCAACGGCGAACCGTTCGCCGAGACGGAATTCCGCGATTCGAGCGGCAGGACGCATCCGTCTCGCACGATCGCGGTCGAGCAACTGCACGATTTCGCGGTCGACGGAGAAGGCGTCACCTCGATTCGCGTATCCTACCCGATCCCGCTGCTCGGCGATCGCATGGCGATCGTAGATACGCCGGGCGTCGACTCGACGGACGGCGCGCATCGGGCGGCGACCGAGTCCGCTCTCCATATGGCGGACGTCGTCTTTTTCGTGACCGATTATAATCACGTGCAGTCCGAAGTCAACTTCCGTTTCCTGCGCAGTCTGGCGCGTTGGGGCAAACCGACCTATCTGCTCGTCAATCAGATCGACAAGCACAGGGAGGAGCAGCTCCCGTTCGCGGAGTTTAGAAGCAGCCTGAGCGAGGCGCTGTCCAACTGGGATATCGAGCCGGCTGCTACGCTGTTCCTGTCGCTGCGAGAGCCCGATCACCCGCTGTCGCAATGGAAGCAGCTGCTTCGGCTTATGGAGGAGCTCCAGCCGCTTGCGGACGCGCTTATCACCAGAAGCGTGGCCCGTTCGGCCGTCTACTTGGCGGAGCAGTATCGAGAGACGCTTCATCAGCGCAATCAAGAGAGCAGGCAGCGCCTCCAGGAGCAGTTGGGCGACGAAGGCGAGACGGCGCGCAGAACGGCTCTGCGCGCCGAATTGGAGACGGAGCTGTCGCAGCTCCGGACGGCGGGAGACCGGCGCAAGGAACGCGTGCGCGTCGACATGGATAAGCTGCTCGGCAACGCCAACCTGACGCCGGCCGAGACGCGGGAGAAGGCGCAAGCGGTGCTGGCGGCGATGCAGCCGGGCTTTAAGGCGGGCTGGCTGGCGGGAGCGGCGAAGACGGAGGCGGAGCGCGCCGCGAGGCTCGGCAGGCTGACCGACGATTTCAACCGTCAGGTGTCGGCGAACGTCACCGGCCATCTGAAGGCGCTGCTGCGGCGCGAGGCGGAACAGAGCGGCTTCATCGGCGAGGAGATGGAGCGCTCGCTCGACGACATTTTCCGCCCGGTTCAGCCGGAATGGCTGCGCGCGCTCGTGAAGCCGGGAGCCGGAGCGGAGGGTCAGGCGACGCTGCACTACTCGGCGGAGATCAGCGCCGAGCTGAAGTCGCTGTACCGCAAAGCGGCGTTCCAGTGGATCGACGAGCTGCAGGAGCGGGATCGTCCCGCGCTGGAGCAGAAGGCCGAGGGCGTGCAAGCGCAGCTGGCCGAGCTGGCGCAAGCGGATCGGATCGCCGACGAGATCGCCGGGCTTGAACGGGAGGAGCGCGAAGAGGAGCGGAAGCTGCTCGCGCTGCTGCCTGAGCCGGAGGGCGGCAACGACGGCGAGCTGCGGCTTCCCGCGCCCGAACCGCTCGCGGCCGATCTGGCCGGAGCGCTGATCCAGGAAGCGCCAATGCCGGACTCCCATGAAGCAACCGGCGGCTCCGGGGACAATGCGACGCCCGAAGAGCAGGGAGCCTCTTCCGAAGAGGCCCAACCTGGCCGTCTGGGAGCGCCCACGGGAGCCGCGGAGATGCTGGAGAACGCCGCCGCGCTGCTGTCCAACATTTCCGCGCTGCGGAGCGTCGCGGACGGCTTGAGCGCCAAGGCGGCGCGCTTTCGCGACAAGAGCTTTACGATCGCGCTGTTCGGCGCGTTCAGCGCGGGCAAATCGTCGTTCGCCAACGCGCTCGTCGGCAAGCCGGCTCTGCCGGTCTCGCCGAATCCGACGACGGCGACGATCAACCGAATCGTCGCTCCGACGGAGGAGCGCCCGGACGGCACGGCGCTCGTGACGATGAAGACGCCGGAGGATTTCGCCGACGACGTCCGCCATTCGCTGAAGCGGATCGGCATCGCTCAGGAGCAGCTGGACACGGCCGGAGCGGACGTCTCCAAGCTGCTGGCGCTGAAGGACCCGGTGGCGGCGGGAGACCTGCATCCGCGCGGGCGGCCGCATCTGGCGTTCCTGACGGCCGCTGCCAAAGGCTGGAGCGAATTCGGCCCGATGCTGGGCCGGAAGCTGACGGCGAGCGGAGAGGAGTACAGGAGGTTCGCCGCCGACGAGCAGGCTTCCTGCTTCGTCGCCGAGATCGACCTGTACGTCGATTCGCCGATTACGCGCAGCGGCGCGGTGCTCGTCGATACGCCGGGAGCGGATTCGATCAACGCGCGCCATACCGGCGTCGCGTTCCAATATATCAAAAACGCGGACGCGGTTCTGTTCGTGACGTATTATAACCACGCCTTCACGGAGGCGGATCGCGAGTTTCTCAATCAGCTCGGCAGCGTCAAGGACGTATTCGAGCTCGACAAAATGTTTTTCGTCATTAATGCGGCCGATCTGGCTTCGTCGGAAGCGGAGCTGGAAGCCGTCAAGGCGCACGTGGGCGCGCAGTTGCTGAAGCACGGCATCCGCAAACCGCGGCTGTTCGGGGTGTCCAGTCTGAACGGCTTGCAGGCGAAGCTGTCGCGCAGCCGTCCCGCTCTCGAAGCTTCCGGATTGTCCGAATTCGAAGGCGCCTTCCGCCGCTTCTCCGAAGAGGAGCTGGGGGGGCTGGCGCTTGCGTCCGCGAACAAGGAGCTGGACCGCGTCGACAAGCTGCTGGACGGCTGGCTGCAATCGGCCAACGCGGACGCCGCCACGCGCGAAGCGAAGGCGAAGCGGCTGAGCGAGCAGGCGCGGCGCTGGCAGGCGGAGGGGGCGGAAGCCGTTCCCGCGGCGGCGGCGCAGCCGCTTCGCCAAGAGGTCGGCGAGCAGCTGTACCATTTGCGCCAGCGGTTGAAATTCCGCTTTAAGGAGCATTTCCAGTCGGCGTTCCATCCGTCCATTTTGCAGGACGACGGACGCGATCTCAAAAAGCTGCTGCAGGCGTGCGGCGAAGATTTGAAGCGGTCGCTGAACGAAGATTTGCTGCAGGAGCTGAGGGCGGCGGGATTGAGGCTCGAAGGAACGATCGGCGCGCTGGCGGAGAAGGCGCTCGCTGCGTTGTCCGGGCTGGCGGAGATGGAGAGCGAAGGCTTTACGCCGGAGCCGGCGGAGAAGCCTGTCCTGGAGCTGCCGCTTCCCGAAGCGTTCGCCTCCGGTCCGAACTTCGATTCCAGACAGCTGTGGGGCGCGTTCCGCTCTCCGAAGCACTTCTTCGAGAAGGAAGGAGCCGTCGCTCTCCGGGGAAGTCTCCAAGAGACGCTGCTGGGGACGATCGACGAGGCGCTCGAGGCGCTTCGCCGGCAATGGGAGCTGGCGACGGAGAAGGCGCTGCAGGAAGCGGTCCACAGCGCCGCGCAGGCCTGGTCCGGGCAGCTGTCCGCGTTCGCGCTCAGCATGAGCGAAGCGCTTCGTCAGCCGGGCGAAGAACGATATTTGATGGATTTGCGTGAGCAATGGCGGAAAATCCGCCGTTAATTTCGATAATCGGCCCTCTTTCATCTTGACGAAGATGGAAGGGGGCCTTTTCTTCCGTTGCCTGCGTTTTCCTTGCGTAAACGGTTCAACAAGGGGATGTTGGGTATGAAAAGGGACGATATCGAAGATATCCGGTGAATACCCGGCGATGCCGACGGCAGTTTCCGCCGCAAGCCCGAATAGGGCGAAATAACGCTGTTGCCGGGATCTGAGATTCGGCTTACACTGCCGTAGAAAGCAGCGAGGGGAGGACCATTTTTGGATATTTTTCGGGCTTTAAAATCCTATTACTGGAAAGACAAAGGCTTCTTGTGGGGATCGATAGCCGGACTGGCGGTCGCGACCGCGCTTGGCCTGATTTATCCCCTGCTACTCAAATCGCTTATCGACGACATGATTCTCGCGGGGAAGTACGACGGGGTTCTCGGTCTGACGTTAACGGCGGTCGGCGTCATATTCGTCAAAGCCGCATTCCAGTATGTACACGGTTTCAGCGGCGGCCGGCTCGGCAACCGGATCGCGTATCGGCTGCGCAACGCCTGCTACGAGAAGCTGCAGCAATTGTCCTTCTCCTACTATGATACGGCAAGGACGGGAGACCTGATGTCGAGGCTCACGGCCGATATCGAAGGCGTGCGGATGTTTATCGGCTTTGGCTTCGCACAGCTGCTCAACACGGGATTGCTGCTCGTATTCGGGTTCACGATGATGTTTTTTGTCGACTGGGCGCTTACGCTGCTCATCCTCGTCTTCATCCCGGTGCTCGGCTTCGTGGCGATCCGCTTCGAGCAGGCCATCCACCCGGTATTCCGGTCGATCCGGTCCGCGGTGGGACGCTTGACGGTGCGGGTGCAAGAAAACATCACCGGAGTGCGCACGGTCAAATCGTTCGCCCGGGAACCGTTCGAGATCAACAAGTTCGTGAAGGAAAACGTGGACTATCGGGACAATCATCTGACGCTCGCGGACGTGTGGGCGAAGTATTTTCCGATGATGGAGTTTATCGCTAACCTTAGCGTCGCGACGCTGCTGCTGGCCGGCGGCTGGCGCGTGATCGCCGGCACGATGACGCTGGGCGAGCTGGTCGCGATCACGGGGATGCTCGGCTTCGTCGTCGCTCCGCTCTGGACGCTCGGCTTCCAGATCAATGGATATACGCAATCGAAAGCTTCGGGAGAACGTCTGCTGGAGCTGCTCTACCAACCGATCTCGGTGAAAAACCGCGACAACAGCCTTGCGCTGGACGACGAGGCGGTTCAGGGGCACATTCGCTTCGACGACGTCAGCTTCCGCTATACGAACCGCGACGACCTGCCTTCCGCGCTGCTCGGCTTGCAGCTCGACGCGCCGGCCGGCGCCGTCGTCGGCCTGCTCGGGGGAACCGGTTCGGGCAAATCGACGGCCGTGGGGCTGCTGCTGAGAGCTTACGACGTCGGCGACGGCGCGATTACGCTTGACGGAATCGACATTCGCCACATCGAGCTGGAAAGCTTGCGCAGACAGATCGGCATCGTGTTCCAGGAGTCGTTCCTGTTCTCGACGACGATCAAGGAGAATATCCGCTACGGCCGCCCGGACGCGACGATGGAAGAGATTGAGGAGGCGGCGCGCTACGCGCAGGCGGACGGCTTCATCCGCGAGCTGCCGCTCGGCTACGAGACGATCGTGGGCGAACGGGGAATGGGCTTGTCGGGCGGCCAGAAGCAGCGGATCGCGATCGCGCGGGCGCTGCTGAACAAGCCGAAAATTCTCATTCTCGACGACGCGACGAGCGCGCTCGACATGGAGACGGAGCACGAGATTCAGACCGCCATCCGCAAGGTGATGGCCGGACGCACCGTGTTCATGATCGCGCACCGGATTTCCACTTTGCGTCTTGCGGATGAAATTCTCGTGCTCGACCGGGGACACACGATTCAGCGCGGGACGCACGACAAGCTGGTGCGCCAGCCGGGGCTGTACCGCGAGACGTACCGGATTCAATACTCCGACCGCCCGGAAGAACTGGATTACGAGGCGGACTCGGAATGCGCCTCGGAAAGGCGGGTGTCGGGATGAGCCGTCAATTCGTATACCAGGACGACGAACTGATCGAGAAGCCTTTTAACTGGAAGCAGATGGGCCGTCTGGTCACGTTCGTGAAACCGTACAAAGCCGAGGTCGGCAAAGTCGTGTTCGTCATGCTCGTGTTCGGGATGCTCTCCAAGCTGGCGATTCCGTTCCTGACGATGCTGGCGATCGACCGGGCGATCTTCCCGAAGTCGGGCGAAGGGAGCCTGTCGCTGCTGCTGACGATCGCCGCCGTCATGCTCGTGCTGTACGGTACGCGCTGGTGGGCGCAGAAATATACGATTCACCGGACGAACGAGATCGGGCAGAGGGTTATTTTCGACTTGCGGGCCGCCCTGTTCAAGCACATTCAATCTTTGTCGTTCCGCTTCTTCGACAAGCGTCCGGCAGGCTCGGTGCTCGTGCGGGTGACCAACGACGTCAATTCCTTGCAGGACATGTTCACGAACGGGGTCGTCAACACGGCGATCGACATCGTGCAGCTGATCGGCATTACGGTCATTCTGCTCTTCATCGAGCCGAAGCTCGCCTTGGCCGTTATCGTGACGGTGCCGCTCATGTTCTTCGTCTCTACGGCGCTGCGCAAGAAGATCCGCATGGCCTGGCAGATCGTCCGGATCAAACAATCGCGCATCAACGCGCATCTGAACGAGAGCATCCAGGGCATCCGGGTAACGCAGGCGTTCGCGCAAGAGAAGGAAAACATCGCTTATTTCGACGACATGAACAAGAGCAACATCCGTTCCTGGAACAGAGCATCGGCGCTGAACCAGCTGTTCGGGCCGCTGATCGAGATTACGTCCGCGATCGGCACGCTGATCCTGCTGCTGTACGGCACGTACCTCATTCAGTCCGAGGCGATGACCGTCGGCGTCCTCGTCGCGTTCATTACTTATGTCGGCAGCTTCTGGGAGCCGATTACGCGGCTGGGCAACATGTATTCCCAAATGCTTATCTCGATGTCGTCGGCCGAGCGGATCTTCGAATTCATGGACGAACGTCCGGCCGTTCCGGAAAAGGAAGGCGCTAAACCGATCTCGCAGTTGAGCGGCCGCGTCCAGCTCGACAACGTGACGTTCGGCTACGAGAACGATCGTCCGGCGCTGAAGGGCATCAACCTCGACGTCAAGCCGGGATTGTCGGTAGCGCTCGTCGGCCACACCGGTTCGGGCAAGAGTACGATCGTCAACTTGATCTGCCGCTTCTACGATACGGTGGAGGGCCGGGTGCTGATCGACGGCCGGGACGTGCGGGACGTGACGATCGACAGCCTGCGCTCGCAGATCGGCATCGTGCTTCAGGATACGTTTATTTTCTCGGGGACGATTCGCGACAACATCCGCTACGGGCGCCCCGGCGCGACGGACGCGGAGGTCGAAGCGGCGGCCCGCGCCGTGCGGGCGCACGACTTCATCGTCGATCTGCCCAGCGGCTACGAGACCGAAGTCGAGGAGCGGGGCAACGTGCTCTCGGTCGGCCAGCGGCAGCTGCTCAGCTTTGCGCGGGCGCTGCTCGCCGATCCTCGCATTCTCGTGCTGGACGAAGCGACGGCCAGCATCGACACGGAGACGGAGCTGCGCATCCAGGAGGCGCTGGGCACGCTGCTGCAGGGACGCACCTCGTTTATCGTCGCCCACCGTCTGTCCACGATTCGTCATGCCGATTGCATCGTCGTGCTCGATCACGGGGAGATAATGGAGATGGGCAACCATGAGGAGCTGATGAAGCGCCCGGGGCATTACCGCAACCTGGTCGAAGCCCAGTACCGCTTTTTGTCCGCTTGACCGTTAGCATTAACCTGTTCGCTTGCCGGCTTGTCGGCGTCTTGGGACGCCTTCAGGCCGGTTTTTTGCGTTTTTTCGCGCAGGACCGGGCATTTCGATTTGAAAAATGCGGCAATAACCGTTATCGTGGAAAAGTATAGGGAGAAAGCGGAAACAAAGCTCCGAATCATCGAACGACTGGGGGAAAGCGGATGAAGTCGTCTTCCGTGCTGTGGAGAACGCTGGGCATTGCGTCGCTCGTCTGCCTGCTGGCGATGCTGACCGGTTTCGGCTGGGCGATTAAGGACACGTGGTTTCCGAAAGAGGGACTGGCTCTGCCTAAGGCCAGCGAACCGGAGAAGGCGGCCGGCGGCGACTGGAGCGCGAAGAGCGAGCTGTACGTCGCCGCGTTAGGGGATTCCTTGACGAAGGGAACGGGGGACGCGACCGGCGAAGGCTATGTTGCGCGCACGATCGCTTCGCTGGCCGAGAGGCTGGACAAGCCGGTCTATCTGGTCAACAATATGGCCGTCAACGGCATGCGCGCCGACCAGCTGGCCGTCAATCTGGATGAGAAAGGGTTCGTGAACGCGGTCGGACGCGCGGACATTGTGCTGCTGACGATCGGAGGCAACGATCTGTTCCAGGTCGCGCAAGGAGGCGGTTCGCTTGCGGAAGGAGGAGACCTGTCTCCGGAGGCGCTTCGCGAGCTGCTGCCTGACGTCAAACCGAGGCTTAAGGAAGTGTTCGACAAGATCAGGGCCGTGAATCCGGTTGCGCGCATCGTCTACGTCGGGCTGTACAACGCCTTCTACGACGTGCCGCAGATGCGGGAGGTCGCCAGCGAGACGGTCGCGGAATGGAACGGCTACGCCTACCGGCTTGCGCTGGCGGACGGCAACGCAACGGTCGTTCCGACGTACGATCTGTTCGAGTTTAATCTGACGGACTATTTATCCTCGGATCATTTTCACCCGAATGCGCTCGGGTACGAACGGATTGCCGCAAGAGTCGCGGACGCGCTTCGATAACGACGGAGAAAGGGGACCACCGATGGGAGAGCAGGAGAAGGAAGTCGTATTGTCGGTACGGGGGCTGAAAAAAAGAATCGGACGCAAGCCGATCATTCGCGACGTCTCCTTCGACGTCAAGGCGGGGGAGATATTCGGGTTTCTGGGACCGAACGGCTCGGGGAAGACGACGACGATCCGCATGCTTGTCGGCCTGATCAAACCGACGGACGGGGACATTCTCGTCTGCGGGGAGAACGTCCGCACGCATCCGGACAGAGCGCTCGCGCATATCGGCTGCATCGTGGAAAATCCGGAAATGTACGGCTTTATGACCGGATGGGAAAATCTCGCTCACTTCGCCCGGATGCAGCCCGGAATTCCGGAGGCGCGCATCGCCGAAGTGGTGGAGATCGTCGGGCTGGACCACCGAATCCACGACAAGGTGAAAACCTATTCGCTCGGCATGAGGCAGCGGCTGGGCATCGCTCAGGCGCTGCTGTGCAAGCCCCGGCTGCTCATACTGGACGAGCCGACGAACGGTCTCGATCCGAAAGGAATCAAGGAGCTGCGCGAGTTTATCCGAATGCTGGCGGAGAGCGGCATGAGCCTGTTCATTTCGAGCCATCTGCTCAGCGAGATCCAGCTCATGTGCGACCGCGTGGCGATTATCGCGCACGGCGAAGTCATCGCCGTCGGCGAGGTGGAGCAGCTCGTGTCGCAGGCGGGCGCGTACACGGTGTGGCAGGTCGATCGGCCGGAGGAAGCGAAGCGGATGTTCGCCGGCGGTTCGGACATCGGGCTCGTGCCGGAGGAGGAGCATCGGATCGACGAAGCGCTGCTGTCCGCGTTGGACGAGCCGATCGTCACCGTCGTGGACGAGAGCCGAATCGCGGACTGGGTGAGCCGGCTTGTGGCGTCCGGCATCGGCATCGCATCGGTGCAGCGCGTCGCTCCCTCCTTGGAGGAGCTATTCCTGAAGCTGACGGAGGGGGAGAAAATTGACTAATCTGCTGGCGCTCATTCAGAACGAGACGTTAAAGGTATGGAAGAAAAAACGGTTCGCGGTCGTCGTGCTCATCCTGCTCATCTTGATCCCCGTATTCGTCTACGCTCAGATGAAGGTCGCGCAGAACAGCGCCGACAAGTTCCGGACGGATTGGCGGGCCGAGCTGCAGAGCCGGATTACCGACAATACGAACGCCCTGAGCAGCGACCGGATCCCCGAGGAATGGAAGCAGTGGCGCAAGGCGCTTGTTCAGCAGCTGCAATATTATCTCGATCACGACATCAATCCCGAGTCTCCGAACGGGGTTACGTTCACCCGCAGGTTTATGGATAACGCGGTGAGTCTGTTCATCCCGCTCATGGTGCTGGCGATCGCTTCGGATCTCGTCTCCTCGGAGCGTGCGACGGGGACGATCAAGATGCTGCTGACGCGGCCCGTGCGAAGATGGCGAATTTTATTTTCCAAATTAGCGACACTGACCTTATACGTTTCTCTTATTCTCGTTACGACAATCGCGCTCTGCTACCTGATCTCAGGCCTCGTGTTCGGCTACGGAGGCTGGGGAGAACCGGTGTTCGTCGGGTTCCGGGTTCAGGGCGCGGACGTGGATACGTCGAACGTCCATGCCGTCACACAGGGCGTGTACCTGCTGATGCAGGCGGGGCTCATCTGGTTCGCTGCAATGGTGGTGGCCGTGATCGGGCTGATGGTATCGGTGCTCGTGCGCAGCACGGCGGCGAGCTTCGTGACGATGATGGCGACGATCATCTCGGGCACGATTTTGGCCAACATGGCCTCTTCCTGGAAGTCGGCGAAATATTTGTTCAACGTCAACCTGGAGCTGTCCGCTTATTTGCGGGGAACGCCGCCTCCGGTCGAGGGCATGTCGCTCGGATTTTCGCTTGCCGTACTGGCGATCTGGGGCGTTGCGTCGGTTATCGTTTCGTTCGCCGTCTTTACGAAGCAAGACATCTTGAATTAGAATAAACGAAGCGCGTTTATGAGCATAAGCGCAAGAGATTACGCAAGGAGGTCCGTTCGTGACCGAACAACTGGATATTTTCACTGAATCCGCCGCGCAGGCGGGAAGTGAATACAGCGCGGATGATATTCAAATTTTAGAAGGGCTGACCGCCGTTCGCAAAAGGCCGGGCATGTACATCGGCAGCACGACGACGTCGGGTCTGCATCATCTGTTGTGGGAGATCGTGGACAACGCCGTGGACGAGCATCTGGCCAAGTTCTGCTCGCGCATCGACGTCACTGTTCATGCGAACAACTCCGTTACGGTCATCGATAACGGGCGGGGCATTCCGACGGGCATGCACAAGAGCGGCATCCCGACGCCTCAGGTCGTCTATACGATCCTGCACGCGGGCGGCAAATTCGGCGGAGGCGGCTATAAGAAGTCCGGCGGGCTGCACGGGGTAGGCGCTTCGGTAACGAACGCCCTGTCCGAGTGGCTGGAAGTCGAGATTTACCGCGATGGCAAAATACATAAGATGAGATTCGAGACGTGGGTCGACGACAAAGGCGTGGAGCATGTCGGAGAGCCCGTGACGGGGCTGGAAGTGACCGGCAACACGAACCGCACCGGCACGAAGGTGACGTTTAAGCCCGATCCGAAAGTGTTCCACGGCAACGTCAGCATGAACTACGACACCTTGTCGGAGCGGCTGCAGGAAATTGCGTTCCTCAACTCCGGACTGAAGGTCAACATCAAGGACGAGCGCAGCGGCAAGTCGGATTCGTTCCATTACGAAGGCGGCGCGCGCCAGTTCGTGCAGTTCCTGAACGAAGAGAAATCGGTGCTGCACGATGTCATCCATTTTGCGGCGGAGAAGGACGACATCGAGGTCGAGATCGCGCTGCAGTACAACGACGGCTATACGGAGACGATCGCATCGTTCGTCAACGCCATTCCGACGAGGGGCGGAGGCACGCACGAGACGGGCTTCAAAACCGCCTACACGCGGGTGATGAACGAATATGCGCGCAAGACGGGACAGCTGAAGGAGAAGGAAAAAAATCTCGAAGGCAACGACCTGCGCGAAGGCATGATGGCGGTCATCAATATTAAAATGTCCGAGGTCGAATTCGTCGGCCAGACGAAGGACCAGCTCGGGAGCGCTTCCGCGCGCAGCGCGGTCGACGCCGTCGTGACGGACAAGATGACCGTATTTCTGGAAGAGAATCCGCAGGTCGGCCAACTGCTGATCCGCAAGTCGATTCAGGCTTCCAAGGCCCGGGAAGCGGCGCGCAAAGCGCGCGAGGAAATCCGCAGCGGCAAGAAGCGCAGCGAGAGCGCGAGCCTCGGCGGCAAGCTGTCTCCGGCCCAGTCCAAGGACAGCACCCGCAACGAGCTGTTCATCGTCGAGGGCGATTCCGCGGGCGGATCGGCCAAGCAGGGCCGGGATTCGAAGTACCAGGCCATTCTGCCGCTTAAGGGCAAGCCGATGAATCCGGAGAAATCCAAGCTCATCGACATTCTGAAGAACGACGAGTACAAGGCGATCATCTCGGCGATCGGAGCGGGCATCGGCTCGGAGTTCGACGTCGAGGAATGCAACTATTCCAAGATCATTATTATGACCGACGCCGATACGGACGGCGCGCACATTCAAGTGCTGCTGCTGACTTTCTTCTACCGGTACATGAAGCCGCTGATCGACGCGGGCAAAGTATTCATCGCCCAGCCGCCGCTCTACAAGATCACGAGAAAGTCGGGCAAGCTGGAGACGGTGCGCTACGCCTGGACGGACGAGCAGCTGAGCGTCTTCACGAAGGAGCTCGGCAAGGGCGCCGAGCTGCAGCGGTACAAAGGTCTGGGAGAAATGAACCCCGACCAGCTGTGGGAGACGACGATGAACTACGAGACGCGCACGTTCCTGCAGGTGCAGATTGAAGACGCCGCCAAGGCGGAGCGCCGCGTATCGACGCTCATGGGCGACAAGGTCGACCCTCGCAAACGCTGGATCATCGAAAACGTCGATTTCACGGAGTACGAGGAGTAGTCGGCGGTCGGCCGGAGGGCGGGAGAGTTAGCGGTCTGTTGGACCGTTAACTGGGCCAGAACCGGCACGAATGCATAGTTAACGGTCTGCTAGGCCGTTAACCGGGCTAGAACCGGTGCGAATGCATAGTTAACGGTCCGTTGGACCGTTAACTGCGCCTCAAACCGCGCAAATACGGAAATAGCGGTCTGTCGGACCGCTAATAAACCGCACATCATCGGGACATCGTCGAACCAACGGTCTGCGAGAGCGATATCCCGGTGCGTGTGCTCCAGAACTAGGAGGCAGTAGCAGTGAGCCTACTTGAAAATTTTTTGCCGGCGTTTCTGGAGGAGGTCGTAGGAGACCGCTTCGGACGCTATTCTAAATACATTATCCAGGACCGCGCCATTCCGGACGTTCGCGACGGCCTGAAGCCGGTGCAGCGCCGCATTCTGTACGCGATGTACGAGTCGGGCAACACGCCGGACAAACCGTACCGGAAGTCGGCCAAGACGGTCGGCGACGTCATGGGGAACTACCACCCTCACGGCGACTCCTCGATCTACGAGGGCATGGTGCGGATGGCCCAGCCATGGAAAATGGCGCACATGCTCGTCGACGGGCACGGCAACTGGGGATCGATGGACGACGATCCTCCTGCGGCGATGCGGTATACGGAGGCGCGTCTGTCTCCGATCTCGATGGAGCTGCTGCGCGATATCGAGAAGAGGACGGTGCTGTTCAAGGACAACTTCGACAACACGGCCAAGGAGCCCGTCGTTCTTCCGTCGCGTTACCCGAATTTGCTCGTGAACGGCGTATCCGGCATATCGGCCGGCTTCGCGACGGAAATCCCGACGCATAACCTGCGCGAAATTATCGATGCGTGCGTCGCCGTCATGAACAAGCCGGACATTACGGTGCAAGAGCTGATGGACACCGTGAAAGGTCCCGATTTTCCGACCGGCGGCATCATTATGGGCGCGGATGGCATTCGCGAAGCTTACGAGACGGGCAAAGGGAAAATCCACATCCGCTCCAAAACCGCGATCGAAGATATGCGAGGCGGCAAGCAGCAGATCGTCATTACGGAAATTCCGTACCAAGTCGTCAAGTCGAAGCTCGTGAACGCCATCGACAGCCTGCGGATGGAGAAGAAGGTCGAAGGCATCGCCGAAGTGCGGGACGAGAGCGGCCGGAACGGCCTGCGCATCGTCGTCGAGCTGAAGAAGGATGCGGATGCGGAAGGCATACTCGCTTTCCTGCTGAAGAAAACCGACCTGCAGACGACGTACAACTTCAACATGGTCGCGATCGTGAACAAGGCGCCGCGTCAACTGGGCCTTAAGCATATTCTCGACGCGTACATCGAGCACCAGAAGGAAGTCGTCACGCACCGCACCCAATACGATCTGGAGAAGGCGGAAGACCGCGCGCACGTGCTGGAAGGACTCGTCAAGGCGCTGAATCTGCTCGATCAGATCATCGAGACGATCAAAGCTTCGAAAAACCGTCAAGACGCGCAAAACAACCTGGTCGCCAAGTTCGGCTTCACCGAGCGCCAAGCGGACGCCATTCTCACCTTGCAGCTCTATCGGCTGACCAATCTCGAGATTACCCAGCTCGAGAAGGAGCATGCCGACACGCTCAAGAAAATCGCCCAGTTGCGCGCCATTCTGGATAGTCCGCGCAAGCTGCTGAGCGTCATTAAAGACGAGCTGGCGGAAATCCGCAACAAGTACGGCATCGACCGCCGCTCCGTCATTCAGGGCGAAGTGGAAGAGATCAAGGTCAACCTGGAAGTGATGGTTCCGGCGGAAGAAGTGCTCGTGACGTTAAGCCGCGAAGGCTACATTAAGAGGACGAGCCTTCTGTCGTTCACCCGATCCGGCGGAGAACTCGAAAGCGCGGGCGTGAAGGAAGGCGACGTCATTCGCTGGAGTCTGGGCGTCAACACGCTCGACCCGCTGCTGCTCTTCACGCAGAAGGGCCACTACTATTTGCTGCCGGTTCACCAAATTCCGGAGTTCAAGTGGAAGGATACGGGGACGGCGATCGTGAACGTGCTTCCGCTTGCCAAGGACGACCGCATCGTCGGCGTCGTGCACGCCAAGAGCGCGGAGCTGACTCCGCCGGCGGACGGGAAGGAAGAAGCGGAGACGTCCGGGCCGATGCTTGTGTTTGTAACGAAGCGGGGACAAGTGAAGCGGACGCCGCTCGTCGAATACGCCACGACGCGAAGCATGGCGATCGCCGCCTGCAAAGTGGCGGACGGGGACGAGATCGTGAAGGTGATGCGTTCGGACAGTCCGGACGATCTGCTGCTCGTGACCGAGCAGGGGATGAGCATCCGGTTCAACCGCGAGGAAGTCAGCGTGCAGGGCCGCGTGGCCGGAGGAGTAAGAGGCATTACGCTGAAAGAGGGCGATCAGCTGACGGACGCTCTGTTCGTCGCGGAGGACGAAGGAGAGGTTCTCGTTCTGTCCGACTACGGCTATGCGAAGCGCACCTTGCTGCTTGATTACCCTCAGCAAGGCCGCGGGGGCAAGGGGATTCAGACGTTCGAGTTCAAGGAAGGCAAGCGCGTCCGCCCGAACGGCACGAAGCTGGTCGCCGCGTTCCATGTCAAGGAAGCGGTCAGCCTGCTCGCCTTGACGGCGAGCGGGGGCGTATCGGAATTTTCCTCGGAGAGCTCTCCGATTGAAGACAGACGCGGTCAGGGCAAGCTGATGATCCCTGTCGACCGAGGGGACACGCTGGCCGAAGCTTTCGTCAAGCCGCTCTCGACTCAGAACGGGCCCGCTTAATCGTAAGGGCCCCCGCCGTTCGGTTCGGTACGGTCTACCCATCGCAATAGCATATCCAAGACGACCCACAGGGGCACCGGTTCATTGAGCCGTTCGAGCCACTGGGGGTCTTCTATTAGGCCGGCGTCCTGGGCCATTTGGCCGATCATTTTGATTTTCGTTTCGTTAGAGGACATGGACAGCGCCTCCTCGTTGCCGTTTCTCCGCTTTTACCCATTTTTCGTAACCAGTATATGTCGCCGCTTGTCGTCATGTTCTCGATCATGCGGATTCATGTCGTAAATATTTAATTGCATTAAACTATCTTTCGACATAGACGGTGAGTATAATAAAGGAGAAGGCAATGTTCGGGAAGGAAGGGGCGTACCTATGGATAATGCGGCGGAATTTGTGAAAAGCTGGACGAAGCTCACGAAGGATTGGAACGCGCGGATGGAGACGGAGCTGGCTCCGCAACTGACGGCGGGGCAACTGGAAGTGCTGGAGCTGTTGCAAGCGCACGAGCCGATGAAGCCGTCGGACCTGCTACCCCATTTGGAGACGACTCCCGCTGCAATTACGACGCTGCTCGATCGCATGGAGAGGGCGGGGCTGGTCGAGAGAAACCGGGACGAAGGGGATCGCAGAATCGTATGGGTGACGATGACCGAGCTCGGACGTTCCGAAGTCGAGCGCGGCATCGCCGTTCGCTCGGCGATCGTGAACGAATCTCTGGACCGGATTTCCACGCACAATCGCCAGTTGCTCGTCTACCTGATCGGCAAAGTGTCGGGCACCAGAGAAGCGCGAACACCAGATCGGAAAACGGATGCCGACAATGAAACGGCGGAGCCGGCCGGCGAATCGGCGGCTGCCGAGTCGGTCGTATAGGCGCGGGGGACGGGCTGTCGTATCGGCGAAAGAGATGGTAGTAAACGTGGGAAAATTCGGACGGCTTGGCGCAAGCGCGAGGCGAGCCGTTGAAACGGCTAAGAAGCCGGCGGTGCAACGCGAAGCGAACCGTTGAGGCGGCCAAGGAGCCTGTGAGCAAGAACGAGGCAAGCTGTCGAAACGGCCAAGGAGCCGGTGGTGTAACGCAGGAGCAGCTGTCGGAAGCTAATAAAACAGCGCAAGTTCTCGGGGAGACATACCGTCCGTCCGGAACTTGCGCTGTTTTTTTGTGGGTTGGAGCTTATTTGGCGTTGCGGATTAGCGTAGCGACTTGCGACATTTTAGCAAGGATTTCAGCCAACTGGAGACGATGTTCTAAAGAATCGGTCATCGCCCCCGCCAGAAGGCGGAAATCGCGCACGATGCTCGAAAGAATCGGTCAACGCCCCCGCCAGAAGGAGGAAATCGCGCACGATGTTCTAGAAAATCGATCATCGCCCCCGCCAGAGGGCGGAAATCACGCACGATGTTCGAAAAAATCGATCAACGCCCCGCCAGAAGGCGGAAATCGCGCACGATGTTCGAAAAAATCGATCAACGCCTCCGCCAGAAGGCGGAAATCGCGCACGATGCTCGAAAGAATCGAGCATCGCCCCCCGAGCTCTCGTCCGGAGCCGAAGGCCCGTCGTCAGCCCGAGACGAGCTTGCGGAGATGCTTGTGAATGCCAGTCTGCATCGTGCGCATCTTCTCGTAGTCTTTGGACGTCAGTTCGGAGAAGCCGCGCTGCTTCAGTTCGGTTGGAAGAGGAATAACCGTATAATGCCGTTTCTTGTTCTTCCAGACGATATGAACCCAGGTAGGTTCGGTCGTGATTTCGTTCCATTCCATCTCGACGGTTCCGTCAGGATGGGCGGTTTTCGTCATGCGCACGCCGAAGATGACGCCGACGTCCTTCCAGCTGCCGGTCTGGTTGGAGATGAAGTTGCCGAGCGAGTAGATGACGATGCCCTTGCGAGCAGTACCGTCGAAGCTTTCCTCGGCGGGAACGGAAATTTCCTCGTACGGCTGAACGACGTGAGGATGCGAGCCGAGAATGAGATCGGCCCCGCATCGGATCAACTCCTTGGCCAGAGCGGTCTGTTCGGTGTTCGGCATGCGCTGGTACTCGACTCCGAAGTGGAGGGAGACGGTTACCGCGTCGACTTCGGACTGCCTCAGCTTCGCGATGTCGCGCTTGATGACGTCGAGGTCGATCAGGTTGACGGCGTATTCTTTGCCCGAAGGAATCGGAATGCCGTTCGTGCCGTACGTGTAGGAGAGGAAGCCCATGCGAATGCCGTTTCTCTCCTCGATGACTTCGCGATCTCGTTCCTCAGCGCTACCCGCAGTTCCGAACGGAACCAGCCCGGCTTTGCGCACGGCCGCCAGCGTCCTCTCCACGCCGGGGACGCCGCGGTCGAGCGAGTGGTTGTTGGCGGTCGAGACCAGCTGAATGCCGGCGCTTCTGACCGCTTCGGCCAGCTCGTCGGGAGCGTTAAAGCGAGGGAAGCCGGTAAACTTCAAATCCTTGCCCGCGATCGGCGTCTCCAGGTTGCCGACGACCCAGTCTCCGCGCTCCAAAATCGGTTTTACTTGCGAGAACCACGGAGTGAGATCGTAGCTGTCGCTGGCCTTGTCGTAATAAGCGGGAAGCTGCGGCATGTGCACCATGATGTCTCCGACGGCCAGCAACGTCGCTTCCGTGACCACGGGCTCCGCTGGCAGCTCTGGAGACGGCGTTTCCGGCAAGCCGGAAGCCGTTGCAGAGGGTGCCGGCGAAGAGGCTGTCTCCGACGGAGCCTGTCCCGAAGAGGACGGCTGCGCACGGGAAGAATCGTTCGTGCAGGACGCAAGAACGATCGCCAGCAAGCTTATGCCGAGCAGGGAGGCATACCTTCTGCCTCTAACCGAATCGTTAATCTGATGTGCCAAGCCTTTCGTCAACTCCCGCTTTCCCAACGTCCGTAGATGCCGCAGGGCAGGGTCATGCCGCTGCGCGTAATCGGCAGACCGACTTCCCCGCAATCGAGCGAGCCGCCGAACTTGCGCTTGAAGCTGAGCTCGAGCAGATTGCTTAATACGGTAGGGGAGAATCCGGTCGTATACGAATTAACGAGTACGAACAACGGCTTGTCGGAGAGGATGGACATGCACGTCTCCAGGAACGGGAACAAGTTTTCTTCAAGCTTCCACGTTTCTCCGTTAGGTCCGCGTCCGTAAGACGGAGGGTCCATGATGATCGCTTCGTACTGGCGCTCTCTTCTTTGCTCGCGTTGGACGAACTTGAAGACGTCGTCCGTGATGTAGCGGATTGGAGCGGCCCCCAGTCCGGACAGCTCGGCATTTTCCTTGGCCCATTGAACCATGCCCTTGGCGGCGTCCACGTGGCAGACTTCCGCCCCGGCGGAAGCGGCGGCGACCGTCGCGCCTCCCGTATATGCGAACAAGTTCAGCACGCGGATCGGCCGTCCGGCTTCGCGGATTTTGTTCATCATCCAGCTCCAATTGACCGCTTGCTCGGGGAACAGGCCGGTGTGCTTAAAGCTCGTCGGCTTGATATGGAACTTCAGCGGGCCGTACGCGATGCTCCAGCGTTCCGGCAGCGAGCGCTTGTAGGTCCATTGCCCGCCGCCGCTGCTGCTGCGGTGGTAGTGGCCGTCCGCCTGCTTCCAGTCTGCGTTCTCGGACTTCAGCGGCCAAATAATCTGCGGGTCGGGGCGCCGCAGTACGACGTCTCCCCAACGCTCGAGCTTCTCTCCGTTGCCGGTGTCGAGCAGTTCGTAATCTTGCCAATCTTGCGCCAATCGCATCATCGTTCAACTTCCTTTTGTCGTCTAATATTCTATATAGGTTGAACCAGCGAATGGAGAAGCTCATTCCATTGCGAAAGGGATGGCTTTGCCGGCTTCAGACAGGTTGTTTTGAGTTGCTTGGATCGATAAGACCTTCATAGGTAT
This sequence comes from Cohnella sp. SGD-V74, assembly GCF_003001675.1. Classification (GTDB taxonomy): domain Bacteria; phylum Bacillota; class Bacilli; order Paenibacillales; family Paenibacillaceae; genus Cohnella. The sequence continues at coordinate 305,388 of NZ_PVYW01000003.1, read as the reverse complement.
GCAACTCAAAGCCAAAACTCGCGGACAAAACCATTCCCTTTCTCCATTGCACTCCGCTTATTCGGCGAGGCGCTTTGGCTCAATCTATATAGATAAGTTATGAGGTCTGTTCCTCGCAATTCTCCGCCGGGCAGAACCGGTAGCCGAAGCCTCTTACGGTCTGAATCCAGCGGGGACGAGCGGGATCGCTCTCCAGCTTCTTCCTGAGATTGCTGACGTGCACCATCAGCGTCCGCGTATCGCCCATGCTGTCCGACTGCCACACTCTGCGGTACAGCTCCTCCAGCGGAAATACCCGCTTGGGGGATTTGGCCATGACGCTGAGCAGCTCGAACTCCTTGGCGGACAACGAGAGCAGCTCGCCGTTCAGGCGAACCTCCATGCTGAGAAAATCGATGTCCAGCCCCGGGAAGCTGAGCGACGAGGCCTGCTCCTCCGGATTTCGTTCCCGCGTCCTGCGCCTGCGGATGTGCGCCTGGATTCTCGCGACGAGCTGGCTCGGGCTGAACGGCTTCGTAATATAATCGTCCCCGCCTTCGGACAACGCGCGAATGATGTCCTGGTCTTCCGACTTGCAGCTGAGGAACAGGATCGGCACGTCCGCGCACGGTCCTTGCCGCAGCATGCGGCACACCTCGATGCCGTCCATGCGTCCGAGCGAGACGTCGAGCAGGATCAAGTCGGGCTGAAGCGTCTCCGCCATCCGGAGAGCCTGCGTCCCGTTGTCGGCCGCGTATACGTCGAACCCCGCTTTTTGCAAGTAGAGGGCGATCAACTCGGTAATTTCCTGCTCGTCGTCGACGACGAGGACGGTTGCTTCGTAGCTGGTCATCATAATCCTCCGTGCGAAGGTGTTAATTCTCGAAGAGAAGAACCGATTTTGTGAAAACACTCCAATCGTCTTATTATAACGAAAGCGTTGACGAGGAATCAATGCACCGTTACAATGACGTTCGAAACGTATTCGAACCGGACCGACATCGATCAATAAAGGGAGAGGGAATCGTGGCGTCGCGAAAAGCGGAAATGTCGATCAGGCGATGGTATGCGTATGCGGCGGTTCTGGCGATTATCGCGCTGCTGTCGGTCGGGGCGACCGGGTGCGCGTCCTCTTCGCGAGGAAGCATGGCGGAGCCGGTTGCCGCGGGCGGGGTCATCGACTTGACCCAGTGGCCTTGGAACGAAGAGGGGACCGTCCCTCTGGACGGCGAGTGGAGCTTCCGGTGGCTGGAGCGCGGAGAAGAGACCGGCGCGGAGCCGACGTATCGGGATACGACGCTGAACATGCCCGGAACGTGGGGCGCGGTGGAGCCCGGCGACGGAAAATCGCTCGACGACATCGGATACGGCGAATACCGGTTGACGATTCTGCATCGCCCCCAGAGCGGGATGATGGCGATTCGGCTGCCGAACATCTCGACATCTTATGAGCTCTACATTGGGGACAAGCTCGTGCAGTCGCGCGGGCATCCCGACGTCTCGGCGCGTCTGACGATCCCTCGTCAGGTGCCTGCGACCGTCCACTTCGGCGCGGGAGGAGAAAGGACGGAGCTGAAGCTTGTCGTCGCCAACTACGACCACCGGCACGGCGGCGTCCGTACGTCGATCCTGATGGGCACGTCGGAGCAGATCCAGCGATTGCAGCTCAGGCACGCCGCCCAAGAGCTGATTATTATGGGCTGCCTGCTTATGATCGGCTTCTACCACCTCGGACTGTATATTTTGCGGCGCAAGGAGACCGCGAATGTGATGTTCGCCTTGCTCTGCCTGTGCGTCGGGCTGAGGACCGGCCTGATCGGGGAAGGCTTTATCGTCAGATGGCTGCAGGGCATGAGCTGGGGGACGGCGATCCGGCTCGAGTATGCGGCGTTCGTCATGGCGGCCTGGGCGGGCTTCGCTTACTTCCGCAAGATGTATCCGCTGGAAATCCCGAAGATTTGGTTCAAAGCCGCGACCGTCGTCGGCGCCGCGCTTATTCTCGTTGCGTTCGTTACGCCGACGCTGTCGTTCACGTCGTGGCTCATCGTCAACCAGATCTACGTGCTCCTGTTCAGCGCGCGCGTTCTGGTCGGACTGTTCGTATCGGCCCACCGGAAGCGGGAGGGAGCGATTCTCGCGCTGATCGGCGTCGCCGGTCTTGTCGTTACGATCGTCAACGACATTCTGTTCTACAACGGATGGTCCCGTTCGGTCGATATGCTCCCGTTCGGTCTGCTGTTTCTGATCATCATGAATTCGTTCATCATTTCGCTCAGGTTTTCGTTGACTTACGACAGGGCGGAGAGAATGTCCGCGCAACTGATCGAATGGAACAGCTCGCTGGAGGAAAGAATCGAGGAGCGGACGGAGGAGCTGCGGCGCTCTTACGTCACGCTTGAGGAAGCGAAGGTCGAGCTGGAGAGGATGGAGCATTCGCGAGCGCGTCTCGTCAGCAACATTTCTCACGACTTGAGAACGCCGATCACGCTATTGCGCGGTTATCTGGAGGCGCTCAGAGACGACGTCATCTCGGAACCGGATCAGCGCGACAAGACGATCCGATCGATGCTGTCGAAGGTCGAAGGCCTCAATTCCCTCATCCAGGACCTGTTCGACTTGTCCTTGCTGGAAGCGAGGAGGCTGGAGCTGTCGCTGGAGAATATTCCGTTGTCGTACTGGCAACAAAGGATAACGGAACAGTACGGCTTGGAGATGCAAAGCAAAGGTATCCGCTTTCGCTGCGAACGGGTCGGCGAATCCGCCCCCGATACGATCGTGGCGGTCGATATCAGGCAGATGGACCGCGTATTCGCCAACCTGCTGTACAACGCCATACGCTACACGCCGGAAGGCGGCGAGATCGCACTGTCTCTGCGGACGCTGCCGGAACCCGGCGCAGTGGAAATTCTGGTCGCCGACAGCGGTCCCGGAATCGAGCCCGCCGACGTTCCCCGAATTTTCGACCGGTACTATCGGAAGGGCGATTCCGGCTCTTCCGGTTCGGGAGGCGGCGGCTTGGGACTTGCGATCGCCAAAGAAATCGTCGAATTGCACGGCGGGCGAATCGACGTCCGCAATTCCGAAGGCGGCGGGTGCGTCTTCCGCATTGAGCTTCCGGCGCGCCGCTAGGGCGTGTATGCATACACGCCCTAGCCGCTGTTGTCCGCTCGCTGCTCCCGGCTCATGAAATCCGAAATGAGGGAGATGGATTGCTTGCGCTGCTCGTGGCTCATTCGCCGGAACAGCTTAAGAATTTCTCCTGAATCCGGAACTGCGGGCGAATCCGGGGAAGGATTCGGCTGCGTGCCTCCGATTACGTAATCCAGCGAAACGTCGAAGAACGCGGCAAGCTTGATGAGAGTTTCATAGACAGGCTGTCTATTGTTAATCTCGTAATGGCTGTAGGCGGAGCGGGTGATGCCGATATGGCGCGCCACTTCTTCTTGCGAGATTTTGCGCTGCAACCGCAGCTCGCGCAATCTGTCTCCCATAGTCATTCGTCATATCTCCTTGATCAGAAATAGAGTGATCTAAATTAAATTTATGATACAAAATGTATCGTGTCAAGGGGATGAGGAAACGTTTTCTTGAGAAATCGGTGCAAATCAGGCGGAATATTATAATTTTCAGCTCGCATTCAGCTAAAATAAGGTTATAATCTAAAAATAAGATACAAATCGTAACAATTCGAAGCTTGATACATCGCTGATGAGGAGGTGACGGCATGAAGGCAACTATACTTAGCGCGAAAATGATTCGGGACGAGGACAACGGATACGTCGGCCTCATTCGCTTCGAGATCGAAAACCACAAGCAAGGCTACGAAGTGACGATTCAAAGCGACAACGGGAAAAACAATTGGAGCTATGCGCTGAATTTCAGCGACCGATCCGGCAGCGAAGAGGAAATTCAGACGGTGGACGAGAGGTTGGAGGAGGACGACGCGTTCTTCGAACAATTCGTCATCGCGGCGAAGAACGCTCTTGTCGAATAGATCGCACTCCCGCAGCAGGGCTATTCCGCGGCGCATCCAAGGATGAGCGGAATAGCCCTGCTGCGGTTTGCCGGACAATCCGATTTTCGCTGGGCTGCAACTTCTTTCTTCCAGGGAACGTCATGTTCAGTAAAGAAATGGGGGATGAGACGTGCGCAAAACGGCTGTCGGTTTAGGTATGGCGGCGGTAATCGCCTGCTCGGGCTGCGGAAATTCGGGAGCGGGGAACAATTCGGACTCGCTGAGCGAAGAGAGGCGGGTGAGCGCGTATATGGCCCAAGACGTCGATTCAAGCCTCGTGCAGGCTGCCAACGGGTTCGGTTTGTCGCTGATGGAGAAGCTGATGGCCGAGCGTCCGGCACAGAACGTGCTGCTGTCTCCGTTAAGCGTGTCTTCCGCGCTGGCGCTGGCGACGACGGGCGGAGCGGGTAAGACGGGGGAAGAAATGCGGGAGGCGCTGGGGCTCGGCGGGAAAACAAACGACGAGATCGGGGAAGGCTATCGGGCGCTGCTCGATCTGCTTCGTCATCCGGGAGAAGAGGGCATCCGGACGAACGTCGTCAACTCGTTGTGGCTGAATGAAGGCAAGCCGTTCCTGGACGAATTCGTCGGCAGAAGCCGGGACGACTTCGGAGCGGAGGTCGAGCGGGTCGACTTCGCCGCACCGCAAACGCTGCGAACGATGAACGAATGGGTGGAGAATGCGACCGAGGGCAAAATCAAGCGGATGCTGGAGAGCGTGGAGGCGGATGCGGCCATGTACGTTCTGAACGCGGTTTATTTTAACGGCGCATGGACGACTCCGTTTAACCCGAACCGGACGAAGGACGGTCTCTTCCGCGTCTCTCCCGGCGAGACGGTATCGGTGCCCATGATGAGCGGCGGAGGCCGTTACCTTTACGCGAAGAAGGACGGTTATGAAGCGATCCGGCTCCCTTACGGGAAACGCGAGTCGGCCTACATGGCCGTTCTGATGCCGGACGAAGACGTCCCGTTGTCCGAATTGGCGGTTCGGCTGGCGGAGAATCCGGGTCTGCTGACGGAATCGTACGAAGCGCGGCCAGGAAGCATCGAAGTCCCCAGGCTTCGCTTGGAGTATTCCGAAGATTTGGTCGGCACGCTGCGGCGAGCGGGAATCGCGGAAGCGTTCGAACCGGACCGTGCGGATTTCTCCGCGATGGCGCCCGAGCCCCCGAACCTGTTCATCAGCAAGGTTACGCACCGGGCCGCCCTCGCCATGGACGAGGAAGGCACCGAAGCGGCAGCGGCGACGGTGGTGGAGATGCTTGCCGGCGCGGCGCCTCCGGAGGAGCCGTTCGAAATGAAGGTAGACAGGCCGTTTATCGCGGCGATCGTTGACGGCGGCACGGGCTGCGTTCTGTTCGCGGGAGCGGTGTTCGATCCGGGCGGAGGGCGGTAACGGGATTTACTTTTATAGGGGATGGGAGTATATTAGGAGAAAAGGAAGGAGGTCGATCCGCATGGATACGTCGACGGAACAACTGGAACACGGGACGGAGGACGGAGCGGAATGCTGCTCGGACGGAAGCTCGGTTCGCAAGAGCCACCACTCCGACAAGGTGAAAAACAGCCTGGTCAGCCGCCTCAACCGGATCGAAGGCCAAGTGCGCGGACTCAAGGGACTGATCGAGAAGGATACGTACTGCGACGACGTGCTCAACCAAATCGCCTCCATCCAATCGGCGCTAAACGGAGTAGGGAAGCTGCTGTTCGAGAATCATATGAAGAGCTGCGTCGTAGAACGAATTCAGGAAGGCGACATGGACGTCATCAACGAATTGATGACGACGATGAACAAAATGATGAAGTGACACGGAACGGGCAGCGGCGGCGCTGCCCTTTTTTTACTCCCTGGAAGGCAATAGTCGCATTACGTTCGGTATAGGGTACCCCGGTATTCTAAAAATAGTTGTTGACTAAATATAGGGTAGAGGGGTATACTAACGTCAGAAATCAAAATCTTATCCGAAAGGTTGATGAAACATGGCTAAAACCATTTTGAAAGTCGAAGGCATGAGCTGCCAGCATTGCGTAAACTCCGTTGAAGGCGCGCTGAAGGAGATCGGAGCGGAAGGAACCGTCGATCTGAAAAGCGGGTCGGTCGAAGTGACTTATAACGAAGCCAGCACAACCGTCGACAAAATCAAAGCGGCGATCGAGGATCAAGGATACGACGTAAAGTCTTAATCGGCTTGCGCGACTAAGGAGTGAGCGACAGTGGAAACGACGGCGACAAGCGATACGAAGATGACGTCTTTGCAAATTACCGGCATGACGTGCGCGGCATGCGCCAACCGGATCGAGAAAGGACTCGGCAAGCTGGAGGGCGTCTCGGCCGCCAACGTCAACTTCGCGGTCGAGCAGGCGAGCGTCACGTACGATCCGGCGAAAGTCGGCATCGAACGAATGGAGGAGACGATCCGCAAGCTGGGATACGATACCGCCAAGGAGGTCGCGCAGTTCAAGCTGGAAGGCATGACGTGCGCGGCGTGCGCCAACCGGATCGAGAAGGGGCTGGCGAAGCTTCCCGGCGTGACGGGCGTTACCGTCAACTTCGCGCTCGAATCCGCCCGCGTGGAGTTCAATCCGGGAAGCGTCTCGGTCGGCGATATGCAGGGCAAGGTCAAGCAGCTCGGTTACCGGGCGATCGTCCGGCAGGAAGACGCGAACGCGGAGGATCGGCGCGCCAAGGAAACCCGTAAGCAGAAGAACAAGCTGATCTTGTCGGCCGCTCTGTCGCTGCCGCTGCTGTGGAGCATGGTCGCCCACTTCTCGTTCACCTCTTGGATCTACTTGCCGGAGCTGTTCATGGAGCCGTGGTTCCAACTGCTTCTTGCCGCTCCGGTGCAATTCTACGTCGGCAAACAGTTCTACGTCGGAGCGTACAAGGCGCTTCGGGGCGGCGGCGCGAATATGGACGTGCTCGTGGCGCTCGGCACCTCGGCCGCGTTCTTCTACAGTCTGTACCTGACGATCGACTGGTATGCCGCAGCCGGCATGCAGCATCACGGTCCGGCGCTGTACTACGAGACGAGCGCGATTCTGATTACGCTGGTCATTATGGGCAAGCTGCTGGAATCCCGCGCCAAAGGCCGCACTTCGGAGGCGATCAAGTCGCTGATGGGCCTGCAGGCCAAAACGGCGCTCGTCGTACGCGACGGACAGGAGCTGACGGTGCCGGTCGAAGAGGTGCTGGCGGGAGATATCGTGCTCGTCCGTCCGGGAGACAAAATTCCGGTGGACGGGGAAGTAATGGAGGGCGTATCGTCCGTTGACGAATCGATGCTGACCGGCGAGAGCCTGCCCGTCGGCAAGAAAGCGGGCGACGCCGTAATCGGAGCGACGATCAACAAGAACGGCGCGCTTCGCGTAAAGGCGACCAAGGTCGGCAAAGACACGGCGCTGGCCCAGATTATCAAGGTTGTCGAAGAGGCTCAAGGCTCCAAGGCGCCGATTCAGCGGGTGGCGGACGCGATCTCGGGCATCTTCGTGCCGATCGTCGTCGGCGTAGCCATCGCGGCTTTCCTCATCTGGTACTTCTTCGCCGCGCCCGGCGATTTCGCCGAAGCGCTGGAGAAGGCGATCGCGATTCTGGTCATCGCTTGTCCTTGCGCGCTTGGCCTTGCCACGCCGACTTCCATTATGGCCGGATCGGGCCGTGCAGCGGAGCTGGGAATTCTGTTCAAAGGCGGCGAGCATCTGGAGCAGACGCACAAAGTCGACACCGTCGTTCTGGATAAGACGGGCACGGTGACGAACGGCAAGCCGGAGCTGACCGACGTGATCGCGGTCGGCGACGAAACGGAATTTCTCCGTCTCGTCGGAGCCGCGGAGCTTCAGTCCGAGCACCCGCTCGCGGAAGCGATCGTCGCCGGCATCGGAAAGAGGAACATCCGCATCGCCGCGGCCGAATCGTTCGAAGCGATTCCCGGCTATGGCATTCAAGCCGAAGCGCAGGGCAAACGGGTTCTCGTCGGAACGCGCAAATTGATGGAGCGGTACAACGTGGACGCAAGCGCGGCGTACGAGACGATGTCGCTGCTGGAGGAATCCGGCAAAACGGCGATGCTCGCGGCGATCGATAACCGCTATGCGGGGATGGTCGCGGTAGCCGACACGATCAAGACAACGTCCGCCGAAGCCGTTCGCAAGCTGAAGGATATGGGCATCGAAGTCGTGATGATTACGGGCGACAACGAGCGGACGGCCAAGGCGATCGCCGCCCAGGTAGGCATCGACAAGGTGCTGGCCGAAGTGCTCCCGGAAGGGAAGGCGGAGGAAGTGCGCAAGCTGCAAGCGAGCGGCAAAAAGGTGGCGATGGTCGGCGACGGCATTAACGACGCCCCGGCGCTGGCGACGGCGGACATCGGGATGGCGATCGGGACCGGGACGGACGTGGCGATGGAAGCCGCCGACGTCACGCTGATGCGCGGCGATCTGTCCAGCATTCCCGACGCCATCTACATGAGCCGGAAGACGATGAGCAATATCCGGCAAAATCTGTTCTGGGCGCTCGGCTACAATACGCTGGGCATTCCGATCGCGGCGGTCGGCCTGCTCGCGCCGTGGGTCGCGGGAGCGGCGATGGCGCTGAGCTCGGTGTCAGTCGTGCTGAACGCGCTTCGCCTGCAGCGCGTCAAAATCAAACGCGCCTGATCGATCCCAACGGCAATTAGGAAACGGAGTGATTGTGCTTGAGAATGAATAGACGCATCATGCTGACGGTTGCGAGCGCGCTTGTCGCGGCGGCGCTGCTCGCCTCCTGCGGCAAGTCCGGCGAAAGCCGGCACGCTTCCGGGCATGGAGGGCATGACGAGCCGAATGCGGCGGGGGAGAGCGGCCTGCAGGCTTCGTTCGCCTTCGCCGCCGGCCGGGCGGCTGCCAACGAAGAGACAGAGCTGACCATTCGTATTACGGACCGGCAGGGAATTCCCGTAGACAAGTACGAAGTCAACCACGAGAAGCTGCTTCATCTGATCGTCGTGGATCACGACTTGGCCTACTTCGACCATATTCACCCCGATTACCGGGGAGACGGGGAGTTTGCGGTAACGACCGCTTTTCCATCGGGCGGACAGTACAAGGTGTTCGCGGACTTCATCCCCGAAGGCGGCAAAAACTTGACGCTGAGCGAATGGGTGACGGTGGAAGGCGAGGAAGCGGCTCATGTCGAGCTTAAGCAGGACGAGCGGCTCGTTCGCTCGACAGACGGCAAGGAAATCGAGCTTGCGCTTGACGAGGTCAAGCCGGGCAAGGACGTCAAGCTTTCTTTTACGATACGCGACGACAAGACGAAGGAGGCAATTGACGACCTCGAACCGTACCTGGGCGCCGTCGGCCACGTCGTAATCTTATCGGCGGATGCGGAGCAGTATCTTCACGTGCACCCGATCGACGAGAAAGCGACGGGACCGGTGGCCGAGTTCTCGACTTCTTTTCCGCATGCCGGCCTCTACAAAATATGGGCTCAATTCAAACACGAAGGCCAAGTCATTACCGCTCCGTACGTCGTAAACGTCAAATCATAAATGGACCCAAACGAAGGGGCTGTAAGAGGGTTAAGACGCCTAAGGAAAGCGGTTAACGACTGGAAAAATATAATTGTCGCTTGATATCCTCATTTTTACAATTCAAGTATAATTTTTAATAGTTTTTTAACATTTCCCCTTCTATGATAGCAATAGGCAGAGCCTAATTTGCCGTTGTCATCTAAGAACAGGGGGAAGCTAATGAGATCCGTAAGGGCAAAGCTGCTAAGTTCGTTTGCAATCGTATTGATCTTCGTTTTTGCATTGGGGTGGACGGGTCTGTCGCAGATCAAACAGGTCAGCGATTTTACGGACGAGGTCACCGACCATTGGCTCCGAGGCACAGAGACCATTTTGCAGGCGAATTTGAAGATCGAGCAGTTCCTTGGCAATTATTATCAATCATTAAGCGTCCAAGACGCGGATCAGTCGAAGCAGCTCGCGGATGCGAGAACGGCGCTCGTGAGCGCGATCGACGAAGACATCAAACAATACGAGAAAACGTTGGCGGGGGAAGAGGACGTCGCCCAATACGAATCTCTCGTTCAAGCGTGGAACCAATTCCAGCAAGATCTGGCCAAGACGGCCGATCCCAACGCTACGAAGGAAGAAGCGGCCGCCGCGATGGCAGACGTGTCGCAATCGTTCGGTCATCTGAAGACCGTAGTCGAAGGACTGATCGTGTACAACCACGAGGGAGCCAACAACAGCAAAAACGAGAGCAAGGCGGTGTACGAGGCGACATCGGGCGTGCTGTTTTTCCTGGGAATCGGAATCCTCGTCGTCGTAGGCGCGTTGGCCTGGTGGCTGATCATGAATCTGACGAGGCCGCTTAAAGCGACGACGGCGGTCATGAACCGAATTTCGGCGGGCGATCTGCGCGTCGATCTGCTTCGCATCGATCGCAAGGATGAATTCGGCGTCATGATGGAGTCCGTCAATAAGACGGTGCTTGCGCTGCGGCAATCCGTCCAGCAGATGCAGGACGCCTCTACGTCGGTGGCAACGGCGTCCGCCCAGCTGTATGCGAGCTCCGAGCAAAACTCTGAAGCGGCCCGGCACGTGTCGGAGTCGATCAACCAGGTGGCTGCCGGCTCGGAAGAGCAAGCGAGCACCGCCGCGGAATGCGGACGCGTCATCGACGAGATGGCGGAAGGCGTCCAGCGGATCGCCGAGACGACGGGAGAAGTGTCGGAGCTGTCGCAGCAGGCTGCCCAGCAGGCAAGCAGCGGCTCGGCGAAAATGGTCGAGGTGTCGGATCATATGCAGCGCTTGTCCGAGACCGTCGAGCAAGCCGGCCGCACGATCGTCAAGCTGGAGGAGCAATCGGCCCAGATCAGCGAAATTTCCGGCCTGATCGGCGAGATCGCCTACCGCACCAATCTGCTGGCGCTGAACGCCGCGATCGAAGCGGCCAGAGCGGGAGAGCACGGCAAAGGCTTTGCCGTCGTAGCCGGGGAGGTGCGCAAGCTCGCTTCGCAGAGCGATGAGTCGTCCAAAGGCATCATCGAGCTGATCGCGACGATCCAGAAGGATACGCTCGACGCCGCGGAAGCGATGCGGCTGAGCTTGCAGGAGGTACAGGAGGGCGTACTCGCCGTGGACCACGCCGAGCAGGCGTTCCAGGAGATCGTCTCCTCCACGGGCGAAGTGTCCACCCGGATCCAGGAAGCCGCGGCGGCGGCGGAGCAGCTCGCGGCCAGCTCGGAGGAGGTCGCGGCTTCGATCTCCAACATGGGGCATATTGCCAGACAGACGGCCGGCATGTCTCAGCAAGTGGCGGCGACGACGGAAGAGCAGCAGGCGTCCAGCGAGGAGATGACCCGCTCCTCTCAGACGCTGTCGGATATTTCCAAAGATTTGCAGAAGCTGGTTCGGCAGTTTACGATCTAGAAGCGGGCGACATGTCCGCAGCTCAACAAAGAAGCACAAGGCGCAGCCCGGGATCGGGTCGCCTTGTGCTTCTTCTCGTTGCGGGATCAGGTCTCCAGCAGAATGCGGCCGGTCTGCGACAGGTCGTAGCCCTGGATCGCCCGCAGCTCGCTCAAATAAGCATCGGATTTCAAAATGTCCATGACCGCCTCGATCCATCGGGCATTGTCGGGCGATTTTCTCATGACGAGATCGTAGCGCTCGCGGATCAGCGGGACGAAGGTGACGTTGCCGACGATCGCGGCCGCCTTCTCGATCCCGATGCCGACGTCCGCCTCGCCCAATCCGACTTTGCCCGCGACGGCCAGATGATTGGACTCGAGCGCATCGTATCCCAGCAACGAAGAGGGAGCGATGCGATTCAGCCTGAGCTGCTCGTCCAGCAGCACTCTGGCGCCGGAGCCGACCTCGCGGTTAACGAGGCGCACGCCGGGTTTGGCAAGGTCCGGCCAGTCTTGGAGGCCGAGGGGATTGCCTTGGCGCACGTAAAATCCGGCTTGACGGGAGAGCAGGTTCACGACGACGTAAGAAGAGCCGACTAAAATTTTCTTGATGTAGGGCAGATTGTACTCCCCGGTGTCCCCGTCCAGCAGATGCGTGCTGACCAGGTCGGATTCTCCCCGATACATCGAGATCAAGCTGTCCAGCGAACCGGCGAACGAGCGGAGCGGCCGGAACCCGGTTGCGCGGTTCTCCAAATGCTTGGATAAAATGTCGAGGCTCATATCCTGTCCCGTAATGACGAGAGGACGAATGCCGGATGCCTGCCTTGGCTCTGGACGAGCGCTCGGGGGCTCTTCGGATGCAGCGGGCGAGGGCGATTGGGCGATTCCCTTGGCCTGACGCTTGTACGCTTCCAGATCCGCCGCGTCGACCCGCATCTGCTTGCCCACCCGATACGAAGGGAGCTTGCCTTTTTTGATCAGGTCGTACACGGTCAGCTTCGATATTTTCAACAGTTTGGCGATTTCTTCGGTCGTATAGGATTGATCGCTCGACATGACGGCGCGGGCCTCCCGTATGAGGAATAAATTCAGGATGCCTTTATTGTAACATACCGGAGCGGCCGAAGGTTTCCGGTTGTTGGCCGGGCGATGTTCCTTCCAGCCGAAGCTCTAAATGCCGGCCGGCTGCGCGAGTTCCGACAATCTTCCCCGCACGTCGCCGCGGTACAGTCCGCCGTGATAACAGACGACGGCTTCGATGTCGTAGTCCAGCAGTTTGGCTAGGGAGCGTCTTGCCTGCTCCGGATCGAGCGTCGTCGCCGGGTCCGGGCCGCACAGCTCGCCTGCCTCGTTCACCGTTAAAGCGTCCGCGGCAATCAGCGTCTTGCTGGCCCGGTGGTAGAGGCTGATATGACCCGGCGTATGGCCCGGTGTGGCGATGACGGTTATGCCTCCGCAGCAAGAGAGCTCTTGGCCGTCATTGACGATATCGCTCACCGGGCAGCTTGGGGGATGTTCCAGCGAATGCCGGAACGCCTGCTTCCACTCGTCGGATACGTTCGGGGGGAGGGACCTCACGGCTTGCTCGATCGCTTCTGGCGTTATTCTAAGCAGGCGGAGTTGGCCTTCGATATAGGGCTTCTCGAAGGCGCTGGACATGACCGAGACCGCGCCGGCGGATCGAGCTGCGAGAACGGGCAGCGAGCCGATATGATCGATGTCTTGGTGGGAAAGGACGATTCGCGTTAGGCCGCCCGAAGGAAGAGCGTATGTCCCGAGTTCGGCGGCAATCAGGTCGGCCTGTCCGGGATAGCCCGTGTCGACGAGGACGGCTTCCTCCTCGTCCCATAGCAGGACGGGGTAAATCGTGTTCGGCCTGCCCATGATGACGGCGGTTAGTTCGAGCGCGGCAATTCCTGGCTTGATCAGCATCGGTGGATTCCTCCTTGTTATCGCTCCGCCTTGGACGTTCGCAGAGAAGAGAGAAGTGCATGCGACGGATAATCGTAAGATAACAAAAGAAGATAGTGTTGTAAATACAAAAATATTTTATTATAACACAAATAATTATTTTTGTCAATGTCAATTTTTTTGGGGGGAGAAACGTGAAGTTCAGTCCGGACCGTCTTGCCGGTAAGCGCGAGGAGAGACGCCGTAATGCCGCTTAAATGTCCGCGAGAAATGGAATTCGTCGTAGAAGCCGAGCGCGTCCGCGATTTCCTTGACCGACAGGCTCGTCGTTTCGAGCGAGACTTTGGCCGAGGCCAGCTTCAGTTCCAGCATATAGCGGGTCGGAGACGTTCCCGTCATCTCGCGAAAACGTTGGAAGAAAGCCGTCCGGGACAGTCCCGTCCGTTGAACGGCCTCTTCGACGCGCAGCGTCATGCCGATGTTGCGATGCATCAGATGGAGCACCTCGTCCAGCTCCGGATAACGAGTGACGCGGCTGTCGTATCGTTCCCTGGCGAGGAGCAGCAGCAGCTCCTGCAGATGAAGGTGAACGCCGTAACGGTAGCCGGCAGGCCGGACGATCAGGCTGTCGATCAGCCGCTCGCACAGGCGCACGATCTCCGGCATTTTCGCCGTCGTCGCCGTCTCGCCGGCCGGAAGCTCCAGATGGCGGGCCATTCCCGCATCCCGATAATCGATAAAGTAAAACTTCCAGTCGTCATTCATGCATCGGTAGGAACAAGGGACGTTTTTATCCACGATGAAGAAGGTTCCGGCGGTGAGGTCGCGCGTGCCGGAGGGAAGCTGAAGGCGACCCTGCCCAGCGAACGTGACGAACATGCCCGAGTCCGGAAAGCCGCTCGGCTGGCGCACTTGATAGGCGTCGTTGGCTTGCACTTTCCAGATTGAGCGAAACCGGCACTCCGGCAGCTCGTCGGCATCCGCCAAAGCATAGGGGATGTCCATGTACGGTTTGTGGCTCATGCGTCTCCGTCCTTTTTTTGTTCTATCATACATGTTAATACGAATATTCAGCCATATATTTTATATATTTCGTACGATTATACATGAAATAAGCACGCTGTTACATGGTTCCGAGCCGACCGGCCTTCTACAATTAGAAGCATCAACTTCGAAGGAGTGCTGGAGCTATGAGAGTGAAAGTCGGCAGTCGCGAGCTGGAACTGGGAGGCGAACATTTAACGTCATTAAGAAGCTCGAACGAGCTGTTGGGGGATATTGAGGCGCTGCGCGCCAGATTGCGGGAAGACGGCTATTTGCTGTTACGGGACTTCCACGACAGGGAACAGGTGATGAAGGCGAGAAGGCGCATTCTGGAGAAAATGGACCGGATGGGCAAGCTCGACCGGGACACGCTGCTGGAGGAAGGCTATGTGGCGGACGGCAGCAAGACAATTTTCATGGGGGGAACGAACGAGGATTTGCCTGAACTGCTTGAGGTGCTCAACGGGGAGCGCATTATGCGCTTTTTCGACGACCTGCTCGGGGAACAATCGCTGACGTATCACTACAAGTGGCTGCGGGCGGTCGGCCAAGGGGATTTCACAGGGGCGCATTACGACATCGTCTATATGGGCAGAGGGACGCATAACTTGTACACCGTCTGGTCGCCACTGGGAGATATCGATTATGCTATGGGCGGGCTGGCGATCTGTCTCGATTCCCACAACTTCGAAGAGCTGAAGCAGTCTTACGGCTCCAAGGATTCGGATCGCGACGGCATCGGCTTCGGTCACTATACCGACGATCCCCTGCTCGTGACGGAGAGGTTCGGGGGCCAGTGGGCGACGACGGAATACCGGGCCGGCGACGTGCTTATCTTCGGCATGTTCCTGATGCACTGCTCGCTCGAGAACACGACCAACCAGTACCGGCTGAGTGTCGATACCCGTTATCAGGCCGCTAGCGAGAAGGTCGACGAGCGCTGGAGCGGGAAGAAGCCTCGGGGACATTTCAAATAAACGGTTCTCTGGCAAAGGGGCCGTCCCATAAGTAAATAAAGCCGTACCGAACGATTATCGATGGAAGGATGTCAGGGGCATCTATCTCCCTCCGATGCTATACGATCCTGAAATTTCGAATGGATAGACCCGCAACAGGGTCATTTCAGGACCGTATGAGGCAGTCTCCGGGAGATAGATGCCCTTCTTTTTCATCGATAATCTGGTACGACTCTACTTATGGGACAGCCCCTTTCGCTCGCGGAGGTTTAAAAGTTGGCAACATTTATTTGCTATACTTGATCCATTAACGGATAAAGGAGCTTTGTCGTTGACGGATGCGATTAAAGTGCTGGCGATCGAAGACGAGGAGTCGATTCGCGACATTCTCGTGTACGCGCTGAGGCGGGAAGGATTTCACGCGAGAGCCGCCGCGACGGGAGAGGAAGGCATGGAGCTGCTGGAGCGCTTCGCGCCGGACGTCCTTCTGCTGGACGTCAACCTGCCCGACGCGGACGGCTTTGACCTGTGCAGAAAAGTGTCTTCGAATGTCCGGATTCCGATTCTCCTTCTGACGGCGCGCCACGATCTCGTAGACAAGGTGCTCGGGCTGGAGCTCGGAGCGGACGATTACATGACCAAACCGTTCGAAATCCGCGAGGTGATCGCCCGGATTCGGGCGGTGCTGCGAAGAAGGGACATCGAGAGGGACGGCGGCTCCCGGGCGTCCGGCCTCGTCGCTTTGTCGGACAGGCTGGAGCTGGATCGGCCGGGCTACGCGGTGTACCGGGACGGAAGTCCGATCAAGCTTAAGCCGAAGGAATACGAGCTGCTTCTGCTGCTGCGCGATCACCCCAACCGGGTGTTCTCCAGAGAGGAGATATTGGACCAGGTGTGGGAGATGGACTACGACGGGGACTTGCGCACCGTCGACGTCCATGTTCAGCGAATCCGCAAAAAGCTGGAGGAGCCGCTTATCGAGACGGTGTTCGGAATCGGCTACAAGTGGCGGGGAAGGAGCCGCACGTGCTGACGGGGAAACTTCGGCGCAAACCCCGGGAAGGCAGCGGTCCGCTGAGGCGCAAATTTCTGATCGGCATCGCACTGCTGTTCGCGGTGGCGGCTCTGGGCTTTTACGGCTATATGTCCCATCTTTTGAAGCAGCATACGCAAGCGTCGATCGCCGACGAGATGAAGCGGCTGCAGTCGCTTGTCTATGATCATATCGATTATTACTTGACGCTGAACGACGTTCGGCCGGAGCGATCGTCGTCCGGGCACCCCGAGACGCTGATTCGCGCGCTCAGCCTGAGCGGCAATGTCCGGGCGGCTTACTACGGGCCGGACGGGACGTTCCAGGCCGAAAGCTTGCCGATGGACGGAGGATACGTGCTGGTGCAATCCAAGCCTTCGCCGGCGCTGCTGCGGTCGGCGGCAAGCGACTTGGCCGCCGCGGCGCAAAATCAATCCGTCGTCAGCCTGCATCACGACCGCGGGGAGAGCCTGGCCGTGCTGACGCTTCCGGTATACGCGCTGGACGAGACGGCTGGGTTTCTCAGATTAACCGCCGATTACACCGGGACGTTCCGCCGGGACGCCGTCGTTCTGCAGAGCTTGATCGGCTTTTCGCTCGCGCTGTGGGCGTTGTTGGCCGCGCTCGCCTGGTCTTTCGCGCGCAGGCTGACCCGACCGCTGTCCGAGCTTGCTTTCGCGATGCGGCAATTCGGCGAAGGCCGCTTCAATTCGCTGCGCATTCCTCCCGCGAGCAGCGAAATCGCGGTGCTGTCGAAGAGCTTCGAGGAGATGAGAGGCAAGCTGGAAGAGCAGATGGAGGCGCTCGTGGCGGAGAGAAACAAAGTCGTCGCCCTGGAGGGCAACCGGCGAAGCTTCTTTCGCAACGTGACCCACGAATTGAAGACGCCGCTGACGACGATCTCCGGCTATGCGCAAATACTGCAAGCTCCCGACTTCGACGATCCGGCGTTCCTGCGTAACGCGGCCGGCCGCATTCACCGGGAGTCCGGGCGTCTGCATCGGATGATGCTGGACATTATCGAGCATTCCAAGCGGGAGTTCGATGCGGCGGATCGCCGCGACGAAGCCGTCCGGCTCGAAGATTCGATCGGCGATGCGGCGGAAGCGATGCGGCTGAAGGCGGAAGAGCGCGGGCAGCGCATTCGCTGCCGGCTGGAGCCGCTCGTCGCAAGCGGGGATGCCGACGAGCTGCGCAAAGTATGGGACAATGTTTTGGACAACGCGATTAAATACGGCAAGCCCGACAGCGTCATCGAAGCCGAGCTGTCGTCCGTCGGCGCCGAGGCGGTCCTGACGATCGCCAACGAGATCGAGCCCGGACATCGTTTCGAAGCGGACCTGGCGTTCGAGCCGTTCTACCGCAGCGGTTCCTCGGGCTCCAAGGAGCGAGGGAGCGTCGGGCTCGGCCTTGCAATCTGCAAACAAATCGTCGAGCTCCATCGCGGCTCCGTCGCGCTGACGCTTCGTCCTGCCGCCGTCGTTTTGGAGATCAGGCTGCCGCTGCGGTCGCAAGTTGGCAACAACTCCGCCTGAATTGTCTATATCCGTGCGATAGATTACAGGAGCGGGCGAACCGTGCAAGCCGTTAATGAGACGGGGCGCCGAAACGATTCAGAAGGGATGGAAGAAGATGACGATGGAATGCGGAAAAAGAGGCG
The DNA here is from genome assembly GCF_003001675.1 of Cohnella sp. SGD-V74. Classification (GTDB taxonomy): domain Bacteria; phylum Bacillota; class Bacilli; order Paenibacillales; family Paenibacillaceae; genus Cohnella. The sequence goes on along the minus strand of NZ_PVYW01000003.1, from coordinate 287,385 downwards.
GCGGATGGCGCAAGCTCGGACGCGCGGGTACGGTCGCTCTGGCGTTCGCGCTGAGCGGATGCGCCGCGCAGGCGGTCGGCCATACCGGGGAGAGCAGCTTTGTTTTAAGCAGCGACGTAAAATCGGAGCTCCAGGCGAAGAAGCTGCCCCTGATTCAAGGCGACCCGGTCGAGCTGCCAGACCGGGTGCGGTTCGAAGAGGTGCTGAACGTTCGCGAAGGAAGCATGCTGTTTAACCGGGCGGATGGCTTGTACAAGGCGGAACTGGAACGGCTGGATGAGCCTCGGAAAGTGTCGGAAACGCGCGCGTCGGAGGTGTCCGAGGACGGACGGCGGTCGTTGTACGAGCGGGACGGGCGGCATTACGTCAGCGATCTGGAGAGCGGGGAGACGTGGGTGCTGGACGGCGCGGAAGCGAACTCCCGCTGGAGCTTCGCCGACCCGGAAGGCGAGTACGTGATCGGCGGCGTGCCCGGTATAATCGGTCTCATTCGGCCGGCAAGCGGAGAAGCGAAATGGGCGGATTTGAAGAAAATCTTCGATACGTCGAAATACGGCTACAGCTACGGCAATCCGCGCTATTACGGCGGATATATCTATGTGGACGGTTCGTTTGCGGACAAGGATAACGCCATCTACAGATTTTCGCCGGACGGGGGAGAGGCCGAGCTATATTTGGATTTTCCCGGAGGGAAGGCGCGCGATTCGATCGGGGATTACCGCTTTTTGCCCGGCGGCGAGTTGATGTTCAACGGGACCTACGATCGAGAGAACGGGTTGTTCGTCTACGATCCGCAAACTCGGGAAGTCTCGTCGCTCGTGCTGGGGACGAGAATCGACGGCTTGGACGTCGGCGTCTCCTACAGTCTGTCTCCGGACGGCAAGAAGCTGCTGTTCCATACGAGGGACGAGAACAACGACCACGTGTATCAGGCGGAGCTGGACGGGACGCAGCTAGCGAACGGCCGTTACATTTTGCGGGATTCGCTGCACGCTTCGGTGTCGCGCCTCGCTTACTGGAACGACGATTCGGTCTCCTATTATTTGAAATACACGCCTCCGGGCGGAACAGTCGAGAGCATCGTCGCCTACAAGTTTTAGCCGAATAGAATAGCCCCTATTGCTGGCCGTCGACAGTTGGTATACTAGCGTTGGCGGCTGCGTCTCTGCTGGTGGAAAGGGAGACGGGCCTAAGTCCGATAGGGAGCGTGAAAACGTGGGAAACGAACGAAACTGGGCTGGAAATTATCGGTATGGCGCTTCGGAGCTCCATGCGCCGGACAACATCGAACAAGTTCAAGAGCTGGTCGCCCGCAGCCGCACGATCAAGGCGCTCGGCACGCGTCATTCGTTTAACGGCATTCCCGATACCGACGGGAGCCATCTCTCGCTCTCGAAGTTGAACCGGATCGTCGGTCTGGACAGAGAGAGCGGGACGGTTACGGTCGAAGCGGGCATTCGCTATGGAGAGCTGTGCGGCTATTTGAACGACAACGGCTATGCGCTGCACAATCTGGCGTCGCTGCCGCACATTAGCGTAGCCGGCGCATGCGCGACGGCCACTCACGGCTCCGGGAACCGCAACGGCAATCTCTCTACGGCGGTGAGGGCGCTGGAGATCGTTAACGCCGACGGGGAGACGGTCGCGCTGTCGCGGGACGGGCAGGACGGCGGCTTCGCGGGAGCGGTCGTCGGGCTGGGCGCGTTGGGAGTCGTGACGAAGCTGACGCTGGACGTCGTTCCTGCCTTCGAGGTGAGCCAAACCGTCTATGAAAATTTGCCTCTCTCGCAGCTGGAGAAGCATGCGGACGACATTTTTTTCTCCGGCTACAGTGTAAGCCTTTTCACAGACTGGAAGGATACGGCGATCAACCAAGTGTGGGTGAAGCGAACGGCGGCGGACGGCCAATTCACCCCTGCCGGACCCGAGCTTTACGGAGCGAAGAGGGCAACTCAGCCGCTTCATCCCGTGCCGGGGCAGCCCGTTCACAATTGCAGCGAGCAGATGGGCGTTGCCGGACCGTGGCACGAGCGGCTGGCGCATTTCAAGATGGAGTTTACCCCGAGCGCGGGAGAGGAGCTGCAGAGCGAATATTTCGTCCCGCGGGATCAAGTCTATCGGGCTCTTGGCGCGATAGCCGACATCAGAGAGAGGATATCCCCGTTGCTGTACGTGTCCGAGATTCGTACGATTGCGGGGGACGAGCTCTGGATGAGCCCGAACTACAAGCAAAACTCGGCGGGCATTCATTTTACGTGGAAGCCGGACTGGGAGGCGGTTCGGCAAGTGCTGCCGCTGATCGAAAGCAAGCTCGAGCCGTTCGGGGCGCGGCCTCACTGGGCCAAGCTGTTCACGATGGAGCCTTCGCGCGTCCAATCTCTTTATCCGAAATTGCCCGATTTCCGGGAGCTGGCCGCCCGTTTCGACTCGCAGGGCAAATTTCGCAACGCTTTCTTGAATCGATATCTATTTGAAAGTTACAATGGATAGGGAAGAACATTCGAGGAGAGGCGCGTGGGGAAAATGAAATACGCTCGTTTGGGCCGATCCGGCCTGAAAGTCAGCAAGCTGTGTCTGGGAACGATGAACTTCGGAGTCGATACGGACGAGAAGGAAGCTTTCCGCATCATGGACGCCGCGCTGGACGCGGGAATCAATTTCTTCGATACGGCCAACATCTACGGCTGGGGCAAAAACGCCGGCCGGACCGAGGAAATCATCGGCCGCTGGTTCGCTCAAGGCGGGGGAAGGCGCGAGAAAGTCGTGCTGGCGACGAAGTTTTACGGCGATATGAGCGACGAGACGGACGGCCCGAACAGCGAGGCCGGCCTGTCCGCCTACAAGCTTCGTCGTCATCTGGAAGGATCGCTTAAGCGGCTCCAGACCGATCATATTGAACTCTATCAAATGCATCACGTCGATCGCAACGTAAGCTGGGACGAGCTGTGGGAAGCGTTCGGCGTAGCGATCCATCAAGGCAAAATCGGTTATGTCGGATCGAGCAATTTCGCCGGCCGCGACCTGGTCAAGGCGCAGTACGAGGCCAAGGCGAGCCGGACGCTCGGTCTGGTGAGTGAGCAGCACAAGTACAGCCTGCTGTGCCGCTTGCCGGAGCTGGAAGTGCTGCCTGCGGCGGAGGAGCTGGGCATCGGCGTCATCGCGTGGAGCCCGCTGGACGGCGGCCTGCTGAGCGGACATGCGCTGAGGCCGGTCGAAGGCTCCAAGCGGGCCGGCAATCCGGAGCGCGTGGAGCGCCATCGGGCGCAGTTGGAAGCGTTCGGGGCGCTGTGCCGCGACATCGGAGAGAGTGATGCGAACGTGGCGCTCGCTTGGACGCTCGTTCATCCGGCGATGACGGCGCCGATTATCGGGCCGCGCACGCTCGGCCAGCTCGAAGGCGCTTTGCGCGTCGTCGATCTCGAACTGTCGGACGACGTGTTGAAGCGCATCGACGAGATTTTCCCGGGACCGGGAGGGTCGGCTCCTCAGGCTTACGCCTGGTAAAGGGAAGACAGGGCGCCGTCCCAATGAGTTGATTCTAACTGTGTAGGACAGCCGAGGATACGGTCCAGGATTAGGAATGGCAATGAGGAAAAAAACGCAGTTTCAGGGCTCTATCGCCCCGGAACTTGCGTTTTTTCTGTGGACGATACTCGATTTCTTAGAACAGTGTCCTTCGTTTGAGCAGAATTTCGGGGACGATACTCGATTTCATAGAACAATGTGCTTCGTATGAGCGGAATTCGATTGTCTATTTACATACATACAGTATGTATGTTAAATTAACAAAGAATCGATAATCGAGAGGAGACTGCAATTATGAAGACAAACAGCTTTTATCCCGTTATTATGACGGACAAGGTGCAGGAGACATCCGCTTTTTACGTCGGGCATTTCGGGTTCGAGACGGTGTTCGAAGCGGACTGGTATGTGAGCTTAAGGACGGGAGGCGACGGAGCGGCTTACGAGCTGGCGATCATCGATTATACGCATCCGACGATTCCGGAGGCTTATCGCACGCAAGCGAGAGGGATGATTCTCAACTTCGAGACGGACGACGTCGATGCCCAATACGATCGGCTTATACGCGGGGCAGGGCTTCCTCTGCATCTGGACATCCGCGACGAGGACTTCGGGCAGCGTCACTTCCTGACTTCCGATCCGAATGGTATACTGATCGATGTGATCAAGATTATTCCTCCGTCCGAATCGTTCGGCAAACAGTACTCGGAAGAGATATGGAATGCGGAGGAAGAACGCCAAGGTTGAACATTTCCGGAGGCAGACGGAGCGTACGATGAGGAAGAGCAAAGAGGAAGCGCAGGAGACGATTCGCCGGTTGGTCGAGATCGCCAGGGAGCATTTTACCGAACGGGGCTACGCGGACACGGCGCTGGAGGCGGTCGTCCAAGAGGCGAACATTACGCGCGGCGCGGTGTACCACCATTTTCGCAACAAGAAGGATTTGTTTCGCACGGTGCTCGAAGCGGTGCAGCAGGAAGTGGCGGAACGGATCGAGCAGGCGGCATCGGCAAGCGACGACGTGTGGGAGCAGCTGTTCTTCGGCTGCCGCGCCTTTGTGCTGGCCGCGGTAGAGCCGCGCAACAAACGGATTATGCTGATCGACGGTCCCGCCATATTAGGCTGGGAGGTCTGGAGGGCCATGGATCAGAAGCATTCCATGCGCCTGCTGCGCGGACAACTGGAAATTATGCAGGAGCTCGGCTACCTGAAGGCGGTTCCGTTGGAAGTGACGACGCATTTTCTGTCGGGAGCTTTGAACGAGACATCGCTGTGGCTGGCCTCCCGGGAAGCGGCCGACCCGTCCGCCCTGGAAGACGCGATGAAAGCGATCGAATGGTTCATGGATGGCGTCAAGCGGCAAGAAAGCGATGCGTCCGGGCGGGAGGAAGGCCGGTAAAGTCCGGCAGATCCGATCAGCGCCAGGCGAACCGCCAACGGCATGCTCGCCGGAGCTTTAAGCATGCAGGGCCGAATGAGGCGAAACGCGCAAGTTTCAAGGGAATAATCCCCTTGGGCTTGCGCTTTTTTTTATGCCGTTTTACCTCCGGTTCACGCAGTCCAGCTACTCCATGACCGCCAAGAGCGACTCGGATCGCTGCTTTTTTTACAAGAAACGGTTGACAAATTGCCCTGGGATAATTATTTTAAACACGTACACAAGTTTTGCATTAGGTAAAAATATTTCGCCGAGTACACAATTGGATCAGGAGGAGAAAGAGAGTGGAGAAAAGGTTGTTCAAAAGCAAAAAAGCGGTTGCGGGAGTATGTCTGTTGGCGTTGTTAGGGGCTCTGACCGCGTGCGGTTCCAATGAATCCGACGACAAGAGCAAGGCGGCAAAAGGGGAAAAAATAGACATCGTGACAACAATCGCGCAAATCGCCGAGCCGATGTCCGTCATCGGAGGCGACCGGGTCAATGTGCAAAGCCTGATGGGACCGGGCGTCGATCCGCATCTGTACAACGCGACACAAGGGGATATCGGGAAGCTGGAAGGCGGAGACGTGATTTTCTACAGCGGACTTCACTTGGAGGCCAATATGGTCAAGGTGTTCGAGGAGATCGGCAAGAGCAAGCCGGTGCTGGCGATCAGCGACGGCATAGCCGAGGACCGGCTCTTGAAGGACGAAGGAGGGGCGACCGACCCGCACGTCTGGTTCGACATCGACCTGTGGAAGCACGCGCTCGGGGCCGCAACCGAGAAGCTGAAGGAGGCTTCGCCGGAGGACGCCGATTACTTCGACAGCAACAAGACGAAATATTTCGCCGAACTCGACGCGCTTAAGCAGGAGGCGACGGAGAAGCTGACGCAAATTCCGCAGGAGAGAAGGGTGCTCGTCACCGCGCACGACGCGTTCGGTTACTTCGGCCGCATGCTGGACATCGAGGTGGTCGGCTTGCAGGGGCTGAGCACGGAGGCGGAAATCGGGCTGTCGGACATCGAGGATACGATCGGGCTGCTGCTGGAGCATCAAGTGCCGGCCGTTTTCGTGGAAAGCAGCATCAACCCGGCGTCGATCAATGCGGTCATCGAAGGCGCCAAAAAGCAGGGACTGGACGTCAAGCTGGGCGGCGAGCTGTTCTCCGACGCGATGGGCGATGCCGGCACGCCTGAAGGAACTTATGCGGGGATGTACCGGCATAACGTCGAGACGATCTATCAAGCGCTGAAATGAAAGGGGGAGCCGCATGCTTCCGGTAATCAACGTTAATCAACTGTCGGCCTCCTATCGGAAAAACAAAGTGCTCGACCGCGTCGGCTTCGAGGTTCGTCCCGGGACGATGACGAGCATCGTCGGACCGAACGGCGCAGGCAAATCGACGCTGCTCAAAGTGCTGCTCGAGCTGCATCCGAAGCTGTCCGGAACGGTAAGTTTCTTCGGAGAAACCTACGCCAAGGCGAAGGAGCGGATCGGCTACGTGCCGCAGCGGGGGTCCGTCGATTGGGACTTCCCGACGAACGCGCTCGATGTCGTCCTGATGGGGCTGTACGGCCGGATCGGCTGGCTGAAGTGGCCGAAGAAGCTGCACAGGGAGAAGGCGCTGGAGGCGCTCGATCAGATGGGAATGGCCGATTACGCCTCGCGCCAGATCAGCCAGCTCTCCGGCGGGCAGCAGCAGCGGGTGTTCCTCGCCCGCGCGCTGATCCAGGACGCAGACCTGTATTTCCTCGACGAGCCGCTCGCCGGGGTCGACGCCGCTACCGAGCGGGCGATCATGGATACGCTCAAGCTGCTCAAGAGCAAGGGCAGGACAGTGCTGGTCGTCCATCACGACTTGCAGACGGTGGAGGATTATTTCGATCACGTGCTGCTGCTCAATCGGACTGTCGTCGCTCACGGACCTACCGCGGACGCGTTCACGAGAGAAAATATATTCCGTACGTATGGCGGAACGCTTCGCTGGATGGAGGGGTTGTCGGGATGATCGGACTGTCCCATAACGCGCAATGGGTGCTGCTGAGCACGCTGATCCTCGGCACGGCGGCCGGCATCATGGGCTGTCTGGCCTATTGGAAGCGGCAAAGCCTGATGAGCGACGCCCTGTCCCACGCGGCGCTGCCGGGAGTCGTCGGGGGCTTTGCCCTGATGGGCTTCAAGAATCTGCCGGTCATGATTGCGGGAGCGGCCGTCAGCGCCTTGATCGGCGCGCTGCTGATCCACTGGATTCGTTCGTCCAGCCGCGTCAAGGAGGATGCGGCGATGGGCATCATTTTGTCCGTCTTCTTCGGACTCGGCATTATGATGCTGACTTTCGTCAACCGGATGGCGGGCGCGAGCCAGAGCGGCTTGGACAGCTTTATTTTCGGGCAGGCGGCTTCGATGGTGCGCAAGGATGTGCTGATGATGATCGTGCTGGCATCGATCGTGCTGCTCGTGGCCGGCATCGCCTTCAAGGAGTGGAAGCTGTTCCTGTTCGACCCGGCGTTCGCCAAAGGGCTGGGCATGTCGACCCGTTGGATGGGCGCTATCTATATGGGGGCGCTCGTGCTCGTCATCGTCGTCGGCATTCAGGCGGTCGGCGTCATCCTGATGGCGGCGCTGCTCATTATCCCGGCGGTCAGCGCCCGGTACTGGACCCAATCGTTCAAATGGATGGTCGTTCTGTCCGCCTTGTTCGGCGGAGGAGCGGGAATGATCGGAACGTTGATCAGCACGTACGGTAAAGGCTGGCCGACCGGGCCGTTTATCGTGATCGCCGCCGCCTGTCTGTTCGTCGTCTCGCTCGCCTTCGGCGCGCGCAAGGGGCTGGTCGTGCTGGCCGTGCAGCAGTACGCGCAGCGCAAAAAGCTCAGAAGAACGACGTTCGTACAACAAAGCGCGCTGGAGAGGGGGAGCTGAGATGAGTTATGCCGGTTGGATATTGCTGACCGCTTCTCTGGTCGGATTGTCTTGCGGATTTATCGGAGCGCTGCTCATTCTGCGGAGAATGGCGATGATGGCCGACGCGATCAGCCATACGGTGCTGCTGGGCATCGTCGTCGCCTATCTGGTTACGCGCGAGCTGAGCGGCGTGCACATGCTGCTCGGCGCGATCGCCGCAGGGCTGCTGACGTCGGTGCTCGTGCAATGGTTTCATTCCCGCGGCGTGCAGCAGGAAGCTTCGATCGGCGTCGTGTTTACTTCGCTGTTCGCGATCGGCGTCGTGCTCATCGCGACGAAGGTCGGCAACGCCCACCTCGACGTCAAGCACACGCTGATGGGAGAGATTACGTTTATCCCGTGGGAGAAAATCGAGCTGCCTTGGCTTGGAGCGATTCCGGAGGCGGTATTCATCCTCTCGCTTGTGCTGATCGTCGTCGTGGCGGTCATCCTGGCGTTCTATAAGGAGTGGAAAATCACTTCCTTCGACCCCGCGCTGGCGGCGAGCCTGGGCATTCCGGTCGTGCTGATGCATTACGTGTTCATGTCGCTCGTCTCGGTCACGACCGTGGCCGCCTTCGATGCGGTTGGCGCGATTATGGTCGTAGCGATGCTCATTACGCCGGCAGCAGCCGCATATTTGTGGACGGACCGGCTCGCCGTCATGCTCGGGCTAAGCGGTCTGTTCGGCGTCGTCTCCGCCATAGCGGGCTATTACGTCGCGGTCTGGCTGGATACGTCGATATCGGGTTCGATGGCGTTCGCGACGGGTATCGTGTTCATGATCAGCTTCCTCGGGTCGCCGAAGCACGGCATCGTCGCCAAGTTCATTCGTCCGGCGGTTCCGTCCGCCTGAGAGGAGTGGGAGCTTGCTTGCCCCCGGGATGGAGGATCATCTGGCGGCGCAACCGTTCGCCGTCTCGAAAATGGCCCCAAAGCTTGAAGAGCCCGGGGAATTGCCAAAAAACCGTTCTCTCCTAAAATGGAGGCACGACCTGCCCTTTACGATAAGAACGGTTTTTTTGAGGTTGCGAAGGGTGCTTCCCCGCGATTACGGACCGACTTCGTCCCGCCAGCGATGAACCGGCTGCCAGCCGAGAAGGCGCTTGGCCTTCGCGTTGTCGAGCAGCGTCTCGTGCCCTTCCAGCGGCGTTCGGATGTCCGTGACGCCGGGATAACGGGCGGTCAGCAGATCGCGGCTGCGAACCGCCATGCTGGAGTCGTCCGCGGCGATGTTGAGCGCTACGGCGCCAAGGCCGTCCGTCTCGATCGCCAGCCGACAGGCGGAGGCGGCGTCGCGCGTGTCGATATAGCTCCACAAAATGCGATCCCGTTCCTCCGGCCGGTTAATGAACGAAGGGAACCGCTCGTACCATTCCGGCGGAATGACGTTGCCCAGCCGCAGGGAGACGACTTGCATGCCGGTGCGGCGGTGGAACATCTCGGCGGTTTTCTCGTTGACGACTTTGGACAGGCCGTAGCTGTCTTCCGGCAGCTGCGGATGGTTCTCGTCCACCGGAACATACTGCGGAGCGGGCGGATGAACCGCGAACACGATGCCGTACGAAGACTCGCTGGACGCGATGACCGCTTTGCGAATGCCGAGTCCGGCCGCCGCCTCCAAAATGTTGTAGGTGGACATGACGTTGTTGCGGAACGTGACCTCCGGCGTATAAATGTGCGCTGCCGGTATGGCCGCCAGATGAACGACGGCGTCGGCGCCGGACAGCGCGCCGTAGGTTTCGCCGAGGTTTTCCAGATTGGCGAGCAGCGTCTTGCATACGGGTTCGTCCGGGCGGCGGGTGTCGACGTTCAGCACGTCGTAGCCTTGCTCGACGAAATGGCGAACGACCCATCTTCCGAGCATGCCGCTGCCCCCGGTAACGACTACTTTAGCCATCTCGTTCGCTCCTATTTCAGAATTTCCTCGATACGATCCAGAACTTCCGGGCTAAGCTCGATGCCGGACGCTTTGGCGTTCTCCGTCACCTGCTCCGGACGGCTGGCGCCGACGAGCGCGCTCGCCACGTTGTTCAGGCGCAAAATCCACGCCAGAGCGAGATTGCCTACGGAAATGTCCAGTTCCTTCGCAATGCCTTCCAGCTGCTTTACCTTGGCGATTTTCTCTTCGGTAATGCCTTTGCGCACCCAATCCAGCTTCGCGGCCCGGCTGTCCTGCGGGATGTCGGAAGCCGACGAATACTTGCCCGTAAGCAGACCTTGCGCGAGCGGAGAGAAGACGACTTGGCCGATGCCGGAGCGTTCGCTGAGCGGAACGACTTCCTTCTCGATGTAGCGCTCGAACATATTGTACACCGGCTGGTTGACGACGATGCGGTCGAGCAGGTAACGGTCGGCTACGCCGAGCCCTTCCGCGATCTGGGAAGCCTGCCATTCGCTTACGCCGACGTAGAGCGCCTTGCCTTGGCGAACGAGATCGTCGATCGCGCGCAGCGTCTCGTACAGCGGCGTCTCCGGATCGTGACGGTGGCAGTAGAAGATGTCCACGTAGTCGTGGCCGAGACGCTTCAAGCTCGCGTTGGCCTGCTCGACAACATGCTTGCGGGACAGGCCGCGGTCGTTCGGGCCTTCTCCCATCGGCCAGAACGCTTTCGTCGCCAGCACGTAGGATTCGCGCGGATACTCCTTCAGCGCCTTGCCGACCAGCTCTTCCGCCGCGCCTCTCTCGTACACATTGGCCGTATCGAAAAAGTTGATGCCCAGGTCGTACGCCGTCTTGATCGATTTCACCGCGTTTTCCCGTTCCACGTAACCGCCATATGTAAGCCAGCTCCCCAAGCTGATTTCGCTGACCTTAAGTCCGCTTCCGCCCAATCTGCGATATTTCATTCCAAGCAGCCTCCTTGAATTCGTTTTCGTTGCCTTCTCATTCTATAAAAGTTCGTATACAATTTGAAGAAGTGAAATGTTTTTCACTTAATTATAGGCAGTATAGCTACTATACTTAAATATAGTTACAGGCTTGGAGGAGAGACTGCATGAATTCGGTTAAAAAAGCGAGCAGCTATATTCCGAAAAATCCGGTGCATATCGAATGCAATATCGAAAAAACGTTGGACGTGCTCGGCGGGAAGTGGGCGTTCCTCGTCATTCGCGAGCTGTTCTGCGGGACGCTTCGCTTCGGGGAGCTCCAGCGCAAAATCCCCAGCGTAAGCCCCCGCGCGCTGACCAGCACGCTGCGCCATCTCGAAGAGCAGGGCGTCCTCGAGCGGGTCGTCTATCCGACCGTTCCGGTTACGGTGGAATACACGCTTACCCCGAAGGGGCAGGATCTGCACGTCATCTGTCACGAGATGAAGCTGTGGGCGGCAAGGTGGACTTGACCGAATGCTGACGGGCGCACAGGAGACCAGGCGAACAGGAATCGGGCAGCCGACGGGTACGCAAAACGGACCGGCGGATGAAACGCAATTGGATCGGGTATAAAGGAGACGCCAATTGATAGGGGGAAAACGCAATGTTGACGATTCGCCGCATGATGGATCATATGTACTGGGCTAACGACGCGCTGCTGGCGGGCCTTCGCGAGCAGCCGGTCGCAGACGGGGAGATCGGCAAGCTGTTCCGCCACATTCTCATCGCCGAGCAGGTATGGGCGACGAGACTGGAAGGGAAGAGCACTGCTCATCTGAAGCTGTGGGAGGAGAGCGACGTCGCTTCGCTGGAGGCGCTCGTTCGGGGCAACGAAGAGCGATACAAACGCTATATCGACGGCTTGACGGAGACGGATCTGGATCGCATGCTCGACTACGCCAACCAGAGCGGAACGAAATTCCGCACTTCGATCCGCGACATCCTCATTCACGTCGCGCTTCACGGCCAGTACCATCGCGGTCAGATCAACAGCGCGCTCAGAAGGCAATCGGGCAAGCCGGTCGGCCTCGACCCTATTCTATTCGCGCGTCTGGACGAGGCGCCGAATTCCTGAAGGGAGGGAGCGGGATCATGAATTTCAGGCTGGAACAGGCGATCGAAGTATTGGAACGCACGCCGGCGACGCTGGAAGCGCTGCTGTCCGGCTTGTCCGAAGAGTGGTTGAGCTGCAACGAAGGCGAAGGAACGTGGAACGCGTCCGAGGTTGTGGCGCACCTGATCGAAGGGGAGCGGACGAACTGGATTCCCCGGCTGGAATGGCTGCTGCGGGAAGGGGAGGGCAAGCCGTTTCCTCCGTTCGACCGTTATTCTCATTTGAACGAAGCCGCCGATGGCTCTATCGATCGGAAGCTGCGCGAATTCAAGGAGATCCGGCTGCAAAATACGGCCAGGCTGAAAGCGCTGATCGATTCGGAGGCGCGACTGGAAGACGTCGGTTCGCATCCCGCCTTCGGAGCGGTCAAGGCGAGGGAACTGGTGTCGACTTGGGTCGCCCACGATCTGACGCACATCGCCCAGATCGTGCGGGTCATGGCCGAGAGATATCGGGAGGACGTCGGACCGTGGATCGCGTATTTGGGCATTTTGAACAAGGGACGTCAATAGTTTGCAAGTCGATGCAAACGATTAGCGATGATTTCGAGGTCGGTGAATGCGGATGAAGAACGGACGCACAGGCTCGGCGTATCCGGGCGGCGTTATGCATGCGACGGTAACGCGTAAGGGGGAGTTGTCGGAGGCCCTTCTGGCCGATGTGCTCCCGGAAGGCCGGTCGAGGAGGCACTTGCTTCTTATGGTCGACGCCGGCAGGGCGCGACTGGCAAGGGAGCAAGCCGATGCGGTCCTGTTTCCGGACAGCTGCTGGCTGCTGCTCCCCGGGGAACGCGTGCGAATCCGCGGCGAGGGAGAGCAAACGCTGCGCTGCCGGGCGGTCGAGTTCGACGTTTGGCGGGTCGGACAGACGGAGGGAGACGAAGCGGTCGGGGACGCGGCTTCCGTCGTCATGGAGCCGGCGATTTTTCCGGTATCCGGCTTGGTGGACAACCATCTGGCCCAAGAGATCGGACGCTGGATGGACGCGGATAGACAGGAGGACGGGCTGCAGGAATACTTGGCGTTCGCCCATTCGATTCGTTTTCTCGATATCCTGTCGAAAATGTGGAAGTCCCGCATAGAGCGCCGGGAGAATCGGGAATCGAAGGAAGCGATTCAAGAGACGGTCAGGTTGATGGAACAAGGCTACGGACAGCAGATTACGCGGGAAGAGCTGGCCAAGGCGGCGAATATGAGTCCCTCGCACTATTCTTTCATTTTCAAGAGAGAGACGGGCAAGAGCCCGATGGAGATGCTGACGGAAATTCGAATTCGCCATGCCAAGAAGCAGCTGCTGTTCAGCGACCGCAAATTGCGGGAAATCGCGGAAAGCGTAGGCTACCGCAACGAGTTTTACTTCAGCAGGCAATTCAAGCAGGTTATCGGCGTGTCGCCCAAGGAGTTCGCGCGCCGGCATTTCGCCAAGCATGTTGACGTTTCCCAGCCGTTTCCGCTGCACATGCAGTCGCTTGGTCTGACGGCCGATCCGCCCGACCGCCCGTTCGGCCCGATTCGGATCATAGGGCTGTACGTCGAAGATTTCCTGATCGCGCTCGGCGTCAAACCTGTCCTGAAATGCGTCGGAAACAACTTCCGTCAAAGCTACTTAAACGCTTATTTGAACGGCGTGGAGGAATGGTCGCTGCTCTCGTTCGATTTCGGCGAGATTGCCGACGCCAAGCCCGATCTCATTATTCTCGGACATCACTCGTACGGCGGCGACGGCAGATTCGACCGCTTCTCCGAAATCGCGCCGACGTACAGCATACGCAAAGGTCTTCATCATTGGGAGCACGGCGTACGCATTATCGGACAGCTGCTGAACCGGTTGCCGCAGGCCGAAGCGCTGATTTCCCATCACGAACAGGTTTTGCAATCGGCCCGAACGCAGCTGGCGGAGATCGGCGATCAGACGGTCGCGCTGATTCGGATATGCAATGATAGGCGTATTCGTCTGTACGGGGGACCGGGCGGCTATTCGGGAACCGTATTGTACCAGGATCTCGGCCTGAAGCCTTCCGAATCCGTGCTGCAGCTTGCTTGGGACAAGCCCTCCGGCTATGCTTCCGTCGCTCCGGAAGCTCTGTTCGAATTGCAGGCGGATCACCTGTTCCTTGTCGTGGACCCGGCGGGCCGACCGTATTGGGACGAGTTGGCGGACGATCCCCGATGGAGGAGCTTGCCTGTCGTGCAAGCCGACCGCTGCTACGAGGTTCGTTTCGACGTTTGGATGACTTTCGGCATCATCGCCCATCGGTTGAAGCTGCAGGACGCAGTCCGTTGCCTTGTTCCTTCCAGCCGGGCGCTGCCAACAATCGTGCAAAAATGAACGTACAATCGGTCATGGAGATGAGGTTTCAGCCCGTGCTACACTGTCATTGAGAATGATAATCAATGACAAAAAGACGAGGGAGAACACAGTGGACAAGAGAAACGCTAACAAACGCGTCGGGTTTTATCTGATTTTGATTGTGCTCATGACAGCCGTATTGGCGACCGCATGCGGCCGCCAGAACGAACAAGCGGAGCCGAGCGTGCAGGCGGAAGCAAGCCAACAAGCGGAATCGGCCGCGCCAAGCGCCGAAGCCGATCCGGCGGCTTCGACAGAGACGGCGTCCGAAGCTTCGGGCGGAGAGGCCCGTTCCTATACGCACGAATTCGGCACGACGGAAGTGTCGGGAGCCCCGGAACGCATCGTCGGAGTCTATCTGGACGACTTCCTGCTGGCCCTGGGCGTCAAACCGCTGACGCAGACGATGTACGGGACCCGCCCTCTGCCGTATTTGCAAGATCAAATCGGCGATTTGCCGGCGATCAGCACGAGCAGCATTAATTTGGAATTGATTCTTCAGGAGAAGCCCGAGCTGATCCTGCTCGCTTATCCGGCCTACGCCCAGGAAGGGAGATACGAGCAGTTTGCGAAAATCGCTCCCACTTACGTGTTCAGCGGCGAGGATGGATGGAAGGACACGTTGAAAAAGGTGGCGGACGTGATCGGCAGGCCGGAGCAGGCGGAAGCTTGGTTGAACGAGTACGAGGACAAAACAGCCAAAGCCCGCGAATCGCTGAAGCAGGCCATCGGCGACGAAACCGTCATGTTCATTCGGTTTACGAGAGCCGAGCGCATTCAAATTTACGGCGGTCCAAGCAACTTCTCCGCCGACGTGCTGTACGGGGATTTAGGCTTGCAGCCGTCCAAGTTGATCAAGGAGTTCGCATGGGGAGAGGACAACTCCGCCCCTCTGATCTCGGCGGAAATGATTCCGGATTTCGATGCCGATCATATTTTCATCACGTACGACAAGCCCGGCGAAGACGACGCCAAGGAATTCCAAAATCATCCGTTGTGGAAAAACGTTCCCGCCGTCCAAAAAGGGAACCTGCATGAAGTCGAAATGTTCCATTGGATGAACGACGGTCCGATCGCGAACAGCACCAAAGTGGACGATGTACTGAAAGCTCTGCTAAAGTAAAGCGCACCGGAGGGACGTATTCAGTAAGCTCCTGGTCGGCACAACTTGCCGGCAAGGAGCTTTTTGCTGTGTTTGAGTAGATGCGGAATGATAGATGGTTATATCTAAATATGTTTTAATATAATTAAAATGAGTTTTGTGATGGTCGTCACTTCCGCTTTCAGATAAGTAAGCGAAAATAGTATTCGATCCGACAAGGCGCGCATCGGTCGTCGCTCGATTTACAATCTGACCTGACAAGTTTATAATCATCAATTATGTCTAATTATATCTAAACATAGGGGTGGGGAGAAAGAATGCATCAATTTGTTAGAAAAAGTATGGTTATGCTGCTTGTCGTTGTCTTGTCCGTCGTATTGGCTGCGTGCGGTTCGAATTCGAAGTCGGCTCCTGCGAAGCAAGTCGAGCTTACCGTATCGGCGGCTGCGAGCCTGACCGACGCGCTGAACGAAATTCAGCCGCTGTTCGAGAAGGCGCACCCGGACATCAAGCTCGTGTTTAACTTCGGCGCATCCGGGGCGCTGCAGCAGCAGATCGAGCAAGGGGCTCCGGCAGACTTGTTCTTGTCCGCCGCGACCAAAAACATGAAGGCGCTGGTCGACAATCAACTGATTGATGCGGATCGGCAAACGAACCTGCTGAACAACGAATTGGTCGTCGTCGTGCCGACGGACGGTAAAATAAGCATTGCAGGCGCGGCGGATCTGGCCAATGACGAGATCAAGAAAGTCGCCATCGGCATTCCCGAGAGCGTTCCGGCCGGCAACTATGCCAAAGAAGCGCTGACGAACGCACAGCTGTGGGACTCGCTGCAGCCGAAGCTGGTGCAGGCGAAGGACGTTCGCCAAGTGCTTCAATACGTAGAGACGGGCAACGCGGAAGCGGGCTTCGTCTACAAGACCGATGCTCTCACTTCGGATAAGGTCGGCATCGCATTCTCCGTCGATCCGGCCGCCTACACGCCTGTGGAATATCCGATCGGCATCGTGAAGGCGACGAAGAACGCCGATCAAGCGGGCGTCCTATACGATTATCTTCAATCGCAAGCCGCGCTGGACGTGTTCGTCAAATACGGCTTCTCGGTGCCGGCGGCCAAATGATCGGAGAACTGGATTGGCAAGCGTTCTGGTCGCCCATCGCGCTGTCGCTGCGGGTCGCGCTCCTGTCCAGCGTCGCGGCGATGGCGCTGGGCGTAGGAGCGGCAAGGTGGATGACCCGGCGTTCGTTCAAAGGGAAGACGCTGCTGGAGACGGCGTTCATGCTGCCGCTTGTCTTGCCTCCGACGGTCGTCGGGTTTCTGCTTCTCGTCAGTCTGGGGAGAAGGAGCTGGATCGGGAAGTTCGCGGAGTGGCTGTTCGCCGCTCCGATCGTCTTCTCCTGGTGGGCCGCGGTGATCGCGTCGGTCGTCGTCGCCTTCCCGCTGGTCTACCAGACGATGAAGACGGGGTTCCTGTCCGTCGACAAAGGCTTGGAAGAGGCGGCGCGCTCCAGCGGAGCGAACGAGCGCCAAGTGTTCGCCTACATTACGCTGCCGCTGGCTTACCGCTCTTTCGTAACGGCCTACGTGCTGGGATTCGCCCGAGGGTTCGGAGAGTTCGGCGCCACGCTGATGATCGCCGGGAACATTCCGGGCCGAACGCAGACGACGCCGACCGCGATCTACATAGCCGTAGACGCCGGCAACGCAACGATGGCCTGGGCGTGGACGCTGTCGATGATCGCCGTATCGTTCGTTTTGCTTTTCTTCGCCAGAGCCAGAAACGACTAGCTTTGTCCGCTTGCGGCAAGCCGGTCGTTTTTCGTTTTAAATGCGCCGCTTGCTTTTTTGTCCGTTTTATGAACGATTCCGCGCTGGACGGCGGTTGGTGCGCGCGGCGGTGACTCGCGTCACAGTGCTCCGATTCCTATCGATGGTACATTGGATTACGAATCCGGACTGATAGGCATAGAGGAGAGGAGCTGCGCGAATGCAAGACGCAAAAAAGTTTCAACTGCCGCTGCAAACGGTAAGTTTGGTTTTGGGCTTTATGGTATGGGTGATCTTGTCTTCTCTAATGCCCTACATTAAAGAAGACATCCAGCTGACTTCGTCCCAGCTCGCCTGGGTGACGGCGATTCCGGTGCTGATCGGTTCGATCATGCGCATTCCGTACGGCTATTGGACGAATCGGCACGGAGCGCGCAAGCTGTTCATGATCAGCTTCGTACTGCTGCTCGCGCCCGTATTCTGGGTCAGCCAGGCGGATTCCTTCGCCGATCTGATCGTGGGCGGCGTATTCCTCGGAATCGGCGGCGCCGTATTCTCCGTCGGGGTGACGTCGCTGCCCAAGTACTACCCGAAGGAACGGCACGGCTTCGTCAACGGCATCTACGGCATCGGCAACCTGGGAACCGCCTTATCCGCGTTCGGAGCTCCGGTGCTGGCCAGCGCGATCGGCTGGTCCAGGACGGTTATGCTCTACAGCATCGCGCTGGTGCTGCTCGCGGGCTTCAACTTCCTGCTCGGCGATCGGAAGGAGACGCCGGTTCGCACGCCGATCATGGAGCAGATCAGAGCGGTGTCGGGCAACGAGAAGCTGTGGTTTCTGTGCCTGTTCTACTTTCTGACGTTCGGTTCTTTCGTTGCCTTCACGGTATACTTGCCGAACTTTCTGGTGAGCCACTTCGATCTGGACAAGGTGGATGCGGGCATGCGCACGGCCGGCTTTATCGCGCTGGCCACGGCGATGAGACCGATCGGAGGCTGGCTCGGGGACCGCTTTAATCCGTTCAAAATTTTAATGTTCGTATTTGCGGGCTTGACCGCAGCCGCCATTCTGCTGTCTTTCTCGCCCTCGATCGCGCTGTATACGGTCGGCTGCCTGACTGTTGCGTTGTGCGCGGGAACCGGCAACGGAACGATCTTCAAGCTCGTGCCGCTCTATTTCACCAAGCAAGCGGGCATCGCCAACGGCATGATCTCGGCCATGGGCGGCTTGGGCGGGTTTTTCCCGCCGCTGCTGCTTACGGCGATCTACGGCCTGACCGGCCAGTATTCGATCGGATTTATGGCGCTCGCGCAGATCGCGCTGGCCAGCTTCGTCCTCGTCAACTGGATGTTCTTCCAGGACAAACTTACGCTGTCCGCCAACGTGCTGGAAAATACGATCGAAGCGATTCTCATTACGGACACGAACGGCGTCATCACTTCGGTCAACCCCGCTTTCACCGCGATTACGGGCTATTCGGCGGAGGAGGCGATCGGGAAGAAGCCGAGCATTCTGAAGTCCGGCAAGCAGGATAAGAGCTTCTACGACGAAATGTGGCGCTCCCTGCGGGAAAAAGGATATTGGCAAGGGGAAATCTGGAATCGGCGGAAAAACGGAGAGATCTACCTGGAGTGGTTAAGCGTTACGGCGATCAAGAACGATGCGGACGAAGTGAAAAACTATGCGGGCATGTTCAGCGACATCGGCTCCAATCGGCGAGTTGCCGGGGCCTGACCGCCCCGTTCGGAAGGAAGAATGACATGGCGTTTGTGGGTTAACTGTCCCGAACGTTCGAAGACGCTTAGCTTGATTTAGGAGCCGCAAGGCTCCTTTTTACCGTGACGGACGTCACAGCAGGCCGGGATTTCCGAGTTTATGATGGGGATAGCTTTTTGGAGAAAGGATGGGGAATATGCTGACCGAGGAACCGAAGACGATATACGACACGATCGGAGGGGAAGGGACGATTCGGCGGTTGGTGCAGGCTTTCTATCCGAGAGTGTACCGGGACGCCGATCTATCCCCGTTGTTTCCGGACGGAGTCGAGGAAATCATGCGCAAACAAACGCTGTTTCTGACCCAGTTCGCGGGAGGTCCGCCGCTCTACTCCGACCAGTACGGACCTCCGAGAATGCAGCAGCGGCATATGGCTTTCCCGGTTACTCCGCGAAGAGCGGAAGCATGGCTTCGCTGCATGAAAGAGGCGATGGACGAGATCGGGCTTGCCGGCCCGGCAAGAGAAATGCTGTACGACAGACTAACTCAAGTTGCCCGCATCATGGTCAATTCTCCGGACGAGGAAGATTAGGCGAACCCAGCAGGAGCTGTGTCATCGCTGCTCTAACCCGACTCAGCTCGGTTACAGTAACATTGCTGGCCCAGTTGCTACTCCAACCCGACTCAGCGCGGTTACAGTAACATTGCCGGCCCATGTGCTGCTCTAACCCGACTCAGCACGGTTAAAGCGACTCTACTGGCCCAGTTGCTACTCCAACCCGACTCAGCGCGGTTACAGCGACTCATCCGGCCCATTTGCTGCTCCAACCCGACTCAGCACGGTTACAGCGACTCATCCGGCCCATTTGCTGCTCCAACCCGACTCAGCACCGTTACAGCGACTCTACCGGCCCATTTGCTGCTCCAACCCGACTCAGCACGGTTACAGCGACTCTACTGGCTCATTTGCTGCTCCAACTCGACTCAGCACGGTTACAGCGACTCATCCGGCTCATTTGCTGCTCCAACCCGACTCAGCGCGGTTACAGTGACTCTATCGACCCATGTGTTGCTCCAACCCGACTCAGCACGGTTACAGCGACTCATCCGGCCCATTTGCTGCTCCAACCCGACTCAGCACGGTTACAGCGACTCATCCGGCCCATTTGCTGCTCCAACCCGACTCAGCACCGTTACAGCGACTCTACCGGCCCATTTGCTGCTCCAACCCGACTCAGCACGGTTACAGCGACTCTACTGGCTCATTTGCTGCTCCAACCCGACTCAGCACCGTTACAGCGACTCTACCGGCCCATTTGCTGCTTTAACCCGACTCAGCGCGGTTACAGCGACTCATCCGGCCCATTTGCTGCTCCAACCCCACTTAGCGCGGTTACAGCGACTCACGATGAGGCCGAGGACACCCGGACACGTGTGCGGCTGGACGAAAACGATGGTTCCATCACGTAAGCAAGGAAAAGACAGAGCGGATGCTCGAACAAACAGAAATGGCGGCGCGAGGTTAGTTTCCTCCAGCACCGCCATTTCTTCATTTTTGCCCGAGACAACCGATTTGTCGTAAACATTCGGGTCAGAAGAAGCCGAGCATTTCTTTCGCTTCCATCGACATCATGCGAGGAGACCATTTCGGCTCCCAGACGATGTCGACGTTGACGTCCTCTTTGCCGGTACGTTCCGCGAGCACCCATTTGACCCCTCCGGCAATCGTGTCGTGCATCGGACAGCCCGGCGTCGTCAGCGTCATTTTGACGTAGATCCGTTCCGGTTCGTCGCGAACTTCGTAGACGAGCCCGAGATCGACGATGTTGACGCCCAGCTCGGGGTCGTACACTTCCTTAAGAAGGTCGCGGAGATGATCTTCGCTGTGTGCCATTGCAATCCACTCCATTTCATGAAAGTTATCGGGTGAATACGAGCGAGATGAGCGCAATATAGGCGATGGACAGAAGGGATAAAGCCGATCCGGCAATCGAGATCAACCAGGATGAGCCTGCCGCAAGTCCTCCCAGAAGAAGGAGGCTCAAGACGGCGATCGACGTCAGCCCGACATTCGTTTGCTTCTCGCTCAGCAGATCCGCCATGACCGGAGTTCCGGGCTTGCCGGCGCGTTTTCCGTACTTGTGCGTCCACCACAGGAACGGAACGATTTTGGAGGCGTAACCGAGTATCGTGAACGATACCCAGCCGCCCAAGTAAGCCCAGCCTGCCACGACGAGGGAGGAGGACAGCAGCATCCGCTCCGGATAGATGACCGAGCAGACGAAGGCGGCGATCGTCATGATGGCGAAAGCTTGGCTTGCGTATATCGACCACTTGATCCCCGAGCCGGGAGTGCGCTTGTGCCGCTTCTTCCTGATCTGTACCAGGTGAACGTTGTAGAGGACGGTCGCGGCCGCCAGCAGAGCAATCGCGAGCTGGAGCGCCCATGCGTCCCAGTCGGCCAGGAATGCCAACGCTCCGATCGTGACGGAGGCGTTCCACAAGATCAGCACGGCGCTTTGCAGCTTGATCGGATAATCGTGCGACAAGTAAAACATCGGCAGCATTTTGTAGCTGAACCCGGTAATCAACAGGCCGAACCAGCCGACCGTCCCGAGCCAGATGTGCGCTCCGAACAGATTGTCGTGATAGTTCGCCCAGATGCCGGTCGCAAAATTCAGGCCCATCGCCATGCCGGACAAGCCGGTCAGCAGCAGGCAGACGACCGAGCACGCGGCGCTGATCGTGATCGCGTTCCACTTCGACGCGCGAATCAGGGTTGCGCCGATGTTCCAGGCGAACGCGATGATGCCGCAGAACGCCAGTGAAGTGAAAGCGGCGATCCAGTGGATGTCACCCCCCGCGAACCCGACGAGCAGTCCGAACAAGCCGACGGAGAATAGCGCGTAATGGACGTAGCCCAGCCGCTCGCTGTACAGCGAAGACTGAAGAATGACGTTGATCAACTGGTAGACGGCGCCCATAGCCAGCATGGTCGCCCAGCCGAGCACGAACAGATGGATGTGAAACCAGCCGTCCGGACCGCGCAGCTCTTCGCCGAGCCAGCCGGACAGCGACAGCAGCGAGGCTCCGTGGAACAGCGCGAATCCGGCGATTCCGGTGATGATAAAAAGAAAGGGGAGACGGGACATCGTTCTCGCCTCCTTACGGTTTTTGTATGCGAACCTTCGCCGATCCGTCCGGCTGCTCCTCTACGGTATAGGGATAGCCCAACGTTTGGAGTTCTTCGATCAGGAACATCGGCACGCGGTCGTTATGAATGTGCACTTCGTCTCCCGGCCGGCAGCGGTCCAGAGCGGACAGGGTGCGAATCATCGGCTTGGGCGGCTCCAGGCCGCGGTTGTCCAGCGAGACCACTTTGGACTCTCCGATCGGCGCCGGTTCGTTATCCGCCGCCGATGACGCGCGTTCCCCGTTATCTTCCTCGTCGCTTGCCCCGTCGTCCAGCCAGCTCTTGTTCTTCTTGTTCACGAAAGTGGAAATCCAGTGCTCGGGACCGATCTGCTCGGCTTTGCCCGCCAATCCTTTCATCTTAAGCACGCCGAACAGCGGCGCCGGCTTGAAGGTGGCGTGAAGGACGAAGATGTCGTCCTTGCCGAGGTTTCTCACGGCATCCATGATCAATTGGAACGGCTCCAGCTTCTTGCGAAGGTGGGGCCTGACGTCCAGCTCGACGATTTTGGCGTCTTTGCGGTCCATGCTCGTTCACCTCTCGACTATTTGGTCTCCCGCCTTTTGGCCTCTTCGTACAGCCCCGCCATCCCTCCGTAGAGGGAGTAGAAGAAAGAGTCGGGCGCGTCCAAGGAAAAGGAAGTGTAGTCTTTCGGATCGACTCCGAGCATTCTCTCGAACAAGCGCGCGGAGTCGTAAGCGTAGAAGCAGAAATACGTATAGTGAAACTCCGGCATCTTCTCGTAGATGGTTACGATCTCGGAGGCGTATTCGCCGATCCCGAGGGAAGCTTCCCGAACCATCGAGACCGCGTCTTCCAAGCCTACCGTAATCTTGATCGTCTTCTCATCGAGGATATCGACGCGCGCCATCAGATTTTCCCGATTCTGACCTGGAATACCGCCGGTCCTCGTTCGACGTAGTCCCACGTGAAGTGCTCTGCGTGATTCGCTTCGAACTGGTAGCGGAGAGGGACGGGGTCGTGATCGTTTATGAGCAGCATGGCCTCGTTCGGCTCCAGACGTTGAAAAGTTTCGAAAATGACTTTGTGCTTCAAATGCGGCGGATACTCCGTGGCGTTGACAGTAGCGGCGAATTGACTCATTTTACATTCCTCCTCGGGAGTAAATAGCTTTACGATCCCGATTATAGAGCAGGCGATGTAGGGACTATGTGACCGCGATCACATATGGGGGCGGAATTTCGCAAGTTCCGAAATGTCTGTGACAGATGCGTTGTCGGCAAAGGGATGGTGATCATCGTCACAGCTGGCGGCGAACCGTCTGCCTATACTGAGGAAGCGTTGACGACAACGGAAGGACGCGAAGCTTATGAAAAGCGGCCGGGCAGAGAACAATCGCCTTGCTCAAGTAGATATTCGTTATTACGGCATGGGCAAAGACGTCGTATTTCTCGTTACCGGGGGAGCGGCGCATATTGGCGCGACGGCGACGGCCTGCTGGTCGGACAAGGAGGGGGAAGCCGTTCATGTCGATGTGCTGACGCTGCCCGGTCACCGGGAAGATCGACTGGCGGCCGAGCTGGCCGTGGCGGCGGCATCGGCTCTTCGCCGCACGGTCGCCGTGCTGGCGGGCATTCATCTGGATCGGCCTTCCCGCGAGGATATCGAAGGGATCGTCCGGGAAGCGCGCCGCCGAATGAAGCAAGTTCTGGACGAATGGGAGGACAGGCCCGAGGAGAGTGAAGCGAGTGGAGAAACGATTGGTTGACGGATTCGGCAGAGTACACGATTACTTGCGCATCTCGGTGACGGATCGCTGCAATCTGCGCTGCGTGTACTGCATGCCCGAAGAGGGGATGCAGTTTGAACCGGGGCATCGCATCCTGTCCTACGAGGAGATCGCCGAGGTCGCGGCGACGCTCGCCCCTCTCGGCGTGAAGAAGCTGCGGCTTACCGGAGGAGAACCGCTGGTCAGGAAGGGGCTCGACCGCTTGGTCGCCATGCTGTCCGCGATTCCGGGCATCGAGGATATCGCCTTATCCACGAACGGGATTTATTTGGCTCCGTTCGCAGAGCGGCTGAAGGAGGCCGGGGTCACGCGGGTGAACGTCAGTCTCGATTCCCTCGATCCGGACAAATACGCGAGGATCACCCGAGGCGGCGATGTCCGCAAAGTCGTGGAAGGCCTGAATGCGAGCCGCCGCGTCGGCTTCGATCCGATCAAGCTGAACGTCGTGTTGATGAAGGGAACTAATGACGACGAGGTAGAGAAGTTTCTGCGCATGACTTGGGAGGAACCGATTCATATCCGCTTCATCGAATACATGCCGATCGGCTTCGAGAGCGCCGGCTGGAAAGCCGGATATTTGCCGCTCGAACACGTGTTGGACACTTGCCGCAGGCTGGGCTGGCGCTTCTCGCCTTGCGGGGACGTGTACGGCAACGGCCCGGCCAGCAGCTTCCGCATGGATGGAGCGGCCGGAACTTTCGGACTCATAAGTCCGGTCAGCGATCATTTCTGCGGCAGCTGCAACCGCCTGCGACTGACGGCCGACGGAAACATCAAGTCCTGCTTGTACTGGTCGGACGAATACAATGTGCGCAAGCACGCCGGCAATCCGGCCGCTATCGAGGCGCTGTTCCGGCGGGCGCTGGAGGAGAAGCCCGAGACGCACGAGATGGCCGCCGCTCTGGCCGGGGCAAACCGGTCGCGCACGCCCACGGCCAGACGGATGTCGCAAATCGGCGGGTAATGGAATGTGTCGAATTTATGAACGGGTGATGTCGGTCACAGCCTGTCGAATCCGCACGGTGATACATTGAACTACAGATTACGGATCAGAGATTTCTAGTTACGGAACAGACATTTCTGGGTAAACGCGCTCCGCATCCAGACAAGGAGGAGAACTATGGGCAAGTCGAGAACGCCGCTATTCCGCAAGCTCAACTATTTCGCCAAACGGGAACAGCATTCCGACGGCTGGAGCGAGGTGTCGCCTGCCAGTCGCGATTGGGAGGACGTCTACCGCAGACGGTGGCAGCATGATAAAGTCGTGCGCTCGACGCACGGCGTCAACTGCACGGGTTCGTGCAGCTGGCAAATTTTCGTGAAGGACGGCATCGTCACTTGGGAGAACCAGGCGACCGATTATCCGTCCACCGGTCCGGACATGCCGGAATTCGAGCCGCGCGGCTGCCCGCGGGGCGCCAGCTTCTCTTGGTATTTGTACAGTCCGCTTCGGGTGAAATATCCTTATGTGCGCGGCACGCTGCTGGAATTATGGCGGGAAGCGCTGCGGCGGGAGGGCGATCCGGTGCGGGCGTGGGCGAGCATCGCGGACAATCCCGAGCTGGTCAAGAAGTACAAAACCGCCAGAGGCAAAGGGGGGCTCGTGCGCGCTTCCTGGGACGAGGCGACGGAGATTATCTCCGCGTCGATGATCCATACGATCAAGCAGTACGGCCCCGACAGAATCATCGGTTTTTCCCCGATTCCGGCGATGTCGATGGTCAGTTACGCCGCCGGCTCCCGGTTTCTGTCGCTCGTCGGCTCGCCGCTGCTCAGCTTCTACGATTGGTACGCGGATTTGCCGCCGGCTTCGCCGCAAATCTGGGGCGATCAGACCGACGTGCCGGAGAGCAGCGACTGGTTCAACTCCGGATACATCGTCGTCTGGGGCTCCAATCTTCCGATGACGAGAACGCCGGACGCCCACTTCCTGGCCGAGGTACGCTACCGCGGGACGAAGGTCGTCTCCGTCAGCCCCGACTACGCGGAATTCGTCAAATTCGCCGATACGTGGATGTCGGTCAAGCAAGGTACGGACGGCGCGCTCGCGATGGCGATGGGCCACATCATTTTGAAAGAGTTTTACGTCGAGAATCCGACCGAATACTTCATTCAATATGCGAAGCAATATACGGATTTCCCCAATCTCGTCCTGATCGAGGAGAATAACGGGGTTTACTCCGCAGGCAGGTTTCTCGTCGCGGACGATCTGGGCGAGAAGGGCAACAACATGCAGTGGAAAACGGTCGTGTACGACGACAACAGCGGAACGCTCGCGGTGCCGAAAGGCAGTCTCGGCTTCCGATGGGGCGAAGAAGGCACCTGGAACTTGCGCATGGAGACGGCGGACGGGCAGCAGCCGATCGAGCCGCGACTGTCGCTGCTGGGCGTTCATAACGAGACGGCGGCGATCCGGCTTCCGTACTTCGACGACGACGGCCGGCATCTGATGGAGCGCACGATACCGGTCAAACGAATCGTGAGCGGAGGCAAATCTCTCATCGTCACGACGGTCTACGACCTGGTGCTCGCCAAGTACGGCGTCGACCGCGGACTGGAAGGGGAGCGCGGGCCGGACGAGAGCAGACCGTTCACGCCGGCGTGGCAAGAGAGCATCACGGGCGTCGATCGCGACGTCGTCGTGCAGATCGCGCGCGAATTCGCCCGCAACGCCGACGAGACGAAAGGGCGTTCCATGATTATCGTCGGAGCGGGCATTAACCACTGGTACAATTCCGACGTCATCTACCGGGCCATTCTGAACCTCGTCGTCATGACCGGGTGTCAGGGGGTGAACGGCGGCGGCTGGGCGCACTACGTCGGTCAGGAGAAGCTGCGTCCCGCGGAAGGGTGGCAGACGATCGCCTTCGCGAGAGATTGGGGCGGACCGGCGAGACTGCAGAACGGGACATCGTTCTTCTATTTCGCGACGGACCAATGGCGCTATGAAGAAATGTCGGTAGACAGTCTGATCTCGCCGCTGGCGGACAAGGCGAGGTACGCGCATGTGGCGGACTATAACGTGATGGCCGCCAGATTGGGCTGGCTGCCCTCCTATCCGCAGTTCGACCGCAACTCGATCGAACTGTACCGGGATGCCCGCAAAGCGGGAGCGAGCACGAACGAGGAAATCTCCGCTTACGTGGCGAGGCAGCTGCAAGCTAGAAACTTGAAGTTCTCGATCGAGGCGCCGGATGATCCGGCCAACTTCCCGCGCGTGCTGTTCGTATGGCGGGCGAATCTGATTTCCAGCTCGGGCAAAGGCCACGAATATTTCCTGAAGCACCTGCTCGGCACCACCAACGGCTTGCTGAACGACGACACTAACAGCTTCAGGCCGGAAGAGATCGCTTGGGCGGAGCAAGCGCCCGAAGGCAAGCTGGACTTGATGGTCAATCTCGATTTCCGCATGGCCGGCACGGCGCTGTACTCGGACGTCGTGCTGCCTGCGGCGACCTGGTACGAGAAGAGCGATCTGAGCAGCACGGACATGCATCCGTTCGTTCATCCGTTTAATCCCGCGGTGTCCCCGCAATGGGAATCGCGTTCCGACTGGAATATTTTCAAGGAGCTGGCCCGGACGTTCTCGGAGATGGCCAAAGATCAGTTTGACCAGCCGCAGCACGATATCGTGGCGACGCCGCTGCTGCACGATTCGCCGGACGAATTGGCCCAGCCGCTGGGACGCATCCGCGATTGGAGCAGGGGAGAGTGCGAGCCGATTCCGGGCCGCACGATGCCTCACTTCCATGTTGTACAGCGCGACTATGCGGCCGTCTACGAGAAGATGATCGCGCTCGGCCCGCTGGTTAAAGACAAGCCGATCGGAACGAAGGGCATCTCCTGGTCGGCCGCGCCGGAATACGAGAAGCTGAAGCGGGTTCTCGGCACCGTGCGGCAAGGGCTGGGCGAGGGCTGTCCGGACTTAAGCACCGACCGCCGCGTCGCCGAGGCGATTCTGACGCTGTCTTCTACGACGAACGGCCATATGGCCGTAAGGGCGTGGGAATCGCTGGAGAAGAAAACCGCGCTTCAGCTGAAGGATCTGGCCGAAGAGCGCGCGGAAGAGTGCTTCACGTTCGAGGAGATCACCTCCCGTCCGAAGACGGTCATTACTTCGCCGGCCTTCAGCGGCTCGGAGAAGGGCGGACGCCGCTACTCCCCGTTCACGACGAACGTGGAGCGCCTCATTCCATGGCGCACGCTCACGGGGCGGCAGCAGTTCTACATCGATCACGAGATGCTGCGCGAATTCGGCGAGACGCTGGCGACGTTCAAGCCGACGCTGAAGCATACGCCGTTCCATCCGAACAGCAAACGGCCGGTCGAAGGCGGCAAGGAAATCGTCCTGAACTATTTGACGCCGCACAATAAGTGGTCGATTCACAGCATGTACTACGACGCTTTGCCGATGCTGACGCTGTTCCGCGGCGGACCGACGGTATGGATGAACTACGAAGACGCCGCGGAAGCCGACGTGGCCGACAACGACTGGATCGAATGCTTTAACCGCAACGGCGTCGTCGTCGCGCGCGCCGTCGTCTCGCACCGGATTCCGCGGGGCATGGCGTTCATGTACCACGCCCAGGATCGGCATATCAACGTGCCGGGCACGCCGATCTCACAGACGCGGGGCGGCACGCACAACAGCCCGACCCGTATCCACGTCAAGCCGACGCATATGATCGGCGGCTACGCGCAGTTAAGCTACGGCTTCAACTATTACGGTCCGACCGGCAACCAGCGGGATTTGCACGTCATCATTCGGAAGCTGCAGGAGGTGGACTGGCTTGAAGATTAAAGCTCAGGTCGGCATGGTCATGAACTTGGACAAATGCATCGGCTGCCATACGTGCAGCGTAACGTGCAAAAACACGTGGACGAACCGTCCGGGCGCCGAGTACATGTATTGGAACAACGTCGAGACGAAGCCGGGCATCGGGTACCCGAAGCAATGGGAAGACCAGGAGCGTTACAAAGGCGGCTGGGAGCTGAGGAAAGGCAAGCTGGAATTGAAATCGGGAAGCCGCGGCAAGAGGCTGCTGAACATTTTCCATAACCCCGACCAGCCGACGCTCGACGACTATTATGAGCCGTGGACCTACGAATACGAGAAACTGACGAACAGTCCCGCCAAGAAGCATCAGCCGGTGGCGCGGCCGAAATCGACGGTGACCGGCTCGTACATGAACCTCGAGTGGGGACCGAACTGGGAGGACGACTTGGCGGGCGCGCACGTGACGGGAATGGAAGATCCGAACATGCGCGGCCTGGAAGAGTCTATCAAGATGGACTTCGAGCAAGTGTTCATGATGTATTTGCCGCGCATATGCGAGCACTGCATCAATCCGGCTTGCGTCTCGTCCTGTCCGTCGGGAGCGATGTACAAGCGGGACGAAGACGGCATCGTGCTGGTCGACCAGAACGCGTGCCGGGCGTGGCGGTTCTGCGTGTCGAGCTGTCCGTACAAGAAAGTGTACTTCAACTGGCAGACGAACAAGGCGGAGAAATGCACGCTCTGCTTCCCGCGCATCGAAGCCGGCCTGCCGACGATCTGCTCCGAGACCTGCGTCGGGCGCATCCGCTATCTCGGCTTGATGTTCTACGACGCGGACAAAGTGGAAGCCGCCGCTTCGGTAGAGAATGAGCAGGATCTGTACGAATCGCAAATGGGCATCTTCCTCGATCCGCACGATCCCGAAGTGATCGCGGAAGCGCGCAAAGAAGGCATTCCGGAAGACTGGATCGAGGCCGCTCAGCGTTCGCCGATCTATAAGATGGTTATGGAATGGCGAATCGCCTTGCCGCTGCATCCGGAATACCGGACGCTGCCGATGGTCTGGTACGTGCCGCCGCTGAGCCCGATCACGAATCGGATCGAAGGGAAGGGCAGCGCGCTGGATCCCAGCGATATTTTCCCGGCGATCGACAGCATGAGAATTCCGGTCGATTATTTGGCCAACTTGCTGACCGCGGGAGACTCGGAGCTGATCCGGGAAGTGCTGCGCAAAATGGCGGTCATGCGCATTCATATGCGCAACAAGCAGACAGGGCGCGTCAGCGATCCGGCTTTGCTGGAGACGATCGGGCAGAGCGCGCAGACGGTGGAGGACATGTACCGGCTGCTCGCGATCGCCAAATACGACGACCGCTTCGTCATTCCGCCGGCCCATCGCGAGCAGGTAGCCGATCTGTACAACGAACAGGGCGGCTGCGGACTCGATTTCATGGGCGGACCGGGCGCGTGCGGCGTATTTTGACCGAGGAGGAGCTGCGGATGGATATCGAGACGACCCAGACGACCTGCTGGCTTCTGGCTTATCTGCTTCAATACCCCGACCGGGATTGGAGGGAGCGGCTTCCGGCGTTCCGGGAGGAAGCGGAAGCCCTCCCGGACCCGGATGCCGCCGCAACTCTTGCCGCCTTTCTTCGACTGGCGGAGGAGTCTGACGATATGCGGTGGCAGGACGGCTATGTGCGAACGTTCGACTTCGGCAAGACGTCCAACCTGTATTTAACCTACGAGCAGCATGGAGAAGAGCGCGATCGGGGGCCGGCGCTGCTGGAATTGAAGCGGCAATATGCCGCCGCAGGCTTCGAGCTGGCGGGGGGAGAGCTTCCCGATTACCTTCCGCTTATGCTGGAATTCGCTTCGGCCGCTCCCTGGGAGTCGTCCGGGGCGCTGCTGGGAGCCAGAACGACGGCGCTGGAATCGATTCGCCGCAAGCTGGAGCAAGCGAACAGCCCGTATGCGCCGTTAATGGAATTGCTGTTGCGGATCGTTCCCGCGAAGCCTCCGAACGAAGCGCATGAAGAAGCGATATTATCGGCGAGAGGAGGAGATTAAGCGATGGAGGTATTGCTGTGGGGCGCCTTGCCGTACGTGGTGCTGACGCTCTTTATCGCCGGGTTGATCTGGCGGTATGCGACCAACCCGTTCAGCTGGACGTCCAAATCCAGCGAAATGCTGGAGAAGCGCAAGCTGAAATGGGGAAGTCTGCTGTTTCATTACGGCATCCTGGCCGTGTTCTGCGGACATATCGCCGGGCTGCTCGTTCCTGTGGAAGTGTATCGGTGGCTGGGGATCAGCGACGAGCTGTATCACCTTGCGGCGATAGCCGGCGGGATGCCCGCGGGCATCGCCGCGTTCGTCGGCTCGCTCATTCTGCTGTACCGCAGATATGCCGACGCCCGCATTCGCGCGACGAGCAGCGCGGGCGACCGGGTGGCGCTCCTCGTTCTCGTCGTCGTCCTGTTCACGGGACTGGCGGCAACGGCGGGGAACTCCCTGAGCCACGGGGACTTCGATTACCGAACGACGATCAACCCTTGGCTGCGGGGAGTGCTGGTGCTGCAACCGGATCCCGCGCTGATGGAGACGGTCCCGATCGGATTCAAGATCCACATTTTGACGACGTTTGTTCTGTACCTTGTCTTTCCGTTTACGCGGCTTGTTCACGTGTTCAGCTTGCCTTTGGGCTATTTAAGAAGAAGCTATGTGCTGTATCGACGCAGGAACGGCTCGGCATAGCTTCGCAACCGAGGCTGTCCCATAAGCCAAGCAAGTTGCTGTGAAAGATAATCGATGATAAAGGTGAAAGGGGTATGTATCTCCCTCCGATGCTATACACTCCTGAAATTTGAACAGGTAAACCCGTGATTAGGTAATTTCAGGAGCGTATGAGGCAGTCTCCGGAAGACACATACCCCTTCTTTATATATCGATCATCTCAAGCAACTCTGCTTATGGGACAGCCTCGCCGCTCGGACGACTATTCGTCGGAGCCGTGCAATTTCAGCCAAATTCGCACCTCGACGAGACAAGCGAACAGGGCCGTCGCAATCGCCAGGTGGATTACCGCCCAGGCGATGTCCAGCTCATACAGGACGGTCAATATCCCGGCAGCGATCTGCGCGGCGGCCAGCGCGGCGCAAGCCAGCATCCGGATTTTCAAGCCGGACGGCTCGTTGCGGACCATCACCCGGAACGCCAATAACCCGATATACGCAACCGCGGCGGCTGCGGCGATCCGATGGATCGTCTGCACCGTTTGCGGAAGGGATTCGGGAAGCCAGCTCTCGCCGCATTCCAGCCAGCCGCAGGCGAGTCCGTAGGTTTCGTGTTTCGTGTAGGCGCCGACGGCTATCGTCAGCAGCATGAGCCCGAGTATCGCATGAACGTGCCGAATGTAAGTCCTGTTCCGCCGGTCGACGGGCGCGTAAACGTCGAGAGGCCGATCGACCGTCCGCCATACGAGCATAACGAGCGCAAGATAAGCCATGGCGATCAGCAGATGGGCGGAAATGACGATCGAAGGCAAATCGAGCACGACGACAAGCGCTCCGAACAGAATTTGCAGGACGAGCAGCGCGAGCGACCAGTTGGCCGCGGCTCGCACGGGACCGGCTTGATCGGTTTTTTTGACGATTTTGTACCACAACATCAGATTCAGGACGGCCAGAACGGCGCCGACGACCCGGTGCGCGTATTCGACCAGCGTCTCTCCGCGCAGAACGGGAACGAGAACGCCGTTGCACAAGGGCCAATCCGGACCGCAGCCCATGCCCGATTCCGACGATGCGACGTAACCCCCGAACACAATCAGTATGTACGTAACGAGCACGGTGCAAAGCGCCAACGACTTCGTATTCACTTGATATGCCTCCCAAAAGTAAAATGTTTCCATTATTTTAGCGCAGCGAAACAGACGGGGATGTAATGCGCATCACACCTGTCCGAATCGTTACGCTATTTTTGATTCAAACGGAAACATGAACTTTCAGGAGATTCGCCGGGCGCGAATTACATGCGGCACAGGTCCTTGGGACACAATTCGCACCGGCATACCGACTGCAGATAGGACAAATCCGTAACGGTGATCATTCCGTCGTTCATGGAGATGGCCCCCGCTCTGCGCAGCTCGCCGAGCATCCGGTTGACGCTCTCCCGCGCGCAGCCGATGTGGTCGGCCAATTCGGCGTTCGTCAGCTTCATTGTAATGTGGATGCCCTTCTCGTCCTGGCGTCCGTATGTGTTGGACAGACGGATCAGGGTGGAGCAGAGGGCGCCCGGTTTGCCCAGCATGACCAGATCGCGGAATTTCGTCTGGGTCAACCGATGCATGAAGCTCATCCAATTGACGAATTCGATCGCCAAGTCGCCATGCTGCCAGAGCAGCACTTCCAAGTCGCTTCGCTGAAACACGCCGACGACGCACTTCTCGATCGTCGTGGCGGTGAATTGGTGGACCGATCTGGACGAGGCGTCGAGCTGACCGAAGAAATCCCCTCCATGGAACAGGGACATAATGTATTCCTTGCCTTCCTCCGACAGCTTCGTCAATTTGACTTTGCCCGATTGAATGAAATACAGGCTGCCGGCGGCGTCTCCTTCGCGGAAGACGTTGACGTTCGAATTCAGATTCTGGAAGTACATAA
Organism: Cohnella sp. SGD-V74; assembly: GCF_003001675.1. Taxonomy (GTDB): domain Bacteria; phylum Bacillota; class Bacilli; order Paenibacillales; family Paenibacillaceae; genus Cohnella. Next base: position 254,196 of record NZ_PVYW01000003.1, on the reverse strand, counting down.
TTTGTTGCAGTTTCTGCAGATTATCGCCGGAAAAGAGGGACGAGTTGCGGATCGGATTGCAGTCGGCTTGCCTTGGCGCGGTAATCACGTGAGCCACCTCCAGGATACGTTGGAGCAAGTATAACAGGGGAACGAAACGTCAAGTGTGATTCACCTCACATCTTCGGCCTTATGGGCAAATAAAGTGTGTTCTACATCACAGGCTGGACATTCCGCTGCGCTTATACTGGGGGTGAACCTACAGAAAAAAACGAAAGGAAGGATCGGATATGAGCCAAAGATTTAATGGAGAAGAGAAAATCGGCAACATCGTGGCCGATTACCCGGGAGCAAGCCATCTGTTCAAGGAGGCGAAAATCGACTTCTGCTGCGGCGGGGATCGGCCGTTGTCCGAAGCCGCCCTTGGCCAAGGGTTGAACTTGGAGGAGCTTGTAAGCCGTCTGAACGCGGGATACGCGGAAGCGATCGCCAAGGCCGAAGCGGGAGAGGCCGATTGGAAGACGGCGCCGATCGCGGATCTGATCGATCATATCGTCGCCAGGCATCACGGCTATGTGAAGAAGGAGCTGCCGCACATCAGCGAGCTGTTGACGAAGGTGCTTCGCGTCCACGGAGCAGGACATCCCGAGCTTTCCTCGCTGCATAGACGGTTTCATCAAATGAAAATCGAGCTGGACCAGCATCTGATCGCCGAAGAAGAAGCGCTCTTCCCGCTGCTGAAGAGCTACGCGGCCGAGCCGAGCGCGGAGGCGAGGGAGAAGGCGGTCGCGGGGCTGGACGACCTGGAGAAGGACCACAGCGTCGTCGGCGACTATTTGAAGGAAATGAGAGAGGCGACGGACGGTTACGCTCTGCCGCCGGAAGCTTGCACGACGTATACGCTGGCGTTCGGCAAGCTGGTCGAGCTGGAAGCGGATCTGTTCGAGCATATCCATCTGGAGAACAACGTGCTGTTCCCGCGGGTCGAAGAAGGCCGGCTGTAATCGCGGTTCGGGTTACCGGATTTCCTTCTGCTGCTTTAACGCTTCCAGATCGATGATGACGATCCGGCTGCGATCGACTTCGAGCAGTTCGTCTTTGTTGAACTGACTGAGCAGCCGGTTGATCGTCTCTCTCGTCGTTCCGATAGAGTTGGCGATCTCTTGGTGGGTCATCGGCAGATTGATCGTAATTTTGTTGTCCTTAACGTCCCCGTGATGTTCCGCGAGCTGGAGCAGGAACGACAGCACCCGGTGCTTGACGTCCTGGCCGGAGAGCACCTGCAGCTTCTCCTGCAGCTCCCGGATTTTGTCGCCCATCACGCGCATCATCTTGATCGCGATCGACGGGGTATTCATCATCAGCCGTTCGAATACTTTGACGGGAATCGCCAGCAGCTGCGTGTCGACGATCGCTTCGGCCGTGGCCGGGTACGGATTCTGGTTGAAGAAGCCGGTATGCGGGAACATGTCGCCGGTTTTCAGGAAGGAAACGATCTGCTCGTGACCGTTCTCGTCCGTTTTATAGGTTTTCACCAAACCGTTCTTGATGAAGTAGACGGCCTCTTTCTCGCTGCCTTCGGTAAAAATGACGGATCTTCTCGAGATGGAACGGGAGATCGTAATTTCCTCGACCCGCGCCATCTCCTGGGGGTTCAAATCGTGGAACAACGGGACCTGATGCAGGAAAGCGGACGCTTTATCCTTGCTCATGGACATCCTCCTCGTATATCGGATCTATACAGTCTTAATTGTATCGGAAATCCCAGCAAGATGTATCCATCATTGGGATCGGTTTTCAACATATTAATGAATTTTGGCCGGAATGGCTGTGAGTTATGTCATAGAGGAAGTCGATCGGCGAGGACGATAATGGGATAGCGGGGAGAAGCGCGATTATTCCATGCGAATCCGGAGGAATGCGATGTGGATACGACCGATCGACTGCCGATTGACAAGAACGTTTGCCTCTCCGGCGTGATTCTGGCCGGAGGAAGAAGCCGGAGAATGGGCGGCCCCCATAAGGCGCTGCTGCCGTTCCGCGGAGAGAAGTTGATTCACCGGCAACTGAATGAGTTGAGGAAAATATGCTCGGAGATTATACTGGTCACGAACGAGCCGAGGACGTTCCTTCCGCTCGTGGACAACGAGGTTAGAATCATTACCGACTTCTATCCCGATAAAGGGCCGCTCGGCGGAATTCACGCCGCGTTGTCGCTCTCGAGCCATATGAACGTCTGGATCGTCGCTTGCGATATGCCGTTCTTGTCTCCGCAGGCCGCCCGATCGCTGCTGGAGATCAAGACGGACACAGGCAGCGAAGCGGCGGTTCCGTACTTCAACGAACGAATGTATCCGTTCCACGGCGTGTACGACAAAAGCTGCGTCGAACGGATACCGTATCTGTTCAGCCGAGGACAGTTCCGGGTCGGCGGGTTTCTGGACGCGATCCGCTGCGAGAAGGCGGCGGAGGCCGAGTTCCTGCGCCGGGGCATCGATCCGCGGTTTATTCTGAATCTGAATACGCCGGAGCAATACGAAAGTCTGCTTGCGCTCGAGTCGCAGGAGGCGGCAGACCGGTAACGGGGGAGTGACGATGAAAAAGAAGAAAAAACTGGTGATCCCTCACGAACACGGCGGATGGGCGATGGTCAGCGTGCCGTTCCTGGTCGGCATGGCGGCCGGAACTCCGCAATGGATTCATTTGCCGCTGTTCGCCGGATGGCTGCTCTTATATTTGGCTTCGTATCCGCTCCTGCAAGCCGTGAAGAGAGCGGCGAACCGGGCTTATATGCTGAAATGGGGAGCGGGATACGCGCTCGGCGCGCTGGCGTGCCTGATCCCGCCGCTGATCGACCGGCCGGAGCTGGCTTACTTCGGAATTCCGCTGGCCGCGCTGCTCGCGGTGAACGTCTGGCATTCGAAGCGGAAGTCGGAGCGGGCGCTGCTGAACGACCTGTGCGCCATCGTCAGCTTCTCGCTTGCCGCCGCTGCGGCTTACTTGGCCGGCGGCGGGGAATGGGGCGCCGAGATGGCCGCGCTCGTGGCGCTTAATTTCGCCTATTTCATGGGAACGGCGTTCTTCGTCAAGACCGTGTTCAGGGAGAGGCTGAATGCCCGATGGATCGCATACGCGAAAATCTACCATGTGCTGGCTCTTGCGTTTCCATGGACGATGGGTTACCCGCTGATGACGATTCCGTTCGTCTTCCCGGCATTGCGAGCGTTCGTATACGCCGGCCAAACGATGAGACCGGCCAAGGTCGGCATTATGGAGATCGTCGGGGCGCTGCAATTTTTGTTGTTGACCGTTTTTCTTTTCCATCAATAAAGAAGAAGCCCGATCCCGCCGGTACGTACGTTGGCGAGATCGGGTTTCTTTTTTATGCGGCTGTTTATTGCAGCTGGAGCGTTTCTTCCTTTTGCGTCCGAAGCGTTTCTTCCTTTAACCGTTTGCGCGTATTCCAATCGAAGCGTCTGGCCTTGCTCCAGAAGTTGAACTGTCCCGTGTAGCAGCCTTCTTCGTCGACCTGGATCTTCTTGCGGGCGATCATTTTAACGTAGCCGATGACCCGGCTGTAGGTCGCAAGATCGTCGCTGCCGCATACCGGGCAGAGCTCGACGTTCCTTCCGTCGTCGGCGACGATCTGCTGATTGCAGGAGAGGCAGCTCGTCAAAGTCGGCGTCAAGGTGATGTACTGGATCGGTTTGTCGAAGATTTTTCGCAAATAGTCCGCGAGCCGCTCGGGCGGCACTTTGCTTTCCAGGAAGTGGTGCAGAATGCTTCCCGAAGTGGCGTAAGCTTGAAATTCCGCGCTGTTCTCGATCTGCCGGACGAAGTCGTCTTCGCTGAAGGGCAGCATGCAGCCGGACGTCAAGTAGACGTGGTCCCCCGAGCCCTGCACGAAGATGTCGCGGCTCCGGCTCCGCGCCCATTTGACGTCGTGGCGGGCCAGCTTGATCGCCGCGTTCTCGCCGGGCGCATATTCGATGCCGCAGGCGACGCGGTCTCTCACGATAAATTCGTTAATCTGTTCCGTCATAAACTGCATGATCCGATGAGCCAGAAGTTTGCCCGCCTCGTTGTTCATTCCTCCCGCATATCCGGCGTTGATCAGTCCTTCGTGCATGCCCGCCACGCCGAACACGTTGAAATAATTGGACAAGTCGCGGTTAAACGCGAAGAAGGTCGGATACAGCTCCTTGTTGCGTTCGATCCATTTTCGCTTCGCCATATGGCCTTCCTGCATGACGTTCAGAATCTCGGCGATTTTGGAGAACAGCGCTTTTTCGTCATGGCCGTATTCGAGCAGCATTCTGTTCAGATTCAAGTTCAGCACCTGCACCGCGCCGGTCGAGCCGGTCGAGCTGCCGAAGATGCCGCTGCCGACCCGGGACAGCACGTTCAAATCGATCTGCAGCCTGCAGCACAGGCTGCGGCTCGCTTCCGGATCGCGCGGCTTCAAGTAGGGATTCAGCCGGGTATAGCGTTCATCCCGGAACGGAGCGGTGCGGAAGTTCTCGAAGTAGACGCCGCCCCAGCGGTACATCCCGTCGAGCAGCTCCAGAAACAGGCGGTTGCCGTAGTCGAAATCGTCGTCGATCGGCACGGTCAGCAGCGGGAAGGTGAACGGAATGCCGTTGCCCGTTCCCTCCTTCATCACTTCGATGACGGCGCTGTTGATCCGGTCGAAGTAGGAGGCGGGGATGTCGCGATAGGAGATGTCGAGCGGCGCTCCGCCGATGATCACGAGCTCGTCCTTGATCTCGTCGGACGGCTTGCCGAATTCGAGCGTAATGTTGGTGAACGCCGATTGGGAGCCGCCGCGCAGCGGCATATTCATCTCCCAGATCAGGCTCTGGAATAATTGCGTCAGCTCGTCGTCCGTGAAGCTGCGGCCATGTATGCGTTCCTCCGCGTACAGATAAGAGGCCGAGATCGTCGTCATCTGCGACAGCATGACCGCTCCGGACACCTGCTGGGACATGAGCACGACGACGTTGCTGAAATGCCGAAGCAGCGTGTCCAGCTTGCGGGTCGGCTTCGAGCTCATCATGTTTTTGGCCAGCGTGGGAATGCCCTTGGTCGCGATGTCCTTGCAAGACACGCTCAGGCAGTAAGGGCTGAGCTGCTTGTCGTGAATGTAGACGACGCCGTCTCTGTACAGCTCGGTCAGCGCGGCCGGCAGCACGTTGTCCAGAAGATAGCGCTCCTCCGAGAAGTTGGTCAGATTGTGCCGGAGCAGCGGCAGGGAGTAGACGAAGTTGCTGTTTTCCCGTTTCAAATAATCGGCTTGCTTCGTTTCCGACGGGGAAGTGAACGTCTCGATGATTTCTTCTGTACGGTTGAACATGGCGAATCCTCCATTCAAAAGTGTGAGTGCCCCCGCGCGGCTTGCGGAGGATAATACGGATTCAGAAAGTAGGGAACGCGACTGTCGTGCTTGGCGTTCAATTCGTTCACGTAAGCGCGGATCTCCTCGAAGTATTCGTCGCTCAGCAGCGGGTATCGCACGGTTCGCACCTGGCTGGCTTCGCCGTTGTGCCGGATGACGGCTTCCACGGACTCGAGCATGTCCCGGTGCATTCGGCGGGAAGGCGCCGTTCCGATAATCGCTTCATAGACGTCGGAGTCTTCGACGGGGTCCAGCAGATGATAGGGAAGCTTCATATCGATATGTACGCCGTCAATCAGTCTAAGATCGAGCAGCATCCGCAATTTGTGCGGATAAGTGCCGTTCGTGTACACGATAACGGTACCGTCGAACGCGTCGCGCACTTGGCTGAAGAAATCGGCCATATCGGCGGTACGGTTGACGAGAAATTCCCCTCCGCTGACGAGCAGGGCGTCGAACAGCCCGGCGCTCGCCCGAATGCGTTCGACGGCCTGAGCGGCGGTCAGCCGGCTCGCGTCCGGTTTGGCGGCGATCAGCTCGTCGTAATTGTGACAGCCGAAGCAGCGCATATTGCAGCCGTTCCAGCTGTGGATAAGCAAAGACACGCGCCCAGGCAAATCGTCGAACGTGCGAGTAAATCCGGGATAGAAAGCGAGCATCCCCAAGTCCCTCCTTCATGAAAATAAGCGCTGGCTCACCTCCTTGGTTCCAATGACACTATATATAGGCGATGAAAAGAATAGTAATACAACATATTGTTTCGGTAAAGTGATAAAAATCACAAAGTCGACGATTTTATTTTCGAAATCCGCACAATGCCGCAGCCCGCTCAAGCGAGTGATCTTCCTCACTAACCGAAATACCATTTTCTGCTATAATCTAGCGGTCACCATACAGTCCATTTATTGGAGGGAATCATGAAAGCCGGGATCACTGGGAAAATGACCGCTATCGTCCTGTCCATCGTCCTCGTCAGTTCTGCCATCGTCATCTTCGTCAGCTACTGGAACAGCTACAATCAGGTCAAGGCCGCGGCGGGCGTGGAGTTGACCGGCTGCGCGAACATTACGATCGGCATTCTCGACCCCGGGGCAATCCGGAAGCTGGCCTCCGGCGACGATTCTCCCCTGGACCAAGTCCAGCGCGATATCAGCTGGACGATCGCGCAGAAACCAATCTTCAAGAACCAATACGTCCTGTCTCTGGACGGCACAGTGCTGGCAGCGGATGCTTCGCTTCAGGCCCAGGGAGTGAAGGCGGGAGATTCTTATTATCTGGATTCGGAAGCGCTTGATATGATTCGTACGATGAAGCATCCGGCCTACTCCGGCGTGTACGAATTCGCCGGCAGCAAGAGAATAACCGGCTACGCGCCGATCTTCGAGAATAACGACCCAAGCGGGGAGCTTATCGCGCTGAATGCGATCGATTTCGACGCCGGGATTTTGGCCGAGCGGACATGGACGATGATCGGGGATACGATGCTGATCTGCTTGCTGCTGCCCTTCGTCGCCGCGGCGATCACGATTCTGTTCGTTCGAAGGACGATCGCGCCGCTCAAAATCGTGAACGAGGAAGTTCGCCGCGTCGCCGGAGGCGACTTCACCGCGATGTCGGGAGAGATCAAGAGCCGGGACGAAGCCGGACAGCTGTTCAAGAGCTTCGGGAGCATGGTCGGCGACTTGTCCTCTCTGGCCCAAGGGATGATGCGTACGTCCGACCAATTAACCGAAGCGAGCCGCGAACTGACGCAGACGGCTGCGCGGACGGGCGAGGCGTCCCGTCAGATTTCGCTGGCCGTGGACGAGGTGGCGGCCGGGGCGATGCGGCAGGTCGAGCGCGCCGGCTCGGTGATCGAGCTGGTGGAGCGCGCCAAGCGGGAGATCGCGAACGGGAATCTCAAAGCCGGCTCGGCCGCCTCGGCGGCGGTGCGGTCCACGGGCGAGGCGAGACGCGGCGAAGCCGCTATTCGCGAAGCGGTCGAGCATCTTCGCGCGGTGACGGAATCCGTGAAGCAGTCCGCTGGTTCGATCCGCGCGCTGGGCGGACGATCCGAGGAGATCGGCGGCATCGTGACCGTTATCTCGCAAATCTCTTACCAGACGAACCTGCTCGCCCTCAATGCGGCTATCGAAGCGGCCAGGGCCGGACAGCAGGGCAGAGGCTTCGCGGTAGTGGCCGGGGAGGTGCGCAAGCTGGCCGAGCAGTCCAAAGCTTCCGCGGAGCGGATCGCGGATATGGTCGGCGAAATTCGGGAAGAAACGGCGCAGACGGTATCCGCGATGGAGCATACGCTGGAGGCGGTCGAGCGTCAGGCGGATTATATGCATGAAGGAGGAGAAGCGCTTGCTTCCATCACGGAGCAAGTCGTTCGCACGGAGCAGAGCGTGAAGGAGCTGCAGCAAATTTCGCAATACGTCGCGAACTTCATAGAGGAGGTGGTCGAAGCGACGACGGAATTCGTTCAGTTCATCCAGCAGACGGCCGCGTCGTCCCAGCAGGTGGCGGCGTCTGCGCACGAGCAGTCGGGCTACGTCGATCGCATCGCGGCGCAAGCCGGCACTCTGGAGGCGGTATCGGCCGGACTGACGGAGAAGGTTCGCAAGTTCAAAGTGTAGCTTCGGTCGGGGAGGAAGCGGCTATTGCCGCAGAGGGTGACCGTCGTCACATCGGGCGGTCTTCGGATATGGTACATTAGCGACCGAGTACATCGCGAAGGAAGGGAGGGGTGGCTTTGTCGAGCAGGAAGCGGAGCGGGCTGGCGGAAGCGGCAAGCCCCGCATGACGGTCCGCGTTGGCGAGCGGCGGCATTGGATAGCTTCGCGGTATACCCGATTCGTAAGCGTCGAAGGCGATCGAGGCGGTGGGGGAATGCTGTACAACTCCTATACCGGAGCGCTGGCAGCCGTCTCTTCCGAGGAGCAAGGCCAGGTTGCCCGCTTGCTAAGCGGAGTAATCGAGACGCCGGAGGATGCGGAGGGGCTGGCCGGGGAATTGCTGGCCGCGGGTTTTCTCGTTCCGGCCGACGCGGACGAGCTGCGGCTGGCCTCGCAATTTCACGAGGCGCTTAAGACGGCGGGGACGATGCACCTTGTCCTGATGCCGACGGAGGCGTGCAACTTCCGCTGCGCGTATTGCTATCAGACGTTTAAGCGCGGTGCGATGACAAGGGACGTCATCGAAGGGCTTAAGGCATACGTTCGGAAAGCGGCGGAGCGCGTCAGCCATCTGTTGGTCAGCTGGTTCGGGGGAGAGCCTCTGCTTGCGTTCGATACGATTGTGGAATTGTCCGACAGCTTCATGGACAGCTGCAGGCGAGGCGGCGCCCGGTATTCGGCGGATATGTCCACCAACGGATACGGACTGACCAAGGAGAAGCTTGCCGCGTTGATCGAACGCCAAGTTCGCCGATACATGATCACCGTCGACGGCGAAGCCGGCGTTCACGACCGCAGAAGGAAGCTTCGCGGCGGCGGCGGGACTTATCGGACGATTATGGACAATTTGAGAGAGCTGCGATCCTTGGACGCAGAGTATACGGTCGATCTTCGCGTCAACTTCGACGAGGATAACGTTGCGGGGTTGAAGGCGTGGCTGAATGAATTGTCCGATCTGCTGGGCGGGGATCGTCGCTTCGGATTGCTGGTTCGGCCTGTCGGGCGGTGGGGCGGCCCTCGGGACGCCCAACTGCCCGTCTGCGACAGGACGGCGTCCGACCGCTATCTATGGGAGCTCGCCGAATACGGCCGCCAGGCCGGTCTGCCGATCAGCGGAGCGGTTGCGGACGCGCTCATGCCGGCAGGATCGGTCTGCTACGCGGCCAAGCCGAACGCCATGGTCGTCGGAGCGGACGGCAGCCTGTACAAATGTTCCGTGGCGCTGGACGACGAAGCGAACCGGGTCGGCCAGCTGGAGCGGGACGGAACGATGCGGCTGGATCGCGACAAAATCGCGTTATGGACGGATTCGGGCGAAGAGCAGGACGCGGTATGCCGAGCGTGCTTTTACCGTCCCGCATGCCAGGGCAACCATTGCCCGCTGTACCGGATGAGAACGGGCAAGCGGCCTTGTCCGCACGAGAAGAGGAAGCTGAAGCGGGCGCTGGGGCTGCTATGGAACGATCATGTCGAATAAAGAAGGAGGGGACGCGGATGAAGCTCATCAGACCGCCCGTTACCACGATGCAAGCGCTGCAGACAGGCAAAGTGATGAAATCGGTCCCGGGTAACTTGAATTAACGGGTTGCGGAGGTGATTGCGGTGAACGAAAAAACGAGTCAACGATGGGAAAAGGCAAGCTTGGGCGATCTGATCGATTATATCGTGAACGTCCATCATGCGTATTTGTACAAGGCGCTGCCCGAAATCGACCAATACGCGCGGACGATCGAGAGCGTCCATGGAAGCTATCAGCCGGAGCTGGGCGAAGTGCGCAAGCTGGTCTCCGACGTGCGCAGGGAGCTCGAGCTGCATCTGACGCGGGAGGAGAAGGATATGTTTCCGCTGATCGGCAAGCTGGAGCGGGAGCCTTCCTATGAGAGCCTGCGGCAAGCGGAGAGAATGATCCGCGCGCTGGAGAGCGATCATCAGTCCTGCGAGGAGACGCTGGCGCGGCTTCGGACGGTGACGAACGATTACGAACTGCCGGAGTGGGCATGCCCGACGTATAAGCTGGCTTACGAGAAGCTGCAGGAGCTGGAAACGGATCTGGCCCTCCATGCCGCGCTCGAAGACGAAGTTCTGTTTCCGCGCGCTCTGGGCAGGCAGGGGTAGCAGGGGCTGCAGGACATTGGCAAGACTTCGGCAAGACTTCGGCAAGACATAAGGAAGGGCATGAATGCGCTCCGCTGCGGGAGAGATTCATGCCCTTCTGGCTTGCGTATGCGATAGGGGGCGGGCGGCGGAAGCCGGGTCCGTTCGCTAGACACGCCCTAGTAGAGCATTCCAGAAGTAAAATGCGATTGCGCTCGAAGCCGATGCAATCTTACTCTCCAACCCGACACAGCGTGGCTGCAGCTACTCTGACGCCCCATTCGCTGCTCCAACCCGACACAGCGCGGCTGCAGCTACTCTGACGCCCCATTCGATGCTCCAACCCGACACAGCGCGGTTGCAGCTACTCTGACGTCCCATTCGTTACTCCAACCCGACACAGCGCGGTTGCAGCTACTTTACCAGCTCATTCGATGCTCCAACCCGACACAGCGCGGTTGCAGCTACTCTACCGGCCCTTTCGCAGCTCCAACCCGACACAGCGCGGTTGCAGCGACTCTACCGGTCCTTTCGCTGCTCCAACCCGACACAGCGCGGTTGCAGCTACTCTGACGCCCCTTTCGCAGCTCCAACCCGACACAGCACCGTTGCAGCTACTCTGACGTCCCATTCGTTACTCCAACCCGACTCAACACGGTTGCAGCGACTCTGACGTCCCATTCGATGCTCCAACCCGACTCAGTAAGACTGAGTCAGCCCAGATTCTTCAACATCTTGGTTACGTTACTTCGGGGGCGCTCTACTAGTGGCTGTGGCCGCTTCCGCAGCTGCCGCCGCAGCCGCAGTCGCCTTTCTTGAGGTCTCCCGGCTCCGGGAGGCGGTCGAGCTCGACCGTTTTTGTGAAATATTGGCTGATCTTATCGTGAAGCTGACCGAACTCGCGCTGGGCGTACAGAAACTTGCGAATGACGGAATTGTCGTACAGCGCCCGCTCTTCCTGCTCGTAATCGGCGATCTCCTCGGATGTCAGCTCGATATCCGCGTCCTCCTTGTGCCGCAGATGCTGATGCTTCTCCATAAAGCGCTCATACTGCTGCAGCGACGATTCGTCCGAAGCGAAATGGTCGATCGAATCGCGCAATTCCTTGTAGCCTTCTTGCCCGAGCAACGTCTCGCAGAGCTCCTTCATTTTCTCCATGATCGGATCGCCGTCCAGCTTGATAACCATATGTCTGCCTCCTTGTCGTCTTGCTCTCTCTCACTTTAATCCAAATGAAGCCGGGCGACTGTGACGACCCTCACACCTTGGACAATGGCGGTGTGATAGGATGACATTGATCACAGCCCCAAGAGAAGGCGGGAGCAACCAAGGGAGGCGCAGGCGGATGCAGGGATTTTCGTATGAGGATATGCAGCAGATCGACAGGGCGGAATTGGGGGACCAGGTTCCTCTGGAGCTGTTCCGGACGATTCGTTTGATCGGCATGTATCAGGGGTTGCCGATGGGCGGACGAGGCACGACGCTGACGATTGGCAGGAAGATCGGAGAGAGTCTCCCCGTCCGTTCTCTCGAAGAGCTGTTGGCCTTGTTCCGGAAGTTAAAGATCGGCATTCCGAGCATTGTCCATCGCGACGATCGCATCGTGCGGGTGGCGGTGGAGGATTGCTTCTGCAAAGGTCTGCCGGTGCTGGAGGAGAAGCTCGTGTGCGATCTGGAAGGCGCGATCATGGAAGGGGCGCTGACGCGGATATCGGGACAGCGGGTTACGGTCAAGGAAATCAAGTGCAACGTGAACGGGGACGACTGCTGCGAGTACGAGATCAGGTTTAACTGAAGGCGCGCGGCGGAGCGGGCGGAAGGAAGCGGTCGGAAAGACCGGGAGACTCGGATAAACGACCAGAAACGGGGGAGATCCGTTCCCCCGTTTCTGTTCATCGTTCGTTCTATGCGTTCGCGGCGAGTTTAGTGGCCCATAGCCGCCGATCCGTCGTCCGTGCCGTCCGCGGTGACTCGAAGAATGGCGACGGCGCCTTTGGAAGCGTGGTTGAACTGGTGGGTGACGATCGGGTAATCGCCTTCTTCCGTGACGGTGAACTCGACGACCGCTCCGCCGCTGGCCGGAAGCATGATCGTCTGCAGCCCATGCATCAAGTTGTCCGGGTGGCCGTCCACGTACACTCGATCCAGAATGGTGCCGACGACGTGGAAGGACGACACTTCGTTCGGGCCGACGTTGTTGACGTACAGCCGGACCGTATCTCCGACCTTCGCCAGCAGCGGCTTTTCCTTCAAGCCGTAGTCGTTGCCGTTAAACACGACGTATTCAGGTTCGGCGTTCAGCATCGCTTCCATGTCGTTCTCAGCGTACCATTCGCTCTGCACGATCGTATACGACCGGTCGATCTCCGCATCCGACGGATAGCCGTTTTCCGGTTCGACGATGATGACGCCGTACATGCCGTTGGCGATATGCTGAAGCACGGGGGCGGTGCCGCAGTGGTACATGAATACGCCGGGGGAGTTGGCCGGGTATTCGAACGTGCCTTGCTCGTCGGGCAGGACGTTGATGAATTTCTTGCTCGGCGCCGCGTGAACGGCATGGAAGTCCATCGAATGCGGAATGTCAGGGTCGAGATTTCTCAGGGTGAATTTGAGCGTATCTCCTTCTTTGACCCGAAGGACCGGACCGGGCGCCGTTCCGTTAAACGTCCAGGCGTTGTAGACGACGCCTTTGGAGATCTCGATGTCCGTCACCTGCGACGTCATCTCGATCTCCACGACGCTGCCGTTTCTCTTGACGATCGGCTCTACCGGAGGCTGATTGATCCGATTCGCCGCAGCGGAGGCGACGGGGGCAACCGCCGTTTTCGCTGCAGCGTTTTCATGAACCGTCTTGGAGGAAGCGTCCTGCCGCTGGCAGGCGGGCAGGATCAGCAGGGCGGCAACGGCGAGCGCGACTAAGGTGATCCAAGGTTTGCGCATGCGAATCATTCCTTTCAATGTGATTTAATTCACAATGCAGTGTTGAAAAAAAAGTCGATTCCATCGACAGCGACAGCGGCGGCAGAAACGTGGTTTGCTCCTCCTGGCCAGGGGGTGTTGTGATCTCCGCTTACCTTAAACGTACAAGAAAGACAAGCGTGCAAATGTGACAGGGAACACGTATTTGAGGTTGTCGCAAATCTGTAACAACTTGTAAAGGAAGGCGGGAATGTGATGAGCCTCACAGCTGGCGGAAGCAAACTCCTCTAGGCTAAGGAAAGCGAGAAGCAGTCCGAAAGGAGGCGACGTCATGTCGTCGATCGTTCGAGAGAGAGATTACAACGTAAATCCGTTTATCGTCATCTGGGAAGTGACCCGGGCCTGCGCGCTGAAATGCCTGCATTGCCGGGCCGAAGCGCAGTATCGCGCCGATCCCCGCCAGCTGACGTTGGAAGAGGGCAAGAAGCTGATCGACAGCATCGCGGAGATGGACAATCCGTTGTTCGTGTTCACCGGAGGAGATCCGCTGATGCGCCCGGATCTGTTCGAGCTGGCCCGATATGCGATCGAGGAGAAGAAGCTCCCCGTATCGATGACGCCGAGCGCCACCCCGAGAGTGACGCGTGATGCGATCCGCAAGGCGAAGGAGGTCGGACTGTCGCGCTGGGCGTTCAGCCTGGACGGCTCCCGGGCGGAAATCCACGATCATTTTCGCGGGACGAAGGGCTCCTACGATCTGACGATGAGAGGGATCGAATATTTGCAGGAAATGCAAATCCCGATCCAGATCAATACGACGGTGTCGCAGTACAATCTGCACGATCTCGAAGCGACGGCCGAGAAGGTGAAGGAGATGGGCGCGGTGCTGTGGAGCGTCTTCTTCCTCGTTCCGACCGGGCGCGGGATGGAGAAGGACATGATCTCCCCGGAGCAGCACGAAGAGGTCATGAAGTGGCTGTTCCGCGTTCAGCAGCGCATGCCATACGGTGTGAAAGCGACGGAGGCTCCGCATTTTCGCCGAGTGTTCATGCAGGAGAAGATGCGGGCGGGGGCGGGGCAGGAACAAGCCGGGGCGAAAAGGGCCGACCTGCTCGGGCGCGCGCACAAAGGGGTCAACGACGGGGACGGCTTCGTCTTCATCAGCCATATCGGAGACGTGTACCCGAGCGGGTTCCTGCCGATCTCCTGCGGGAACGTCCGGGAGACGCCGCTGCCGGACATCTACCGCAATTCTCCGCTGCTGCAGCGGCTGCGCGACAAATCGCTGCTCAAGGGGAAGTGCGGAGCATGCGAATTCAAGGAGCTGTGCGGCGGTTCCCGGGCCAGAGCTTACGCCGTGACCGGGGACGAGTTGGAGAGTGATCCGTATTGCGCGTATATTCCGAAGAAATGGCGGGAGCGAAGCCCGGTCGGTTGATGCGGGATCGCGGCGAAGAGAAGGCGAAAAACAGCCGGTTAAACGGTACAGCGGCAAAGAGACGGCGACAGATGGAGAAGGGCGGTGCTGAGGATGGACGGCAGGCGGTTAAAGATCGTCGTCGCAGGCGGAGGAATTACAGGAATGAGCGCGGCATTTTATGCCGTTAAATATCTTGCGGAACGGGGCGCTGCGGCCGATATCGTTCTTGTGGAGAAAAGCGGAAGGCTCGGCGGGCAGATCCGGACGCTGTATCGCGACGGCTTCATTATCGAGCAAGGGCCGGATTCCTTCCTGGCCCGCAAGCCGGCCGTCCTGAAGCTCGTTCGCGAGCTGCATCTGGAGGAGCGCCTGGCGTCGACCAATCCGGACCCGCAAGCGAAAAAGAACTACATTCTGCACAAGGGAAAGCTCCACGAGATGCCGCTGGGGCTTGTGCTCGGCATTCCTACGGCGCTGACTCCCTTCGTCAAGACGGGGCTCGTCTCCCCGCTCGGCAAGCTTCGCGCCGCGATGGATTTGCTGCTGCCGCGCCGGAAGGACGAGAGCGACGAGTCTTTGGGCGGCTTTATCCGGCGCCGGCTGGGCAAGGAGGTGCTGGACAACATCACGGAGCCGCTGCTGGCCGGCATCTACGCCGGAGACACCCAGTCGCTGAGCCTGCAGGCGACCTTCCCGCAATTCCGCCAGATCGAGCGCGAGCACCGCAGCCTTATGATCGGGATGCTGGCGGGCAAGAAGAGCGCGCCGGCGGCTGCGACGGATACGCCGAAAGTCGCGAGGAACAGTCTGTTCCTGACGTTCGATCGCGGCCTGTCGACGCTGGTCGAACGGCTGGAGCAGGCGCTGCCGATGGTTCGGAAGCTGAAGGGAGCCGGTATCGCGACAATCGGGAAGGAAGCCGACGGCTACCGGCTGCAGCTCGAAGACGGTACGGCGCTGCAGGCCGACGGCCTGATTATGGCGACGCCCGCGATGGAAACGGCCCGGCTGCTCTCCGACGTTGCGGAAGCGCAGTGGCTGAACCGCATCGCGTACGCCTCCGTGGCGAACATCGCTCTGGCTTATCGTGCGGCGGACGTCCCCGGCGCGCTGGACGGCTCAGGCTTCGTCGTTCCGCAACGGGAAGGCAGGCTGATCACGGCGTGCACCTGGTCGTCGTCGAAGTGGCCCCACGCCGCGCCACCAGGCAAAGTTTTGCTTCGAACGTACGTCGGCAGGGCGAACGCCCAGGAATGGTTGAACCTGTCGGAGGAGGAACTGATCGCCGGCGTCCGGGCGGATCTTCAAGCGACGATGGGCATAACCGCCGAGCCGCTGTTCGTCGAGATCAGCCGCTGCCATCGCTCGATGCCGCAATACCCGCTCGGCCACCGGGACCGGTTAAAGGAGTTGCGGGCGAGGCTGGCAATCGAGAAGCCGGGCTTATGGCTATGCGGCGCCGGCTACGAGGGCGTGGGCATCCCCGACTGCATCGAGCAGGGACGGAAGGCGGCTGAGCAGGCGGTCTCGTATGCACTGTCTTGAATATCGGCGCCCCCGTAGATCTTCCGCCGAATCAATCAGGGGCCGAAATGACGAAATCTCCGCCCGGCGCTACTAGGGCGGAGATTTCTGGTATTCGCAGGTTACAACGAGTTGTCGGGTTTTCCGGTTCAAATTTCAGGATCGTATAGCAGCGTAAGGAGATAGATGCCCATTACCATTCACCTATCGATAATTGTTCGGGAGGCTTAAGCGCGGATATCCGCCCACATCTCGTCTTCGACGTCCAATTCGATCTGCGAAGGGTAGACCCGCTGTCCGTATTCGTTCAGCACGTAGCGCATGATCGCTTCCTTCAGGTTGGCCTCGACCAGAAACCGGCTGCGGCCCTGTACCCATACTTCGGCGCTGAAGCCGTTGTCCTCGTCGTACAGCAGCTCGACTTCGACCGATTCGACCGGAACCTCGTGACGTTCGGCCATGTTAAGGCAGACGGCGTTAACGATCTGATCCATCGTAAGGCGCATGACCGGTTACCATCTGCGCTGCTGCGGGTTCTGATTCTGCCTGCGGCGCTTGAACGCGTCATACGCGGCGCGGAAGACGACGAAAAGGACGAACAGCGCGAGCACGTTGACGAGCAGGCCCAGCATGTTGGCGAAGAACCCGGTGCCGAACATGCCGCCGAACAGCAGGCCGGCCAGACCGCCGATCATCAACCCTTTCATGAAGCTGCCGCCGCTGAAAAATCCGCGATTCCCCGTTCCCGCCGCGGAAGTCCCGGACGACGAGTTCGTCGTCGAGCTCTTGCTGACGCCGTCCTGGGACTGGGCGGGCGTCTTGTTGAACGATTTCTTGCCGGAGCTGAACGAGCGGGGTCTCGCGTCGGCGTAGTCTGCCGGTACCGTTACGGCTATCGTGAAGGCGAACAGGCTCATCATGATCATCATCTTTTTCCACATGGTGCAGTTCCTCCTGAAGGTGGTTGTAAGTGTCTTACTTTATTACTTACGGTCGGGTTCATTTGCGGTTTCAGTCACATTCTGGGATGCCGAGCGGCCCGAATTGCGTTATGCTAAAGGAAAGGAAGATGCGGAAGAAGAGAGGAAGAAGCAGGATGAGAGCCATCGAGTATCCGCCGGCCTATATCGATTATTTGGCCGAATATTACGGTTCGCGGGATTATTTCGAGTGTCACGAGATTATGGAAGAATTTTGGAAGGAGAACGAATGGCCGGAGTATCGCACGTGCTGGCTCGTGCTCATCCGGATCGCGGTATGTCAGTATCATTCCCGGCGGGGAAATTGGACCGGAGCGATCAAGCTGATGGGCAAAGCGGCGGACGAGGCGGAACCCGAGCTGTTCGACCGGCTGGGCATCGACGGCGGCGAGCTGGCCGAGCTGTTAAGACGTACCGCGCGCGAATGGGGCGAGCCGGACGCGAGTTACCGGGACATCGACCTGCCGATTCGCGACGAACGCTTGCTGAGCGCCGCGAAGCAGCGCTGCCTGGAGCTTGGCTATACATGGAACCTGCCGGGGCTTGAAGCGGGCGAAGAGGTGATTCACCGCCATTTGACGCGAGATCGGGAGGAGGTCGTCCTGGCCCGGGCCGAATCGGCGAGGCTCAAGGCGCTCAGCCGCGGGATTCGAGAGCCAGATACCCGTCCGTGACGACTTCGAGCTCACCCGTGTCGGGGTGAATGATCAAGCCGTGCACCGGCGTGCCCGGTGGAAGCAGCGGATGGTTGCGAACGATCTCGACGCTGTTCTCGACGCTCTCGCGCACGCTGTCGAAGCCGGTCAGCCAACGGTACAGGTTGATGCCGGAGTGGCGAAGCGTATGGATGACATGCTGCGGGATGCCCCGCGCCTCCATATGGCGGACGACCTCGTCCGGATTGATGCCGGTCATGCCGCAATCGTGATGGCCGACGAGAAACACTTCGTTGGCGTGCAGCTCGTACAGCGCGACGAGCACGCTCCGCATAATGTTGCCGAACGGGGAAGTGATGATGGCTCCGGCGTTTTTAATAATTTTGGCGTCGCCGTTCTTCATGTTCATCGCCTTCGGGAGCAGCTCCGTCATGCGGGCGTCCATGCAGGTGACGATGACGACCTTCTTCTCCGGCGGCCGGTTCGTCGTCAAGTACTGTTCGTAATCTTTGTTTTCGACAAATTGCTTGTTGAAGGTCAATATTTCATCGAGTTTGCGCAAGGTCATTCCTCCTTGTTTCTTCTGTCCTCCAGCCTGAGCTGGTTGCTGTAGATTTGGCCGTCGCTGGCCAGTTTGAACGCGCGTTTGGAAGGGTCGTAGGAAACCCGCATCCGCTCGTCGAAAAACACCTCGTGACGCTTCTCGTACCAGACCTCCACGCCATTGCTCTGGGCCTGCAAATCGCCGGCTTCCGGCGCGTCGATCGACCACAAGGCCGCCACTCCGTTCATCGCGCAGCCGCACCCTTCGGAATCCGATGCCAGCTTCCAAATTCGCGCCTCTTGACCGTAACGGTTCGCAATCTCCGTCAAAGCCGCTTCGCTCCACTCCACGATCATGTCATTTTCCCCTTTTCGCCCCGTTCGAATTCCAGCCTGCAAACAAACAGTAAGTTGATTATAAATTTTGAGGGGAGTATGATCAAGGAGACAATATCCAGTGCAGAAAGGTTGTGCCATCGATGAGCAGCGCGGATCTGACCGCAGCGGCGCCGCTGAAGCGGTTTCGGGAACTGACGGGTCAAATTAAACAATACGAGGAAATATTGGGTCTGGTCTATTGGGATATGAGGACGGGAGCGCCGCGCAAAGGCATCGAGCTTCGTTCCGAAGCGGTAGGGGCGCTGTCCGCGGAGACGTTTAAGCTGTCGACGTCCGAAGAGATGGGCGAGCTGCTGCGGGAGCTGAACAAGCCGGAACAGTTGGCTGCGCTGGACGAGATCGACCGCCGGCTCGTCGAGGAGACGGCCAAGGATTACGAGCGCAACCGCCGCATTCCGCCGGACATGTACCGCGAGTACGTCGTGCTCACGTCCCAGTCCGAGTCCGCGTGGGAAGAGGCGAAGGCGAATAACGACTTCGAAGGCTTCGTTCCTTATTTGGAGAAAATCATCGAGTTTAACCGCAAGTTCATCGAGCTGTGGGGCGTCAAGGCGACGCCGTACGATACGCTGCTCGACGCATACGAGCCCGGATTGACGACGGAGGAGCTGGACCGGTTGTTCGGAGAGCTGCGGGCGCGGCTCGTGCCGCTGGCCGAGAAGATCGCTTCGTCCGGGAATCGGCCCGACAGATCGTTCCTCATCGGCGAATTCGACAAGGAAGCGCAGAAGAAGTTCAGCAGGCTGATTCTGAAGGAGATGGGCTACGACTTCGAGGCCGGCAGGCTGGACGAGAGCGTGCATCCGTTCGCGACGGGGCTGAACAAGAACGACGTGCGCATTACGACGCGTTACTTGCCGGACGACTTGACGAGCGCGCTGTTCGGCACGATTCACGAAGGCGGGCACGCGCTCTACGAGCAGAACATCAAGGACGAGCTGGCGAATACGCCGCTCTGCACGGGAACGTCGATGGGCATTCATGAGTCGCAGTCCCGCCTGTGGGAAAACATGGTCGGACGCAGCCGCGGCTTCTGGACGAAATATTTGCCGGCGCTGAAGGAGCATTTTCCGGGGCAGCTTGACGACGTGTCGGCCGAAGCGTTCTACCGGGGCATCAATATCGTGGAGCCGAGCTTGATCCGGATCGAAGCGGACGAGCTGACGTACAATCTTCACATCATGATCCGCTATGAGATCGAGAAGATGCTGTTTAATGAAGGATTGAATCCGCGCGACCTGCCGGAAGTGTGGAACCGCAAGTACGAGGAAGCGCTCGGCGTCACGCCTCCGAGCAACGCGCTGGGCGTCCTGCAGGACGTGCACTGGTCGGGCGGAGCGTTCGGCTACTTCCCGTCCTACTCTCTGGGCAACATGTACGCCGCGCAGATTATGGATACGGCCCGCCAGGAAATTCCCGATCTGGACGAGCAGATCGCATCCGGGCAGTTGCTCCCGCTTAAGGAGTGGCTGACCGACAAGGTGTACCAGTACGGCAAGTTGCAGCGTCCTTCCGAAATTATCGAACGGATCACCGGACAGCCTCTGCAATCCTCCTATCTGTGCGACTACCTGGAAAATAAATATCGGGACATCTATCGTTTGGAATAGAGGAGCTTTTGCGGATGGGGTTTAGGGTCATCAAGACGGCGGCGGCCACGCTGGCGGCGATCTATACCGCATACTTGCTCGGGGTGGAAAATCCGCTGGCGGCCGGCTTGCTCGCCATACTCGGGGTAGAGACGACCCGCTGGCGCGGCATCCGCGTCGTCGCGGCCAGGTTCGGGGCGTCCGTGCTCGGTCTCGGGCTGGCGTCGCTGCTGTTCGGACTGGTCGGCTTTCATATTTGGGTGCTTGCCGTGTACATCCTGCTTGCCTTCCCGGCGCTCGGCCGCTTCGGATTGAAGGAGGGCGTCGTCACGGGTGCGGTCGTCGTGTTCCATCTGTTCGCTCGCGGCGAGGTGACGCTCCATGCGCTCGGAACGGAGCTGGCGCTGCTTCTGATCGGCCTCGGCTGGGCGACCGTCTTTAATCTGGCTTACATGCCGAAGGAGAACAAGGCGCTGACGGAGCTTCGGTACTTGACGGAGCATGCGTTCTCGGAAGTGTTCCGCCGGCTGGCGGAGCATCTGCGCAATCCCGATACGGTGTGGGACGGCGACGAAATATTGCAGGCGGAATCGGCGATCGAAGAGGGCATCTCGATCGCGAACCGGGCGCGCGAAAACCGGCTTATCCCGCAGGACGAGCCGTGGCAGCTTTATTTTCAGATGCGCAGGCAGCAGTTCGAGTCGATTCAGCTGATGATGGAGTGCATCGCGCTCGTATCGAGGCATGTCCCGCAAGCGGACCTGATCGCGGTGCTGTTCGACCGGCTGCAGCAGGATGTCCGGTCGGAGTATTACGAAGGCGAGACCGAGAGGATGCTGACGGAGCTCGAGCAGGGTTTCCGGGGTTTGCCGCTGCCTCGGACGAGGGACGAATTCGAAATTCGCGCCGCGCTGTTCCATCTGTCGCGGGAGCTGCGACGTTTTCTTAGCGTGGCCGTCCGAATGAAAAAACGGAAGTCAACTTCCGCCCATGCGATCATACAATGAAACGTATAAGTTCAAGTTTGTGCATGGATACATTTTTGTCACTCTAGACGAATGTCCTGCATAGACTTTAAGTGACTTGATCGTATGGAGGAGGTCTACCGAAATGGCTATTGCGGATAAACGGCTGCAGCGCAGGGAAATCATCACGAAGGCGGTTTGCGGCAAAGGCCGTAAGTTCTCGACGATTACCCACACCGTAACGCCGCCGCACCACCCGACCAGCATTCTGGGCGCGTGGATCATCAACCATCAGTATGAGGCGGTGAAATCGGGGAACGGAATCGAAGTCATCGGGTCTTACGATATCAACATCTGGTATTCGTACAGCAAAAATTCGCAAACCGACGTCGCCAAAGAAACGATCTCCTACGTGGAGCACATTCCTTTGTCGTACGTCGACCCAAGGCACCGCGCCTCCACCGAAGAAGTCTCCGCGGACGCAACGCAGGAGCCTAACTGTGTGGAAGCGACGGTCAGCTCGAACGGGTCTTCCGTCCTGATCCGCGTCGAACGGGAATTCGCCGTGGAAATGGTGGCGGAGACGAAAGTGTACGTTATCGTCGATCCGGTCGGGGGAGACGACGACGGCAAAGATGTCGATTTCGGCGTGGGCGAGGATGCGGATTACGAGGATCTCGATTCCGATCTTCTGGAAGACGATTTGTGATCGGTTCGGTCATCGGCCGGTACTTAAGTCTATGCGGACGCGGATCAAAAGTCGAGGGCGGATGCCCTGTCGGATCAACGGGATAAGCCTGATTGCAGCAGGGGCGAACATGGGGAAGGGTCATTCGGCTTCGGCGTTTACGCGCCGCCTGCGGGACGGCCCTTCCCGTGTTTGGCTTCGGATGGAGGGAGCCGTATGGCGCGCGGTGCCGGAGCGTTGAAAATGTGGATCGCCGGAGGCGCCGGGGCTGGCGCTCGGAAGGAGCTCGCTCGCGAGGCGGGCATTCCGGTGCTGCGGACTTTGGCGGATGCCGGGCCTAACGATTGCGTGATCGCGGGCGGGACTCCTGCCGGAGGCTTGGCGGCGGGATCGGGAGCTTCTTCGGCTGGCGTTGGTTATCCCGTTCGTTCAGTGGGGGCGCTCGTGGGTAAGGCGACTGGTTATCCCATTCGGTCAGATGACGTCGGGAAAACGCCCGAACGGTCGGGGCAATCGGCAGCTTTGTCGGTATCCCCTTGGCTCATGAACGCTGCGGCGTCCGAAGTTGCGGCGCTTGGCGATCAGGAGTTGGAGAGGAGACTGCGGCGCGAAGGGGTGTCGGCTCGGATCGGAGAGCAAGGCGGCGGAATGAAACTAACCGTTGTCGTATGGGGCTTCGACGCGTTGGAGATGCGCAGGGCTTCAGTGGGTGAAGGAGTAATTAATGACGTTAAGTATGTGAGGGGCGCTGTTGGTCAAACCGCAATTTTGGACGAGCATGCGCTGTGGAAACCGGCGCAGAGACTGGCTGTACGCGCCGTCTATGCATTGGGGCTCGATTTTGGACAAGTCGACTTGCGGGTAAGCGAACAAGGCAGACTTGCCGTCACTGCAGTGGATGCGCGGCTGCTGCTGCATACGTCCGAAGGCAAGCGGAGGTGGCGGGAGACGGCGGCAGCATTCGCAGAGCGGTGGGCTGCGGAGACGACGGAGGGATCGGGCGTGCAGACAATGCTCGGCGCGGACCCGGAGTTCGTGCTGCTCTCGTCCGCGGGACGGGTTGTTCCGGCATCCCGCTACTTTCCCTATGAGGGGGAAGCCGGATGCGACTCGATGCGCGTGCGCGGCGAGAAAATATGGCCGCTTGTCGAGCTGCGGCCCCGACCGTGCCCGGAGCCGGCGCAGCTGACCGCAGAGCTGCACGGCCTGCTGCGCGAAGCGGCCGGGCGCACCGCCGGCGTCGCTCTGTCTTGGCGCGCAGGCGCTTTGCCCGTGCCGGGCGTGCCGCTGGGCGGGCACGTGCATGTGAGCGGCGCGGCGCTGCACGGCGAGCGGCTGCGCGCGCTCGACAACGCCGTGGCGCTGCCGCTTCGGCTGCTGGAGCCGCCGGGCGCGGGAAGCCGCCGCCCGCGTTACGGCGCGCTCGGCGACGTGCGGCGGCAGCCCCATGGCGGCTTCGAGTATCGGACGCCGCCGAGCTGGCTTGTCTCCCCGAGGCTTGCGCTCGGGGTGTTCGCGCTGGTGAAAGTGGCGAGCGAGCATTCGCGCGAGTTGGCGGCTTGCGGCCGACCTCTCGACGAGGAACGGGTGCGCGAGGCGTTCTACTCGGGCGACCGGGAGACGCTGCTGTCCGCGGCCGCACGAGTGCATCGAGCGCTTGCCGGAACGTCGGGTTATGCGGCTTACCGCGAACCGATCGACTTCGTGTTCGAGGCGATCAAGCGGGGCAAGAGCTGGAACGAGAACGCCGACATCCGCGTGAAATGGCGAATTCCCGTGCGTTGACCGGGGTTCGCCGGTGAGTGTTGCAGGGAATTGCTCGAAAGAATCGTACACAGGCGCTCAGATGGGATACAGTAGGCGGAACTCGAAAAATAACCTCGGTAATTAGTAACATGGCTTATGCAGTTCGCTCCATTGCATGGCAATGGCTTGAGCTTAAAAAGATTTTGCAAGGTATAAGGACTTTCGCCCCTCCGCGTCGAAGAGAATAGCAATGCGAGAGCAGAAGGATCGGCTTGCGCCGAAAGCCCATCTCCGCCATTACGCCGACCGGCTCACAGGGGGACAGGAAATTGAACGAAATCCAGCTGTATGTCGTCCCCGTCAGGGACGAATTCGATCTCGGCAAGCTCGATCGACGCCTTGACTTATTGGACGAAGAGGAGCTGCAGGTCTATCGCCGCTATCAAGTTGACTTCAAGAAAGTGGAGTTCGCCATTGGCCGGATCTTGCTGAAGACGCAGCTGGCGCAGCGAATCGGAGCCGATCCGCGAACGATTCATTTTCGCAAAAATCAATACGGCAAGCTCTATCTCCCGGAGCATGACGCCGACATAACAAGCGAACAACTGTTTTTCAATCTTTCTCACACCGATAAATTGATCGTCTGCGCGATGACGACATTATCCGACATTGGCGTGGACGTGGAGCGGCTCGCCAAGGACCATTTAACGATTATGTCCAGAGTTTTTAATCAAGCGGAGATAGATTACGTGAATGAACAGCAGGGCGAGGAAGAAAAGCTGAATGCGTTCTACATGGTGTGGACGAGGAAGGAGGCGCATATGAAGGCCAAGGGAATGGGTTTTTCTCTGCCTCCTCTGTCATTCTCCGTACCTGTTCGGCCGGGCCGAGCCGCGCAAGGGGAATGGGAGTATTACACCTGCCGCCTTCGGGGGAAATATATGCTTTCCACTGCGCTGCACAATCCGACAGGATGCGACATCCAATACCGCATTCAAGAAATGGATTACGAGCAGATCGGGTGACCGCCGTCCGCCGGAATCCGACGGCAAATGCGCAACTCGCCCATCCAAACGCATGAAGTCCGCCGAGCAGACAAGAAGCTCAACGGGCTTCTTTTGTATTCCCGATTTCCCGACAAAGACTCGAATTATTTTGAATATTAGTGAAAAGTATCCCTGGATAAAGAATCTTGGCACTTGCTGGCCGATGGAAAATTTAAGTAATCTTTAAGTGATCCATCTTTACAATTTTGTGCAAATGCACAGTCATTACACAAATTAACTAAAAGAGGGGAATGGCGGCCTGAACACGAGATTAGATGATTAGGAGGGAAGTCGAGCGATGCATAAAGGAAATACGCTAGTTGAATTACTCTCCGCAAATCGAACGCAGCATAAGGGAATAACGTTTGTGCACAAGAAAAAAGAATACCGCGTTTCTTACGAGCTGTTGCATGAACGAGCGGTTGCTTATCTCGGCGATCTGCAGAGGAAAGGGTTGAAGCAGGGGGATTATGTCATGCTGCTGCTTCAAGAGAACGACGCCTTTCTATTTGCCTTCTGGGCGTGCCTGCTCGGCGGAATCGTGCCGGTTCCGATCCAGTACGCGACGACGGATGATCAGACCGTTAAATTTTTCGAAGTATGGCGGATGCTTGAGAACCCCAGTCTGATTACCGACTCGGAACAGTACGAGCATCTTCGGCAGTTTGCAGACCAGCAGGAGCAATATCCGTTAGCGGGCCGCGAGCGCATCATCATCTACGACGAGCTGAGCTCGGTCGATCCGGGAATCATCCCCGACATTTCTCCCGGAGATTGCGCCTTTATCCAATTTTCCTCGGGATCTACGGGACAGCCTAAGGGCGTCGTGCTCACGCATGAAAATTTGCTGACAAATATTCGAGCCATCGTCAACGGCTGCGGGGCTGCGGAAACCGATTCTTCAATCAGTTGGCTGCCGCTCACCCATGATATGGGCCTGATCGGTTTTCATCTCTCGCCGTTGTACGCATCGATGGATCAGTGGATTATGCCTTCCACCTTATTCATGATGCAGCCGATGCTGTGGATGGAGCTCGTGCACACAGAGCGGATATCCATGCTGTCGTCTCCCAACTTCGGGTATCGGCATTTTCTCAGGCACTTCAAGGAGAAGGCGGCCAGCGAGTGGGATCTTGGCTGCGTCAGACTCATCTATAACGGGGCGGAGCCGATTGCGGCGCAAATCTGCGAGGACTTTGTGGATCGCTTGGCTCCATACGGATTGCGACGAAACGCGATGTTCCCGGTTTACGGATTGGCGGAAGCAAGTCTGGCCGTCACATTCCCGCCGGTGGAGGAAGAGGTTATTGCGATTCACCTCTCCAGACGAGCGTTGCGAATCGGCGAATCGCTGGCGATGAATCCGGACGACGAAGAGGATCGAGTCACTTTTGTAGATGTAGGATTTCCTGTAGCAGAATGCGAGGTGAGAATTAGCGGAGACGATCATGCCGAGCTTCCGGAAGGAACGGTTGGACATATCCATATTCGCGGAAAAAACGTAACGTCGGGATATTACCGAATGCCGCAAGCCAATGCGGCGTCATTCACACAAGAAGGGTGGTTTATTACGGGAGATATCGGCTTTATGCGCGGGGGCAGGCTTTGTGTCACGGGCAGACATAAGGACATCATTTTTGTAAACGGGCAAAATGTGTACCCCCACGACATAGAGGGAACGATTGAAGCTTTGGAAGGCATAGCGCCGGGCCGAACGGCGGCCTGCGGCGTTTATAATGAGCGGCTTGGAAGCGAGGAAGTCGTTTACTTCGTGTCTCATCGCGGGGAACTGGAGAAGTTTGCGGATCAGGCCGCAAGAATTCAGCGCGCGATAAACGCCCGCATGGGCATTGACGTGAGAAACGTGCTTCCCGTCAGGGCGATTCCGAAGACGACAAGCGGCAAAACGCAAAGATACAAGCTGGCGGAGCAGTTCAGGGCAGGCGAATTCGCCGAGCTGGCGCAAACGATGACGGGGCTCATGCAAGAGAGACTGCGGCACAAAGCGCATAAATCGCCGCAGAACGCTACGGAAGCTAAGCTGCTGGCCCTATGGCAGGAGGTGCTGGAGAGGGAGCGGATCAGCACGGACGACGCTTTCTTTGAAATCGGCGGACAGTCCTTGAGCGCTTCGCACATGCTCGCCCGGATCGAGCATGAATTCGAGGTCGAGGTCCCGATCCAGAGGCTGTTTGAGCTTGCGACCATTGAAGCGATGGCGGAGTTCATCGGTCAGGCGGACAAAGCTCGCGTCCAGCGGATAGAGCCGCTGGGAGAGCGGCGGGAAGCGTACCCGACGACATTTGCACAGCGGCGCATGGTGATGGCGGAGCAGAACGAAGGCGTGCAGACCGCTTATGTCATTGCAGGCGTTATGAAGCTTGCCGGGACGTTGGGCAGAGACGCCATCGCCCAAGCCTTCGATCAACTCGTCGCGAGACATGAAGCGCTGCGTACCTCGTTCCATACGAGGGAAGACGGGATTGTGCAGATCGTTCGCGACCGCGTGAATGTCGCCGTTGATTGGCGGGATGTCGCCGCCGAGCCGTCGGAGGCGCAGCTGCAAGCCGCTGTTCAAGCGTTCGATTTGTCGACGCCTCCGCTGATGAGGGTACAGGTGTGGTCATGGGCGGAAGATCGGCGTGCGGTAGCGATCCATATTCATCATAGCGTGGCAGACGGTATGGCGATGAATGTATTAATGGCGGAGTTCATTAAGCTCATGCAAGATCAGCCGCTGCCTGACCTCGCTCTGCAATACAGCGATTACGCTTGCTGGCAGCAGAGCGGGATGAAAGCCGAAGCGCTGGAGGCCGGACGGCAATACTGGCTGAACGCGCTGCAAGGCGAGCTTCCGGTGACAGAGCTGCTGACGGATCGGCGCAGACCTTCCGTCAAGAGCTATGCCGGAGCGTGCGTCAAGACGGGACTGGGCAAGGAAACCGTGCAGGCAATCCAGAGGCTTGCGCAACGGACGAACACGACGCTGTATATGGTCCTGTTGTCGGCCTACTCCATTCTGCTGTCGAAGCACAGCGGGCACGAGGAGGTCATCGTCGGATCTCCGATTGCGGGAAGAAAACATAGCGGACTGGAGCAAATGGTCGGAATGTTCGTCAACATGTCCGCGTTGCGAAGCTGTCCGGAGGGAGATAAAGCTTATTCCGATTACTTAACGGAAACGAAAGAAGCGGCGCTGGGCGCGTTCGCGCATCAGGATTATCCGTTCGAATTCGTAGTGGAGCAACTGGGCGTGCAGCGCGACCCGAGCCGGAACCCGCTCTTCGAATACGTATTTGTGCTGCAGGAGCGGCTGAACGTGTCCGGCGCGGCCGGAGGGCTGAGCTTCGAAGCCGACTTTATCGAGCCGACCTCGGTTCCGTTCGATCTGACGCTGGAGGCGTTGGTCCATGATGAAGGACTTGCCTTCACTTTCCGTTACGTGACGGAGCTGTTCCACGCTTCGACGATAGAACGATTGGCGGGGCACTATATTCGCATCCTGCAGGACATCGCTAAGCATCCGGGCAAGCGGTTGAAGGACATCGAGCTGCTGACGGCCGAGGAGGAGCGGCTGCTCACAAGCGGCTGGAACTTGGCGTTCGCCCCTTATCCGAAGGAGCAGACGATCTCGCAGCTGTTCGAGCGGAAAGCCGAGCAATACCCGGAGCGAATAGCCGTAACGTTGAACGGCAGTTCCCATTCCTATCGGGACATCAACGAACGAGCGAACCAGCTGGCGCATGCGCTGCTCGCGAACGGGGCAAGTCCCGGCTTTGTCGCGGGAATAATGGCCGATCGTTCAGTGGAGATGATCGTCGCCATTCTGGCGATCTTGAAGGCCGGAGGGGCGTATCTGCCGATTGATCCGACGTTCCCGACGGAACGCGTGGAGTACATGATGAGCGACAGCCGGGCAATCTGCATGCTGACGATGAACAAGTGGCAAGAGCGCTGCTCGCGCTTCGGCGATGTCATGCTGCTGGACGACGGCTCGAACGATCGCTTAAGCCGCGCAAATCTTCCGCCGCAGAGCGCAGCTGCGGATTTGGCTTACATCATGTACACGTCCGGCTCGACCGGCAACCCGAAAGGGACGTGCACGACACATGCCAACATTGTTCGAGTCGTGAAGGACACCAATTATATCGACATCACGAAGCAAGATGTGCTGCTGCAGCTGTCGAATTACGCTTTCGACGGCTCGACGTTTGATATTTTCGGCGCATTGTTGAACGGGGCAAAGCTCGTACTGGCCGATGCGGAGACGGTCAGCGACATGAATCGGTTGAGCGAGCTGCTGACGGCGGAAAAGGTAACCGTATTTTTCGTAACGACGGCGTTGTTTAACGTCATCGTGGAGCAATACATCGACTCGGTCGCGCATGTGCGCAAAATATTGTTCGGCGGGGAACGGGCTTCGGTGTCCCATGTTCACAAGGCGTTCCGGACGCTCGGACCCGGAAAGCTCATTCATGTGTACGGCCCGACGGAAACGACCGTATTTGCCACATATTACGAGATCGAGCAGTGGGAGGAGCAGGCGAGCGGCGTTCCGATCGGCAAGCCGATTAACGGAACGGGACTGTATGTCATGAACCGCTATGGGCGTCCGCAGCCGATCGGCGTGCCGGGAGAACTATGGATTTCCGGGGAAGGGCTGGCTCGGGGGTATCTTAACCTTCCGGACGTCACTGCCGAGAAGTTTATCCCGCATCCTTACGAGGCCGACAAGCGGGTGTACCGGACGGGGGATTTGGTGCGCTGGCTGCCCGGAGGCTGCATTGAATTTCTGGACCGGATCGATCAGCAGGTTAAAATTCGCGGCTTCCGCATCGAGTTAGGCGAGATCGAGGCGTGTCTGCTGGCCCATCCGCACATTCAAGAAGCGTGCGTCGTTGCGCGCGCAGCGGAAGGAAGCCCGTCTCTGTGCGCCTACTATGTCGCGAATGAAGTCGTAAACGGGGAGGAGATCAGAGCTTACTTATCCGAAGCGCTGCCGCTGTTCATGGTCCCTGCCGATTTGATCGCGCTGGAGGCGATGCCGTTAACGTCGAACGGGAAGATCAACAAGAAGCTGCTGCCCGCTCCTGATGCTTCTCGGACCAAGAACAAAGCCTTTGTGCCGCCGGTAGACGAGCTTGAACGCAAGCTGGCCGAGTTGTGGGAAAATCTGCTGCAACGTCAGCCGATCGGAAGAGACGACCATTTCTTCGATTTGGGCGGTCATTCGCTTAAGGCGACGATCCTGTTGGCCCGAATCTATGAGCAGTTTCAGGTGAAGATTCCCTTCCAGCAGTTTATGCGAATGCCTACGATACGAGATTTGGCCAAGTTAATCCAGCAAGAGGGATTGAAAGCGTTTACTCCCATGCGTTCGCTAGAAAATGAATCGGGAGAGTATCCCGTCTCCGCTGCGCAGCAACGGTTGATGATCCAGGAGCAATTGGAGGCGATGGGCACCAATTACAATATGCCGATCGTTCTGAAGGTGGACGGCTATCTTGATCCGCGTCAGGTGGAGGCAGCTTGGGAGCAGTTGGCTGAAATCCATGAACCGCTGCGCACCTCCTTCGTCTGGCGGCAGGGAGAAATGCGGCAAATCGTTCATCCGAACGTCCGCATTCGCGTCCACACCGAAACGATGGAGCAGGACATGGCGGAACAACGGCTGCGGGACTGGATTCGACCGTTTGATTTAGAGGCGGCTCCTTTGGTGCGAATCTATCTGCTGCGCACTTCTGCCGAAGAGCAGTATTTGCTCATCGACATTCATCACATTATTGCGGACGGTATCTCGGTTCAGTTCCTTCTTAACCAGATGTTCCGGTTGATGGGAGGATACCTGGCGGAGCGGCCGCGTCTGCAATACAGGGACTACGCGCAGTGGCTGGAAGAGGAGCGGCATTCCGCCTCGTTCCGGCGCCAGCGGCAGTATTGGCGGGAGCAGCTTGCCGGCGAACTTCCCGTGCTGAACCTGCCGCTGGACTTCCCGCGCCGGGAGCATAAGACGTATCGCGGCGAGACGCTTCGCTTTACCGTGAATGCGGAGACGGGAGAGCGAATCCGCGCAATCGCGCAGCGGGAGAACGTCACGGTCCATACCGTATTGTTCACCGTGTACAGCGTGCTGCTGTACAAGCTCAGCGGTCAGGACGACTTCATCGTCGGCTCCCTCGTCGCAGGGCGCAGCCATCCCGAAGTTCAGGACATGGTCGGCATGTTCAACAATTTCCTGCCGATCCGCTGCCGCCTGCCGGAGGCGCAGACGTGCGGAAGCTGGATGCAGCAGCTTCATCGTACGCTGATGGAGGCTTACGAGCACTCGGACTTCCCTTACGATCAGATAATCGCGGATACCGGCGCTTCCATCGACGCTTCCCGCAATCCGTTGTTCGACACGATGCTGGTCGTGCACAGTCAGATGGAATCCCCCGATACTTGGCGATTCGGGGAGTGGCGCTGCTCGCGCTATGAACTTGAACTGGGGCAGGCCAAGCTCGATTTCAAACTGGACGTTTACTTGACGGAACGCGGAGAGCTTCGCTGCGATCTGGAATTCAATACGGATTTATACGCCAGAAAGTCGATGGAACGCTTCGTCCGGCATTTTCAGATCGCCGCGGAGCGTCTGGCGAACGATTTGGATTTACTCGTGACCGAGCTGGACGTGCTTACCGCGCCGGAGCGGGAGCAAATTTTGTTCGAATTCAATTCGACGTTCCGGCTTTATCCGAGCGAGCAGACGCTGGTCGAGCAATTCGAGCGGCAGGCCCGGCTCACGCCCGATCGGATTGCGCTTACGCACGGCGAACGGGAATGGACCTTCCTTGAATTGGATCGATTGGCCAACCGGCTTGCCAGAACGTTAAGAAAGCTTGGCGTACGGCGGGAAGAAATTATCCCGATTGCGGCGGAACGATCCTTGGAGATGATCGTCGGCATCTGGGCGATTCTGAAAGCCGGCGGCGCGTATTTGCCGCTGGATCCGCATTACCCGCCGGAGCGAAGGAGGTACATTCTCGAGAATAGCCGGGCGCAGCGCATCTTGGCGCAGCATCGATGGATCGCTTCGATTCGGGCGGAGCTGCCGATCATCGATCTGGACGATGCGGCCAATTACGATGCGGACGATCAGCCGCTGCCTTCGGTGAACGAATCGCGGGACTTGGCTTATGTCATCTACACGTCGGGATCGACGGGACAGCCGAAAGGGGTGCTGATCGAGCATCGCTCCGTCATTAATCGTTTGAACTGGATGCACAGAAGCTACCCGATCGGTGCCGATGACGTCATTTTGCAGAAAACGCCGTATACGTTCGACGTGTCCGTGTGGGAACTGTTCTGGGGCGCTGCGCAAGGATCGGCCTTGCATTTGCTGGCGGCGGAAGGGGAGAAGGACCCGCGGCAAATCGCGGAAGCGATCGGGCGCCACCGGGTGACGACGCTGCACTTCGTTCCTTCCATGCTGCAAATCTTTCTACTGTACCTGCAGCAGCATCCCGAAGATATCGCGAAGCTGGCCGGCGTTCGGCACGTTTTTGCCAGCGGCGAAGCGCTGCATCCTCATCAGGTTCGGCTGTTCGAGTCGCTGCTGCATGAACGGTTCGGAGCCCGGCTTGTGAATCTGTACGGTCCGACCGAGGCGACGGTTGACGTGTCCTGCTTCGACTGCTTCGCCGAACCGATGGACCAGTTCGTGCCGATCGGCAAGCCGATCGACAACATCCAACTGCTCGTCTTGAACGATCATTTGCAGCTTCAGCCGATCGGCGTTCCCGGAGAGCTGTGCATCGCGGGGGACGGTCTGGCCAGAGGATATCTTAATCAGCCGGAATTGACCGCCCAGAAGTTTGTCAACCATCCCTTTGCCGACAAGCAGAAGCTGTACCGCACCGGGGATCTCGTCAGATGGCGCGAAGACGGTCATATCGAATATTTGGGCCGCTTGGACCATCAAGTGAAAATTCGCGGCTATCGCATCGAGTGCGAGGAGATCGCTCACCAGATGAACGCCGATCCTCGGGTTCGGGATGCGATCGTCGTCGCCCATCCGGATGCACAGTCGGAAGCATACTTGTGCGGCTACTATATTTCCGACCATGAGATCGGTTTGCCGGAATGGAGGACGCTGCTGGGCGCGACACTGCCGGATTATATGATTCCCGGCGTCTACGTCCGCTTGGAGCGATTCCCGCTCAGCGCGAACGGAAAGCTGAATCGCAAGGCGCTGCCGCTGCCCGAATTCGGCGGCCGTGACGGGGCGGCCTGCGCAGAGCCGAGCAATGAGTTCGAGAGCAAGCTTGCGGCGATCTGGCAGGAGCTATTGGGCGTTCGGCGGATTGGCGTGGAGGACAATTTCTTCAGCCTGGGAGGACATTCCTTGCGGGCGGCCCATCTCGTGACGAAAATTCATGAGGCTTTCCACGTATCAATCGCCTTAAAAGAAGTGTTCCAAGCGCCGACGATCAAACAATTGGCGCAGCGGATCGCTGCGGCGGAGCGGGAGCGGTTCGAATCCATCTCCCCGGCGGAGCCGAAGGACGCTTACCCGCTGTCCTCGGCGCAGAAGCGATTGTACGTTTTGCATCAGATGGAGGAGGCGAATACCGCCTATCATTTGTCGCAAGCGATTGAGATGAAGGGTTCGCTCGATGCGCGTAAAGTAGAAGCGGTCCTTCAACGGCTGATCCGGCGTCATGAATCTTTGCGGACCAGCTTCGCGTGGTCTGGGGGCGAACCGATGCAGCGCATCCATCCGCAGGTGGATTTCTCGCTCGAATTGGCGGATGGACAGGACGAGCGCGCGCACATCCAGTCTTTCCTGCGACCGTTCGATCTGACCCAGGCTCCTCTGCTGCGCGTTGTGCTCATTCGCAAGTCGCCGGACGATCATGTGCTGCTGTTCGATATGCACCATCTGATTGCCGACGGCCTGTCCACCGTACATTTGGCGAACGAGTTCATCGCGCTGTACGAAGGGAAGGAATTGCCGCCGCTCCGCATTCAGGTGAAGGACTATACGGAATGGCAAAACCGCTGGCTAAGCAGCGAACAGGCTGCACGGCAAGAACGGTTCTGGCTCGCGCAATTCGCCGACGGCGTTCCCGCGCTCCAGCTTCCGACGGACTTTGTGCGGCCGTCCAGAAAAACGACGGAAGGCGCCCGGATCGCTGCGCAACTGAGCGAGCGGGATTCGCAGGCGGTTCGCGACTTGGCCGCACGGTACGGGGCGACCCCCTACATGGTGCTGCTGACCGCATTTTACGCACTGCTGCACAAGTATGCCGGCCAGGACGAAATTGTCGTCGGCACGCCCGTAGCGGGCAGAACCCACAGCGACATCCAGCCGCTGATCGGGATGTTCGTGAACACGCTCGCGCTCAAGGTGAAAATCTCGGCAAACGAAAGCTGCGGAGAGCTGCTGAATGCAACGAAGGCATTAACGCTTGAGGCGTTCCAGCATCAAGACTATCCGTTCGAGCGCTTAATCGACGGGCTGAAGCTGGAACGGGATCTGTCGCGCAATCCGCTGTTCGATGCGATGTTTATTGTGCAAAACATGGGGCTGCCAGAGCTGGAGCTGGATGAGGTCTTATTCGCGCCCTATGCGCTGGACAATCCGACCGCCAAATTCGATTTGACGCTGGAGGCAGTGGAGCATGGAACGGCATTGACCTTAAACCTGGAGTATGCGACATCGCTCTTTACGCCGGAAACGGCCGAACGAATGCTGAGGCATTATATCCGAATCGTGCAAAGCGTTTGCCGCGAGCCGGACTGCTCCGTCTCCGAGTTGGAATGGATGAGCGAGGAGGAGAAGCGGATCATTCTTGGCGACTTTAACGCGACGCACAGAGATTATCTGGAGGATTGCACGCTGCTCGATTACTTTGAAATGCAGGCGGCGGATCGGAAGGAGCGGATTGCGGTACAGTGGCTGGACCTGAGCCTCGGCTACGGAGAGCTGAACGAGCGGGCGAACCGGCTCGCCCGCACGCTGCGCGAACACGGCGTCAAGGCCGATAGCGTCGTGCCGCTGTTGATCGAGCGTTCGCCGGAAATGCTGGTCGCCATCTTGGCGATCTGGAAGGCCGGAGGGGCTTACTTGCCCGTATCGCCCGATTTCCCGGCGGAGCGCATTCAGTACCTGCTTCAAGACAGCGGGGCCGGCATCGTAGTCGGCAGAGCGAAATATTGGCTTCCGCTGCAAGGGAGCATAAGCGAGCTTCAGACGGTAACGGGAATCGATGTGGACAGCGAGTCATCGTACGCGGACGATGGCAACAATCTGCCTCGTGCGCATACGAGCCGTCATCTGGCGTACGTCATCTACACGTCGGGCTCGACCGGGCGGCCGAAAGGAACGATGATCGAGCATCGCTCGGTGACGAATCGCCTGCTGTGGATGCAGGATCAATATCCGCTGGGTCCGGACAGCGTCATCTTGCAGAAAACGCCGTTCACCTTCGACGTCTCGGTATGGGAGCTGTTCTGGTGGATGATTTCCGGCAGCCGAGTGGCGCTGCTGGAAAGCGGAGGAGAGAAGGACCCGGCGCTAATTGTCACGGCAATCGAACGGTACGAAGTAAGCCATATGCATTTCGTGCCTCCGATGCTGAAGCTGTTTTTGGAGCGCTGTCATCGTACGGGACTGACGACCAAGCTCGATAGCCTCTCCTATGTATTTGCCAGCGGCGAAGCGCTGCAAGCGCCGCAGGTCGAGCAGTTCAAAGCGCTGAACGAGCGCTTCGGCACGCGACTGATCAACCTGTACGGTCCGACGGAAGCGACGGTCGACGTGTCCTATTACGAATGCCGCTGGGACGAGCCGGCAAGTATCGTGCCGATCGGCAAGCCGATCTACAATACGTCTCTGCTGATCCTAAGCGACAGCTTCCAATTGCAGCCGATCGGAGTTCCGGGAGAGCTGTGCATCGCCGGCGACGGCTTGGCTCGCGGCTATGCGAACCGGCCGGAATTGACGGCCCAAGCGTTCGTGGACCATCCGTTCCTCGCCGGTCGGAAGCTGTATCGCACGGGAGATCTGGCCCGCTGGCTGCCGGACGGAAACATTCAATACTTGGGAAGGAGAGACAATCAAGTCAAAATTCGCGGCTTCCGCATCGAATTGGGCGAGATCGAGCAAGCGCTCCTGAAGCACGAGCACATTCGCGAATGCGTAGTCGTCGTGAAGCGCAATAAGCAGAATGAGGATTATCTTTGCGGCTACATGGTGGCAAGCCAGCCTTTGTCGGGCGTCGAAGTCAAAGCATGGCTGCAGCGTAAAGTGCCGGAATATATGGTGCCCGGCTACATCGTGCAATTGGACCAAATGCCGCTCAGCTTTAACGGGAAGCTGGACCGCAAAGCGCTTCCCGATCCGCAAGGGGCAGGGGAAGGACGCGATGAGGCTTCGACGCTGCCGAACAGCGAAATCGAACGGCGGCTGGCCGCCATCTGGCAAGAGCTGTCGGGAATGGAGAAGTTCAGCGTTCACGACAACTTCTTCGACATCGGGGGAAATTCATTGCTGCTTGTCAGGGCGCAAGCGGAAATTGACACCGTGTATCCCGATCTGGTCAAAGTAACCGACTTGTTCACCTATTCGACGGTATTCAAGCTGGCCGAACACATCCGATCACGCAAGAAGCAGGCTGCAACGGAGAAAATTGCGCTGATCCCGTGGCCGCTGGGCGACTTTGGCCCTTCTGCCTCGCAACAAGCGGGAAGAGAGTACCGCTATACTCCGGACAAGAAGGCGATCGACCAACTGACTTCTATCGCCGCGCGGCTAGGCGTGGACATTCACGACATCTGGCTGGCGATTTATGCCTACTTGCTTCACGAGCGTTCCGAGCAACAAGAGATTACGATACAAGTCGTTCGCCAACAAGGATTTGTCGGCGAGCTGCGGCAAAGCTTCGTTCGGGTGAACCATTTTGGACAATTGATTGCGAGTATCCATGAAAGCCTCCGCACGGGTTCGGCATTAGGCATTCCGCTGTCCGAATGGCGCGAGAGAGTTGTAAAAACGAGAGAAAAAGGAACGTTATTGCCCGTATTTTCGCAAGACGGGCCGCATTCTCTCGCAGGGGAGAGCGATTACGACATTTGCATTGGCGCGAGCTTGTCCGCCAAGCGTGAAATCCAGCTCGTGCTGCAATTCAACGCACATCGCTTAAACCCGGACAGAATGAAGCGGCTGCTGCAATCTTTCGTCCAGGTCATGCATCAAGTCATCGAAGCCTTTACCGCCGATGTGAACGCAGCTGTAGCAAGGGAAACTTCCCGTAACTCAAATGGAGGCGACAACGAACAATGAAAAAAACGACTTCCAAAAGCTTGTTCAACATCGTGTGGATCATCGCCGTTTATTTTGTTTTATTCTATGGCCTAATCCAAGTTTACTCCCGGTTTGTGTACCCGACGTCCGGCTGGTTTGAGGACAATCCGATCGCCTTTATCGTCTTTAACGACATCATTCAAATGCCTCTCCTCTTTTTCATCCTGCTGAAGGTTCGCAAGGTTCATATTTTCAAGGAAGCCGGTTTTACCAAGCTCGGCATGCCGCAAGTCGTCACGATTGTCTCGATCGGTTTGCTGATGGGCTGGTTTACGGATCTATTTTTCAGTCTGAGCTGGATTCAAGAGCAATTTCCGCAGTTCGAGGAGATCTTGGCCTACCTCAACGACGGCTCAAGCGTGCTGATGTTTCTCGCCTTCTTGTTGTACGGCAATATTTACAAGGAAATGCTGTTTCGCGGCATGATTTTTAAGGAGCTGCGCAACCTGTCGCCGCTGACGGTCGCCATCCTTATTCAAGGGATTTTGTATGGCGGATTGTTTTTCAGCTTTGACATTCCGTTAACGGTGTACGGATTTCTGGGCGCGGTCGTGTTCGCCCTTCTGTATGTTCGTTATCGTTCGATCTGGGCGCCGATTGTTGCGCAATACGCCTGTCAAGGCAGCCAATATGTATTCAGAAGATCGGAGACGCACGTCACCGACCCGAATATGCAGTACCTCTTCCTGACGATTACAGGAATCGCGATCGTTGCTCTGCTTATCGTGATCTTCAACAAGCATCGGGGATTGCAGGCCCACGCGATTCGTAAGGAGGGGGCGGCGTGAAAGTCGTTCGGGCCATCGGCTTCATCGTGCTGTATTTGGCGATCTATGTCGCCGTTCAGCTCGTCAGCCAAAGCGTGTTGTCGCAATTGTCTCTTCAGGTGTCGTTTATCGTCAACAACGTCTGTACGCTCGCGATTTATGCGCTGCTGATGAAAGCCCGCAAGCGGTCGCTGCTGATCTTCTGCCGAGTGAAGCCCATTTCGACCAAGGCGCTCCTCATCGCTCCGTTGATCGGAATCGCGCTAGGAACCGTCATCTACAGCGCAGCCAACCTCCCGGTCATTCGGGAGGATTGGCCGCAAATTTACAATTTGGTGGAATTCGTCGGCGGAGGAGGGAATGCGATTGCGTTAACGCTGCTCAGCACGGTGTTGATCGGTTCCTTGTTTGAGGAAGTGCTGTTCCGGGGGCTGATTCTGAATGAAGTTCGCGCCGTATCCCCGGTCTATGTCGCGGTTCTTGTTCAGGCCGTGCTATTTGGAGTCATCATGATGGATCCGATTTTAGGAGGCTTTGCCGCCTTAGGGGCGCTCTTATACGGGCTTGTCTACTGGGCTTCCGATTCCTTGTGGGCTTCCTTGATCGTGCACGTATTCAGCAGCGGAACGGTGATGGTTTGGTTTCAAATGGGGGTGAGTCCATGAAGAAGGTGGCGCTGCTGTTCCCGGGACAAGGCTCGCAAATGGCGGGTATGGGAAAATGGTTTTACGACCATTACCCGATCGCCAAACGAACCTTCGAAGAAGCCGACGACACGCTGGGCTGGAGCGTAACAAACGCCTGCTTTCACGGTCCGATAGACCAGTTGACGAGCACCGACGTTGCTCAGCCGGCGCTGCTGACCGCTTCGATGGCGATGTATCGCGTGTATAGGGAGGAGATCGGAGTTCATCCCTTTGCCGCGGCGGGACACAGCCTCGGGGAATATTCGGCGCTTTGCGGAGCGGGGGCAATCTCTTTCGCCGAGGCATTAGAGCTTGTGCATTTCCGGGGGCAAACGATGAAGGCGGCTTCAGAGCTAGGAACGGGTACGATGCTCGCCGTCGGCGGAATCGATTATTTAACGGCAGAGGAGCAGCTGGCGACACTGACTGCAAGCCGTGAAGAGGCCTGCATCGCCTGCTACAACGGGCCCTTCCAAGCGGTCGTCTCCGGAACCTATCCGGCGATGGAGCGGGTGGAGTCCCATTTCCGCAAGCTCGGAGCGAAGGTAACCCATTTGCAAGTCGGCGCTCCTTTTCACCACCCGCTGATGCAGTCCGCAGCCGAGGAGCTGAAGCGCCGGCTTGAACAGGTCGCGTTCAAAACTTTGCATTACAAAGTGCTGTCAAACGTAACGGGCCATGCGATTGATGCGAACAAGCAAAGTCTGGTCGAGGAATTGACCCGGCAAATGACGCTGCCCGTACAGTGGCACAAATCGATGAACGTTCTGCATTACTGGGGAATCGAGCTGGCGATCGAGCTGGGGCCGAAAACGGTTCTGAAGCAGCTATTGAAAAGCCATGAAGCGATCGATGCGTTTGCCTACGACGTCGCAGAAGACCGCAAACGGCTGGCCAGCCGGATCGCGAACAGAACCGGAGAGGCAAGTCGCAGCGATCATCCTATTGCTAAGCTGGTAGCCATTGCGGTCACGGAACCGAATCGCCGTCCAGACGATCCGAAAGCTCGGCAAGGCGTCGTGGAGCCTTACAAGCGGCTCATCGATCTTCGCGGCAGGCTGGAGCAGCAGAATAAGCAGCCTGGCCCGGAGGATATTCACCAAGGACTGCAATGGCTGCAAGCGATTTTGCAGATGAAAGGCGTTCCGCCGGAGCAGCAGAGGAACAGACTTGCGGAAGCGAACCTTATTTAACGGAAGGTGGACGCGATGAAAAAATATGTGGCTGCAGCGGCGAACGTCATTCTTTATTTTGTCGTTTTCTATTTCTCCATATTTGTATTCGGACGCCTGCTGGCCCTGGAAGCTTACGGGAAGCTGATCGATGCGAATCCGCCGCTTCATCTGATTTTCATTTTCGGTTTGACGATGCTGCTCTATTGGCTGCTGTATAAGCTGAACCTGGTATTCCGCAACACGGAGCGTCAATCGTTCGTTCAGGCGGTGAAGCTCGTGAAGCTGCCGCCCGGAATGGCCGCGTTCAGCTTCCTGATCGGACTCGCGGGGGCGCTGGCCAGCCTGGGGCTGTTGGAAATCGTGTCGTTAAAGGAGGTGTTCCCGGATTTGGAGGCCAATGTGGACTCGATGATGGGCAGCGGGAATTTCCTGCTGATTGTCGCGACGCTCGGCATTCTGTTTCCCGCGCTTGAGGAAGTGCTCTTCCGGGGGCTTGTCTTTAATGAGCTAAGAAAAGTAATGCCGGTAGGGATCGCAGTGATTGTACAAATGGTCGGTTACGTCGTCGTTCAGCCAAGCGCCGGCTTCATGCTCATTTCGGTTGTGACCGGCACGGTGTATTGCTTCATCTATATCATTGCGCGTTCCTTATGGGCGCCGATCATCGTGCAGATTACGGCGATGAGCTTGTTCTTCGTCGGCTATAAGCTGGACGTCGGCAAGGGATGGATGAGCAACGACCCGGCGGCGATCGCGATGACGCTGATCGGCGTGGCCGGCATGATCGCTCTGACGATTTTGCTGAATAGGAGGAACAGAGACACTCGGCCGGCGACGACATTTTAGACGAGGGGGAGTAGCATGCTGCAATTTCAATCGATCCGCTTGCGAGACGATGAAGAAGACGCGATTGAAATTTCGGAAGTATCAAACAGAGACATCGCGATTATCGGCATGTCCGCCAAGCTGCCTCATGCAAGCACCCTGGAGCAATTTTGGGAGAACCTGGAGCAAGGCTTGGATTGTATCGGACCGCTTCCGGAAAACCGGCTGCGTGACATTGAAGATTACATGCACAGACTGCATATTGACCGAAAATCCGCGAAGCTGCTGGAATGCGCCTTTTTGGATGACATCAGTACGTTCGACTACAGCTTTTTTCGCCTGTCTCCCAAGGAAGCGAGCCTGATGAATCCCAATCAGCGGCTGTTTCTGCAGACGGCCTGGCAGACGATCGAGGATGCGGGTTACGGAGGGGATGCGCTGAGGGGGAGCAGAACAGGGGTGTTCCTCGGGTATAACGCCGACAGCTTTCACGATTACAAACGGATGATCGAAGCGCTGGACCCGCAATCGCTCGGACTGGCCATTCCCGGCAACCTCAGCTCGATGATCGCCAGTCGGATCGCCTATTTGCTGGACTTCAAGGGACCGGCTCTTATGGTGGATACGGCATGCTCGTCCTCGCTCGTTGCCGTGCACCTTGCCTGCCAGGCGATTCGCAATGGAGAATGCGAGCTTGCGCTGGTCGGCAGCTCCAAGCTCTATACGTTTCCGGTCGATCTCGGCATCAGCGTCGGAATCGCGTCGGCCGACGGGCGGGCGAAGCCGTTCGACATTCGCGCGGACGGAACGGGCGGGGGAGAAGGGGTCATCGGCGTGCTGCTGAAGCCGCTGCAGCAGGCGATCGACGCCGGCGACAGCATCTATGCCGTCATTAAAGGCAGCGCCGCCAATCAGGACGGCAGCTCGGTCGGCATTACCGCGCCGAACGCCGCCGCGCAGGAAGACGTCATCGTGCAGGCCTGGCGAGATGCGAATGTGGAGCCGGAGACGATCTCCTGCATCGAAGCCCATGGGACGGGCACCGTGCTGGGAGATCCTATCGAGATCGAAGGGATTACGCGGGCATTCCGAAACTCGACGGAGGCGAATCAATTTTGTGCTATCGGTTCGGTAAAAAGCAACATTGGTCATTTGGACCACGCTGCAGGGATCGCCGGTTTAGTGAAAGCTGCGCTCTCCCTGAAGAAGCGTATAATCCCGCCAACGATTCATTTTACGCAACCGAATTCGGCCATCGATTTTATCCGTTCTCCTGTATACATCAACGATCGTGCGAGAAAGTGGGAAAAGGCGGCCGCTCCTAGAAGAGCCGGAGTAAGCGCCTTCGGCATGAGCGGTACGAACTGTCACGTTATTTTGGAGGAGAGCCCGCAACCGGGCGACGAGGAGCGTACGGACGAAGAGGCGCAGGGCGGCTCCGTGTTCACCCTGTCGGCGAGAAGCCGCGACTCCCTTCTCCGAATGATCGAAGACTATATCTCGTTCCTCTATCAAGAGAGCGCGGAGCGGTTGTCCGTTCGGGACATTTGCTTCACCTCCAGCGCGGGCAGAGGGCATTACGATTATCGGATCGCCTGCGCAGTGCGGGACGTGCCGGAATTGCGCCATAAGCTGGAGCAGATTCAGTTTATGGCGTCCTCGCCGGCGGCTTCGGCGGATCTCGCTCTAGCGGGAAGCGCAAGAGGCGTTTTTATCGGGGCAAAAATGCTGGCATCAGGCGGACAACCGGATCATGCCGGGGATGGAGAGGCAGATTTGGCGGATGCGTCGGCGGAAGAGGCGCTGGCCAGAGATTACGCGCAGGGCGCTAACGTCGATTGGTCCGGCGTGTATGCCGGCGAGCGCAGGAAACGGCTGCACCTGCCCACTTATTCGTTCCAGCCCTATCGCTGCTGGATCAAGCCGAATGTGGAGCACTCCGGCTTGATCCCGGTCATTGTCGCGCCGGTGGCGGCCGCAGCCGCAGCGGAGACCGAAACGGAGGCGCGAGCCTCTGCCAACCGAGTTAAGCTTGCAGGCAAAGCCTCGGGAGAATACGACTCGCTGGAAGACGGCATCGGGCAAATCGTGGGCAAAATGTTGGGGTTTGAAGAAATCGACGTCACCGAGCACTTCTATCAGCTTGGCGGAGATTCGATTATTGCGATGCAGGTCGTTCATGAGATCGAGCGGCTGCTGGGCGTTCCGATTGCCATTACAGA
This sequence comes from Cohnella sp. SGD-V74, assembly GCF_003001675.1. Lineage (GTDB taxonomy): Bacteria > Bacillota > Bacilli > Paenibacillales > Paenibacillaceae > Cohnella. The sequence continues at coordinate 211,571 of NZ_PVYW01000003.1, read as the reverse complement.
TGTTTTGCAGCAGGGAACGGTGCTGAACTTGGCCCGATTCGTTCGGCAGTCCAAGAGCGGGACGGCGGGAGCGGACAAGCTTCTGCCTTTGGTTCCGGTGTCCGCGCAGACGGCCTATCCTGTCTCGTCCGCGCAGAAGCGGCTGCTGCTGCTGGATCGGCTGCAGCCGGGCAGCACCAATTACAACTTATCCGAAGCGCTGCGGCTGAGAGGGAGGCTCGATCGCACCCGGTTGGAGAAGACGCTGAAGCAGCTCGTCGATCGGCATGAGAGCTTGCGTACCAGCTTTCATTTTTACGGCGGCGATCCGGTTCAGCGCATCCATGACGAGGTTTCCATCGAAATCGCTTGGGCGGAAGCTTCGGAGGACGAGATCGACGCTCGGATTCGGCAGTGCATTCAGCCCTATGATTTAGGCAGCGCGCCATTGTTCCGTGTGTTTGCGTTCGAACTGGACCGCGAGGAATATATGCTGCTGTTCGACATGCATCATATTATCTCGGACGGCACGTCGATGGGGATACTGGTTCGGGAATTTGTCGCTCTGTACGACGGACAGCAGTTGTCGCCATTGGAGCTGCAGTATAAGGATTATTCGGTCTGGGAGCGGGAAATCTTGCAATCGACCGAATTGGCCAAGCAGAAGCGGTTCTGGCTGGAAGCTTTGGCGGGCGAGCCGCCGATTCTGGATCTGCCCACAGACTTTGTACGACCGCCGGTCAAAAGCGAGAGAGGGCATACGATTTTCCTTGAGCTCGAAGACGAGCTGACACAGCAGTTGAAGCAATTCGCTCGCGAAGCGAATACGTCCTTGTTTATGGTCATGATGAGCGTCTATCAAATCCTGTTGGCGAAATATTCCAATAATGAAGAGATAGCTGTCGGCACCCCGATTGCGGGACGGCTGCATCCGGATTTAGGCGGGCTTGTCGGGATGTTCATCAATACGCTGGTGTTTCTGAACAAGCCTTCGCCCAGCAAGACGTACGAGCAGTTTCTTGGCGAGGTTAAAGCCTATTCGCTGCAAGCGTACCAGAATCAGGATTTTCCGTTCGACGATCTGGTGCGGGAGCTGGGGTTCACGGATTTAAGCCGCAATCCGATCTTCGATACGATGTTCATCATGCAAAATTTGAAAATGCCGGGGATGACGGGAGAGCATTTCGAGCTGAGCTCCTATCCGATCGCTTCGAATACGGCCAAGTTCGACTTGATGGTGCAAGCCGTGGAACGGGGCAACCGCATGGAACTGATCGTGGAATACTGCACCGATCTGTTCCGGCAGCAGACGGTCGAGCAAATGATGGAGCACTATATCGAATTGCTGAAGCAATGCAGCGCATATCCACAAACGGCCATCGGCGAGCTGAACATGCTCACGGAGCGGCAATGGCGGCGGATGACGGTGGAATTCAACGAGATGTCGGGGGAATATGACGAGAGTTTAATGATTCATCAGATGTTCGAGCGGCAGGCCTGGTTGAATCCGGCGCAGCCGGCCGTCGAGCTTGAGGATCGATTCATCACCTACGGAGAATTGAACGAGAAAGCCAACCAGCTTGCGCGCCTGCTAAGAAGCAAGGGCGTCAAAGCCGATGAGGTTGTCGGCCTGCTGACGTATCCGTCGCCGGAGATGATGATCGGCATCCTGGCCGTGCTAAAGGCCGGGGGCGCGTACCTGCCGATCGATCCGGAATATCCCGAGGCGCGCAAGTCGTTCATGCTGAACAATTGCCGGGCGAGCATTGTGCTGACGAACGCGGCAGGGGTCTGGAATCCGGGAGAGGACAAGGAAGTGCTGGATCTGCTGGACGACGGCCTGTACGAAGGGGATAAGAGCGACCTGCAGCCGGTGCAAACCGCCCGCGATCTCATGTACGTCATCTACACCTCCGGTTCGACGGGCGATCCGAAAGGCGTCATGATCGAGCATCGTTCCTTTCACAATTTCGCCTACACGATGAACCGGCACTGCGGCGAGACGTTTGGTCCGAACGATCGCGGTCTAGGCTTAACCAACATTTCCTTTGACGTCAGTGTATGCGAGCTGTTTATGCCGCTCGTGTTCGGGGGCACGCTCGTGCTGTACGATATGCGCAATTTCGTCAACGTCAAACCTTTGGTCGAGACGATTGTGCATAAGCGGATTACGTTCGCCTACATTCCGCCGACGATTTTGTCCGCTGCAGCCAAAGGCTTGGCCGAGCATCGCGACAAGATCAAGCTGAATAAAATGCTGGTCGGCGTCGAGCCGATCAAGGACACGGTGCTGGAGCAATTTATCGAGCTGAATCCCGCGATGTCCATCGTTAACGGCTACGGCCCGACGGAAACGACGATCTGCTCCAACATGTATGTGTATCGCTCGCGTTCGCCCGAAGGAAAAAATGTGCCGATCGGCCGACCGCTCTACAACAACCAAGCTTACATCCTGGGCGCCGGGGACCTGCCCGTTCCGATAGGCGTCGCCGGGGAGCTGTGCATCTCCGGCAAAGGCTTGGCGCGGGGCTACATTCACCGGCCGGACCTGACGGCCAGAAGCTTTGTCGAGCATCCGTGGCTTTCCGGCGAGCGAATGTACCGTACCGGCGACCTGGCGAAATGGCTGCCGGACGGCAACGCGGTTTATTTGGGCCGAATAGACCGTCAGGTGAAAATTCGCGGTTATCGGATCGAGCTGAGCGAGGTCGAAATTCAACTGCTGAAATGCCCGTCGATTCGCGAGGTCGTCGTGACGGCGGAAGCGGAGGAGGGCGGCGCGGGATACAGCCGCTTGTGCGCCTACTTTGTCGCCGACGCCGAGCTTTCCTTGAACACGTTGAGAGAAGCCGTGCTGAAGGATTTGCCCAGCTTTATGATCCCATCGTATTTTGTACAGATTGACGAGATGCCGTTAACGTCGAATGGCAAAATCGATCGCAAAGCTTTGCCGCATCTGGAAGGGAGAAAGTCTCATCTGGAGAGCTACGAGGGACCGACGAACGAACTGGAGGAGCAAATCGCGGCGATCTGGCGGGAAGTGCTGAACCTGGACAAGATCGGCATCAACGACAGCTTTTTCGATCTGGGCGGCCAGTCGATTCAAGCCGTTCGGGTGCAAATCGAGCTGGAGGACAGAGGTTTCCCGATGGACGGCTTGAACATCGTCGAGCACAACACGATCCAAGCGTTGGCTTCGCACATGGAGCAGCTAAAAAAATCGCAAGCAGGAAAGGAAGAGCGCCATGACAACGAATACGAATAAGCCGCAATCCATGGAAGCGATTTTGGGTGACATCGTTTATCCGGCTCTGGAAGAGATTTTGAGCGCCAAGGAAGCCGCAATCGAGATGAGCGAGACGACGGTGCTGTTCGGCGAGGGAGCCGTATTGAATTCGCTGGAGTTGGTCAGCTTTATCGTGCTCGCGGAAGAGCGAGTCAACGACAATCTGGAATCCGGCGGCATTACGTTAACGAGCGAGAAAGCGATGTCGCGATCGTCCACGCCCTTCAGAACGGTCGGAACGCTGGCGGAGTACATCGACGAGCTGCTGCAGGAGGAGGCGGCGGTATGAGTGTACCGGTTACCGTCATTACGGGCACGCGCAAAGGAATCGGCCAATATCTCGCCCGGTACTATGCCGATCTTGGCCACTCTGTCGTCGGCTGCAGCCGGAACGAGGCGGATTGGACGCACGATCGTTACGATCACATCGTCGCCGATGTGGCGGATGAAGCGGACGTGAAGCGGGTTTTCAAGCACGTCAAGAAAAAATACGGCCGCCTGGACAATATGATCAATAACGCCGGAATCGCCTCGATGAACCACAGCCTGCTAACACCGTTATCCACCGTGACAAGCATCTTCGACACGAATGTGAAGGGCACATTTTTATTTGCGCGGGAAGCTGCCAAGCTCATGATGAAGCATCGCTACGGTCGTATCGTCAATTTCTCAACGGTGGCGTACCCGCTGCAGCTGACCGGGGAATCGATCTACGCGGCCTCCAAAGCCGCGATCGTCTCCTTCTCCGAGATTGCCGCCAGAGAATACGCGGAGTATGGCATTACCGTCAACTGCGTCGGGCCGACTCCGGTCATGACCGATCTGATCCGCACCGTGCCGCGTGCGAAAATGGACGACCTGATCGCGCGGCAGGCGATTCAGCGAATGGGCACGTTCGAGGACGTAGCCAATGCGGTCGATTTCTTTATCCGCAAAGAGAGCGATTTTATTACGGGACAATGTCTCTACTTGGGAGGGGTGTGAAGTTGCATACTCGCTTCCTGCTTGAGAGATTTCGAGACTGCGGCTCGAAAGAAGCGATTATATGGAAAGGCGAGTCTTACAGCTATGCGAGGCTGCTGGAAAGCATCGAAGAGTGCCGCTCGCTGCTCGACCGGTACCGGGTTCAAGCGGGAAGCGTAGTTGTGCTTGAGGGCGATTTTACGCCGGGCACGCTCGCGTTTATGTTCGCTCTGATTGATCGGGAATGCCTGATCGTTCCGCTGACAAGCGGCATGGACAGCCGGAAGGAGGAGATTTACGAGATCGCACAGGCTCAGCTTGTGCTGGCAATGGATGCGGAGGATCGGGTGTCCGTGTCCTCGTTCCCGACGCGGACTTCGCATGAGCTGCTCATCTCGCTTCAGGAGCGCGAGCATCCGGGCCTCATTTTGTTTTCCTCCGGTTCCACCGGCAAAAGCAAAGCGACCGTCCACGATTTTACCGTCATGCTGAAGAAGTTTGCGACGGACCGCGTCAGGGCGGGCAAGCGGATCATGGGCTTCCTGTTCTTCGATCATATCGGCGGAATCAATACCGTTCTGAACGCGCTGTCGAGCGGCGGCTGCATCGTGGCGCTGGAGGACCGTTCGCCGGACCGGGTATGCGCCGCGATTGCCCGGCACAAAGTTCAGGTGCTGCCGGCATCGCCGACGTTCCTGAACCTGCTCTTGCTGAGCGAGGCGTACCGACGGCACGATCTGAGCAGTCTGGAGCTGATCAATTACGGTACGGAGGCGATGAACGAGCATACCTTGACGCGTATTCGCGAGGTTTTGCCGCAGGTGGGCTTGCTGCAAAGCTACGGCATGTCGGAGATCGGCATTATCCGATCTTCGTCGCGCTCACCGGATTCCTTATGGATGAAGTTCAAGGGCGAGGATTACGAGACGCGGATCGTGGACGGGCTGCTGGAGGTCAAGTCGGAATTTACGATGCTGGGCTATTTGAACGCCGAAAGCCGGTTTACGGAGGATGGCTGGTATCGAACAGGGGACGCCGCAGAGTGCGACGGAGAGTATTTTCGCATTCGGGGACGGCAGTCGGAAATGATCAACATCGGCGGGGAAAAAATTTATCCGGTCGAAATCGAAAACGTGCTGCTGCAAATGGACGAAGTGATCGAGGTTTCCGTTGCCGGCGAGCAAAATCTCATTACCGGCACGATGATTACCGCTACCGTTCAACTGCGGGACCGCCTGCCCGCCGCCGAGTTTAGAGCGCGCATGAGAGCGTTCTGCCGCGACAAACTGCCGGTGTGGGGAATTCCGCAGAAATGCGTGATCGTCGAAGAGCTGGCTCCCGGAAACAGAATGAAGAAGAAAAGATCATGACAGGGGAGAAAAGGATGAAATACTCGAATCGGATCAAGCCTTTTGACGAGTTTTGGATGAACTGCATCCTCAACCAAATGTTCTCCGTAGCCTGTACCTATGAGCCGAGCTATCGCTATGCCGCCTACTTGAATTCCTATCAATATTTTCGCTGGGAAGCGGCCACCGATCCGCTGTTCCGGTATCCGACGATCGATTCGATGTATTATTTGGATTTTCTGTATCGGAACGAAGGGCGGAAGAACCATGACTTCTCCCTTTCCAAAGTGTTTGGGCCGCTCGTTCTTCATCATTTCCCCGACCGGGACAGCTACTTGCACGAAATTCGCGAGCTATGCAAGGCCAATCAGATTTTCAGCCTGAATGTCGATTTATTTTACTGGATTCCGAACAGCATGGCCTATCAGAAGTTCCATTGGTACCATTACTCGCTGTTTAACGGCTACGACGAGGCCGCGTCCACCTACTACGTGATCGACGACAACCTGGACGGATATATGGAGCACGCCATTCCGGAGGAAAGGCTGATCGTGTCCTACGAAAATTCGGAGTGCCGCACAAACCCCGACTACGTGCTGCCGCCCGTCTTGAAGTACAGCGTCCGCGAGGAGATTCCGCCTTACGAGCTGACGCTGCAGGAGGTATGCTTTCACGCGGATCGGCTGATTCGCGAGATTCGCAGCTTCTCGCTGGAAGGGCAGTGGAACGTGGAGCTGGACGAGAGCAGGCTGAACGATTATCTCACCTACAGCGTGGTCGGCATCAACATTATTGCCAATCGTCACAAGGCGAACGAATCGTTGATTCGTTCGTTGCGCGAGCTGTCTTTGATTCCGGCGGATACGTTCGAGCGGCTGCTGGCACAGATTCAAGAGATTCGCAGCGGCTGGGATTTCGTCAAACAGCTTTTTATGAAGGCTTCGATCCAGCGCAAGCTGGATCGGCCGCAGTGCTGTAAGCTCGCCGAATCCTTGTTTGCCAAGGAGGTAGCGTTATGGGAAACGCTGTTGCGGACCAAGCATTAACCGGGCCGACGAACAAGCAGGCGCGCTTTGCCATAGCCGATCTTTCGCATTACATCCCTGAATCGCGATTTTCGGTTCGCGACGGCGCAGCGCATTTGCGGCGGCAGGGCATGACGATTACGGAGGCGCAGATCGAAGCTTTTCAACGGGACTACGGGTTTATGCAGGCCCCGTTCGAAACGGAGCTGTCCGTGGAAGAAATGATTGCTGCGGCGTGCACGCCCTTGCTGGACAGAAATTCGCTTCCGATTCAAGTGCTGATGTTCGTCAACGGAGGCAACTGGGGGCTGCAGCATAATGTGTTCAAAGCGCTGCTTCACAAGTACGAGCAGCTTCGCGGCGCGGACATCTATTCGATCGGGAAGCAGACGTGCGCCTCGTTCCATATGGCCTTGCGGATGGCGACTCATCTGTTTGACGCAAGCCGCGACGAGGGAGCGATTCTTATCGTTGCCGTAGACAAATTAAGCGTTAACTCGCACAAGCTGACCGAATTTTATTTGTGCGGCGACAGCGCCTCGGCCTGCTTGCTCACACCGTATGGCGCAGGCCACAAAACCTATGAAGTGTTTAATCAAGACGGATATGTGTACGACCAATCGAACGCAGAAGGCGTGGCGCTCTTTAACACCACCTTCTTCCTGGGCATTCGCGGCGCGATCCAGTCCATTCTCAAGCAAGCGAAGCTGTCGCTGGACGACGTGAAGCTCATTGTCGGCTCCAACGTCAGCTTGAAGGCTTGGGAGACCGTCGCTTACCTGCTGCGCGCGCCGCTCGAGAAGTTCTATGTGAAGACGCGCGAGGTGGGGCATCTGCCCAGCTCGGACATCCAATACAATCTTGCTCAGGCAATTGCGGAGGGAGCGCTTAAGCAGGGAGATTACTATATTACGATTAACGTGGGCTACGGCGGGTTTATGGGCTGCGCGCTCCACCAATATTGAACTGACTATAAAGCGAGGTAGAGCGATTCGTGAGCAACCTGTACTTGTCGATCGGACAGCTGGATGTGCCTAAGTCGCAGCCCATTTCTTGCGGCGACGGGAGAGGCGGCGATTTCCAGCCTCAGGACGAATTCAGCGAGGTGTTCTTTCCGACTCCTGAGCATTATCGCGAATTTCGCGCCGGAATGCGGGAGCAGGCGGCCGCTTCGGCGGCGCCGGAAGTTCCCGTGTTTACGGAATCCGGCAGTCAAGCGGCGATAGGCGCCATTCAAGCGCTGGGCATGAATTTGACCAAGATGGATTGCTTGTTTTACTGTCACGAGACGTTGGAGCAAGCTTACATGCTGCCTTCCTTGAAAATCAAACGTCAGTTCGAAATGAACGACTGCATCTCGCTCATGCTCAGTCAAAGCGGCAGCTTGGCCAGCCTGAGCGCCCTCCGGCTGGCCGAGTCGGCGATGCGGAAGCAGCCGGACAAGCTGGGACTGCTGGTCGTGGCGGATCGGGTGGAATTTGCCGAGCTGCGCTATCAATTTACGGGTTATTTGCGCGGGGACAGCGCCTCCGTCATGCTGCTGTCTTCCTCCGCCGGAGATTATCGGATCGTTGAGGCGCGGAAGTTTGCCGACGGCATCCCCTTGTCGTATCCTCTCTGGAAGGAAAGAGAGTATCGGCTTGCGGAGAAGCTGATGAGCGATCACGCCCAAAGGCTGCTTCAGCAAGCCTGGTCGATCCACGGCCGCATCGATTACGTCCTTTGCCAGCGGCTGTCGGACGCTTTCTGCCGCGCGGTGGAGGACAAATGCCGGCAAACGTCGACCGTGTTTTTCGTGAGACGGCAGTGGCCGGACGTCAACCTGCTCGGCAACGATCCGTATGCGAGCCTGCGGCAGTTGGAGCGGGAGCGCGAGATTCCGCCGGGGAGCAAACTGCTGCTTCTGTTGGCCGGGATCGACTTCGGGGTCGGGTATCTGGTGCTGGAAAAGTAACCGTTCACAGAGGAGACGGAGGAGACGCAAATGGAGAACAGGCACGATCCGGCGGCCATCTTGCAAAAGCTGATCTCTTATAATACGACGAATCCGCCCGGCAACGAGCGGGAATGCATTTTGTATATCGAAGAGCTGCTGCGCCGGAGCGGCATCGAGAGCACGCTGCTGGCTCTTGACGCCAACCGGCCTAACCTGATCGCCAGAATTCGCGGCAGCGGACAGGCTCCGCCTCTGCTGCTGTACGGGCATGTGGACGTCGTGCCGACCGACGGACAAAGCTGGAACGTTCCTCCGTTCAGCGGCGAAATCTACGACGACTGCGTCTGGGGGCGCGGAGCTCTGGACATGAAGGGCGGCGTCGCCATGCTGCTGGCCGCTTTCCTGGAGGCGAAATCCCGCGAGGAGGAGCTGCCCAGGGATCTGGTCCTGGCGATTGTCTCCGACGAAGAAGCGGGAGGGAAGTACGGGTCGAAATTTCTCGTGGAAAACCATGCCGAGCAGTTTGCGGGCATTCGGCATGCGATCGGCGAGTTCGGCGGGTTCTCGTTCTATGTCGGGAAGCGGAAGTTTTATCCGATTATGGTGGCGGAGAAAAGATTGTGCTGGCTGCAAACGACGATTAAGGGTTCCGGAGGCCACGGCTCGCAAGCCCAAAACAAGAGCGCGGTCGCGATGCTGGGCGATATCATCCGGAGATTGCGTCCGCTGCGGTTTCCGGCGCACATTACCTCGGCGGTGCGGACGATGATCGAGGCGATGGCGGATGCGATGCGGCCGCCGCAGAAGCGGCTGTTTCGGCAATTGCTGCATCCCGGATGGACTTCGACGATTTTGAAATTGCTGGGAGATAAGGGAGCAATGCTGGCACCCTTGTTCTACAATACGGCCAACATTACGGTCATACAGGGCGGATTGGCGGTGAATGCAATCCCCGAGCAAATCGAGTTGAAAATCGACGGACGGCTGCTGCCGGGGTTCGAGCCAGCGGATTTAATGAAGGAATTGAACAAGGTGATCGGGTATGAGCTGGAATACGAGGTGCTGCTGCACGATCCTTTTCCCGACGCCGTCAATCTGGAGCTGTTCCCGACGCTGGCTGCCATTTTGCACGAACAGGACCCGCAAGGCGTTCCGATTCCGTATGTGTTGACCGGCTCGACGGACAGCCGCTTTTATGCCGGATTGGGTATTCAAACCTACGGGTTTCTGCCGATGGATCTGCCCAAGTCCTTCGCCTTTACCGAGTTGATCCATGCCGCGAACGAAAGAATTCCCGTCCGGGCACTGCAATCGGGGGCGCAGGCGATCAGCCGCTTGCTGTTTCGTTAAGAAAGGAGGCGTACGCCGTGGAAGTTTTAAGAAACCGTAATTTTGTCCGGCTGTTCTCGGCTTCTTTAACCTCGCAGATGGGCACGATTTTGGGCAATATGGCGTTTGTGTTTTATTTGCTGGATCGCTTTAGCGAGCAGCCGGGTTATGCGACCGCAGCCGAGCTAATGTCCGCGGTGCCGAGCGTGTTCATATTCTTTATTGTCGGAGTCGTCGCCGACCGGTTCGACCGGGCGAAAATCGCGGAAAACTCGGACTGGATACGGACTGTCCTTACGCTGTTTATTTTAGGCGCGCTTGCGTTGGACCTGCTTGCTCTCGTATTTGTACTGCTGTTTCTGCGCAGCGCCGTGTCCAAATTTTTTGTTCCGGCGCAGCTCGCGCTCGTGCAGGGCATTCTTGAGGAGAAGCAGCTCATGCAGGCGGCGGGGCTAAACCAGATGGTGTCGGGGGTATTTATCGTATTCGGCATGGGGCTGGGAGCAGCTGCCTATTTGTATTTGGGCATTGTCTGGGCAATCGTGATCGACGGAATCAGCATGATCGCATCCGCGCTGCTCATTCGCTCCTGCCGCATTCCGCTCGAGGTCAGATTGCCGAATGGGCGTTCCGAATGGCGAAGTCTGGGGCTTAAACCGGTCATGGCCGATTTTACGGCGGGCATGAAATACATCCTCCGCTATCGTCTGCTGCTGTCGATTATGCTGGGCTATTTGGTGTTCGGCTTGATTAACGGCACGCTGGCCGTTATTCCGATGTTTACCCTGAAGTACAAATTGGTTCCCGATCAGTACGAGCAGTATATGGCGCTGTTCGCGGTCTTTCTGGGCGTCGGCTTCTTTCTCGGCAGCATCGCCGGCTCCTGGGCGCTGCAAAAGCTGAAGCCGCACATCGTCATCAACACGGGGCTGCTGCTCATCAGCCTGTTGGCCGTTGTGTTCGCGATGATCGCCGACATCTGGACGTATTTGATCGGGGTTACGCTTGCCGGCATGTGCATCGCTCCCGTCAACGTCGCGCTGGGAGGCTGGCTGCCGCAAATCGTGGAAGCGAGCAAAATGGGGCGGGTGGCCGCCTGGCTGGAGCCGATCATGATGCTGGCGCATTCTATCGCCCTGGGACTGGTGCTGGCGTTTTATCCGCGAATCATCAGCTTGGAGAGCGCTTATTTCGGGCTTGCCGCCATTACTTTTGTCCTGTTTGTATACTACGGCTGGAGCCTGAACAAATGGGCGCCGGAAACGGCAGCGACGCAAAAAGAGGTCGAACTGTAGATGGACAATATGATTAAAGTATTCGATTGTTCCGCGGTTAGCGGCAAGCGTCTGATCTGCATCCCCTATGCGGGAGGTTATTCGGCCGCGTTTAAGCCGCTGCAGGAGGAGCTTCGGTGCGACTGGCAGGTCATATCGATCGACCCTCCGGGGCACGGTTCCAACCCGGAGCCGCTGCTGAACAACCTGGAAGCGCTCGTGCGGTTGTATCTCGATCGGCTTCGCGCCTATTTTAAGCCCCCCTATGTGCTGCTGGGCCACAGCATGGGCGGCAAAATCGTTCATCGCATGGCACAGCTGCTGGAGCTGGCCGGGGCGGCTCCGGCGGCGGTGATCGTATCGGGATGCCCCGCCCCGGATTGTCCGCCCGCCGACTACAAGGACGATCAAGCTTTGCTGGAGCACGTCGCTTCGTTCGGCGGCATTCCGGAGGAGCTGCTTCGCTGCGGTCCGTTTGTGGACTACTTCCTGCCGATTCTTCGCGCGGACTACGATGCGATCGCAACCTATACATGTCCCAGCGAACAGCGGCTGCAAACGCCGCTTCACGTCTTTTACGGGACGGAGGACAGCGTATTTACGAGAGAAGACGCATCCGCATGGCTGAAATGGGCCGAGCGGGTGGAGTGCGCGGCTTTCGAAGGCGGGCATCTGTTTTTGCAGCAGCGAGCGAACGAATTGGCGATCCGGATCGCTGCCATTTTAGATCAAGTTAAGGAGGGGATACCTGCGAGATAACAGGCGTTGCCGACGGGCCGAGCAATAAGCTCGTCTGCGTCCATATTAATCTTACATTAAGGGGAGGATATGATGAACACGCAGCAAACGATGCATACGCTGAACGCAACGTTGTTTGAGTACGAGGAGAACTATTTTAATTGCCGCAACGCGCAAGTGGTGGCCTACCTGAGATCCAAAGGAGTTCCCGTCGATTATTATTTCTACAACACCTTGGAAAATACGAAAACCGTCTACGAGCATTTATTTACCAAAAACCAAAACCGTTGGCTGTTCGAAACGGGCTGCCTGAGCAAACAGGACGATTTCAAGCTGTTGGGCGTTCAAATTGTCGATCAAAGGTATCCCAAGTTCCATTCGGCAAAGGAGCAGATCGTTCAACTGCTGAAGGGGGGGACGTCGATTTTTTCCTGGCTGTGCAATTATTATATTCCGCATCGGGAGCATTATCGGAAGTATAGATCGTTTCATTCCTTTATTATTCACGATTACGTGCCGGGCAAAGAGGCCAAGTTTGTCGTCCAGGACCCGCCGGTGTTTTACGGAGAGATGAGCGAAGAAATGCTTGTCAAGTCGTTTAACTCGGCTCCGGGAGCGGCCAGAGGAATGACCTATGCGGATCTTGGCGGCGTTCATGTCGATCCGAAAATGCTGATGGACAAATATACGGAGTGGCTGAACGGCTTCTCCGATGATCTTGCCACGTATGCGGTCGTGAAGGAGCAGTTGCCCAAGCAGCTGCAGGCGGATCAGGAGAAATTCAGGTTTTTCTTCGCCATTATGTTCGGTTCCCGTCTGCTGTTCTCCAGATTTCTTGAGGCGATGTCGTTCGAGATGTCCCTCGTTCAAGCCGCAGCCGAGTGCTCCGGCATCTCGGAGTCGATCCATTATGTGCTGAAGCATTCGAAATGGGAGGATATAGACGTCGATACAATGGTTCGTCAGATAACAGAGCTGGCGGAGAAAGAGAAGCATCTGATTCATGCCCTGAAGAACAAGCAGCTGTAACTGGGCGGCCTTAGTTCGGTAATTCGCCGGACTAAGGCTGTTTTATTGTGGATGCAGAGATCCGGCGGCGGGGTTTATCGTTCTCTGCCTCTATTGCCGATATCCCGTCCAATCAGCTTATCTGCGCCACATTCTGAATATGTACGTAGTGTCTTTTTCGCTCTTTTGCCGGTATCCCGTCCAATCAGCTTATCTGCGCCACATTCTGAATATGTACGTAGTGCCTTTTCTGTTCTTTTGCCGATATCCCGTCCAATCAGGTTGGCCGTACGCCTCCTGCGAGATCGGCCATGACCTATCCTCCATTTGTCAGTATCCCAACAGCTCAGAAATCTGGTTATCAGCGTTTTGCGATAGTTATTCCGTTTAATCAGTTGATCATCCCCACAGCTACGAATTAACGTTCAGCTACGGCATGAACTGACCGGAAGGAATAGCGACAAAGGGGCGAAAAAGCGGTAGAACGGGGTATGGCGTGAACTGAATGAAGGGGATACCGACAAAAGACGCAGAGAATGAAAGGAGAGAGATAGAACGAACTGACGGGAAGGGATACCTGTAAAAGGAATGAACGATAGGTGTGATGCTAGCTAACGGGCTGACGGAAGGGGATAATGTGAATGGGGGCATTGTCGAGCACCATTGTAATAAATGGGTCGCAATTGAGGATAGAATGCGTGTAGTATGGGGTTAGACATTGGTATTCAAGATAGATGAAGACATATCAGACGACTTGGGGGGTTCCGGGACATGGACGAGAAGAACGTTGAAGCGGCAGCAGAGATGAGCCCGGAGACGGAAATCAAACGCAGAAAAAGGGAACATATCGAAATCTGTTTGCGCGAGGACGTGGAAGGCTGGGGTGAAGGAACGGGATTCGATCGTTACCGCTTTCGGCACCTTGCGCTGCCTGAGCTCGATTTTGCCGATATTCGGCTGGATTCCTCGTTTCTGGGTCGCAACTTAAAGGCGCCGTTCGTCGTCAGTTCAATGACGGGCGGAACGGACGAAGCGGGCCGCATCAACGTGCGTCTGGCGGAAGCGGCGCAGCGACACGGCTGGGCGATGGGCCTCGGTTCGCTGCGTGCGGCGATCGAAGCTCCGGATTCCGCAGCGTCTTATCGGGTGAGGCAAATCGCGCCCGACGTGCCCTTGCTGGCGAATCTGGGTGCGGCGCAACTGAACTACGGTTACGGCATTGCGGAATGCCGCAGAGCGGTGGAGATGACGGGCGCGGATGCGCTCGTTCTGCATCTTAACGGGATGCAGGAGGTATTTCAGGACGGAGGGGACACCAATTTCCGGGGATTGGCGCGACGGATCGCTGAACTGTGCAAGGAAGCGGAGTTTCCGGTCGGTGTGAAGGAAGTCGGGATGGGGATCGACGGAGAGACTGTCCGGATGCTCGCCGACATCGGCGTGTCGTTCGTGGACGTGGCGGGGGCGGGGGGCACCTCCTGGATCAAAGTTGAGAAATATCGGACGAAGGACCGGCTTCGAAAAATAGCGTCAGATGCTTTTGAGGATTGGGGCAATCCGACCGCGGAATGCATTCGGGAGGCGAGAGAGGCAGCGCCGGATACGACTCTGATCGCGAGCGGCGGCATGACGAACGGCGTGGAGGCCGCCAAAGCGCTGGCGCTCGGAGCCGACGCCGTCGCGTTCGGGAAGGCGCTGCTTGCGCCCGCGCTCGACTCCGCCGATAAGCTGGACGAGCTGTTCGCGCGGGTTGAGTTCGAACTGAAAGCGGCCATGTTCGGAATCGGGGCGGGGAATTTGCAAGAGCTGCGCGGAACGCGGCGCCTCGTGCGGCGAAACTGAAGCGCGATGTGAGGAAGTTTGTTCCGGTTGGCAGGATTCAGTTAGCTCGTGAGGCGGCTCTATGGTGAGGTTGAGGGAAGGGAACGAGGGGATATGCTCGTCAGACGGCTCTATGGTGAGGTCGCAGGATGGCAGTGAGCGAATAGGCACGTCAGACGGTTCTATGGTGAGGTCGCAGGATGGCAGTGAGCGAATAGGCACGTCAGACGGTTCTATGGTGAGGTCGCAGGATGGCAGCGAGCGAATAGGCACGTCAGGCGGCTCTATGGTGAGGTCGCAGGATGGCAGCGAGCGAATAGGCACGCCAGGCGGCTCTACGGCGGGTCGCAGGATCGCAGCGAGCGAATAGGCACGCCCGACGGTTCTATGGCGAGGTCGCAGGAAGGCAACGAGCGAATAGGCACGTCAGGCGGCGCTGCGGAGAGGCCGAAGGCGGGGTGTCCCCGCCAGTCCCGATTTGATATAATGAGATATTGAACTTTGCACTGCTGCAAAATACCGGGAGGAAGACCATGGCTGGATATACCCCCATGATGGAGCAATATTTATCCGTCAAAGCGACGGCGAAGGACGCTTTGCTGTTTTTCCGCTTGGGCGATTTCTATGAAATGTTTTTCGAAGACGCGATCACGGCGTCGAGAGAATTGGAGATTACGCTGACCGGACGAGGCGCCGGGATGGAGGAACGGGTTCCGATGTGCGGAGTTCCCCACCATTCCGCGGAAGGATACATAGCTAGATTAGTAGAAAAAGGCTACAAAGTCGCCGTATGCGAGCAGGTCGAAGACCCGGCCAGCACGAAGGGCGTCGTCCGGCGCGAGATCGTGCGCATCGTGACGCCGGGAACGGTGATGGACGCGAAGCTGGTCGGCGACGCGTCCAACAATTTTATCGTCGGGGCGGCTTCGCAAGGGGGACGTCTCGGCGTCGCGGCTTGCGACCTGACGACCGGGGAGCTGTATTTGACCTCGTTCGCGCTGTCGCCCGAAGAGATCAACAACGTGCTGAACGTGTACCGGCCGTCGGAAGCGGTCGGGGACGAAGCGGCGATCGCGGCGATTCGCGAGACGCTGCATCCGGCGGGGCGCACTCTGTCGACGACGGTGCGCGAGGAAGCCGAGACAGGCAAGCTGGCCGCGCAATTCCCGGACGAGCCGTGGAGCGCGCACGAGCCGGTGCGGCAGCTGGCCGTGTCGCGTCTCGTCACTTATTTGGAAGAGACGCAGAAGAGATCGCTCGCGCATTTGCGCGCGGTTAAAGCTTACGATACGGAAGCTTATATGTCGCTCGACGCCTTTACCCGCCGCAACCTTGAGCTGACGGAGACGATTCGCGACCGCTCCCGCAAAGGCTCGCTGCTCGGGCTGCTGGACCGCACCCGTACGGCAATGGGCGCGCGGCTGCTCAAGCGCTGGATCGACCAGCCGCTGCTCAGCCGCGAGGAGACGGAGCGCCGGCTTGATGCGGTCGAGGCGCTCAACAAGGATTGGATCAAGCGCAAGGAGCTGAGGGACGAACTCGGCGAAGTGTACGACCTCGAACGTCTTGCCGGACGAATCGCTTACGGGACGGCCAACGCCCGGGATCTGAACGCGCTCAAAAACTCGCTCAGGCGAGTTCCCGCCGTTCAAGCGCTGTGCGAAAGCCTCAATGCGGCCCCGCTCGATTCCCTCGCGCAGGGCATGGACGCCTGCGAAGATATCGCCGACGCCATCGAGGCGGCCATCGCGGACGAGCCTCCGACGACGCTGAAGGACGGCGGCATTATTCGCCCCGGGTACGACGCGAAACTCGACGAGCTGCGGGAAGCGAGCCAGAACGGCAAGCAATGGATCGCCGAGCTGGAACGGCGCGAACGCGAAGCGACGGGCATCAAGTCGCTCAAGATCGGCTTTAACAAAGTGTTCGGCTACTATTTGGAAGTAACCCGAGCGAATTTGACGAGCTTGCCGGAAGGCCGTTACGAGAGAAAGCAGACGCTGGCCAACGCCGAGCGGTTCGTCACGCCCGAGCTGAAGGAGAAGGAAGCGCTCATCCTGGAAGCGGAAGACCGGATGTTCGACCTCGAATACGAGACGTTCATCGCCCTTCGCGACCGGATCGCGGGACAGATGTCGCGGCTGCAGCGGCTGGCGGAGAGCGTCGCGTCGCTTGACGTGCTGCAATCGTTCGCCGAAGCGAGCGCCGAGCGCCGCTATACGCGCCCGAGCTGGACTGACGGCGACGGCTACGATCTCATTATCGAAGAAGGACGCCACCCGGTCGTCGAATCGGTGAACGAGAACGGCGTGTTTATCGCCAACGACACTTCGCTCACCGGGGAAGACGGCTCGATTCTGCTCATCACCGGGCCAAACATGGCCGGCAAGAGCACATACATGCGCCAGGTGGCGATGATCTGTCTCATGGCCCAGATCGGCTGCTTCGTGCCGGCTCGCCGGGCGGTGCTGCCGTTCGTCGACCGGATTTTCACCCGGATCGGGGCGGCGGACGATCTGGTCGGCGGCCAGAGCACGTTCATGGTCGAGATGAAGGACATCCAGGTCATGACCGAGCAGGCGACTTCGCGCAGCTTGATCATCATCGACGAGCTTGGACGCGGAACGTCGACGGACGAAGGAATGGCGATCGCGCAGGCGGTCATCGAATACGTGCATCATCATATCGGCTGCAAAGCGCTCGTCTCGACGCATTTTCACGAGCTGGCTCATCTCGAGTCGTCGCTTGAGGGCCTTCGCAACGGCTGCATGGCGGTTCGCGAGAGCGCGGACGGCGTCACGTTTCTGCGCAAGCTCGTGCCCGGCGCGGCGGATTCCAGCTACGGCATCTATTGCGCGCAGCTCGCCGGCTTGCCGGAGACGATCGTCTCCAGAGCGTATTCGCTGCTGAACGATCGGGATTCGGCGCCGGCCGCAGCCGAGCCGCCGAAGCCGCAGGCCGCACAGCAAGCGGCGCAAGAAGCGGCGGCAGCCTCCGGGGAACCGACTCCGCAGCCGATCGTGCAGCTCAGCCTGTTCCCCGAGGAAGCGCCGCAGCCCAAGCCGGCCAGACCGCCCGCGGCGGACAAGGTGCTGGACAAGCTCAGAAAGCTCGACGTCATGAGAATGACGCCGATGCAGGCGTTGGAATGGCTGAACGACGCAAGAAACCAATTGACGGAAAGCGGGGGAGCGTCATGAACCTGATCAGGAAAATCAAGCATTCCATCGTACTTCTGCTAACGTTCTCGTTATTTTTCGCATATGTTCCCGCAGCTCTTGGCGCAAGCGCCCAACAGGTTGAGGAAGTCAGGGGGCTGCTCGAGCAGTATCATCTGAAAAGTCCGGACGATTCGGCGCTGGCGGACAAGGAAATCGACGAGATGGTCGACTCTCTGGACGATCCGTACACGCAGTATTTTGACGACCAGGAATGGAAGGCCTACAGCTCTGAACTGGAGCAGACGTTCGTCGGCATCGGCATCGTTATGATGGAAGAGAAGGGGAAAATCTACGTCGAGGACGTGATCGCGGACAGTCCGGCATCGTCGGTCGGCATTCTGGCGGGCGATCTGCTCGTCGCCGCGGACGGGAAGTCGTTCGCAGGAAAAACGATGGCCGACATTCAGAAGGAGCTTCGCGGCGAGGAAGGAACGGTCGTGGCGCTTACGGTGTCCCGCAGCGGCAAGGAACTCAAATTCAAGATTACGCGCAAGCAGGTGCACGTGCCGGTCGTTTCGACCAAAATGCTTGATCAAGGCATCGGCTATTTGGCGTTGACCAGCTTTACTTCCGAAGCCGGCAAAGAGGTGAAGCGCGAGCTGGAGAAGCTCGAGAAGAACGGTCTTGCTTCGCTCGTGCTCGATTTGCGCAACAACGGCGGCGGCTATGTCAGCGCTGCGCAAGAGGTCGCCGGGTTGTTCGTCAAGGAAGGCGTACTGGCGCACATGAGAGACCGCAACGGACACGACGAGCCGCTGTCCATCTCCGGAACGTCAAGACCGTATGAGGTCGTCGTGCTCGTCAACGGCAACACGGCAAGCGCATCGGAATTGCTGTCGGGCGCGCTGCGGGATTACGGCGTTGGGCAGCTCGTCGGCACGAAGACTTACGGCAAAGGCGTCGTTCAGTCGCTTATTCCGCTCAAGAGCGGCGGCGTGCTGAAAGTAACGATTCAAGAATACTACACCCCCAAGGGGAAAAAGGTGGACCAGGTCGGCCTGACTCCGGATCTGACGGTGAGCGGAGCCGCCGAGCAGTTGATTGGCGCTTTCCGCCTCGCCGGCGGCACGAAGCTGGCCGTCAGCTGGAACAAGGGCATCCTGACGTTAAACGGCGTGCGTATGTCGCAGCCCGACGCCGCGAGGAAGGAAGGCAATCTGTGGTATGTCAACTTGAAGCTCGGCACCGAGATTGCAGGCGCCAAGCTGACATACGACGCCAAGAGCCGCACGTATACGCTGACCAAAGGCAGTCAGAAAGAGACGATCAAGGCAACCGACTCCCGCGTTAAAATCAAGGACGGACGTACGAGCATCGATGTCCGTCTGCTGGCGAAATGGTTCAAAGGCGTCACTTTCTCGGCGTCCGGCGAGACGCTGAAGCTGGGATCGCGGTAATCGCAGAGCTGGACAGGGTAAGGAAAGGAGGAGGACGGTATGGGAATCATTCGCCCGCTCGACGAACATCTGGCGAACCAGATTGCCGCGGGAGAGGTCGTCGAACGGCCGGCTTCCGTGCTGAAGGAGCTGATCGAGAACGCCGTCGACGCCGGCGCGAGCCGGATCGACGTATCCGCGGAGGAAGGCGGCTTGCAGCTGCTTCGGGTAGCGGACAACGGCGGCGGCATTCAGCCGGACGATATGCTGATCGCTTTCCAGCGGCATGCCACGAGTAAAATATCGACCGACAAAGACTTGTTCCAGATCGCCACGCTCGGCTTTCGAGGAGAGGCGCTGCCGAGTATCGCGGCGGTCGCCAAGGTCAAGTGCGTCAGCGCGACGGACGACAGCGGGCTGGGCAGCCTGCTCGAGATCGAGGCCGGCGCGGTGGCCGCCAATCGCGAGACGAACGCGCCCAAGGGCACGGAGATGGTCGTCAAAGAGATTTTCTACAATACGCCTGCTCGCCTGAAATACATGAAGACGATCCAGACGGAGCTGGGTCACTTGTCCGATATCGTCTACCGGCAGGCGCTCGCCAGACCGGATATCGCGTTTACTTTCTCGCACAACGGCAACGTGCTGCTGCGCACGCCGGGAACCGGCGACCTTCGCCAGGTGGTGGCGGCGATCTACGGAACGGCTTCGGCGAAAGCGATGATCGAGGTGAGGGACGAAAATCCCGACTATTCGATCTCCGGGCTGATCGCCATGCCGACGGAGACGAGGGCGAACCGCAACGCGCTGACCGTGCTCGTCAACGGGCGGTACGTTCGCAGCCAGGCGGTCATGCAGCCGCTGCTGCAGGCTTATCATACGCTGCTGCCGCTGCATCGCTATCCGCTCGCCGTGCTCGACTTGCGGATGCACCCGACGCTCGTGGACGTCAACGTTCATCCCGCCAAGCTGGAGGTGCGCTTCAGCAAGGAGCCCGAGCTGCGCGCTTTCGTGGAGAGCGCGATCAAGAAGGCGCTAAGCACGCAGACGTACATCCCGTCGGGCGCGGCCGTGCGGACTCCGAAGACGAACGTGTGGGTGCAGGAGCAGATCCGGTTCCAGCTTCCGCCCGCAAGGGAGGAAGCCGAACCGGCGCAAGCGCCGCTGCCGGAACCGCCGGCAGATGCCTCGCAGCGTTCACGCGAACCGGAGGAGCGGCAGTCCGGCGAAGTCTCCGTCAAGGAGACGGCGGCGGCTTACGACTGGCAGACGCCCCCGTCGCCGGCATCGGGGGACGGGCCTCGGTCCACTCCGGTGTCGACGGAGCGGAATGCTCCTTCCGCCGGACCTCAGGCGGGTTCCCGATACGACCGGCCGCAGGCGAGCCAGCCGCAATCTCGCTCGTCGACCGTTTGGCCGGCCGCGACGGCCTCGGCCGATCCTATTCCGTCCGAAGTATGGAAGAGCGCGTTCGCCGCGCCTGACGTTCGGCCCGCCGTTCCGGAGTTTCCGGAGCTCGGCTGGGTCGGGCAGCTGCACGGTACGTATATCGTCGCGCAGAATCCGAACGGCCTTTATCTGATCGACCAGCACGCCGCTCACGAGCGCATTCACTACGAGTACTATTACGATAAATTCGGCCGGCCGGAGGAAGCGAGCCAGGAGCTGCTGCTCCCGGTGACGCTGGAGTTCGCTCCGGACGAATGCGCCGTGCTGCGCGGACGGCTTGCGGCTTTCGAGAGCGCGGGCGTATATATGGAGGATTTCGGGGGCAATACCTTTATCATAAGGGCGGTGCCCCATTGGTTCCCGTCCGGCGACGAAGCGGCGATCGTTCGCGAGATGGCGGAATGGATCATCGAGGAGAAAAGCGTCGATCTGCGCGTGCTGCGGGAGAAAGCGGCGATCATGTGCTCGTGCAAGGCGTCGATCAAAGCCAATCAGGCGCTGACGAGGGAATCCGGCGAGAAGCTGCTCGAGCGGCTGGCCGCGTGCAAGCAGCCTTACACCTGCCCGCACGGAAGGCCGATCGTCGTCAGCTTCAGCACGTACGAGCTTGAGAAAATGTTTAAGCGGGTGACGTCTTGATCGTAACGACTTCCCAGCGACCGACCGCCCAAGAGATTGAGCGGGCCGTTCGGCTCGCGGCCGAACTCGGAGGCGCTTATGCGCCCAGAGGAACGCGGACGATTCGCTCGCTGCAGACGGCGGCTGGAGACCAAGAGGCGCTTGTCGTCGGCCCGAGGGACATCAGGCTGATCGCCGGGGAGGAGCCGCCGTTTTATTTTCACCCGAGCATGGCGCTTGTCAGAATCAAGGGCTTGCTGGCGGGAGGACGGGACACGCTGCTGGAGGTGTCCGGCGTCAAGGCGGGGGATACGGTGATCGACTGCACGGCGGGGCTATGCTCGGATTCTCTCATGTTCAGCTACGCGGTGGGCGAAACGGGCAAAGTCACGGCGCTGGAAGCGGTGCTTAAGGTGCATGTCGTCGTGCGGGAGGGACTGCGAACGTACGAGACGGGCATTGCCGACGCCGATCGGGCGATGCGCGCCATCGAAGCCGTTCATGCCAGCTACGAGGAATGGCTCTCTCGCTTGCCGGACGACAGCGCCGACATCGTCTACTTCGATCCGATGTTCGAGAAGCCGGTGACCGCTTCGAGCGCGATCAGCCCGCTGCGCGCCTGGGCCGCCCACAGCCCGCTTACGGAAGAATCCGTCCGGGAGGCGCGGCGGGTCGCCCGCAGCAAAGTCGTTCTTAAAGACCATCGCGACAGCGGGAGGTTCGAGCAGCTCGGCTTCCGGCTGGTCAAATCGTCCTCGTCCGCCGTCGCATACGGAGTGATTGACGTTGAGTAATGAAGAAGAAGACAAGCGTCCGCCGCTGCTCGTGCTTGTCGGGCCGACCGCCGTCGGCAAAACCGCCCTCAGCCTGAAGCTGGCCAAGGCGCTGAACGCGGAAATCATCAGCGGCGATTCGATGCAGGTATACCGGGGAATGGACATCGGGACGGCCAAGCTGCGGCCGGAAGAGATGGAGGGCGTGCCGCACCATCTCATCGACATCCGCGACCCGGAGCATCCTTTTTCCGTTTCGGAGTTTCAGAGCTTGTGCACCGATGCCATCAAGGAGATCCACAGTCGCGGCCGATTGCCGTTTATCGTGGGGGGGACGGGATTATATGTGGAGTCCGTCTGCTACGGCTTTCGTTTCCAGGATTTCGGAGCGGACGAGGCGTACCGGGCGGAGATGAGGGCGTACGCCGCCGAGAAAGGCGCGCAGGCGCTGCACGGCAAGCTGGCGGAAGTCGATCCGGTCACGGCGGCCAAGCTGCACCCGAACGACGAGGGCCGGATTATCCGCGCGCTCGAGGTGTTCAAGCTGACCGGCAAGCCGCTGTCCGAAGCGCAGAGCCAATCCAGGGGCGAGGAGAAGAAATCGCCTTACAAGCTGTGCCTGATCGGGCTGACGATGGACCGGGACGAGCTGTACAGGCGAATCGACGCGAGGGTCGATCTGATGCTGGAAGCCGGACTGGTGGAAGAAGTGCGCGGATTGCTTGACGCGGGCGTGCCGCGAGGCTCCGTATCGATGCGCGGACTCGGCTACAAGGAGATCGCCGCTTACTTGGCAGGAGAGACTTCTTACGAGGATGCGGTGACGATTCTTAAGCGGGATACGAGGCATTTTGCGAAGCGTCAGTTAAGCTGGTTTCGCCATATGCAGGGGCTCGAATGGGCGGAAGTGGGCGGCGATGCAAAAAACAGCGCCCTTTTCCAAAGGATATGTGCTATAATAGCAGGAAAGTTTCAGATTGATATTGAATATATTTGTTCATAAATATTAGTGGCGATGGGGGTTTACGGCCAATGAACAAGTCCATTAACATCCAGGATACCTTTCTCAATCAACTTCGCAAAGACAGCATTCCGGTCACTGTTTATTTGACCAACGGGTTTCAAATCCGCGGCATCGTCCGCGCGTTTGACAACTTCACCATCGTCATCGACAGCGAGGGACGCCAGCAAATGGTGTATAAGCATGCGATCAGCACGTTTATGCCTCAGCGCAACGTCTCCCTCATGCAGCAGGACAGCGGAACGGACAACTGATCCGCCGTCCTCGCGACGAGGTCGAGTGAAACTTTTCCCCAGCCATACGCGTCTAAGAGAATAGGCCGGCACTTGGGCAACCCGCTAACCGGGTTGTTCTTTCTTTATAGTGAGAGTTCAACAAGTTCGGTTTTCAGCACCAAGAAGATTGGATGAAGACCGTTGATGAGGAACGCTAGTAAAGCGTAGTGGAAGCTACGTGAGCACCGGAAGAGACGGCTGAATTCAAGATTCGATGTCGAGTCTACTTCCTGGGATGCTTCGTGATCAAAAGCGGACTTTTTGAACAACCTCTAAAAGCTGGGCAGATTAGAGACTATACAGGTTGAACCGAAGCTGTATCACAAAACCCAATGCAATGGAGAAAGGAAATGGTTTTGTCCGCGAGTTTTGGCTTTGAGTTTCTTGCCTATATAGGTCTTATCGATCGAAGAAACTCAAAACAACCTGTCTGAAGCCGGCAAAGCCATTCCTTTCGGAATGTAATGGACTTCTGACCACAGGTTCAACCTATGTAGAGAGAGAAACGGATAGAAGGGGAGACACAGATGAACCATCCGACAGTTCCAAGCCGATCGGGCAGCATGGAGAGAGGCGGCAAGACCGGCAGCAAAGGCAAGGGCAACGGGAATGGAAAAGGCAAGCGTCCCCGCAAGGGAAGAAAGAAGCTCGCGCTCGTATGGCTGTTTTTCATCGCCCTGATTGCGATCGTGTGCGCGGTCGTCGGTTACTTGCTCGTTATTTTGAACGGGGAACGCATTCTTAACGCCAATATCAACAAATTGAATCTGGATAAGGCATCGATCGTCGTCGATCGCAATGGCAACGAAGTGGCCAAGCTGTACAACCATGAAGGCAACCGGGAGTTCGCGCCGATCGGGGAAATTCCGAAGCTCGTGCAGGACGCGTTCGTCGCCACCGAGGACAAGCGTTTCTACGACCATAACGGCGTCGATCTGCTCGGCATCGGACGCGCGCTCGTCAAGGACGTGATCGCCCGCAGCGCGGTCGAAGGCGCCAGCACGATTACGCAGCAGCTTGCCAAGAACCTGTTCCTGAACGCGGACAAGACGCTGTTCCGCAAAGGCACGGAAGCGTCCATCGCGCTCGCGCTGGAGCAGAAGATGACGAAGCCGGAAATTTTGGAGCTGTACTTGAACCGGATTTACTTCGGCAAAGGCCAATACGGCATCAAGACGGCGGCCAAGTACTATTTCGACGTGGAAAATCTGGAGGATCTGGAGCTGTGGCAGATCGCCACGCTGGCCGGCATGCCGAAGGC
Source organism: Cohnella sp. SGD-V74 (assembly GCF_003001675.1). Classification (GTDB taxonomy): domain Bacteria; phylum Bacillota; class Bacilli; order Paenibacillales; family Paenibacillaceae; genus Cohnella. The sequence continues at coordinate 186,869 of NZ_PVYW01000003.1, read as the reverse complement.
TCCGAACACGTACAACCCGATCCGCAATCCGGAGAAATCGATGGAACGGCGCGCGGTCGTGCTGAAGCTGATGTACGATCAGGGACTTATTAGCGAGAAGGAAAAGGAAGCCGCGGCCAAACAAGTCTATAAGCCGTCCAAGGCGAGCAAGGTTGACCAAAAATATTTGGCGTTCCTCGATTACGTGCTTGATGAAGCTCAGGAGAAGACGAATCTCACCGAGGAGGAGCTGCGCAGCGCCGGCTACATCATTACGACTACGATCGATACGAAGGCGCAAGCGATCGCGGAGCAGGAATTCGCCAACGACGAGCGCTTCGAGAAGAGCGTGGACGACCAGAAAGTTCAGGGCGCGATGGTCATTATGAACCAGTACGACGGCTCGCTCGTGGCGATGGTCGGCGGCAGAGACTACGAAGCACAAGGCTGGAACCGCGCAGTCAAGCAACGGCAGCCGGGTTCGTCGTTCAAGCCGATTATCGATTACGGGCCGGCGCTCGAGTCCGGGGACTTTTTCCCATGGTCGATCGTTCAGGACGTGAAGCAATGCTTCGGCGATTACTGCCCGTCCAACTCCAACCGCAATCAGTATTTGGGCGCAATCCCGATGAGTCAGGCGATCAAGGAATCGCGCAACATCTCGGCCGTCTGGCTGCTCAACGAGATCGGTATCGGCAACGGACTGAAGTTTGCCAAAAACCTCGGCATCGAGCTTGGACCGGAAGATCGCAACCTGTCCATCGCGCTGGGCGGACTTACGCACGGCGTCACCCCGCTGCAGATGGCTCGGGCCTACTCGGCTTTCGCCAACGGCGGGAAGCTGTACGAGCCGCACAGCATTGTGAAGATCGAGGACGTCAACGGCAAGGTGATCCATCAATTCGACGATAAGCCCGAGCAGGTCATGAAGGAGACGACCGCTCATTACATGACGGAACTGCTTTCCGGCGTCGTGCAGAAGGGCGGAACCGGAACGAGGGCGGCCATCAGCGGACGCACCGTCGTCGGCAAGACGGGAACGACGCAAGCGGGCATTCCGAATCTGAAGACGAGCAAAAACCGCGACGTCTGGTTCGTCGGATATACGCCGGAGCTGACTGCGGCCGTCTGGTTCGGCTACGACAAGACCGATAAGGATCATCTGCTCGACGGAAGCAGCGGTCAGGCGGCCTCGATGTTCTCCGCGGTCATGTCCAAGGTGCTGGAGAACTACAAGAAAAAGAGCTTCCCCGTGCCTTCCGGAGTGAAGGAGGAAGAGGAGCAGAAGCTGGACCCCGTAAGCGGCTTGCTCGTGTCGTACTCCCCGGAGACAATCAGCGTCGAGCTGATGTGGTCCGCGGTGCAAGGGGAAGGGATTTCGTATCGCATCTACCGCAAGGAAGCAAGCGAAGCGGAGTTCAGAATGATGGCCGAGGTGGCCGACGGTACGGCGTACGACGATATGGCGCTGCTGCCGGACCAGACGTACACCTACTACGTGACCGCGTACCAGCAGTCCACGGGTCTGGAGAGCGAGCCTTCCGAGCAGCAGACGATCACAGTGACGTCCGGCATGGAGACGACGCCTCCGCCGGAGGAAACCGAAGAGACCGTGCCTCCGGAAGAAACCGGCGAGCCGACCGAGACGACAGAGCCGCCGATCGAGGTTCCCGGCGAGTCGCCAACGCCTTCTCCGACGCCTTCGGAGGAGGTTCCTCCTCCGGTCGCGACCGAAAGTCCGAGCCCGGACATTCCGGCGGTCGGAGAAGAAACGGAAACCGTTCCGCTGTTCGGGACGGTTCCGTAACCCAAGCTTCAGGGGCGAAACGCCTTCGGCATTCCCCAGGATAGAGAAACGCGTTTTGTGGAAGGCGATTCGGAAAGAATAACGGCTTGGCGCTTTGCGAATCGTTAAAACGAGGACGATACCGGCTTTCATTAGCTGGTATCGTCCTTTTTCTCATTTTCGGGCGTTCCGCCGGGCGGAGGCAAACTGGTTAGCGAAGGCAACTTGTGGTAAGCTTTTCTTATATGGAGTTGCCATGGGCAACGCGATTAAGCCGTCTAACGGCGCAGTGCGAGCAAACAAGCTTACTAATGTTGAACGGACGGAAAGGAAAGTCGTGATGAAGCGTAAATTTTCGGATCGGGCCAACTGGCGGCGGATTTTGAAGAAGAGCTATGCATGCGTACCTATGGATGAGCCTCAGTTCAGGGGATTCGTGACGTTGTACCGGATCCATGAGCTGCGCGACCCGTTGTGGAAGGAATACAACGGGAGAAGGATGTGTCTGGCGGACCGCGGATATTTGTGGATGCAGCATTTTCCGAAGGGGGAGCACTTCGTCGTGACGACGATGTTCGACGATCGGGGCCAAGTCGTGCAGTGGTACATCGACATCTGCAAAATTCAAGGCTTGACCGATCAGCAGGTGCCCTGGTTCGACGATCTGTTTTTGGACATCGTTGTGCTCCCGACGGGAGAGAAGCTGCTGCTGGACGAGGACGAGCTGGAGGAGGCGCTGGAGGAGGGGGAGATCACTCCCCGCGATTCCGCGATGGCCCGCAAGACGGCGTCCCGGCTGATGGACCTGATCCAGCAAAACAAGTTTCCTTACTTCGACTTGAGCCTGCAGCATCGCCGGACGCTGCTGAGCAAGCTGGGCTGGGATAAAAGCCCGCTATGACGCTCGGTCGGCAGGGAGAAGGGAGGCCGCCCGGCATGCAGACAGCTCTCGGCCCCGTTAAAGGCGGCAAACGCGGCAAATGGAAGCGAAGAATTCTGTGGCTCATTGCGCTCGGAGCGGCAGCGCTGCTTGTCTGGTGTCTGTCGATCTACGCGATGGTCGTCCGGTTCGACGGCAGCCCGAAGGACGGCAAGCCGATCGCTGCGGACGTCGGCATCGTGCTGGGAGCAAGGCTGTGGAACGATCAGCCCAGCCCGGGACTGCGAGAACGGCTGGACTTGGCGCTGGATCTGTACCGGCAAGGCGCTTTCGCCAACGTGATCGTCACCGGCGGGCTGGACGCGCACGGCGCGACGATTACGGAAGCGGAAGGGATGCGCAACTATCTCGTTGCCAACGGAGTGCCCGAGTCGGCGATTCTGTTGGACACGGAGTCCCGGAGCACGTACGAGAACCTGATTTTCGCGCAGGACATTATGGATGCCAACGACTGGACTTCGGCGGTCATCGTCACGCACAACTATCATGGCTCCAGAGCCGCGGACATCGCCAAGAAGGTCGGGCTGTCACCGGTTCAAGTCAGCGTGACGGATTCCGACGTGCTGAATGTGCCTTACCATCAAGCGCGCGAAGTGCTGGCCTATACGAAGTGGCTGGGCATGAAGCTGTTCCTATGACTAGGGATCGGACGAACGGAATACATTGGTATTGCGGCTAATCGTCGACTCGAGTTCACGGGGTGAAGCTTGATGAACGCTAAAGCGGGCGCATCGGAGGTCAAGGCGGCTGTCGCCTCGTCTTCCCGCCCTTCCAGACAGATTAACATCATCCTGCGCAATGCGGACCAGGAAGCGACGGCCGGCTATGCAAGCGCGGCCGATCATTCGGGCAGTCTAAGAGCGTTGCCTCAATCCGGCCCGTGGTCGGAATGGCAGAAGGAACTGGATCGTCTGGTCGGGCTGGACAATATCAAGGAGCTCGTCTACGAGATTTACGCCCTGCTCCAGATCATGCAGTACCGCAGCGAGGCGAGTCTGCAAGCGCAGGCTCACGTGTACCATATGATTTTCAAGGGCAATCCGGGCACGGGCAAAACGACGGTAGCCCGGCTGCTCGCGAAGCTGTTCCAGAGCATGGGACTGCTGGCCAAGGGCCATCTCGTGGAAGTGGAGCGCGCCGATCTCGTGGGCGAGTACATCGGGCATACGGCCCAGAAAACCCGGGAACTGGTGAAAAAGGCGCTGGGCGGCGTGCTGTTCGTGGACGAAGCGTACAGTTTGGCGCGCGGCGGCGAGAAGGACTTCGGCAAAGAAGCGATCGATACGCTGGTGAAGGCCATGGAGGATTTTAAGAATCAATTTGTGCTTATCCTCGCCGGCTATACGCTGGAGATCGAGACGTTTTTAATGACGAACCCGGGCTTGCCTTCCCGCTTTCCGATTCAGATGACGTTTCCGGACTATTCGGTCGACCAGTTGATCCAGATCGCCGAAGGCATGGCCAAGGACAGGGACTATACGCTGCTGCCGCAAACCGTCTACAAGCTCAGGCAGCTGCTCATGCAGGAGAAGGCCGAAGCGATCTACGATTTCAGCAACGCAAGATTCGTCAGGAACGTGCTGGAGCGGGCGATCCGCAATCAGGCGGTACGGCTGCTGTCTCAGCACCCGGCTTCGTCGCCGGGACGTCAGGAACTGATGGCGCTGAGGCCCGAGGACGTTCGCGGCTTGCAACAATAACGGAATGAGGGATAGCGATGAGACAAAGCGCATACGAGACGGAAGCGGCAGGCCGGGAGAGAGCTTTGCTCGTCAGCTTGGTCACGGACGAAGTGAAGAGATCGGGGGCGGATCCGGAGCACTCGCTCGAAGAGCTTGCCTCGTTGGCGGAGACGGCCGGGGTCGAGGTTATCGGTTCCGTGATGCAAAATTTGGACTCCCCGGACAACAAGTATTACGTCGGCAAAGGGAAGGCGCAGGAAATCCGGGATATCGCGATTCGGGACGGCGCGACGACGGCGATTTTCGATCAGGAGCTGACCGGCGCCCAGGTCCGCAATCTGGAGGAGACGCTGGATCTGAAAATCATCGACCGTACGCAGCTCATTCTCGACATCTTCGCCGGAAGGGCCAAGACAAGGGAAGGGATTTTGCAAGTCGAGCTTGCGCAACTGACCTATCTGCTTCCGAGACTGTCCGGACACGGGAAAAACCTGTCCCGGCTCGGCGGCGGGATCGGCACGAGAGGCCCCGGCGAGACGAAGCTGGAGACGGACCGCCGTCATATCCGGCGGCGGATTACCGAGCTCAAGCGGCAGCTGGAGGCGGTGACGGCTCACCGCAATCTGCACCGCGAGCGCAGACGCAAGGTCGGCGCCGTGCAGGTTGCGCTCGTCGGCTATACGAATGCGGGCAAGTCGAGCTTGCTGCGGCAGCTCACCAATGCGGACGTGCTGGCGGAGAACAAACTGTTCGCAACGCTCGACCCGACTTCGCGCAGCTTGGAGCTGCCGAGCGGGAAGACGGTTGTTTTGACGGACACGGTCGGGTTTATTCAGAATCTTCCGCACGACCTCGTCGCGGCGTTCCGCGCGACATTGGAGGAGGCGGCGCAGGCCGACCTGCTGCTGCACGTCGTCGATTCGTCGTCTCCGATGCGGGAACGGCAGATGTCCGTCGTCGAAGAAGTGCTTCGCGAGCTCGGCGCGGGCGGGAAGCCGACGCTGACCGTGTTCAACAAGATCGATTTGCTGACCGAACAGTCCGACCGGGCGCTTGCCGGAGGCAAGGACGCGATTCGCGTCAGCGCCTACGACGAACAGGATATGGCTCGCTTGCGAGCGGCCGTCGAAGACCGCATTCTCGGAGAGATCGCGAGGTTCCGGATTCCGGCTTCGAGAGGGGATTTGACGTCGCTGGCTTATCGGGTCGGGGAAGTGACGGGCCAGGAGACGGACGAGGAGCATCTGCTGTTGTCGGTCCGGCTGAATCCGGCGGATATGGAGAGAGCGGGACGAGAGCTGGAAGAGTATCGCATCATGGATACGCAATAGAACCATAGGGGAAACAAAGGGGAGCGTTATGCAGGCATCTGAGATCGGGGATTACGAAAAACAATGGGAACAGTGGGAGGCGGCGGCGGAAGAGCAGACCCAGGCTGTGTTTCGCAAGCTGGACCGCATCGCGGAAAACAATCAGTGGAAAGTGATCCGGGCGTTCCAGAAGCATCGGGTAAGCGATTTTCACTTCGCCTCTTCCACCGGATATGGATATAACGACAGCGGAAGGGAAGTGCTGGACCTCGTCTACGCGGACGTCTTCGGGGCGGAAGCCGCCATCGTCAGGCCGCATCTCGTATCGGGAACGCATACGATCTCGGCGGCTCTGTTCGGCTGCCTGCGTCCGGGTGACGAACTTCTGTTCGTCACCGGACGGCCGTACGATACGCTGCACAAGGTGATCGGCCAGCCCGGGGACGGGCTCGGCTCGCTGGCCGATTGGGGCGTGACGACGAAGATCGTACCGTTGCTCGCCGATGGCGGCGTAGATTGGGAAGGAGTCGCCGCTGCGACGACCGAGAGGACGAAGGTGTTCGCCATTCAGCGCTCGCGCGGCTACGACTGGAGACCTTCGTTCACGATCGGGCAGATCGCGGAGATGGCAACGCGCCTTAAAGAGCTGAAGCCGGACGCGATCTTATTCGCCGACAACTGCTATGGGGAATTTACGGAAGAGAAGGAGCCGACGGAAGTCGGCGTCGACCTGATCGCGGGCTCGCTGATCAAGAACCCGGGAGGCGGACTGGCGGCCAGCGGCGGCTACATTGCGGGCCGCAAGCGGCTCGTGGAGCTGGCCGCCTACCGGATGACCGCTCCCGGCATCGGCGGGGAAGTGGGCGCGATGCTCGGCACGACGAGATCGATCTATCAAGGGCTGTTCCTCGCGCCTTTGCTTGTCGGACAAGCCGTGAAAGGAAGCGTGTTCGCGTCATCCATTTTCGCGCAGATGGGCTTTGAGACGCATCCTCGCTGGGACGACCCGCGGACCGATCTGATCCAGGCGATCCGATTCGCCGGAGCGGAGCCTCTGATTCATTTCGTTCAGGCGATCCAGAAAGCGGCCGCAGTCGACGCGCACGTCGTGCCCGAGCCTTGGGATATGCCAGGCTACGAGCACCCCGTCATTATGGCCGCCGGCACGTTCATCCAAGGGGGAAGCCTGGAACTGTCCGCCGACGCCCCGGTGCGGGAACCCTACATTGCGTACATGCAGGGCGGGCTGACTTACGCTCATGTGAAGTTTGCCGTCAAGCTGGCGCTAAAGGAATTGTGGAATCGCGGATTTTTGTAAAAGATCGCTTCCAGAAACCTTACATTCCTTGACATGTTTTGGGGGTGCAGGTACAATGAAAGTGATTTCAATTACAACAAGTCAAGTTGGAAGGTTGGTATGAGATGGGCGACGAGATTCGCAGGAATATGGCGTTATTTCCCATTGGCATCGTAATGAAGCTGACCGATCTGACCGCCCGACAAATTCGCTATTACGAGCAGCATGAACTGATTCAGCCCGCCCGCACGGACGGCAATCAGCGTTTGTTTTCTTTTAACGACGTAGAACGTCTCATGGAAATCAAATCGTTGATCGAGAAGGGCGTCAATATCGCGGGGATCAAGCAAGTGATGAATCCGGTCGGTCAGGACGAGAACGAAGGCACGATCATTAATGAAGTGTCCGAAGTAAAACGGCGCGAGCTGAGCGATTCGCAGCTGCATCGGATGCTGAAGCAGCAATTGATGCAGGGCAAGCGTCCGGGTCAAGTCTCGTTGATTCAAGGGGAACTTTCCCGCTTTTTCAAGAACAAATAATTTATTCTTAAGCTTTAGGAGGCTGTCATGACCTACACACGCGAAGATATTACCCGGATCGCCAAGGAACAGAACGTTCGATTTATTCGTCTCCAGTTCACGGATTTGCTCGGCTCGATCAAAAACGTGGAAATCCCGGTCAGCCAGCTGGAGAAGGCGCTCGACAACAAGATGATGTTCGACGGTTCCTCCATCGAAGGGTACGTTCGCATCGAAGAATCGGACATGTACCTGTATCCGGATCTCAGCACCTGGGTCGTGTTCCCCTGGGTGACCGAGAACAAGGTCGCGCGCTTGATCTGCGACATCTATATGCCGGACGGCACTCCGTTCGCGGGCGACCCGCGCGGCATTCTGAAGCGCGCGCTGGAAGAAGCCGAGAGAATGGGCTACACGACTATGAACGTTGGCCCGGAGCCGGAATTCTTCCTGTTCCAGACCGATGACAAAGGCAACCCGACGACGGAGCTGAACGATCAGGGCGGTTACTTCGATCTCGCTCCGACGGATCTCGGCGAGAACTGCCGCCGCGATATCGTGCTTACGCTGGAAGAGATGGGCTTCGAGATCGAAGCGTCGCACCACGAAGTCGCTCCGGGTCAGCATGAGATCGACTTCAAGTACGCTTCCGCGGTTAAGGCGGCGGACCAGATCCAGACGTTCAAGCTCGTCGTGAAGACGATCGCCCGCCAGCACGGCCTGCATGCGACGTTCATGCCGAAGCCGCTGTTCGGAATGAACGGTTCGGGCATGCACTGCCATCTGTCGCTGTTCCGCGGCGGCGAGAACGCCTTCTACGACCCGAGCGACAAGCTCGGCCTGAGCGGCGAAGCGCGCCACTTTATGGCAGGTATCTTGAAGCACGCGCGCGGAATCGCGGCGATTACGAACCCGACGGTCAACTCGTACAAGCGCCTCGTTCCGGGCTATGAAGCGCCGTGTTACGTCGCTTGGTCTGCGAGCAACCGCAGCCCGATGATCCGCATTCCGGCTTCCCGCGGCCTCAGCACGCGCGTCGAAGTTCGTAACCCGGACCCTGCCGCGAACCCTTACTTGACCTTGGCTGTCATGCTCAAGGCAGGTCTGGACGGCATCAGCAGCAAGCTGCCGACTCCGGCTCCGGTCGACCGCAACATCTACGTGATGAGCGAGGAAGAACGCATCGAGGAAGGCATCCCGAGCTTGCCGATCAACCTGAAGGAAGCTCTGTCCGAGCTGCTGCGCGACGACATCATCTGCGACGCTCTCGGCGATCACGCGCTCAGCCACTTCTACGAGCTGAAGGAAATCGAGTGGGATATGTACCGCACGCAAGTCCACCAGTGGGAACGCGATCAGTATTTGACGCATTATTAAGCGGGAAGATCGTTGCAAGATAAGAGGTATGGGGATTTGAGTTTGGGGGCGTTGCGGGGGAGTCTGGGCGGTTATTCCGTCGATGGCCCCGGAACGCCCCCATAAATTTTGTTGTTGTAGTTAAGGTTCCGATTGCGAGTTCATCGTGCATCGGAATAATGACAACTTTACCGCTGAGGTGGCGCATTTTCTTATGGCTGCCCTGCTGACTAACAGTAATAAAGCCAATTCGTTCAAGCGCAGCTGCAGCATCTTTACTTGAAACAACGGGAAACTTCGGGGTCATGACCGTATCTTAACGTCAAGTGGAGCGATTATTGGGGAGACAAACGGCTCGATCGGAGTATCCTCGTCAAAATACAGCTCAAGCGCCTCGCGCAGATTCGATAGTGCTTCGTCCATTGACTCGCCTTGGTGGTCACTTCAACTTCCAAACAACGCGCTACGTACCATTTACCTTCCTTCGTTACTGCAGCCGTAAATCGCATACGGATCATCCTTTCATTTTTTCTGGTATGCAAGTGCCCACGCAGGAGTGGGGTATCCACAAACTTAGGTCTTCAAGGGTTTAAGTTCCTTAAGTTTCCCAACTTTCCAGAACTGAAGTCTGATTATCTGCTTTGACAAGTTAATGAATTCAGTATATAGCAATTTTGTTATCAAAAGAAACATTGGTTGTTTGCAAAAAAGAAACAGCCTTGCGGATCTTCATCCGCAAGGCTGTTTGTCGAGCGATTAGTGGATGGAGCGGATGAGGCCGATTACCTTGCCGAGAATGCTGACGTTGGAAAGGCGGAGCGGCTCCATGCTGACGTTCTCCGGTTGGAGGCGAATGTGGTCGCGTTCCTTGTAGAAGGTTTTGACCGTTGCTTCGTTGTCTTCCGTCATCGCTACGACGATGTCTCCGTTCACCGCGGTCGGCTGCTGGCGCACGATCACGTAATCGCCGTTATGGATGCCCGCTTCGATCATGCTCTCGCCTTGGACGGACAGCATGAACACCGGCTGTTCTCCTACCATGGAGACAGGAAGCGGGTAATAATCCTCGATATTCTCCGTAGCCGTAATCGGCACGCCTGCCGTGACTTTGCCTACGAGCGGCACCGGGCGCACCGAAGAGGAAAGCTTGTGGACCGGATCGTAGTCGTCGCCGAGAATTTCGATGGCGCGAGGTTTGGTCGGATCTCGCCGGATGAGGCCCTTCTTCTCCAGACGATCGAGATGGCCGTGCACGGTCGAGCTGGAAGCGAGCCCTACGGCTTCTCCGATCTCGCGGACGGAAGGGGGATAACCCTTGTCGCGGACTTCGTTCTTAATGAATTCAAGTATGGAATTCTGACGGCTGGACATCTTGGTCACGCCAAACCCTCCCTATTAAAATAGCTCATGATGACAAATTATAACACAGAACCCGAGTTCGCACAAACACTCGTTCTAGAGAACGAACGTTCCTGAAAACCGTTGACATGAACATGTGTTCGTGTTAATCTAATACCAGAACAAACGTTTGGGGTGAGCGGAATGGTTCATACTTGGGTTCCGGCAGGAGCGCCGGCTGCAACGAAGCTGCATGATACGACTCGGATGACATATACTCGCGGCGAGAAACGCGAACAAGGTTCTGCAAATTGGAAAGCGGCTAGAGGCGTGTTCACGCTCGTGGCGTTCCTTCTGCTGTTCAGCGGTTTTACGCTTGTGCGCTCGTTCGCTTCTACCGGCGAGCTTGCGCCGGCTTCGAGCGAAGAGATCGTCATCTCCGTCGACAGCGGAGATACGCTGTGGGAACTCGCTCGAACCTATAAGGATCCTGCCATCGACACGCGGCAAGCCGTGCATGTTCTTATGGAGAGGAACGGACTATCCGCTCCCGACTTGCAAAGCGGACAGCAGCTCATCTTTCCCGCGAAAATTTTGCCTTAACCTCCCATATATCGATACCAAATCCAAGACCGGAGCTCCGGTCTTTTTTGCTGTTTTTAATGAAAGAGTCTCAATAAGCGCAAATCTGCGGAGCAAAGCCCGATCGAGCCGCGGAATTCTTGACAAGCTGTCGGCGAAAATGGCAAAGTAGAGAAGATGCGAAAAGGGGAGTGAGACACCGATGGAGATGGATCAGTTGATTAACCGGATTAACGAATTATCCCGCAAAAGCAAGAAAGAAGGCTTGAGCGAACAGGAAGTCGCGGAACGAGACCGTCTGCGCAAGCAATATTTGTCGATATTCAAAAGCAACTTCCGTCAAGAGCTGGATCGGATCGAGATCGTCGACGAGCCCCCGATCAAGCATTAACGATAAACGAGCAACCGGAAGAAACCGCAAGGAGTCGACGAAGAGCCGAACGGATCGCAAGGCTCTCAATCGTCGGCCGTAATGTGACGAGGAGGAAATCTATGTCCCGCTCTTGGGAACGCATGGTGTCGAAGAACACGAAGCAGATCAACAAAAAACGCAAAAAGGAAGGCAAAAGGGGAATTGCCCCTAACGCGCCGCAGATCGACCGCTTTCGGGGACGGAATTACGTTATTCCGACGCTGCTTGTTTTGCTGATTGCGTTTTACATTGTGCTGTCGCAGCCTTGGTCGGACAAGTTCCTTCAAGATCCGACGCTGTTCTGGGTGACGATCGGATGTTACGTTCTGCTCGCGGTTTTCTATTATTTCAGACGTCCTTACTTGGCCGTCAGCCGCGATACGCTGGAGACGCGCAAGTTCACCGGCTACAAGACGCTGCGTCCTTCGCAAATTCGCAAAATCGTCGTTCAGCCCGGCTACGTCCTCGTCGAATCCGTCAAAGGGACGAACTGGGTGTTTTCCAAGTTCATGAACCGTTACCCGATCGCCCAAATGGCCGAGCGGCTTAAAGTTTACGCGGAAGTCAATCAAGTCGAATACGAATTCAAGACGAAGTGAGGAACGGGAAATGTCGGTTAAAGCGGTACTGTTTGATTTGGACGATACGCTGCTATGGGACGATAGAAGCGTAAGCGAAGCTTTCCAGGCTACGTGCCGATACGCGGCCGAGGCGACGGGAGTCGACGAGCGGGAATTGGAGGCGGCGGTGCGTCGCGAAGCGAGAACTCTGTACGAGACTTTTGAGACTTTCGGATTTACGCAGATGATCGGCATCAATCCGTTCGAGGCGTTGTGGGGCAAGTTCGAGCGCGGAGAGCACCCGATGTTCCGCAAGCTTCAGGAGCTGGCTCCCGGCTACCGCCAGAACGCTTGGACCAAGGGACTGGCCGCGGTAGGCGTGGACAGCCCGGGTCTGGGCGTACAGCTCGCCGAGATGTTCCCTGCCCAGAGAAGAAAGCTTAAGTACGTTTACGACGAGACGTTCGCCGTGCTGGACGAATTGAAGGAGTCGTACAAGCTGCTGCTGCTGACGAACGGATCCCCGGATCTTCAGCAGGAGAAGCTGGATGGCATGCCCGATCTGATTCCGTACTTCGACGCAATCGTCATCTCCGGCAACTTCGGCGAGGGCAAGCCTTCCTCCAATCTGTTCGCCCATGCGCTGGAGCAGATCGGGATTACGGCGGACGAAGGGATCATGATCGGAGACAAGCTGACGACCGACATTCTCGGCGCGAACCGGATCGGCATGACGTCCGTATGGATTAACCGACACGGCGCGATCCGGAACGACGATATCGTTCCGTCCTACGAGATCAAGAGCTTGACCGAGCTTCCCGAACTGATTCGTACTTTAAATTCGCGGTAAACGACGCGCTTTCGTGACTTAGTCACGGAAGCGCGTTCCGCTTTCTCTTAACATGATAAAGAATTCAATTTGATCATGCGGAGGAATTGGAATGAAAAACGTCGGAACGATCGATAGAATGACGCGTATCGTGATTGGCCTGGGCGTGCTGTCTCTCGTCTTCGTGCTGGAAGGCGGGATCAGATTCGTCGGTTTGCTGGGACTTGTGTTCGTATTGACGGGGCTTGCAGGCAGTTGTCTGATGTATCGCATGCTCGGCGTCAGCACCTGCAAACGTTGAGTCGCGCTATAACGCACAAAGGGCTATCCCCGACGATCGGGGATAGCCCTTTGTCATGCCTGCGGATTACTTCACGAAAGCAGGGTCTTCGAACGGTTCCGCAACCCAGCCGGCCGGCTCGATGAACAGGCGTACGGCTACGATCGCTTTGTTTTCCATCAATGTAAAGAAGTGAGGCTGGCCTTCCGGTACGGAGATGACGTCGCCGGCGCTCAGTTCGACGTCGAAGTATCCGGTCTCATCGTCGCCCTTAATGATGAAGATGCCGCGTCCCGCCGTAATGGCGCGAACTTCGTCCTCCGTATGCGTGTGCACCTGCTCGAATTTCTTGAGCAGCTCGGGCAGATTCGGCGTCGCTTCGGAGAGGGCGACGATGTCCCATACTTTGTAACCGCGTCTGCCGGCCAGATCGCGAATTTCCGTATCGTAGGCAGCCAGCAGTTGAGCCTTATCTTCGTCGGAGAGCACGAATTTCTCATACAGCTCGGACGGAAGCTTGCTCGTGTCCCAGTGTTCGTACAGTACGTTCTGCTTCGTCAGAAACACACGTACCTCTTCCTCGCCGGAAATTCTTTCGTTGGTGTTGCGGATGCGAATTTCTGCCATAGCTAAATCCCTCTTTTCCCAATGTGAATTAATGCCTTTATTATAGTCCAATTCCGAAAACCTGTCGATGTGTATCTTTTCGTCCATTACGGATTCTGTTACTATAGAGTTTAATGATTTGACAGACAGGGGAAGAGACTTAATTATGACTTTAACGCAAAGTAAACCGTCTCTGCAAGAGGCTCTGGACTCCAGAATTCTCATTCTGGACGGCGCGATGGGAACGATGATCCAGCAAGCGGATCTGACGGCCGAAGATTTCGGAGGAGAAGAATTCGAAGGCTGCAACGAACTGCTCGTATTGACAAGACCCGACGTCATCCGCTCGATTCATGAAGCATATCTGGCCGCGGGCGCCGATATTATCGAGACGAACACGTTCGGCTCGACGGCGGTCGTGCTGTCCGAGTACGATATCCCCGGCAAGGCGCGTGAAATCAATCTGGCCGCGGCCCGGCTCGCGAAGGAAGCCTGCGATAAATATTCGACTCCGGATAAACCGCGTTACGCCGCGGGCGCGCTCGGCCCGACGACGAAAACGCTGTCCGTAACCGGGGGCGTCACGTTCGATCAATTGGTGCAGGACTACGAGGACCAGGTCGTCGCCTTGATGGAAGGCGGAGTGGACTGCATCCTGATCGAGACGTGCCAGGATACGCTCAACGTCAAAGCGGCAAGCATAGGCGTTAGGGAAGCGTTCAAGAAGACGGGGCGCGAGCTGCCGATCATGATCAGCGGGACGATTGAGCCGATGGGCACGACTCTCGCCGGCCAAAGCATCGAATCTTTCTACATTTCGCTCGAGCATCTGAACCCGGTGTCGATGGGATTGAACTGCGCGACCGGACCGGAGTTCATGCGAGATCATATCCGCACGCTGTCTTCCATAGCGAAGACGGCCGTCAGCTGTTATCCGAACGCAGGGCTGCCCGACGAGAACGGCCACTATCATGAATCGCCGGATTCGCTCGCCAAGAAGCTGCGCGCTTTTGCGGAGCAGGGCTGGCTGAACGTAGCCGGAGGCTGCTGCGGCACGACTCCCGCTCATATCGCGGCCATCGCCGATGCGATGAAGGATGTCGCTCCCCGCAGCATCGAAGGCGAGCATCCGCCTGCGGTATCCGGCATCGATACGGTCTACATCGAGAACGACGGCCGTCCGTACATGGTCGGCGAGCGCACGAACGTGCTCGGCTCCCGTAAGTTCAAACGGCTGATCGCCGAAGGCAAATACGAGGAAGCTTCGGAAATCGCCAGAGCGCAAGTAAAGACGGGCGCCCATGTCATCGATATTTGCGTGCAGGACCCGGACCGGGACGAGGCGTCCGATATGAAGCTGTTTCTGGACTTCGTGACGAAGAAGGTCAAAGTGCCGTTCATGGTCGATACGACCGACGCCGCGGTCATCGACCTGGCGCTGAAATACATTCAAGGCAAATCGATTATTAACTCCATTAATCTTGAGGACGGCGAAGAGAAGTTCGAGAAGGTCGTTCCGATTCTCCACAAGTACGGAGCTGCCGTCGTCGTCGGCACGATCGACGAGAGAGGGCAGGCGATCTCGCGCGAAGACAAGCGGGACGTGGCGATTCGTTCGCACGACTTGCTCGTGAACAAGTACGGCTTAAAGGCGGAGGATATCATTTTCGATCCGCTTGTGTTCCCGGTCGGCACCGGCGACGAGCAGTATATCGGCTCCGCGAAGGAGACGATCGAGGGCATCCGGCTGATCAAGCAAGTTCTGCCCGCGTGCCAGACGATTCTCGGCGTCAGCAACATTTCCTTCGGTCTGCCGGAAGCCGGACGCGAAGTGCTGAACTCCGTGTTTCTGTACGAATGCACGAAAGCGGGTCTGGACTATGCGATCGTGAACACGGAGAAGCTGGAGCGATACGCTTCGATCCCGGATCATGAGCGCAAGCTGGCCGAACAGCTGCTGTACGAGACGAACGACGATACGCTGGCCGCGTTTGTCGCGGCGTTCCGCGACAAGAAGGTCGAGAAGAAGATCAAGGTCGAGAACCTGACGTTGGAGGAACGGCTTGCGAATTACGTCGTCGAGGGCAGCAAGGACGGATTGGCTCCGGATCTGGACGAAGCGCTTAAGAAATACGCGCCGCTGGACATCATTAACGGTCCGCTGATGGCGGGAATGACGGAAGTAGGACGCTTGTTCAACAACAACGAGCTGATCGTGGCGGAGGTGCTTCAGAGCGCGGAAGTGATGAAGGCTTCCGTAGCGCAGCTTGAGCCGCATATGGAGAAGAACGAATCCGCCGTTAAAGGAAAAATTCTGCTCGCTACTGTTAAGGGCGACGTGCACGATATCGGCAAAAACCTCGTCGAGATTATTTTGTCCAACAACGGTTACCAGATCGTCAATCTGGGCATCAAGGTGCCGCCGGATCAAATCGTCGAAGCGGTTCGCAAGGAAAATCCCGACGCCATCGGACTGTCCGGTCTGCTCGTCAAATCCGCGCAGCAGATGGTCGTCACCGCGCAGGACTTGCGCGCCGCCGGCATCGACGCCCCGATTCTCGTCGGAGGCGCCGCGTTGACGAGGAAGTTCACGAAAAACCGGATCGCGCCCGAATACGAAGGCGTCGTTCTCTACGCGAAGGACGCGATGGAAGGACTGGATTTAGCCAACAAGCTGAGCGATCCCGGACATCGGGCTCGCATCATCGAGGAACACTGGGCCGCCCAGGCGAAGCTGGCGGAGGAAACCGACAAGCCCGCGAAGGAGCTGCCGGAAGCGTCGCGCGCGCGGCGTTCCAGCATCTCGCAGGACGCTCCGGTATTTGCACCGCCGGACTACGACCGCCACGTGCTGCGCGACTATCCGATTCCGCACGTGCTGCCCTACGTCAACATGCAGATGCTGCTCGGGCATCATCTAGGTTTGAAAGGCAACGTCGACGAGCTGCTGGCCGCAGGGGATGAGAGAACCGTCAACTTGAAGGCAACGGTAGACGAGATTTTGCGTCAGTCCCAGACGAAGGGCTGGCTGAACCCTCAGGCGATGTACCGGTTCTTCCCGGCGCAATCCGACGGCAACGACATTCTGATCTATGATCCGGCGGATACGAGCAAGGTGCTGCACCGCTTCACGTTCCCTAGGCAGCAGGTGGAGCCGTTCCTCTGTCTGGCGGACTTCCTTAAGTCGGTGGACAGCGGCGTGATGGACAACGTCGGCTTCCTCGTCGTGACCGCCGGTCAAGGCGCTCGCGAGCAAGCGGAAGAGTGGAAGGAGAACGGGGACTACTTGCGCTCCCATGCGCTGCTGGCAACCGCGCTCGAAGTGGCGGAAGGACTGGCGGAACGCGTTCACCATATGATGAGGGACATTTGGGGCTTCCCGGACCCGGCCGACATGACGATGAAGAAGCGCTTCGGCGCCCGCTATCAGGGCATCCGCGTCTCGTTCGGCTACCCTGCCTGCCCGGACTTGGAGGATCAGGGTCCGTTGTTCGCGTTGATGAAGCCCGAAGATATCGGAGTCGAATTGACCGAAGGCTTCATGATGGAGCCGGAAGCGAGCGTATCGGCAATGGTGTTCGCTCATCCGGAGGCGCAATACTTCAACGTGGAGAAAGCCTGATCGCGGACGGAGCGTCCGCAACGAAGAGTCTGTTCCAAAAGTAGGCTTGCTCGCCTTGCTAAGAGACAGCTCACTTGATGAATGAATCGACGAAAATGAAGAAATGGCGGTGCTGAAGGGGGAAGACCACCTTGCACCGCTATTTCTTTCTTTTGGGCTGTTTTTGCCTTCTTGAGCAAAATGTGGGCGGACGAACGGCGGGCTGGTGAAGCTGTAACCCGGTTGAGTCTGGTTAGAGCATGTGAACGGAGGTTGGATGAGCTGTAACCCGGTTGAGTCTGGTTAGAGCACGTGAACGGAGGTTGGATGAGCTGTAACCCGGTTGAGTCTGGTTAGAGCACGTGGAACGGAGGTTGGATGAGCTGTAAGCCGGTTGAGTCTGGTTAGAGCACGTGGAACGGAGGTTGGATGAGCTGTAACCCGGTTGAGTCCGGTTAGAGCACGTGAACGGAGGTTGGATGAGCTGTAACACGATTGAGTCTGGTTAGAGCACGTGAACGTGGGGTGGATGAGCTGTAACCCGGTTGAGTCTGGTTAGAGCATGTGAACGGAGGTTGGATGAGCTGTAACCCGATTGCGTCTGGTTGGAGCACGTAAACGGAGGTTGGACGAGCTGTAAGCCGGTTGAGTCTGGTTAGAGCACGTGAACGGGAGGTTCGGTGAAGCTGGAGTCGTTTTCGAGAGCATGAGAGATGGGGCTGTCCTCCGGCAGGTACTTATGGGACAGCCCCATGACTGCGGCTTTCGCTTCAGCTATTCCGAGTATTCCTGCTCGTCCTGAATTTCGCTGCGCAGGCTGTCGATCGCCGCGCGGCGATTTTCGTTTTTCTGCCGCAGCGTGGAAGATTCCTCCGGAGACAGCTCGACGGAATGCTCGTCCAGATAGTGCTCGGATTGCTCCAAGTTCTCTATCGTGTTCTGAACGGCTTCCTCCAGCTTCTCCGCGTTATCCGAACGGTCGTCGGGTTTTGCCATCGTTCTCATCGCTCCTTCGTGTTGTACGATATGGACGCATGCCCGTCGAATAGTATGGATGCGAAGCTGCGACGATATTCGTTCCGTTCCGAAAATAATACGTTGCTTACGCCGCGCTGACCTCTCCCTAACAGAGCTGATGTAACCTGAAGCCGTACCAAGAAAAAAGGCATTCGAGAGGAGACATCGGCTTGGATACGGGTTCGCACGTTTTGTTCGGCGTTACGCTCGCGGGCACAGCTCTGTTCTTTCCGTCCGTCGCTGCCGATCCATACTTGGCGGCAGCCGTGCTGACCGTCTCGGTCGCCGGCTCTCTGGCCCCGGACTTCGACGCTGTCGTGAGACTGAGGGGCAAGGACGCTTATTTGAAGCACCACCGCGGCATCAGCCACGCGCTTCCCGTATGGCCCGTATGGGCGGGAGGACTCGCCGCTCTGGCCGCATGGATATGGGGGACGGGGGAGCATGCGCTTCTGCTGTTCGGCTTTGCTCTGCTGGCGGTGGCTATTCACGTTCTGTCTGATTGGACGAACGCGTACGGCGTTCAATTTCTGCTGCCGTTTCGCAAGGAATGGCTTCATCTGGACGCAATCTGCCTGACCGATCCATTCCTCGTCGCCGTACACGCCGGAGCGATCGTCGCCTCGCTGCCGGGCGGAGTTGACGCTTCCCCATGGCTATTCGCGGGAGCGTGGTCGATTACGGCGGCGTACGTCGGATGGCGGATCGCCCATCATGCCATCGTGGCGAGACGGGTCAGAAGAAGATACCGCCGAGCGCTGGCCGTTCACGTGCTGCCGGGGTTGTGGTGGTTTCGCTGGCAGTTTCTCGTTCAGACGGATTCGGGTTACGAGATGGGAAGCATCGCGGGAAGGCGGTGGCTGCCGTGCAAGCATCTGCCGCATGCCGCTGCCCACGAGTGCATCGAAGCGAGTCGGCGCTCATCCTCGGTTCAGACGCTGAAGGGGTTCGCCAAACGGGCGTACGCAAGCTGGAAGGAAGAGGCCAACGGAGACTATCTCGTCACGTGGACGGATTTGCGTTTCTGGAGAGAGCGGGATTGGCCCTATCGCGCGGAGGTAAGGCTGGATCGCCAGCTGAACGTCATCGCCGAAGACATTGGCTGGCACAAGAAAGCCTGGGAAGCTCCTTACGTGTGAAGGGATCAGTGGATTGAGCAACAACATCCGGAACCCAACGAGCCTCCCGGAGGCTGAACGGAAAGGCATCAACCTGCAAGCTCCCGGACGCCGAACGGAAAAGCAACAACCCGCAAGCTCCCCGACGAGCCGCTCCAGAGGCCGTGCGGGGAGCTTGCGTCTTGCGGCGGCGAGGAAATAATACTTTCCCGGGAAAGCGCAGGAGCCGACACGAAATGTCGCAACAGCCCCGATCGTTACGAATCGAGGGGTCTCGTCAGACGGATGGGCGGCCGATTTGTCGAACGTTGGCCGGAACCGGGCATTGCCGCACGAACATGTATTCTGTACAATGGGATTATACCTGTATATTTAGGAGAATTGCCATGAATCCGTATACGCAAAAGGCGGAGTCCGTGGACGAGTGGCTGGAGCTGCTCAGAAGCAAGCGGGAGCTGATGGACAACGTCACGTTCTGGCATACCGAGCCGGCGAAACCGGCCCGCACGGCCGAGCTGCCCGTCACCGTTCACCCGAAGCTGGCCGGGGCGCTGGGGAGCAAAGGCATCACGCAGCTCTATACGCACCAGGCCGCATCGTTCCGGGAGGTGTCCGCCGGACGCCACGTCGTGACCGTTACGCCGACTGCGTCGGGGAAGACGCTCTGCTACAACCTGCCCGTCGTGCAGCGTCTGCTGGAGGACGACAGCGCCAGGGCGCTGTATCTGTTTCCGACGAAGGCGCTCGCCCAGGACCAGGTGGCGGAGCTTCAGGAGCTCGCCAACCTGATGGAAGCGGACATCAAGACGCATACATACGACGGAGATACGCCGCCGACGGTGCGGCAGGCGATCCGCAACGCCGGACACATCGTCGTCACGAATCCGGATATGCTGCATTCGGCGATCTTGCCGCATCATACGAAATGGGTTAAGCTATTCGAAAATATCAAATACATCGTCATCGACGAGCTGCACGCGTATCGCGGCGTGTTCGGCAGCCATGTGGCCAACGTGATTCGCAGGCTGAAGCGGATCTGCCGGTTCTACGGCAGCGATCCGCAGTTTCTGTGCGCTTCGGCGACGATCCGCAACCCGCGCGAGCACGCCGAGCGCCTGATCGGCGAGACGGTGTCGCTCGTGGACGACAACGGAGCGCCTACGGGCGAGAAGCATATGGTGTTCTACAATCCGCCCGTCGTCAACAAGCAGCTCGGCATCCGCAGAAGCAGCGTGCTGGAATCGCAGAAGCTCGCCGCTTTGCTGCTGAAGAGCGGCATCCAGACGATCGTGTTCGCGCGCAGCCGCGTGCGCGTCGAAATTTTGCTCACCTACCTTCAGGAGACGGTGAAGCACGAGCTCGGCTCGAAGACGATCCGCGGCTATCGCGGCGGTTACTTGCCCAAGCTGCGGCGGGAGATCGAGCGAGGGCTGCGCAGCGGCGAGATTCGCGGCGTCGTCAGCACGAACGCGCTGGAGCTCGGCATCGACATCGGCCAGTTGCAGGCGTGCGTGCTGAACGGCTACCCCGGCACGATCGCCAGCACGTGGCAGCAGTCTGGACGCGCGGGCAGACGGCAAACGAGCTCGGTGACGTTTCTCGTCGCCAGCAGCAATCCGCTCGATCAATACTTGATCCAGAATCCCGATTATTTTCTCGGACGTCCGCCGGAGGAAGCCCGCATTCATCCCGATAATTTGCTTATTTTGCTGGACCATCTGAAATGCGCCGCCTACGAGCTTCCGTTCGAGGAAGGAGATACGTTCGGCGGCGAGAAGCTGACGGATCTGCTGGAATTTCTGGCCGAGGAGAAGGTGCTGCACAAGGTCGGCACCCGCTGGTATTGGATGGAGCAGGCGTTCCCGGCCCACAACATCTCGCTTCGTTCGGCGGCGCAGGAGAACTTCGTCATCATCGATCAGACGGAGGGGCACCGCGTCATCGGCGAGGTCGATCGTTTCAGCGCGCCGACGCTGATCCACGAAGAAGCGATCTACCTCCACGAAGGCGTGCAGTATCAGGTCGAGAAGCTGGACTATCCGGAGAAAAAAGCTTATGTGCGCGAAGTGAACGTGGACTATTTTACGGATGCGAGCATGGCGGTGGAGCTGAAGGTGCTGCACGTCGACCTTGAGGCGACGACCGGGGCCCTGCATCGGCAATTCGGGGAAGTGACGGTAATGGCCAAGCCGACGATTTTCAAGAAAATTCGGCTGCGCACGCACGAGAACATCGGCTCCGGTCCCATCCATCTGCCGGAGGAAATTTTGCATACGAGCGGGTACTGGTTCTCGTTCTCGGAAGAGGAGTCGGCCAAGCGCAGCGCCAACGACATGCAGATGGCGCTGCTCGGGCTGGCGAATGTGCTGATTCACTTGGCGCCGCTCCATCTGATGTGCGACCCGCTCGACATCCGCGTCGTGCCGCAGGTGAAGGCGACGCATACGAAGCAGCCGACGATCTACTTCTACGACCGTTACCCGGGCGGCATCGGGCTTAGCCAGAGGCTGTACGAGAAGCACGGAGAGCTGCTGGAGGAAGCGGAGCGGCTCATTCGCGGCTGCGGATGCTTAAGCGGCTGTCCGGCCTGCGTCGGACCGATCGAGGAAGTCGGCTTGCTGGGCAAGGAGCTGGCGATGTCGCTGCTGCAGGGGATGAAAGCATGAGCGGGCTGCGGGACAGGCTGAACCGTCTGCGCGGCACGCCCGAACCGGCCGCTCCGCGGAGCGAGCCTCCTGCTCCGACCCAGACGGAGCGACCCGCGCTGCCTGCGGGCTTCGGCGCGATCGGCGTCGGGCTCGAGGAGAACGAAGCCGGCCCGTTCCTGCTTCGCCGCATCGCGTATCCGCTGCCTTACCATCATGGTAAGCATGAGCTAGGCGAGCTGCTCGCGCGGGCGGGAAGCCTGCTCCCGATCGCCGAGCGCCAGAACGGGAGCAGCGGGCCGATCGACCCGTACCGGCTGTTGTTTCTCGACACCGAGACGACCGGACTCGGCGTCGGCGCAGGCAACGTGCCGTTTATGGTCGGCTTCGGCTACTATGCTGCCAGCGCCTTTATCGTCGAGCAGGCGCTCATCCGCCATCCGGGCGAGGAGCGGGCGATGCTGACCTACCTGCTGGATCGAATGAAGGACAAGACGCACATCGTTTCCTACAACGGCCGCACGTTCGACTGGCCGGTGCTCGCCAACCGCTTCATTCTGAACGGCTGGCGCAAGAGCGGGCAGTCGCCGGGCCATCTGGATTTCCTGCATCCTTCCCGGGCGCTGTGGCGGAAGACGCTGCCTTCGTGCCGACTGGGCACCGTGGAGGAAGCGAGGCTGGGCGTCCGCAGAGAAGACGATGTGCCGGGCTCGCTCGCGCCGACGCTCTATTTTCAATTTTTGAGCGACGGCCATCCGGAGCATCTGCACGGCGTGTACGCGCACAACGAGAAAGATATATTGACGCTGGCGTCGCTTGCCGTCCATTTCGGCCGTCTGCTGGACGGGGAAGGCGACGAGGAGGCGATTCTGGAGAGCGAGGAGCTGTTCCGTACCGCGGCATGGCTGGAGCAGCACGGCTTGACGGAAGTGGCCGAACGGTTGTTCGAGCGGCTGGCCGAGCGGGAAGAAGCCGGCGAAGCGGGCTGGAGCCTGCCGCTGGCTGCCAGATACAAGAAGGCGGGCCGCTTCGAACGGGCGCTTCCGCTGTGGCGGAAATTCGCCGAGACGGCGGAGGGCGCCGCCGCTCCCGCGGTCGAGGCGCATATCGAGCTGGCGATGCATTACGAGCATCGCGACAAGCAGTTGTTAACGGCATTAACTTATGCCGAGAGAGCGCTGGAGCTTGCCGTCAGGCGCGGCATTCTGGCGCGGGACAAGGTCAAGCGCGATGCGGAGAGGGCGGCATTGCAGCATAGAATAGCGAGACTGAGGGACAAGGTGTCGCGCGAAAGGAAGTAGGACGGCTTTGATACGGATACTGAACCCGATAGACGACTACCCGGCTCCCGAAGCGCTGCTGTTCGATCTCGACGGCACGCTGTACCGGGGGAACGAACCGGTGCCGGGAGCGGGGAAGCTGATCTCCGGATTGCAAAGCCGGGGCATGCTAAGTTTGTTCGTGACGAACAATTCGACGCGTACGCCCGGCGAAGTGGCGGAACACTTAAGAGAGATGGGCATCGAGGCGCCGGAAGAGAGAATCGCGACTTCGGCGATGGCCGCCGCCGATTACGCCCGGGCGAACTACCCGGGAGCGGCCGTATATGCGATCGGCGAGAAAGGACTGAGGGAGGCGCTTCTGAGCGCCGGCCTGCGACTGGCCGATCGCGGCGAACCGGCGGACATCGTCGTGCAGGGACTGGACAGGCAGCTTACCTACGACCGGCTTGCCGAGGCCGTCAACCATCTGCTCGGCGGAGCCGCGTTCGTGCAGACGAATCCGGACCGGCTGCTGCCGATAGACGGCGGCTTTCTGCCCGGCGCGGGCAGCATCGGAGCGCCGCTTCAGGCGGCGACCGGCGTAGAGCCGGTCGTCATCGGCAAGCCTTCCCGCATATTGATGGATTATTCGCTGCGAATATCCGGCACGAAGCCCCAGAATACGTGGGTCATCGGCGACAACCCGTACACCGACCTGGCCGCCGCGCGAGGCGCGGGCTGTCCGTCGATTCTCGTGCTGACGGGACTGTGCGACGCGGACAACTGGGGGGCCCATTGCGCCAAAGCCGGCGTGCATCCCGACGTCGTCTGCGCGGGACCGGAGCAGCTGGAGCACTTTCTGTACGCAAGAATTTAAGATAACCTAAGCGCATAGCGTCAACCCAAGGAAAGGGAGTCAACAACATGCCGGAATACCCGGAAATGGAGCATTACCGCACACAGCTGTCTTCGCTTGTCAGCGGCCGGAAAATCGCGAAGGCCACAGTAAACCGCGCGGCGTCGATCAACGAACCCGAGGATGAATTCGCGGCAGAGCTTGCCGGACGCACGATTCTGTTCGTGGAACGCAGAGGCAAGCATCTGCTGTTCCACCTGGACGACGGCAATCGCCTGCTGCTCCACCTGATGCTGGGAGGCTGGATGGCATACGGGGAGCAAGGTCCGAAGCCGGACAGCCACTTCCAGGTCATCCTGACGTTCGAAGGGGGCCATTCGCTCTACTTCGGGGGGCTGCGTCTCGGGTACCTGCACCGGATATCCGCCAAGACCGCAATCGAGCGCATGAAGGAGCTCGGTCCCGAGCCGTTCGACCCGCGGCTGACGCCGGAAGCGTTCCGCAAGCTGCTGTCTTCCAAGCGGAGCAAGCTGAAGACCGCGCTGACGGACCAGCATTTCATCGCGGGCATCGGCAACTGCTACAGCGACGAAATATGCTTCGAAGCGAAGCTGCATCCTGCGTCGGCCGCGAACAAGCTGACTGAAGAAGAAGCGGAGCGGCTGTACCGCGCCATGCACAAGGTGCTGACCGAGGCGAAGGAGGCGGGCGGTTATATGGATCATCCGCTGACGCCGGGCGATCAGCTGACCGGCGGCTACAACGAGAGGTGCCTTGTGTACGATCGTCCGGATGAGCCGTGCGACGTCTGCGGAACGCCGATTCGCCAAGAGACGCTGAGCGGGCGCAAAATGTTTTACTGCCCGAATTGCCAGCGGGAAGCTTGAATGAGCAGGGTCGGCAGCCATGTCAGCACGCGGCGCGGTTATCGCGCGGCAGCGGAACACGCGGCGGCGATCGGGGGCAACTGCTTTCAGTATTTTCCGAAAAACCCGAGAACGCTGCAGCCGAAAGCGTTCGAGCGCGGCGATGCCGAGAGGTGCGCCGCCTGGTGCCGGGAGCGCGGCATCGTATCGATCGGGCACGGCCCGTATCCCGTCAACCCCGCGTCCGAAGGGGAGACGGCGAAGCGAATGGCGCTCTGCACGCTCAACGATCTGCAGATCGCGGAGGCTTGCGGCTCGATCGGCGTCGTCGTCCATTTCGGAACCTACAAGGGCGCTGACCCGCTGCAGGGCTACCGCAACATGTTGCAGTGGATCAACAGCGTCACGGCGCTCTGGCAGGGTCGGGCGCTGATTCTGCTGGAGAATCAAGCCGGCGACCACGGCCCGATGGGCACGACGCCGGAGGAACTGGCGCAAATCCGCTCGCTCGCCGAGCATCCCGACAAAATCGGCTTCTGCCTCGACACCTGCCATCTGTTCGCCAGCGGCGAGTGGAAGCCGGGGCAATGGGAGTTTTTCGCGGAACGCGCCAGAGGCTTGGGGCTGTGGGAGCACGTACGCGCGGTGCACTTGAACGATTCGCTGTACCCATCCGGCTCGCGCAAGGATCGGCATGCGGCGATCGGGGAAGGCAGGATCGGCCGGGAGCAGTTCGAGGAACTGCTGCGCACGCCCGAGCTGCGCGCCGTTCCGCTTATTATGGAAACGCCTGCGGACCCGGACGGCACGCATCGGGAGCAAGTGAAGCGGGTCAGGCGATGGTTGGGGGAGGAAGAAGGATGATCAACGTTTATTTGGACGACGTTCGACCTTGTCCGCGCGGCTTCGTCGCGGCGCGTTCGGCGCAGGAGTGCTTGCTGCTGCTGACGGAATGCGAAGTCGATATTTTGTCGCTCGATTACGAGCTCGGCTTCGGCCAGCCGAACGGGCTGACGGTCGTGCACGGCCTGATCGCGGCGGGCAAATACCCGAAGCGCATTTACGTTCATTCCTCCAGCATGCTGGGGCGGGCGAACATGGTAAGAGACCTCCGCGCGGCGAATCCGGAAGGCGTCGACGTTCACGACGGCCCGATGCCTCCGTCCGTGCTGCGGGAAGCCGCGGAGGCGCGGCCGGATGCGTGAGTGGGAGCCGGGGAACTGGAAGCGGGAGTGGACGTTCTCGCCGACCCCGCTGGCCCTGTTCGTCCATACGCCGCTGTGCGGCACCTGCCAGGCGGCGGGGCGCATGCTCGCGGTGGCGACGGAGCTCGTCCCCGAGACGCCTGTCGCGCGGGCGAACCTGAACCTGATGCCCGAGATGGCGCAGCTGCTGAAAATAGAAAGTGTGCCGTGCCTGATCGTCAAGCGCAACAACGGCGCATGGAGCAAACATTACCGTTTCCCCTCCGTCGTGGAGCTGGTGGAACTGCTGAGGAAAGCGAGAGAGAACTTATGATTCATCTGCAAGGCTTGACATTCCGGCGTGAAGGGCGCGATATTTTGCGCGGCGTCGATCTGAAAGTAAACCCGGGGGAGCATTGGGCGATACTGGGACGCAACGGCTGCGGCAAATCGACGATTCTGGAAATGGTGACCGCCTATCAGTTTCCGACTTCCGGCACCGTCGACGTGCTCGGCAACCGATACGGAACGGTGGATGTGCGGGAAGTGCGCAGGCAGATCGGCTATATCAGTCCGGCGCTGATCGAGAAAATGGAGCTCGGAGACCCGCTGTGGGAGATCGTCGCCAGCGGGGCGTTCGCTTTCCTGCGCTTCTACGAGGAAGTGCCCGAAGAAGTGAAGGAGAGAGCTTACGAGGAACTGAAGCGAGTCGGCCTCGGCGCGTACGCGGAGCAGCCGTTCGGCACCTTGTCGCAGGGCGAGCGCAAGAAGGCGCTGCTGGCCCGCACGATGATGGCTTCTCCTCGTCTGCTCATTCTGGACGAACCGTGCGCAGGGCTGGATTTGTATGAGCGGGAGAAGTTTCTGCAGTCGTTGACCGAACTGGCCGAGAACGACATTTCCCTGCTCTACGTCACGCATCATATCGAGGAGATCATTCCGGTCATTACGCACGTCGCGCTCATGGCGGAAGGCCGGTTCGTTTCCTCCGGCTTGAAGAGGGACGTGCTGACGCCGGACAAGCTTAAGGAAGCCTACGATCTTCCGATCGACATTCGTTGGACGCACGATCGGCCCTGGATCGAAGTCCGGAAGGAGAGCGGCGAATGACCGACTTCGTCTGCACGTCCAACCCGGGCTTCGCCCCGTACGCCATGGATGAGCTTAGGCGGCGGTTTCCCGGCCTCAAAGTATCGGGACTCGCGCCGGGCGAGACGTTCCTGATCGCAATCGGCGAGCAGGAACGGGAGGCGACGCTCAAGGAGTTGCGCCGCAAGGAGCCGGTGTTCCTTCGCCACCTGTTTCCGGTCGAGGCCGAGAGCGAAGCGACGGGCGACCCGGAGGCGACGGCCGAGCGCATGAGAGCGTTCGCCGCCACTCTGGAAGAGAGGCTGAAAGGCGCGAAGGTTGCAATCCAAGTCCGCAAGGAACAAAACAGTCCGTTCCCATTCTCGTCGGCGGAAGGCCGGGACGCGATCGTGCCGATCGTCTCCGGGCTCGGAGCGGAAGTCGTCGCCCGCGAGGCGGACTGGATCGTCTCGATCTACGCGTCGAAGAAGAAGCTCTACATGGGCTGCTCCAAGCCGCGCGACAATCTGTCCGACTGGCCGGGCGGCGCGGTTCGTTTCCGCAAGGACGACAGTCTGATCTCGCGCGCGGCGTTTAAGCTGCTGGAGGCGGAGAGGACGTTTAATCTGCCGCTCGACCGGTTCTCCAACGCGCTCGATCTCGGCGCCGCCCCGGGCGGATGGACGTCGGTGCTGCTGGAGCGCGGGCTGAAGGTGACGGCGGTCGATCCGGCCGAGATGGACCCGTCTCTCGTCGTTCACCCGAACTTGCGCCATATCCGGCGCAATGCGGCCGACGTCTCGTTCGCGCCGGGAACGTTCGATCTGTTCGTCTGCGACATGAGCTGGGATCCCCATCATACGAGCCGGATCGTCTCGGAGCTGGCCCCGTCGATTACCGCCGGAGGCTCGGGAATCATTACGCTGAAGCTGATGTACCGCAAGCCGCTGCAGACGATCGACGATTTGACGGAGGAGTACGGCCGCTTTTTCGACATTCGTCAAGTGAAGCAGTTGTTCCATAACCGCGAAGAAGTTACAATATGGGTGAAAAGAAAATAAGTCCGCCGTCGGGAAAGCATCCCGCATTCGGCCGGAGTTCCGAACGTTATGTTCGCGGGCTCCGGAACCGGGTGCGGGTTATTTGCGTTAACCGGTCCGCGCGGGGACGAGAAGAGGAGAGAGTTAACGTGGACAATTCGCATGCGCACGGCTTAATTCTGGCGCCGGGGCAGCTGTTCGGCGATCGTTACCGGATCGAGAGGCCGATCGGCAAAGGAGGCATGGGCCGGGTCTACTTGGCCGAAGACACGCGGCTCGGAGGAAAGGCCAGGGCGCTTAAGCTGACGCGCCCGCTGCCGGAGGAGCGCCGCTCGTTCCTGCCCGAAGCGCAGCTGCTCAGCGAGCTGGACCACCCCCATCTGCCGGACATCGTCGATTATTATCCGCCGGACGCGGACGGCGTCGCCTGCATCGTCATGGAATACGTCGCCGGGGATACGCTGGCCGAGCGCTTCGAACGATACGGGCTGCGGCTGAGCTTTCCGTTCGTGCTCGACGCGCTGATCGACCTGGCGAACGTGCTGACCTATCTGCACGCGCAGGCTCCGGCCGTCGTCTTCCGCGACCTGAAGCCCGCCAACGTGCTGCTGGGCAAGGGGGAGAAGGCGATTCTCGTCGACTTCGGCATTGCCCGCCGCTACCGCGAAAACAAGACGAGCGACACGCTGCAGCTCGGAACGCCGGGATTCGCCGCGCCGGAGCAGCTGCGGGGCGAGCAG
Organism: Cohnella sp. SGD-V74; assembly: GCF_003001675.1. GTDB lineage: Bacteria > Bacillota > Bacilli > Paenibacillales > Paenibacillaceae > Cohnella. The sequence continues at coordinate 157,997 of NZ_PVYW01000003.1, read as the reverse complement.
TCCGACGAACGCACCGATCTGTACGGCTTGGGGGCCTTGGCGTATTTTCTCCTGTCGGGCGGCCGCTTCGCCATGCGTCATCGCGGAACGATGGCGCAGGCGCTGCAGGAGGACGTGCCCGCCGACTTTGCGCTGCTGCTCGGCCGCATGCTGGCGACAGATCCCGCGGACAGACCGCGCTCCGCCGATGAGCTGCTTGACGAGCTGAACCGGATCAAGCTGGATCTTGTCGGCCTGGACGGCTTTCCCGCGCCGCATCTCGCAGGGCAAGATCAGGAGCGCTCCGACACGCGAGTCGTTGCGCTCGTGTCCGCCTACCCCGGGGCGGGAGCGACTTTCGCGGCGCTCGCTCTGTCCGCGGCGCTCGGCAGCCAGGGCAAGGCGCATGCGTTGGTCGAATGTCCCGGCGGCGAGGCGGAGCTGTACGCTCTTCTCAACGGGGAGAGACGGATGCCGAGGAGCGCCGTATTCGTCCGCGCAGATGGGAGGCAAGCTGCGGCGCCCGCCTGGCGTGAAGGGGCGGCGGCCTATTATCCGCTCCATCCCGGAGAGGAGTCTGCCGTCAACCGCGAGCCGGGCAAAGAGCTGGCGAAGTGGATTCGCAGACTCGGCGTGCCGCTCGTGCTGCTGGACGTCTCCAGCCGGTGGGAGCATCCCGCGACGATGGATTTCGTGCTGCGCACAGCCGATCTCGTCCTGCTCGCGGCCGATTGCTATCCGGCCAAATGGTCGCCCCGCAGGCAAGCGGCCTGCGCGGAACTGTACGGGCAAGCCGAACGCCGGACGATTCGCAGCGCGTGGATTGCGAACCGGGATCAGCCGTTTCGCGACCGCTCCGGCTGGCTGGCGCTGTTTCCCGAAGCTCCCGCGGCGCATTTGCCCGAGCTGCCTTCCTCCGTCATGCTGGATGCGCTGTGGAGGGGCGAGGGCTTTCCGCGGGACGAGCGAACGAGGCGGACGATGGAACGGGCGCTGCGCGCCCTGACGGACTCTCTCGGCGAGACCCAGACGGCCAACTAAGCGAGACTGACGCCTCGCATTTCCGACATCTTCGCTCTTGAAGCGCCGCGAGATCGACCGATTTTTCATCGCTTTGACAGTCGTGGTACAATAGAGTGGGATAAATACGAGGTGATGACGATGAAAAATGAAAATATATTGATTATCGAAGACGAAGATTCGATTGCGAGAATACTGCAGCTGGAGCTGGAGCACGAAGGCTACGGCGTCGGAAGGGCCGCGGACGGGCGCAAGGGGCTGGAGATGGCCGTGTCCGGCGAGTGGGATCTGGTGCTGCTGGACGTCATGCTGCCCGAGCTGAACGGCATCGAAGTGCTGCGCCGGCTGCGGCAGAACGACGCGGCCGTTCCGGTCATTCTGCTGACGGCCAGGGATACGGTTCCCGACAAAGTAAGCGGCTTCGAGCACGGAGCGAACGACTATATCACGAAGCCGTTCGCGATGGAGGAGCTGCTCGCCAGAGTGCGGAACCTGCTGCGTATATTCAAGGCTTCGCGGGAAGGCGAGAGCGAGGACGTGCTCAAGATCGGCGATTTGACGATCGAGCTGCTGACGCGCAAGGTGTACCGGAAGGATCATTCGATCGACTTGACTCCGCGGGAGTTCGAGCTGTTGCTGTACTTGGCCCGCAACAAGAACGAGGAGAAGACGCGGGACGAAATATTGTCCGACGTATGGGGCTACGAGTATATCGGCGATACGAACGTCGTCGACGTCTACATCCGTTATTTGCGGCAGAAGATGGACAAGGGTTACCGCCATAAGCTGCTGCACACGGTGCGCGGAGTCGGCTATATGCTGAAGGAGCCCGATGCATGACTCTCAGATCCAGATTTACCTTATTCACGGTTTTCTGGTTAATTTTTATTTTGATTCTGTATAATATTTTCGTCTATTTCTTCGTGATTCGGGTGACGACCCGGGGGGAGCTTCAGCTTCTCACGAACAAGGCGGACCTGGTCATCGAGTCCTTGCGCAAGCGAGGGATGCAGGGGCTCGATGAACCGAAGCTGCTGAGCGATCTGTACAATTACAACGAGATGATGAGAATCGTCGTCGGCGAACAGATCGTCAATAAGGTCGGAACGGACGAAGAGCTGCTCTCGATCCCTTCGCAATACCAGGTGTACAACTATTCGGACACGATGCAGATCAACGGGCAGCGCGTCCTCTTCCTGTCGAAGCCGATTTTCGATCAGGGCCGGATGATCGGCACGTTGGAAGCCGCCCGCAGATTAACCGTGCTGGACAGCTACCTGCAGATTCTGGTCGGCGCCTTGACCGTTACGAGCATCGGCGCGGTCGTGTTCGCCATTTTCGGCACGTATTGGTTCACGTCCCGTCTGACCGGGCCGATCGGCCAGATGGTGCAGACGATGCGGGAGATCGACCGGAGCGGCAAGCTGTACCGCGTCAAGCTGAACGGGCGGGAGGAATCGGTCGAGCTGCAGCAGATGGTGAGGGCGTTCAATCAGATGATCGACCGGCTGGACCGGACGATCGAGAGCCAGAAGCATTTCGTGGCGGACGCGTCCCACGAGCTGAAGACGCCGCTTACGGTCATCTCCAGCTATGCCGACATGCTGAAGCGTTGGGGCAGAGACAATGCCGCGGTTCGGGACGAAGCGATCGAAGCGATCGCCAAGGAGACCGAACGTCTGCAGAACTTGATCCGCTCGATGCTGACGCTGGCCGAAGCGGAGCAGGACAACTGGCTGAACGTGTCGCGGTTCGACGTCGTCAGCGTCGTCCGGGAGCTGTCCGAGGTGTTGGGCAAAACGTTCCAGCGCAACATTCGCGTGCACTCCGACCACCACTTCGTCTACATGCGGGGGGACAAGGAGAAGATCCGGCAGCTGCTGCTCATTCTTATCGACAACGCGCTGAAATACAGCAAAGAGCCGATCGACGTGCGAATCCGCAACCAGAAGAGCGGCATCAAGCTGGAGGTGACCGATTACGGTCTCGGTATTCCGGAGAGCGAGATTCCGAATATGTTCCAGCGCTTCTACCGGGTGGACGAGGCTCGCCACCGTTCAACGGGGGGCAGCGGTCTCGGCCTGTCGATCGCCAAGAAAATCATCGACGTCCACGAGGGAAGCGTCGAAGTATACAGCAAGCCGAACAACGGCACGACGATCTCGATCCAGCTTCCCCGCAAAATTTAAACGAAACAAGGCAGCGCCTCGTCCGATTATGGACTGAGGCGCTGCCTTTGTTTACAGGCGGGGGTTGCAACAAATTCCCAGCTGCTCAATTGCGTTTTGGTGCAACATTGTCTCTGCGCTCCGCGTATATAGGATAAATAGCTAGAGACTAGAGAACGCGGCGGGCGGTCACGTACGTCTTCTTCCAATGGCTGGAGTTGAGGGACGAGTAGGTGACTCCCGGCTTGCCGTAAGTGTGCAGCATTTTGTTGTTCCCTACGTATACGCCGACGTGGCCGATTTTCTTGCCGGTGCGCGACGTGGTGAAGAAGACGAGATCTCCGCGCTTCAGATTGGCTTTCGCCACTTTGACTCCTTTTGTGGCTTGGGCGCTGGATACGCGCGGCAGCTTAACGCCGTATTTGCCGTAAATATATTGCGTGAAGCTCGAGCAGTCGAACGCGGACGTCGAGCCGGACGGCGCTCCGAACCGATATTTTACGCCGAGATATTTTTGTCCAAGGGATATGATTTTGTCCGCTTTCGTCGCGGCCGATGCCTGCGGGGCTTGTGCGATCGCGAGTCCTGTGAAGCCGATGGCTGCGCACAGGCTGATGCCGATGACTTTGCGGACGAACGTTTGTTTTAAGCTCATGCTGATACCTCCAATGTATCCGAAAGATTCATAGCTCACGAGAATGAGTATAGCAGAGCCAGGTTTCCCTAAGGTTTTCCAAGGAGAGGGAAAAAACGGGCATGAGAACGGTTTGAATCGCATTCTTAGAAAAACATGAGAAATTTCTCATGTCTTGCTCAATTTTGCCTGCATTCCCCTGAACCGTAAGCGCTAACCTGAAAATGGCTTGCCCCGAATCGCCGGATTCCTATACTATAGGAAGTGGGCAAGGGAAGGGGCTGTCCCATAAGATGGGCGTACAAGATTATCGATGAAAAAAGAAGGGCATCTATCTCCTGGAGACTGCCTCATACGGTCCTGAAATTACATTGCGACGGGTCTATCCATTCAAAATTTCAGGATCGCGCTTTTGGGGCCCCCGCAAAGTAATCGGAATAAGCTTCGAAGCTTAACGTCACTTTGTGGGGTATCTCGCATCGGAAGGAGATAGATGCCCATTACCCTGCATCCATCGATAATCGTTCGGTACGACTCTTTTGCTTAAGGGACAGCCCTGAGCACCCAAGCCCGAAACGGCAGCAGGGGGTGAGAACGTGCTGAAACAGATGAAAGTGTCCGACGAACGCCGCATGCTGCCGCTGACGATCCGCAACTATGGAAGGGGGGACTTCGCGAGTCTGGTCGCCTTGCAGGCGAGGTGTTTTCCGCCGCCTTTTCCGTCCGAGCTGTGGTGGAACGAGGAGCAGTTGACCGAGCACGTAGTCCGTTTTCCCGAAGGGGCGTTGTGCGCGGAGGCGGAAGGGAAGATCGTAGGTTCGATGACGGCTTTGCGGGTAACGGTTCCCCGCGACGGGCCGCACGACTGGGCTTCGATGACGGACGACGGCTACATACGCAATCACGAACCGGACGGAGACACGGTCTATGTCGTCGATCTCTGCGTCGATCCGCAATATCGTAAATTAGGGCTGGGCAAATGGCTGATGCAGTCGATGTACGAGACGGTCGTTCATCTGGGCTGCCGCAGGCTGCTCGGAGGAGGGCGAATGCCCGGTTACAAGGCCCATTCCGACAAGCTCGGGCCCGAAGAGTATGTTCGGAAGGTATGTGAAGGGGAGCTGAACGATCCGGTCATCACGTTCATGCTGCGTTGCGGAAGGCTGCCGATCGGAGTCGCCGCCGAATACTTGGAAGACGAACAATCACTGAATTATGCGGCGTTAATGGAATGGCGAAATCCCTTTAAGACGGAGAGATGATATGGAATATATTCGCGTTCGTTCGATCGAGGATCCAAGATTTGCGGAGATGCACCGCCTGATGAGCACCATCTTCCCTCCGGAGGAAGTGCTCGCGTTCGAGTTGTGGCAAGAAGCGCTCGAAGATCCGGACATTCACGTCTATGTCGCGGTTCATAACGACGCCGTCGTCGGAGCGACGGAATATCGCTACTACCCGGAGATGCGGGTGGCGATGACCGATTTTACGATTATCGGGGCGATGGGGCTGGGCATCGGCCGCTTCCTGTACGTGGAGCGATCCCGGGACCTCGAAAGGCTGCAGCGTCTTAGCGGCACGGAGTCGATCGGCATGTTCGCCGAAATCTACCGTCCGCATGCTGTATCTTCGCTGAAATTCGGCAACGTGCTTCCGATGCATCCGGCCGTAAGACGCGAGGTGCTGTCCCATATCGGCTATCAGAAGCTGGATCTCTCGTATGTGCATCCGTCGTGGGATCACGAAGGCAAGGCGGTCGCAGAGCTCGACCTTGGCTTCTTCCCGGTCGACGAGACGCGCGGATCGCTGCCCGCCGAATTGATCGTCCGCTTCCTCCGGCAGTACTATTCGGCGTTGCCGAACAAGCCGAAGGAATGGGAAGAGATGATCCGCGGGCTGGAAGCTCGCGACGAGGTGAGCCTGCTCCCGCTATAGGTTGGCGATCCGTCCTTTGTACTTGCCGGAATGCGTGATCATCGCCCGAACGCGAACCGCACCGAGCGAGGAGGACTGGAAGCCTTCGCCGCGCAAATAAGTTTTCCAATCCGCATGATGGTATCTGAAGACCGGGTAGCCCAGATTCAGAACGTCGGCGCGAATGTCTTTGCCCGCGTCGTAGGTGGATCTTACGGTTCTCTCGATTTCTTGCTCCAGCATGCGCTTCATTTTCGGTTCGTCGAGATTTTCCATCATCTCGTCGATGAAGGCTTTAACCTTGATGTCCAGCGTAAAGTTAAGCCGGCCGTCTCGGACGGCGTAACCGATCTTGAAATCCTTTATGCGAAGGACGAAAGTGACGACGGGCTGGTCCCCATATTCGATCGTAAGCGGTATCCGGAACATTTTATGGTCCAGATACCGCTTGCCTTTTAGCTGCTCCCAATTCAGCTCGCCTACATAGTCGGTTCCTTGGAAGAAGTAGCCGCCGTTCATTGTCAGCAGGGAGATCGGTTTGCCGCCTTCGATCCAGTCGCCGCGCTCGATCGCGAGCCTGGGGAGCATGGCGGTTTTTCCGCTTTCGAAGGTGTCTGACAGAAAGCGATACAGGTAGACCGGTTGGATATGGGAAAATTGCCTGTAAGATTCGGCAGGCTTCATCAGCAGCGAATCGTACAGAGAACGGTTGTAATAGGGAAGCGCGTTTAACAACTTTTCGATCGGTTCCTCCGTTCCGAACACCCATAGGTTGTAGCGGATTTCCCGGTAACGGTTGACTAGGTCCGTCAGATCGATGATGCCGACGTTGCGGAGCGCTCTTTTCGTGAAAACCATCGCCTTAACGTGCCCCCAATAGATCGGGATCTGCTCGGAACGATACACTTTGAAGATCGCATCGCCGATGGTTTTGCCACGACCGATGCCGATGACGTCCTGCGGTTTGGCGTCTATAGGCGCTCCTTCCCTTTTGGCGATGCCGGTGAAGTGAGAGGATTGCAGATAGACGATGAATTGCCCTTCGTCGTAGTCGATGCTCATCGACGTCAAATAGTTCATCCGGTCGATGTTGTTATAATCCCAGCAGCCGGACAGCGTTACGGCGACGAGGGCGATTGGCAGCGTCAGGAGCAGCTTCAGCAGTTTGGACAAATCGGCTCATTCCTTTAAGGTATTGAACAACCTCGTTAAGATCGCTTTCTTAAGTATCCGGGAACGAAAGCGCCCAGCTTGCGGGGATACATGAGCAAGGCTCTGCCGATATCCTTCGCTGAGATCGGAGCCAGGGGAGAGAGGAAGGAAACCCCGAACGACGTCAGGCTAGTCAAGTATACAAGCAGAAAAAGAACGGACAGCATAAAGCCGTATACGCCTAAAGCCGCGCTGATAAAGACGGACGAATAGCGCAAAATGCTGACAGTGCCGCTAAGCGTCTGGCTGATGAGCGTAGAGCCGGCCACGGTCGAGATGGCGGCGATGACGACCATCGACGGAGAGATCAGCCCGGCCCGGATGGCGGCGTCGCCGATGATGAGGCCGCCGACGACTGTCAGCGTCTGGCCGATCATCGAGGGCAGCCGGTAGCCGGCTTCTTTGAACATTTCGAGAAGCGTCAGCACGAGCACCATCTCCATCGGCGTGCTGAGCGGAATGCCGAGTCTTGTCGTCACGATGGTGGCAAGCAGCGGGAACGGAATTTGATCCTGATGATAACCCGTGAGAGCGATGTAGAAGCCGGGCAGGAATATGGCGACGAGCAGGCTGAACAGGCGCAGGATTTGCCCGAAGGACGCGGAGAGGAAGTTGAAATGCGCGTCTTCCGGCGTCTTCAGCAGCATAGAGAGCGAGATCGGGGCGACCATCGCTCCGGGAACGCCGTCGATGACGATCGCGAACCGTCCTCTGAGCACGCAGGACGTCACGAAATCCGGCCGTCCGGTATAGATCGTAAGCGGGAACAGGCTGTACGGGGTGTCGGAGATCTGCTCTTCCAACTGCGTGGAGCTGATCAGTTCCTCGACCCGTCCGCTCAGATTCTCCAGCCGTTCGCGAATGTCTGCGAGCAGATCGTCGCCGATCTTCTCCGAATCGAAGACGAGTCCGACTTTCGTTGCCGTCTTCGTGCCGATCTCGAACGTCTCGAACGAAACGGTATGCACGGGCATATAGCGTCTAAGCAGGCCGAAGTTCGTCTCGATCGACTCGACCAGTCCGTTTTTGGGACCGCGGATGGACACTTCGATATTCGATTCTTCGGTTTGCCGTTCCGGGAATTTGCACGCATGGAACGAGAAGAGCGCATCCAGATGGGAGAAGCCGATCAGAACGTTGCCACCGAACAGCAGGGCGTCCGTCTTGGAAGCGGACAGTTCGGTTACGGGCTTAAGCAGGATCGAAGCGCCCCGTTCCAAATCCTCCGGCTTGCTCAGCCCGGTCTGACGGTATTGCTCCCGGATCTCCGGCAGCAGCAGCCGATTGATCAATTGAATGTCGCAGAGCGCCGGACAGAAGATCAAAGTCGCGCGTTCCCGCTCCTGAAGCGCAACGACGTCGAACAGGACGTCCGCGCTGCGGCGGTAGCGGGCGGTAAGCTTCTCGATGCCTTCGGCAGTCATGTTCGTGCTCCTTGTCGTTTTTTATCGGGAAGAGTGAAGAGGAAGAGCAGAATGAGCCCCATCGCGATCATGACGTAGAAATCCGCTGGAAAGTAATATTTGCCCAGCAGGGAGACGAAAGTCATGTCCCCGATCGGGTAGAGAACGAGAACCAGAATCGCCAGCGACGCGACGGGGAGCGCGTATTTGCGGTGGTCGAGAAAATGCGAGATCAGCCATAAAGTAAAGCTTAAGCGGACGAACGCTCCGCTTACCCATTGGAAAATGGACAGGAAGTCGACGTGCTCGATGAAGGAGCCGATTTTCACAAGCCGCCACTGTTCAAACGCGGGATAACGCTGCATGGCGCCTTCGATGGGGCCGAACTCCGAGATGCTGCCCATCAGGGGACCTAACGTAAGCCCCGCCAACAGCACGGCGAGCAGGAGCAGATGTCGGTTTTTGATCGGGGTAGCGATGTGGTGTTGGACGAACAGCAGCATCAGAATCTCGACCAGGCCGGAGCCGGCGTACGGAATGCCGCGGGCGAGGGCGGCCTTGCCGTGCTCGAACAGCGGGAACAGCAAGCCGTAGTCTTTGTGCGGCCAGTTGGCCACCATGACGAATTCGCCGAACAGGACGATGAAAGGCAGCAGGATGCCCGCCGATAAGGCGACCGAGCGCAAACCTCTGGAAGCGGTGAACGCGCAGATCAGCAGGAAGGAAGCGGCGACGACGTATTTGGGCGTAAGCGGCAAGTAGGAGGAGGTTGTCCAGGTCGTCATGTCTTTGGTCGTAACGGCGGCGGACAGAGCCAGAACGACTACGAATATGCCGGCGATCGTCCCGGAGACGGCGGAGCCGAACCGTTCTCCGAGATATTCGAGCGCAGGCCGCCGGTTAAGCGATTTGGCCGAGCGGGCGACCAGCAGGAAAAAAGGAATCAGAATCAGGAACGTCGCGATAGTCGAGATCCAGGCGTCTCTGCCTGATGCGTCCAGCAGCATAGGGATGACGAGGACATGGTTGACGAGTCCGATCGATTGGATGAAAATAAGGCTGATCTGCAGCAGAGAGAAGGACGGGGTTCTCAAGGGGCGCCTCCTTCGCGGGAAGAATTCTTCTTGTCATTGTTTGTCTTTCCTGCCTTGAAATATACGGAAATTAGGGGATGCGAAAATGCAAGTCACGTTTCTGGGAACCGGCGATTCGATGGGAACGCCGAGGGTGTATTGCGATTGCGAGGTATGCGGGGAAGCGAGGAGCGGCGGCCTGAACCGCCGTTATCGTTCGTCGATCTTGCTGGAGACGGAGGGCGAACTTCCGCTGCTGCTCGATTGCGGTCCGGATTGGAGAGGGCAGATGGAGGCGATCAGCCGGCGCGGCATCGCGCAGGCGCTGATTACCCATGCCCACTTCGACCATATCGGCGGCTTGACGGAATGGGCGGACGCTTGCAGATGGAGAGAAGAAAGAGGCAAACTATATGCGCCCGAGGAAGTGCTTCGGGAGATCGTCGGTCGTTTCCCTTGGATCGGCGGCCAATTGTCGATGCTGGCCAACGACGGGGGCATGGACTACGGAGAGTGGCGGATTACGCCTTGGAGGGTGAACCACGGCAAGAACGGCTATGCGTACGCTTATCGCTTCGAGAGCAAGAAGGACGGGCGAGCCTGGGCGTACTGCTCGGACTCGATCCATCTGGAGCCGGAGCAGAAGGCGCCTCTTCGCGGTCTGAGCCTGCTCGTTCTGGGAACCAGCTTCGTCGAGGAAAATTATCCGGTCGAAACCCGGTCGGTGTACGATATGAGAGAAGGGGCGGAGCTCGCGGCCGAGACGAAGCCGGGGCGCGTCCTCTTCACGCATCTGTCCCACGACGTCGACGTCCGTGCGGATTACGGACTGCCGGCCAACGTGTCGCTTGCGCTTACCGGGATGACCGTATCCGTCTAGGGCGTGTATGCAAACCCGCTCAGAGGCATCTCCCCTGCTGCGTCACTTTTGCTTGACGTACCTCCGGTACGCCTTCACAAAAGTTCCTTGCATGGAACGAAAATTCGGCCATATCTGCTATCCTCGGAGGTTGCATACACGCCCTAGTCCCGGCTGCGAATGACGAGCAGCAATCCGCTCGAAATGTCGACGGTGCCGTTCTCCGCCTCCAGCACGTTGCTGATGCCGAGCGACCAGCCCAGCTTGAGCGCGGCGTCCTGCAGCGGATAGCGAAAGCCGCTCAGCGTGACTCCGGTCACTTCCAGGGACAGAGGCAGCAGCGAGACGTAGGGAAACCGCGAGTCGGCCTCGAGGAGAAGGCGATCGGCGCAAAGCCGGATTTCGTTGTGCTCATCGATGAGCGTCAGGGAGGCTCCCCGCTCGTGCGCCTGGCGAAGCAGGTGCACGTTGCCGAGGCCGTGATCGAACCGCGTGCCCAGCGCGCCGACGGCGACAATCCGCTTGAAGCCGCGGTCCAGCGCTTCGCGAAGGGCGAGCTCGGTGTCGGTCCAATCTTTGTCGAAGGCGTCGCAGGCCAGCAGTTGCTTGGCCTCGCGGGAGATCCGCCGCATCTCCTCTTCGGTGACGGAATCGAAATCCCCGAGCGCCAGATCGGGCTTGAGTCCGTGGCGGACAAGAAACTCGGCGCCGCGGTCGGCGCCGATCAGATAATCGCCCGGAGCGGGCACTTCCAGCGCCCAGCCGCCCAAGCGGCCGCCGGCGAATATAATAGCTCGTTCGGTATTGGAACGGGACATGAACAAGTTCCTCCAGCAATGATGGTTTCGACATTATTCATTCATTTTAGCATAGACCGTTGCGGAACTGCAGACCTACCCGCTACAATGGGTAACGAAGCGCCCGACGGCTCGGGCGCGCATTGAAGCGGGGTTAGCGGAGGAGAGTTAACGTTGGAACTGGACGATGTGTTTCAAATTTTCAGCTTGATTGGAACGATCGCGTTCGCGGTCAGCGGCGCGATCGTGGCGATGGAGGAAGAGTACGATATTCTGGGCGTATTCGTGCTCGGCCTCGTCACCGCGTTCGGAGGAGGGGTCATCCGGAACTTGCTGATCGGCGTTCCGGTGACGACGCTGTGGAGCCAGGGGCTGTTCCTCAAGACGGCCGGCATCTCGATTCTGATCGTGTTCTTGCTGCCGATCTCCTGGATTCATCACTGGAAGCGAAGCGAAGCTTTCTTCGACGCGATCGGGTTGTCGGCTTTCGCGATTCAAGGGGCGCTGTATGCGGTCAAGGCGAATTTGCCGATCAGCGCGGTCATGGTCGCCGGCATGCTGACGGGAATCGGAGGCGGGATGGTGCGGGACATTATGGCCGGCAGGAAGCCGCTCGTGCTTCGCGACGAGATTTATGCGGTATGGGCGCTGGCGGCGGGCTTCGTCATCGGCGTATCGAAGCTGCAGGCCCCATGGTTCCTGTTCGTCTTGTTCCTGCTCGTCGTCGCGTTCCGAATGCTGTCCGTACATTATAAATGGAAGCTGCCGCGCCGTTCGCTGCGCGCAGCGTCGGGAGGTCCGTCATGAGTTATTCCGTGCTGTTCGTATGTCTGGGCAATATTTGCCGTTCTCCTATGGCGGAGGCGGTCATGCGCCATCTGATCGACAAGGAGGGACTGAACGGGGAAGTGACGGTCGATTCGGCCGGCACCGGCGACTGGCATATCGGCCGTCCGCCTCATGAGGGGACGCGCGGCTTGCTGGACCGCTACAGCATTTCCTATCAAGGCATGAAGGCGCGTCAGCTCTCCGTGCAAGACGGCGGGGAATTCGATCTGATCGTGGCGATGGATACGAAGAACGAGCAGGACATTCGGGCGAGGCTCGGAGTGTCGCCCCGCGCCGAAATTATCCGCTTCCTGTCCCTGCTCCCGGAGAGAGGGATGGACGATGTGCCCGATCCGTACTACACGGGCAACTTCGACGAAGTGTACGAGATGGTCAACGAAGGCTGCGAGAAGCTTCTGGCGCGCATACGCGAGAAGCTCCCGCAGCGCTGAGTCAACCGAGCGAACGAGGCTCCGGTCCGAGGAATGCGGACAGAGCCTCGGGCAGCTCGCGCTGCCAGAACCCCCATTTGTGCTCCCCGTCTTTTTCCGAGTAGAGGACTCGGGCTCCTTTTTCCTTCAACAATTTCTCCGCATGGCGGTTCAACTCGACGAAATCGAACGTGCCGCGATCCGTGGCGAATTCCGTCTCCTGCAGCCCGACGATCATCCAGACGCTAAGCCGCTCCAAGGAGGGAGCGCTGCGAATCTGCTCCATATAGACATCATAGAAAGCGCCCGAGAGCGACAGAATACGGCTGAACAGTTCGGGATAGGCGAGCGCGAGCGATACAGACACGGCGCCTCCGAGGGAATCTCCGGCAAGCAGCCGCTGCTCGGGCACATCCCGTACGGGATACTGGGATTCTACCCACGGAATGAGTTCCTCCGCGAAAAAACGGGTATAAGCCATGTAGCGTTCTCCGTCCGGTACATATTCCGAGGTGCGGACTTTGACGTTCACGTCGACTCCGACGACGATGAACGGGTCCCAGTCCTCTTCCAGAATCAGTCTTTGGGCATGGGTCGCGATCCGGCCGAAGTTGAAAAATTCTTCTCCGTCCTGACAATAAACGACAGGATAGCTCATCCAGGGCTGATAGCCGGGGGGCAGATAGACCCGGATCGAACGGCTGCCTTCCGGCAGCAGTCGGCTGAGTACGTCATGCTTGTGAATCGTTCTCTTGAACAGCGGGTTGTCGCTCATCGGGAAGCCTCCTTGGCAGGTATGGGATTTGACGGGCATGGGTAAACCAATTGAGGGTATGATCAGCAAATTGTACTACCTTGTATTACAATATTTATTATCCTGTTATATAAACATGAATAGGAGAAAAGCTTTATAAAATAAGGTTTTTACGAGTTTTTCTTTGACCAATTCACTTAAACAGGGATATAATAATTCTATAACAGAAAGCCCTCTTCCACAATCAAAGATGAGGTGAACCCAATGAGCAAAGTATCCACGGAAGCTCCGGAGGTTAAATCCGGCGTTCAACCGCACGTAGTCAAGTCGGAAGATGTCAAGCCGCTTCAAGTATTGTCTCTGGAAGGTGAAGTCATTAATCCGGAGTACATGCCGCAACTGTCCGACGATCAATTAAAAGAAGTCATGTACCGCATGGTGTTTACGCGCACATGGGACGATCGCGCCGTCAACCTGGGCCGCCAAGGGCGTCTGGGCTTCTACGCTCCGGTATCCGGACAGGAAGCAACAATGGTCGGCAGCGAATACGCGCTTACGAAGGAAGATTTCGTCTGCCCGGGCTACCGCGACATGCCGCAGCTCGTATGGCACGGATTGCCGCTCTATCAAGCGTTCCTGTATTCCCGCGGCCACCAGCACGGCGGGCAAATTCCGGAAGGCGTAAACGTTCTGATGCCGCAGATCATTATCGGCGCTCAGATTCTGCACGCGACGGGAATCGGGATGGGCTTCAAGCTGAAGGGCGAGAAACGCGTCGCGATTACGTACACTGGCGACGGCGGCTCCTCCGAAGGCGATTTCTACGAAGGTTTGAACTTCGCCGGCTCCTTCAAGCTGCCGGTTATCTATTTCGTGCAAAACAACGGCTATGCGATTACGACTCCGTACGCGAAGCAGACGGGCGCGCAATCGATCGCGCATAAAGCGCTGGCGGCAGGCATCCGCGGCGTTCAAGTCGACGGAATGGACGTGCTGGCCGTCATCTCCGCCGTGCAAGAGGCGGCTGAAATCGGTCGCAACGGAGGAGGCGCGACGCTGATCGAAGGCCTGACCTACCGTTTCCGTCCTCACTCGATGGCGGACGATGCGACGAAGTACCGCACGAAGGAAGAAGAGCAGGAATGGAACGCGAAAGACCCGATCGTCCGCTTCGGCAAGTTTCTTGCCAAGAAAGGATTGTGGACGGAAGAAGACACGGCCCGCGTGAAGGAAGAAGCGAAAGCCGCCGTGAACGAGCATATCAAGAAGGCGGAGCAAACCGAGAAAATGACGGTAGCCGGCCTGATCGACTCGATGTTCGAACAAACTCCGCCGCATCTCGAAGAGCAGAAGGCGGATTTCCAATAAATCATCGCAACTACTTTGAACGGCCTCAGCCGGCCGTTAACTTAATGACGGGGGAGTAAACAGCATGGCGCAAATGACAATGATTGACGCGATCCGCGATGCGATGCGGGTAGAGCTCGCGCGCGATCCGAGCGTGCTTGTTTTCGGGGAAGACGTCGGCCACGTCGGCGGCGTATTCCGCGCGACGGAAGGGCTGCAGAAGGAATTCGGCGAACAGCGCGTATTCGATACTCCGCTGGCCGAGTCCGCGATCGGCGGACTCGCGGTCGGTCTCGGAGTGCAAGGCTTCCGTCCGATTGCGGAAATTCAATTCGTAGGCTTCATCTATGAGGCGCTGGACCAGATGTTCGTTCAAGCCGCGCGCATGCGTTACCGCTCGGGCGGACGCTACCACTCGCCGATCGTATTCCGCACGCCGTTCGGCGGCGGCGTCAAAGCGGCCGAGCTGCACACGGATTCGCTCGAGGGCCTCGCGATCCAGACTCCGGGCATCAAGGTCATCGTGCCTTCCAACCCATACGATGCGAAGGGCCTGCTCATCTCGGCGATTCGCGACAACGATCCGGTCTTTTTCATGGAGCATCTTAACTTGTACCGCGCGTTCCGCGCCGAAGTGCCGGAAGGCGAATATACGGTGCCGATCGGCAAAGCGAACATCGTTCGCGAGGGCAAAGACATTACGATCATCGCTTACGGCTTGATGGTTCACACGGCTGTCAAGGCCGCGGAAGAGCTGGAGAAGAGCGGCGTATCCGCGGAAGTCATCGACCTGCGCACGCTGCTGCCGCTCGACATCGACACGATCGTCGCTTCGATCCAGAAGACGAACCGCGCCATCGTTGTTCAGGAAGCTCAGAAAACTTCCGGAGCGGCGGCGGAAATTATCGCCCAAATCAACGAAAAAGCGATTCTGCACCTGGAAGCTCCGGTGCTTCGCGTCGCGGGCCCGGATACGGTATATCCGTTCGCGCAGATCGAAGACGTGTGGCTGCCGACTCCGGCGCGCATCGTGAAAACCGCCAATCAAGTGCTGCAGTTCTAATCGGAGACGAGGAGGGTTCCAGGTGACGAGATTCGAATATCGGTTCCCGGAACTCGGCGAAGGGATGCACGAAGGCGAAATCGTCAAAGTGCTCATCGCGCCGGGACAGACGGTAACGGACGAAGATATTATTATGGAAGTTCAGAACGACAAAGCGGTCGTGGAAGTGCCGTGTCCGGTTAACGGCAAAGTGCTCGAAGTGCTGGCCAAAGATGGACAAGTCATGCATATCGGCGAGCTTGTCGCCGTCATCGAAGCGGAAGGCGACGTTCCGGAGCAAGCTCCGGCGGCGGACAGCCATGCCCAACCGGCCGGCGACAACAGCGCGACCGGCGGCGCGGATACGAAGGGTCAGCCTGCGCAGCAGCCGGCAACGGAAGCCGCTGCGGCTCCTGCTCCCGCGGCTGCTGCCCAGCCTGCGTCGAACGCGCTCGTGCTGGCGACGCCCAGCGTGCGCAAGCTGGCTCGCGAGAAGGGCGTAGCGATCGCGGAAGTAGCGGGAAGCGGCAAGAACGGCCGCATTACCCGCGACGACGTGCTGGCTTACGCTTCCGGCGGCGCTCCGAAAGCGGCTGCTGCCGAACCGGCGGCGGAAGCTCCTGCTGCAGCAGCGGCTCCGAAAGTGGCCGCCGCCGTCAGCGGACCGGGCGTCGAAGAGCGCGTGCCGTTCAAGGGCATCCGCAAGGCGATCGCCAATGCGATGGTCAAGTCGGTTTATACGGCTCCTCACGTGACGCTGATGGACGAGATCGACGTATCCGCGCTCGTGGCTCTGCGCACCAAAGCGAAGCCGGTCGCGGAGAAGAAGGGCGTCAAGCTGACGTACCTGCCGTTTATCGTGAAGGCGCTCGTCGCCGCATGCCGCGAATTCCCGGCGATGAACGCGATGATCGACGAAGCGGCCAACGAAATCGTGTACAAGAAGTACTACAACATCGGCATCGCCACGGATACGGACAACGGCTTGCTCGTGCCGGTCGTGTTCGACGCCGACCGCAAGAACATCTGGACGATCGCGAACGAAATCCGCGATCTGGCGACCCGCGGCCGCGACGGCAAGCTGGGCGCCGGCGAGCTGAAAGGCAGCACGATCTCGATCACGAACATCGGCTCCGCCGGAGGCATGTTCTTCACGCCGGTCATCAACTTCCCGGAAGTGGCGATTCTCGGCACGGGACGCATCTCCGAGAAAGCCGTCGTCAAGAACGGCGAAATCGTCGCGGCTCCGGTCATGGCTCTGTCGCTCAGCTTCGATCACCGCATTATCGACGGCGCAACGGCGCAAAACTTCTTAAATTACATCAAGCAGCTGCTTAACGATCCGGAACTGCTTGTTATGGAGGTATAAGACATGGTCGTAGGAGACGCTTCTCTGGATATTGATTTGCTCGTTATCGGTGCGGGCCCCGGCGGATACGTCGCGGCCATCCGCGCCGCTCAATTGGGACAGAAGGTCATCATCGCGGACAAAGGCAAGTTCGGCGGCGTCTGCTTGAACGTCGGCTGTATCCCGTCCAAGGCGCTGATCAACTCGGCGCACCACTACGAAGCGATGCAGCACGCAGCCGACTTCGGCTTGTCCGCGGACAACGTCGGCGTCGACTTCGGCAAAGTGCAAGACTACAAAAACTCCGTCGTCAACAAAATGACGAGCGGCGTGGAAATGCTGCTGAAGGCGAACAAGGTGCAAATGTTCCAAGGCGAGGTTATGTTCATCAACGAGAACGAAGCCCGTCTGTTCAACGATCAGGAAGCGCCGCGCTACCGTTTCAAAAACTGCATCATCGCGACTGGCTCCCGTCCGATCGAGCTGAAGCCGTTCCCGTTCGGCGGACGCATTCTGTCTTCGACAGAAGCGCTGTCGCTGCCTGAGCTGCCGAAGAGCCTTGTCGTTATCGGCGGCGGCTACATCGGCATCGAGCTTGGTCAAATGTACGCGAAGTTCGGCACGAAGGTGACTGTGCTCGAGGGAGCGGACACGATTCTTCCGGGCTTCGACAAGGACATGAGCCAGCTGGTGGTCAAGAAGCTGAAGAAGTCCGGCGTCGAGATCGTCAACGGCGCGCTGGCCAAAGGCGCGGAGCAATCCGACAAGGACGTCACGGTGACGTACGAAGTCGGCGGAGAGCAGAAGACGGTAACGGCCGATTACTTGCTCGTGACCGTAGGACGCCGTCCCAACACGGACGGAGAGCTCGGACTCGATCTGATCGGCGTGAAGGTCGGCGAGCGCGGCCTGATCGAAGTCGACGACCAATGCCGTACGAGCATCCCGCACATCTATGCGATCGGCGACATCGTGCCGGGCGCGGCGCTGGCGCACAAAGCTTCCTACGAAGCGAAAGTGGCCGCGGAAGCGATCGCGGGCTTGCCTTCGAAGGTCGACTACAAGTGCATTCCGGCCGTCGCGTTCTCCGACCCCGAATGCGCAAGCGTCGGCTACACGGAGAAGGAAGCGAAGGAAAAAGGCCATAACGCGAAATCCAGCAAGTTCCCGTTCGGCGGCAACGGCCGCGCGGTGACGCTGGGCGGAGCGGACGGCTTCATGAAGCTCGTTCATGACGCGGATACGGGCCTTGTGCTCGGTGCGCAAATCGCGGGCGTCGAAGCTTCCAACATGATCGCGGAGCTTGGCCTTGCGATCGAGATGGGCGCGACGATCGAGGATATCGCGCTGACAATCCATGCGCACCCGACGCTGGGCGAAATTACGATGGATACGGCGGAACTCGCCATGGGTCACCCGATCCATACGCTTGCGCCTAAATCTTAAGGAAGAGCAATTTCAATAAGAGCAGCATGACTGTCCCCTCCCCGGGGAAGTCATGCTGCTCTTTATTAGTGATTCATCGTCTGGAGGACGCCTAAGGCGTTTTTGCCTGGTTGCGAAAAGTCGCGGTCACAAAATCCATGCCCAGCGAATGCTGATGTTCGCTGACCTCATGTCCGGAAAACGGATAGTCGATCAATTGTTTGGGAGCGTCAAGCCGATTATATAACGCGTAGATCGTTTCGGGCAGACAAATCGCGTCTTTCCAGCCGACAGAGATCATGACAGGGATAGAGATGCGATGAACCAGATTGAGCAAATCGACATGGGCCAATGTTTGGCGGATGGCCGGCAGACGTTCGGGATACCGTTTCAAATAAGCGGCAATTTCGCTTAGAGAGCCTGTGGAATGCATGAGTCCGTATTCGAGATGGCACATATTCGGGATATCTGCGACGCAGACTCCTAGCTGCGGGTGCAAAGCCGCAGTCAGTAGAGCCAGACCGCCTCCCTGGCTCCCGCCAACTGCCGCCAGGTGCGATTTGTCGATCTCCGGTTGTGCTGCCGCAGCGTCGATGGCTCGTACGGCGTCCAGGATGATCGCCTTATAATAGCTCTCGTCAATATGGCAGATACCTTGCGTAACCCAGCCTTTTACCCAACCTTCGCTAAGCGGAAGACAGCTGCCCGTTTGACCGCCTTGTCCGCGGGCGTCAACGGCCAGAACGGCGAAGCCGCGAAGCAGCCAAGGCGCATAGCGGTCGGGCAGTCCGCGATCACCCATGTAGCCTTGATACACAATAACGCACGGCAACGGATTCACCTCCAGTTCCTGGCGAGGAAGCAGCAGCCAGCTGTGGACGGGCGTCTCGTCGAACCCTTGAAAGGTTAGTTTGTCGACACGAACGGTCGAATACGGCGAATTCTGAGTTTCTCTTGACACCAGTAAAGGAATGAGGGACTGCTTCTGCAAAATGCTGTTCCAATATTCGTCAATTTGTTGGATCGATATTGTTCTTTCCGGATTTTGCTGCATAAGCTCTTGCTTGCGTGTTTCGAACCATCCCACTTTATATCTCTCCCGCCTTTTAGCTCAGCTCTACTAATTGTCATCCTTTAACCGCGCCGATCGTAAGACCTTTGACAAAGTATTTTTGCACAAATGGATAGACGAAGACGATCGGTCCGATACCGACAATGGCCATCGCCATGCGGACGGTTTCAGTGGGGATCTTGGAAAGCTCTTGACCGGCGATAGTGGCATCCACCATGCCGGAGGTTAAATACTGAATTTGATTAATGACCTTGTACATCAAATATTGCAGGCTGACCAGATCGTTGTTGCTAATGAACACCATGCTGTTGAACCAATCGTTCCAATAGTTCAACGTTTGGAACAAGCCAATCGTAGCCATGACCGGGAGCGACAGCGGCAAAATGATCCGGCCATAGATGCGAAATTCGCCGGCTCCGTCGATCTTCGCCGATTCGACAAGCGAGTCGGGGATGGTATTCGTAAAGAAAATTCGCATAATGATGATGTTAAATGGGACGATCAGCAGCGGAATAATAAGAGCTGCAAGCGTGTTTTTAAGCCCTGCTGCAGAGTAAGTGAGATACCAAGGCACAAGACCGCCGTTGAACAGCATGGTGAAAAAAACGAAAAAGGAAATCGGATTCCGAAACGGCATGTCGCGACGCGACAGCGGATACGCAAACAAGGAGGTCAGCAACAGACTGATAAAGGTTCCAAGGAGGGTGACGACAATGGACACGGTGTAGCCGCGAACAATTTTGGCGTAATCCTTAAACAGAAATTCATAGGCATACCATGAAAACTGCTCCGGAATAATACGGTAGCCGCTGCGGATAATGGCGTTCTCGTCCGTCAGCGATACCGAAACGACAATCAGAACCGGGAACAGGCAGGCCAGCGTGGCAATTACAAATAGAAGGTTTAACAGCAGATTCGAGCTCCAGGAAATGCGATTGATCATGAATGAGATCTCTCCTCAGAATAATGCGTTTTCTTTGCTGATCTTGCGTACGGTATAGTTGGTCAGATAGACAATGACTAGCCCGACCATCGCTTGGTAAAAACCGGCTGCTGCGGACATGCCGACGTTGCCGTTAAGCAGGAAGGATCGGTATACAAAGGTGTCGATAACGTTGGTTGTCGGATATAGCGGCCCGCTGTTCAGCGGAACCTGATAAAACAAACCGAAGTCGGCGTTGAAGATGCGCCCGATTTGCAGAATAATCATAATAATGATAACCGGCATCATAAGCGGAATGGTAATCTTCATAATTTGTTGCCGCTTGGATGCGCCGTCTATGAGAGCGGCCTCGTAATACTCCGGGTCGATGGCCACAATCGAGGCTAGATAAACGATCATCGTATATCCAACGCCCTTCCACAGATTTACGATGGGTAAAATATAGATCCAGTGCGCGGGTTCGCTGTACCAGGAGACGGGGGAGAGGCCGAGCGGCTCCAAAATGGATTTATTGATAAAACCCGTTCCTCCGCCGAGAAAGGCGTAAGCCAGGTAACTGACCGCGACAAAGGAGAGGAAGTAAGGGAACAGCAGGCTGCTCTGATAAAACTTCGCAAGCCGGCGATTCCGCAGTTCGTTAAGCGCAATGGCCAGCGTGATGGCTGCGACCGTATTAATGATAATAAATGCTCCGTTGTACAGAACGGTATTACGTGTAGCGATCCAGGCTTCTTCGGTCTGGAACAGAAACTTGAAGTTGTTAAAACCGGCCCAGGGACTTCCGTATATGCCGCCGTCAAAGGTATAGGTTTTGAAGGCGACGATGACGCCCGCCATCGGAATATAATTGTTGAAGATCAGGACGGCGGTTGCCGGCAGCAGCATAAGAAACAGGACGCGATATTTGATTGTTCGCTTGTATTGGCGTTGTACGGCGTTCATGATGGACATCGTATGCTCTCCTTTTCTATAAAAGGACCGGGTTCCTGATCTGCATGGAACCCGGTCCGCTTGCGGCAGTGGCGACACCTGCTATCGATTCAGGAATTCGTTGACCTGCTTTTGCTTTTCTTCAAGAATTTTGTTCATACCGGCTTTTCTCATTTTATCGTTGAATTCCTCCAGCAGCTTTGCGGGATCGCCGACACCGGTAAACAGGGCGTCGATATACTGATCGAATAAATTGCTGATCGCAGCCTCTTCGTTCGTAACCGGCTCGGGATTGTAGCTGAACCCGAGCAATACCGAAGGTGTCGCGCTTTCATTGAATTCACGGAACTTCTCCCATTTGAGCGGATCCTCATTGTCCCACAAGTAATTCAGGAATTGGTTGCCGAACATCCAGTTGATACCCGGTACATAACCGCTTTCTTCAAGACCGTCCGGCTTGCTGATTATATTGCCGTTGCGAATGAAATGCGTACCCTCGACGCCGAACACGAGCGTGTTCAAAATTTCGGCATCCGTATGGAGTAAATTGAGCAGCATCATGGCGCGTTCAGGATTTTTTGATGTGCGGGAAATGGCGGTCAGGGCGCCTGTAATGTCTCCGCTCGTCGTATAGGCGTCCGTAAGCTCCAATTGTACAAACTCATGGCCTTGCTGGACGCTAAACTCGACATCCTTGCCCGGCTTCAGCTGCAGTTGTTGAGCGAACACGCGACCGCTCTTGTTGTGAGCCGTTGCGTCTTTTTGCGTTGCGGGATCATCCTGGAAGAAACCTTTTAAATTCCAGGCGCGGAGCATCGTGAGCAGCTCAAGCGTTTCGGGAGATTCGAATTTGTTGAACACCGTTGGTTCTCCGCCTCTGTAGATGGAGCCAGGAATTGCGCTGCTTCCGACAGCCTCGAACGGTTGAAGTCCAGAGAGAGTGCGGCTGGCCCACAGCGGAACGATATCAGGCTCATTGTCCTTGATCGTTTGGAGCCAAGGCTCGATATCCTCCAGCTTGTTGATGGTGCTCAAATCGAATTGATATTTTTCAACAAGAGGTTTACTCAGAACCAGTCCGAATTGCTGCGCAAGCTCCTTCTGGACGGGCACCGCATAGATTTTACCGTCAACCGAGGTCGCATTGAAATATTCAGAGCGCATGCCTTCCTTCAACTCGACCGCATAGTCATCGATCAAATCGTTGAGAGGCAGGAAAGCGCCCTTGGCCACATTGCTGCCAAAGCGATCCCAGCTTGCCGAAAACATCAGGTCGAACGGTTCTCCTCCTGAAACCATCAGGTTAATTTTCTGTGTCCAATCTCCCCAGCTTACGGCGTTGATTTTGACTGTAGCGTTGATCTTGTCCTCCAGCAGCGCATTCAGCCGCGCTTCGACTAGAGCCGCATCCTTTTGTTCGTCGCCTGGGTAGTAGATGCTCAGTTCAACCGGCGGAAGTGGCGTCGGCGTTGCCTCTGTGGCTGCTTCCGGTGTGGTGCCGGAGGGCAGATTGCTGGCAACCTGCGTGCTGTCGTTGCCGTTGCTTTTGCCGGAACAACCGGTAAGGATAAGCGCCGCGCTGACCGCCAGCGCCAGCAGATTGGTAAAGCGTTTCTTCATTTTCATTCCCGTTCATACCCCCGTTAGCTGTAATTGTTGTTCGCTTTCATTATAGAGACCGCTTTCAAGAGGCTGAATAAAATAATCTACAGCAATCTTTAAAATTCTATTTGATTTCGTGAATGGGCTGGAGAGGATCGAATTCGGGATAGATATAGTGCTCCATATTAATAAGGCCGCGATAGATGGCATTTTCGAGCGAACGATTGTATTGCCCGGACAAGCTGTTCAATGCTTCTTCGGGGGCTGTGATGCCCAGCAAGATGTCCCGGTAAGCGCCCATGCGAAGCGAATCGCTTAGATTCGCGAAATTATCGACAGAGCGATTCTCTAAAATGAATTTGGGCTCTTGAGGGTAAGGAGATTCCTGACCTATCGGCTGAAAGGAGCTTAACGCACGATCCGTTTCGGCGTTCATGACGGACATTCGCCGAACGGGAATCGACAGATCTTCCCGGAATAGCTGATCCTGGAAAGCCTCGGTATGCAGCGTTTTCCAGAGATCGACCGCCTCTGTCCTGTATTCGGTATGGTTATGGACGACAAGCGGGGCTTGCAGCGTGAGCATCAGGGCGCCGTTGTCTTTCACAGCGTCGCTATAGACAGGAGGCAGGGCGACGCCAAGCGAGGAATAATCCTCCATGCTTTGTGTCAACGCAAAAAAGTCGCGGTTGGTCATGTACATCATGCCGATATAACCTTCTGCAAATTGTGTCAGAGCTGTATCCATGGAAAGCGAGGTTTCGCCGGGAAACACGCCCCCCTCTTGCTTCATTTCGAGAATGGTTTCGAACCAGGGCAGATAGACGGAGAAATCGTATACGCCGTCCTCATAGCGGTAGTAGTAATGGCCGCTGCGAGTGCTGCCCGCCTCCAGTGCTTGATGGAGCGTCTCGTTCTCTCCTGCGGGAAGGGCAAAGCCATAGATGCGATAACCCTGACCGGCCTGCGAGATTCGGATCGCATAGTCGCGCAGATCTGACAAGGTTTCGGGAGGAGCCTCCGGATTGAGGCCGGCATGCCGAAACAGCTCTTTATTATAGACGAGCCGAAGCGTGGTCAGCTCTGAAGGAAGCGCATAGAAGCGGCTGTTCGTTCGCGTGTAGTCGACCGCCCATCGGGGATATTCGGCAAGCAGGTCCAGCTCGACCCAATCCGAAAGATCAAGCAGCCAGTTTTTATACAGGTAGGTTGCCATCCACCTGGTCGAAGCGTGGAACAGATCCGGTCCTTCGCCGGAGGTCATCAACATATGGAGCAGTTCTTCATATCGATCCGATGGCAGTCGGACGATTTCGACCTTGACGTCCGGGTGCGTTCGC
The DNA here is from genome assembly GCF_003001675.1 of Cohnella sp. SGD-V74. GTDB lineage: Bacteria > Bacillota > Bacilli > Paenibacillales > Paenibacillaceae > Cohnella. Next base: position 133,876 of record NZ_PVYW01000003.1, on the reverse strand, counting down.
TCGTATTTGCGGATCATGCTTCGCAGCGTATTGGAATGAGCATTCTCCTGCACGGTTATAGTCAGCTTTTTCGCGACGGGTTCAGACGACTCCAAGCCAGAATCGAACGAGGCTCGATTACCGCTTGCACAGCCTGCGATCGTCACAATGACGAACGATACGAAGAGGCATTTCAGAATATTATGACAATAATAGGTTTTCATACGGACAGGGCTCCTTTATAATGTGAGCAAGTTTAGCGCTCATCTTGAAGTGGGGTTGATAAATGTGTTACGAAAAATAGCGCCTTATCTGCTTTTCTATAACGTCAGCCTGAAATTTCGGCTCTTGCTTTATTTTTTATTTTTGGTCATATTGCCGACCTCGGTCATTTCCGTCACGATCTACAACGAATCGATCCGTACAATCAAGGGCAATATTGAGGCCACGCTTCAGAAAAACCTGGTTTCAGCGGAGAGAGCGCTGCTGAACAAAATCGAAGAAATGGAGCAAATCGCGGGTTCCATTTATCTAAATCCCGATATGACGGAGCTGCTGTCCGCCGATCGCCCGCTTGAACAGGTCGGTATTGTGAATGAGCTTGCCAGCCTAAATAAGCTTGTGGGCAGCTACGATTTGCCGGGAGATCAGAGCCGAGAGTTTACATTGCGTCTGTACATGCTCGATCGTCCCGAATATGCGCAATACAATTTTTCGCAATACGTGTCGCCCATCAGTCAAGTGGAGCGTGAGGACTGGTATTACGACTTGCCGCCCAAGCAGAAATATTCGATCGTCGCGCTTTCCCCGGGCGAGATACCAGGAATGACGGAGCATAGCATCGTGCTTGCCAAGCGGCTGTTCGGCCTGCGCAATGCGACGATACCCTACGTCGGTCTGCTGACCGTTCAGGCCGATATAGACGAGTTCACTACCATAATTGCCGAGATGAAGCCCTCTGTCAACAGCGTGATCGCCATTGTGGACGACCGTTACAGGGTAGTGGCCGCCTCCGATGCCGCAATAGCAAACGGCGATATTGTCGGCATTGGCCCTCCCTTTTTTGCGGAACAACAATTACACCTTGATGCTGGCCCGAGGGAGGCTGTGCTGAACGGAGAGGAGTGGCTCGCATCCGCCCGGTCCATCGATTCGCTTGGCTGGACTATTCTATCTCTGTCTCCCGTCAGCGATTTGAATGGCAAGCTGGTCGCGTTTCGACAAGTGATGTACATTGTGCTTGCCGCTTGCATGGTGGTTGCGTTTCTGATCGCGCTGTGGCTGTCGGGAAATATTACGAGTCCAATTCGCAAATTCATCAAAGTGATGGCGTATGCCAGAAGCGGCAATTTCGATATCCAGATCCAATATCATCGCAAGGACGAGTTTACGTATCTGTTCAGCCAATACAATCAGATGATTCGCCGCATAAAGGAACTGATCGACGAGTTGTACGTCTCCGAAGTGCGCAAGAAAGAAGCGGAGCTAAAGGCGCTGCAGGCGCAAATCAATCCCCACTTTTTATACAATACGCTCGATTCAATCAACTGGATTGCTTTAAGACATAAGGTGCCGGATATTAGTAAAATGGTGACGGCGCTGTCGGATTTTTTTCGCTACAGCCTGAGCAAGGGGCAGGATATTATTCCGATTGAGGATGAGTTGCGGCAGGTCGAAAGCTACTTATCGATTCAGCAGATCAGATTTAAGGAGAAGCTGACCTTTACGATCGAGGTTGAGCCGGAGGTTTACGGTTATGCAGCTGTCAAGCTGACCCTGCAGCCGATTGTGGAAAACAGTCTGGTGCATGGCATAGAAAAGAAACGGGGCGTCGGTCATGTCTATATTCACGCACGTCGGTCGGGAGAGTGGATTGAAATTGAAATCAGAGACAACGGAGTCGGCGCGCCTGCGGAACAGTTGAATGCGATGCTGCGCGGGGACAACGGTCGTTCCTACGGTCTGAGCAACGTCAATCAGCGCATCCGTCAAGTGTTCGGCGACGATTCGGGAATCGAGTTCCGCAAGTCTGAGGGCGAAGAAGGCGTAACGGTCATTGTCCGGTTTCTGTGCCGGAACACAGGAGGAGTCACGCACGATGAAGCTTAAAATGATTATTGCCGACGACGAATACAATGTGCGCGAAGGTTTAAAGGATGTCGTGGAGTGGGATAAGCTGGACATTGAGGTTGCGGCCACAGCGGCCGATGGTCCTGAATTGCTGGATCTGTGCACAAGGCTGCAGCCCGACATCGTATTGACCGACATTCGCATGCCGGAGTTGGACGGTCTGCAGGCGGCTGATTATTTGCGAAGCTCGGGCAGTTCGGTCCGCATTGTCATTATTAGCGGGGTACAGGACTTCCATTACGCCAAGACCGCCTTGAATTTAAAGGCAGATGGCTATATTTTGAAGCCGATCAAGGTGGACGAGCTGGAAACGGTGATGCTGGAGGTGGCGGAATCCGTACGGCGGGAGCGTTCGAGGGAAGAAAGGGAGCAGCGGCTGAAGCGGCAGTTGCAGGAAAATTTGCCGGCTTTGCGGGAACGTTTCCTGGCTGGTTTGGCATCGGGCATGTTTCGGGGCGAGGAGGAGCTCGCAAGCAAGCTCCGGTTTTTTGGGCTGAGCGAGTTTGCCGAAAGGAGCGTAATTGCCGCGGCACTGACAATCGACGACTACGAGGAAGCGGTAGAGCGTTTCAGCGAGGAAAACAGACAATTAATCATGTTTTCTGTCAGCAACATTTTGGAGGAAATCGCGCAGCGTCATCGTTCGGTCATCGTATTCAGTCCGCATGAAAATCAATTTGTCGCGTTGTTCTTCCATCAGGATGGCCTGGCTGTCCGGCATATGGACATCCTTAAAGAGATGCTGGACAGCACCTCAACCTATCTGAAAATGTCGCTTTCTGCAGGGGTCGGCAACACCGTCGATCGCATTGTCGATGTGAGATACTCCTGTTTGGAGGCGAAGCTGGCGCTTGACTATCGCTTTTTTACCGGGAATGGCGCCATTTTGCCGATTGGCGATTTTAGCGAGGGTCGCGTACATATCGATTTTTCTCGCATTTATGAACAGCAGAACAAGCTGATTCATAACATGAAGCTTGGCAAGGTCGAGGAAGTGGGCGTTACGATAACAAAAATATTCGAGGAGATAGGGAAGGATTGCAGCTATCCGATCAGCTACGTGCAGAGCGTTGGAGTCGAAATGATCAATATGGCTTCGCGTGCATTCCATGAGATGGGTGAAAATGTGGAGGCCGTATTTCCCGATTTGCCGGAAGTGATCACAGAGCTGTACCGCCAGCATCATATTTCCGATCTTGTCGGGCGAATGCAGGAAATATTCCGAATCGTCACGCAGTTTTTTTTGCGCAAAAACAATCGGAAAAACAGCGGCATTATTAATAAAATCAAAACTATTATCGACCGCAGCTATATGGAAAATGTAACGGTCGGACGTCTGGCTGAAGAGGTTTATTTGTCTCCCAATTATATCAGCCTCATTTTCCGGCAGGAGACGGGAACGACGGTAACGGAATACGTGACCAAGGTGCGGATGGAGGCAGCCAAAGAACTGCTCAAGTCGCCGGATCTGAAGGTGCTGGAGGTGGCAGAGATGATCGGCTACGAAAACGCGACCTATTTCAGCACGGTGTTCAAAAAATATACCGGCATGCACCCGCAAAAATACCGCTCCTTGTTTATCATGGAGTAGTCATATAGATGTTGATAGATTTTTGAAGGTTGCGATAGATATGTTGATGGGGCTCATTATACAATCCCGCTATACTGTGAGTAGCCGGAATGGATGCAAAACGAGATTCGGTGCAGACAGATAATAGGGGAGTGGCAAACAAAAATGAGTGGCAAGGATGGCATGATGTCGGATCGGACCTTTCTCCTTCATCTGGGCGGAAAAATTGAAATGCAGCCCAAAAAGCCGATTCAGAACCGCGACGATCTGTCACGGGTGTATACCCCGGAGGTGGCCAGGGTATGTCAGGCTATTGGCGAGAAGCCTTCCAGCGTGCATGCGCTCACCATCAAACGAAATACGGTTGCCGTTGTGACGGATGGGAGCGCGGTGCTGGGACTTGGCAATATCGGTCCGTATGCTGCATTGCCCGTGATGGAAGGCAAGGCGATGCTGTTCAAGCAATTTGCCGATATCGATGCCTTTCCGATTTGTCTGGATACGCAGGACGTCGAGGAAGTTATACAGACGATTAAACGTATAGCTCCGGTTTTCGGAGGGATTAATTTGGAGGATATAGCGGCGCCTCATTGTTTTGAAATCGAGCAGAGACTGCGCCGGGAGCTGGATATTCCCATCTTTCACGATGACCAGCATGGTACGGCGGTCGTCGTCTATGCCGGCTTGTTGAATGCGCTCAAGCTGACGGGACGACGGCTGCAGGACGCTCGCATCGTCATATGCGGTATCGGCGCCGCCGGAACTGCCTGTACAAAGATGCTGCTTGCGGCAGGAGCGCGGCATATTGTCGGAGTTGACCGATGCGGTATTCTGAGCGGCGATATCGCATACGCCAATCCGGCCTGGACATGGTATGCGGAACATACAAACCGCGAGCGCCGCGCAGGCGGATTAAGCGAGGCATTGGTCGGGGCGGATGTATTCATAGGCGTTTCCGGCGGCAACATTGTCAGCCGAGAGCAGATTTTGACCATGGCCCCGGAACCAATAGTATTTGCCATGGCGAATCCCGAGCCGGAAATACGGCCGGAGCTTGTGGAGGATATCGTCGGCGTCGTCGCTACCGGAAGATCGGATTATCCGAACCAGATCAATAATGTGTTATGTTTTCCCGGCATATTCAGAGGAGCGCTCGACAGTAGAGCCTCCGCCATCAACGAGGCGATGAAGCTGGCCGCAGCCGAGGCGATCGCGGCAACGGTGAGGGCGGATGAATTAAGCCGCATGTATGTGATCCCGAGCGTGTTCAATACGCAAGTGGCCGAGGAGGTAAGCCGAAGAGTCGCCGAAGCGGCGCGGCAAAGCGGGGTTTCCTGTCCCCGGTTCAGAGAATGAGTCGGGACGGGAGCCCAATGTCGCTAAGTTAGGGCTCAGCGTAAACAATCATGAACAGGAGCAGGTTATCGAAAGATAGCCAGCTCTTTTTTTTGCGCGCTGATGGACTTATTCGGGCAACTGTCGAAGCTGGGTTGATTGTTTTATTTGCCTGCTTCAGCGTAAAATAATAACGCATAGCGAGGAGGAGAACACGATGAACGAAGAGATAGAGACAGCCAGACCGGTCGGACGGTCGAGATCAGTGATGACGGAGCTCGTATTTCCGACGGATACGAACCATCACGGCACGATGTTCGGCGGCACGCTGATGAAATATATCGATAAAATATCCGCGATCGCCGCGATGCGCCATTGCGGGAAGACGGTCGTCACGGCTTCGACGGACAGCCTCGACTTCCTGGCGCCGATCCGGATGGGAGAGGCGGTCGAGCTGGAAGCGTTCGTCACGTGGACGCATCGCAGCTCGATGGAGGTGTACGTCGTCGTGCGGGCGGAAAATCTGTTCACCGGCGAGCGCCGGGTGACCTGTACCGCTTTCTCGACGTTCGTCGCGCTGGGGGACGATGGCAAGCCGGTTCCGGTTCCCCCTGTGGTACCCGAGAACGAGGCGGAGAGGAAGCTGTTCGACAGCGCCCCGGAGCGCTACGAACAGCGCAAGAAGAGGCGCGCGCAGCGCTTCTCCACGACGGAATGATCCGGCGTCCGCGCAGTCGGCAAGTGACAAGTCGGCGAGGCGGATGGTACAATAAACAACAAATTCGCTGTCGAGGTGTGTATTCTTTGCGTAATTATTTGGATTTGCTGCAAGACGTGCTGGATCGCGGAGTCGAGAAGGGTGACCGGACCGGAACCGGAACGCTGTCGGTATTCGGACGGCAGCTTCGCTACGATCTGTCGGAGGGTTTTCCTCTCGTGACTACGAAACGGATTCATCTGAAATCGGTCGTTCATGAGCTTCTGTGGTTTCTCAGAGGCGATACGAATATTGGCTATTTGAAAGAGAACGGAGTCCGCATCTGGGACGAGTGGGCGGACGAGAACGGCGATCTCGGACCGGTCTACGGCTCGCAATGGCGCGCCTGGGAGACGCCGGACGGCCGCACGATCGATCAGATCCAGCAGGTGGTGGACGCGATCAAGCGCAATCCGGACTCGCGCCGCCATCTGGTCAGCGCCTGGAACGTGGCCGTCATCGACGAGATGAAGCTGCCGCCTTGCCACTTCGTGTTCCAGTTTTACGTCGCCGGGGGCAAGCTGAGCTGCATGCTGACGATGCGTTCGGTCGATACGTTCCTGGGACTCCCGTTCAACATCGCCTCCTATTCGCTGCTCACCCATATGATCGCGCAGCAGTGCGATCTGGAGGTCGGCGAGTTCATCTGGTCCGGCGGAGACGTTCATATTTACAGCAATCATCTGGAACAAGTCAAGCTTCAGCTGAGCAGGGAGCCGCTGCCGCTTCCGAAGCTGAACATTTTGCGCAAGCCGGATTCGATCTTCGATTACAAGTACGAGGACTTCGAATTCGCCGGCTACGAGCATCATCCCGGAATTAAAGCCACTGTGGCCGTATAGAGAAAAGTGCAAAGGGTGTTGACCATGACTGTCGCTTTAATTGCCGCCGTTGCGTCCAACGGAGTGATCGGCCGGAACAACGAGCTGCCTTGGCGGCTACCCGCGGATATGGCTTATTTCAAGAGAAATACGCTCGGCAAGCCCGTGCTGATGGGGCGCAAGACGTTCGAGTCGCTGGGACGCCCTCTGAAGGACCGTACGAACGTTATTTTGTCACGGACGATGCAGGAGGCTCCGGAAGGCTGCGTGCTCCTCAGGACGGTCTCAGAGGCGCTGGAGAAGTACCGCGGCGAAGAGCTGATGGTCATCGGAGGGGCGGAAATCTATCGGGAGACGCTGGCTGCGGCGGATCGGCTGCTGTTGACGGAGCTCGAGGAGCCGTTCGAAGGAGACGCCTGCTTCCCGGAATTCGACCGCACGCAATGGCGTCTTGCGTCGCGCGAAGAGGGGATTTTGGACGAACGGAACGTTTTTCGGCACGCTTTTTGCGTGTATGAGCGGGTCGGAGACGAATAATGCAAACAATACGATGGATAATCCATTGTGGGGAAAAGCACATTTTGTTAGGATGATCTATCATCGACAGACAAATGCTGCAAAGAGACGAACCCACAAAGATACCGACGGATATGGAGGTTTGCACGATGTCTACACCTACGGGATTTATGGAATATAAGCGCGAACTGCCGGGTGATCGTGATCCGCTTACACGCATTCAGGATTGGAATGAATTTCACCGGATGTTTTCCGAGGAACAGCTGCGCACGCAAGGCGCGCGCTGCATGGACTGCGGAACTCCTTACTGCCATACGGGCATCGAGCTGGCGGGGAGCGTATCGGGCTGTCCGATCAACAATCTGATACCGGAATGGAACAGCCTGGTTTATCGGGGGCTGTGGAGAGAAGCTTACGAGCGTCTGTCGAAAACGAACAACTTCCCGGAGTTTACGGGACGCGTATGTCCGGCTCCGTGCGAAGGCTCTTGTACGGTCGGCCTGATCGGCGATCCCGTCACGATCAAGACGATCGAGCAGGCGATCATCGATAAGGCGTTCGAGGAAGGCTGGGTCGTTCCGCAGCCGCCGAAGAAGCGCACGGGCAAGAAGGTCGCCGTCGTCGGCTCCGGTCCCGCAGGACTTGCCGCGGCCGCTCAGCTGAACAAGGCCGGCCACACCGTCACCGTATACGAGCGCGCGGATCGCGCCGGCGGACTGCTGACGTACGGCATTCCGACGATGAAGCTGGAGAAGCACATCGTGCAGCGCCGAGTCGATCTGCTTGCCGAGGAGGGCATCCGCTTCGTCGTCAATACGGAGATCGGCAAGGACATCTCCGCGGCGGAGCTGGTGGAGCAGCACGATGCGGTCGTGCTGTGCGGCGGAGCGACGAAGCCCCGTCCGATCGGCAACGTGGAAGGGCACGATCTTAAGGGCATCCATCAGGCGATGGATTACTTGAACAGCACGATCAAGAGCTATCTCGACAACGGCTTGCAGGAAGGCACGTACATTTCCGGCAAAGACCAGAACGTCATCGTTATCGGCGGCGGGGACACGGGAACGGACTGCGTCGCTACGGCGCTGCGTCACGGCTGCTCCAGCGTTACGCAATTCGGTACGCATGCGAAAGCGCCGCTAGAGCGCGATCAGATGAACAATCCGTGGCCGGAATATCCGAACGTGTACACGCTCGACTACGCGCATGAGGAAGCGAAAGCTCTGTACGGCGAAGATCCTCGCGCCTTCTCCGTGCTGACGAAGAAGTTCGTAGGTGACGAGAACGGCAACGTCAAAGAGCTGCACACGGTGCAAATTCGTCGTTACGTGGACGAGCAAGGCCGCAAAATTTACGAGGAAATTCCGGGCACCGAGAAAGTATGGCCCGCGGATCTCGTACTCGTCGCGGTCGGCTTCGAAGGTCCGGAGCGTACGCTGATCGATCAGCTCGGCCTGGAGACGGATCGTCGCACGAACGTCAAAGCCCGGTACGGCAAGTATACGACGAACGTGGACAAAGTGTTCGCGGCGGGCGATATGAGACGCGGACAGAGCCTGATCGTATGGGCGATCAACGAAGGCCGCGAAGCGGCGCGCGAAGTCGACAGATTCCTGATGGGCAGCACGTTGCTCCCGTAACGGATATCGGTTATCGTAGAGAGGTCGTCCCCGGCGGGGCGGCCTCTTTTTTCACGGATGTCAGGAGGAGGAACGACGGAATGATTCGGTATGGAGACGAACAATGGTCCGAGCTGCGGTTCACGGGCTTTCAATATCGGGCGGAGCGCAGGGACGGACAGTGGGTCGACGTGGCCCTGTTGCCGGAGACGGCGGACGAAACGCCGCTGCCCGAAGAACTGACGGATTTTCAGATTATCGCGGTGTGCACCCATGACGGGCACCCGATTCAGCTCGTGACACAGGATGACGGCTGCGACAGCGAATACCAGCTCACGGAATGGGAACAGGAGCAGATCAACGCCTTTATCCGCACCGACGAGGTCAAGCGGGCGATTGTCGAGGCGGTGTCGGTTCGCGTGGACTGAAGACGGAGCGAATGCACGGCGAGGGGCGATGGCGACTAAAGACGGATAGACCGCAAGGAGCGGCGGATGGCGATTGATGGCGAATCGGCTCGCACGACGTTGGCTGATGGCAGGTTGACAGGGCATGCGGAGCGGAATTCGTGCAAAGTTGGTACCGAAGACAGGGCTTCCCCCAAATCTTTCCTCTATGGTACACTGATGACTGGCGAGGAACCGATTGTGGGCGGGGGAGGCTTATTATGGAAAGCGCGGCTTTGCTGTCGCCGACGGACATTCATACGATTCGCAGATACGTGCAGACCAAATACGCTCCGCTTCCCGACGGACGCCGCGCCGAGATCGTCGCCGATGCCATTCGCCGGGCGCTCGCGCAGAGAATGCCGAACGTGCCGGACGATTTGAAGCGGCAGATGATCGATCGGCTAATCAGCCGTTGTCTGGTCGGAGAAAGACGGGACATCCGGCCTGAAGATGTGCTTGATCTGTTCGCAGAAATCGGCGAGGACGACGAACGCTTGACGGAACGATTGCTGGAACCGATTTTGCAGTGGGCGAACGAGCGCACACAGCGAAGATGGAGCCCGGAGCAGCTGGCTTCCCGACTGGAGAGGCGACATGGGGCGGTTTCGTTGTCGGCGGCGGAAGCTGTGACGATCGGACTGGCTCCCGAAGGAGCGACGGCCTCGCGAAGCGGCTGGTCCGCTGCGCTCTGGGCCGCGGTGCGGAGTTTGGCCAAGCCTGCTCCCGCTATCGTTCTCGCGTCGGCCATTGCGCTTGGCGGAGGAGCCGTCTGGATCGCGAACAGCATGGAGCGTCCTGCGCCGGTCGAGCCGTCCGCGAGTGCGCCAAGTCCCGTACCCGAAGCGGCGCCAGCGGTTGTTCCCGACGTCGGGATACCGCAAGCGCTCAAGTATACGGAAATCGACGTGCCGGCGCTTGTCGCTTATTTGAGCGGCAGGGACTCGATGCTGGCCGAAGAGCCCTACTTTGGGACGATTATGGACACGGCGCGCGAGTACGATCTGCATCCGCACCTTCTGTTCGCCATCACCGGTCAAGAACAGGGTTTCGTGCCGAAGTCGGCCAAACACGCGCTGAAAATCGCGAACAATCCGTTTAACGTCGGTCACAGCTGGATGGAATACAATACAGATATCGCCAACTCCGCGGGCATCGCCGCAAGGCTTCTCGTCAAGCTGGGAGACAGCCGTCCGGAAGGCCATGATCCGTTCGAGTGGTTTAACCGAACCTATGCAGAGGACCCGCTATGGTCGGTCGGCGTTCGCAAAATTTTCGACAAGCTGAACGGATTGGGCGGGGAGTGAGGGAGTATTCTGTCAGGGAGCCCCTCGCCAGGTGATCGAATAGCGGCGCGGTAGACCGCTAATGGGTGCGTAGTCGAAGGTTTCGGAGAATTAACGGTGCGGTAGACCGCTAATGGGTGCGTAGTCGAAGGTTTCGGAGAATTAACGGTGCGATAGACCGTTAATGGGTGCGTAGTCGAAGGTTTCGGAGAATTAACGGTGCGGTAGACCGTTAATAGTTGCGTAGTCGAAGGTTCCGGAGAATTAACGGTGCGGTAGACCGTTAATGGGTGCGTAGTCGAAGGTTTCGGAGGAGTAACGGTGCGGTAGACCGTTAACAGTATGCACGTAGCTTTCAATTAACTTGTAAGCGTCATCATGATGTGACACTGACCACTAAATTCAAATAAAGATAGGGCATGTATCTCCCGTTCTGCCTGCGCGATTCCGAGAATTTCGGAACCCGTAATTTGCGGCAGAGTTGCGCGTCCGGGAAATACATGCCCTTATTATGTTTATTGCATAGGGAAAGGGGTGCTTACCCCGATTCCTTCATCAGGCTATCGTCCAAGTATTGATGGATCGCGGGCGGAACTTGAGGCAGCTTCGTAAGGGTGAGCAGAGCCCCGCGAGGCTTGGCGTCGATCGGAATGACGTTGTACGCCCATTCGGCTTCCTGCTTCAGGTAGACGGCGTTGATGCCGCAGTGGAGCGCCGGGAGCACGTCCGTTCTGACCGAGTTGCCGATCATCCACGTATGGTCGCGGTCGAAGCTGCCTCCAGCCAGGATCTGTTCCAACGCGTCCGTATTTTTGTGCTGCCGGATGTAGATCCGGTTGTCGAAGTAGCGCTCCAGGCGCATGCTTTCGATTTTGCGCAGCTGAATGACGGCATCCCCGCCCGTATACAGGTGGAGTTCGTGGCCTTTGGAGGCCAGCGAATCCAACGTTTCCTCCATCAGCGGGTAAGGCTCGATCTCGAGCTCGTAGACGCTGTTCCCGAGCTTCCATAGCTGATCCTCTTCAAGGGGAGAGCTTGGCCGTCCGGTGACGGATTGAAAGTACCGGTACGTGTCGATCATCGATTGGGGAAAATGCTCGCTCTTGAAACCGAACACCTGAACGCCGGCGATATCGATCTCCGTCTGCTTGGCCGCGATTTCTTCCTTCCCAATGCCTGCGAAACCGAACCAGTCGGCCATCCGGTCGGCGAAACGATCCAGAATGGCGTGAAAATACTTATTGCAATAAACTAGCGTATCGTCAAGGTCGAATAAAATTTGTTGGTTCATAGGATGCTGATCTCCTTAAATCCTCATTCCGTTTTTCTCATTATGGCTCGGGGAGTCGGGTTTGTAAATGATTGAAAAGAGGAAAACTACAAAGTAACCCTTCCGGACAATCGAAGGGCAGGGGGTGAGAACTCGTGGCCAAGAAAATGTCCAGAAACTCGAACGAGCCTATGAAACCTTCGGGAGTAAAGGAACATAAGGAAGATCCGGACGTCAGAAAAATGACGCGCTTCCCGCCCAGCTTGAACGGAATCAATAAAAACCTGCCCTGATCAAGACGGGCGGGAGCGCGGCGCCGCTTGCTTCAAGCGTACTTGATAATCTTCTCGGCCAAGTTGCGCTTAATCAAGCGAATGCGCTGACGGACGTAGAAGTCGTAGCTGCCCCCGCTGAGCTCGCGGGGGCTCATCGTGTTGCCCGTGTCGTTATCGATGATGACGAGCTTCCCGTCTTCGTAAAATTTGAATGTCAGGTCTCTAGACGGTCTGGCGCCTCTCGGAGGCTCCAAGTAACGGAGATGTTCGCAGTTCACCATCCATTATCCCACCTTGGAAACAGTGTAGGAACGTTTGTTCCTGTTTTTATTATAGCAAACGTTTGTTCGTATGGCAAGGGATGGGATTATACTTTACACTAGATTCATCAAGATCGAAGGGATAGGACAGCCATGATCGTAATTTCTGGATTGACTCGCACGATACCCGATGGAAAAACGATACTGAAAGACGTAGATGCCCGGTTGCAGCCCGGAACGTTCATCGCCGTCGTCGGCTCGAGCGGAAGCGGCAAGTCCGCGTTGCTGAGAGCGCTTGCGCTGAAGGAAGTGTGGACTTCGGGAGAATATAAGATTGACGGCAAAGATTTGATGGAAGCCAATTTTCTGGCTAAGATGCGCTTTAAGCGGCAGATTGCGTATTTGGAGCAGAAGCCGATTTTGTACGAGAAAAAGACGGCGCTCAAAAACGTGCTGATCGGAGCTTCCGAGCAGACGCCGATATGGCGGAGAATTACCGGCATGGTGCGCAGCGACGACTATATGGGCGCGATGGACATGCTGGAGCATGTCGGCCTGATGGAGCGGTCGAAACAGATCGTCGAGCGGATGAGCGGAGGCGAACGGCAGCGGATCGCGATCGCTCGGGCGCTCGTGCACGGCGCGCGTCTCGTGCTGGCGGACGAGCCCGTCTCCGGACTTGACCCTCATACGTCGGAGGAAATGATGGCCACGCTTAAGAAGCTGTGCAAGGATAAAGGAACGACGATCGTCGCGGCGTTGCACCGGGTAGAGCTCGCGGAGAAGTTCGCGGACGAAATCTGGGGCATGCAGGACGGACGGTTGGTCACGACGGCGATAGGCCGGCGGCTGACGGCGGCGGAGAAGATGCGTTTGGCGTAGAAACCGGAAGCCGCTTCGGCGGATAAGCGCCGCGACGGCTCCCGGTGTGCGGACGGCGGATCGGCACTGCAGGTGTTGCCTTCCGGTATGTGAACGACGGATCGGCATTGTGGCGGACAGCCCGATTGCATAGACGATTGCGGTCACTATCGGCTTCGACGGATCGGTATTATAAGAGTCGCGGAATCCGTTGCGAGAGCGGCTCGTTTACGTCGACGGATCGGGTTTGCTCTCGGCGTCCGCTTCGGCAGACAACTCGCGGAGCGAAGAGATTTTTCCGTGAGGATGCTGGTTTTGTTTGCGGCTTTTCCATGCGCTTTCCCGGCGACGCTTGGCAGTGGACATGTTTTTCCCGCCTTTCGTTCGAATGGTCGTACATGAGTTATCGTGGCGTATGAGGTCGGAGGTTATTCACCAATTGTTCTTCAAGCAAGAAAGGAGCGGATTTATGATGAGCAGCGCCGCGCCTGCGGCGGTTTACCCGTTGTTGTCGCTCAACATCGGCAAAGTTCAGACCGCCATCTATAAAGGTAAAGAAGCGAAATCCGGCATTGCGAAAGGCCCGGTCGAGCAAGCGGTGAGGCTGACCAAGCTCGGTTTCGAAGGAGACGAGCAGGCCGATCTGGAGCATCACGGAGGACCGGATAAGGCGATCTGCGTCTACAGTTACGAGCATTATCCGCACTGGGAAGAGGTGCTGGGGCGTTCTCTCGATTACGGGGCGTTCGGAGAAAATTTCACGCTGGGAAAAATAAACGAACATGACGTGCGAGTCGGCGATCTGTTCCGCATCGGCTCTGCGGTCGTGCAGGTGAGCCAGCCAAGGCAGCCTTGCTGGAAGCTCGCCATGAAGTGGGGGTTGGATGAGCTGCCGTTGCTCGTGACGAACAGCGGGGCGACCGGATTTTATTTTCGCGTGGCGGAGACGGGGGAAGTGCGGGTCGGCGACGAATTGTCGCTGCTGCAGCCCCATCCGGACGGCGTCACGGTGGCCGAGGCCAATCGGGTTATGCACCATGATCGGGACGACGCGGAAGGGATTCGTCGATTGCTCGCCGTGGACGCGCTGTCCGCAAGCTGGATAAACACGTTGACCAAGCGGTTGGGCCGGCTGAACGGGTAGTGCGCTCTGGCGTGTCGACTGTTGCCCGCGGGTGACCGGTAAGCACGTGTGGCGGTACTATCGGCGGCGACGGGGCTGGTGGGTGACCAATAAGCTTGAAAACGGGGTGCCTAGAGCGCTCCGTTTTTTTGTTGTGCGACAGATAGACAACTGTTAAGCAATGAGCGCAGGGGGCGAACATATAATGGAGGGGAGGGAGGCGATGGAAGGTGAACACGGCTCAGCGGTTAGGGTACGGGAAAGAGGAGAAGTTGCTGATCGTCAACGCGGACGATTTCGGATTGTGCGGGTGCGTCAACGAGACGATCGTCGAGCTGTTGGCCGCGGGGGCGGTCAGCTCGGCGACGGTCATGATGTGCTGCTCCTGGTCCGCGGACGCGATCGCCCGGATTCGGGAGGCCGTCCCGAACGCGGACGTCGGCGTTCACTGGACGCTCACGAGCGAGTGGCCTGGCTACAAGTGGGGGCCGGTGTGCCGGAGCCGGCCGATGAATACGCTCACCGCCCAAGGAAGCTGGTTTCCCGAAACGATCGCGGAGGTGGAACGGCAGGCCGACCCCGAAGAGGTGCGAAGCGAACTGATTGCGCAGACGGAAGCGGCCATCTCCGCGGGTTTGGCGCCGACCCATGCCGACAATCATATGGGAAGTCTGTACGGATTATATACCGGGAAAGACCTGCTGCCGATCGTGTTCGACATTTGCGCGAAATACGGTCTGCCTTTCCGACTGCCCCGCACCTTGATTCCGGTCGGAGGCAGAACGATCCCGCCGGAGCTGCAGGAGCGGGCCAAAAAGCGGGTGCGCCAGGCGGACGACCGCGGAATCGTGCTGCCCGACTACATGATCGGTCCGGAGTATCGGCTGAGCGAGGGGGATACCTATGAAACGGTCAAGCGCGAGGGGATCGACTTGCTGCGAGGCCTGCTGCCCGGGGTGACGGAGTGGATCGCGCACCCGGCCGCGGCCGCGCCGGAGCTGAGAGCGTTCCACGGACATCCGGACAAGAGGGATATGGAACGGCGCTTCTGGCTCGACGAGGACGTCCGCAGAATACTTGCCGAAGAACAGGTTCGCCTTATCGGCTGGAGGGAGCTGCAGCGGCTGCAAAAAGATCTGTCGGCATAAGGATGGCTATATTTGGCGCTTTTCCACATCGGAGGAAGGAATTCATCTTTTTAAGGCGAAATAATTAATGTTTGTATATTGTAAATTTTCTGAATGTTCCTTCACTTCACGCGAAAGGGGATTGCAGAAAAACATGGTGACGCTGCCTAAGGTTAACGAGCTCGGTTTTTTTGAAATTCGACTGGAATCGATCGGCGGGCTGGGCGCCAACCTGGCCGGCAAAATGCTGGCGGAGGCCGGGGTCATGGGCGTCGGACTCAACGGCGTCAGCTTCAGCTCCTACGGTTCGGAGAAGAAAGGGTCGGCCGTCAAAGCCCACATCCGGTTCTGCGACATCGACACGCGCATACGGGACACGTCTCCGGTAGAGCGGCCGCACGTGATCGGGGTGTTCCACGAGAACCTGTCGAAGACGATCAACGTCATTTCGGGGATGCACGAGGACAGTATTGTATTGGTCAATTCCAAGAAATCGCCGGAGCAGCTCAAGAGCCAGCTTAAGCTCAAGGCCGGCATCATCGCGGTCGTGGACGCCACGGGCATCGCGATGGAGGAGAACAACCGAGTTAACATGGCGATGCTCGGAGGGCTGTTCCGGCTCTGCGAATTCCTCGACGTGGAATTCATGAAAGGCGTCATTCGCAAATCGCTCGAGAAGAAGTACCCGGCCGCCGTGCAGCCGGCGCTGAACACGTTCCAGCGCGGCTACGACGAAATGAGCTTCCAGACGTTCGGACTGGCCGAAGGCGACGAGATGCCGTCCTTCGTCCGCATGGACACGCCGGTGCTCGGCTACGAGACGCAGCCGATCGGCGGACTGATCACGAACCCCGGCAACAGCATCCTGAAGGATCTGAGCATTTCCCGCGCGGGCAAGATGCCGCATTTCGCCGACGACAAGTGCATTCATTGCGCGGCCTGCGACAACGTCTGCCCCGATTTCTGCTTCGTCTGGGATGAGCTTCCGGACAAGAAGGGACGTCCGCAGATGTTCCTGCAGGGCATCGATTACCAATACTGCAAGGGCTGTCTGAAATGCGTGCAGGCTTGCCCGACGGACGCGCTCTCTTCCGAGCTGGAGGAGGACGGATACGCGGACGGGCACCGCGTCGCCCACAAGTTCCATTTGGCCATGTAAAAGTAAAAGTAAAAGAGAAAGCGCCTTGTGATCTTTCAACGAGAACCCGATAGGAAAGGTGGAGTCTGAACATGTCGATCGACATTCGCAAAGAAACGGTCAAGCAAGGCACCGTCGAGCAACGAATCGTCTACGAATCAGGCAACGAGATGGCCGCATACGCCGCACACCAGATCAACTATCACATCATGGGTTATTTTCCGATCTCTCCTTCGACGGAAGTCGCGCAGTTTCTCGATCTTATGAAGGCTAACGGGCAGCACGACATCGTGCTGATTCCCGCGGACGGCGAGCACGGCTCGGCAGGGGTGTGCTACGGGGCGTCGGCGGCGGGCGGACGGGTGTTCAACGCGACCTCCGCCAACGGTTACCTCTACATGCTGGAGCAGATGCCCGTCCAGTCGGGAACGCGGTTCCCGATGGTGCTCAACCTCGTGTGCCGCTCGGTGTCCGGGCCGCTCGACATTCACGGGGATCATTCGGACTTGTATTTCGCGCTGAATACGGGCTGGCCGATCGTGCTGTGCCGCGATCCGCAAGCCGTGTACGATATGAATATCATTGCGCTGAAGCTGGCGGAAGATCCGGAGGTCCGGCTGCCGGTCATCGTCGCTTCGGACGGATATTTCACCAGCCATCAGAAGCGCAGGGTTATGACGTTCACCCATCGCGAGGACGTGCAGAAGTTCGTCGGCGAGCATCCTCCGGAAGGCTTCCAGCACGTGCTCGACCGCGACAACCCGATTACGGTCGGGCCGTATATGAACGAGCCGGACTACATCAACAACTGCTATCAGCAGAGCATGGCGATGTATCGGGCCGAGGCGGTGTACGACCGCATTCAGAAAGAGTACGCGGAATTGACCGGACGGGAGTATCCGATCCTCGAGCTGTACCGGATGGAGGACGCGGATGTCGCCGTCTTCCTGCTGAACTCGTCGGCGGAGATCATCAAGGACGTCGTCGACCAGCTGCGCGGACGCGGAATCAAGGCGGGGGCGATCTCGCCGAACATCATCCGGCCGTTCCCGGCGAAGCTCATCGCGGAGGCGCTCAAGCACGTCAAGGCGGTTACGGTCGGCGACCGCGCCGACTCGTATGGCGGCCACGGCGGCAACATGGTGATGGAGGTGCGCGCCGCGCTTCAGCAATACGGCAATTCGTCCACGCTCGTCATCAGCCGCATCTACGGGCTCGGAGGCAAAGATTTCTACGCCGAGGACGGCTTGGCCTTGTTCGAAGTCGCGATCAGCGCGATGAACAAAGGGTACGTGGAGAAGCCGTTCGACTACCACGGCGCGACTCCGGGAGATCCGGCGAAAGCGCCGAAGCGCGTGCTGGAGCCGATGAAGTACGAGGATTTGAAGACCGGCCTCATCACGGTTACGCCCGACGAGGCGACGGGCAAAGTCAACGTGCGCATTCCGCCGCTGCGCTCCTTGACGAAGAAGCCGAAGCGGATCGCTCCGGGGCACGGAGCATGTCCGGGATGCGGCATTTTCTCGGGATTGGAGTTGTTCTTCAAAGGAATCGAAGGCGACATCGTCGCCCTGTTTCACACCGGCTGCGCGATGGTCGTCACGACGGGTTACCCGTATTCGGCGCATAAGGCGACGTATATTCACAACCTGTTCCAGAACGGCGCGGCCACGCTGTCCGGCGTCGTCGAGATGTTCCACGAGCGCAAGCGCCGAGGCGAGCTCGACCAATACGGGCTGAAGGACGACTTTACGTTCGTCATGATTACGGGAGACGGCGGCATGGACATCGGCATGGGCCCTGCGATCGGCGCCGCGCTCCGCAACCACAAAATGATCATCCTCGAATACGACAACGAAGGCTACATGAACACGGGAGCCCAGCTATCGTATTCGACGCCGATGGGACACAGGACGTCGACGTCCAACGTCGGCAAATTCCAGGGCGGCAAAGTGTTCCACCACAAGGACACCGCGCAGATCATGGCCGCCACGAACATTCCTTACGTCTTCACCGGCAGCGAGGCGAGCCCGCAGGATCTCGTGCGCAAAGGAGCCAAGGCGCAGTGGTACGCGCAGAACGTCGGTCTCGTGTACGGCAAAATTTTGATCACCTGCCCGCTCAACTGGCTGTCCGAGGACAAGGATGGGGCCGACATTATCGACAATGCGGTCAACAGCTGCTTCTTCCCGCTGTACGAGGTCGAGCGCGGCATTACGACGATCACCTACAACCCGGAGGAGAAGGGGAAGAGGGTTCCCGTCGGCGACTGGCTGAAAATGATGGGCAAGACGCGGCATCTGAACAAGCCGGAATACGCGGAGACGCTGCGGGAGTTCGAATCCGAGATCGAGCGGCGCTGGAACGCGCTGAAGGCGAAGCACGAAAATCCGTATCTCTGATCGGACGGGAGCTGAGACGATGCCGTACGCGCTACGCCATGCGGCCACGGGAACGCTGCTGGCCTGCACGCAGACGAACGGATACAAGCTGAGTTATTACGGAATCGTAACGTGGGACGACGAGCCGGCCGTTCCGGCGATCGCGGAAGCGCTGGCCCGTGCCGGAGTCTCTCCGGAGGACGAAGCGGGGAGGCTGGACGCCTGGGAGGCGCTCCGGCTGCCGGAGCATGAGGCGAAGCTGGCCAACGTCAAGCTGCGCAACGATCCGGGCAGAGTCGTCTACTATCGGGACGGCGCGCTCGGATCCGGTACAACGGTCACGGAAGCTTAACGGCATTAAACAACAAACAAGCGTCCTTCGGATATCGAGGGACGCTTGTTCGTGATGCGGATGCGCTTGATTGTCATGCCGAATTCGATTCCGCGTAGCGTTCAGGACGGGCAGTTCAGAACCTCAAGTTTCCGGCAGCAGCGAGGCCGCCTTGCTCCCGTTGACGGACAGAAGATCCGACACTCTCTGCAGGCGCAGCAATTCGTTAGGCTTCAGTTCCCGCTGAAAATAGCCGTACAAATAGGCCGCTTCGAGGAACGGAAGGCCCGGATAGCAGACGACTTGCTGGTGCGAGTACGGGTTGTCGAGCAGGATTTGCCATTCCCCGCCGCGTTCCGCGACCGGGATGGCCGCCAGCACGTCGTTCTTGATGCCGAAGATGAGTTCGAATTCGTCCCAGACGGCCGCCCAGGAAGGGCTGAACCGTTCCGGATCGGGGAACAGCTCGCGAGCGCGGGACAGCTTGCGGCGGACCAGAACGGCATCGTCATCGGCATACGTTTTCAAACAATCGCGGAAATCCTCGATAAACCGGTAGAAGGAAAAATATCCTCCCAGCGCGACCCGTTCGCTGTACGTTTGCTCTAATTCCTCCGGCTCGGCCCGCATATACTGGTGGAAGGCAGACTCCGACATCTCCGACAGCCCCTTAACGGCAATAATATGGAAAACATCATGAATTATTATACCGCAGCCGCGCCGCCATTCAAAGAACGGCGACAGCCGTTTAGGCTTGTGATATAATGTAAAACAATGCGCAAGGCGCGGGAAGATTTGTGGGAGGGAAATGCAAAGATGAGTCGGCGTTTTGTCATCGAGGCCGTCATGATCGCCATCTACGGTCAACTGCTTCTGCCGAAACGTCCTGTCGAGTACAGGATACCTTACACTTCGGTCATGGAGCTCTACGATATGAAAGACAGTCCGGAACCGGTTATGCCGGAAGCGGAGGACGATGCGTACGTAAAGACGAAGATCGGAGAGATGATTGCCTACTTCGAGGATTCGTTTAATAAAAAGAAGATCGAGCGGGCGTTGATGGCGCCTTGGCGGGAAAGCCCGCCTCTGCCGATCAACGACAACGTCTCGCTCATCATCGTGAACGCGGCGGAGAACATGCAGTACGGAGAAGCGTTCGATCCGATCGAGACGGAGATCATTTTGTTGGCGAATAAGCTGCAGTGCCCGATTCTGACCGATCAGATCGAATTCCAAGACAAGGTCGTGCAGAACGCGGTTCCCGTGCAGCTGTTCGATATCGACGATTTCGAGTATGCCGTCGAGGAAGAAGCGGACGCCGCGGAAGAGTACAAAGAATAAGGAAGCTGCCGAGTCGCTCGGCAGCTTTTGCGTCAAGCCGGAGGGAGGACGAAGCCGATGCTGTATCCGATCGCCCGCTGGATGGCCAAGCGGCTGAGACAACAGAGGAAGCTGGGGCAGTCGATCCGCTGGCACGAGCGTTGGGGAGTCGACAGGATGAGCCTGGAAGAGCGGATCGATTACGCCGGGCTCCTTCACGAATGCGGGAAATCCGAGCAAGCCGTCGAGCTGCTGACAGCTCTCTTGAAGCGAAAGCGATATGCGCAAGCTTATGAAAGACGAGCCCATATCTACAACGAAATAGGCCGGGAAGAGGAAGCGATCGCGGACTTGGACGCCGCAATCGAGCTGGATCCGGAATCTTACATCGTCTGGTATACGAGAGCGATTTCGCATAACAATCGCGGCAACTACGAGCTGGCCGTGCGGGATTTTCTGGAAGTGCTTCGCAGAAGGGAAGATTCCAAAGCTTCCACGCATTACGAATTAGGCAACGTCTATATGAAAATGGGCAAATACGAGTCTGCGGAAGCCAGCTACGCGAACGCCTGCTCGAACGCGGGCAAGACGATTCCCCACTACTATTTCCGGCATGCGCAAGCGCTGGAAATGCTGGAGCGGATGGACGACGCCCGGCGCGCGCTGTCGCAAGCGATCGAGATGCAGCAGAGCTGGCGCGCCGAAGAGCGGCGAGGCGCCGACCAATACAGAGCCAGGACGAGGTATTCTCCCGCCGCGATCGACACGTTTATCCAGGGGGCGGAGGAAGAATACGGCTTTCTCGTCTATGAATCGAAGCTGCGGGAAGCCGAAGGCGACTTGTCCGGCGCCCTCGATTCGATTCGCCAAGCGATCGACCAGTATCCGGGAGGGGCCGACGTTCAGCTTCGCCACGGACAGCTGCTGCGCCTGCTCGATCGTCCAGAGGAAGCGGAGGAAGCGCTGGAGCGTCTCGTCTCCGACAATCCGCTGTGGCTGCCCGGCTATATGGAGCTAAGCGCCCTGCATCGGTCGCAGGAGCGGCCGGAGGAGACGGTGCGCGTCCTGTTGGAGGCCAAGCAGCGATATCCGGAGCATCCGGTCGTTCGTTACTGGCTGGCGGACGCCTATCGCGAAGCCGGCCGAGGGGAAGAGGCGCTTAAGGAAAACGCGGATTTGACGGAGCTGGAGCCCGACGATCCGCTGAACTGGAAGCAGCGCGCCGAAATTCTGATCGACGCCGCCGCGTACGGCGACGCCGACGAAGCTTATACGCAGGCTCTGCTGCTGGAGCAATCGGCGGAATGCTATATGCGCCGCAGCTATTCGCGCTATATGGAGGACCGGTACGAGGAGGCCATGCTCGACATTCAGGCCGCCGTAGCGCTGGACGAAAGCCTGATGAAGGAAAGCAAGACGGCTTACGCGCTGGCGGAGCTGTACATGGGGATGGGCAACCACGAGCTGGCGGATGCCGAATATTCCCGGGCGCTCGCGCTGGAGCCGGACAATCCGCAGATCTACGATCGACGCGCGCGCTGCCGGTTTGCGGCGGAACGCTGGCAAGCGGCGCTCGAAGACTGCGACCGCGGGCTGCAATTGACGGGGACGAATCCCCGGCTCACGTGGCTTCGCGGCTTGATCCAATACCGGATGGAAGACTTGGAGGGAGCTCTGATCGATATCGGGACTTACACGGAGCTTGTTCCGGACGACGCGCAAGGCTTTTACAATCTCGGCCATCTGTACAGCCACCTGGACCGGCACGACGAAGCGATCGCCGCGTTCACGAAAACGATCGCGCTGAATCCGTTCGACGCCCAGGCGTATCTGGAGCGAGCTTCTCTATGGTACCATCAATATTTTGATCGGACTCGCGCGGTCGACGATCTGGCGCAATGGCTGCTCTACGCGGAGCCCAGAGCCCATGACGGCGACCGGTTCGAATTGCTGAGCGAAGTGAGAGGCTTCGACGACGAGATGAGAGAGCGCGCCAAAGAGCAGTTTCTGCGCGTGTACGGCAGCTCGCAGTATTTATCATAGATTTGCAAAGGGGCTTCATCCCATATGGATTCGCTTGTTCCTGTATACGTGCTAACCGGGTTTCTCGGGAGCGGGAAGACGACGCTGCTGAACCGGATGTTGGAAGAGGCCCGCTCGTCGGGCAAAAAGGTTGCGGTGCTGCTTAACGAAGTCGGCGACGCCAACGTGGAAGGGCAAATGCTGGGCGCGGACGTTCCGATGGCGGAGATGCTGGGAGGCTGCATCTGCTGCACGATTCGGGCGGACCTAGGCATGGAGCTGACGAAGCTCGCCCGCGAACATCGTCCGGACGCGATATGGATCGAGACGACCGGAATCGCCAAGCCGCTCGAAATTATGGACTCGGTCACGGAAGCCTCGATGTACGAGAAGCTGGAGCTTAGAGGCGTCGTCGCGGTAGCGGACGCCCGCCATCTGCTCGATCGGGTCCGGATCGGCGCCGGCAAAACCTACAAGCTGATGAGAGAGCAGATTTCGGCCGCGAGTTTCGTCGTGCTGAACAAAGCCGATCTCGTCGGAGCCGCCGAACTGGCCGAACTGGAGCGGCTGATCGCCGATTGGAATCCGGCGGCCAGGCTCGTCACGACCGTGCGGACGCAGCTCAATCCGGACCTGATCTACGGTCATGAACGGACTTCCCCGACCATCGGAAGCGAACATAGCGAAGCTTGCCCTCCAGGCTGCGGCCACGACCATGACCACGATTCGCATGCCCATCACGGAAATTCCACGCCTGACCACGGCGCGCATTCGCATTCCCATGCACATCACGGACATGCCGCGCACGACCACGTCAACGCCCTGACGTATTATTTGCCCGGCCCGGTCGACAGCCGCGCTTTCGAGGCATGGGTCGCCGGCTTGCCGGAAAGCGTCTACCGGGGCAAGGGGATCGTTACCTTCCGGGATACGGGCAGCCGCTTCCTGTTTCAATACGCCTATCGGGAGAGCGACTTCATGCGAATTACGCCGCAGGGAACCGTGCATGACGTCGTCGTGCTGATCGGAGAGCATTTTCCGCGGGAAAGCCTCTTGGAGCAGCTGCAGCGGCTGACGGAATCCAAGTAACCCGCATGCGCGGTTCACGCAAAACTCAGTATTCGGACCTTCGGTGCTTCATTTTGTACATGCCGCTGTTGGCGATCTTGACGGTCGTTTTCACTTCTCCGAGACGGGGGGACGCGAGCGGCGTGTGCCCGTCCGCAGTCAGCCGTTTCCACGCTGCGTAGTCGCGGCGGTAGAGGCGGTGCTCCAGGCCGAGAATGTCCGCATGAATTTCCAGGCCAAGGCTGTGAGAGGAGCGGATCTGATCTCTCATTTGCTCCCCGGCCATCTTCTCCAGCTCTGCCTCCGTTTTTTCCTTCCACATCTCCAGCACCGTGGCGACGGCTTCAACTTCGACGTTAAAGACGGGCTCGCCGCTTCCCATTTCTATTCGCACCTTCGTCTTCGGCCTCGACAGACGGACGGTGGCGACGCGTTCGTCGCCTTCTGTCAGCATAATGCGAGACCCTTGCTTCTTGTTGACAAGCCAGCGGACGCCCAGCAGCTTCTCTGCGGGCAGCCATTCCAAGTACTTGGTGTTCCGCAGCACGTACACGCCGTTGATCTCGAGCTTCGGATCGGGTTTACGGTTCTGCGTCCACGTATGGCTTGTTATGGACAGAGAAGGCAGCAGCGTCGTCTGACCCGGCTCGCGCAGAGAACGGATGAAACTCGACATCCGCATAGGAGCGATGATCGGCCTCTGGTTGTAGTTCGTCTCCGGCGCGTACAGGATCGAGTTCATCGGAGACAGGTTGAAGAAAGGCCGGGTCGTATACAGCTCTCTGAGCGGCTTGTCCGTACCGTAAACCCACGGCGTATAGCGGATTTCCGGATACCGGATCAGAGAGTCGATGACCCCGAGCAGGTCGGCATGCTCCAGTGCTCTCTTCGAAAAGACGATCGAATTGAGATGACCCCAGAATACGGCTTGCTGGGTCGTCTGATACAGCTCGATAATCGCTTCGGAGAGCGTCTTCCCGCTCGCTTGTCCGACCCAGACGACGGCCGGTCGATCGCTCTTGCCGCCTTCGCTCTTGGCGACGCTGGAGAAATCGAGCTGCTGGATGTACATTTCGTATCGCTCGTTCTCGTAATCGATGCCGATGCCGGTAAAGTAGTTCACGTCCTGCAGCGACTTGATGTCCCAGCATCCCGCGAGCAGGCAGCAGATGCCGATTGCCCATGCGATCTTCAGCCCCGTTCTCATCTTACGAGTCCTCTCCTTGGCGGGTGGAGTCTCTCGGACCGAGCAGGCTCGGTCTTTTCTTGTACCGGCTCTTGGGGAAAGCAAACAAGGCGAACATCGCTTCCTTCCAGCGAATCGGAGACAAGGGGGAGAAGAACGGAATGCCGAAAGACGTCAGCGAGGACATGTAGACCACGATGAGGAAAGCGGCCAGGAAGAAGCCCAGCATGCCGAACAGGCAGCTTAAAGTAAGCACGAACAAGCGAATGAACGTGACGGAGCCGCTGAGCGATTGGTTGACCAGCGTAAACGTCGCCACCGCCGTCATCGCGGATACGACCAGCGTCGTCGGCCCGGTCAGCCCGGCATTGATTGCAGCTTCTCCTACAATCAACCCGCCGACGACCGCTACGGTCTGTCCGACCGCTTTCGGCAAGCGCATGCCCGCTTCGCGGAACAATTCGAACAGGCCGATCATCAGAAACAGGTCCACAGGACCGGACAAGGGCAGTCCCAGTCTGGAGACGACGATCGTGGCAAGCAGCGGAAACGGGATCTGATCGAGATTAAAGGCGGAGATCGCCACCCAGAACCCGGGGAAGAAGATCGCCACGACCAGCCCGATCACGCGAAGCACGCGCTCCAGGGCGACGTAGTAGTAAGGCAGATGCATATCCTCCGGGGATTTGAGCATCGTCATAATATTCGACGGCGCCATGAGCACCATGGGCGATCCGTCGACGATGATCGCGAACCGGCCCCGCAGCAGTCCCGCGGAGATATAGTCGGGGCGCCCCATATATTCGATAAGCGGAAAGAGGGAATAGGTTCTGTCCGCGAGCGCTTCTTCGAGCAATTGGCTGGACAGAACCCCGTCGATATCGATTTTGCGGATGCGGCGGCGCGCCTCTTCCAGCAAGTCCTTGTTCGCGATATCCGCCATGTAGAGCAAAGCGACGGAGGTCACGCTGCGCGTGCCGATATGGAAGTACTCCACGCCCAGGCTGGGCGTCTTCAGCCGCTTGCGGACGAGCGCGACGTTGGTTTCGATCGCTTCGGTAAATCCGTCCCGCGGCCCTTTGATCGAAATCTCCGTGTTCGATTCTTCCGGATTTCGCTGCGGCGGCGAGGCCATCTGTACGACGTGCATGCTCTTGGATTCTTCGAAGAACAGGACGAGATTGCCGGAGAACACTTGCATGCACATGCTTTCGACCGCGTTGTCGCCCTCGATGCGATACACATTTTGCGAGTGGAAGGGAAGGGCGTTGCCGGCAATCCCCCCTTTGTCGGACGAGCCTGAGAGCAGACGGCGAAGCTGGACGTACAGGAAGTCGTTGAGCTGGCTGGAGTCGATCATTCCTTCGCAGTAGATGAGCAGAGGGTTAAGGCCGGAAGGCGCTTCGCCTTCCTCGTAGTAAGAGTGCATGTTCACATCCCCCGAGGCTTCGAACAGCTCGGACAGCGTCTCCCGGTTCAATTGTTCCGGCGAGAGCGTTGCGCTCCGCCGCCGATCTTTCGACGCATGGGCATGGGACGGATGATGGCTATCATGTGGCGGATGCTTGCGATTCATGGGTTTTCCCCCGTTTCGGAATGATCATCAGCAGCAGGACGAACGGGAAGGCGTAGAAGAACAACATGACATTCGGAAAATAATATTTGGAGATAAAATGAAAAAAGTTCGCATCGCTGATTCTCGCATCCGAACAGACGAGGACGAGCAAGAAGCCGGCGAGCGTCATGAGAGGAAGCTTGAATCTGCTTCGGGTGAGCTGAAGCAGATCGAACAAGAGATAGGAGGCGAGCGCGACGCGGATCAACGAGCCGGAGAGCCATTGGTAGATGGACAGGAAGTCCAAGTGGGAAATGAATTTGCCGAGCATGACCATCCGCCATTGCTCGAAAGCCGGATAGCGCTGATCCGCGGCTTCGAAAGGACCGAAGATCGTAATGGCCGCGAGTACCGGACCGAACACGAGTCCGGTTACGGCCAAAGTCAGCACGAGCAGCGCGCGCAGCCGGAATCTCTTGCTCAGATGATGCTGCAGGCCGATCAGCAGGATGAATTCGACCAGGCCGCCCAACGTATACTGCGTTCCGCGAGCAATCGAAGCGGCATCGTTGGACAGCAGGGGGAGCAGATAGCCGTAATCTTTGAACTGAAAATTAACGCTCATGACGAAGAGGCCGAAGACGATGACGCCCGGCAGCAAAATGCCGGACGCGATCGCGATCGTCCTGAGTCCGCACAAGGCGGCCGCCATTCCCGAGGCGACGAAGAGGGTGACGGTGATCGGATAAGGCGTTTTGGGCAAATAAGTCACCTTCGTCCAGATCGTCGTATCTCTGACGGTCACGAACAGGATCATCATGCACAGCACGACCAGCGGCAGAATGACGAGCCAGGCGATGACGGCGTTGTAATGCTCTCTGAACCAGCGGAACAGAGACCGCTGTCCGGTCAGCTTCATCACCCAGAAGAGGACGATCGTCCAGACGATGACCGCCGGAACGGCCAGCAGCGCGCTGATCCAGGAATCGCGGAAAGCCGATTGCAAAATAAGCGGGACGATGATGACGTGGTTCGTAATTCCGATAGCGAGATTGAACATCAGCATCGTTTGGATCACGTTGATTCTGATCTGCGGCATAGCCATGGGCAGCCTCCCCTTCCTCCATGTTCCGGTAGTATGAGCGGATGGCTGGAATCGTATGCAAATAATGGAACCGCATTGCCGTTGATCATTGCGGGAGGCTCGGTTATGCTGTAGAAATGCGGGCTGTCCGGCGCTCTCGCCGGATGAGCCCGGGAACAATACGGATTTGCCGGCAGGAGGGAAACAGAATGGAATGGATGCGGGTGGAAACGGACGAGCAGCTGCGGGAAGCGTTCGCCGTTCGCATGGAAGTGTTCGTGAAAGAGCAGGGCGTGCCGGCCGACATCGAGCTGGACGAGTACGACGATTCGCCGGCCGCATGCCGTCACTATATCGTCCGATCCGAAGAGGAGACGATCGCGGCGGGCAGATATCGCGCCTACGAGCCCGGAGTCGCCAAGATGCAGCGGATCGCCGTCGTTAAGCGCTGCCGTGGGACGGGCGTGGGATCGTTCTTGCTGAAGGCGATGGAAGACGAGGCGAGGGGAGAGGGCTATCGGGCCTCTATTCTCGACGCCCAGTGCTCTGCGGAGCCTTTTTATGTCAGACTGGGATACGAGACCGTCTCCGAAGAGCCGTTCCTGGACGCGGGCATACCGCACGTCCGCATGCGCAAAAGGCTGGCGGAATGACGGAAGAGCCGGATCGGCGTATCCGGCCGGTTTATTTTTTCGCGAAATCTAGCAACCTTTATCCGTTTTTGGCGTTATATCATATGGTCCGGTAAACGGGAGTGGTTAATCCATTAGCCAACTAGATTAGAAGGAGCAGAGTATGAAGAAGAGTTTTACGCTTTTGTTGCTTTCGGCACTCATGTTGTTATCGTTCCAATTGCCTCAGCCCGCGCATGCCGAAGGCAGCGCAAGCGGCTTGGAGAAGCTGGTGCTCACCCGGGAATCCAACGAAATGTGGCACAACGGCGTCTCCGTCACGGCTCCTCAGCCTCTGACCGAAGTCAAGGGCGTCACTTACGTTGCCGCGCGAGCTTTCATGACCGAAATTTACGGCACGACGACTTACGATTCGAAGAGCAAGAAGTATACGCTGACGAGCGGGGACAACGTACTGCAGCTTGTCGCAGGCAAGTCGTCCTACACGATCAACGGCGCAACGAAGAGTATGACCGGCGCTCCCTATGTGCTGAAAGGGACGCTGATGCTGCCGGTGCGCGCAGCCGCTCAGAGCTTCGGATTGACGATGAAATCTCTGCCGGCGACGAAGCAGATCGAGCTGACGTGGTCCAACGCTCCGATCGCCAAGTTTTCCGTATCGGACCTGAACCCTTATGCTCAACAGACGGAAGTCCGCTATGTCAACGAATCTTACCATCCCAGCGGTCTGGCGATTATCGAGGAACGTTGGGAGAACAATTATTCGATCTTCGAGCAGCCGGGAACCTACGTCGTCACGCACTGGGTCAAGGACGAATCCGGCAGATGGAGCGAGCCTTATTCGGTGACGATTACGGTCAAACCGCCGAACCAGCCTCCGGTCGCAAGCTTTACGACCGACAAGTCGACGTACAAAATGGGCGAATTCATTACGTACAGAGACTGGAGCACGGATGACGAGAACAGGATCGTGAGCCGTGTCTGGACGAACGCTCAGCGCGGATTTTTCGAGCCGGGAGAGCAGACCGTCACGTTGAGAGTGACCGACGCGCTCGGCGAGGTGGACGAAGTGTCCAAGAAGATTACGATTCTCGACGAGACGCTGTATACGAAGGAAGAATTCAACCTGCTCTATACGGATATCGGAGAGAAGTTCGACATGGACGGCTCTACGGTGCTGCAATGGCCGGTTATGAAGTACAACATCAACGATCGCCAGCAGACGCTGATTCGCGCCAACAGCCCGGAGACGATCCGCGAGGAAGGCATCTATTACGAGGACACGGTGTCGGGCGACGTTCGGTTCTTGCTTCACAATCAGAACGGACGTTCCAAGGCGGTCAAAATCTATATCATCCTGACGAACAACAATGAGGAGCCGGCAACGGTGCGCATGGGCGCCAAAGGCATGGCCGGTCCCAATCCGATCGTATCGACGGTAGGGCGCGCGGTGACGGGAAGATTCCTGGAATCGCTGCTCTCTCCGCAATATTCGTACTTGCAGATCCCTTCGGGCGAGAGCCGCTTCATTTTCCAGGAGTACAGCGATAAGCCGGTCAGACCGGGCGATGTGTACTCCATGTTCGCGGACGTATGGATGAGCTCTTCTCTTGATTTCAAAGTCGTTGTCGTGGACGCGGAACGCGACGTTATGAGCGCGCTGCCGGACCTGAGCATTTTGCCGAGCAACGACAGCCACGTTCGCGGCACGTTCGACAACGCCAACCGCATCATGTACGTGAACCAGTTGATCGGAGACGTGAAGAGCCGCATGGTGCTGGCCGACAACGTCGTCGATACGAGAATCTCCGGCATCGACAAGACGACCGGCAATCCCGTGCTCAACGCGGGCAACTACGGCGTGCTGTATACGATTCAGCTGAACAACGTGCTGCCGCATACGGCGATCGTGCTCAGCCCGCGCGGAGGCCACTATGCCGGCGCGTTCACGGTGAACGGCCAAGTCGTGTACATGACGAACTCGAGCATTCTCCGCAACCCCAACGAGCTCGGCATGCTGTACAAAACGGGGGATTCGGCGGAATCGGTGACGATTACGTTTACCCCGGCAAGCGGCAGCATGCTGCCTATCAATCTCTTATTCATGCCGATGCCGACTCACTAGAAGGTCGTCCCCGCCAGGAAATCGCTCTCGGATATCGTCGAGACGGATTTCCTCCCGCGGGGACGGCTTTTTTTTGCACGAAAGTTGGCGAGATAAAGTTGACACTGATAATCATTATCACTTAGACTAGGAGAAGGTGGTTAAAAGGAGTTGGGGATTCGCGATGCAGCTATCGACAAATCCGGGAGGATTGGCCTTTCATTTCTCCTCGGTCAAGAGATTGTCGGATGACGAATTGGTTGCCGCCCCGTTGGGGAAGGGCATTGTTTATAAGAAGGAAGCGGCCGAGGATTGGGTGGAGATCAGCGAGGGACTGACCGATCAGACGCATATCAATCGGCTGCAATCGTACGAGGATCAACTGTACGCTTGCTCCAACAAAGGCTTGTTCCTCTGCTCGGACGGAACGTGGCATCCCGCGGGGCTGTCGCTGGGCTGCTACCATTACAAGCAATACGGACAGGTGGGGCTGGCGGCGACGGTATGCGGCCTCTGGTATACGGAGGGCGAGGAGTGGCGCACGATGATGCGTTCGGACGTGACCGTCTACGACTTTCTGTATTTGCCGCAATACGTCGTGCTCGGGACGAACGAAGGCGTGTCGATTCTGGACCGGATGACGACGAGCTGGATCAACTGCAAGCTGGATACGTCCGTAACGAGCCTCGCCGTGCACCGCGGCACGATTATCGGCGCGACGGAGCACGGGGAGCTGCTTGCAGGCAACCGGCGCGGCGGGTTCGATCGGTACCGGCTGTCGGGAGCTTTCATCTTCTCGATCGTGTCCCGTGGACAGGAAATATTCGCTTGCACCGATCGCGGCCTGTACCGCGTCAGCTCGATCGGCGGCCGCATCTCTTTAATGGCGTTAAAAATCGGCTGCCAGGTGACGGACGTCGATGTGGACGACCAGCGCTACTATATGGCAACGCTGTTCGAGGGCATTCAGTGTATGGCCCGCTAATCGCAGAGGGGGGGGGGGCGCCTGGGGGTTCAAGCGTTGTCTGCGTCGGCCGTATCGCCCGTATTGTCCGCGTAAGGGAATAACACGATAAACGAACTGCCTTCGCCGATCCGGCTCTCCGCCCGGATCGATCCGCCGTGCAGCTCGGCGAGCGAGCGGCTGATCGACAGACCGAGCCCCGCGCCGCCGTGCTTCCTGGCCCGGGAGTCGTCGATCCGGTAGAATCGCTCGAACAACCGGGACAGGTGCTCCGGCGCAATGCCCGGTCCGTTGTCCGCGACGATCAGCTCCGCGCCGTCCGGGCGAGGCTCCACCGATACCGTAATGATTCCGTCCGACGGATCCGTATGCTGGACCGCGTTCTGGAACAGGTTCAGCGCGATTTGTTTCACCTTGTCGGCGTCGAGCGGCAGTTCCGCCGTCTCCGACAAGTCCAGCCGAATCCGGCGATTGCCGGCCAATAGTTTGAATTGAGGCTCCATCTCTCCGAGGATGGAGCCTAGCTGCGTCGGGACGAGCTGCGCATCCAAGGCGCGGTCGGTCTTGGCGAGCAGCAGCAGATCCTGCACCAGCTTGTTGATCCGTGTGGACTCGCCGTGCATGCTGCGCAGCGCCTTGTCGAGCTGCTCCGGGTCGGCCGCCGCTCCGCGCAGCAGCACTTCAAGGAAGCCGTGAATCGACGTCAGCGGCGTCCGCAGCTCGTGCGAAGCGTCCGACACGAAGCGGCGCATCCGTTCCTGGCCTTCCTGTTCGGCTCTGAACGACCGTTCGAGACGCTCCAGCATCCGGTTGAAGGAGTGGGAGAGCCTATCGATCTCCGCCGGTCCGGCAGGCTCCGGCAGCCGCTCGTTCAGCTTGCCCGAATCGATTCGTTCGACCGTCTCGACCATGCGCGAGAGCGGCGTCAGCGTCCGCCGGATGGCGGGAAGGAACAGCAGCAGCGCCCCGAGGAGAGCCGCGAACGCGAGAGCCGAATACAGCCTCAATTGACGGTACAGCTCCGCCTTCAGAGGAGACGTGCCGGTGGCGACCTGCACGACTCCGCCGCTGCCCTGGAACGAGCGGACGGCTTGCAGCACGACAAGCTGGTCGCCGCTTGCTCCTCTCACGATGCGAAACAGCGGCTTGTCCCTGCGCTGCCGCTCCGCAGCGAGGCGGTAATCGTCGGCGGACAGGCGGGGGACGGCGCTCTCGGATTCGGCTCCGTTGGTCGTGAGGACGGTAAAGCCGCCCTGCTTGTTCAAGTACGCGACGGACGAGGAGGGGAAGAAGACGAACGATTCCGCCGGACCGCGCCGTCCGGAATCGGTCAGTCGCTCCCAGAACTCGCCGGGCACGGACAGCACTTGCCGCTGAATGGCGGCCGCCCGGTTCTGGTAAATAAACCGCTCCATGAAAAGGTACTGCGACAGTCCGATGACGAGCAGCAGTCCGGCCAGGATGAGCAGGAGACGGGACACGAGCTGGTAGCGGAGCGAGCGGGGAAACAGAATCGGCCGGACTCCGCGCAGCCAGGAAGCGAGCCGGGTCATGCGAGATCCACCCGATATCCGGCGCCCCTGATCGTGCGGATTACCCTGTGTTCACGGTCTTGAAGCTTGTCCCGAAGCGAGCGTATGTACACCTCCACGATGTTGTCCTCCCCTCCGAAATCGTAGCCCCACA
This sequence comes from Cohnella sp. SGD-V74, assembly GCF_003001675.1. Taxonomy (GTDB): domain Bacteria; phylum Bacillota; class Bacilli; order Paenibacillales; family Paenibacillaceae; genus Cohnella. The sequence continues at coordinate 101,030 of NZ_PVYW01000003.1, read as the reverse complement.
CCCGATCCAAAATCGCGCTTTTGCTCAGCACGTGGCCGTGATGGAAGACGAGATGCTTCAGCAGCTCGAATTCGGTCGGCGACAGATCGAGCGCGCGGTCGCGGTAACGGAATTCCTTGCGCGCGGCGTCGACCGCGAACGGCCCGATCGTCACCTTCTCCAGCAGATGAGGGAATTGATTGCGCACCCTCGCCTGAATCCGGGCCAGCAGCTCCGCGAAGCTGAACGGCTTCGGCATGTAATCGTCCGCTCCGATCGACAGCCCTTTCACCCGATCCTCGACTTCCTCCCTGGCCGTAAGCATGATGACGGCTACCGGTCTCTCGCTTTTCAGCGCTCGGCACACTTCGAAGCCGTCCATTCCCGGCATCATCACGTCGAGAATGACGACGTGGGGCGCGAAGCTCTCCGCGAGGGAGAGCGCTTCGCGCCCGTCCTGCGCCGTCGCCACCTTGTAGCCTTCGTTGACGAGCCCCAGCTCGATAAATTGCAAAATATTCGGCTCGTCGTCGACGAGCATCACTCGGATTCCTTGCGCTTGCGTTTGCGTAACCATAGTTGTCCTCCCGGCGGCTTGTGCCTCGTTCCTTGCATTATGAGCGATCCAGCTTAACTTGTGCTGAGAGAAAACTGAAAGAATGCTGAAAAAGCAGAGATGTTCAACTACCTTACAAACCGGGATGTTCAGCAAACATTCAGCGCGCCCTCATCTGAAGCTAAGGTTCCGCTTGCATAATAGGCGGCAAGATGAGGAAAAGCGAAGGTGAACCAGTCGGATGAAAAAGAAAATCGTGTGGTGGACGCTCTCCCTTGCCGTGATCGCGGCGGGCGCATGGGCGGGTTACCGGTATTACGAAGGCAACAAGGAGGTCCCCCTGGCGGCCGCTCCGGCGACGACCCAGGTCCGTAAAGGAACGATCGAGGTGAAGGTGAGCGGAACGGGCAACATTCAGCCGTCCGCGAGGGAGACGGTGACGGCCGGCGCCAGCGGCACGGTGAAGAAAGTGCATGCGCAGAAGGGCGATACGGTCAAGAAAGGCGATGTGCTCGTTACATACGAGGAAGAGGAAATCGACAATGCCAACCAGATCAGAAGCAAGGAGATCGACTTGAAGAAGAAAAAGCTGGAGCTTCAGGATTTGCAGACGAAGTTCAAGAGCGCCGCGGACGACGAAAGTCGGGAGTCGATCGCGCTCAGCATTCAGAAGCAGGAGTTGGACATCGAAAGCGTACAGGCGGATATTGCTTCGCTGAAGGAGGAGACGGCAGACAATGCCGATCCGGTGGTGGCGCCGATCGACGGAATGCTGACGTCGTTTAACGTCAAGGAGGGCGATGTTCTTAACCCGAACTCGACAGTAGCGGATATTGTCAACTACGCGCAGTTGCAGATGGTCGTGGGCATCGACGAACTGGACATCCCGAAGGTGGACCTGGATCAAGAGGCGTCGATACTCGTCGAGGCGCTGCCCGATCAGACGTTTACGGGCAAAGTAGTGTCCATCGCCGACGAAGGAACGTCCAGCAACGGCGTCGCTTCCTTCGACGTGACGATCGCCTTGACGGCGGCAGACAATTTGAAGGTCGGCATGTCGGCCGAGGCGAGCATTCTGACCGCGCAGAAGGCGGACGCGCTGTATGTGCCGGTCGAGGCGGTCCAGTCGTCGCAGGGCAAATATTTCGTGCTTGTCCCTTCCGTCGCTGCGGGAGGAGCGGCGGAGGCCGGAGCCGTGCCGGAGGGCACAGCTCCAAGCGGACAGGATCAGCAGGGGCAGCGCCCGGGCAGGCAGGGACAAGCCGTCCCGGACGCTTCCGGGGAGGCGCCGCCGGCCGGTTCGGGCTTCGGCGCAGGCGGCGGAGCCGACCGGTTCGGGAATATGTCCGAGGAAGAGCGGGAGGCGATGCGCGAGCGCTTCATGTCCGAACGCGGACAGGGAGCGGCACGAGCCGCCGCGGGAGCGAGCGCCGTCGCCACGTCCAGGGTAGAGGTCGAGGTCGGCGTCAACAACGAGGACAACATCGAAATTTTGTCGGGCCTGAAGGAAGGGGATCTCGTCGTGCTTCCGACGACGTCCAGCTCCGGCTCGTCGAACGCGAACATGATGCAGGGCGGCTTCCCCGGCTTGGGGGGCGCAGCCGTCCCGTCCGGAGGCGGAGGCATGCCGGGCGGAGCAGGCGGCGCACGGCAGTTCACAGGCGGCGGAGCGGGAGCAGGCATGGGCGGTGGCCGCTGATGGCAAGCAAGCAGCGTGCGTCGTCCGAGGCATTGATCCGAATTCGTAATCTGAACAAAATCTACCGCATGGGCGGAGAGACGCTGAATGCGCTGGACAACGTCAGCCTGACGGTGAACGAGGGGGATTTCGTGGCGATCGTCGGCCCGTCCGGCTCGGGCAAGTCGACGCTGATGAACGTGATCGGCTGCCTGGACACGCCCTCCTCCGGAGAGTATTGGCTGGACGGAGAGGAGATCAGCCGGCTTCGCGAGAACAAGCTTGCGGAAATCCGCAACCGCAAAATCGGGTTTATTTTCCAAGGCTTCAACCTGCTGACCAAGCTGACCGCGATCGAGAACGTGGAGCTGCCGCTCGTCTACCGCGGGGTTCCCGCCAAGCAGCGCAGGCAGCAGGCCATCGAGGCGCTGGGCAAGGTGGGGCTGGCCGACCGCGTGCACCATCGCCCGGTCGAGCTGTCCGGCGGCCAGCAGCAGCGCGTGGCGATCGCCCGCGCGCTGGCCGGAAATCCGCCGATTCTGCTGGCGGACGAGCCGACGGGGGCGCTCGATACGAAGACGGGCGTCGAAGTGATGGGCTTCATTCGGGAGCTGAATTCGCTCGGGCATACGATCGTGCTCATTACGCACGATCCCGGCATATCGCGGCAGGCGAGAAGAATCGTCCGCATCCAGGACGGCCGGCTGAACGAAGAGGAGGCGGGGCCGGAATGAGCGTCTTTCAAGCTTTCAAGATGGCGATCAAGAGCATTCTGTCCAACAAGCTGCGATCGCTGCTGACGATGCTGGGCATCATTATCGGCGTAACGGCGGTCATCTCCCTCGTCGCGCTGGGGCAGGGAGCGACGAAATCCGTCACCGAGCAAGTGCGCAGCCTGGGAACGAACCTGCTGACAGTGAACATTCTCGGGCGCGGGTCCGCGAATACGATGGACGCCGGGGAAGCGGCCGCGCTCGGCGAGGAAGTCGAAGGCATTCAATATGTCGCCCCGGCGAACACGCAGAACGCGACGGTCAAGTTCGGTTCGTCGAGCGAAAGCGTCAGCATAGTCGGGACGAACGCCGACTACGCCCACGTCAGGGAGTACGAGGTGGCGTCGGGACGTTTCGTCGCCCAGATCGATCTGGACGTCTACCAGAAAGTCGCCGTGCTCGGCTATACGACGGCAACCGATCTGTTCGGCTTCGCCGATCCGGTGGGAGAATACGTGCTCATCCAAGGCACGCGCTACAAAGTGGTCGGCGTGCTCGCCGAGAAGGGCAGCTCAATGACGGGCTCCAATGACGAGGTCGTTATCATTCCGGAAACTTCGTTCGAGCGGCTGTTCAAGACAAAGGGCGTGCGGACGATCTACGTGCAGGTCGAGACGACCGAGCAGATGGACGCGGTTGTGGCGGGACTGGAGAAATCGCTCAGCAACCGTTTCCGCGGCAATACGAGCAGCTACCGAGTCTTCAACCAGAGCGACGCACTGTCGGCGCTCACTTCCGTGTCGGATACGCTGACGCTCGCTCTGGCCGGCATAGCCGGCATCTCTCTGCTCGTCGGGGGAATCGGCATTATGAACATCATGCTCGTGTCCGTCACCGAACGAACGAGGGAGATCGGCATCCGCAAGGCAATAGGCGCGAAGAAACGCGACATTTTGATCCAGTTTCTGATCGAGGCGATCGTGCTGAGCGGCCTGGGCGGGCTGCTGGGCATCGGTATCGGCGTGGGAGCGGCGCAAGGCGCTTCTTCCGCCTTCAACATGGATATCGCGTTCTCGGCGAACGTCATTCTGATCGCCTTCGCGTTCTCCGTCGGCATCGGGGTCGCATTCGGCATGTTCCCGGCGAACAAGGCGGCCAAGCTGAAGCCGATCGACGCGCTCAGGTTCGAATAAAGTCACTCGCGTGCGGGAAGGAGGGAGACGGACATGGGCGCGTACTCCGAATATGAAATCAAAGTGCTGCCTCATCTTCGCGATCTGCAAAACTATTGCCGTTACTTGACGAAGTCGAAGTGGGACGCGGAAGATCTGCTTCAAGAGACGCTGCTGAAGGCCCTCGTTTTCTTCCTTCATACCGAACCGTACGTGGACGTGAAGCCGTTCCTGATCCGCGTGGCGAGAAATCTGTGGATCGACGCTTGCCGCAAGCGACAGCGAAGGCGTCTGTTCGCGGAGCGCGAGCGCGCGAGCGGCGTCTTCGAACACAGCGATTACGCCGAGGTCAGAGGAACGATCGAATGGCTGGCCGAGCGGCTGCCCCGGCGCAATATCGAAATTTGGCTGCTGTTCCATTATTTCGGGTACTCAATGCAGGAGATCGCCCTGGCGACGAACGTCTCCGTATCCGCGGTCAAATCGCTGCTGCACCGGACGCGCGAGACGCTTCGCGGCGATAGCGAGCCTTCCGATCGGCGCAAGGTCGTTCGTCCCGACGTTGACCGATGGTCCCGGGCCGTCATGCAGATGAGGCCTCAAGCCGTCTTGTCGGGAGAATAGCGATTGGAACCGAATCCCGAATCTTGCCGTATTACCAAGAGGAAACTCGGATACGGGAGGATTATGCATATGGCGGCTAACGTCCTGATTGTCGACGACGATCCGGATATCGTGGAGTTAATGCGGTTTTATTTGCAGCGGGAAGGGCTTGCGGTCGTCTCCGCTACCGACGGTCTCGCGGCGCTGGAGGCGGCGGAGCAAGGGAAGGCCGACTTGGCCGTGATCGATATTATGATGCCCCGCATGGACGGCTGGGCGCTCTGCCAGCGATTGAAGGCCGAGCATCCGGACATGCCCGTCCTGATGGTGACCGCCAAAGGGGAGACCGGCCATAAGCTGAAGGGCTTTCATCTGGGCGTGGACGATTATCTGGTCAAGCCGTTCGAGCCGTTGGAGCTGGCGGCCCGCGTCAAATCCCTGTTAAGGCGCTACCGCATCCAGTCCCAGATGAAGGTGCAGATCGGCAACGTCCTTCTGGACAAACATCGTTACGTCGCCGTTGTCGAAGCGGAGGGAGAGGCTCCTTCGCCGCCGATTTCGCTGCCGCTCAGGGAATTCGATCTGCTGTTCAAGCTCGCAAGCCATACAGGTCAGATTTTCACGAGAAACGATCTGATCGAGCAGGTGTGGGGCGCGGACTTCGAAGGCGACGACCGAACGGTGGACGTACATATCAAACGGATCAGGGACAGGTTCGCGGAGCTCGATTGCCGTTTCGCCATCGAGACGAAGCGCGGGCTCGGCTACAAGCTCGAGGTTACGGAATGATCAAGTCGCTGTACGTCAGAGTCGTTCTCTCCTATATGATCGCGGTCATTATCGGGCTGGTCAGCACTTATTTCTTAACGCTGCTTTTTCTGACGTCGTTCGGGGACCAATATGCCGAGAAGCTGCAAAGCCAGCTGCTCAAGGACAGCCGAACGATTCACGAGCTGTACCGGTCAAACGGAATGGAGAAGGTGCGGGATCAGTTGAAGGAGCGGGATCTGGACGGCAAGTACGATATTCTGATCTACGACTCTTCCAGCCGCCTGCTGGAGAATACGGCCGGGGACACGCCCCAGGAGCTGTACAACATCTCGAACCAGACCGTTCGCACGGTGCTGAACGGAGAAACGTATCTCGGCGCGGACATCTCGGTGGAGGAGCTGTTCGTAGGACTGCCTTACGATTACGACGGCGAGCGCTATGCGCTGTTCGTGCAAGTGTCCGAGCGGACGGCCTTGTCGCTGATCTCCAAGCTGCTGTTGTTCGCCTTGGCGATCAATCTGCTCGTCGGAGGGCTGATCATTCTCGTGGCCGCCCGCTATATCGTCAAGCCGCTGCTCGGCATGAAAGCCGCAGCGGAAAGGATGGCCAAGGGAGAGTTCAACATCCAGCTGAAATGGGCCAAGCGCAAGGACGAGCTGGGGCGGCTCGCTCAGAGCATCAACGGCATGGCCGCCCAAGTCGGACAGCTGGAGACGATGCGGCAAAACTTCGTGTCGAACGTGTCGCACGAAATCCAGTCGCCGCTGACGTCGATCTCGGGCTTCTCCAAGGCGCTCCAACAGAGCGGATTGTCCGAGGAGGAAAGAAGCCGCTACTTAAGCATTATCCAGAACGAGAGCGAGCGTCTCTCCCGCCTCAGCGATAATCTGCTGAAGCTGGCCTCGCTGGACAGTCAGCATCATCCGTTCGAGCCGCGCGTCTTCGATCTGGACGAGCAGCTCCGCAAGGCTGTCGTCGCCTGCGAGCCGCATTGGGCGGCCAAAGCGATCGAATGGCAACTTCAGCTTCCGAAGACGAAGATCAAGGCCGACGAGGACCAGTTGAACCAGGTGTGGGTCAATCTGCTCGGCAACGCGATCAAGTTCACGCCGGAAGGCGGACGGATCGGCATCCGCATCGTCCGGCATTCCGAGTGGATCGAGATCGTCGTCTCGGATACCGGGATCGGAATTCCGATCGCGGAGCGGACCAAAGTGTTCGAGAGATTTTACAAGGCGGACGAATCCCATAACAAAATGAAAACCGGGAGCGGCCTTGGACTGGCCATCGTCCGCAAAATCGTGATGGGCCATAAGGGCACGGTTACGATAGGCGGCAACCCCGACGGAGGAACGACCGTAACCGTCGCGCTGCCGCAGCAAAATTAAACAAACGGTACTTTAGCCAATGGACAAGGGAATTTCATTCCCGTCTCCATTGGCTTTTTTTTGCTTGCCTGTGCGTCATAGTTTATTCATATTCGTGTATTACACTGATCAAGGATACAGGAAAGCTTTACCTGAAATCTGCGGAATGATCGAATTTGAAATGTGCAGGAGGGTCGCCGATTGAAGGCAATCATTGATTTTTCCATGAACAAAGTAGCGGCGATGGTCATTATGATCGTCATCGTATTCGGGGCGGGGGCGTATTCGGGCAGTTCGTTGAAGGTGGAGAACATGCCGGAATTTTCGTTTCCGTTCGTCGGGATCTCCACGACGTATCAAGCCTCGCCGCAGGACGTCATGAGTCAGGTGACGAAACCGCTCGAAGACAAAATCGCGAATACTCCGGGACTGAGAATGCTCTCCTCGACTTCAAGCGATAACTTCTCGAGCATTTTTCTTCAGTTCAACGAAAAGGTAGACATCGATAAAACGAAGCAGGATTTGGAGAGTCTCGTTCAGGACGTAAGCTTGCCGCAGTCGGCAAGCAGGCCCAAAGTCTCTACGTTCGGAATGTCTTCGGAGCCTGTGTATTATATGGCGATGTACGCGACGGATGCGATGTCCCAGACCGAGCTGGATCAATTGTTCGAGCGGGAAATGAAGCCCCGTTTCGATGCCATCGGCGGGATTGACCATATGGATGCGATCGGAGCGCGCAAATCCTCGCTCGATATCCAACTGGACGCAGGCGCTTTGATCTCGTATCAGTTAAGCCCTTCGGATGTGAACGCTTCGATCCAGGCCGCCGTGGCGAACGGTTCGGTAGGCGTCGTGAAGTTCAACGGGAACACGCAAATGACCCGCGTAACGGGACAGCTTCAAAGCCTGTACGAGCTGAGAAATCTGGAAATCCCGACGGCTGCGGGAACGACGGTGCAGCTCAAGGATATTTCGAAGATCGCGGCGGTGAACGAATCCAATTTTATCGCCCGCCTGGACGATAAGCCGGCAATCGGCATCCACCTGTACAAGACGGCCGATACGAACGCGGTCGAATTTTCCGATGCGGTACAAGCTTTGATCCGCGAATGGGAGCAGACGAACCCGGAGGTGACGTTCAAGACGCTGTACGACAGCGCCAGCGAAGTGAAAGGCTCGATCAAGGGATTGGTCAAGGAAGGGGTTCTGGGCATCGTTCTGGCCGCTCTGATGATCTTGTTCTTCTTGCGGGATCTGAGGATGACGCTGATCGTCGTCGTGTCGATCCCGTTATCGATCCTCCTGACCCTTGTCGTGATGAAGTACATGAACATTACGTTGAATATTATGTCGCTTGGCGGCATGTTCATTGCAGTCGGTCGGGTCGTGGACGACAGCATCGTCGTGATCGAAAGCATCTATGCGAATTTGCAAAAGGCGCAGAAAAGAAACGAGTCGGTCATTATTCTTGCCGTTAAGCAGGTGGCGATGGCGATCAGTTCGTCCACACTGGTCACGGTAGGCGTGTTCCTGCCGATCGGTCTCGTTACGGGGTTTATCGGCGCCTTGTTCCGTCCGTTCGCGATAACGGTGTCGATCGCCTTGCTCGCATCGCTGCTCGTTTCATTAACGGTCATTCCGATGCTGGCCAAGCTCATGGTGCTGAACAACGTCAAGGCGACGGGCGCTGCGGAGCACGGCGAGGGGAAGATGGAGCGCTGGTATGAAAAGACGCTCGTATGGAGCTTGAAGCACAGAGCCGTCACGCTGCTGCTCTCCGGATTTATGCTGATCGCAACGATCGCGGGCACGATTCCGTTTCTGCCGATGGGGCTTCTGCCGTACTCGCCGCCGCCGAAGCAAATGAACTATTCGATCCAGCTGCCGAACGACACGACTTTCGCCAGCACCGATCTTCAGGCGAGGCAGATCGAAGCGCTGCTGCGCGAAGCCAAAACCGAGAGCGGCGAACCGCAATTTACATTCGTGGAGGCGCTCGTCGGATATGCGGGAGACGCGCAGGAACGCGTGCCGAGTTATTTGCAGATCATTACGGAGGTCCATGCGGAGGCGGATACGAAAGCCGTCCAGGATCGCTATCAGAAGCTCATACTGGCCCAGCTGCCGAAAGGCACGGAAGTGATGCCCGGTTCGTTCTCGGGGGGCAGCAGCGGGTCGACGGGTCCCGATTTTACATACGTCGTGTTCGGGGACGATCAGACAACGCTGGCGCAGGTCGCCGAGCAGATCAAAGACAAAATGAAACAATTTCCCGAGCTTAAAGAAATCAAGGACAACCTGGGAGACGGGAAGAAGGAAGTGCAGATTACGGTCGATCCGAACAAGGCGCGTCAATTCGGATTGGACGTGCCGAGAATTCAAGGCTTGACGGCCGAATGGATCGGCAAATCTCCGCTCGGCGACGTCCGCTTGGACAACACGCTGTATCAGGCGGTCATCGAGCTTGCCCCCGAGGACAAAAACTCGCTGGAGCAGCTCGGACAAATGCCGATTCGGACGGTCGACGGCGGCACCGTGTATTTGAACGAAGTGGCCAATCTCGAAGAAGTGGATGCTCCGACAGCCTTCCAGCGGGAAAGCCAGAAGCTGATGGTGTCGTTGACGGCCAAGATCGATTCCGCCGACAAAGCTGCGGTAACGAACGCGGTGATGAGCGCGATCTCGGAGGTCGAGTTTCCGTCAGGGGTAACGAATACGATCCGCGGCGCCAACATCGATATGATGGAAGGGTTCCAGCAGATGTTCGCCGCCATGGGCGTTGCCGTCGCGATCGTGTATCTGATCATGGTTCTCTGCTTCGGCAACGCGGGCACTCCGTTCGCCATCCTGTTCTCCCTGCCTCTAGCGGTCATCGGCGGCTTGCTGGGGCTGGTCGTGTCGGGGGAATCGCTCAATATGACGTCGATGATCGGATTCCTTATGCTGATCGGCATCGTCGTTACGAATGCAATTGTGCTGCTCGACCGTGCCCAACAGCTGCGGAAAGAAGGCTATCTGGCGCGGCATGCGCTCATCGAAGCCGGCAAAGTGCGGTTGCGCCCGATCATCATGACGGCAGGAGCGACCATCGCGGCAATGGTTCCGTTAACGCTCGGTTTAACCAAGGGGCTGTTGATCTCCAAGTCGCTGGCCGTTGTCGTCATCGGCGGATTGATCACGTCCACGATTCTGACGCTTGTCGTCGTGCCGATCATCTACGAGATGATCGAATCGTTCAAGACGCGCATGGGCCGTCTGTTCAAGCGCAAAGAAAAAGTATCGCCCGGACAACAACTCAACGTATAAATCGCATGAAGGAGCGACTGAAGATGAATGCACAAGGCGCCAAAATAACCGTCTACGCAAGGGCGATGAGACTTTCGCTCGTCCTCGCGTGCGCGGCTTATCTTACAGGATGTTCGGCAGCTTCTACTCCGGCCGTCGAGAGCGCGGAGGACGTGAAAGCGACGATTAAGACAGAGGAAGCGGTCAAGCGGAGCATGGGAGATCCGCGCGAGCAGATCGCCGAGGTGAACGCGTCGACGAAGACGGACATCGTGGCCGAATCCGGCGGCAAGCTGCTCAAGCTGGAGAAACGCAACGGGGAGCTCGTGAAGGCGGGTGACGTGATCGCCGAGTTTGAGAGCAAGAGCGGGAAGCTGGAGCGAGGAAGCGCCCAAGCCAGATTAATTGCCGATGAAGCGATGCTGGAGAAGACCAAAGCGGAAATCGCGTCCTCCCGCATTTCGCTTACGAATACGATCAAGGATCTCGAACTGGCGCTCAAGGAGCAGACGGCTCAAGGCAGCCCGGAGATTGAAGTCGAGAAGACGAAGCGCTCTCTCCAGGCCGCGATGCAGCAGCTGAATATGCTGGACTCCGGCAAGACGCTTGCTTCGCTGGAAGCCAACGTCGAGACGTCAAGGCTCGCGCTGGAGCAGGCGGAGAAGGCGTGGAACGGCGGTCAGATCATCGCTCCGACGAATGGCGTGCTGACGGATGTCAGTGCGGATGTCGGGATGAACGTGCAGCCGGGCAGCACGTTCGGCATCGTCCAAAATACCGACAAAGTGAAAATCAAAGCGCAATTGACGCAATCGGCGGTCGAGCTCGTCGGCAACAAGCAGGAGCTGATCTACGTCGACTCGAGCGGAACCGGCCAACCAAGGAAAGCGAAAGTCGTGTATGTGGCCGGAGTGCCGGATGCCAGCACGAAGCTGTACGCGCTGGAGCTGGAGGCGGACAATGCCGACGGAGCGTTGAAGCCGGCCTCGCGGGTGCGCATCCAATTAACGACGCAGGAGGAAGAGAACGTCGTAGCCGTACCGGCGCTCAGCATCGTGAAGGAAGGAACCGACGCTTTCGTGTTCGTCCTGGACGGGAATAAAGCGATCAAGCGCCAAGTCGAGCTCGGCCGGGTGAACGGCTCTTACCAGGAAGTGCTGGACGGGGTTGCCTTAGGCGAGTCGATCGTCACAAGCGGCCAGCACGGACTGGAGGAAGGACAGATTGTAGAGCGATGATCGGAGCGTTGGTTCATGCGGGAAGGGGGGATCGTGTGGATGCCGCATCTGCATACGAAGCTTGGGTGAATCCCCACCTGCGCGAGTTGGAAAGATACTGCCGCTATTTGACGGGTTCGAGCTGGGACGCGGAAGATTTGCTTCAGGACACCTTGCTGAAAGCGTTCGTCTACTTCGTTCAGACGGAGCCCGGCGAACCTATGAAAGCTTTCGTTCTGCGCATCGCCCGGAACTTGTGGATCGACGAGTGCCGCAGACGGCGGCGCAGGCGCGAGGCCGCGCCGGAAATTCCCGAAGTCGTTCATGCGGACAGCGATTACGCCGAAATTCGCGGCACGCTGGAATGGCTGGCCGAACGGTTTCCCCGGCGGAACGTCGAGATGTGGCTGCTGGCCCGCTATTTCGGCTATTCGCTGCAGGAGGTGGCCGAGGCGACGGGCGTTACCGTTCCCACCGTCAAGTCCGTGCTGTTCCGGACGAGGAGCGTGCTGCGCGGCCGGAGCGAGCCCGCAACGCGCCGCAGTCCGCTCCGTCCGGAGGTGGAACGGTGGTCCAGGGCCGTCATTCTGGATCTTCCGGGCTGCCTGCTTGGGGAGGGCGTATGATTTTCTCGATGGCAGCTTAAGCCTTGGGCCGTTTCGGTTCAAGGCTTGTTCTGTGCTATAATTTCCTTATAAGTTGATAGGGAAAGTAGGGGGCCTGTTCGCAGATGAAAGTTCAACCTCGGTTTATCGTCCTTGTTTCTTTGCTGCTCACGGCGTATTCGGCACTTAATTTCTACATCGGCTGGCATGTTGCCGAGTGGTCGGCAGCAGTCGGCATCGGCTACTCGCCCTACGGATTCTGGATTCCGTTCGCGCTGCTCGCTTACGGGTTTCTGCTGGGAAGAATACCGCTTCCGAATGCGCTCAAGCCGGCCGGAAGGCTGCTGAAGGTCGCGGGATCGGTGTATATATTCGTCATGGAGATCGGCTTGCTGCTGTTTCTGCTGGCGGACGCGGTTCGCCTGGTGCTATGGCTGACGAATGGCGTGTCCGAAGCTTATATCGTCGGCTCGGGGACCGTCGTGCTGGGCTTGATCGCCTTATTGCTGCTCGTCGGCTCGCGCAACGCCTGGAGTCCGGTCGTGCGCTCTCATGAGCTGAGTATCGACAAGCCTGCGGACGGGGGAAAGACGGAGTGGACGGTTGCGGTCGCCTCCGACATTCATCTCGGCAATCTGGTCGGACGCAAGCATCTGCGCCGTCTCGTCGAGCGGATCAACGCGATGAAGCCGGATCTGATTTTGCTCCCGGGCGACGTGATCGACGATTCGATCGAGCCGTTCCTGCGCAACCGGATGGGCGAGCTGCTCGGCCGGCTTCAAGCCGAACACGGCGTCTATGCGGTGCTTGGAAACCATGAATACTATGGGGGGCATACGGAACGTTACGTGGAGGAAATGAAGGCTCTCGGCATACCGGTGCTGCGGGACGAAACGGTCGAAATCGACGGCAAGCTCTACGTTGCCGGCCGCAAGGACAAAACCGCCGAAGCGTCCGGGCCGGACGGCAGGCTTGCCGTTCGGGAGCTGCTGCGAAATGCGGATCCGCGCAAGCCGGTGCTGCTGATGGACCATCAGCCGACGCAGTTCGAGAAAGCGGCGGAGGCGGGGGCGGACGTGCTGCTGAGCGGTCATACGCACCGCGGGCAGTTCTGGCCGAACCATCTGTTCACGAAGAGGCTGTTCGAGCTGGATTGGGGCTACATGCGCAAGGGCGCGATGCACGTCGTCGTCTCCTCCGGCTTCGGATCGTGGGGGCCGCCGATCCGTCTGGGCAGCCGCAGCGAGATCATCCGGCTGAAGCTGGTTTTGCAAGCTCCCTGACGAACCGGGAGAGCAGAGGAGCGGCTGCCCATAAGCAGAGTTGCAATTTGACCGACTTATGGAACAGCCGCTTCGCAAGTTTACTTGTAGTAGGACGCAATAAGAGGAACGAACATCGCCCCGCCGTCGACCAAGTCCGCATGGATGTACAAGGCTTCAACCCCGCCGATATCCACCTCGATCGTTTTTAATCCCTCGCCCAACGCAACGGAAGTTTGCAGCAGTTCCTTCATAGAACCGTTTTCCTGAATCGTCAGCTCCTCAATATCCTTGCCGACGGCCGCAACCTGAAGGTAGAGCTTCTGGTACTTCTTCTTCGGATACAGCATGAAGGAGCCGGAGCGATTGCCTGAAGCATCGTTGAAGTAGACTTCCTTATAATCTTTGCCGTTGTAGGACGTCTTGGACGTGTCTTTCGTGTGGTACATATCGCTGAACCCGTCCAGAATCGCTACGCCTTCGGATCTCTCGCCAAGGTGTACTGTGGCTGCTTGCGCATCGTAGTTGACGGCAACGCCCAGCGCGTCGGACACGGCCCGAACGGGCAAATAAGTTGTCCCCTTGTAAGTAATCGGAAGAACGGCATTGCCGTTGCCGTCTCTGAGTTGAACCGGCTGGCCGTCCACTTTGAATTTCAGACCGCTGTTCAAGTAGGCTTGTATTTCTTGCAGATTGGAGGCGGCATAGGCGCCCGCACCCATACTGGCCAGCATGGACAATCCGATGACTCCTGCAAGCAGCTTCTTCTTCATCCTTCTCACGCTCCTGATTGTAAGTATCGGGATTCAAAAAATCACAGCTTCTGGAAATAACTTCAACAATCATATTCAATATTTTCGCTGCCTACAACACAGAAGGGACTAAATGATTATAAAAATAAGGCGATAAGCCCGAATCGAATTTTGTAGAAAGGAGGGCGTCGGTCCCAGTGCAGCACAGCTCAAGAGGCGTAATACTCCATGTATAAAAGAAACCTTATGTCGACATTTTTTTATTTGTGACACACTACATTGAAAAATAACCTTGTATATATAGTGTCACATATAATAATATGATATATATTAAATGCGAGTGATATTGATGTGGAGGGGTCATCATGGAGAGGGAATTGGCACTGGAGATCGTTCGCGTAACGGAATTGGCCGCGCTGGCCTCTGCGCCGTGGATGGGGCGGGGAGACAAAATCAACGCGGACGGAGCGGCCACTTCGGCGATGAGGGCGATGTTCGATTCGATCTCGGTCAGCGGCACGGTCGTCATCGGAGAAGGGGAAATGGATGAAGCGCCAATGCTCTATATCGGCGAGCAGGTGGGCAGCATGAACGGACCGGAAGTCGACGTGGCCGTCGACCCGCTCGAAGGCACGGAGATCGTGGCCAAAGGGTTGAACAATGCGATGTCCGTCATCGCGATCGCGGGCAAGGGCAACTTGCTGCACGCGCCCGACATGTATATGGAGAAGCTTGCGGTAGGACCGCAGCTCGTCGGCAAGCTGAAGCTGACGGACCCGCTGGAGCTGACGCTCAAGAAAGCGGCCGAGGCGCTGAACAAGAACGTCTCCGAGCTGACCGTCATGATTCTCGACCGCGTCCGCCACGAGTCGACGATCAAGACGCTGCGCAAAGTCGGCGTCCGCATCAAGTTCCTGACCGACGGGGATGTCGCCGGAGCGATGGCCCCGGCATTCCCGGAAGCGGGCATCGACCTGTACGTCGGCTCCGGCGGAGCGCCCGAAGGAGTGCTTGCGGCGGCGGCGCTCAAATGTCTCGGCGGCGAGATCCAAGGGCGGTTGATGCCTTCCGACGCCAACGAGTATTCACGGTGCATCCAGATGGGCATCGAAGATCCGTACAAGGTGCTGACGATGGAAGACATGGTGGGCACGGACGACGTCATCTTCGCCGCGACCGGCGTCACTCCGGGCGAGTTCCTCGGCGGCGTCCGCTACTTGCCGGACGATCGCGCGGAGACGCATTCGATCGTCATGCGCGCGAAGACGAGAACGATCCGTTTCGTCAGAGCGCTGCATTATTTGCCGAATAAAAAGTTCATTAATTCCTAAACTACGCAGAGGGCTGTCCCGCAGCGGACCCAAGGCGTCCTGAATGTTCAGTCGGAGAGCGCGAGAGATCCGAATCTCGCCTCCCGATCGTTCAGGACGTCTTTTACTTATGTCCGGAATCAAGTGGGAATTTATCCGTTTATTATTTTTGTTTATGTTTGATTTAAATGTATTCAAAAACAAACGGGTGTGATAGAATGAATTCAAAATCAAACAAAACAACATCCGGAGGTAATCTCATGGTACAAAGCTTGTGGCAAGCATCGAAAGCAGCAGAACAGCAATCCGGTCTGGATCAGCTCGTCTACCGTTCGAACATTATCGGCGCGGATCGCCGCGTGTGCAACTTCGGCGGCGGCAATACGTCCTCGAAAACGATCGAGAAGGATTTCCGCGGGCGCGACGTCGAAGTGATGTACGTGAAAGGCAGCGGCTCCGACCTCGCAACGATGAAAGCGGGCAACTTCACGGGCCTGCGCATGGATGACATCCGTCCGCTGTTCGAGAAAGCGGAAATGCCCGACGAGGACATGGTCGCCTACCTGGCGAACTGCATGATCGATCCGAAGCACCCGCGCGCCTCGATCGAGACGCTGCTGCACGCATTCCTGCCATTCAAGCATGTGGACCACACGCACCCGGATTCGATTATCAGCCTGTGCTGCGCGGATAACGGCAAAGCGCTGGCCAAAGAGATTTTCGGCGACCGTTTCGTATGGGTTCCTTACATCCGTCCGGGCTTCACGCTCTCCAAGATGATTGCCGAAGGCGTGCTGAACAATCCGAAAGCCGAGCTCGTGCTCATGGAAAAACACGGCCTTGTCACTTGGGGCGAGACGTCCGAGGAATGCTACGCGCAGACGATCAAGATTATCTCCGAAGCGGAAGCGTTCATCGAAGCCCGCATCGACGAGGCGAAAGTGTTCGGCGGCGCGAAATACGAGACGCTGCCGTCCGACGTTCGCAAAAACATCGCGGCCAAAGTAATGCCGACGATCCGCGGCGCGGTCAGCGACGCCAAGAAGATGATTCTGAGCTTCGACGATGCGGACGACGTGCTGCAATTCGTCTCCGGCAACGATTCCGCCAAGCTGTCCCAAGTCGGCGCGGCTTGCCCGGATCACCTCGTTCACACGAAGGTCGTGCCGCTGTTCATCGACTGGACGCCTGACGCGAACGACATCGACGGCCTGATCGCCAAGCTGAAGGAAGGCGTCGCCGCTTACAAGGAGCAATACACCGCCTACTTCGAGCGCAACAAGAACGAGGGCGACGTCATGTTCGAAGCCGCGCCTCGCGTTATCCTGATTCCGGGCGTCGGCATGATCAATACCGGCAAGAGCTGGGCGATGTCGCAAGTGAGCGGCGCGCTGTATCACCGCGCGATCGCCGTCATGAGAGGCGCTACGGCTCTCGGCAACTTCGTCTCGCTGTCCGAGAACGAGTCCTACAACGTCGAGTACTGGCCGCTTGAGCTTTACAAGCTGTCGCTGGCTCCGCCGGAAGCTGAATTCTCCCGCCAAGTCGCGTTCATCACGGGCGGCGCGGGCGGCATCGGCAGCGAAACGGCGCGCCGCCTCGTATCGGAAGGCGCTCACGTCGTGCTGGCCGACTTGAACCTCGAAGGCGCAGAGAAGGTCGCGAGCGAGATCAACGCCAAATGGGGAGAAAACCGCGCGCTGGCCGTTAAAGTCGACGTCACGAGCGAGGAACTGGTGCAAGCGGCATACGACGCGACGGCGCTCGCTTACGGCGGCGTGGACATCATCGTTAACAACGCAGGTCTGGCGACTTCCAGCCCGTTCGACGAAACGTCCCTCAAGGAATGGAACCTGAACATGAACGTTCTGGGAACGGGATATTTCCTCGTCGCCCGCGAAGCGTTCAAGATGATGAAGACGCAAGGCATCGGCGGCAACATGGTGTTCATCGCGTCCAAGAATACGGTATACGCCGGCAAGAACGCTACCGCCTACAGCTCCGTCAAGGCGCTGGAAGCTCATCTGGCGCGCTGCATCGCAGCCGAGGGCGGAGAGTTCGGCATCCGCGTCAATACGGTATTGCCGGATGCGATTCTGCAAGGCTCCGCGATCTGGAACGGCAGCTGGCGCAACGAGCGCGCCGCCGCTTACGGCATCGAGCCGGACCAATTGGAAGAATACTACCGCAAGCGCACGACGCTGCTTGTCAATATCTATCCGAGCGACATCGCGGAAGGCATCGCATTCTTCGCATCGTCCAAGTCCGCCAAGACGACGGGCTGCATGCTGACGATCGACGGCGGCGTACCCGCGGCGTTCACTCGATAACCATTATTCGGAGGGATCGTTCACATGCATAGGCCGCAAGGGGAGAAGGTCTGGTTCATACCGGACGGCTACATTCCCGAAATCAGCTCCGGGCAGCTGACGAGCCACGAGTCCGTCTGCGTGCTCAACACGGCGTCGGAGGACGCCCTGCTGAAATTCACGATTTTCTTCGAGGATCGCGAACCGATGGAGGACATTATGGTCGTCGTCGGGGCCAGAAGAACGAAGCATATCCGAACGAGCTCGCTGCACAAGGAAGGGGCGCCGATTCCGGTCGGCGTTCCTTACGCGATCGAGGTTGTAAGCGATATCCCGGTCATCGTGCAATACAGCCGGCTCGATTCGACGCAATCCGAGAATGCTCTTATGTCCGTCATTGCATATCCCGTAAAATAAATGAAAGAAGCCGAGGAGGAAGGCGCATGCAACAATCCACCGTCAACAACTACGAAGCCGCCAAGCAGCTGTACGCCAAGCACGGCATCGACGTCGATCAAGTGCTGGAGAAGCTGGCGCAAATCAAAATTTCCATGCACTGCTGGCAAGGCGACGATGTCAGAGGTTTTCTGAACAAGGATCAGGATCTGACCGGCGGCATTTCCGTCACCGGCAACTATCCGGGAGCGGCCAGAACGCCTGAGGAGCTGCGCGCGGACTTGGAGAAAGCTTTCTCCCTTATTCCGGGCAAGCACAAAGTCAATCTCCATGCGATCTACGCCGACACCGACGAGAAGGTCGAGCTGGATCAACTGGAGCCGAAGCATTTTCAGAAATGGGTCGATTGGGCCAAGGAGCAAGGGCTGGGCATGGATTTCAACCCGACCTGCTTCTCCCATGAGAAGTCCAGCGAGGGCTTCACGCTGAGCCATCCGGACCCGGAAATCCGCCGCTTCTGGATCGATCACTGCAAAGCGTCGCGCAAAATCGGCGCTTACTTCGGAGAGCAGCTCGGTCAGACGTGCGTCACGAACGTATGGGTTCCGGACGGCTTCAAGGACGTTCCGGCGGATCGCCTGGCTCCCAGACAGCGTTTGAAAGACGCGCTCGACGAAGTGTTCGCGGAAGAGCTGAACCCGTCGCACAACCTCGACGCCGTCGAGAGCAAGCTGTTCGGCATCGGTTCGGAAGCTTACGTCGTCGGCTCCCACGAGTTCTACATGGGCTACGGCCTGCGCAACAACAAGCTGATCTGCCTCGACGCCGGCCACTTCCACCCGACGGAAGTGATCTCCAACAAGCTGAGCTCGCTGTCGCTGTTCGCGGACGGCATTCTGCTCCACGTCAGCCGCCCGATGCGCTGGGACAGCGACCACGTCGTCACGCTCGACGACGAACTGATCGACATCGGCCGCGAGCTTGTGCGCGGCGACCTGCTCGGCAAGACGCACATCGGCCTCGACTTCTTCGACGCCAGCATCAACCGCGTCGCGGCTTGGGTCATCGGCACGCGCAACACGATCAAATCGCTGCTTCGCGCCATGCTCGATCCGATCGAAGCGCTCAAGAAAGCGGAGCTGGAAGGCGACTACACGACGCGTCTGGCGTTGACGGAAGAGTTCAAGTCTTATCCGTTCGGCGCGGTATGGGATTACTACTGCGAGAAAAACGGCGTTCCCGTTCGCGAGGAATGGCTGGGCGAAGTGAAGACGTACGAGCAAGACGTGCTGCTGAAGCGCGGCAATTAATTCAACCGAGGATGATGAGAGATGTCGAGCGTACTCGCGTTCGATCTGGGCGCAAGCAGCGGAAGGGCGCTGCTCGGACGGCTGACGAACGGCAAGATCGAGGTCGAGGAGCTGCATCGCTTTCCCAATGATCCCGTACAGGTGGGCGACCGCCTGTATTGGGACATGTTGCGGCTCTATCACGAAATCAAGCAAGGCTTGCTGAAAGCCAAGCACCGGGGCGTCGACCTGCAGAGCATGGGCATCGACTCCTGGGCGGTCGACTTCGGCTTTATCGGCAAGAACGGGGAACTGGTCGGCAATCCGTACCATTACCGCGACCGTCATACGGAAGGGGCGATGGAACGGGCCATGGCCGAAATTCCGGCATCGGTCATTTTCGCCCGGACCGGCATTCAGTTTCTTCCTTTCAACACGATCTACCAGCTCTACGCGCTGAAACAGGCGAAGTCTCCGCTCCTCCAAGAGAGCAATCGGCTGCTCATGATTCCGGACCTGCTGCGCTACTTCCTGACCGGGGAAATGCACAACGAGTTCACGAACGCCACGACGACGCAGCTGTACAATCCGGTCGAGGACGATTGGGATGCCGAGCTTCTGCGTCTGCTTGACCTGCCGAGGAATTGGTTCGGCAACGGCGGCGTGCTGAAGCCGGGAGAGCTTGCGGGCAAGCTGAAGCCGTCGGTGTGCGAGGAATTGGGCATCGATTCGATTCCCGTCTACGCGGTGGCCGAGCACGATACGGGCTCCGCGGTCGTTGCCGTTCCGGCGACGGAGAAGTCGTTCGCCTACTTAAGCTGCGGGACATGGTCGCTGATGGGCACGGAGGTCGACAAGCCCGTCCTTCACGATCTGGCGCAGAAGCTTAACTTCACGAACGAAGGCGGATTCGGCGACACGTTCCGGCTGTTGAAAAACATTATGGGCTTGTGGATTTTGCAGGAGTGCCGGAGAGAATGGGAACGGGAAGGGCGTTCGTATTCATTCCCGGAGCTTGTACAGCTCGCCTCCGAAGCGAAGCCGCTGGCGACGTTCATCGATCCGGACGACGATCTGTTCCTGCCTCCGGGCGACATGCCCGCGCGGGTAGCGGAGTATTGCCGGCAGACAGGGCAAGCGGAACCGGACGGCGTAGGCGAAATCGTGCGTTGCATCTTGGAAAGCTTGGCGTTAAAATATCGCTACGTGTTGGAAATGACGGAGCGGCTGTCCGGACAGAGCTTCGGCGGTCTGCACATGGTTGGCGGAGGCATTCAGAATACGCTGCTCTGCCAATGGACGGCGAATGCGATCGGCAAGCCCGTATGGGCCGGTCCTTCCGAAGGAAGCGCGATCGGCAACCTGGCCGTTCAATGGATCGCCCAGGGCGCTTTCGCCGATATTTGGGAAGCCCGCAAGGCGATCCGGGAGTCGTTCCCGGTGGAGACGTACGAGCCGGGCGATTCCGAGCCGTGGACTCGCGCGTATGAGCGCTTCCGGACGCTGACGGGGCTGCCGGACTAAATTCGGTTTGCGAAAAGAGGGTACACATGCTGGTTGCGGAGCGATATGAGAAAATCGTAAGCCTGGTCAACGAAAGAGGAAGCATCCGGGTATCCGAGCTGAGCGAGCTGTGCCAGGTGACGGAGGAGACGATCCGCCGCGATCTGGACCGGCTCGAGCGGGCGGGACGGCTGCGCCGCTCCCACGGGGGCGCGGTCAGCGTCAAGGAGACGGCGGCGCTGCATCCGGAAATTCCTTATGCCGTGCGCGAAATCACGAACGCGGACGAGAAGAAGCGGATCGCCCTGGAGGCGATCAAGCGCATCTCGCCGAAGGACCGCATTTTGCTGGACGCCAGCTCGACCGCCTGGTATATGGCGGCCGACGTGCCCGACATCGACTTGACCGTGCTGACCAATTCGATCAAGGTCGCGACGGAGCTCAGCAGCAAGGAGAAGATTCAGGTCATCTCCACGGGCGGCATTCTCGCCCAGCGTTCGTTGTCCTTCGTCGGTCCGCTGGCGGAGCGTTCGCTGGACGCCTACCATGTCGACAAGGTGTTCCTCTCCTGCAAGGGCGTGCATCTGGAGCGCGGCATTAGCGAATCCAACGAGCTGCAGGCCCGAATCAAGGAACGAATGATTGGCATGGCGGATGAAGTCGTTCTGCTCGCCGACTCCAGCAAGTTCGGAGTGCAGGCGTTCGCGCACGTTGCGGATCTGTCCGAAGTCGACACGATCATCACCGACAAGCGCATGCCGAAGGAGATGATCGAGCAATTGGAAGGACGCGGCATCGCCGTCGTTACGGTGTAACGGCGACCGGAATAAGCGATTCCCGAGAGGCGCGCATACTTGTCCGAGGCAAATGAAAGGATAGGCAGGGGCGCGTGCTTCGGGAACGCTTTTTCGCGATGTCGGGGGCAGCGAAAGCGCCCATTTGTTATAATTACGCTATCAACTTGTCTGATAACCTGATAATATGAAAAGAGATACGAAAGGGGTGCGGCAGCATGAAAGTCTCTTTGTTCATTACTTGCCTGAGCGACGCCATCTATCCCCGGGTCGGGGAAGCGATGGTCCGCCTGCTGGCCAGATACGGCGTCACGCTGGAATTTCCGCCTATCCAGACGTGCTGCGGTCAACCCGCCTTCAACAGCGGGTATTGGAACGAAGCGCGGACGACCGCGAAAACGATTATCGAAGCGTTCGAAGACAGCGACTTCGTCATCGCGCCGTCCGGCTCCTGCACGGGCATGATTCATCACTACCCGAAGCTGTTCGAGAACGATCCGGCGATGCTGGACAAGGCGCTGGCGCTGCAGAGCAAGACGTACGAGTTCACCCAGTTTCTCGTGAACGTGCTCGGCGTGACCGATGTGGGCGCGACGTTCCGGCACAAGGTCACGTATCATCCTTCCTGTCACGGCAGCCGCCTGATGGGCATCAAGGACGAGCCGATGGCGCTGATGACCCGTGTCAAAGGGCTGGAGTTCGTTCCGCTGCCGCATGCGGAAGATTGCTGCGGGTTCGGGGGAACGTTCGCGGTCAAGATGTCGGACATTTCCGGCGCGATGGTGAGCGAGAAGAGCGATCACGTCAAAGAGACGGAAGCGGAAGTGCTCGTCGGGCTCGACATGGCCTGCTTGATGAACATCGCGGGCAACCTGCGTTACCGGAACGAGCCGGTCAAAGTGATGCACTTGGCCGAGCTGCTCTACGAAGGGGTGCGATAAGATGAGCCATGGAGCCAAGGGCGGAGCGACGGTCAAAGAACGCGCGGAGCTGGCGCTGAACAACGACTTCCTGCGCAAAGCGGTCAAGTTCACGACGGAGCGGCTGAAGAACGGCAAGCTGCAAGCGATGAAGGAGCACGGCAACTGGGAGGAATGGCGCGAACGAGGCCGCCAGATCCGTCTTCATACGATTGCGCATCTCGATTATTATTTGAACCTGTTCGTCGAGAACGCGCGCGCCAACGGCGTTCACGTGCATTTCGCGGAAACCGCGCAGGAGGCGGTCGACATCTCGATGGCGATTGCCGAAAGGGTAAGCGCAAAAACCGTCGTTAAATCGAAGTCGATGGTGTCGGAGGAGCTTCATCTGAACGCGGCGCTGGAGAAAATCGGCGTGGAGGCGATTGAGACCGACCTCGGAGAGTACATTATCCAGTTGGCCGACGAACCGCCTTCCCACATTATTATCCCGGCCATCCATAAAAACCGCTACCAGATCGCCGAGCTGCTGTCGGAGGATGCAGGCGAGACGCTCGAGGCCGATACGAAAATATTGGCCGGATACGTGCGCAGAAGGCTGCGCTCGAAATTTCTCGAAGCCGATATCGGCATGACGGGCTGCAACTTCGCGATCGCGGAGACCGGTTCGATGGTGCTGTTCGAGAACGAAGGCAACGCCCGGATGGTGACGACGCTGCCGAAGACGCAAATTACGCTGATGGGCATGGAGCGGATCATTCCGTCGTGGGCCGACCTTGAGGTCATGGCGACGCTGCTTCCGCGTTCGGCGACCGGCCAGAAGCTGACGATGTACATGTCGGGCATTACCGGTCCGCGGCGCTCCGAAGACGCCGACGGTCCGGACGAAATGCATATCATCATCGTCGACAACGGACGCTCGCTGCAGCTCGGGGACCCGGAGTTCCAGGAGCTGCTGAACTGCATTCGCTGCGGAGCCTGCTTGAACGCCTGCCCGGTGTACCGTCATATCGGCGGCCACGCCTACGGCGGTACTTACAGCGGTCCGATCGGCGCGGTGCTGACGCCGTCCCTCAACAAGAACATCGCCGAATGGGACGACATCGCCAACGCTTCGAGCTTGTGCGGAGCTTGCTACGAGGCTTGTCCTGTGAAAATTCCGCTTCATGATATGCTGGTCTATTTGCGCAGGCGCAAGGTGGAAGCCGGCCACAGCAACAAGCTGGAGGACGCGGGAATGAAAGGCTTCGCAACGTTGTTCTCGAAGTCCGGACGGATGAGCACGGTGCTGAAGCTCGGCAAGATCGGACAGAAGTTCGTAGCCAGAGACGGAGGCATCCGGCTGAAGATAGGTCCGCTCAAAGGCTGGAACACGTACCGCGTGACGCCTACGCTGCCGAAGAAGAGCTTCCGCCAGCAGTGGGCGACGCTCGACGCTGAAATCCGCGAAGGCCTCAAGGAGATGTCGCCGGATATCAAGCGGCGGATGGAGCAGGCGGTTCAGAGCCGCAAGAACGGAGGGACGCACGGACATGGACACAGCTAATATGCAGGAGCAATGGTTGAAGGAGATGGAAGAGAAATCCCGCGCCAAGCAGCTCAAGTTCATTGGCCACATCTCATCCAAGCTGAGACGGCCCATGGTCAACGAAGCGCCGAAGCATCCGTTCCGCGGCGCTCCGGACTTCTGGAACGCCTACGAGTGGACCGAGCAGGAACGCATCGAGCGGTTTACGGAAAACTTCAAAAGCGTGGGCGGACACGTCGAACGGTTGTCGTCGATGGAGGACGTGCAAAGATTCATCACGGACAAGGCGAACGAACTGGACGCGAAATACATCATCCGCCAGAACGAGCCGGGGCTTGCCGCCCTGGGACTGGAGGAGCGTCTGCCGGAGGCGAAAATCTCGGTGTGGAACACCGATACCGAAGAGAACTGGAAGGCGCGTTCCGCGGAAGCCGACATCGGCGTCGTGCTCGTCGATCATGCGGCGGCGTACACGAGCTCGATGGTCGTGCTGTCTTCGAAGGATAAGGGACGTTCGGTCAGCTTGCTGCCGACCGTGCTGATCGCGATTATTCCGCTTGACCGCCTGAAGACGAGGCTGGGCGAAGTGATGGAGAAGTTCGATGCGGCCGGACGGGAAAACCTGCCGGCGGGCATTCATTTTATTTCCGGGCCGAGCCGGTCTTCGGATATCGAGAACGACTTGACGATCGGCGTGCATGGTCCCGGCATCGTATACGCTCTGCTCGTCGGTTAGAGGGAGGCGCGCGAGCGTATGGAAATGACCCGGTTGACGAAACGGAATCATTACGAGGAGATCAAGGATCAGCTCATGCGGATGATTCTGGACGGCACGTTTAAGGTCGGCGACAAGCTTCCTTCGACCAAGGAAATGTCGGAGCGATTCGGCGTAGGCCGCTCGACGACCCGCGAGGCGTTAAGCGCACTGAAGGCGATGGGTCTCATCGAGATTCGGCAAGGCGGCGGCTGCCGGGTCGTCCATAACGCTCCGGCAGAGGTCGCCGTGCCGGAGCTGGATTCGCTGCGGCTGAACCGCGGCGTTCTGCTCGACCTGCTCGAAGCGCGGCAATCGCTGGAAGTGTCCAACGCCGCTATCGCGGCCGTCAAGCGCACGGACGCCGATCTGGCCGGATTCGCAGCGTTGATGAGCGCGATGGGGCAGGCGATCGGACAGGAGCTGGAAGGGGAGCGGACGGACGTGCTGTTCCATCTCACGCTGGCCAAGGCGACGCACAATTCGATCATGGTCCGACTGTTCGAATCGATCGTCGGCCAGCTGGAGACGGCGATCCGCGACATCCGCAGAGTCGAGATTTACTCCAATCAGGAAGTCGCCGAGCGGCTGTACCGGGAGCATTCCGCGATCTACGAGGCCGTTCGTCTGCGCGATCCCGAGCTGGCCTCGCAGACGATGAAGCGCCATCTGGAGCATGTGGAGAACATTTTGACGAAGTATATTTAACGTTCGAGGGGCGGTTCCTTTTTCGTCGGAAGACGAGGGGAGCGGCCCTGTTTTTATGCGGATTTCCAATGATAATCTTACCATCGTCCGAACGGCAACCTTTCTTTGAACAGCGCGTCTATAAGCGTACCAAAGTATAAAACGGCTGCTCACGGAAGGCGGCGGTGGAGGAATAACGGATGAAAAAAGCGCGTGCGATCGTGCTCATAGGTTTGGTTGGTTTGGCGTTGGCAGGGTGTCAAGCGGCATCGCCCGAGCAGGGCGGCAGGGGGCGTCTCATCGGCGACGAGCCGATGGTTCAGAAGGCGGTTGTCGTTGGCCATGCGGATCAAGGAGCAACGGATTTAGGAGGCGAGGAGACCGTCTAGACGCACAGGGCAGCGAAAAGATTTCTCGGCGTCAGGAAGGGAAATGCCGGATTGTGACGAATCTACTGTTAATCTGCCAAGATTGAGCGAGGTTCGTCATGAGAAAAAAGTGGTTCTACCGCATGCTGCTCTCCTATTCGCCGATTCTTCTGTTTCTCGTGCTCCTGCTGATTTTGTTTTTCTACCTCAAATGGGTTTCGGAGACGAAGGTTCGCATCCAAAATACGAATGCGCTGTTTGCTTCGCACGTTGTCAGCGTACTGGATTCCTCGATGAAAACGATCGAGGAATTCGTGCTGCAGCAAATGCTGACCGACGAGGCGATCATCGATTACATGAATGAACCGGAGACGCTGCCGCCGTATGCGATGCTGGAGATTTCCAACCGGTTGACCGATATTAAAACGCTGTTCCCGTTTACGGGAGACGTATATTTGTACAAGTCCTCCAATAACGAAGTGATTTCGAGCAGAGGGTTGTTCAAGTCGGGAGACGCGTTCGCCGACAGCGCATTCCTGTCCGAATCGATCGAGCTTCGGGGATCGGAGGGCTGGACGTCTCCGCGGGTGTATCGCCAATTTCAGTTGGACACTCCGACGAACGTCGTTTCCTTTGTTAAGCCGCTGCCGATCACTTCGGCCGTCGGCAAAGGGCTGGTCATCGTCAACGTACAGCTCTCCGCCGTTCAGCGCGCCCTGAAAGGGATCAATTCGGATACGGCCGGCTACATGGAGCTGACGGATGCTCTTGGTTCGACGATGTTCGTCAACGCTGCGCCTCCGCAATCGTCGTGGGGAATCAGCCGGATCGAATCGGATTACACCGGCTGGACGTTGTCCGTAGGCATTCCCGAATCCGAGCAGCAGTTGATGTCCGTTTTTCTGAACGGCTGGACGTTGCCCGCGTTGATCGTCATTTTGCTGAGCATTCTTATTCTTACTTACGTAACCCACCGCAATTATAAGCCGATCGAAGAAATCATGATGAGAATCGATCGCTACGCCTTGAAGAGAACGCTGCAGTTGGGCAAAAGCTCGGATCACAACGAATTTCAGTTCATCTCCACGGCGCTGGACAATCTGATGGAGAAGTCGAACGAATTCGAGGCGAAGCATAAGGATGATCTCATCATCCGCAGAAGATACTGGTTTAACGAGCTGCTTGCCGGGGCCTTCTCCCTGTCGAATTCGGAATGGGAGACGGAAGCAAGCGAGCTGGGTCTTCCCGGGACGTTCGATTCGACCATCGTACTCGTCACGGTGCTCGATAACCGGGAGCAGTTCGGCGGCGAATACAGCAAGCGGGATCAGACGCTCTTTAAGTTCGTCGTGCAGGGCGTGCTGGAGGAAATCTGCCGCAATCACGGCGTTTCCGTCTGGTCGGAATGGAAGGAAGCCGACCAATTGTGCTCGATTGTCTATTTGGGCGACGCGCGTGACCAGGCGAACGTGCTGGACATCGCCGCCCAGCTCAAAGATTGGGTAGCGACGAATCTCAAGTTTACCGTATCGATCTCTATCGGAACGACCGCTAACGACATGGAAGACGTTCGCCAGTCCTACTTGGACGCGATGCAGGCGGGTCAGTACCGGACGCTGCACGGATACAACCGCGTATATCCGGCGTCCGAATGGAAGCTCAAATACCAGGGGGATCTGTACGCGCACCTGCAGACGGCCAAGACGACGGTGAAGTTGGTTCGCGCCGCCGATGCGGGCTGGACAGACGCGTTCGATCGGCTGTTTCGGGAGATCAGGGAGGACGGGCTTTCCCGCGAACAGACGGTGGAGGTCGTCAATTATATTTTTTACTCGCTCGAGAAGGAAATGAACGAGATGCCGGAGGAACTGGTGGCGTGCTGGATGGAACCGTTCCGGCGCTGTTCCCCGGCTGCCTTGTTAAAGAAAGAGCTGATCAACGATATCCAGCGCGAGTTGGGCGAATTTCTCCGTTCGTTGGCGGAAGCGTTGAAGGAATGGCGCTATAACCAGCCGCAATCCCATCCTACGGAACAGATTATCGCGTATTTACGACTTAATTACGCCAACCCGGATATTTCCCTCGATCATCTGAGCGACGAGTTCGGGCTGGCTCCGCGAGTCATCAGCAAGCTGTTCAAGGCGAGCACCGGCGAACGGTTCGTCGATTACGTCATGGAGCTTCGCATGGCGGAAGCGAAGCGACTGCTCAACGAAACCGAGCTTTCCGTCCAGACGATCGGCGAACAAGTCGGTTACCCGCAGGTCATCTCGTTTATCCGCACGTTCAAGAAGTGCGTCGGCACGACTCCCGGCGAGTACCGGAAGAAGCGCACGATGGGATGACGAAATTGTTAATCGGGGAAAAAGGTTAATTGCCCGGCCCTCCAAGAGCGGCCCCGGTAAGCGCACTCCAGGCCGAAAAGCCGTCCTCTTCCGCAGATGAGGACGGCTTTTCGGTTTGGCGTTGTTGGCCGCCTTCGCCGCAATTGTTTATTCGGGGAAAATTGAAAATTGAAAGGGAAAGGCCGGTGCCTTATAGTCGGAGTTGTTCGGACGATTCCTGCAGGATAACCGATCACGATCGCGTTGGGGGGAGGTGAAGCGCTATTCACCGGGTTTGGCGAAGGAACGTTCCGCTGATTTTGATGTTTGCGCCAGTCATTATCTTTTTCATAATATTCAAGTATGTTCCGATGTACGGGGCGATTATCGCTTTCAAGAAATACAACTTTACTGACGGCATTCTCCATAGTCCATGGGTCGGACTGGACAACTTCAAGCTGCTGTTCAGTACGCCGACCACGATTCAGATTATTCGCAACACGCTTGCGCTCAGCCTGCTGTCCATCGTGGCGGGATTTCCGTTTCCGATTCTGCTGGCGGTGCTGTTGAACGAAGTCCGCCGCATGTGGTTCAAGAAGATCGTGCAGACGCTGGTATATCTTCCGCATTTCTTCTCATGGGTTATCGTGAGCGGAATTGTGGTGACGATCTTCTCGCAGCAGAACGGCGTGGTGAGCGGGCTATGGGAGAGCCTTACCGGCCGGAGCTATCCGTTCCTATACCGGGAAGGCTCGTGGCTGGCCATCTTCGTAGGGTCCGGCATCTGGAAGGAAGCGGGCTTCAGCGCGATCATCTATCTGGCAGCGCTGACAAGCATCGAACCGTCCTTGTACGAAGCATCGAGCATGGACGGCGCGTCCCGCTGGAAGCAATTATGGCATGTTACGCTGCCGGGCATTCGCACGACCATTGCTCTGATGTTTATCTTATCGATGGGACGCGTCATGGAAGTGGGCTTCGATCAAGTGTACATGCTGCAAAATTCGACGGTATCCGATATTTCCGAGGTCATTAGCACTTATATTTATAAGATTGGCCTGATGGGCGCTCAATTCAGCTTGACTACGGCCATAGGGTTGTTCGAATCGCTGGTTGGCCTGATTCTGGTGCTGGGCGCCAACGCCATTGCAAGAAAATACGGAAATGGACTGTGGTAACGGGAGGTGCTTATGAAACCGTCGCTGGGGGAACGAATTTATCTGATTGGCGTCTACATGGTGTTGACGGTTGCGGCGCTCATGTGTCTGTTGCCGCTCGTACATATCGTATCGGTGTCCACCAGTTCCTTGCAAGCTGTCGCATCTGGCCGGGTGACGCTCTTCCCGATCGATGCTTCGCTGGAGGCGTATCGGCAGTTGATCGACGGAACGCCGATCGTTCGGGCCATGTGGAACAGCGCGTACATCACTGTCGCAGGCATCCTGTTCAGCATGACGTTCACGGTGCTTGCCGCTTATCCGCTAACGCGTTCGTATTTTATCGGCAGAAGAATGTACACGTTCGCTATCGTGTTCACGATGCTGTTCGGGGGAGGACTTATTCCCACGTACATGACGATCCGCAGTCTGGAGCTGATCAACACCTATTGGTCACTGTGGCTGCCCGGTCTGGTCAGCGTCTTCAACATGCTGGTGCTCCGTACCTCCATCGAGAACATTCCAAGCGAGATCGACGAAGCTTCGCGGATTGACGGCTGCGGGGAGTGGCGTTACTTGCTGCGCATCGTGCTGCCGCTGTCGATGCCGGTGCTGGCGACGCTGGCGTTGTTTTACGGCGTGGGGTATTGGAACTCGTTCTTCAACGTACTGATGTTCATCAACGATCCGGCGAAATTCAACATGGCGGTACTCGTGCAGCAGATGATTCAAAGTCAGACGATGCTGTCGCAGTTAAATGCGCTGGGTTCGTCCGAGCAGTTGCAGCTGTCGCCGGAGATGGTCAATGCGGCCGCCGTTGTGGTGATGGTATTGCCTATGCTCGTGGTGTATCCGTTGCTGCAAAAGTACTTCGTCAAGGGCGTCATGATCGGCGCCGTGAAAGGATAACGAAACCGATGAAAAAGGGGACTGAATCTATGAAAACATGGAAGATCAGGACGGGGACGGTCGTTGCTTGCATGCTGGCCTCCGCGGCGATTCTCGTCGCGGCTTGCTCGAATAATGCCGGAAACGGAAATTCAAACGCGTCAAGCGCGCCCTCGAAGGATGGGGGAGCGGCTTCAGAGCAAGCGGCGAAGCCGAAGATTTCAGTATCGATTTATGATCGAGGCAACGTTCCGCAGGAGATGGGGACGATCGGCAACAACCGCTGGACGCAGTGGTTGAACGATAATGGGCCGGTGGAGGCGCAATATGTGCCGATCCCCCGAGGCGAATCGGTGCAGAAGTTGAACCTGCTGTTCGCATCGAACGACGCTCCTGACGTCGTAGCCGAATTCGATACTAGCTTTCGCCATCAGCTGTACCAACAGAAGCAAATTTTGGCGGTCGATGAACTGGTCGACCAATACAGCGTCAGCTACAAGCAGTTAATGGAGAAGTATCCGGAGATGAAGAAGGCGGCCACGAAGCCGGACGGCAAGATGTATGAATTCGGGCGCGTGCAGCAGTTAATGGGTTTCCAGGCGCTGTTTATTCGCAACGACTGGTTGAAGAAGCTTAATCTGAGCGTTCCGGAGACGCCCGAGGAGCTGTTCGAGGTGGTGAAGGCGTTCACCGAAAACGACCCCGACGGCAACGGCCAGAAAGACACGTTCGGAATTGCGCTGAGCGGCGAGACCGGCGGTGCCATCAATACGATGTTCCGCGATGTGGATTGGGTCTTGAAGGATGGCAAGCTGGTGCGCGGCTGGGAGCAAAAAAACGCGGCCAACGCATTCAAGAAGAGACTGTACGACGCCGGGCTCGTCGACAAAGATTTTCTCGCGGACACGAACGGACAGAAGGCGCAGCAAGACTGGAACAGCGGGAAGATCGGCATCTTTGTTGGCCGGACCATCGATCCCGTGAATTTGACGACATTCTATGAGCCGCTCAAAAACAATGTACCGGACGCCGAAGTCATCGCCATCAAGCTGCCGAGATCGGAATACGGCCGCTTCGCCATCGGGGTGAACAACCCGGTGCAAATGACGACCGTCATTAATGCCAAAGCGAAAAATCCGGAAGCCGCCATGAAATATATCGATTTGATGGCATCGACCGAAGTTGGCGAGATGCTGCGATACGGGCAGGAAGGCGCCGATTCCGTCAGAGGTTCCAACGGCTGTCTGAAGCCGAAGGATCCGGCTCACTTCACCAAGGAATTGTCGTGGGCCCTTGACTTCCAACTGCTGATGTCGCAGATCGAGCTGGAGCCGTGCGCCGGAATTTTGAGCCAACTCGATCCCGCGAACCCGCTTGAGAAGGATTTCTTGGAGCTGGTTAAGCAAAATCTCGAAGCGAATTTGGGCGAAGGCGTCGAATACGCGCCAATCACGCACGGCGAGCATATGCCTACGCTGCCGGACGAATTGAGCGTCATTCGGACGAATGTGTCGAAGGTGGCAGATTTCTATAACAAGGCAATCGTGTCGGGGCCTGCTTACACCGTTGAACAGGCTTACGCGGAAGCGATGGATCTGTGGAACAAGTCCGGCGGCGAACAGCTCGAAAGCTTCTACTCGGATTGGTACGATAACAACAAGGACACGGCTTTCCTGGCGAAGGATATGTGGAAGTTCGTGATCAAATCTTAACCGCAGCGGATGTAACAGCTTGACTTGCAGCAGGTCGCCGCATGCGGCGACAAGGGAGGCGCAATCGATAATGATGATGTTTACGGATACGGACAGAGGCAGACCGATGGCGAAGGATCCGGCTGTCGTTCGGCACAAGGACACCTATTATATGTACTATTCCATCGCTCCCCATATCGATCCGGCGCAAGCGACCGGTTGGGGTATCGGCATCGCGGCGAGCGACGACTTGGCGCAGTGGCGCAAAATCGGCGAAGTGCCGCTGGAGCAGCCATGCGAACGCAACGGCATCTGCGCCCCGGGCGCGATCGTGCTGGAAGGGCGGGTTCACCTGTTCTACCAAACTTACGGGAACGGTCCGCAAGATGCGATCTGCCATGCGGTATCCGACGATGGCATTCGGTTTCGCAAGAACGAATCGAACCCGATCTTCCGTCCGAACGGCGAGTGGAACAACGGGCGCGCAATCGATGCGGACGTCATTCCGTATAACGGCAGACTGTTCCTCTATTTCGCTACGCGGGATCCGCTCGGCGAAGTTCAGATGCAGGGCGTGGCGACGGCGGAGCTGGATTCGGATTTTGGACGCGACGCCTGGACCCAAGCTTGCGACGAGCCGATTCTGAAGCCGGAACTCCCGTGGGAGGAGAGCTGCATTGAAGCGGCGGCCATGTGCGAGCGGCACGGCAAGCTGTACATGTTCTATGCCGGCGCCTACAACAACCGGCCGCAGCAGATCGGCTGCGCGGTGAGCGAAGACGGCATCCGGTGGCGGCGTCTGTTCGACGAGCCGCTGCTGCCGAACGGCGCGCCCGGAAGCTGGAACGAGAGCGAATCCGGTCATCCGTTCCTGTTCAAGGACGCGGACGACCGAACGTATTTGTTCTTTCAAGGCAACAACGATGGCGGCCGCTCCTGGTACTTGTCCATGCGGGAGGTCGGCTGGAAGGAACAATTGCCTTATCTGATCGGCAACTAGCTGGTGCGGAAGCCATAACAGGTTGGGGAGCGGGCTTTGACGGTAGAAACACTACCAGGGCCCGCTCCCATTTATGCGCCTGTGTGATAAACTGGAGGAACTTAGGAAATTATCGAAATGCTTGCCGACAGGAGGATGTGATAGCATGAACGTTTCCAACTTCGAGCCGAATTGGCAAATCGAAAAAATCGAGTGGGCTATTCTGCCCGGCAAACGCGCTAGACATGCCGGCTTCAATGCCCGAAAAGGCGAGCATGGGATCGACGTCCCGCTGCACCTGGCCCGAGTCACCATCGCCGGATATGAAGGCTGCGGCTGGTCGCGTATCACGAAGCAATCGGCGCAAGAGCTCGTCGGCAAAAAGGCAAGAGACATGTTTAACGAGCGGGGAACTGTTCGGGAGGAGTTTCGTGGAATCGAGTTTCCGCTATTCGACTGGATTGGCCGTGTACAAGGCAAACCCGTTAACTCGTTGATCTCGGCGGGAAGTTCCGCACAACAGAAAGTCGCGTGTTACGATACTTCATTATATTTAGACGATCTTCATTTATCGGACGATCTGGCCGCCGTCGAATTCATGAAAACGGAAGCCCTTGAGGGAATGAATCGCGGGCATGCGAATTTCAAACTCAAAGTTGGCCGCGGGGCGCGCCATATGCCGCTGATGAAGGGAACCGAGCGCGATATCGCGATCATTCGCGGCATCCGCGAAGCCGCCGGGCCGTATGGCAAAATCATGATAGACGCGAACAACGGCTATAACCTGAATCTGACCAAGCATGTTCTGCAGGAAACCGCAGACGTTAAACTGTATTGGGTCGAGGAAGCGTTCCACGAAGATGAGGAGTTCTACAAAGACCTCAAAGCCTGGATGCAGAAGGCAGGCATAAACGTACTAATTGCCGACGGGGAAGGTTTGGCTGCGCCGACGTTGGTTCAATGGGCCAAAGAGGGGATTATCGATGTAGTGCAGCACGACGTGCTTGCCCCCGGCTTTAGCCATTGGCTGGAACTCGGCCCGGAATTGGACGCAGCTCATGTGAAATCGGCCCCGCACAGTTATGGAACGCCTTACGGCAATTACGCTTTAAGTCATCTGGCTTCCGCTATTAAAGGGTTCCAATTTGTTGAATGGGACCAGATAGAAGTGGAAGGGATGGACGCTTCCGGCTATCGGATTGAAGACGGGTTTGTTCATGTCCCTTCTGAACCCGGCTTCGGTTTGAACTTCGATGACGCGTATGTGAGCAAAAGGGTTCAAGAGTCGGGCTGGACAACAGGTCTCTAGAGCAAACAACGGGGTGCAGTCGTCACGCGCTTAAGGCCGAGGAGAGGAGGGGCTGGAGCGCAGAGGGCATTCCAGATGCGGGCAGCAGTCGCTCTCGCGCTTCCTGTTTCCCCCCTCTAAGCCGAATAGCTTGCGAAACCAGACCGCGCCTTTACGGCGCGGTTTGCCGTGTTCGCGGGCCGCTTCACGCGCCGCGCGCGCCAATTCGAGATCGCAGATTAGCTGCTCCTTCTCCGCTTGACGAATATCGTTCAATTCTTTCAGATAGTTCAACATAAGGTTCCACTCCTTGCTCTCTGTTATAGCTTCATTATGCTGGAGGGAAAAGAGGAATAAAAGTGAACAGTTTTTATTTTCCATTTCACCTTTTCCCTTTATGACGATCGTCAATTCTCATATGACGGTCTTTTTTATTATGTTTGTTGATGACAAACAAAAGAGCCGTAGAAGGAGTTGGAACAGTGAATAACGAAACAGAAGTAAAGCAGTATAGCGTCGGCAAAATAATAGGATTATGGGCTTTGGTCGCCTTGCCGATGGTGATCTTTCGATTCGTATTGATGCCGCTTTTGGTACCGGTGGCCAGCATTCACCCCGGCATATTGTACTGGCTGTTTATGATCCTCGGCATGATCTGGCAGTTCGTCTTGTCCGTCTTGATCCTGAGAAGAGAGCTGGGCGGTTGGTCCTGGCAGAAGCTGAAAAAGAGATTGTGGCTGAATCATCCCGTGCATCCGAAAACGATGAAAATCTACAAGCTGGCCTACTCTTTTACGATTCCGATCATCCTTTACGCTTTTTTCTTCGAAAGCTCGGGCCTGTTCTCGTTCATTGAGGAAGGGATCAACCGGTTGTTCCCCGCATTGGCGCCGGAGAGCTATACATTGATCGAAAATTTGGCGACTCCCGAATTCGAGGGCGCCTGGTATTTGCTCGGCATCGCGCTCGTCAGTTGTTTGTTCAATTACTTGCTGGGGGAAGAGCTGTTTTTCCGCGGGGTGCTGCTGCCGCAGATGAGGGGAGCGTTCGGAAAATGGGATTGGGCGATGAACGGCGTCTTGTTTGCCTCCTACCATCTTCATAAAATCTCGGAAATCCCTTTGTTTATCGTCGGATCGCTCTTCTACGGCTTCTTGAACGTCAAATACCGCAGCTTCTGGCCGGCCGTGCTCATTCACGGGGTGGAGGCCGTTCCTTTGCTGGCAGCCGTTACCGCAGTTGTTCTGAGCTTGATCTGAAGCCATTCACCGATACGGGATGTGTGAGACTGATGCAGATTTCCACCGTTCATACGCTTAGCGATACGAAATTGTCGAAGGTCTTTTTTTACGGATTGTCGTGCGCGTACGTCGTTCTGCTTCTGCTGTACGTTGTCCTGTCGCAGTCGAAGGGCGTCGGCTCCGCAGGGATTGCGGTTCTTATTGCGCTCTACTTCGTCAGACATTGGGAACGGGTATTGAACCATCGCAAGTATCACTTGATCGCGGTCGTCTCCCCGTTGGCCGAAATCGTCATCCTGTTCGTCTTGTTACTGCAGAGCGGGACGGGGATCGAGACGATCGTGTTCGTGCTCTTCGCCGCCGATCTTATTCTTCATTACAAGCCGTGGTACGCTTTCCCATTTGCCTATGGGGGATTTGTGACGTACCTGGTGCTGTGGCCCGAGGACGGTTCGGACTTGTGGCAGCATGCGTTCGATCTACTGAGCTACTCCTGTCTGATCATCCCGATCTGGAGCACGAAGCTGCTGCTTAATCAAAGGGAGATGAATTTTCGACTAAACGAAGCGCTGCTGCAGGAAGCGAAAACAAGGGAAGAGATGGCGGCCTTAAAAGAAAGAACCCGGATCGCGGAAGAGGTCCATGACACGGTGGGACATACGTTAACGACGGCGATCGTCGCTCTGGAAGGCGCAGGGCTGCTGTTCGACCAACGGCCGGAGGATGCCCGCCACAAAATCCACGTCGCGCGCGAGCAGTTGAAGCAAGGGCTCGGCAACATCCGTCAGGTCGTCAAAACGTTGAAAGCAGCGGACGGCATTGCGGGCGGACTGGGGCTGGAGCAAGGGATTCGTACCCTTATGACCGATGCGGAGAAGCAGACGGGCGTTCGCTTTCAATTGCGGTACGAGGCGGCGTCCGCGCTCATCTCGCTTCAAGAATACGTGATGATTAATGCCATTAAGGAATCGATCACCAATGCTCTTAAGCATGGTCGGGCGAGCGCCATCGAGATTGACGTGATAGAGCGGCAGGAAACGATTCATATGAAAATAAAGGACGATGGAGAAGGAAGCGATTCAATCGTCTACGGCTTCGGTCTGCAATCGATGGAGGAAAAAATCGAGGCCGTCGGCGGACGGCTGAGCGTGCAAAGCGAACCGAACAAGGGGTTTGAGCTGCATATTCGAATGCCGGTCGCAAAGGGGGAAGGATAATGGACGGAGAGGCCGCAATCCGCGTGATGTTAGTGGACGATCAGAAAATATTGCTTGAAGGTCTGGAGACGTTGATTTCGCTGCGCTCGAACATCCAAATCGTGGCGACGGCCCAATCAGGAGAGGAAGCGCTGGAACGGCTTCGCGAGGTCGTGCCGGACGTTGTTCTGATGGATATCCGCATGCCGGGCATGGGCGGCGTGAAAGCGACCGAAGCGATTCTGGAACGTTATCCGCACGTCATCGTTCTCATCCTGACGACGTTCGACGACGACGCTTATATTATAGAAGCGTTAAGCAACGGGGCTTCCGGATATTTGCTTAAAGATATCGACGGGGAGAAGCTGGTGCAGGCAATCTACGAGGCGCTGTCCGGCAATTTGCTGTTGACCGGGAAAGTGGCGAACAAGCTCGCGCTTAACATCCGCAAGCAGAACAATCGGTTCGACCGACTCGGCGAGGAACTGGAGTTCTCGCCGAGAGAGCTTGATCTTGCCAGACTGCTGGTGGAGGGACACAATGCGAAGGAGATGGCCGAAAAGCTGTTTCTGACGCAGGGCACGGTCAAAAACTATTTAAGCGACATCTACGCCAAGCTCGGCACCAACGACCGGGCCAAGGCGACTTTGATCTTAAAAAGGCATTTATCCGCGCGCGGGGAGAGTTAATTTCCGGTTTCCCATGCCGATTGTCGCAAAATTACAAGCAGTCTGTCGCGAACTTTCATTCGAATGGAGCCGAAAAACAAGTAGAATAAAACACGATAATGAGAATCATTATCACATACTAGCAAAAGGGGATTTGAAAGTGAAGAGATTTCATAAATTGGCTCAATTCGCAATGTGGTTCGTTTGTTTCACACTGTTGCTCGCGGGATGCGGTTCAGGCGGCAGCGGAAGCAATAACGAAGGTTCGCCAAGCGCAGCGCCGGCGGCATCTCCATCCGCGGCATCCCCGTCGGCCGAGACTCAGAGCGCTCCTCCGGCGTCCGAAGATCAAGGTTCTTTCCCGGTCACCATCACGCATATGAAGGGCGAATACACGCTGGACAAAAAGCCCGAGACGATTGCGGTTCTGGATACGAAATTCGTCGACCAACTGATCGCGCTTGACGAGCAGCCGGCGGGAAGCGTCACGGCAGCCGGTTCCGATACCGACTTCCCGGCGTATTTGAGCGACCGGTTGGGGGACGTCAAAGTGTTGGGCACGCGCGACGAGCCCAATCTGGAAGCTTTGCTGGCGCTGAGCCCGGACCTGATTCTCATGACGGACTTCCAGGAGAAGGTGTACGACAGCGTCAGCAAAATCGCTCCGACACTCGTGCTCGACTTTTACGAGGATTGGCGCGCGACTCTGGAGACGGTGGGCAAAATAACGGGCAAGCAAGCGGAAGCGCAAGCCGTCACGCAAGCCTATGAAGAAAAAACCGCCAAACTGAAGCAGCAGCTTGCCGACAAGCTGGGTGACGACACGGTGGCGCTTATTCGTCCGAGAACGGAAGGCATCCGCGTTCATACTTCCCAGCATCGCACCGGGTCGATTCTGTATACGGATCTGGGCTTGAAGGTTCCCGAATCGGTAGCGGCGGTAGACGACACCGCCTACGAGATTTCTCTGGAGGCCGTTCCCGACATCGGCGCCGACCATTACTTCTTGTTGTCGGACGCGATGTTCGCGGACGCGGTCAAGGAGCTGGAGAGCACGAAGATCTGGACCTCCCTGGAGCCTGTGAAGAACAACCGTGTATATCCGGTCGATACTACCTTATGGATCGCCTATTACGGACCGATCGCGAACAGCCTGATTATCGACCAAGCCGCGGCGGCTTTGCTGGGCCAGCCGTAAGGAATGGATCCCTTCTTAACGTCCGACGCTTGGAGGGAACTGTCCGGCGATTACAGCTTGTCCACCGGTGAAGCTTTGCCGCAGAGCATCAAGTCGCTGCCTCTGAGCGAACTGCTGAAGGAGGAGACTTGCAGAGCGTATATGGAGTGGCTGATGGGACACATCGGCTCTCCAAACATGAGCGTTGCGGCCTCCATGCTGGTAAAAAGGATGGCCAGCCTGCTCGTTGCTCCGCTTCTCAGCGCCATGACTTACTATAACCGGGGAATCGGGGTGCAGTTGGAGCACTGCCGGCTTTTTCATCCCGATGCTTCGGCTGCCGGCACCGCTTTCCCGTTTATGGCTTTGTCCGCAGCCGAGGTTACGGCTCCCGAAACCCGCGATCGGGAAGCGTGGCGGGCGATGGTGGTCAAGCAATTGTTCGCGGAACGTCTGACCCCGGTCATGAAAACGATAGCGGCGGCGGGCTCGGTGTCGATGGCGATATTGTGGGAAAATGTAATGGCGCGCATCGCTCCTGTGTACGGTCACGGCCAAGAGCAAGAAGGGGAGCTGCGCCGGCGAATAAGGGACGATTTCTTCTATATGACCCAAATCTGTTCGGGCGAGCCGTTCGGCATGAGGAAAAATCCGCTCGCCTCCTTGACGGAGCTGGACGAGAACCGCCGGCTGAGGGGACGGAGCAAGCGGCTCACTTGCTGCCTTTATTACCAAATGGCCCCCGAGTATTGCTTGAAATGTCCCAAGCCGTAATCAACTGATGCAGTTCGGCGTTGCGTTCCGCAGCGGCCGGGCTGCTTTTTTTTGCGAATTATCGCTCGTCCCCCCTTCTGAAATTGACTGTGAGAATCGTTATCAATTAAAATGACAGAAGAGGAAAGAGACATTACGATCGTATAGCCAAAGGTTTGGAGATGTGGGAGATGCCGTTGCAGAAACAATTATCACTATGGAACGATACGGCGATCAGACTGCTGGACGTTCAGCGTCTAAGTCTGCTTCCCGGCAACGATCTGCGCAATTACGCCTTGCCGGCGAACATGCTGTTTTTGGCGAGAAGCGGCCACGGAAAACTGCTGGTAGACGGGCTGCCGTATACGATTGCCCCCTTCTTCGTGTGTCACGCAGGCAAGGATGCCGTTGTCGATCTTATGACCGCCGCGGAACCGATTGAATATATCGCCATCTATTACAGGGCCGAGCTGATGCGCTCCTCCGAAGATGAACTCGGCTCTCCGGGCGATGAACGCGATTGGCTGCGGCTGCCGTTCGGATTCAGTCCGGCCAAGCGGGTGTCGCTCCATCAGATCGTGGAGCAAATCGAGCGGAAGTGGAGCGCGAGGCAAGGACTGGAAAGCTTCCATGCCAACGCGCTGCTGCAGAGCCTGCTCTATGAGCTGCTGAAGCAGCTGCAGACGGACGGCTATCAAACGCCTTCGGAAGCGGTAAGTATTGTGACGAAGCACATTGAAGCCCACTATAACAAGCCGTTAAAGCTGGAAGCGATGGCGGAGCTTGTGCATTGCAGCTCGAGGCAGCTGCAGAGATGGTTCAAACAGCAGCGGCAGCTTGGACCGATGGAGTACGTGATCAAGGTCAGAATGGGGCATGCGGCTCGGCTGCTGAAGCATACCGCGGCGACTGTCCAAGAAATCGCTCTAAGCATCGGATACCGCGACATGTATTATTTCAGCAACGCCTTCAAGAAATATTACGGGACCGCTCCGCTGGATTTCCGCCGCGCCGTCGTCACCGATACGGACGATGAGCTGCCGGCTTCGATACCGGTCGGCGCAGCCGCGTCCAGCTACAGCGCGAACGACGGCATGGTCATCAAGCATGCCAAAGGGGAGCTTCGCTTGCAGCAGCCGCCCAAGCGCATTGCCGTGCTTGACGTTCAGTATGCGGACCAGTTGATCACGCTGGGTGAATTGCCGGTTGGCAGCGTAGGGATCGGAGCCTCCGAGATCTGCTGTTTTCCCGATTATTTGCTGGATAAGCTGGGGAGATTCAAGGCGCTTGGAACATGCGAGCAGCCCGATCTCGACGCCATTGCCGCGCTGCGGCCCGATCTCATCGTATGTACGCAGATGCATGAAGAGATTTACGCGCGCTTAAGCCGGATCGCCCCGACGCTGATGTTTCATCGAAACGAGCATTGGCGCACGATGCTGAGTGTTTTCGGAGACATTACGGGCAAACGGCACGAGGCGGGCAAAATGCTGCAACAGTATCGCGACAAGACGACGAAATTGGCCGACAAGCTTGCGGAGAAGCTGAGAGGACAGCGCGTGGCGTTGATTCGTCCGCGCGATACGTTTATTCGCTTGCATACGGCCATTCATCGGACGGGGGCCGTTTTATACGAGGATTTGGGATTGCCCGCTCCGTTTTTTATCGCAGGGGATTTCGTCTCGGATACCGCTTACCATATCTCGCTTGAGAAGCTGCCCGAAGTTAATGCCAACCATTATTTCCTGCTGAGCAACGAGCTGTTCAAGGAACGGGTAACCGACATGCAGCGCAGCGCGGTGTGGAATTCGTTAAGCGCGGTGAAGAAAAAACATGTGTATACGGTAGACGCTTCGAACTGGATCGGCTCCTATGGTCCTATAGGCATTAACCGCATTGTCGACGACGTAGCTCAATCTCTGCTGGCCTAATGGCGGGCGCGGAGTTTTCCCATGAATGCCAAAGGAACCGTTCGGCTGACGTTGATGTCGGCTCGAACGGTTCCTTTGCGATTGCGGCCCATGCCCGGAGCGGACAGGCTCAGTTGCCTGAATACGCTTTTTGCAGCTCGGCAAGGTCGAATTTCTTCATTTGTAAGAATGCTTTCGTAAAACGTTCTTTTTGCTCCGCCGTACCGTTGATCATCGCGTCGTCCAGCAGAGGAGAGGAGATCTGCCAGGAGACGCCGTATTTGTCTTTCAGCCAGCCGCACTGCTCGGCTTCGGGGAAGGCGGAGAGCCGTTCCCAGTAGTAGTCGATCTGATCCTGCGTCTCGCAGTTGATCAGCAGGGAAACGGCCTCGTTGAATTGGAATTGGTGGTTATGCGCGCTGTCCATCGCCGTCAGCCAGGTGTTCTCCAGCATGAAGTCGCTGAACATGACCGTCCCCGCCTTGTCCGGTTCCATGCCGGGGCCGTAGTGGAACAGCGAGCCGGGCCGGGCATTGCGGAAAAACGACAGATAAAATTCCCTCGCTTCCTCCGCCTTGCCGCAATTGTCGCCCACGAACAACAGGGAGGGGATGATCGCGGGCCGAGGCTCTCCGTCCGGATTCGTCAGAATGAGCTGCCAGGAGACGCCGTATTTGTCCTGGATCCAGCCATACCGCTCGCTGAACGGATACTTGTCCAGCGGCATAAGCGGTGTGCCGCCTTCCGCAAGCTTGTTCCACGCTTCGTCGAGCATCTCCCTCGCGTTCGCCTCCCGGGAAGGGTCGAAATTCACCATGAACGAGATGGAAGGGTTGATCTTGAAATGCGGCCCGGCGGAAATAGCCATGAACGGCTGTCCCCAGACGCGGAACGATACGAGATCGCATTCCCCGGACGGCGTATCGTACAGCACCGTCGAGCTTGTAATGCGGGAATCCGGAAATACGGAGCAATAGAACTGCGCGGCTTCTTTCGCCTCTCTGTCGAACCATAAGTGCGGGGTGATCGGCTGCATGCGGTTGGCCTCCCTTAAGGTACGTTTGGTTTTTATTTTAGCCTAGAACGAGGGCATTATCGAGTCGCTTCTTCAGCCGCCGTTCAGTACGTGCACCAGATGGCGGACGGCCTGCCGCGAATGGCGGTAAAACGTCGTGCGGCTCATATGAAAAGCCTCGGCAAGCTCGTTTTTGTTCAGATCGCCTTTTAGGAAGCTCTCCCGTATCATTCGCTGCTCGAGCTGCGTCAGAGGGAAGGGAGGCGGTTCCGCGTTCAAGATGGATTGAATGCGGCCCTGAATGTCGGCTGCCGAGAGACGCAATTGCCGCAAGACGACAAGCTGCCGCAGACGTTCGGGATCGAGCCAATGGCGAAGAATGCTTAGGACGTCGTCGGCCTCGAATACGGCCCGGCCGGCCGGCGCCGATTCGAGGTTCATCCGATCCGGGCTCGTCTGCCGGAGGACAAGCTGCACCCATTGTTCGAATGTCGTGTGGCGGAAGTCCAGCTCCCAGCGAATTATCTCCGGGGCGTTGTCGGCTTCGGGGCGAATGCGCCCGCTTTCTTGAAAGCCCATCAGGGGCAGCAAGCTGTTTAGCTGCGGATCGGCCGACGCCATGATGCCTCTCCAGCCGCTTGTCATGTGGATCAGCCACTGCTGCATAAGCAAGGCGCCGAGCTCCTCCGGACGATAGAGAGACTGCCCGGTATCGACGGCGGCGAGCAGCACGCACAGGCTGTCCGCCGTATCGGGAGAAGCTTCGGCGAGCCGCTGGCCTTCCTCCCCGAGCATCGGCAGGAAGGAGGGAGCGTAGCGCTCCAAGTAAGGCGCGGTCAAGGCGTGCAGCCGGAAGCCGGCGCAGAACCCGATCGGCGTCCCGTCTTCGCGGCGCACGACGCAGACGCCTTCCGGACTGTGACGGACGATCTCGTCCAGCACGGCGTGGCAGTCCTCTGCGCGGACCAGCTCGGAATGCCAGTCGGATCGCGCGAGCGACTCTTCCAGAAAGCGATGCAGGAACGGCAAGTCTTCGGAACGGTACCGCGGAGGCTCGTCCGCTCTCAGAGGCGCGGAGAAATCGGCGTAAGCATGAGCGAAGGGCAAATTCTCGCGGTACAGCTCAAGCACGTGGGCCGCGATATGCGTCTGCGTTCGTCTGTCCGCGTCGTGGAATTTGTCGGCCATCAGCCTGAACGCCTTGTGGCGCAGCGCCTGAAACTGCCCGGAGGCACGGCGCGAGTAATCTTCCCGCAGCAGACGCGACACGACGTGATGAAGCGACAGGCCTTGAGGCGTGCTGCGAACGAAAGACAATCTCCCAAGCTCGTGATAAGCGGCAATGTCGAGCGGCGCATTCGACAGTTCGTTCAAAGCCGCCTGATCCGCCGCCGGCAACAGAGACAGAGCGGTCAGCGCTTGGTGAAGAGACGGAGAGGCCGCTTCGCGAAGCCAATCGCCGGTCAGGATCGCGGGAATATCTTCCGTTCGGAAGGGGGCGTCCTGCCCGCGGGAGCGGAGCAGATCGACGGTCAGGGCAAGCAGCAGCGGATGTCCATCCGTTTTCCGCGCGACGTCCAGCTGCGTTTCCGTCTCCAAGCCGCTCTCTCGCAAGTAGTCCAGCGACTGCTCGCGGGTGAGCAGTCGGAGAGGGCAGGATTCGATCCGCCCGCCCCAGTGCGGATGCGCATGCCATTTCGGAGGCAATCCGCCGCGCGAAGCGATTACGATCAGCATGCCCGTAGAGCGCAGCCGGGGCAGGAAGCTGGACAGAAGCCAGCTCTCCAGCCGGTCGAGACGTTCGCCGTTGTCCAGCACGAGTACGCTTCTCTGCCTGGACAACTCGTCCGCGATGTAGGGCAGCAGCGGCGTTCCGGGGGTTCTATG
The DNA here is from genome assembly GCF_003001675.1 of Cohnella sp. SGD-V74. Taxonomy (GTDB): domain Bacteria; phylum Bacillota; class Bacilli; order Paenibacillales; family Paenibacillaceae; genus Cohnella. The sequence goes on along the minus strand of NZ_PVYW01000003.1, from coordinate 57,038 downwards.
TTTTCCATACTCGTTTCCCAGACTTGTTTCCAGACCTGCCAGAAAGGCACCGGACGAAACGAGCTCGGTTTGCCCGTCCAGCCACAGCGTAAGGGCGGTCGAACGTCTGCACCGGGCGGCCATTTCCGCGAGCAGCGTCGTTTTGCCGATTCCTCCGATCCCCGATACCGAAAACAGCCTTGTTTCCGCCTCTGGGTCGGCCAGCCATTGCTCCAGACGGGCCAATTCCTTCTCCAGACCGACGACGCGCCGTCGGGCGTTCGGATGCGCCATCGTCGATGTCGGTTCCATTGCGTGCGCGCCTCCTTTCCGAATCGTGAAATTTTGAAACAAAAATGAAACACCGTTTATTCTCTATTCATTTTACACTAAGGGGCGTATGCGATAAAACCATTCCGATCGTACCGATGCAAAGGAGAAATCAACCGCATGAACCGCTTAAACGTTCCGTTCGCCGCTCTGCTCATCTTTACGCTAATATTCGGCCTTCTGGCTCCCGCCGCGCCAACCGCTCGGGCCGAGGGGGAGCCGGTTCCGTCCGAGGAGCTTGGATGGGTGCTCGTGTCCAATGCGGCAGAGCTGATCTATATCGATCAGAATCAAGCTTCTTATCTCGATCGCAACATTCGCCTGACGAACGACATCGACATGACCGGATACGAGTGGATTCCGCTCGGCGGCAACGATGCCGAGCCGTTCAGCGGCATTTTCGACGGGAGGGGGCATCGGATTGAGGGCGTATCGATCGATGGCGGCTCGCTGCAGTTTGTCGGCTTCTTCGGCAAGCTGACGGGGACGGTCCGGGATTTGAGCGTCTCGGTACAAGCCGCAGGCGGCAATTACGCGGGCGGAATGGCCGGGCATCTGGACGGAGGCACGATCGTTCGCTCTTCCGCTCAGGGCATCGTGACCGGCGGCAATGGCGGTCCCGCGGGAGTAAGCGCGGCTGGCGGGCTCGCCGGGGCGGCGAACGGCAATTCGACGATTAGCCGCTCGTCTTCGTCCGCTGCCGTCAAGAGCGGCCAAGCCGACAATCAATATGCCGGCGGGCTCGTCGGCTCTCACGGAACCGGGTCCATCAGCGACGCTTATGCGACCGGAACGGTAGCCAATTCCGAAGGTCTCTTCTATACGGCCGGCGGTTTGACGGGACAATTGGTATTCGGAACGATAACGAACAGTTATGCCACGGGCGCTGTCGATGCGGCCGCAAGCTCGACTTACGTCACGATGGGCGGTTTTTCTGGCTCCGTCCATTTCGAAGCCTCTATCTTCTCCTCGTATTTCGACAACGTCGCCACGTCGCAGGCGACCGGGGCGGGCGATTCAACCGGCGCTGCCGCGCTTCAGCTTACGGGCCTTTCGACGGCCGATATGAAGCTTCAGGCCAACTACGGGGAGCCCGGCAGCAACTGGGACTTCACGGATACGTGGGCGATTCGGCCCGGCGTGAACGGAGGTTATCCGTATTTGCGGCCGGCCGTGTTGACGTCCGATTTGCCCCGGGCTCTCAAAGGAGAGGATTATTCGCAAACGCTCGAAGCTTTCGACGGCGCAGGAGGCGGATTGAACTGGAGCGCGGCCGCGCTCCCTGCGGGCATGCACATGACGGCAGCGGGCGTGCTGGAGGGCGCTCCTGCCGAAGCGGGAGAGTTCACGGTTACGGTAACGGCGACCGATGCAGGATCGACAACCGCCGAGGCAGCCCTGACGCTGCACGTCGATGAGACGGCGCCGGACATTGCCGGCTTCGACATCGGCCCGGGCGGGACGGTCGGATCGACGAAGCTGGCGGCTACCGTGAGCGGTCCGGATCGCGTTTTCGCCTATCTTCTTGGAGATGCGGAGGGCGTGCGTCCATTTGCGGGGTCAGAGGTTCCGTCCGAGGCGGTTCCATATTCGCCCGGGGCAGACATTTGGCCTGTAAGCGCGGGGCAGATTCTTCAAATCTACGAGACGGACGGGGATCGGCGCGTTTGGGCATGGAGCAGCGTTCGGATCGAAGTCTCTCACTTGCGAGACGAGGATCCTCCGACCGCGGGCAGCGTGACGGGAACGGTATATGGCGCAGGGAACACGCCGCTCTCCGGAGCGGCGGTATCCGCGGGCGGAATCGTCGGAGCGACGGACGCCGAAGGGATGTTCGCGCTGCACGGAGTTGCGCAAGGAACGCATACGCTCGCCGTGTCCGCCGGGGGCTACCGCTCTTATTCGGCCGAGGTGGACGTGGTCGCAGGAGAGGTTGCCGATGCGGGGAGAATCAATCTGACGGTCGCAAACGTTCCCGGGTCTTCAAGCGGCTCGAACGGCTCGCCCGCTTCTCCGGAGCCTTCGGCTCCGAATGAGCTGGCAATCAAGCTGAACGGTCTTGACGCGCGAGTACCCGTGAAGAGGGAACAGGAGAGCGACGGCCGCTCTTCGATCCGGCTTGCGTTCGGAGACGAACTGTTGCGATCGTTGTTTGCGGCAGGAGACGAGGCTGTCATTGAGGTCGATCATGACGACCCGATGGTGAAGGCGGATTTGTCTGCGGAGACGCTGCAGTCGCTGCTTCGGTCGCGGCCGAACGGCGTCATTCGCCTCGAGGTGAACGGAGCCGGGTACGAGGCGCCGCTTCGCCTGTGGAGCAGCGTGCGGGTTGGTGCTACCGCCACTGTCGCGATTTCGAGACCGTCGGCAGCCGAGACAGCCAGGTTGAACGAGGAGTTGGCCAGCCAAGGCTATGCGATGCTTGCGGAGCCGATGGACTTCGCCTTGTACATGGACGGAACAGAATGGTCCGGAGCCGACGGCGTGTACACGAGGCGAACCCTTTCGCTTGTGACTGCGGTCGACTCGGACCGCTCTACCGTCGCGTGGATGGATAGGGACGGGCGGCTGCGGTTCGTGCCGTCCGTGTTCGAGAAAGGGAAGGCGATTTTCTATTCGCCGCATAACAGCTTGTATACGGCGATCCGCTCCGATCGGACGTTCACGGACGCAGCGCGGCATTGGGCGAGGGCCGACATCGAGCTGCTCGCGAGCAAGCTCGTCGTGGGCGGGACGTCGCCGGATAAGTTCGAGCCCGACCGTACGGTGACCCGGGCGGAATTCGCAGCCATGCTCGTACGCGCGCTGGGGCTTGCCGGGAAGCTCGGCGGAGACGTCTACTCGGACGTACGGCCGGAAGCCGATTGGTACGGCGGCGCGGTAGGAGCGGCATCGGACGCGGGCCTGATCGAAGGATACGAGGACGGTACGTTCAGACCCAACGCATCCGTCACGCGGGAGCAGGCTGTCGTCATGCTGTCCCGGGCGATCCGGTTTGCGGGGGTACAGCTCCCCGGGGCGGACGCGAACGCGCTGGATCGCTTCTCCGACCAAGCGTCAACGGCCGGTTGGGCCAAGGATGCGGCGGGGCAATTGTTGGCGGCGGGCATTATCGAAGGCGTCGACGGCGCCAGCTTCGCGCCGAAGCAGCTTGCCACTCGCGCGCAAAGCGCGGTTCTGCTGGCACGGACGCTGCGATACTTGAAATTCATCGATGGATGACGGCCCGACGGGCCTTCCCGATGAAGCAGCATAACCTATACAAGCACTGGGCATAAGGATTGTTCGATAAGTCATCCACACGGCGGCTTATCGGACAATTCTTTTTTCTACTCCTCCGATGACTTGCTGAAACCAATCTCCGGGCTGCTCCGTCATATGATATAGTAGGAAAATATCGAGAAACGTCGAAATCTGCGAAAAGATAGAGTCGGCAGAGGAGGAGAAGAGATGGGACAACGCAAACCGACGCTCATCCGGTCCGTTCTGGCGCTGCTCCTGTTCGTATCGTGGCCGCTTCCGGCGGATGCGAACATGCTGGATCGGATCCGGGACATCTATAACGCTCCGGACAAGGTGGACGAGCTTCGCGAGCAGTACGAGGAGACGGCCCGCACGCTGGAGGAGCAGCGGCAGAAGCTGACGGAAGCCGAAAGCTCGCTGGAGTCGTATGCTGCGCAGCAGCAAAGAATGCGGGAGGAGAACGAACTGTACCGGCAGCAGAACGAGGAGCTGCGGGCGCAAAACATGCTGCTGACGGACAGGCTGGAGCAGTTGGAACAAGACAAAGCGGACAAGCAGGCGACCTACCGCAAATGGATAACGGCGATCGCGGCGGCCGTCGCGCTGGTCGCCGGGTACGTGCTGTCGATCCGCTTGTGGCGGTATTCGGTATGGCGCAGCAGAAAACGAACGGACGGAGGAATCTGACATGCGGATGGAGACGCCTCCGAATACAGGCCATGTGAGGATCGAACTCGAAGGGGAGGACGCGCTGCATCTGCTGCATCCGAAAGCGCTGCTGGCTTTCCAGGGAAACCCTCGGCACCGGGAGGACCGGTTCATGGATCTGTCGGGGATGTACCGCAAGCGCAAGTTGATCCGTTCGCTTCTTCGCGGTCCGGCGCATCTGGTTCTCGGCATGCCCCCGAACTGCATGCTGGAGGCGGCAGACATTCCGGAAGACAGCAACCTGCTGTTCGATTTTCGGCACGTGCTGTTTTATACGGACGGGATGGCGATGAAGAGCAGAGTGCAGACGTTCAAGAACGCCTGGATTACGCGGGAGTGGGTGCGCATGCGCTTTACGGGGCCGGGGCGGATCGGCTTGCTGTCCTCCGGTTCGATCGCGACGCTGCAGTTGGACCCGGAAGTTCCGCTGTACGTAGAGGCAGGCTCTCTCGTCGCCTATCCGGAGGACGCGAACATCAAGCTGTCCGTGTACGGCAATCAGCTGGCTACCCAGCATATGAACGTGCAGTGGGAAATGACAGGAACCGGGCCGATCCTGATGCAGACGGGTTTTCGAGACGGCCATCTGGAAGACCAGCTGCACAAGGACAGCATCGTCAGGAGAACGTTAAGGGAGCTTCTCCCTTTCGGCGGCGTGTATATTCGATAGATCGGGACCGATCGTCGTCTGCGCGTACTGCGTCAACGAACCGCGCCGGGGATGGAGCGGCGAAATTGAAAAAATGGCGGTGCTGGAGGGAGGAATACCACCAACCCCGCCGTCATTTCTGGTTTATGGTCCTCAGCGAGGAGACAGATTAAGATTGCTATCCCGGCTCTCTTTCTTTATTCTGAAGTTAAAAGAGGAATGTTCTTGAACGGGTAGATCCATTCTTTTCCCCTTTTCGGAATGAAGGAGGCGGATTATGTCGATATCGGCGGAAAAATATTTAATGCTATTAAACTATTTCGGAAACCGGGCGATTGTCGGCCAGGAAATCGAAGCGACGGCCGAAGAGGTGTCCGGCGCGCTGTATTGCACGCCGCGCAACGCGAAGATCATCATCCGCAGGCTGGTCGAGGAGCGCTTGATCGAGTGGCATGCGGGAAGAGGGCGCGGCAACGTCTCGCGGATCGTCTTCTTGGCCGAGAAGGAGCCTTTTCTCGTCGACAAGGCACAGGAGATGGCGCACAAAGGGGAGTACAAGCAAGCGTTCGAGCTGCTGCACGAATTCGGCGCGGAGCCCGCGACGGTCGACCGCTTTATTTTGTGGCTCAACGATCAATTCGGCTATCAGTCCGAACCGGCCCATGGGGATGAAGTGGCGGATACGCTCAAGTTCCCGATGTTCGAGCCGATTCTGACGCTGGACCCGAAGCAGGTCTACTTCTCGTTCGACGCGCACATGATGAGGCAGGTGTACGACCGGCTGGTCGAATACGACGCTTCCACCGGCGTGCTGATGCCCGGGCTGGCGCACTACTGGGAGTCCAATGCGGATGCGACGGAATGGACGTTCTATTTGCGCAAGGGCGTCCGTTTCCACCACGGGAGAGAGCTGCAGGCGGAGGACGTGCGCTTTACGCTTGAGAGGCTGCGCGGAAACCAGCCGTCGAGCTGGATGGTGAGAACGATGAAGGACGTCGTCTGCGTCGGCACTCGCGGGGTGCGCGTGCGGCTGAACCAGCCGAACGCGATTTTTCCCAAGTTCGCCAGCGCGAACGGAATGTCGATTCTGCCGAGAGAAGCAGACAGCGAGTCGTTCTGGAGCAAGCCGGTCGGCACCGGGCCGTTCCGCGTGTCGAGCTTGACGGAGGATCATTGCGAGCTGACCGCTCATCGGGAGTATTACCGCGGCCGGGCCCATCTGGATCGCGTCGTTATCGCGTTCATGCCCAAGGAAACGGCGAAGCTGTCGGAGAACGCCGAATGGCGTCAGCTGCTGCACGGCAAGAAGTTCTACGACCGCCGGCAGAACGACAGCTGGGACAAGATCGAGGCGCTGTGCCGGGGAAGCATGCTGATGACATGGAACCTGGGCAAGGACGGCCCGCAGCAATCGGAGGATTTTCGCAGGGCGCTCGGCCTCTTCCTTAATCGCAAGCAGATGATCCGCGATCTGGGGGAGGATCGGATTTATCCAGCGCGGGGCTTCAGGCCGACGCTGCAGACGCCTTATCTGAACGAAGAGCTGGACGAACAGGAGGCAAGACGACTGCTGCTCAAGTCCGGCTATAACGGAGAGGAGATCGTTATCTCCACCTACGGGTCCAACGCTCCGGACGCGCAGTGGATCGAGCGGCGCTGCGCGGAGTTCGGCGTTAACGTCAAGCTCCATTTCACGACGCATTGCTCCGTTCGCAAGGAAGGCGTCCTGCCGAGCGCGGACGCGCTGCTGTTCTGCCTCGTGTTCGCCGTGGAGGACGTGTGCGAGATCGAAAACTACGAGCAAGCCGGCAATTTTCTGAAGGAGCATCTTCACCCGGACATTCGCAAGTGGGTGAGGGGAGAGATCGACAAGACGCTGGCCATCTCCGATCCTGCCGAACGCCGGAAGCTGCTGGACGCCATCGAAGACAGGCTGCGGGAGGAAGCGCATGTGACGTTCGTGCTCCACAAGAAGCTGAATACGTATATTCATCCTACGGTCAAGGGCGTCGGCCTGAATTCGCTGGGCTGGATCGACTTCAAGGACATCTGGCTGGAAAAATGCGATTAAACACGCCCTAGGGCGTGTATTCGGCAAGATCTGCTATCCTCGGAGGTTGCATACACGCCCTGGAACGAGAGTTCGGCGCTTTACCGGAACGATCGCTAGGATTTCGCCCGGGATGACCCTATAATAGGAACAGGAACGAATATTGTCGGAAGGGATTGTTTCGATGAATTTTGCCAGCAGGCTCATACAGAAAGTCAAAAACCGGTTCGTTCAACATAAACTTAAAGCGTACGCGGACAAGCTGACGGCGATCTCCGAGCGGGATTTGACGGGGTGGGACGACGGCCGGCTGAAGGCCGAGTCGGCGAAGCTGAAGGAGAGAGTCCGGGCGGGCTCTTCGCTGGACGACGTCATGGTCGAAGCGTTCGCCATCGCCGGGGAAGCGGCAAGCCGCGTGCTCGGCATGCGTCCCTACGACGTGCAGGTCATGGCGGGGGCCGCTCTGCACGACGGCAACATGGTCGAGATGCAGACGGGGGAAGGCAAGACGCTCGCGGCGGTCATGCCCGCCTATCTTAACGCGCTGCAGGGCAAAGGCGTCCACGTGCTGACGTTCAACGATTATTTGGCCGGTCGCGACGCGCAATGGATGGGACCGATCTATCGTTATCTGGGGCTTACGGTTGCGTCGGTCAAAGAGGATATGACGACGGAAGAGCGCCAGCAGGCTTACGCGGCGGACATTACTTACGTCACGGCCAAGCAGGCCGGCTTCGACTACTTGCGGGATACGATCGCGATGACGGAGAGCGACATCGTGCATCGTCCGTTCCACTACGCGATCGTCGACGAAGCGGACTCGCTGCTGATCGACGAAGCGCGCGTGCCTCTGGTGATCGCCGGCGAAGTCGCTTCCGGAGGCAGCGACGGCGGACGAATGGCGAAGCTGGCGAAGGAGCTGGTACTGGGCGAGGATTACGACTTCGACGAGAACAAGCGCAACGTCTTCCTGACGGAGTCGGGCTCGGAGAAGGCGGAGAAACGGCTCGGCACGGGCAATTTGTACGAAGCGCACAACAGCAATTTATTAACGTCATTAAATTGTGCATTGCATGCGGAATCGCTGCTTAAGAGGGACGTCGATTACGTCATTCGGGACGGCAAGCTGGAGATTATCGATCCGTACACCGGGCGCGTGGCCCAGAACCGTCATTGGCCGGATGGCTTGCAGGCCGCCGTCGAGGCCAAGGAAGGGATCGAGACGAAGTCGTCCGGCAAAATTCTCGGCACGATCACGCTGCAGCATCTGCTCAGCCTGTATCCGAAAATCAGCGGCATGACGGCGACGGCCCAGGACTCCGCGGAAGAATTCGAGGAGACGTACGGGCTGAGCGTCGTGCAGATTTCGCCTAACCGGCCGCGCATCCGCATTGATCACGAGAGCCGCATCTATACGCACAAGGAAGCGAAGCTCAAAGCGCTCGTGAAAGAGATCGCGGAAGTGCACGCAACGGAGCGGCCGATTCTGATCGGCACGAGCAGCGTCGAGGAGTCGGATCAGCTGGCGGAGGAGCTTGGCAAGGCGAACGTCGCCTGCCACGTGCTGAACGCCAAAAACGATGAGAAGGAAGCCGAGATTATCGCGCGCGCGGGAGAGCTGGGCGCGGTGACGGTATCCACGAACATGGCCGGACGCGGCGTCGACATCCGTCTCGGCGCGGACGACGCCGCGCAAGCGGAAGCGGTGGCCGAGCTCGGCGGCTTGTACGTCATCGGCACGCACATGAACGAGAGCGCGCGCATCGACAACCAGCTGAGAGGCCGCGCGGGCAGACAGGGAGATCCCGGCTCTTCCCGGTTCTACGTCTGTCTGGAGGACGAGCTGATCAACCGCTTCGGCATTGAGAAGGCGATTCCGGCCGCTTATCGGACCGGGAAGCAGGACGAGGAACTGTCGGCTTCGGTGTTCAGCAAGAAGATGGATCATATCCAGCGCGTCGTGATGGGCCAAAATTTCGAGATGCGCAAGACGCTTAACAAATACTCGGACATGGTGGAGGAGCAGCGGCGCATTCATCACGACCAGCGCGAAGCGGTGCTGCGCGATCGAAGCGGCATGAGCGAGCGCGAGAAGCATATCCGCCTGTATTTCATGGACAAGGCATGGGCCGATCATCTCGCCTACGTCTCTTACATTCGCGAGGGCATTCATCTGGAGAGCCTGGCGAACCGCAATCCCGTCGACGAATTTCATCATCGGATCATTCACGCCTTCGAGCAGCTTCCGGATAAACTGGAGAAGGAGACGGCCAGGGCGCTCGGCAGGCTGGGCGCAACCGATTCCGGCGATCGCGCGGAATGGGAACGGATGGGGTTCAAGCCGCCTTCGCGAACGTGGACTTATTTGATTCAGGATCAGTTTATGGAGAAAAAGACGAGCATTTTCAACTTCTGAGTGAAACTGTGTGCAAGGAGGTCATCGCATGAACGTCAGAAAGATGAGATTGTACGATACGGAGAACGTCCATTCCGGCGATGACCGAGACGAGTTCGAGAAGGATTACGCGAGGCTGATCCAGTCGCCGGCTTTCCGCAGGCTGCAGGGCAAGTCGCAGGTATTCGGAGCCGGTTCGGGAGACTACTACCGGACGCGGCTGACCCATTCGCTGGAGGTGTCCCAGATCGCCAGGGAAGTGGCCAGACGGCTCAGCAAGCTGTATCCGTTCCTGGCGCTGAAGGAACATCCGGGCCTGACGATCGATCCCGAGGTCGTCGAGTGCGCTTCGCTCGCCCACGATCTCGGCCACCCGCCGTTCGGGCACAAGGGAGAAGAGGTGCTGGACCGCCTTCTTCGCGACGAGCACGGGCTGAAGTACGAGGGCAACGCGCAGAACTTCCGCATTCTCATGTTTCTGGAGAAGCGGGCGGGCAGCGACAGCGGATTGGATCTGACGGCGGCGGTGCTGTTGGCGATCAACAAATATCCGTACTGCATCGACGATCCCGACAGGCATAAAGGGGTCTACAGCACGGAGTGGGAAGGCATCGGATTCCTTCGGGATACGTGGGGAATGCCGAAAGGCTGCGCAACGCTGGAAGCGCAGTTGATGGACTTGTGCGACGATATCGCTTATTCGACGCACGACTTGGAGGACGGCATTCGCGCCGGGAAAATTTTGATGGACCGCGCCTTCTTCGAGGACGATCGCGTCGTTGCGCACGTGCTGCAGGAAATCACGGAAGATCCGAATTACTCCGCGGCGAACTGGCAGGGCGTCGATCAGGAGTCGATGGTCAAGCGCGTGCTGATCGACTTCTACGAGCAGTGGGCGCAAATCTACCTGGAATGCGATCGCGAGCCTTCGCGCACCCGCCGGGAAATGAAGGCCCGCTGGGTACGCAAGTTCGCCAGCGAGGTCGGTATTATCGACGAGCCGTCGAGCGGGTGGAAAATGGTGACGTTCGTTCGCGACGGACAGCGGGATTGGGAGCTGCAGCGGACGATGGAAATTTTGAAGAAGCTCGCCTGGGTGACCTTGATCAAGGATTTTCGCGTACAGCGGCTGCATAAGCGCAGCGAGGTCATGATAGAACGGCTGTGGGGAAGCTTCAAAACCTACGAGACAGGTCGTCTGATCGTTCCCCGGGACTGGCTGGAGAGCTACGAGGCGCAGAAAGCGAAATGGCCGTGGGAACGGCTTGCCGCCGACTATATCTCCGGCATGACGGACGCTTACGCGGAGAAGGTGTACGCCGAGTTCTTCGCCAGCCGCTCCGGATCGATCTACGAACGGGATTAAAATTCCCTTGACCCTGACATTGATGTCAGGGTTTATGCTTGTTTGGAATCGACCGTCAAGGGAGGAGCTGCCATGCAAATCGGCGAATTGTCGGCCCAGACCGGGGTCAGCGTACGTTCGCTCCGGTACTACGAGAAGCAAAAGCTGTTGACCTCGGTCCGAGGGAGCAACGGTTACCGGGAATACTCGGATCTCGCCGTGGAGCAGGTGCGCACGATTCGGCTTTATTTGGCTTTGGGGCTGACGACGGAGCAGATTGCGAGCTTTCTTCATTGTGTGCTTAAAAATGAGGAGGCGTTCTGTCGGGAAGTGCTTCCGTTGTACGAAAGCAAACTGCGGGAAATCGACGCGCAGCTTGTCGAGCTGAGCCAGATTCGCGCCAACCTTACGGACCGCATTCGGTCGATCCGGGAACAAAACGAGCAAGCGAAAGGAGGGAAATCTGAAAGATGATTCGAGTTAACGATGCAAGCTTGGCGGAGAGCCTTGCGAGCCATGGATTGGCGCTCGTCGATTTCGGTGCGGCCTGGTGCCCGCCCTGCAAGACGCTTAAGCCGATCATGATCGAGATCGGGGCCGAGTATAAGGAACGAGTGGCCGTGCTGGAAGTGGATTGCGACGAATCCCCGGAGACGGCCGCCAAGTACGGCGTCATGTCGATGCCGACGGTGATGCTGTTTCGCGATGGAGAACCGGTCGAGAAGCTGGTCGGCCTCAGACCGAAATCGGCGTACGAAAATTTGCTTGAGAAATATGTTTGAACAAGCTGCTCTTGCGCAGCTGCGAGAACGCGGAAGATGAATGGGACAGAAACCCGCCTTGGGGCTTGAACCTCGGGGCGGGTTTCTGCTTTCTCTTGTACGATGCTTCAAGCCTTCCGTTTTCTTGACACGAAGAAACAAAGGGTCCAGAAGGCCGTGCCGGACGAAAAGAAAACGATTTATTTGTTGTTGTCAACGCGTTGGATGTTGCCTATGATGAAGGGGAGTGACGAAGGGGGAACAGCAGATGAAGATCGATCTGGGCAAACGAACCGCGCTGGTAACCGGAGCGACCGGACAGTTGGGACGAGTGATGGCGAAGACTCTGGCGCAATGCGGCGCTAATGTCGCGATTCATTATCGCAGCAACGAGAATCAGGCGCGGGCTCTGCAAGAGGAATTGACAAGCTTGGGCGTGAGATCAGCGATCGTCAAGGCGGATATTACCGATTGGCAGTCTATTGCCGGCATGAAGCAGGAGATTGAAGCCAAGCTCGCGCCGATCGACATTGTGGTCGCCAATGCGGTCGCCCAATATCAATGGACAAGCATATTGGAACAGGCTCCCGAGGACTACGCCAGCCAATTCGACTCCTGCGTCATGCAAAGCGTCTACTTGGCCAAGGCGTTCGCGCCCGGCATGATCGAACGGAAGTGGGGCAGATTCGTCGGCATCAACACGGAATGCGCGATGCAAAATTTTCCGACGCAGTCGGCGTACATAGCGGGCAAACGGGGAATGGACGGCATCTATCGCGTACTGGCCAAGGAAATCGGCGAGCACGGCATCACGGCGAATCAAGTGGCTCCGGGCTGGACGATCAGCGAGAGAGATCGGGAGAACCATACCGAGCGCAATGAAGCGTACGAGCAATCCGTTCCGTTAAGACGGAGAGGCACGGATCAGGAAATCGCCAACGCGGTCGCTTTCCTCGCGTCCGACCTGGCCAGCTTTATTACGGGCGCTTACATTCCCGTTAACGGCGGCAACGTTATGCCGGCTATCTAATCCAACGAACGGGCGGTGGGACGGCATGGACGTAAGATCGTATCGCGCGAACAACGGCAAGGTGGAAATCCACTATCTCGTCTCGAATGAACAAGATACGTCCGTTCCTCTGCTCATCTGCCCGGGCTTGTCCGAGACGGCCGAGGAGTACGTCGAACTGATGGAGTATTTGTCTCCCCGCAAGTGCGTCGCGCTGTCGTTCCGGGGCCGGGGACAGAGCGGAACGCCGGAGCGCGGGTACGACCTGGAGCACCATGTCTCGGATATCGCGTCCGTCGTGGAGGCGGCGCAGCTTAACCGATTCCATCTATACGCCAATTCCCGGGGAGTCGCATACGCGCTCGGCTATGTCCAGAAGCAATCGTTGGCCGTCATGTCGGTCATTCTGCAGGAATATCCGGCGGAGCATAAGGCTCTGCCGGAAGGGTGGGCGGAAGATTACTTGCTCCGGTACCTGGTCCAGTTCTCCAGGCAACGGAACATTCGACCCGAAGCGGTCAGAGGAATCGAACGGGAATCGACGCAGCTCCGGCTGTCCAAAGGCATCAACAAGAAATTGATGGTACTGCGCGGCAAGCTGCCCGGCAGCTTGCTCAGCGACGAAGACTGCCGGCGGTACGAACGGTTGTGCGTCGACGTCTCTTTTGCCAAGTTCGAAAGATCCGGTCACGATCTCCGGAATACGGAGAAGGAGCTTCTCTATCGAACGATCGGCGACTTCATCCTATGAGCGAGCGTCTTGCCGTTCTCGTTCGGGCCGGATCGCGAACAAGTTAAGCAGCGTCGCGAGCAGGGCGGCCGTCGCCGCGACGAGGAACAGCGCGCCTTTCGATACGTCCATGAGCAGAGCGCTCGCCGGAGGCCCGGCGGCGACGCCGATAAAACGCATGCTGCTGTACAGCGACGTTACGGTGCCGCGCTGATCTTTGTCAATGCCTTCGGTAATAAGCGCGTCCAAGCTGGGCAGCGCGGCGCCGATGCCGGAACAGATCAGCGTCAGCATCGACGTAATCCACCAAGTGCCGTCTCGCTTCATCAGCCCCAGGGCGAGCAGCGCCGCCGTCGCGATCGCGAATCCAGCCAGGCTGGTCCACTTCATGCGGGTTTTATTTTGCCCGATCCATTTGCCGCTCAGATAAGCAACGAGGCAGAGGCCGCCGAGAGGAATCGCCAGCATCAAGCCTTTGTATATGGATTTCATGCCGCGATCCTCCAGCGTCTCGGACAAATAAAACAAGTTGCCGAAGATTGCGAACATGGCAATTCCGCCGATGGCGAAAATGCTGTAAAGCCACTTGCCTTCCGCCTTGATCAGAGCAAGCACCGAGCGAATGAAGGCCCCCAATCCGACCCGCGCGGTCGAGCCGCCTTCCGCGGAACGCTTGGGAGGCTTCACGAACAGCAGCACGAGCAGGAAGGAGAGCGCGCCGAAGGCCGGGATGGCGAAGAACGGAGCATACCACGTCCAGATCGCCAGCGCCGAGCCGAGAATCGGGCTGACGACTTTGCCGAAGGTGTTCGCCGTCTCGATCAGACCGAGTCCCTGACTGACGTCTTCGTCGCTCTTGAACAGATCGCCGACAAGCGGCAGCACGACCGGGAAGCAGCCCGCCGAGCCGAGACCCTGCAGCAATCTCGCCCCGAGAATGAGCCCATAAGCGTTGCGAAGGCCGCATGCTGCGACGATGCCAGCCGCCGCTCCCGCCGCGCATACGAGCAGCAGCGACGGAAGAATGACCGCTTTGCGGCCGTAACGGTCGGACAAGTATCCCGCTAACGGGATAAACAAGATCGCCACCGCCGCATAGGCGGTAATGATCCAGCTCGCCTGCAGAGAAGTGATGCGAAGCGCCTTCTGCATGGCGGGAAGGACGGGAATGAGCATCGAATTGGCCAAAGTCATCGTGAGCGGGACCGTGGCGATGGAGAGAATATCTCTTTTTTTGCGCTTTTCCATGCAGTCCTCCTGAATGAAGCGGCCGTAAGACATCTCGACATTTAAATGAAGGATAATCCGGTCGATTAAGTAGGCAATGCATCTAGTATGATCTTTCGATTGCCCGGTTACTCGTCGTCTACGGCGTAATGACGGGGTACAGCTGACCTTCGCTGGCGAAGGAGGCTTTGCCGGTCTCTTCGGACACGACGAGGACGATGGCGTCGCATCGCTCGGACAATCCGACCGCCGCGCGATGGCGCGTGCCGGTTATTCGCTCGTCGTTCTGGGCAGAGGCGAGCGGAAGTACGTGCTTGGCGGAAACGATCCGATCGGCGCGAATGAGCACCGCTCCGTCGTGCAGCGGGCTGCCGGGATAGAAGATCGATTCGAGCAGCGTGTGGCTGATCGGCGCTCCGACCGGAATGCCGGGTTGCAGGAGCGGCTCCAGCGGATCGCTGCGCTCGACGACGATCAACGCGCCGTGGCGTCTGTCGGACAAGCTCTGAATCGTAAGCGATAAGTCCGTATACCGTTCGATGAACGGGGAGAGATAGCAGTTCAAATAAAACGTCGCCGCATTGGACTCGATCTGAAGGAAGTTCTTCTTGATCTGCTCCAGTTCGCCCAGCAAGCAGTTCCCTTCATGATCCAGCGTCGAGGCGAGAACTTCGAGCTTGGAGATCATTTGCCGAATGTCGGCCGCGATCATCTTCTTCATGGGCGAGAAATCGCAGTTTTGGGAAGCGGTCGTCATGCGGTTCACGGCTCCTCGAACATACTCCCGATTAGCATGCAGATTCGCACGCCTATGTATGCAAGCTGCCAATACAATCTCAATGGAGGAACAATTCGAATGATACAGGCTTTTATTTTTGACATGGATGGAGTCATTATCGACAGCGAACCGCTGCATTTCGAAGTCGATATGGAAACGATGGGTTATCTCGGCACGGAGATTACGAAGGAGGAGCTGGAACGGTTCGTCGGCATGACGAATCCGGAGATGTGGGCGGCGCTTCGCCAAGAGCGGTCCCTTCCCCAGACGGTGGAGGAGATTATCGAGTACCAGCTGGCGGCCAAAATCAAAGCGCTGCGCGAACGTTCCTACACGCCGATCGACGGGATCGCGGAGCTGCTGGACGGGTTGAAAAGGCGAGGCATTCCGGTCGGCATTGCCTCCTCGTCGCCCAGATCGTTTATTGAGGAAGTGGTGGCCAAATTCGGCATTGCCCCGCATTTTGCCTGCGTGGTGAGCGGGGAGGAAGTGGACAAAGGCAAGCCGGCGCCGGACGTCTACCTGGAAGCCGCCCGCCAGCTCGGAGCTGACCCCCGGCACTGCGTCGTGCTGGAGGATTCCCGCAACGGCATTGCCGCGGCCAAGGCGGCCGGCATGACCTGCATCGGATACGTCAACGAAAATTCGGGCAATCAGGATTTGTCGGCGGCCGATCGCGTGGTTCGTTCCATAAGGGAGATTTCCGCGGAAGCATTGTGAACATGGGGCTCCGGTCGAACTGATCGGAGCTCCTTCTATTCTTCCGTTAAACCTCCGCTGTCCATAATCGCCTCGACGACTTTCTCCGCCATTTCTTCCGCCGTCCGCCCGCCGTTTCTTCTGGACCAATCCACCGCGGCCCCGAAGATTCCCCAACTCGTCATCAGAGCGAGCACGTCGGTCGATACCGGCCATTCCGCGCTGTCCGCCCGGGCTTCTCGCAGCCAGTGCGCCAGAAGCGCCCGCAATTCCTCCTGAACGACATGTTCGAATAACGGATTCACCGTATCCGCCGGATAGCAGCGTCCGTGCATGCTCTTGAAATGTTCCAATACGCATCGGACGAGCAGCGCAGATGTGCCGCGTTCCATCCGGCGACGGGAGGGAGTTCGCGGTTCAGCGCCTTCAGAAACTTGTCGCGGATCGAGCTTTCCAGCAGCGCGTATTTGTCCGGGAAATGCGCGTAAAACGTACCGCGATTCATATCCGCCTTATCCGCGATGTCCTGTACGGTGATGGAGGAAAACCCTTTTTCCCTCATCAGCTCCAAGAACGCTTCCTTCAGCATGCGACTGGATCTTCGAACGCGTCTGTCCGTCGATTCGATAGGGGTACGCAACGTTGCAGCCTCCTTATTCCGACATTCGGTCGGTTTTGTCGTTTAAACGAAATGTGAAATTCATTGTTTATTGATCGGAATTGTATTGTTAAATACGATTGTAATCAATGAACCGCTCGGCGACAACAGATTGCGAGAGGATCATGAGAAAAAAGACGGGGAGGCAACAGGGATGGGGAATCGGGCGAACGAGCGGATGAGAGCGATTCGCTATCATGCGAGAGGCGGCATCGAGGTATTGCGGTTGGAGGAGGTTCCCTTGCCGGAGATCGGGGAGGACGAAGTGCTCGTCAAAGTGCTGGCGACGGGCGTTAATCCCGGCGATTGGCAAATTCGGTCGGGGCTGGCCGGGGAAAGTTTCCCTTTGCCTTACATTCCCGGCTGGGACATTTCAGGTATCGTAGCGAGGACGGGAGGAAAGGTGACGGGGTTTAAGCCCGGAGACAGGGTGTACGGAATGACGGCCAATAGCGGGGGTTGAGCCCAATACGTCGCCGTACCGGCGTCGCAGCTCGCGATCAAGCCTTCAAGCCTCGCCGACGATGCGGCTGCAGCGATTCCGATGTCGGCATTTACGGCCTGGCACGCGTTATTCGAGCAGGCGAGCGTCGGGCCGGGACAGACGGTGTTGGTGAACGGGACTTCGGGAGGAGTGGGCCATTTTGCGGTACAGCTTGCCAAACAAGCCGGAGCTCGCGTGATCGGGGCAGCTTCATCCGCGAGCGAAGCGTTCGTGCGGGAGCTTGGAGCGGACGAGTATGCGGCATACGACCGCGAGGGACAGGCCGCCGCTCTGGAGAAGGCCGTCGATGTCGTGCTCGATACGGTCGGAGGAAACGGCGGCGGATGGCTGCTGGAGGCGTTGAAACCGGAAGGAGAGCTGGCTCCGGTCGCATGGGGCGGCTACCCGGAGGAGATTGCCGTGCGCAAGAAACTTAACATATGAACCGCAACCCCGAGCGCGAAGCCAAGTATTTGTTTGCCGCGGAACCCTACAGCTATTTTATGACAAGAGTGGCCGTCGGGATGGATAACGATACGATCCGTTCGATCGACGATCTGCGAGGAAGGAAGCTGTATCTCGGTTCATCCACCAGCAACAACGCGTATTACATCGAAGACTACAAATAACCGGCAGGAGCGAAAGATTGAAGTCATGTACGGGAACGGGGCCGCTCACGATCTGGTCGAGCTCATTCGTACGAAGCGGGTCGACGCGACGCTTCAGACGGACTTTTCCGTTCGGTTCGAGACCGACGAGGAAGGCAATCAGGCGCTTAAGCTGGTCGGAGAACCGCTGTTCGAGGGCGGAGTCCACTACGTGCTCCGCAAAGAAGAAGACGAGCTCGCGGCAAAGCTGGACGAAGCGGTCAGAGCGGCGAAAGCGGACGGCACGATCGCCAAACTGAGCATGGAATGGTTTGGACAAGATTTTACGAAAAGCTTACAGGAGTTAGGGGAATCGCTGCGATAGAAGAGAGAGACAGGGGGACGCGGCGTTCGGCTGCCTTCGCGGTGGGCTTGCGGCTGGACGGTGCGCAGGGTCGGCGTATTGGCCTGCTTGTCGGGACGCGTTATAATTAGGTAACAACGTTTCGCAATCAGATCCATAGCTTGGAGGCCGTTCCCGTGCAGCAATCGTATGAAATCGTACACGCCGTGAAAGAAGATCTTGAACGAATCGTCGACATCTATAACACCACAATCGCCAGCCGCAGTGTGACAGCCGATCTGGAACCGGTCACGGCGGAAGATCGAATGCAATGGTTCGAAGAGCATTCGGCGGATCATCGGCCGATCTGGGTTATGAAGGACGGGGAGGCGATCATCGCGTGGCTCAGCTTCTCCAGGTTCCACAGCCGCGCCGCGTACGATGCGACCGCCGAGATCAGCGTCTATATCGATCCGGCTTACCGCTCCCGGGGAATCGGCAGCCTCTTTTTCCGGAAAGCGATCGAGGAGTGTCCGCGTCTGGGCATCCGCAACGTTATTGCGCTCGTGTTCGGCCACAACGAGGCGAGCTTGGCGCTGCTGCGGAAGTTTGGCTTCGAGCAATGGGGGCTGCTGCCCGGCGTGGCGACGCTGGACGGCATCGACCGCGATCTCGTCTACATGGGGCTGAAAGTGCCTCCGCAGTAACTAAAGGAGAGGGGGGAGCGCGGTGACGCTGTTTATCGCAATCGTGCTTATCATCGGCCTGGCGGGCATCATCGGCAACCAGTATTCCGGGCTGCAAAGAATGAACAAGATGCAGCAGACTTTGGAGGAAATCCGGGACGCCATTCGTTCGCGGGAAGGGCGCTGAGGGGAAGAGAACGCGATAAAACCTTCGGCTGTTTAATCGACTTGCTGTCATTGCAGCGGGCTTGTCGGAGTGCCGATACTCGAAAGTTTAGAACAACGCTCGCCGTTTGGGCACAATTTGGGAGACGATACTCGAAAGTTTAGAGCAACGCCCGACGTTTCAGCGCCGCCAGAACACTAGTGGCAATTGACCATGTAAGAGAATGGGTCAACAGCAGAAAAAAACCGATACGCCGGGAGGATGATAACCCCCGGGCGTATCGGTTTTTTGTCTATTTAGAACACTTTGGTCGTCCAGGTCTCGCAGTTCCAGACGTCGGTCGCGACTTCGCGATAAAATTCCGGTTCGTGGCTGATGAGCAGGATGCTGCCCTTGTACGCCTTAAGCGCGCGCTTCAGTTCGTCCTTGGCGTCGACGTCGAGGTGGTTGGTCGGTTCGTCGAGCACGAGCAAGTTCGTCTGCTTGTTGATCAGGTTGCACAGGCGGACCTTTGCTTTCTCTCCGCCGCTCAGCACGGTGACCTTGCTCTCGATATGCTTGGTCGTCAGGCCGCACTTGGCGAGCGCCGCGCGAACTTCGAACTGGGTCATCGCCGGGAAGTTCTTCCATACCGCCTCGATGCACGTCTCGTCGGCGGTTTCCTTGACCTCCTGTTCGAAGTAGCCGACGAACAGATTGTCGCCTTGCTTGGCTTCGCCGGACAGGGAAGGGATTTCGCCGAGCAGACTGCGCAGCAGCGTCGTCTTGCCGATGCCGTTGGCGCCGACGAGGGCGACCTTCTGACCGCGCTCCATCAGCAGGTCGATCGGACGGCAGAGCGGCTCGTCGTAGCCGATGACGAGGTTTTTCGCTTCGAAGATCATACGCCCGGACGTGCGGGCTTCCTTGAAGTTGAACTCCGGCTTCGGCTTCTCGCGCGCCAGCTCGATAATGTCCATATTGTCGAGCTTCTTCTGGCGGGACATCGCCATGTTGCGCGTCGAGACGCGCGCCTTGTTGCGGGCGACGAAGTCCTTCAGATCTTCGATCTCCTGTTGTTGGCGCTTGTAGGCCGATTCCAACTGCTGCTTCTTCGCCTCGTGAAGCTGAACGAAGTTGTCGTAGTCGCCAACGTATCGATTGAGCTCCTGGTTGCCCATGTGGTACACCAGGTTAATGACGCTGTTCAGGAACGGAATGTCGTGAGAGACGAGAATAAAGGCGTTCTCGTAACTTTGCAGGAAACGAGTAAGCCAAGTGATATGCTGCTCGTCGAGATAGTTGGTCGGCTCGTCGAGGAGCAGAATGTCCGGCTTCTCCAGAAGCAGCTTGGCGAGCAGCACCTTCGTACGCTGTCCGCCGCTCAGGTCGTGCACGTCGCGGTCGAGGCCGATGTCGCCCAGTCCGAGACCGCGTGCGATCTCCTCCACCTTGGCGTCGATCAGATAAAAGTCGTTATTCGTCAAAATGTCCTGAATCGTGCCGACTTCCTCCAGCAGCCGCTCCAGTTCGTCCGGCTCTACGGAGCCCATTTTCTCGTACATGTCGTTCATTTCAACTTCGAGATCGACCAGATAGCGGAATGCGCCGCGCAACGCGTCGCGGATCGTCATCCCTTTCTCCAACGCAGAATGCTGGTCGAGGTAGCCGACGCGGACTTTTTTGGCCCATTCGACTTTGCCGGCGTCCGGCTCGAGGCTGCCCGTGATGATGTTCATAAAGGTAGATTTGCCTTCGCCGTTCGCGCCGACGAGGCCGACATGCTCGCCCTTGAGCAGGCGGAAGCTGACGTCGTTGAAGATGGCCCGGTCGCCGAAGCCATGCGATAGGTTGGTTACAGTTAATATGCTCATGAATCAGACACCTTTTCCTTTATTGACACACTAAGTTCCATTATAAGCGGTGAACGGCGAAAAACTCAACGGCTTCGACGGCTTTGTCGAAAAAGTCTAGCGAACCACCCGGGCTGCAGCCCGCTAATTAAGTTACTTCTCGATCGCTTGATGGTTATAATGAAAGAAACAGATAACTCAGGGGGCGCTGGATATGCGAATGAAAAAGGGAATGATTGTCCTGTTGGCATTGATCGTCGCAGGGTGCAGCGGAGCGGGGAATACACCCGAGGCAACGCCGATCGCGGAATCACCGACGGCTTCGCCAACCGGCACGGCAACAAGCTCGGCATCGGAATCTCCTTCCGAATCGCCGATCGCGTCCGAGGCTGGCGAGTCGCCCGAAGCCGTGCTGAATACGGAGTCGTTGTCGCCGCTGTTCGCATTCGCAGACGAGGAGGGGACGCGGCTGATGGCGTTGACAGACGGGATGGAGGAGCCGGACGCGGTGAAGGAAGGGACGCTGGGCGACTATCGTCTGGCGATCGGGGAAGGCGGCCGTCAGGTGCTGCGCATCCGCTACGAGAAGCATCAAGCCCGTTCGGAGCAGGACAACGGAAGACAGGCGGCGTATAACTTCGACAATATGGAAGGGGATATTTACGCGATCGAAGAGGGGGAGGCGACGCCCAACGAGAGCTACTACCTCGTGACCGAAGAGCAGTTCGACGTTCAGGCGCTTATCCCGCTTAAGCCATCCGCCGATCACGAGATGCCGGACGATGTCGCGCAGAAGATCGCCGAGGCGAAAGGGCGCGCGATCGAGCACGGCTGGCTGCTCGCCCACGCTCAGGACGGCCGGCGAATCTACGTCATTGAGTTCCAACGTCAAGGCGAGGATATGCTGGCAAGTCTCGTATGGGAGGACGGCGAACGGCTCGTATGGATGGACTATCCGGCCGCATACAACGAGAATTCGACCTGGAGAGTCGACGACGGGGGCGAGATTTCGCCGGATATGTTCCGGTTCCTGTTCGCCGCCCGCGGCGCCGACGACGGCATCGTACTGGGCGTGCAGTGGCTGGGCGCCGAGGGAGAAAATCTCACGGTTCTGCGCTCGTCAGGCGATCGCTTCGAGGAAACCGGCATCTCCGGGGGCCGCTACTTGTCGCCTATTTGAGTTTATGGTAGCCTTTCTCGCCGAACGGCTGCAGCTTGTCGATCCATTTGTCCTCCAGCAGCTTTAGCTCGTCCTTGACGTTCACGAACGGATTATCGCTTGGCTTCAGCACTTCGAGCACTTCCATCGCGAACGCTTCTTCTCCGTATTCGGTCCATTCCCGCTGAAGCTCCTTGTTCGGATAGGTGCCCAGATTCAGGCTGGCCGTCCTTCCGTTCAAGGACTTCAGATTCGGGGTCGTGTCGACGAGCACCTTGCCGTTGATATTGTTGCGGATCTGGAAGACGCCCGCTTCGATCGGAATCTCCTTATATTGCGCGATCAGCTGCGCTCGTTCTTCTTTGCTTTTCGGTTTCATCTTATTTCTCTCTCCGTTCTGTAAAGTAAAGTTGGCGGACTTTATGAACTACCTATTTAAGCCAGTACTGGCTTCCGTCGGGCTCTCGGTCCATATAACCGTACTCGATCAAATATCTTCTAAGGACGGCATAATCCTCATAGGCAGTCAGCAAAATTTCGTTAACTTCCTTCTCCGAATACGTGCGCCCGGGCTCGAACCGCTTGGCGATTTCCGTCAGGACGATGACCTTGTGCTTCTCCTGAATGGCGAACTTGGTCAGCTTGCCGTCGGGGCCGTCGGGAAAATATTTATCCAGCGTGCGCTCCGCTTCGTCCGCCGTAATCCGGTAGCGTTCGTCGACCATTCGTGCGGTTTTGTGCACGGGAACGATGTCGGGGGCGTGGCGGTCTTTCTCCTTGAGCAGCTCCATCAAAGCCAAATACACTTTGGCCTGGCGTTCCTTCTCCTTCAGCACAAATCGGTGGTTGCGAATCGTCGAGGCGCTGCCGATGCCCAGCTCCTTGCGCACCTCGTCGTCCGATCTGCCTTGATAGAACAGATGGAGCAGGCTGTTCTGGTGCTCGGTCAAGCCGGTAAGCTTCTTGTCGAGGCCGATCAAGTATTCGAACACCGAGCCGTGCGCCTTGCCGATATGGCTGCGGATCGCTTTCTCGGCATCGTAATAACGGCCGTCCTCCGGATAGACGACGCCCAGCTCCGTGCGTTCTCCGCACAGCAGGCAGACGAAGTGTTCATCCTCGCGAACGTAACCTTGCTTCAACTCTTCCACTGAACTGTTCCAGAAAACATCTGAGTTACTCATTATGCAAACACATCCTAATTACGTTTGTATTTATGATAGACAATATACAGTAATGTTTTGTTTTCGTCAATGAATAGCGTTTGGTTAGCGCGGGACGACGACGATGCGCCATATAGACCCGCAAAGCGGCTGAAGGTATAATCAGGGAGAAAATAGAGTGGAGGTTCTGACGATGAGTACATACTGGAGCGAACTGACCGAATCCTTGGAGCCCTACGTACCCGGAGAGCAGCCGAAGGACCGGACCTACATCAAGCTGAACACGAACGAAAATCCGTATCCGCCTTCCCCGAAAGCGCTGGAAGCGATCAGAGAAGCGGCCGGAGCGGACTTGCGTCTGTATCCCGACCCGACCTGCGACTCGCTGCGCGAGACGATCGCGGCGCATTACGGCTTGACGAAGGAGCATGTATTCGTCGGGAACGGCTCGGATGAAATATTGGCGTTCGCTTTTCCGGCGTTCTTCTCGGCGAAGCGCCCGATTTTATTCCCGGACATCACTTATTCGTTCTATCCGGTTTACGCGCAGCTGTACAGATTGCCATACGAAACGGTACCGACCGACGAACAGTTCAGAATCGATCCGAAGTCGTATTCGGTACCGAACGGCGGTGTCATTTTGCCGAATCCGAACGCTCCGACGGCCCGTTATTTAATCACTAATGGCATTAAAGAAATTCTTGAGGCGAACAGAGGGCAAGTCGTCATCGTCGACGAAGCCTACATCGATTTCGGCGGGGAATCGGTCGTGCCGCTCGTTGCCGAATATCCGAATCTGCTTGTCGTTCAGACGTTGTCCAAGTCGAGATCGCTGGCCGGACTTCGGGTAGGTATGGCCTTCGGACATCCCGACCTGATCGAAGGGCTGAACCGGATCAAAAACTCGTTCAACTCGTACACGCTGGACAGGCTGGCGCTGGCCGGCGCGATCGCGGCGATCGAGGACCGGGCATATTTCGAAGAGACGAACCGGAAAGTGGTGGCCACGAGGGACAGAACGACCGCAGCTCTCAGGGAGCTCGGCTTCGAAGTGATCGATTCGCTGGCGAACTTCGTCTTCGTGACCCATCCGGTCAAGGAAGCGCGCGAGCTGTTCGCGGCGTTGAAGGAACGGGGCATCCTTGTCCGATACTTCAACAAGCCGAGAATCGACCGCTACTTGCGCGTGAGCATCGGCACGGACGAGGAGATGGATGCGTTCCTGGACGCGTTGCGGGAACTTGCCGCCTAATTCAGGCGAGCACGAGAGCGAAGGGGAGAGGAAGATGGATATGGAGAAGCTGAAATATCCGATCGGGCGCTTCGATGCCGAAGGAGAGGTTACGGGGAAACAGAGGGAAAACTGGATTACCGACATCGCGGACTTGCCATCGGAGCTGGCTTCGGCGCTCGAAGGATTGGACGATCGGCAGCTCGATACACCCTACCGGCCGGAAGGGTGGACGGTGCGGCAGGTGGCGTTCCATATCGGCGACAGCCACCTGAACAGCTTCGCGAGGTTTAAGCTGGCGCTGACGGAAGAGCAGCCGACGATCCGTCCCTATGACGAGGGGGCTTGGGCCGATCTTCCGGATACGTTCAAGGCTCCGATTGAGCTGTCGGTCGACTTCGCGACGGCGCTGCACGCCAGGTGGGTGTTCCTGCTGAGAGGCATGAGAGAAGCGGATTTCGCCAGAACGTTCTTCCACCCGGCGTCGCAATCCGTCTCCCGGCTCGATTATGCGATCGGAATGTATGCCTGGCACGGCCGGCACCATGTCGCGCACATTACGTCTCTGCGTGAGAGGATGGGCTGGCTCTAGACGGTTGGCGCGAGCCGGCGGCTACGCCAGCTGCACGCCGCCGATCAGAGCCGGCAGCCGTTCGCCGTCCATCGGCCGTCCCAGCAGATTCCCTTGCGCGAAATGGCATTCGTGCTTTTTGTAGAAGGCGAGCTGCTCGTACGTTTCCAATCTCGTCGCGACGATCTCGCAGGGAAGCAGCTTAAGCGATTCGAACAACGAATCGTTCAGCTCCCGATCGGAAGCTCCGGCGGTTTCCAGCATGAGGCGGTTGTCGATCTTGATCGCCTGAACGGGCAGCCTGCGCAGGTGGGGGAGCGTCGTCGCTCCGAGTCCGTAATCGTCGATCGCAAGTCTGACGCCGAAAGCACGGAGCCGCTTCATCGGCAGCTCGGCCTTGTCGAAGGAGCCGGCCAGCGTGTGCTCCGCGATCTCGAGCTCCAGTCGCTGCGGTTCGATTCCGGTATCGGAGAGCACCTGTTCGACGATATCGGCAAATCCCGGATCAAGCAGCTGAGAGGCCGACAGATTCACAGATATCGTCAGAGAAGAGGGGGACGGAGCGACCCGCATCAGCGTCAGGCACGCTTGCCGAACTACCCACTCGCCGATCGCGAGCATCGATTCGGTGCTTTCGGCGAGCGGGATGAATTCTTTGGGCTCGACGCTGCCCAGCTCCGGATGCTCCCAGCGCAACAACGCTTCGAATCCTCTTAGCCGCCCCGAATGCACCTCGTATTGCGGCTGATACTGCAGATGCAGCTGATTATGCTGCAGCGCCGTGCGGACGTGCACTTCGATCATCGTGCGGCGCCGGATCTGCGTCGTCAGCTTCTCGTGGTATTGAACGACTTGCTGCAAGCCCGAATCCTTGGAGTGCTGCAGCGCCGCATAGGCTCTCGGGAGCAGCTCCTCGACCGTAATGGCTTCGTTCCAATAGGCCGTCACTCCGATATGGCTCGTCAGATGATAGAGCTGTCTGTTCATTGAATAGGGGGACGATAACAGCGTTTGCAATTCGTCCCATATTTCCAGCGAGACGTCGGGAAGCTTGCGGAAGGAAGGATCGGTCATGACGATCAGAAACTCTTCGCGCTCCAGTCTGCATACCAAAGCGTTGTCCGGCATCCAATTTTTGAGCCGCTGACCGACTTGATTGAGCAGATGGGCTCTCGACGACTCACAATTAATGGCATTAATGATCTTGAATCCGTCGATATCGAGCAAGGCGAGATAGAAAGGTGTGCGCGCGTCTATCCATTTGCGGATCTGTTGGAGGAACAGCGCGGAGGACATCAGGCCGCTCTTCTCGTCGATGGCGTAGCGGCGTTTTCTCGTCCATTCCGAATTCATGAAGTAATGAAAGAGCATGGAGGAGACGGGGAAGACGACGAGCGTGCTCGGAGCGCTGTGCCAGAGCCACACGGAACGGATTTCTTCGGGCAGCATAATCGCGGCCAAGCCCATGCTTGCGGCAGAGACGAGCACGCCGATCAGCGCAGGGTGGACGAGGCCGAGGGAGCTGTCGCGGTCGGCCGGTCGGAGACGCCGGTAGACGAGTCCGATCGCGGAGGCGAGCCCGACCGCGACGATGCCGGTCTCCAAGCCTACGCCGCCCAGAGCAACCCGCACGCCGAGCATCAGTCCGGCGGAGACGAGCGCGGACAACGGTCCGCCGACCCAAGCCGCCAACGCGGCGACGATATGATACATGGGAGCGAGCGTTCCGGCCCCTCCCTGGAAGGGAATAAGCATCGTCAGAATGCCCGCGGTGCCGAAGAGAAGACCGTGCATTCCGTTCTTAAGCGCGACCGTTCGGTGAATCACCGAAGGATACAGGCGATTACCGATCACGAGAAACAGGATGACGACGGCCATATGCTGCATAAGCCCGATCAGATTAAGCCAGTTCATCAACAGTCATCACTCCCCAAGCATGAACGGCATCCGCCGCGTGCGAATCCGGCGGAGTCGCGGACATAGAAAGCCCACTTCAGTTTGAACGTTAATCATTAAGGAAATTACAGGAAAAGTATTAAGGAAAGTGTTAGGAAAAGATGTGCGCCGTTAACAAAAGAAAAGAACTTCCAGATTCGCACCCCGAAGGCGAAATCCGGAAGTTCTTTTGCAACTATGTAGTCGATGGATCTATGGATTCATGAATTTGTAGCCTACTCCCCAAACCGTCTTGATGTATTGCGGTTCTTTAGGATTTCTCTCCAGCTTGCGCCTTAGGTTGGTGACGTGAACGTCGATTGCCCGATCGTTAATGAAAGAGTCGATGCCGCGAACGGCGTTGATCAATTCCTCTCTGCTGAAGACGCGATTCGGATGCTGATAGAAGAGCTTCATAATCTCGTACTCGGAGAACGTCGTCTCGATATGTTCGCCGTCGAGCACGATCGTGCGCCGTTCCAGATCAAGCGTCAATCCGCTTCCGGGGGAGGAGGCGGATTGATGCGGGTCGTGCGGCTGCAGGTAGGCGACCGCCTTGGCACCCGGAGTCATGTTCAATGTCCGGCGGAGCACCGCTTCCATGCGAACTTTAAGCTCCTGCATGCTGAACGGTTTGACGAGAAAATCGTCCGCGCCGTAGCTGATCGCCTGAATGCGAACCGTAACGGACGGCTTCATGGAAATGACGATGATCGGAATAGCGGTCAGCTGCCTGAATTCCGCGCAAAGCTCCGTCCCGCTCGCATCGGGCAGCATCAGGTCGAGCAACAAAATGTCCGGCTGAAAGGTGTCGAGCGCTTGCTTGCCGTCGCGCGCGGTCTCCACGCGTTGAACGTCGAAATTTTCTTCGGTGAGGTAGAGGGTGAGCATCTCTCCGATGATTGGATCATCTTCAATTACAAGCACTCTTGTCAACGTCGTGTCACACCCTTTAAGTAAAATGTTAGGAATACTCATATTTTGCTAACATTTGCCCTCGCATGTCTATTATATAATGCGGTCAGTCGTTCGTCTAACTCCTTTTTTCATTAAGAAGACGATTCATCGTCTTTAATCCGGTTTCCAGCGACTGGTTGAGCCGTTCCTCCGCTTCCGCTGCCCGATCTTCGTCGCGAAGAGAGCGCTCCAGCGTCGCCGCGGCTTCCTGAATGGCCAACGCTCCGAGGTGTCCCGCGGAACCGCTCAGCGAATGGGCGAGCCGGATCGCATCGTTCATCTTCCCGTCCTCCCGAAGCCGGTCCAGCTGCTGCTGAAAATCGGAATATTGCGCCATGAATTTGTCCAACAGCTTCATATAGAGCTGTTCCTTGCCGCCGATCCGCTGCACAGCGACTCCGGCTTCCAGCTCGGGCAGATTGGGCCACGGCCCGACGGCCTCGCCGACCGGGACAACCGGGCTCGGCAGGGACGGAGAGAGGCCCGCGCCGAGCAGCCATCGGCCGATAGAGGCATACAGGACGCCAGGATCGATCGGTTTCGTCACGATATCGTTCATGCCCGCGTCGCGGCAGCGGGCATGCATCTCGGGCGTTACGTCGGCGGTTACGGCGACGATGGGCAAGCGTTCCTTGCCGTGCAGCTTGCGTATGCGCACAGTCGCTTCGATGCCGTCCATGTCCGGCATGTGCAGATCCATCAAAATCAAGTCGGCCTCGGCCTGATCCGACTCGATCAGCTCGACGGCTTCTGCTCCGCTTTCCAGCAATAAAGCCTCATAACCTTGCGAATCCAGCAGCTGCTTCACGACGATCCGGTTAATCGATTGATCGTCGACGACCCAGATGCGGGCGTTCGCGTCGGCTGCGGACCCCGCCGCCTTGCCGGAATCCGCAGCCGGCAGAACGGAGCGGCGATCGGCCGACGTTCGAGACGAACTGGTGACGACTTGCAGCGCTTGCCGAATCGGCAGCGCGGAAGACGGCTTGACAAGCACGACCTCTGGACGATAAGCGTCCGGAAGCTGATAGAGGGCATCGCGTCCGGAGAGCGTCGTGGACGCGATCGCCTTCACGCCTGCCGCGTCCAGCTCCGTTTTCCATTCCATCCACGTGTCTTCCCCGTGCATATCGCCGCACTCCATGTCGACGACAATCGCGTCCCAGCGGGATTCTTGCAGCAGCAGCCGCGCTTGTCGCCAGGAAGACAGAGCGACCGTCTCGCATCCGAAGGAGGTGAGCAGAACGCGCCAGTGCTCGGCGACTTGGTCGTGATCTTCCAGCACGATGACCTTCAGTCCCGGAAACTGCGGCTTGACCGCAATCGGCCGATCCACGCTCACGGGAAACTCCAGTTCGAACGTAAACTCGCTTCCGACCTGGTATTCGCTCGTCACGGCAATCGTGCCGCCCATCCGTTCGACCAGCGTGTGGGAGATGACGAGTCCGAGCCCGGTGCCGCCGTACTTGCGGCTTGTTTTCTCATCGGCCTGCATGAACGGCTCGAACAGGCGCTCGCGTTGCCCCTCGGTCATCCCGATGCCGGTATCTTTCACGGAGAAGGCAAGCTTAGCCTGCCGCTCGTCGACGCGGACCGCGGATACGGAAAGCTCGATCAGTCCAATGTTCGTGAATTTGATCGCGTTGCTGCCCAAATTGAGCAAAATTTGCTTCAGGCGCGTAGGATCGCCGATCAACCAATCCGGAATACGGGGATCGGCGCGCATAATGAAGTCGACCGGCTTCGGACCGATCAGCACGGAGAACAGGCCGCTCAGCTTCTGCAGCAGATCTTCGGGCTCGAACGGCACGTTCTCGATCGTCAGCTTGTCCGCCTCCAGCTTGGAGTAGTCGAGAATGTCGTTAAGCAGTCTGAGCAGGTTGTCGGAGGACAAGGCAATCTGCTTCAGATAGTTCGCTTGCAGCTCGGTATGCTCCAGCCGTTGAAGAAGGTGGGTCAAGCCGATGATTCCGTTCAGGGGGGTGCGAATCTCATGGCTCATCCTCGCAAGAAAGGAGCTCTTCGCTTCGTTGGCCCGATCGGCTTCTTCCTTGGCGCCTAGAAGCTGCAGCTGGATTTCCTTCTGCTGGGAAATATCCCGAGCAATCGTGGAATAGTAGATTTCCTTTTCGTCATCTGTTTGATGGGCTACGACGGTAATCGAAGTCGTCTGAATGCGGCCGCTTGCGGTCGTGAAATCGATCTCTCCCTGCCAGTACCCGTGCACCCGCGCCGCCGACAATCCCTCCGCGAAGCGGACCGTCATCGGAATGGGCATATACTGGTTGAGCCGATTGTTGTTCTCGTTCAAAGCGGCGATATCGAGGAAGGTGAGGCCGGCTTTGTTCAAATAGAAGATCTGGCCGCGCACGTCGAAGGAAGCGATCATATCGTGCGCGCTGTCCATAATTTCGAAGAGCCTCGTGTTCGTCGCGACCGCTTGTTTGATCTCGCTGACATCTCTGGCGATGAGCACATAGCCTTTGGCGGTTCCGTCCGGATGGCGGATGATGCTTGTGTTCAACGATACGAGCATGCGCGCGCCTTCGCGGTTGATCCAGGTCCATTCCCAATCCGGCAAAAAGCCTTTGCGCGGCATGAGAAACAGAACGGATTCATCCGGGTTCACCCGGATTTGCAGCTTGTGCGAATAGTAGGTCGCGCGTTCTTGCAACTGATCTTGATCGTGCCAGAGGAGCAGGGACTTTCTTCCGATGACTTCGTGCTCTCCGTAGCCCAGCATTTCCTCTGCGCGTTGATTGTAAGAGGTAATTACGAAATGGGAATCCGTTACAATCATAGCATACTGATTGTGCCGGATGAAAGCTTGATAGGGTTCGAACAGCTCTTGCAAATTGTCGATCATGCCGTTGACCGAGCTTGCCAGCATGCCCATTTCGTCCTTGCTCTTGATCGACAAGGGACTCGGGTAGAAATCTCCGGCGGCTACTTTCTGGGTCACGGCGACGACCTGTTTGAGCCTTCGCAGAATCGATCGATGCGTCACGGCATACAGGAACAAGCCCAAAAGGAGTTCCGTGGCGGCGATCAGAACGATGTTCAGCCAGAGCGAATGGCGCAGTGGCGCTTCGAATTCGCTCTTGGACACCGAGTAGACCGCATACCATTCCGTGTTCGGCACTTTGACGTAGAACATTTTCAGCACGCGTCCGAACAGCATCGATTCTCCGTAGCCTTGCTCGCTGTTCTGGAGCTGTCTCGCGAATTCGACAACGGCGGGTTCGTCGGTGATGTAGTTTCTTCTCAGAATGAGGGAGGTGTCCGTATAGTGAAGCAAGTTCGTGTCCCGGTCGATCAGGATCATCGAGCTGTCCTTGTAATCGCCCGATTCCACGTTGAGATGCCTGGAGAATAGCAGGGGGGCGTCCAGCGCGAAGCCGATCACGCCAATCAGACGATTATCCGGGTCATGGAACGGAACCATCTGCCACAGCACGGGATACCCCGTCGAGTCCAGCATCATTGCGGCGAAAGCGCTCTTGCCGTCAAGCGCCTGGCGAAAGGCGGCAAGCTCGGATACCTGTAGCACTTCTCCGTTCGTTAACGTCATTCGGCCCGTCAGGGAAGCGAAGCCGATATGTCTGGCCGGAAGATCGGTCCGAGACACCGCGCTGTTCAAGTAAGCGAGCCGTTCTTCCGGGGTTCGCAGGCGCATCGGAATCGAGTGGCTGAGCAGCTCGGCTTCCTTCATGCGAAGGGAGAGCATGGCGCTCAAGTTGCTGACGGTGCTCGTTAAGCCGGCGAGCCGATGGCGAACGAGCTGGTCGTTCATCTGTTTATTGGAGGTTTCGTAGTTGATAAAGCTCATCGCGACGAACGAGATCGAATTGAGGACGATAAGAGCGACGGCGATCTTGAAGCGAAGAGAGCGGAACATGTCGTGAACCCCCGTATTTAAGGATATCGTTGGAAAATTATTAGACAATTTCATACAAAACAAATACATCCTGCCTAAATCTTCTAATACATTGATTCTATCATATCTAATGAAGACAGATTTCGACAGATTTATCTTGCAAATTCGAGAGGAGATTCGGTATCGTGGCGACCATGATGACGGATTGGGAAGTCGTGACGACGGATGACGCTCGATCCGTCCGATTGTGCGAGGAGTTCGGAGAACGATACGGGTTTACGGCAGGGGAGACAACGGCGTTTAAGCTATGTCTCTTGTACGGGTTGTCGGACGAGGAGATCGTGATGTACGCGAAAATGGAGCCGGAAGCGTTGAGCGATCGGCTGGCCTGCATGATGGGCAAGACGAGAACGCGAACCTCGCGGGAGCTTCAAGCTTTGTTCCTTCGTTATATGCTGAACAGGCTTCCGGCCTAGATTGCCGGAAGCCTGATTTTTTATTGTCTGCATCGTCTCCGACAAAGGGGCTGGCCATAAGTAGGGACGTACAAAATTATCGATGAAAAAAGAAGGGCATCTATCTCCTGGAGACTGCCTCATACGATCCTGAAATCACCGCTTAACGGGTTTACCGTTCCCATTTCAGGATCACGCTCTTGGGGCCCCCGCAAAGTAATCGGAATAGGCTTCGAAGCTTAACGTCACTTTGTGGGGTGTCTCGCAGCGGAAGGAGATAGATGCCCATTACCATTCACCTATCGATAATTGTTTGGTATGTCTCTTCTTACTTATGGAACAGCCCCTTATGGCGGGGAATCCGCCCGGGAGAAGGGCAAGTCGACGGCGAAAGCGGCGCCGGAAGGGGAGAGGTTGTAAGCGAACGTTTCTCCTCCGTGCAATTCGACGATTTTCCTGACGATGGACAGTCCCAGACCGCTGCCGCCTCCCGCGCGCGTCCGGGCTTTGTCTTCTTTGTAGAACCGTTCGAAAATATACGGCAGAGCCGCTTCGGAAATACCCGGCCCGTCGTCGGTAATGAGCACGCGGATCCGGTCGTTGACCTTCGACACGCGGACGCCGATCGTTCCGCCCTGGGGAGCAAACTTGATGCCGTTATGAAGCAAGTTGACCCACACTTGGCTCAGCAGGTCTTCGTCGGCCGTAATCGTGCACTCCGGCAGGTCGACGTCCATCTCGATCTTCTTGTCCTGCCACTGAGGCTCGCAGCTGAGAATGAGGTGACGGAGCTGTCTGTCCAGCCGATAGGCTTTTCTCTCGAACGGATGCTGCCGGGATTCGAGCGACGTCAGCTTCAGCAGGTTGTCGCTCATCCGCGACAGCCGCTTGCTCTCGGTCTCGATGATGTTCTGGTAATGCTTGCGCGTCTCGGGAGCCAGATCGTCGCGCTGCAGCGCCCGGGCGAAGCCGGCGATCGACGTGAGCGGGGACTGGATCTCGTGGGAGACGTTGGAGATGAACTCCTGTCGTATCTGCTCCATATGGTTCAACTGGCTGGCCATCTCGTTAAAGCTGGTGACCAGAGGCCCGAATTGGCCCATGAAGCGCGGATTCGCCTCCAGGTTGACGTTGAAATTGCCTTTGGCCAACTGATTCATCGCATTGATCATCTGCATGAACCATTCCATCTGGCGGCGGATGGGCGCAAAGAACAGCCGAATCAGATTCGCGCCGACGAACAGGAAGAACAAGGTCACCACGAACGTGAAATATTGGCGAAGCAGCGTATCCTCGTATTGCGGAAACCATCTGGCGTAGACGGCGTCGAGCACAAGGTGGGAGAGCAGCCAGCAGATCGCCAGCCCGATATGGAGCTGCGCGAAGATGAGGATCAGCCATTTGCGGGAGGGCCGGAAATCTTTGCCCAGCTCCCTCATTCGGCGTCTATGCTCCATGTTTTCCCGGAATACGTTAAAATGCTGGCGTCCGCGTCCGCGTCCGTGCCCGGAAAATTCGGGCCTGCCCCTGGGGGGAGCGTCACGTCGCCTCATGGCGTTGCCTCCAAGCGATAGCCCAAGCCCCGGATCGTCGCGATGCGGAAGCCGTGCTGGCCGTCCGGAAATTTCTCCCGCAGCCTCTTGATATGGACGTCCACCGTCCGTTCGTCCCCTTCGTAATCGAAGCCCCAGATTTGCTCGATCAACTGCTCTCTGGAGAAGGTTTTGCCCGGATAGCTGGCCAGCTTGAACAGCAGCTCGAATTCCTTAAGAGGAAGCGTGAGCGCCTGCTCGCCGGCTTGCAGCGTGTATGTCTGCCGGTTCAGTACAACGGCTCCGACCGTGACGTTCTGGGAGATCGAGATCCGATAGCGCTTCAGCAGCGCTTTGACCCGCGCGACCAGCTCGACGGGCTCGAACGGCTTGACCATGTAGTCGTCCGTTCCGAGCTGGAACCCTTTGACCTTCTGCATCGTTTCTCCTTTGGCGGTCAGCATGAGCAGCGGCATATCGTAATGCTCGCGCAGCTCCTTGCACAGCTCCCAGCCGTCCATGCGCGGCATCATGATGTCCAGAATGACCAGATCGGCCGGACTCGACTCGAGCTGCTCGAGCGCGTGCATGCCGTCGGTCGCCGTAACGACCTCGAATCCTTCCTGAACGAGGAACACTTCCACCAATTCGCGAATGTGCGGGTCGTCGTCGACGACGAGTATTCGGGTCATGGACAGCGCCTCCTTTTTCCATCGGTTTGGGATGCGAACTTGCCTTATATGTTTCATTATCCGCTTAACGAAGCCGAAATGCCACCATCGGCACGCGCAGGAGATTGATCCTAATCTCGCTCCTATTGTGCGCCGAGAATATGAACTGAATATGAACATGGCCGCAGGATGGGCCGGGCGCATTCTCGCATGGTACAATAGGGCAATAGAGAGCGGAGGGAATAGAGATGACGAAAGACGTATGGATCGGCAACGATCGGTTGAGCGCTCAGCTCGCTTTTTTGGTGGAAATCGACAAGTTGAAATCGGTGCTTCGCAAAACGTATCTGATCGACAAGAGCAGGCTTGAAAATTCGGCCGAGCACAGCTGGCACGTCTCCATATGGTCCGCGCTGCTGCTCGAGCACGCCGACGATCCGTCGCTGGATCTGAATCGCGTCATCCGGATGCTGCTGCTGCACGACCTCGTGGAGATCGACGCGGGCGACACGTTCGCTTATGACACCCGGGGTTACGAAGATAAAGAGGCTCGCGAAAAAGCGGCGGCGGACAGGCTGTTCGGCCTGCTGCCGGACGATCAGCGGGAGGAATGGACGACGCTGTGGCGGGAGTTCGAGGACGAGGAGACGGCGGAGGCGAGGTACGCTTCCGCGCTCGACCGGCTGCAGCCTGTCATCCATAATTACTATACCGGAGGCGTGAGCTGGCGCAAAAACGGCATCGTGCGCTCGCAGGTGCTGAAGCGGCTAGAGCCCGTTCGGCAGACGTCGGAGACGCTGTGGGCGTTTACGCAGGAAATCGTGCAAAAATCGATCGATCAGGGCTTGCTGCTCGACGATCCGAAGAGGGGAGAGGACTGAGTATGCCGAGATTGCCGGGAACAAACGTGATGCTGAGAGAGTATCGCAGGGACGATCTGCCGTGGATTCGCCAATGGGTGAACGATCCGGACATCGTCTGTCATCTGTCGGACATTTTTCTGTACCCCCATGCGCAGGAATCGACCGAGGCTTATCTGGAAGCGATGCTGGAGGGCAATACGGACGCCAGAGGCTTCGTCATTGCCGATCTCGCCACGGAGGCCTACATCGGACAGGTGAATCTGGATTCGATCGATTGGAAAAACCGCGTCGGCAAAATCGGCATTGTCATCGGATCGACCGAGCATATGGGGCGCGGCTACGGCACGGAGGCGATGCGGCTGCTGGTGGATTTCGCTTTTCGCGAGATGAACCTGAACCGTCTGGAGCTGGAAGTGTACGACTTCAACGAGCGCGCCGTCCGGTGCTACGCAAGCTGCGGATTCGTGCAGGAAGGACGGCTGCGCGAGCGCCAGTATAAGAACGGCCGTTACTGGGACGTCATTCAGATGGGGCTGCTGAGGTCCGATTGGAAAAAAGGGGCGAATGGACCGTGAAGCCGCAGCTTCGGCCGATCGCGCGTTCGCCTCTGCGGCTAAAAGCCGGCAAGTGGTACTATACGATGCGCCGCTATGGGGAATGGATGTTCGGAGGAGTTCGATTCGCCAAGCGGAGGAGCCTGGATCGGCTGCCTTTTGTCGTTGCGCAGCACCGGACGCCGCTTATGCGGAAGCTCGCCGATACCGACATGGAGCTGCAGCGCAGCAAAGTCGTCAATTTGCGGGCGGCGGTGCCCCGGCTGGACGGGATTGTGCTGCAACCGGGAGAGACGCTGTCCTACTGGCGCTCGATCGGCAGGCCGACGAGGCGCAAAGGCTACGTGGACGGCATGATTCTGTTCTGCGGCCAGGTGCGCACGGGACTCGCCGGCGGTCTGTGCCAGCTGTCCAACCTGATCTATTGGATGACGCTGCATACCGAGTTGACCGTGACGGAGAGGCACCGGCACAGCTACGACGTGTTTCCCGACGCTTCGCGGACTCAGCCTTTCGGAAGCGGCGCCACTTGCTCTTATAATTATTTGGATTTGCGGATTACAAATCGCACGTCGTCAACGTATCAGCTCCGTTTAAGCATGGATAGCGAATATTTGCACGGAGCCTGGTATGCGGAGCAGCCGGGGCGTTACCGGTACGAGGTGCGGGAGAGAAATCATCGTATCACGCTGGAGCCATGGGGCGGCTACGTTCGGCACAACGAGCTTTACCGCGACGTCTATACGGCCGAAGGCGAATGGCTGAAGGAGGAGCAAATCGCGCAAAACGATGCGCTGATGATGTATTCGCCGCTGCTTGGCGAGCCTTCGGACGGCACTTCGGACGAGGGGTAACGGCGGGGCGCGATCATCAGCGGTGATCAAACGAAGAAAACGCAGGAAAGTGGGAACAAGCTTGCCATTCGATGCAATTTTGCGACGCTACTTCCCGGACGGAAGCTGGGAGGTCGAGCGAGGGCACTCGGGCTGGAACAATACGACGCGTTTCGTCCGCGCGGACGGGCGCAGATGGGTGCTGAGAATTTACGAGACGCATAAGGACGAGAAGAAAATCGGCTTCGAGCATTTGCTGCTGAAGAAACTTAATGAGGTTAATCTTTCGTTTCGGGTACCGAATCCGTCGGTGTGCGAGAACGGGAGCACGATCGTTAGGTTGGAGGATGGGACGGAGCGGCTGGCCTGCTTGTTCGCTTACATTGAAGGAGAGCGGCCGGCGGAGGGAGAGGTGGCAGCGGCGGAAAGCTTG
This sequence comes from Cohnella sp. SGD-V74, assembly GCF_003001675.1. Classification (GTDB taxonomy): domain Bacteria; phylum Bacillota; class Bacilli; order Paenibacillales; family Paenibacillaceae; genus Cohnella. The sequence goes on along the minus strand of NZ_PVYW01000003.1, from coordinate 20,145 downwards.
GGCGAGTCGACCGGCGAGCTGGCGCATGCCTTGGCCGCGTTGGAGCTGCCCGGAGCTCCTGCTTACGCCCCGTACTACGAGATGGAGTCGTCGTACTCCTGGTGCACGCCGGACAAGGTGGCCGCATTTTGCGGGGAGCCGCCTGCGGAGCTTCGGGAAGAAGCGGCCGCGCTGCGGCTGATCGGGGAGGAATTGGCCGCTTTCCGGGCGTATTTGCCGCGCTTTCGTTCGCTTCCGCATCAACTGATCCACGGGGATATCAACTTCTCCAACTGTCTTGCCTCGGCGGACGATGCCGGAACGATCGGCGCGATTCTCGACTTCGAGTTTTGCACGCGGGATCTTCGGGCGATGGAGATCGCCGTCGTCGTCTCCGGATTTCTTGACGCGGACAACGGGCCGGAGATGATCGACGCGTTTCTGCGCGGCGCGGGAAGACGGCTGCGGCTGAGCCGGGAAGAAGCCGAGGCGGTTCCGGGCTTGATCCGGCTGCGGACGCTCGACGTGTTCCTGCACTTCCTGAACCGGTACTTCGACGGAGTCGACGGCATCGGGACGGTTAAGGAGCAGACGGCTTCGGCGGCGCGGAATTTGCTGAAGCTGAACGAAGAGAGCGAACGGTTGGCGAGTAAGGTCGGGAAGTATTTAATGTCATAAATTGTCGTCTCTCAGGAATGAGGAGGAAGCCGAAATGTACCTGGTTACTGCGGAAGAGATGCGGCGGATCGACCGATACGCGATCGATACGATCGGCATTCCCGCCATGTCGCTGATGGAGAACGCAGGAAGAACCGTGGCGGACGAAGTGGAGAAGCTGCAAGCGAGTGCGGTGAGAACGACGCAAGCGCATGCGGCCATTCATGGCGGCCGACAGCCGAGGTGGCTCATTCTGGCCGGCAAAGGGAACAACGGCGGGGATGGACTCGTCTGCGCGAGGCATCTGGCCGATCGGGGCTGCGAAGTGCGGATCGTATACGCGGTGCCGCGAGAGTCGCTGACCGGGGAAGCGGCGCTGCAGCGGGACATCGCGTCTCGCATCGGACTGGCTCAGGAGGAGTATTCGCCAGGCTCGATCGACTGGGAGCGGCGGGACGGCGTGGGTTAACACGACGGGCAACGCCGGCATGGCGACCGGCGGCTCGGGCGATGTGCTCGCGGGCATAATCGGCAGCTTGCTCGCCCAAGGATTCTCGGCCGAGAAGGCCGCTGCGGTCGGCGTCTACTGGCACGGAGCGGCCGGAGACCTCGCCGCCTCCAACCGCGTCTCGATCGGTTCGCTCGTTGCGGGCGATATCGTCGAGGCGCTGTAATCCGAGCTAGGAGCCAAACATATTTACATTTCTAGAAAAATAGATATACTAAGCTCATGGATACTTTATCGATCATCAAGGCGCTGTCGAACGAGACGAGAATTCGCATACTGGAGTGGTTGAAAGAGCCTGAACGGCATTTCGGCCCGCAAAGCCATATGCCTGCGGACTGCGATTTTCAAGGGGGGGTATGCGTAGGATCAATCGCGGATAAAGCAGGACTCGCTCAATCGGTCATATCGGGCTACCTTGTGAAGATGCAGCAGGCCGGTTTACTGGAGTCCAGAAGGCACTGCCAATGGACGTACTATCGGCGCAACGAAGAGGGAATCCGTCAATTTATCGCACAGCTTCAAGATTGCCTCTAGGGCGTGTAAGCAAACCCGCTCAGGGGCATCTTTCACCGCCTTAAATTCGGCCATATCTGCTATCCTCGGAGGTTGCATGCACGCCCCAGGCTGTATCTTTTTTTCTTCGTGTATATCTATATTTATGTATATAGAGATTAATTAAATTGGAGGTTATGGAGTGAGCAAAGAAACCTATAGCGCGCAGCAGCGTGCGGCAGAGACGTTGTTTAAGCCATTCGCGTCGGAGAAGCTTCAATTGTCCAATCGGATCGTCATGGCTCCGATGACGCGGAGCCGGTCCCCGGGAGGAGTACCGGGGCCGGACGTGGCGGCCTATTACCGGCGCAGGGCGGAGAACGGAGTCGGATTGATCGTCACCGAAGGCACGATCATCGATCACCCGGCGGGGACGGGCGACCCCAACATTCCGTTGTTCCACGGCGACGCGTCGTTGGAAGGCTGGGCGAAGGTCGTCTCCGAGGTGCACGAGGCCGGCGGCAAAATCGTGCCGCAGCTCTGGCATGTCGGCATGACGCGCCAGAACGGCTCGCTCCCGAACCCGGAAGCGCCGTCGGTCGGACCTTCGGGTCTTACTTTAACGGGGGAGAAGACGAACGAGCCGCTGTCGGTAGAAGAGATCGAATCGATCGTGGAAGCGTTCGGCCGGGCCGCCGGGGAGGCCAAGCGTCTCGGATTCGACGGCATCGAGCTGCATGGCGCGCACGGCTATCTGATCGACCAGTTTTTCTGGGAGCAGACGAATCGCAGGGGCGATCAGTACGGAGGCGATCTCGTCTCCCGCACGAAGTTCGCGGCCGATATCGTCAGAGCGAGCAGACGCGCGGTGGGCGAGGACTATCCGATTATTTTGCGCATTTCCCAATGGAAGTCGGGATTTTACGATGCCAAGCTGGCGAAGACGCCGGAGGAGCTGGAGCAGTTTCTCGCGCCGCTCGTCGAAGCCGGCGTCGACATTTTCCACTGTTCGACGCGCCGCTTCTGGGAACCGGAATTTCCGGGGTCTGACTTGAACCTCGCCGGATGGGTGAAGAAATTGACCGGCAAACCGACGATCACGGTCGGCTCCGTCGGCCTGGACGTCGAATTCAACGGAGCGTTCCGCGGGCAAAACTCGGACGTAGCCGACATCGGCGAGCTGATCGAGCGGCTGGAACAGGAGCAGTTCGACCTCGTCGCCGTCGGCCGCTCGCTGCTCGCCGATCCGCACTGGGCGGCGAAAATTCGCGACGGCCGTTTCGAAGAGCTGCAGACGTTCAAGGCGGAATCCCTCCGGACTCTGTATTGAGTCTGGGCAGAATCCCTCTAGGACTGCGTTGCGCCTTGGCGGTATTCGCCGGCATGTACGCGTGGAAGTCATCGACGACTCCTACATGAACAGGAAACGAGAGGCACCCCGCTGAGGGTGTCTCTTTCTTGATACTATGCCGCAAACGAGTGGCCAGGTTGCTTAGCCGGGGTAACCATGTTACTATGGGGTATATATCCGACAATATTAGTTGGAATTTCGTCTTTGGGAGGAATTCGATGTCCAGAATAGCGGGAAATTTGACCGAACTGATCGGAAATACGCCTCTGCTCGAGCTTGCCAATTATGCGCGCGTTAACGGAGCCGGTGCGAGAATTGTCGCCAAGCTCGAATACTTTAATCCTGCCGGCAGCGTCAAGGACCGGATCGGATACGCGATGATCAGAGACGCGGAAGATAAGGGATTGCTGCACAAGGATTCGGTCATCGTCGAACCGACGAGCGGCAACACGGGCGTCGGTCTGGCGTTCGCTGCGGCGGCGCTCGGATATAAGCTGATCATTACGCTGCCGGAAAGCTTCAGCATCGAGCGCCGCAAGCTGCTTGTCGCTCTGGGCGCGGAACTGGTGCTGACTCCGGCAAACGAAGGGATGGCCGGAGCGATCCGGAAGGCAGACGAGATCGCCGCGGAAAATCCGAACGCATACGTGCCTCAGCAATTCAAAAATCCGGCCAATCCGGAGATTCATAGAACGACGACGGCGGAGGAAATTTGGAGAGACACCGACGGGGAGGTCGATCTGTTCGTTGCCGGAGTGGGAAGCGGCGGGACGATTGCCGGAGTCGGCCAGGCGTTGAAGGAGCGGCGTCCGCAGGTGCAGGTCGTGGCAGTCGAGCCTCACGATTCTCCCGTTTTGTCGGGCGGCTCCAGGGGCATTCACAAGATTCAGGGAATCGGTGCGGGTTTCGTGCCGGACAACTACGATCCGTCGGTCGTCGACGAAATCTATCAGGTCAAGAACGAAGAGGCGTTCGAAACCGCGAGGCAGCTGGCCAAGAGCGAAGGCTTGTTGGTCGGCATCTCTTCCGGCGCAGCGGCGTTCGCGGCGCTTCAGCTATCCAAGCGGCCGGAGAACGAGGGGAAGACGATCGTCGTCATTTTGCCGGATACGGGAGAAAGGTACTTGTCCTCCGGCTTGTTCCCGGAAGCTTGAAATGATTTAGGAGCTGAGACAATCGAGAAGTGGCGGCGCCGGGAGAGCGTGCCGGAATCGTCATTTCTCGAAAGATTGGATTAGCGATGCTCCAGGTTTTCGAGCAACTCTCTCCAGCGAAGGGGTTCCAGATTGGTGTTGTTCTAGATTTTCGAGTAACGCCAGACGATGAAGCGCTGTCAAACTCGCGTTGTTCTAAATTTTCGATTAACGGCCCAATGTAAAGCGCTTTCAAGACAAAATTGTTCTAATTTTTCGACTAACGCTAGCGAGCAAACTTCCCTCAAGCTGGAGGAGACTTTGCTAACGCTAGCCAGCAAACTTCCTTCAAGTCGGCGGAGACTCTGCTCGTCGAGTGGGCAATGTGGACGAAAAGGTTCGAGTAGTCCCGTTGTTCGACTAACCCGCGGAGCTGTATTCCGGCAGCTCGGATTAACAAAGCAGTCCCTCAGGCCAAGTCAAGACCATTGGCATGAGGGACTGCTTATTCGTATGCAGCGATTTATTGCAATTCCGCGCGAGGCGCGCCCCACTTCGTCGCCCAACGATCCATTTCTCCGAGCACCGAACGAAAATCGTTGCCGCTCTCCGTCAGCGAGTACTCCACGGTAACCGGGACGGTGGGGAATACTTCCCTGCGCACGACGCCCGCTTTTTCCAGCAAGCGCAACGTATCGGTCAAAGACTGCGTATTGATCACCTTCGTATTTCTCTGCAGCTGCTTGAACCGAAGCGGACCGGCGGTCAGTTCGGCCAATACGGGAAACGCCCACTTGGAACCCAGAATGATTAACGCGTTGCAAATATTGGGGAAGGGGACAGCGGATTCAGCGGACTCTGCGCGTTTGTTCGCCAATTCGATCACCTGCTTACAAAATGTTAGTTGATCAATTTCACTGGATTACATCAAACGACTTTGCCTTCTTACATTATGATAGCGCCGATTCTATAATGTCAATTAACGGATCCGTTAGTCGACAAAATAGAGCATTGAAAGGGTGTTATCCATGAAAAATACAGGCGTACTGCTGCTTGCGATAGGCGCCTTCGTGGCGGGTACGGCAGAGCTGGTCGTGGGCGGGGTTCTGAGGCCGATTGCGGACGATCTGGGCGTCTCCATCGCCATGGCCGGGCAGTTGATTACGGCGTTCTCGCTGGCGTTCGCGATCGGCACGCCGATCGTCGTCGCTCTGACGTCCCGCGTCGGACGCAAAACTTTGCTGATCTATTCGTTAGCCGTATTCGCGCTCGGGAACTTGATCTCGTTTGCAAGCAGGGATCTCGGCATGATCTTATTTTCGAGAGCGGTCGTAGGTTTGGCGGCGGGCGTGTTCACCGTCGTTGCGTTCGGCGCGGCGGCGAAGCTGGTAGCGCCTGCGCAGGTCGGCAGAGCGGTCGGAACGATAGCGCTCGGAGTCAGCGTCTCGATGGTCATCGGCATTCCGCTGGGCATCGCGCTGACGGAGTGGTCGAGCTGGCGCGTCATCGTCGCAGGCTTGGCGCTGCTGGCCACAATCGCTCTGCTGTTTATCGCCAAGCTGTTCCCGGCCGTCGCAGGAGACGCTCCCGTTCCGTTTCTGCGCCAGTTCGCGGTATTGAAGTCGCCCGTGCTGGCGACGGGCTTCGTCTTCTCCTTCTTCTTCAGCACGAGCAGTTCCACGATGAACAGCTACTTAACGCCATATCTGCAAAGCGTCGTTCGATTGAATACGGTCGAACTCGGCTACATGATGCTGGCACTGGGCGTGCTCAGCGTCATCGGCTCGCGGGCGGGAGGCGCATGGACGGATCGCTGGGGAACGAAGCGGCTTCTCTTCGGCGGGCTCGTATCGCTCGCCGCGACGCTTGCGCTGCTGCCTGCGCTCGGAGGAGCGGCCATTCCGGCGCTTGCCGTCTTGCTGCTCTGGATGTTCTCGATGGCGCTCGTCATTCCCGCTATCCAGACGTATTTCATTCAGCAAGCGCCCGATCGCTCCAATCTGGTGATCGGCCTCAATACGTCGATCCTTCATCTCGGCGTCGCCGCCGGCGCGGGAATCGGAGGTTTGGCCGCAGAAGCCGCGTCCTCCGTGCAATATCACCCTTGGATGGCGAGCGCCGCCGCTGTGTTAAGCTTGATCATGGCCGTCGTTTCGGTGAGCCGCAGCCAAGCGGCAGAGCGCATCGGGAAGCGCAACGCTTCGCTGGAACCGCGGCGACGTCGGGAAGGGCGAGGTTGAACATCATCTCGGAATTGGAAGCGTACGACAGCTCGGGAGACAGAGCCGCGTTCGTTCCCGAAGAGTAATCGATCGTCAACGTCAAGGCCGCGATGCTCGCGGTCTTATTCGGCGTTGCGCGGCGTAAAAATCCATTAAACGAAAAAAGGAATGGGGAGGGAGCGCGCAGAATGTTATAGTAGGTAATTAATAACGTTAATAGAAGGGAGAGGCCGCTATGTTTCAATACCGCAACGCTGCAGACGCGGATTTCCCGGTGATCGCATCTTTTCCGCAAAACGAAGACGAGGCTTTCTACATGTATCCGAAAGCGACTTACCCGTTGACCGCGGAACAGCTTCGCGCAGCCGCCGCTGGCAGAAGCTGCCCGACCGTCGTTACCGATGCCGACTCCGTGATCGCATACGGCAATCTATACGAGGTGAACGACGGGGAAGATTGCTGGATCGGCAACGTCATCGTTAGCCCTTCGAGCAGAGGCTCGGGGGCGGCCGGCTACTTGATCCAGACACTCATTAACCGCGCGGCCGAAGAGCATCGCGTCAAGACGGTCAGACTCATCTGCCACAATACGAATACGCGCGCACTGCTTTTTTACGCCGGCCTGGGGTTTGCGCCCTACGAAGTCCGTCTGCAGGAAGGGCCGCGCAAATTGGCGGGAATCCGAATGAGCATTCCCGTCGAAGGGCAGGTGACGATATGAAGCGGACGCTGATGATCAGCGACATTCACGGCTGCTTGGAGCCGTTCGAGCGCCTGCTGGAGGAAATCCGCTACGACCCCGGCCAGGATCGGCTTGTACTGCTGGGCGATTACGTGGACAGAGGACCGAGGAGCAGGGACGTCGTCGACAAAGTGATGGAGCTGGTCGAACGTCACGGGGCGGTGGCGCTGAGGGGGAATCACGATCAGAGGCTGGTCGACTTGATTCGGACGAACGATTCATACGTGCGATCGAAGTTTATGGAGCATGGCGGCAAGCGGACGATCTTCAGCTACTGCGGGCTGGGCAGGGACGAAATGAACGGAGACACCCTCAGCGAAGCGATCTCCTATATCGAACGCCACTACGGGCATCATATCGATTTTCTGGGCAAGCTGCCTCTGTATTACGAGGACGACCGGCATATTTGCGTTCACGCCGGGCTGAATCCCGCCTACCCGAATTGGAAGGAACAGCCTGCCCGCGATTTTATGTATATAAAGAAGGATTTCTTCCGTTCAAGGACGAAGGTCGACCGCACCGTCGTGTTCGGACATACGAGAGCCGAAGAAATTCACGGCGCGCCGGAAGTGTGGTTCCAGGAAGACAAGATCGCCATAGACGGAGGCTGCGCTTACGGAGCGCAGCTCAACTGCCTCATCTATGAGGAAGGCGCATACTCTACGCACGCGATAAGAAATAGTTCGTCATCTCTCTGATCATATACTGCCGGCCAATGGGACCCCACGGGTCCCATTGTTTGCTGTTCGGGAAATACACCCGCTGCTCGCGCGCCGCCCGCATCTCCCTCCACAGCGGATGGGCCTCGAAGGCGGCGACCGTGTCCGGATCGCTCCAGATGATGAGCAGCCGATCGGGATTCATCGCGACCAGCTCTTCCAGCGAGCGGCTGCGGTAAGAGCGATAGTCGAGGCCGTCGTCCGGTTGAAAATGAAGATCCCGATAAAAGAGGTCGGTGAACGCATGGCCGGTTCTGCCGTACACGCGGCAATCCCCGGGCAGCAGACGGACGATCGTCCAGGAGCCTTGGCGCGAGAAAGGAGACAGGGCGCGCGCGCCGGCGCGTTCGGCTTTCTTCACTTGACGCTCGATTCGTTCGAGCTCCCGCTCCTTGTTCAACTGGCTGGCAATGTCCCGCTGGTAGCTCTCCCAGCTGTCCCGCTCCTGCAGATGCACCATGTTCGCGGCTCCGTTCCACTCCGGGTCGTGCCAGTTGCGAATAAAATCGGCTTTCAGAATCAGGTCGGGAGACAGGTCGATCACCTCGTCGGCGGCAATCGTCCGTTCGGCGTTGATCGGCTTCGTCGCCTTCAGCAGTTCGTCCAGATAGACCGGAAAACCCGATGCCGTGCCGTAGAAGGTCGGAAAGCTCGGAGCGGCGATCGGGCGGATGCCGAGCGCGAGCATCTGATCCTGCAAATTCAACCCGCTTACGATCGCGACGCGCTGTTGATTGCGTTTCATATAGATCGTGGGAGATACGCCTTCCAGTTTTTTGAACACCCGGCTGAAATACAGCTCGTCTTGAAATCCGACGATACCGGAAATTTGCTTGAAGTTCATGTCCGGCTCCCGCATCAGCGACTTGGCGCGTTCTATCCTCAGCTGCGTCAGGAAAGCGCCGGGCGTCTTGCCGGCGAGCTGCTTGAATCCGCGGCTGAAGGAGCTGGGCGTCAGCCCGGCCATCTTGGCGAGCGCGGCCATCTGCAGCGGCTTCATATAGTGCGCTCTCATGTATTCCATCGTTTTGCGAAGCATGCCCTGGTCCTCGGACGGCGAGGCGGAGAGCGACTCGGCTTCGCGCAGCAGGAGGGAGAGCTCGGCCATCAGGACATGCATGCGCGGATCGTTGTCCCGGGCGGGCTTGCCGTTCTCGAGCAATCTGCCCGCTTGCGCGGCCAAAGCCGGCGGCAGGCGATCGGCCTCCGGATACGGCTGGGGCTCTTCCCAACGGGCGTTTAAGCCGGAACGATCGCCGACGATTCCGATTGTACGGTACTGCAGCAGGGTAAGCCGCAAGGGCATGCCGTCGTCGTTGCTCCAATCGAACGAGACCGCGCCCTTGAACGACAAGCAGGTGCCGGGCTCGAGACGGAACTCCGCGCCGTCGGAGGTGCGCAGAAGACCGGTTCCTTTTTGTATATAGACGATGGAGCTTTGGCCGAGCTTTACCGTTCTCCGTCGGGCCCGAACGGAAAGCTCGTGCGTCTTCAAGGACAACGGGTAGGCCTGGATCAAATCGACTATGCGATTCAAGAGGGAGGCTCCTTTCAACAAAACGATGAGAATCATTATCAATTACATTCTATCAATACGCGCGACGTCAATCAATCGCTTATTGACGGTTTTCGGAAATTTTGTCCATGGGAAGATGACAAATTCGTGTATACAAATACGGCCACTCCCTCTATAAAATGATACTGAAAATCATTATCAACATGAGACGGAGGTTAACGTTTGTCACGAAAGCATCGACTGTTATGCGCGGTTGTTCTTGCGATCGCCTTCGCAGGCTTGGCTTCCGGATGCGCATCGTCCTCCGGCAGCGCGAAGGAGAGCGGCGTATCCGCGATTCCGACATCCGAACCCGCTTCCAAGGGCGAGGATCTATACGAAGCGATAGCGCCGCAACCGTCAACGGACGCGGCGGACGGCTTGACGAAGATGAATGGATTCGTCAAAGCGTATAAGCAAGCGATCGAGGAGGACGATACGTCCGCCGCGCAGCAAGCCGCGCAAGATCTTGCCGGAACGTGGAAAGCGATCGAGGAGGAGGCGGCGAAACTGGACGGGCAGCGCGCCGAGACGGTTCGCGGAGATTTGTTCCTGTTGCTGGAGCAATCCGGCGAGGTCAAGAACAAAGATCAGCTCGTCGACATTTCGTACAGCCTCTATCAGATGATCCGAGACCTGAAGGAGAAGGCGGAAGGCTCTCTCCCGCATGAAGAAACGGTCCCCGAAGCCGAAGATTCGGAAATCTACCCCTGAGAAAGGTGAGTTCGCATTATGATTCGCATGAACAAACGTTTGCTGGGCTTCGCTCTGTCGTTGGCCCTGATCTTTGGACTTATCCCGTTTACGGCCGCGTCGGCCGCAACGACGCAGAACGTGACGCTGAACCTGGACGGCAAGAAGGTCGCCTTCACCGGAGCCCAGCCCCAACTGATCGGCGGCAAAATCTTCGTTCCTTACGCTGCGCTCGCTGCACAGCTGAAAGCTACCGTCAAGACGGATGCGGCTTCGAAAAAAACGACGATCTCCCTGAACGGCAAATCGATCGTCTTCACGCCGGGCACCGTCAACGCGACGATCAACGGCAAAGCGGTTAAGCTGGAAGGCGCTCCGGTCTCCAAAGACAAGTCGGTGCTCGTGCCGGTTCGCTCGATCGGCGACGCGTTCGGCATCTGGGTATCCTGGAGCGGCTCCAAGAAAACGGTAGATCTGAACCGTACAAAAACGGTCAAGCACGCTCTCGGCGAAACGAAACTGAACGGAGTTCCGCAACGCGTCGTTATCCTGTTCAACGGCATGGTGGACACGAGCGTCCTGCTCGGCGTGAAGCCGGTCGGAGCGGTGGAGTCGTACCTGCAGCAGCCTTTCTACGAATACTTGCGCCCTAGCCTGATCGGGGTCAAAGATCTGGGCGACGAGACGCAGCCGAACCTCGAAGGCATCGCCGCGCTCAAGCCGGATCTGATCATCGCCTCCAAGATGAGACACGAGAAAATTAACGATCAACTGAGCAAAATTGCGCCTACCGTACATACGGAAGACGTATTCAGCTGGCAGGCCAACCTTAAGTTTGCGGCGGACGTGCTGAACAAGCAGCCGCTGGCGGACGCTTACCTGGCCAACTGGAACAAACGCGTCGCGGATTTCAAGAAGAAAATGGGCTCGAAAGTATCGCAGACCGAAGTATCGGTTATTCGCACGAACCCGAACGGCACAGCCCGCTTCTACGTGGAAGGTTTCGCGCCTAACATCCTGCTGGATCTCGGCTTCAAATTCCCGAAAACCCAGACGGATCTGACGCAAGACATTATGAACGTGGCAACGAAGGAGCAAACGCCGCTGCTGGATGCCGATTACATTTTCGACTTCACCGTGGATTGGGATGGAGACGGAGCCGTCTACAAGTTGCAGAAGGAATGGATCGACAATCCGCTCTGGAAAAACCTGAAGGCGGTCAAAAACAAAAAGTATTACAAAGTGAACGCCGTCAACTGGAACTTGTCCGGCGGACCGCTCGCGGCGCAAAAAATGCTGGACGATCTGTACTTCTATTTCAATCTTGAATAGCAATTAGACGATCTCACGGATCGCCGGGGGACGAGACGCGCAAGCGCTCGTTCTTCGGCGTCTTTCCCTATCGACGAACAGGAGCTTGAGCAATGACAGAACAAGGTTTGCCCGGATCCGGGTACAAGCTGGCAGGGCTGCTCGCGGGAGCGGTCCTGCTTGCATTCGGTTTTATCGCCAATATTCGGTGGGGATTTACGAGTCTGAGCTGGAACGACACGATGGCGGCGCTGTTTCGTTACGACGAGAGCTCGATGAACCAAGTGATCGTGAAGCTGACGAGGCTGCCGAGAGCGCTTATCGCGGCCGCGATAGGGGCAAGCCTGGCGGTGGCGGGCGTCATTATGCAGGCCATCAGCCGCAACCCGCTGGCTTCGCCCTCGATACTCGGCATCAATTCGGGAGCGGCGCTCGGAGTCGTCCTCGGCGTGACGGCGCTTGCAGTGCAGAACCAGAGCACGCTTGTCTGGTTCGCGTTCGCCGGAGCCGCCGTCGCGGCCGCAACCGTATACGGATTAAGCGCGCTCGGCTACGAGGGGATGACGCCGATGCGCATCGTGCTGGCGGGCGCGGCGATGTCCGCTCTGTTCATGTCCGCCACGCAAGGCTTGCTCGTGCGCAACCAGAGCTCGCTGCAGGACGTGCTGTTCTGGCTGGCCGGCTCGATCGCGGGCAGGCCGCTGGAACTGCTAGTCGACGTCTTCCCGTATATGGCGATCAGTTGGCTGGGCGCATGGCTGCTGTCCAGGCACCTGAACGTGCTCGCCGCAGGGGAGGAGACGGCCGTCGGCGTCGGGATGAGAACGTCGCTCGTTAAGATTGCGGGCGGTCTGTGCGTCGTGCTGCTGGCAGGCAGCTCCGTTGCCGTGGCCGGACCGATCGGCTTCATCGGCATCGTCGTCCCCCATGTGGCGCGTTACCTGGCCGGCCTGGACCACCGCTGGCTCATTCCGTATTCGGCCGTGCTGGGAGCGACGCTGCTGCTGCTGGCGGATCTCGCGGCCCGATTCGTCATTCCGCCTCAGGAGCTTCCCGTCGGCGTCATGACGGCGGCGGTCGGCACGCCGTTCTTCATCTACATCGCTCGCAGAGGGAAGGTGAGGGCATGAGCCGTTCCGCCAGGTGGTTCATGGCGCTGGGCTGCGCTCTGATTGCCTTCGCCGTTCTCTATATCGCATTCGGAGATATGCGGATTCGCATCGATCATGTCGTTAAGGCGCTGCTGGGCAGAGGATTGGCGGAGGAGATACTCGTCGTTCGCGAGCTGCGCGCGCCGCGCCTTGTCGTGGCCGTGTTGACCGGGGCGTCTCTGGCCGTAGCCGGCGCGATCCTGCAATGCGTCTTCCGCAATCCGCTTGCCGCGCCGGACTTGATCGGCATTACCGGAGGGGCCGCGGCAGCGGCAGCTTCATTCCTGACGTTCAGATCCGCGGCGGTCAGCATTCACTGGCTGCCGGCTGCGGCGATGTGCGGTGCGGGCGTCGTCTCCATGCTCATCTATCTGTTCGCCTGGAAGAAGGGAGTCGCGCCGAGCAGGCTCATTCTCGTCGGCATCGGCATCGGCGCGCTGACGGGGGCGTACACGAACGCCTTGCTCGTGTTCGGCGACCAATACACCGCTGCCGACGCTTACGTATGGCTGACCGGCACGATCTACGCCAGCTCGTGGAAACACGTGCTGATGCTCGCTCCGTGGACGATCGGGTTTCTGCTGTTGGCGATCTATCATGGGAAAAATATGAACGTGCTGGCGCTGACGGATGATTCGGCCATCAGCGTGGGCAACGCCGTCGGCCGCAGCCGCTTCATCCTGATCGCCATCAGCGTCGGTCTGGCCGGATCGGCGGTCGCCATCGGAGGCGTCATCGGCTTCGTCGGCCTGATCGGTCCCCATATCGCGCGGCGGCTCGTCGGTCCGGGAGCCCGCAGGCTGATCCCGATGGCGGCGATCTGCGGCAGCTTGATCGTCGTCGCCGCCGATCTCGTCGCTCGCACGGCGTTCCTTCCGTATGACCTGCCGGTCGGCGTGTTTACGGCGGGAGTAGGCGCCCCGTTCTTCATCTATTTGCTGTATCGCGGCCGGCGGCGTTGATCTGCCGTCGCTTGCATGGTACGATGGGCTTGACATGCGATTGGCGATTTTACCCAGTGCGAAGAGGGTGAGCGGATGGAAGTCCCCGCATTCGAATTGTCGGCGGTAACACCTCTGCTGCGGATTTTCGACGTAGCAAAGGCGAAGGAGTTTTATGTCGGTTACTTAGGGTTCAATCTGGACTGGGAGCATCGCTACGAGCCCGACATGCCGCTGTACGCGCAAGTGTCGCTGGGCCGCTGCGCGCTGCATCTGACGGAGCATCATGGAGACTGTACGCCGGGCTCGGCGCTGCGCATCGAGACGTCGAACTTGACCGCCTATCACGAGTACTTGAAAGCGAAAAATTACGGCTACGCCAGGCCCGGCTTGGAGAAAGCTTTCGGCTGTCTGGAAGTGCGGGTCGGCGATCCGTTCGGCAACCGCCTTACGTTCTTCGAAAGGTTGGACGGTCGGTCTCCCGGAACTTGACGGTGATAAGCCGGTCGCTCGCCGTATAGAATTGAACGGAGACGATAACGCCGAACTCCCGGTTCCCGTCCTTGAGCCACAGCTTGAATCTTTCTTCGGCCGTGCCCGGAGCGGAGGCGAATCTTCCGATGTGACGGTAATCGACGATAGGGACGCCATACTTGGCCTTGGTCGCTTCCATCGCCACGATGCCCCACTTGGCGTATTCGGGCTGGACCGCTTGTCCGTTCACGGACGAAGGATGGAGCGCGAGCGGAGAGAGCGGGGAGATCAGGCAGAGCGCAAGCAGGAGCGCGATTTTTCCGAGTTGTCGGGTCATGTTGTCACCTGTTTTCCTTGGAATATCTCCGGGAAAGGAGAGAGGGCTTGGAAACGTTCGGCAGAGGTTGTCTTTATTTGATCGGTTTTGTCGTACTGGTGATGATTCTGGCGGCAATTACACAAAGCACGATTAATGTCCCGTGGTTCATTCTCATTCCGGTCATTATTTTGGCTTTCTGGATCGCAAGCAAAAAGAGCAGGAAGTAAGGCTAGGATGCCTTGCTTCCTGCTCTCTTATTATGCTCGTCGGAATCCCGATTAGGCTTGGGGATGGATCATGTGCTCCGGACGGACGATCTCGTCGAATTGCTGCTCCGTCAGCAGACCGCTCCGCAGGGCGGCTTCCTTAAGCGTCAAGCCTTCCGCGTGCGCGGTCTTGGCGATCGATGCCGCATTCTCATAGCCGATGTGCGGATTCAGCGCCGTCACGAGCATGAGAGAGCGCTCGAGATGTCCTTGAATGACGGGGATATTGGCTTCGATGCCGACCGCGCAGTTGTCGTTCCAGGAATGAATCGCGTCGGCCAGCAAGCGGGCCGATTGCAGGAAATTGAAGATGATGACCGGCTTGAACACGTTCAGCTCGAAGTTGCCCTGGCTTGCGGCGAAGCCGACCGTGACGTCGTTGCCCAGCACTTGGGCGACCACCATCGTCATCGCTTCCGATTGTGTCGGGTTCACTTTGCCTGGCATAATCGAGCTTCCCGGCTCGTTGGCAGGAATCGTAATCTCCCCGATGCCGCTGCGGGGACCGCTGGCCAGCCAGCGAACGTCGTTGGCGATCTTCATCAGATCGGCAGCCAACGCCTTGAACGCGCCGTGAACGTGGACCAGTTCGTCATGGCTCGTCAGTGCGTGGAACTTGTTGGCCGCGGACAGGAATTGCTTGCCGCTCAGCTCGCTCAGCTTCTCCGCCACTTTGTCCCCGAACTGCGGATGGGCGTTGATGCCGGTGCCGACAGCGGTTCCGCCGATCGCCAGCTCGCGCAAATATTCGGCGGAATCGCGGATCATCCGCTCGGACTTGTCCAGCATCGCGACCCAGCCGCCGATCTCTTGGCCGAGCGTGAGGGGAGTGGCGTCCTGCAGATGCGTCCTGCCGATTTTAATCACGTCCGCGAATTGCTCGCTCTTGGCCTGCAGCGTCGACTTCAGCTTGCCGATCGCAGGCAGCACGAGATCCTCCACGGCGATAAGCGCGGCGACGTGCATGGCGGTCGGGAACGTATCGTTGGAGCTTTGCGATTTGTTGACGTCGTCATTGGGATGGATGCGCTGCTCGGAGCCTCGGTCGGCCAGCAGTTGGTTGGCACGGTTGGCGATCACTTCGTTGACGTTCATGTTCGACTGCGTGCCGCTGCCCGTCTGCCACACCGCGAGAGGGAAGTGCTCGTCCCAGTCGCCGCGCACGATCTCGTCGGCCGCGTCCACGATCGCCTGCGCTTTGTCCGCGTGCAGCTTGCCCAGATCCGCGTTGGCGAGAGCCGCGCTCTTCTTGAGCAGGGCGAACACGCGCACGAGCTCCAGCGGCATTTTCTCCGTGCCGATCCGGAAGTTGCCCAAGCTTCTTTGCGTCTGCGCGCCCCACAACTTATCCGCGGGAACCTGCACCTCGCCAAGCGAGTCTTTTTCAATCCGGTAATCCATCTTCATGCACCTCGACTTCTACATAATTGAGCTGAAACTGCCACGACCACGGATGTAGCATCTAACATCTGGAAGCAAAATAACCATGGCCGCCAAAATGTAAATGAAAATGAAACTCATCTACACCATTTTACCATATTTCATGATGAGTTCCAGCATCGTTATGCGAAAAGGGGAATGGTTTGAAGTATAAAACTACGACTGTACAATTGACGTACAGCTTCTTCGCCGTGAGCTCTTGGAGAGAGGGGGACGAAATATCGAGAACCTTTCGCCAGAATCACGTCTGAGTGCTAATGTGCGACTCTTTAGAACAACGTCCTCCGTCAGGGCACCATTCGGGAGACGGTGTCCCATTTTTTTAGAACATCTGGATTTGCGAAGAGCTTCAATGACACCTGTCCATGTATGCCAATTGGTCAGCCTTAGATATAAAATTAAATTAAGATGACTTAACTTATGAAATTTTCTATTCAAGGATGAAAGTAATGAAATTATGTGATTTATGTTATTTTTTATAAAACCCTGTTGTTATAATATGAAATCCAACTGAGTATACACGATTTGTCTGGAAACACTATGCCCGGATAAGTTTGTCTCGACAGATTAATACTAGGAGGAAACATGAGATTCCCAAATGACACAGGATTATTGCTTAACATTATCGATGGCGTTATGAAGGAAGAGGAAATGATGATTCAATGTATTGATAATTACCATTATCCTTTTCGTGATTTTGTAGAGAAGGCTCGTTCAAATCATCTTATTCCCGTTGATGATACTGAAAATGGTGTGCAAACTCCAAGGCTGTATGTTACTGCTGGGCACAAGGATAAGATTAGTTATGTAGAGCAAGCTTGGAGAACAAAAATCCAACAGGCGTTCGAGCAATATTTGCAGAGTGAACGGATTCTCCGAAGAGTGAAAAATAAGGTGAATGAAGTGGATCGCTATTGTCTAGAATCAATGTTTTGGCTCTATTTGTCAGAGTTGATGACAACAGAAGCTATCTATTATCCTCAGATGACTAAAGTGAGACACGAAGAGCAAGAGGAACTAGAGGTTTTGGTTTTTTACTGGTCATCCAACCCAAATGAAACCTTGAAAGCTGAAGTGCAGCAATCGCTCACTTTTTGGTTAAACAATGAACGGCTAATACTGAAGGGTTACCAGTGTTTAACCCGTCCCTTTATTTTACGCAACATGATCGGTCGCAAAGTATTGGGAACTTTTCCTGATCGGCAGGGCAACTGGGGAACATTGTTAGAAGGAGGAGTGTTCTTACCTCTATCGGACAATTTCGAAGATGACCTAAGCAAACTAAAAAGTGAGCATGTTGGTCAATGGACTGCAGGAGAAGTAGAAGAAATATTGCTTAACCCTGTCTACGCATTTGGCTACTATTTCAACAACATAGATTTAATTTCCGAGTGGATCTATGTGTTTCTTTATGCGTTGGCTACTATGGATGATGAAGATTTAGCAACAATTGATCTCGGCCATCTATATTGCCGTTATTGTGAATACCTAGGGAAACATATTTGTCCTTTTAGTTTGATAAAACCAAGAATCATAGAAGTAAATCTATTTGTTTCAGGGTTAAAAAAGAGATTAATCAAAATAAGAGAGTATCTAAAAGGGGAAGAAGAGCCGGGAATTTCCAAAAACATTTTACTGATGATGCGAAATCGACATGCCTTTTTACCAACGGTTAATAAGTTTATTCGTGATATTTCCGGTCTTTCAGTGAAGAATAAAACGGGCTCAGTAATGTTTGATCATGTTTATTGGAAAACTTCCCTTCGTCAATTGAAGGAAGAACCCCAAGCTTTTGAAAAGGGAAAAAAATTAGAGGAGCTGGCTCAGTATTTTTTTAGGTTAATTCCAGGCTTAAAAGTAGTTGACGTTAGATCGAAAAGAGGCAGAGCTGAGGTAGATCTCTACTGTTGTAATATCTCTTATGATTCCTGGCTTTGGAGACTCGGGGCGCTGATACTAATCGAATGCAAAAATAGAAAAACCAAAGTTGAGGTGTCAGATATTCGAAATCTGGCCCCAACAATGGAGGCTAAAGGAATTCATGGAGCGGTGATTATTAGCAGAGCAGGCTTTACTTCCGTTGCAATAGACGAGATTAAGCATCAACTATTTGGTGGTAAGATAATTGTTCCTATTTCCCTCAATGAACTAGAGAAAGTAGGAGATGAAGAGGGGGGATACCACCTTTTAAAAACAAAGTTAGAAGAATTCGATGAAATATTGAATGGAGATGACAAACAGTTTTATTTTTAATAAGCTACCTGGATAGATACAGTGTTATTTTACGAAATGTTATTTCAGAAATGCATAAAAAGGGAAAAGCGATCGTCTGGCCGCTTTTCCCTTTTTTATGCTTCTTCTCTGCGGCGATCGATCGCTTCGGCCATCGTTTTGTCGGTGAGATGGGCGTAGATTTGCGTCGTCTCCGGGGAGGCGTGGCCGAGCTGCTCCTGCGTTTTGTACAGATCGTTGCTCAGGTAGTAATCGGTGGCAAAGGAGTGTCTCAGCTTGTGCACGGACAAGTAGGGCTTGCCGAAACGCTTGGCGTATTTGAGCACCATCGCCTGGATCGCCCGCTTCGTCATGCGCGAGCCTTCCTTTTTGCCGTTGGCGATCGCCAGGAACATCGCTTTTTCACGCTTGGGCGCTTTGTATCTCGTATCTCGTTGGGCGATGTATTGTTCTAGATCGGGAATCGTGTCCTGGCGAAAATAGACGGGCGTCTTGAACGTATCGTCGTTTTTCCCTTTGCGGTAGACGTAGACGAGCCGCTTCTTGATGTCCACGTCGTCCAGATTCAGGTTGACCAACTCGGATACGCGCAAGCCGGAATTGAGAATGAGACTGACGATGCAGCAGTCGCGGATCCGGTTCAGCTCATGGGAATAAGTCGCTTGCTTGTTGGTTGCGACGTCGTGGGCGTAATCTTGTTTAATGTAGTTAATGAATTCGATGATTTCTTGCTCCTGCAGCAGCTTGCCTTCCAGCTTAGCGGCGGTATCCTTCGGTTTATGCGTGCGCTTGACCGACACTTTGGCCATCACGTTGCGCTTAAGCAGCGGGTAGAAGTTATCGTCCTCGGCAATTTGGCTCAAATAATGGAACAACGATCGCAGGGAAGACAGCTTGCGGGAGATCGTCGTTTTCGTATTGGCGTGGTCGCGCTTCGTCGCCAGATGCATCCGAAAATGATCAACGCTGTCCATATGCAGGCGCTCCAAATCCTCCAGGGGCACGTCCGACATTTTCGACGCCGAAGTCAGCCCTTCGCCCATCAGCCAAGAGAGGAAAATCTCGTAGTCCCTGACGTATTCGAGCAGGGAGGACGGGGAGAGATCGGCCAGCTTATAATTAATGAACTTGTCGACATACCAGGGCATGGCCGGAATGCGCCGTTCAAGCTCTTCGCGGTCTTTGCGTTTTTGCAGATTCATGAGCTCACCTCGTTAGGGATAATTTTACTGTAATCGGACGAAGCTCCAAATTCAAGAGCCGCGGGGCTTATGTACACGATTCGGCAAGTACCTGCGCCAAATTCTGCATATGCACGTAGTGTCTTTTCTCTTCTTTTGCCGCTATCCCTTTCGCTCAGCTTTTCCGCGCCGCATTTTGAATAGGTACGATAGTACCATTTCCGTCCTTTTGCCGATATCCCGTCCAGTCAGGTTGGTCGGATGCCTCCTGCGAGATCGACTATGATCTATCCTTCATTTGTCGGTATCCCGACAGCTCAGAAATCTGGTATAGCGTTTAGCGATGGGTATCCCGTTTAATCAGTTGATCATCCTCCCGGCTGCGAATTAGCGTTCAGCGGCTTGTTGGGTATCCCGCTGACTCAGTTTGAGGCCCTATTTTGAAAAAGACGAGATTGTGGAGTGTGAGGGAATGGCTTCGTTCCATTCGGAAAGGAACAGATCATCCGAGTTTAAGCGATGGTTGCCGTGAGGCACGCGTCAGTCTGCCAGATCGGGAACCGCCGGCAGTCTTAGTGAGCTCCGGGTAGGTGATTCTAGAAGAATGGATGCAATCGGCGAGTAATTGAACGTAGAGGGTAGATCGGCCGCGATTGTAATAATAGCAAAATTGATCAAGATACGCCTGCAGGTGCTTAGGACCGATGCCCAGGAACGTTCGGCCAATCCACCAAGTCACATCGTACCCCATCCACGCGAGCTTTTTATTCATATCCCGT